>JBCNVK010000003.1:0-217236 GCA_039630245.1 Bacteroidia bacterium
TTCCCCTTTACCTGCTGTTGCAGGCGAATTGTTTAACCAGCCCGACCCTAACCGCCGGCCAGCGCCTTTATGTGCCGCCGCTGGGGACGCCGACGGCCACGCTGCGCCCCCCCGGCCCCCCCCGCCCCCTTTCTTCTAAAATTTCCGCTCTTCTACCTATAGTCATCCCCCTTCATCCCTCACTCCTCTTGCCACGCCCGCTTCGCATTCACAAAAAGCCGCTCAGCCCGCAGAGGGAGCCGCTCCCGAAAAACCGCTACCCGATGCGCACAATCCAGCACCTCGCAAAATGGACAACAAATCGGCTCGCACGGATCCATATGCCAAAAAAATTCTATCGGCTCGCCTAGCTCTTTCCGAATAGCCTCCTCTAAGGCTTTCATCGCCTCGTGCGCCCGCGCTAAATCCCAATACCACGGTAGCGTCACGTGTCCATCTACATGCAAGGCGGCGCCATACCGCTGGATGCGTACATTGTGAATGTCTATCCATTCAGGACGCCGATGGCGATCCAGAATCTGGACTATTTTCTCCAAAAGGGCAGGATCCTGAGTATCCACGAGATTGGCTAAGGTTCGGCGCAGGACTCGAAAAGCCCCATACACTATCGCTGCTGCTAAGGCTACACCAATTACCTTGTCTAGCCATAGGGGCGCACCGCTATACAGGAGCAAGAGATTTATCAGAGCAATTACAGAAGTGCCAGCGTCGCCGGCTAGGTGAATGCTCTCAGCCAAAAGGGCCTGAGATTGAAATCGCTGGCTACCTTTCCATAAGAGAAGGGCTAAGAGGGTATTAAGACTGAGTGCGCTCCCCTGCGCTAGGAGGGCTTCGGTGACGCCCTCTGGCTGCAAGGCTCGGTAATGCCCAGCTAAGATGAGGTATAAAAGCCCGCCCGTCGTAGCGATGATGAGGAGGCCTTGGAAGCTGGAAATGAGGGCATCGGCCTTACCATGTCCATAGGGGTGGTCTCGATCGCGCGGCCGCTGTGCCCACCAGCTGGCGTACCAGCCTAGAAGGGCCGTAAACGTATTCAGTAGGCTTTCGGTAGCATCGGCTAAAAAGCCAGCGGTACCAGCAGCCCAGTAGGCCAGGCCCTTGCAGAGGAGCCCTATTATGGCTCCACCTAAAGCCAGACGGAAGTAACGCTCAGGCCTGCTGAGCCAAGTGCTGCTTGAGCTGGTCAATCACCGGGACAGGAGTAGGGTCTAAGCCATGAACCTCCGCTAGGAAAACTGAGAATATATCCACCGCATGAAATAGCCACATCAGCTCAGTTAGGTAAGGTGCTGGGGGCGCTTCCAGGGTGGTGTAGGGAATGCGGCGCTGGTTCAGTAGGCTCTCCATGAAGCGCAGGCGCAGGCGTGTACGCGGATGCGTATGGCTACCGTAGATAAGGCATACTGCGATCCGCTCCGAAAGGGGAACAGGCTGTTCCCAGCCTACGATTTCGTTATGATTCATCTCAGGTACGGCGTGGTGCCAGGCGAGATGCTTGGCATTTTCCTGAACCTGCTGGCGGGCGCGCAAGGCGATGGGCTCGTATTCATTGGGTGCATAGAATACAATAAGCCGATTAGCCCATTCCGCCGCTAGCGCTTTGAGACGGGTGGTATCGGGATGCTGGGCACTGAAAAGGAGAGGCAGAAGGGCTTTAGCTTCTTCGCGCCAGCTGGAAGGAATCAATCCAGCACCTTCTAAAAGGCGAAATTGGGCCAGTACGGAAAGGTGAGCGGCGGCGCGTGGCGGCCGGCCGCTTGGCAAATCCAGAAAGGCGGCGAGGCGGCCCTCTTGACCCCATTGCGCTAGCAGACCACCGCTGGCTAAGCCTACTACGCTCGCGCCGCGTCGCAGGGCTTCCTCAGTGGCGGCTAAGGTTTCTTCGGTCATGCCCGAGTACGATGCGGCTATCACCAGCGTAGCGCTATCTACCCAAGCAGGTAAGCGATAGTCGCGTATGATTTCCCATGGCAGCTTTAGGTAGGGGCGAGCCCAGGCTCGCACGATTTCGGCGCCGAAGGCCGACCCCCCCATACCTAAGGTAGCTATGGCGCGCCAAGGCTTGGCTAGGATAGGCACTGCTGGCGCCTCTAGGCCCTCCTGCCAGTCGTTACCGAAGCGCCGTATCCATTCCCACATGCTTCTAAGGTAGGAAAACTTTCCACCAGCTGCCGCCTACCTCTACGAGGTATAGCCCGCTATTTAGGGTTTCTGGCAGCTCAAAATACCCGTCTTCGGTAGGGTGGGCTTCCCAGAGGCAGCGGCCCGCAAGGTCAAAGAGGTGGAGGGATGTAGGGTAGAGCCCACCTTCCACCCAACCCTGCCGACCCACGAGACGAAAAACCTTAGGAGCTATGGGCAGGTTAACCATTTGCGTACTATACTTCCATATGAAAGTGCCTTCAGGGTATTCAGCCCGAAGGGGCTGGGCGCTACTTTGCCAGAGATAGCGCCGTCGCAATTCGCCTTGGCGCAGAGGCTGACCCTGACGGGTGTATGTCCGCCAGCTCACCGAATCCAAGTGCAGCCTGTGTGCCCCATCATAGCTGAGCGTGCGTGTCTGGGCTAAGCAACTGTCCGCTAGGCAAAAGGTATCGCGCTGCTCTATGAGCCTCAGATTATTGTAGCAGCGTAAGTGCGAACCGATTATTTGCGGATTTGCGCGTGGAGAGGCGTACTGATAGAAGCTATCGCAGAGAGCGAAGCGCTCGCCTAAAAGATAGCCGCCTGCCTCCACAAAGAGCGAAAAATCGGGTAGGAAATTCTCCAGCAAGAGGCTGTCGCCCCATAGGCTTTGGGTATGGAGGGTGGGGAAAGGCCAACGGGTGTCGCCGGTTTCAGGCCTAAGATTTAGCGCAAGCACGCCGAACCACCCCATGAGAAGGCTATCCCAGCGCAAAGCTATCCCCCAGGCATATATCCGCTGCTGAGGCACGAAGGTTTGATAGGTGGGATCGTAGCGCTCGCGCGTGCAGATTACGCCACGGTCTGAGGTGTAGGCCAAGCGATGCCGCCAGCGTGGGATTAGATTAGAGGCCTCAGGGGCTAGAGAAAGGTGGAGGGTGAGCCGTCCAAGCGAGTCTAGCCAGAAACTGTCGCAGGCTTGAAGGTGCCAGGCGTTTTGGTGGCGGCTGAAGCTCCAGGCCGTCCATCCGCCCGGGAAAGCTTTATAGGCCGTGTAGGCCAGGGTATCCCCCGCGACAGCGCCTATAAAGTAGACGGTATCGGGTAGGGGTTGGGCCGAAAGGAAGGCCCAAAAAAGCAGCGAGCGCATCGGCTAAAGGTGCAGCGGGGCGCCCTCACTGGCGGCGAGGGCGGCCTCCTTGATAGCTTCGCTAAAGGTGGGGTGGGCCAGAGGTAGGCGGAAAAGGTCCTCCGCTGACGCCCCATAGGCTAAGCCAGCCACCCCTAAGGCTATGAGGTCTGCCGCCCGCGCCCCTACTATATGAAGGCCCAGAAGCCGGTCGGTCTTGCTATCTGAAAGCACTTTTACAAACCCACGCACTTCTTGGGCTGCGCGCGCCCGACCCAGCGCCCGATAGGGAAACTTACCCGCCCGATAGGGCCGCCCTTCCTTCTGAAGTTCTTCCTCGGTATAGCCAACTCCAGCGACTTCTGGCCAGATATACACTACCGAAGGCACAAGCCGATAATCCAAATGCGGCTTTCGGCCAGCGATTGTCTCCGCTACGAAGAGGCCATCTTCTGAGGCTTTATGGGCCAGCATGGGCCCAGCCACTACGTCACCTATAGCGTAGATATGCGGGATAGCGGTTTGTAGATGGGCATTTACGGGGATGCGGCCGCGCGCATCGGTGGTTAAGCCGACCCTTTCCAGCTCTAGTCCCTCGGTGTAAGGGCGTCGGCCCACCGCCACTAGGACATAATCCGCTTCTAATGTCAGCGTCCTATCGCCCTTTCGGGAAGCTACCTTGGCCTCTACGACTGAGCCCTTTACCTGCGCTTCTTGCAAGACATGCCCAAGGTAAATTTCCGCCCCATACGCACTTACTAAAAGCTGACGCACCTCTTCGGCCGCCTCAGCATCCATACCGGGGAGGAGGCGGTCTAGGTACTCCACTAAAACCAGCTTAGTGCCTAGGCGACCAAAGATAGAAGCCATCTCTACGCCTATTACGCCGCCGCCAACAATCAGAAGTCGGCTGGGCACCTCCCCCAGACTGAGGGCCTCGGTGGAGGTGATTATGCGCTGCTTATCTATGGGCACACCCTCCAACGTGGCTGGCTTGGAGCCTGTAGCAATGATAATATGCTGGCCGTAGAGGACAGGTCCGCCTTCAATTGCGATCTCATTCGCAGAGCGGAAACGACCTACCCCGTGATATACCGCCACGCGCTGCTTTTTCATAAGGTAATTGAGACCGCTGACCGTTTGCCTGACTACGGCATTTTTGCGGGCCTGCATTTGGCCCCAGTCCAGCGCATACCCCTCTAGGCTGATCCCATGCTCTTTCAGGTGGTGCTGAACTTCGTAAAATTTTTCAGAGGAGTCCAGCAGGGCTTTAGAGGGTATGCAGCCTACATTTAGGCAGGTGCCGCCAAGGGTAGGGTACTTTTCTATGAGGGCTACAGACTTTCCGAGCTGGGCTGCGCGTAGAGCCGCCACATAGCCCCCTGGTCCGCTCCCTATTACTACTACGTCGTACCTTTCCACTGAGCAAAGGTAGAGTATCTTTACACTATGGCGGTGGTGGAGGCCAGCTATCGCGTGGTAGGGATGAGCTGCCAAAGCTGCGCCCGCAGTGTAGAAACTCTCTTAGAAAATATACCTGGCGTGGAAAAGGCGAAAGTATATTTCGCCACCCAGGAGGTTTTGGTGCGCTATGAGACGCAGAAAACCTCCTTTTCTACCCTTCAAGCGGCCTTGGCACCAGCGGGCTATATGCTTCTTCCCGACACGGCGGCTCAGAGCCTCCACCAGCGGCGCTTTCTCAGAAGGCTCTTAGGCTACATAATCCTGACGGGAATTTTGGCTGGGTGGGGGGGGCTTCTTCACTTTTTCCCTGTAGCTTGGCCTGCCTATGTTTGGGTGGCCTATTATGCGGCCAGCCTAGTAGCAGTGGGGCTGGTAGGTATGCCTTTCTTTTTTCGCCCAGCTTGGCAGCAGCTTAGGTTCGGCCAGCTTACAATGGATACACTCGTTTCTTTGAGCCTTTCAGGTAGCTTAGTTCTGGGCACGATAGAGCTGTACCAAGGAAGCCATGGGCATGCGCTCAGCGCCGCAGCGGAAATCCTTTTTTTCGTACTGGTAGGGCGGTATTTGGAGGAGAAGGTTCGGGCTAGGGCGCAGCGCCTGATGGAGAGTCTTTCTGCGCTGGCTGTACCTACTAGCCGCCGCCTGCGGGAGGGTCGTGCGGAAGAGGTGCCCACAAGCCTAATTCAGCCTGGCGAATGGGTAGAGATACTCCCCCAGACTACTGTGCCGCTGGATGGGGTAGTCGTGCGGGGCCATTCCTTCGTGAATGAAAGTCTTCTCACAGGCGAGGCATTTCCAGTGGTTAAGGAGGAGGGCAGTAGGGTATGGGCTGGCACGCAGAATCTTTCGGGGACGCTTTGGATACAGGTAGAGGCAGGAGCTTCAGAGACTTTTTTAGCTCAGCTAGTGGCGCGATTGGAGCGGGCGCAGCGCAGCCAAGCTCGCCTCCAGCGGCTAGCCGATCGAGTGGCGGGGGTATTTGTACTAGTGGTGCTGGCCCTAGCAGCCTTCACTCTTCTGTACCACCTCTGGCGCAGCGCAGAAGGGCTTTTTCCCTGGGAGAGGGCTCTGAGTGTGTTGGTTATTTCCTGTCCTTGTGCTTTAGGCTTAGCTACGCCGCTGGCGGTGCAGCTAAGTATCCAGCATGCCGCCGAGTCTCAAATGCTTCTGCGGGAAGTAGCGCAGCTGGAGACACTTCCAGAAGCTACCCTATGGGCCTTTGATAAGACAGGTACGCTTACCCAAGGTCGAGCGACTGTGCAAGAAGCTACGTGGTATGCCCCAGCTTACGCCCCGTATCTTTTGCGAATGTGTATGGCTAGCCTTCATCCGCTTGCGCAGGCCTTAGCGGAGGATCTACGGCGCCAGCAGATAAAGCCCGCAGAAGCGCCCCTAACCTTAGAAGAGCTGCCAGGTAAGGGCCTAGTGGCTACCTTCCCTGTAGGACAAATTTTTCTTGGGAGTCCAGCGTGGCTAGCGCAGTGGCATCCTACACTCGCCCTTTCGGATGGGTTGGCCGTAGCAGCCGCTACGCCCCAAGAACCGATTGGGCTTTTTCGGCTCAAGGACCCTGTCCGTTCCTCTCTTAGGCCTTTTATCCAAGAGCTTCAGCGAGCGGGCAAACGGGTAGTGCTGCTTACAGGGGATGCTTCTAAAGCGGCTGAGGAGGTAGCCCACAGTTTAGGAATTAGAGAAGTGTATGGGGGGCTTTCGCCGATGCAGAAAGCCGAGTGGATCGAAGCGCGCAAGCGGGAGGGCGAGAAAGTAGCCTTTGTGGGGGATGGGCTCAATGACGTCTTAGCCCTTCAGGCGGCCCATGTAGGGATAGCCGTCTACCGAAGTGCGGGCCCCGCGGCGCATAGCGCTGGCATAGCCCTTCTTTGTGAAACCGAAAAAGCCCTCCCAGCCCTCTACCGTCTAGCCCATCGCCTGCGCCGTATTACTGCTCAAAACCTCTTCTGGGCCTTCGCCTATAACCTTATAGCTATTCCTTTGGCTATGGGCTTGTGGCCGGGGCTCTACCTTACCCCAGGGTTTAGCGCGCTCCTGATGTCCTTGAGCTCGGTCGCTGTAGTACTGAATAGCCTTCGGCTGCGCCACTCGGCTTGATTTTGGCCTAATGCGAACCCAAAGTTTGAATTCAGAGGGGGCTATTTAGTTCTGCGTAGGCCATTTTAGCTTATTTTTGTCTTATGAAAAGCCAATGCTTAGGATTGGTAGGCACGCTCGTAGGTATAGTATGGGCTCAGGGCGTCTGGGGTGGGGCGGGGTGGTTCTCAGGCGGCTACCAGGTGGTCACAGGCTATAAACCCCTGCAAGAAGTAATTCAGGTCAGAGGGGTTACGATGCCTGTCAGCGTCTCAGTTCCAACGCTTGGTGGCGGTGGAGGCTTCTTCTTGGGGTATGTATTTGTGGGGGGAAGCGGGGAAGCCTACCTGGGCGGCGCATTGCGCGGGGGTGGCGGCGGCTTCCGCGTAGGCTACCCTTGGCGGCTCGGGGAACGGCTTCTCCTCCTGCCTACCCTGAGCATTGGAGGAAGCGGCTATAGCTTCATCCTACGCGGGGCCGTTGAAGAGCGAAGTTTTAGCCAAGCCGTGGATACGCTGGCTGGCGTAGTACCGCGTATCCTCTCGGTGAAAGGCGCCCAAGGCGGCTTAGTCCTAGCGGCGCATTACCTTTTCAAGCAAGGGGGTATTTTAGGACTGGAAATAGGCTATGAAACCGCTATAGGCGGCTTCAAAGACTGGCGAGCTGCTGGGGTACGCCTAACGGACGGCCCTTCTATAGCTCCGCAGCGCTTCTTTGTGCGCCTCGTACTAGGCGGAGGAAGCATCTGTAAGGGGAGCTGTACAGAATAAGTTCCCTAAGCGGCGGTTTTCTACCTTTGCGCTATGGCGCGTGTGTGTGAGGTTACGGGGCGTCGCCCGCAGGTGGGCTGGAATGTATCGCACTCCAATCGCCATACCAAGCGGCGGTTTGACCTCAATCTGCAAAAGAAACAGCTTGTCTTAGGTGGCCAAAAGGTAACCTTAAAGCTTACTACGCGGGCGCTGAAGACTCTGTACCGGCGGGGTTATTTTGCCTGACCCAGGAGCTGCAGGGCGCGTCCGAGGCCTTTGAGCAGGAGGGCGGCGGTAAGCGCGGCTGGGGCCATGCGCTGCTGCATAAGGCGGGCCGCTAAAGCATGAAGGTGGACCCCTAATAGAAGCGCCCGAAGGGGTGCTACCCCCTGAGCTAAAAACCCTCCTATAATCCCTGCCAGCACATCACCCGTACCCGCCGTAGCTAGGCCTGGTTCAACGATACGAAAGAGGTATACTTCGCCCTTTGGGGTAGCAATGAGCGGGTAGGCGCCTTTGAGGAGAATAAGGCGATCGGTTTTTTGAGCCAGGCGCAGGGCTGATTCCAGCCGCTTGGCCTGAACCTGGTCGGTGGTGGTGCCAAGTAGGCGGGCTGCCTCCCCCGGATGGGGCGTGAGAATGCTCTCGGGTGGAAGGTGAGCCAGGAGGGCTGGCTGTTGCGCTAGCGCATTAAGGGCATCAGCATCTACCACACACGGCACCGATAGGCGTGGGAGTAGCTCGCGCAAAAACGCTTGGGTTTCGGGCGTATTACCTAAGCCGGGGCCTAAGACCACAGCGGTTTTTCCTTGCAGGTGCTGGGCCCCCCATAGGGCGGCGGCTTCGTTGAGATAAGCCACGCTGGCGTCGCCATACGTGAGGCTCATACCACTGAGCGTTTTTCGGTGGAAGCTGGGTGCGGCTGAACCTGGGATGAGCGCAGTGGCTAGGCCCGCCCCCACGCGCAGCGCCGCTAAAGTAGCTAATGCTGCTGCTCCACCCTTTCCTCTAGACCCTCCTATCACTAAAACGTGGCCAAACGTACCCTTATGGGCATCTAGCGGCCGCTGGGGCAGAAAGCGCTGCACGGCCTTACGCGGTACCCAGAAACAGCGGGTTCCAATCCGTTCAATCACCTCCGGGTATATGCCAATATCTACTACATGCAGACGCCCGCAATATAGTGCTGCAGGGGTGAGTAGATGGCAGATTTTAGCGGTTTGGAAAGTTATGGTATGCTCGCAGCGCAGAGGCTGGTTGATGAGGGCGCCTGTGTCCGCGCTAAGCCCCGAAGGAAGGTCTATGGCTACAGTAGGCAAGTTTAGGCTGCGCAAAAACTCCAAGAGGCTGGCTTGCATAGGCCGTAAGGCCTGCTGAAGCCCTACACCTATGAGCGCATCTATCAGGATAGGCTTGGGCTCAGTAGCGCAAAAGGCCTGTAGCTTGCGCAATTGATCCGGGCTGAGGATATGGCAGGCTAGTCCCAAACGCGTAAGGATATCATACTGAATGCGGGCTAGTGCGCTAAGTTTTTCTGGCGGGTGTGTAAGGAGAATGAAAAGCTCCTTATCAAAACGCCTGAGATAGCGCGCAATTACTAGGCCATCACCACCATTATTTCCGCTGCCAGCCACTACCACGAACCGCTTAGCCTCAGGGTAGAGTCGGCGCAAAAGGTAAGCGGCCCGCCGCCCCGCCGTCTCCATAAGAAGCACCCCTAAGTACCCATATTCCAGCTGCATGATTTCATCGGCGCGGCGCGCCTGAGCCGAATTGAAAACCGGCCGCATGGGGTACAAAGCTACTTGATGGGTTTGTTTTACCTTAGCCAAGTGGAAGTAGTTATTCTAGACCGACAGCCTTCCCTTTTCACACAAATCTTAGCTGAGCTGCGCGACCAAAAGCTTCAAAAGGATCGCCATCGCTTCCGATGGAACCTTCGGCGCGCGGCGTTTTTGCTTGCCTATGAGATTAGCAAAGAACTCTCTTACCAGCTGGTAGAGGTAACTACGCCTTTGGGCCAAGCGCAGGCTCATATCTTGGCTGAACCTCCAGTACTTGTAAGTATCCTACGCGCGGGTAATCCGTTTTTAGAAGGGGCTATGGAAGCCTTTGATTTTGCTGATGCGGGGTTTGTGGCAGCCTATCGGACTGAGCTTACCAATCGAGAGGTTCAGGTGCAAATAGACTATCTAGCCGTGCCCAATCTAACAGGACGGCCTGTAGTGCTGATGGACCCGATGATAGCTACGGGCCGCAGCATTTTGCAGGCTCATGAGGCTATCCGCCTGCGCGGGCAGCCCAAAGTGCTTTTTGTAATGGGTCTTATTGCCTCAGAGTACGCCGTAAAGGTGCTTCAGCGTCACTTGCCTCAGGCTAAGCTGTATGTGGGGGCGGTGGACAAGGAACTTACCGCCCGCGCCTTCATCGTGCCTGGGCTGGGCGATGCCGGCGACTTAGCCTACGGCAGTCTCCATGGCTGAGCTGAAGCTTCTGCAATATCTACCCGTATTCCTAATGAGTGGTTTCAAATTCATGGTAGGGGTGGGCATGAGCCTGCTTATGCACCTTAGTTTCTGGGAGCAGTTTTTACTTACCACGGGGGGCGGGATCTTCGGGGTAGGGTTTTTTACTTACTTAGGGGATAAGGTGCGGGCTTGGTGGCGGGGACGGCGCTCTGCAGCTGCGTCGCCAGACACCTCCCCTAAATGGCGTAGATTATGGGAGCGCTATGGCTTGTGGGGCGTGGCTTTTCTCACCCCGCCTCTTCTCAGTCCCCCCATAGGCACTGCCTTAGCTCTAGCCTTTGGAAGCTCACGCCATCAGATTTTTCTGCGCATGAGCCTCGCCATGATTGTATGGGGGCTTTTCTTTGCCCTACTGGGGCAGGAGGTCCTCCAATACTTTGACTAAATAGGGAGGCGCTAAAATTACCTCGCCATGTGTATTTTTGAGCCATGAATTCCTGGTTTGCTACGCCTTACTATCAGGTTCTATATGCCCATAGAGATGAGGCGGAGGCGGCTGCCTTTGTGCGCCGCATTTTAGATCACGTAAATTTACCCTCTCCCGCTTATGGGCTGGATGCGGGCTGCGGGGAAGGCCGCTATGCGCGTGCATTAGCTAAAGCGGGCCTAATTGTGGATGCGATAGATAACGCCGTCCAGTACCCCGACCTTCCTGAAGGCGTGCGTTTCTTCTTTGAAGATCTGAATTGCTGGCAGCCTGACCGTACCTATCACCTGATTGGGAGCTTCTTTGCCAGTTTGGGTACTTCTATCCAGCGCTGGGAAGACTTTCTGCGGCTCGTACAACGCCTAGCCAGCTGGCTGCAGCCTGGCGGCTGGCTTATCATAGACTACCTAAATATCTACTGCTGTAACTCCAAAGCGGAAGAAACCCTCCAACGCGCGGGCTATACCTTTCACATACGCCGCTGGCAGGATGCCCACTTCCTGTATAAGCAGATAGAAATAGAGGGGGAGACCTATCTGGAATCCCTCTTCAAGCTCACCCAAGGCGATTTCTATCAGGCGCTGGCGCGCAGCGGGCTGAATGTACAAGCCACTTGGGGCGACTACACCGCTACACCTTTCCTACCTGAGGAAAGCCCCCGCCTTATTCTTTTGGCTCAAAAGCCTTTATATTAGACTAATGCTACGCGTGTACCACTACGATTGCTGTTTGGAATTCAGCGTGATTACGCCGGGTTTGCGCGGCCTGCCGACTACTCAGGTGCTGCCTCACCAGAAATCCCCGCGCCTTCTCTACCTTCCTGGGACGATGGAGAAGATTCGCCAGTTTCATTTAGCTCAGACGGAAGGCCACTATGTTATTTACTTTCCCTCGGCTGAAGCCCTAAATCTTTTTTGGGAAAGCTATCGGAGAGGATTTGAGAATATTCCGGCCAGCGGTGCGGTAGTAGTAGATGCTGGGGGGCTTTTTCTCTTTATTTGGCGGCGCGGGCGCTGGGACCTTCCAAAGGGTAAGCAAGAGAACCATGAATCGCCTGATACTACCGCCCAGCGCGAGCTTTATGAGGAGACTGGTCTGGCTGAAGTTCGCCTAGAGCGCTTTCTTACCTATACCTACCATGTTTATGCCGACGCGGGCAAAGTGTATCTCAAGCAGGTGGCCTGGTATCTTTTTCGCTGCCTGCAGCACTGTCCGCCCGTGTCCGTGCAGAAGGAAGAAGGCATCCAGGATTATCGCTGGGTGCCCCCTGAGGAGGTCCCCTTCCTTTACCCACAATCCTACGGCACTATACGCGAGGTGATAGAATATGTCCTGCGTGAGGTTCTCTCTGCGTCTTCGCGATAGGATTTTTCCCTTGACGCCGCCTCGGCTTATGGGCGTGATAAATGTAACGCCCGACTCCTTTTCGGATGGGGGAGAAGCCTACCAGCCTGAGGCGGCCTTACGGCGTGCCGAAGCTCTTGTAGCAGAAGGGGTTGATATTCTGGACATTGGTGCGGTCTCCACACGCCCTGGGGCCCCTGAAGTGCCTTTGGAGGAAGAGCGACGCCGCCTCCTACCCGCCCTTCGCCTCATCCGAAAAAACTTTCCGCAAGTGCCCATCAGTGTAGACACCTTCCGAGCCGACATAGCGCGTCTCGCCCTAGAAGAGGGCGCGGACCTCATCAACGATATCTCTGGTGGCGCCTTTGATCCAAAGCTGTGGGAGGTCGTGGCCCACTATCGCGTCCCATACGTGCTGATGCATATAAAAGGAACCCCTCAAACTATGCAGCAAAACCCCTCTTACGCTAACGTAGTGCGTGCAGTATGGATGTACTTCGTGCAAAAAATCCAAGCACTCACTCAAATGGGCATACATGATATCATTATAGACCCCGGCTTCGGGTTTGGGAAGCAGCTGAACCACAATTATGCGCTTTTTCGGGCCCTTCCGCTCTTTCGGCGCTTAGGTTATCCGATACTTATTGGAATCTCGCGTAAATCCATGCTGTGGCGACCCCTTGGGGCCACGCCGCGTACGGTGCTTCCAGCGATGAGTGCCCTTCACTGGGAGGCCCTGCGCAAAGGTGTGCACCTTTTGCGGGTGCATGATGTAGCGGCTGCCCGCCAGATTTGCCAACTCCTCGGCGTATGGAGGTCTTCCGTATAGGGCTCATACCCGTTTATGCGCAGGATATTGTGGATATCCTCCTGCTCACGGCCCTCCTCTATGCCCTGCTGCGGTGGCTATACCGCCAAAACCTCCTCAACGTAGCCATCCTCCTTTTTCTCCTGATTAGTCTCGGCAAGGTGGCGCACCTCACAGGCCTTGAGACGCTAAACTTTTTATTGCGGCAGCTGGCTCTGTGGCTCGGAATGCTGCTGGCTATAGCCCTTGCGCCCGAGCTCAGACGCACCCTCTATGCCCTGCGTCCCTTCGGGAAGCTGCCCTTCCTGCGCCGTGAAGTCGTAAGCGAGGACAAGATAGAAAAACTAGCCACCGAAATCCTCCAAGCCGTAAATAATTTAGCCAGCCGAGGCTTAGGGGCGATTATTGTGATTGAGGGCAACGATGACCTCGGTTCCTATGCCCAAACCGGCGATAGCCTTCTGCTGCCTGTAGAAGCGCGGATGCTTTTGATGCTATTTGATAGGCGGAGCCCCCTCCATGATGGAGCGGTAATCATTCGGGGAGATAAAATCGTAGCCGCCCGTTGTACGCTTCCCGTAAGCGACCGAACCGATTTGCCTGAGACTTTTGGTCAGCGACACCGCGCCGCTATAGGCATATCGGAAAGCACCGACGCATTAGTGGTAGTGGTTTCCGAAGAGACGCGCCTGATTTCTACTGCTCAGCGAGGGGAACTGCGGCGCGTAACGCCCGTAGAGCTTAAGAAGCAGCTGGTAGAGTTTTATGCTAAATAGCCCATGGCCGTTGCCGTAATTACTGGCGCTACAAGTGGGATAGGCTATGCCCTGGCACAGCGCCTGGCCGAAAAGTATCAGGTGGTGGGATGCGGACGGGAGGCGGAACGCGTAGCGCTTCTGCGGCAGCAACATCCTACCTGGGACCTCCAGGTAGCCGACCTCACTCAGCCTTCTGCGCGGGCTGCCTTTGCCCAGCATATCTTACGCACCTACTCTGAAATAGAGGTGCTGATTCATAACGCCGGGCGCTATGCTCCAGGCAACCTCATAGACGAAGGAGAAGGCGCTTATGAAGAAATGGTGGCAATAAACCTAAGTAGCGCCTATCATCTGACGCGACTCCTTCTGGGACGGTTTAGAGCGCAGAGACGGGGACGCATCGTGTTCATAGGTTCGGTGGCGGCGGTGCAGGCCTACGCTTCAGGGGTAGCTTACAGCGTGGCTAAGGCTGGCCTCCTAGCTCTGGCCCGCAACCTCCGGCAGATTCTTAAGGAATATGGGGTAGGCGTAACGCACCTCACTTTGGGAGCTACCTATACGCGCTCGTGGATGGGCACAAACCTACCCCGCGAGCGGTTTATACCACCTGAGGCCGTGGCAGAGCTGATCTGGAGCCTAATTCATTTGCCGCCCTCTGTAGTGGTAGAAGATGTCGTAGTGCGCCCCCTCGCGGGGGACATTTGAGGTTTCTGAAGCCAGAGGCCATAGCTGGCCAGATAGCTGATCCAGTCATCCCACCAAGGCGGCAGGGTATCCGTGCGTTCCAGCTCATAGGGTGAGCCCTTCCATCGGTAGCTGGTCAGTTCGCCGTGGAGGGTACGCTGCACAAGGTATCCCGGTCCGATGGCCTGCAAGAGAAAAGGTAGGGGCTTCTGGGGAGCCCAGCGAAGGCTGTCCTTATGCCATACACTGCGTCCCCATATGGGCACGGGATGCGGGTAGCCTACAGCTTCCAAAACGCTAGGGAGAATATCTATCTGGCTGGCCAAGGTGTCGGGTGCTGGCACAGCCTTTCCTATAAGGTAAAAGCCAATAGGCACATGGAATTGGCGGGCTACTTGATAGGGCTCGGCTAAAGGGCCCGTATGATCCGCCGTGAAAACAAAAAGGGTTCTTTGTGTCCAGGGTCGAGAACTGATTCGGCTAAAGAAGCGGCGCAAGGCCCAGTCCGTATAGCGGATAGCCCGATGGATGGGAAGTGGCCCCGGGGGAAAGCTATCCTGCAATTCGGCCGGTATGGCATAGGGGTGATGCGAACTGAGCGTGAAAATAACGGCTAAAAAAGGCTCTGGTAGCCGGTCTAGCTGGTCGGCGCAAAACTGGAGAAAGGGTTCATCCCATATGCCCCAGGTGCCGTCATAATCCCTGTCGGGGTAAGGATATTCCCGCCGGCCGAAATAGTGGCGGAAGCCTGCCTGCTTGGCGTAGCTGTCTAAGACCATGGTGCCGTTATTACCGCCGTGGAAGAAAGCCGTAGTATAGCCCCATTTCTGGAGGATTTCCGCTAGGCTATTTTGGATGCGGCTAGCGTATGGGGTAAAGATGAGAGGCTCTTCACCCCATGAGGGGAAGGAAGAAAGGATGGCTGGGATACCTTCAGCCGATCGGCTATTTGTGGCAAAGCCCCAGCGTACGGTAGCCCCCTGTCGTAGAAGGGAGTCCAAAAAGGGCGCATACCCTTGGGCCAGATAGGCTTGGGAGAGGCTCTCTAGGATGAGGATTATTACATTGTGGCGGGGGGCGAAGGCATACTGAGGGTCAGCCTGCCATAGACGCGGGTAAGGAAGGACGTCGGGGGGCAATTTCGGCCAAGGCGGTAAAGGCGGCTGCTGCAGTGTGCGCACAAAAAAGAAAGTTGTATTCAGCACGAAGGGCGTACAGGTGGGGCAGCCTTCTAAAGCTGCATCTACGACGAAAAGGGGCTTGAGACGCAGCCCCCCGCGAGCGCTTATGCCCAAAATCCCTATGCTGACGGCCCAGCCGAAGAGGCGTAGCCGAGCGTAAGCAGGGGGGAGGCGATTTACATACCCGCCAGCAGCGCCTAATCCAGCCGCTAAGAGGCCCCAGAAGAGAAAGCCCGCCGAAAAATCCCGTACATATTTGCCAAGGGCGGGCAGGCTATCCTGCCAAAAGCTGAGAATTTCCAATAGCTCGGGGCCTGAGCGGCGGTGGGTATAGGGAAAATAGCCCACATCAATCACCTCTAAGGCCAGAAGGAGAGCTAGGAGGGGACGCCATAGCCACAGCGCTAGCTTAGGCCATCCTACGAGGAGGCTTAGCCAGGCGGGTAGGCAAATCCAAGTAGCGGCCACCCAGTCAAAGCCTATTCCGCGCAGCCATACCGCCGAGAGCGGGGCGTCAGGGGCTAAAAAAGGTTTATTCCACCACAGAAAGGCCAGCCGGGTGATAAGAAGGCCTAAAAAGGTCAAGGCTTGGTAGGCCCATCCGCGCACCCACACGGCGCAAAGTAAGGCTTTCCCTATCTTTGAAGGATGCGGTGGGAGAGCTTCGCCGCTTGGGGAGCTACCGCTGCGGCGCGCGGCATACCCCTTTGGCAAGTAGTTCTAGAATATGAGATGCATCAGAAGAAACGCTCGGCGCAGGAGGTATGGGATAGGCTTGCGCAGGTGTATGCGGTGATGCGGGATGCGGTGGAAAGTGGCCTGCGGGAGCCACGCCAGACTCCCAGCGGTCTAGTGCGCGACACGGGCAAAAAGCTGGCTCAGGCCACTCGTCATGTGATCAGCCCCGAATTTTCCCTGCTTATTGCCTATGCCACGGCAGCCAAAGAAACGAATGCCTGTATGGGCCGGGTGGTAGCTGCGCCTACGGCGGGCGCTTCAGGGATACTACCGGGTATTTACACCTTTTTGGAGAAGCATCACGGGGTGCCTCGAAGCACCATCTACGAAGCCATGCTTATAGGGGCGGGGGTAGCCCTGATTATAGAGCAGAAGGCTTCCATAGCGGGTGCCGTAGGCGGCTGTCAGGCTGAGACAGGTACCGCTGCCGCTATGGGCGCCGCTGGCATCGTGCATTGCCTGGGTGGAGACGCCACACGGGTATTTGAGGCCGTGGCGCTCACGCTTATGAACATGCTAGGGCTTATTTGCGATCCCGTAGCGGGCTTAGTGGAGCTACCCTGCGTAAAGCGAAACGGTTCAGCAGCGGTGATTGCGGCCGCCGCAGCCCAGATGGCTTTAGCAGGCGATACGGCGACTATCCCTGTAGACGAAGTAGTAGTGGCTATGGGCGAAGTAGGCGCAGCTATGGATGCCCGCTTCAAGGAGACGGCGCTAGGCGGCCTAGCGGCGACCCCGACCGCCCAGGCTATCGCCCGGCGCATATGGACCGATCCAAGCACTATCCGCCGAGAAGACCTGCCAGAATAGTCCCTCCCAGTCCACCCGCTTACAGGCCTTTGGGCAGTTTCCCCAAAATTCCTAACTTAGCTAACCTTATATGTCGCTAGAAGTCGCCCTCACGCTCCTGACCTATGCCTTGATGAGCCTGGTAGGAGGCCTAATTCTCGTGGTGATAGGGGTGGGAGTTGCCTCCCTCCAGCTTAGGCGGCACTTTCGCGGCTTTCTTTTACGATGGGAGAAGCCCTCTTTTGGCCTCTGGACGATTGGGCTTTTTCTCTTTCTTCTTGCCAGTCTGAGTGGGGGCATGCTGGCGTATGCCTTCGCTCTCAAGTTTTCCCCTACCGCTGCGGCGGCGCAGCGCTGGTGGCAGATCGCCCTCCTCTGCTTCAGTAACGGGCTACTGGTAGTCCTTTTGTACCTCGCCCTGCGCCTGCAGTACATGTATGTGCTTTCTGAACGAGGCATTTACAATCCACGCTATCGGTGGCAAACCCTGCGGTGGGACGTGGAACTCATACCGTGGGAAAGCGTGTACGACTATTACAAGGTGGAAGAGGCCTCGCTGGTTCGCTACACGCTCCTTTTGCGAGATAAGCGCTCCTATACCTTATATGTGCCTGGCCATGTGCAAGACACCATAGATCGGGTGCTTGCTCATTACATTGACAAGTATAATTTTCTCTACCGCTACGGGCGCAAGATAGAAAGCCGCCCATCGGATAGCTAAGGTATGCCATACTGGGCGCGTCTCGGCGCGCTGGTAGCGGGGGGATTGGGCATAGTACTAGGGTTGATTAATGAATTTGCGCCTCTGCGCTGGCACCTAACGATTTTACAGACCTGGGCGCAAGCTGCTTGGCTAGAACGCCTTCAGAGGGCTTCGGCGCTGCTCTACAATTACCGAAATGCTTCGTGGAGATGGCAAGAGCATCCCGAATTTCTCTTCCTGCGGTATGACCCGACGGGCAAAGTGATTGAGTGGAATACCACCCGCTGGCCTTTGCCCGCCGTCGCACCCACCTTCGCTAGTACGGCGGGGGAGTTTCTCACTGATGGCGGCCTTCGGTACTATGCCCTGAAGCTCATGACCGACAGCAGCCTGCAAGTAGTCCTCCTCCCTATACAGATTCGCTTTCCTGTCAGGTCTATTTACCCGCGATGGGTTTTTCCCGTTTGGGGTGATAGCGAATGGATTGCTTCGCTGCGGCCTCAGGAAGCCGCTGGCGGACTACCAATAATACTGCGTGGGCTAGCGGGCGAACCGCTCCTTCGGCTGTACCTGCACTTTCCCCAAGCGCTGCGCTGGCCCTTTCGCCCGTTTTACCTCACCCTCATAGGGCTAGCCCTACTACTCGGGCTTTTTTGGATTTGGGTAGCCTTGCGCCAAGCCTTTCCACCCCTAAAGGCTCGCCTGCTATTTCTGCTTGTGTTAGTGGCGGTTTGGCAGATATCGCACTGGAGCGGTATCCCAGCTAAGCTCCTCAGAGGACCGCTCTTTGAAGCCCAGCTTTTTGCCCTTGGCCCCCTCCATAACACCCTCTGGGACCTCCTATGGAGTATAGGCATTCTTTTTTGGGCCACGACTCTCCTACCGCAGGGGCAAGTTTTTGGGCCAGTTTTCTACCCCTTAGCCTACTGCGGCCTATGGGGTCTAGTAGGCGGGGCCATATTTCTCCTCAGTCGGCATAGCCAAATTCAGCTTGACCCCCTGCGCGCCTTCCAGTGGAGTAAGCTAGTGGGCTGGGGGGTAGGGTTAGCCCTCTTATGGCGGGTATGGCAATTTCTCGAAGCTACCTGCCAGAGAAACTGGTATTTGGGGCTTGGGCTGCTCGGGGTAGGAGGCGCAGCCGCCTTAGGCCTTAGCGAAGAAGGCCTATTAGCCCTTGCGCTTCTTTACCTTACCCCAATTTGGCGAAATAAGCTGCCCGAATATCTTCACCAGACTCTTCAAGGTCTTTTGCTTGTGATGGCTCTAAATAGCTGGATTACCTGGGGTAGTCAGTGGAAGGCCCGCTGGATCTTAGCGGCCTATGCGCCACGCTTGGCAGAACTGCGTAACCCCGCCTTTGAATACCAGCTGGGGCAGCTCCTGGCCCATATCGCTGGGGATACGCTATTCTGGAATCGCCTGCCAGCTTCTTTAGATGACAACCTTATAGATGAACGGTTTCTTGCCCAGCTTGTTCAACGCTACCTCCTTTCGGTAGGTGACCAGTATGAGCTGGTAATTTCCTGCTGGACCTTAGAAGAACGGCGGGCGGATAATGCGTTTGAAACCCGTCCGCTCCCTTGGCGGCACCTTCAGCGGATGGCTATCCCCACGCTCACGCCTCACCTCTACTTTGTGGAGAAGGGCTGGCCTAGGTATTTCTACATAGTGCGGCTGCCTTTGCATCCTGCTGGAATGGTGCCTTTTATCCTTCAAATCGAATTTTATCCCCGGCCTATGCCGCTGCGCCGTCGGCTTTATGCCGAATCGGAAGACTTCCCTCTTACCTATGCCCTCTATGAAAATGGGCGGCTCATACGCTGGTGGGCCGATGCGCCCTTTCCTACTTACCTTTACGATAAGCAATTTACCTCCCCTTTATGGCGGCTGCGCGGGGGGCACTACGAATACCTTTTACCCCATGGCCGCCGGTTTCTCTTGTACATGCGCTACCCCATTCGCGATAGGGTACAAGCCTTAGCGGGCCTACCTCTCTTGCTATTTCTTTTAGCCATAGCCGTGGGTATACAGAGAGCGGCGATTTTTGTGCCTTACCTCCGCAGCTTTTATAGGCGTGAAGGGCCTATCGCCCAGCAGCTGAGGGCGGCCTTTGGCATCGTGATCGCCCTGCCGCTCTTCGGGCTATTTTTCGCTACCTTATTTCTATTCCTGCGCCTTAATCAAGAGCAGGTGCGGCGCGACCTTCTCCAAAGGCTCAATAGTCTAAGCCGCTATCTTGCTTCAGATAGAATACTTTCTGAAAAACTGGCTTCGTGGCTTCCCAGCTATGTAGCTGTGGAGGAATCTTTTGTGCGCGACCTTATGCAGCGCGGCGCTAACTTAGCTTCGGCCGAATTCTGCCTCTACTCGCGGGAGGGCTATCTGTACGCTAGTACATTGCCCCGAGCCTATCTGGGCGTTTATGTACCCTTTCTGCTTCCACCGAAAGTACTTGCTCATATCCGCCGAACGCTAGATGATTCTATAGCTGAGGAAGCTTTCATAGAAGAAGCCTCTCAGGAAAACGCCCTACTAGGGTACATGCCGCTGCGCGCCGAAAGTGGGCGGGTTATAGGGGTTCTCCTAGTGCCTCTCCCTTTCTCACGCAGCGATTTCTATAAGGCGCTCAGCTACTTTGTGGCTTACACGGTAAATGTGTATCTGGTTTTGGCTGTGGGTTCTATTCTGCTGGGCCTGGTGCTGATTCAGCGGTTTTCCTGGGGTCTGGAAAAAGTAGTGGCGCAGCTGCGCACGATTCCTCAGGGCGGCTCACCGCCTACCCTCCACTGGGAGGGCAAAGGAGATGAAATAGCTACCCTGGTAGCCGTCTATAATACGATGGTGGAGCAGCTCCGCAAAAGTCAGCGGGAGCTAGAAAGCACGCTTCGGCGCGTGAGTCAGCAGGAGATGGCCTTCCAAGCCGCCCACGAAATCAAGACTGCGCTCACCCCGCTCAAGCTTCAGCTTCAGCATCTTCAGCGGCTGCCGGCCATAGAGACGGATAAACTGCACGAGATCGCTACGCGCCTGCTCAATCGGGTGGATGCGCTGGTGCGCATCGCTAATGCCTTTATGAGTTTTGCTCGTTTAGGCTCGGCTGAGGAGCTTCCCCTTAGGCCCATGCTGCTTACGGCCTTTTTGCGGGAGCAGATTCAGCCTTACCTACATGGGCCTTTTCCTATCCATCTCCATCTCCCGGAGGAGCCCTTGTGGATTCTGGCTAATCCCGATGCCCTGCATCAGATTCTGAATAATCTGCTTCAAAATGCCCTTCAGGCCTTAGAGGATCAGCCGGCGCCCCAGCTCCAAGTGACGCTTCTGAAACAGGACGGTAAGGTGGTTATTGCGGTTCAGGATAATGGGCCGGGGATTCCCCCGGAGGTGCAAGAGCGCATCTTTGAGTTTTACTTCACTACGCGGCGCACGGGGACGGGTTTGGGCCTGGCGATTACGCGCGGCTTAGTAGAGCGGATGGGGGGCGAGATTAGCTTTGAGTCGGCGCCGGGGCGGGGTACGACGTTCTATGTGGCCTTCCCCGCTTACAAGGGCTAAGGCAAGCTGGTGGCTCTTAGGGATAGGCGGCGTATGGGCCCAGACCCTAAGCGTAGACACCCTTCTCCCCCCAGGTGTGGGGCATCTCCCGCTCCCCCCAGGCTGGCTTCTGCAGGAAACTATAGAATTTACCCCTTCGGTAGCCTGGCGCTACGATAGCTCCGCTCACCAGCTAATTTGGCCCGCCGTTTCAGAGACTCTCCGCCTTCGCTATAAATTTTATGCGCTACCGGCTGCGCTCCCGCGTTTTCAGCCCCTTCCCCTAAGTGCCTTGGAGAAATGGGATAGTCTCCGGGCGGTTTCTCAGCCTTTTGTCCCGTCTATCCCCTCGGCCTCTGATTCGTTTGTTCCCAGCCTACAGCGCAGCGGGAGCCTTATCCGTACCCTCACCGTCGGCACGGGCCAGAATGCTACCCTCAATAGCGCCTTCCGCCTCCAATTAGAAGGTCAAATAGCCCCAGACCTTTTCTTGCTGGCAGCCCTTACCGACGAAAACCTCCCTTTCCAAACGGCGGCTACCCAAACGCTAGCCGACTTTGATAGGGTCTATATCGGCCTGCGCTGGCGAAAAATTCAGCTTTTCTTGGGCGATCTCGAGCTGCGCCAGAGCGGTACGGCCTTTGCCAACTTCTACCGGAATGTCCTTGGCCTAGAAGCGCGCCTACCGTGGAAGGCTCAGCAAACTCGCCTAGCCTTTGCCGAAGCAAAAGGCCGTTTCCATACCAACTCCTTCCTCGGGCAAGAAGGCCGCCAAGGCCCCTATCCCCTAACGGGTAAAAATGGCGAACGCTTCATTACCATCCTCGCCGGCTCAGAAAGGGTGTATGTAAATGGCCTGCTTATGCAGCGAGGCCAGGACAAGGATTATATCATGGATTATGCCGTGGGGGAAATCACCTTCACCCCGCGCGTGCCTATAACGGCCGCTACCCGAATCGTAGTGGACTTTGAATATGCCGACCGCAGTTATGGGCGTACTTTTCTCTGGGCTGAACAGAAAGGGAGTCTAGCGCAGCTGACCTATACCTGTGCCTACTTTCGGCAGGCGGATAATCCACGGCGCCCCTTGGATTTTTCCCTCACCCCTGCCGAGGAGGCCTATCTGGCCAGTTTGCCGCCCGGCCAGTCCGTAGGGATCCTCTCTGGTATAGATACCCTCCCCTACGAAAGCGGGAGCATCCGCTATGAGCGGCGCGACACACTCCTAAATGGACAGCTGGTAAGCTATTTTCAAGTCAGTCAAGACCCCGAGCGGGCTTTGTACCAGCTTAGCTTCTTTTATGTAGGAGCGGGACGAGGCGATTACCTCCGCGAGCGCTCTACGCTAAATGGGAATGTTTTCCGCTGGGTAGGAGAGGGGCGAGGGGATTATCGGATTGGCCGAGTGATACCCCTGCCTACCTCGGTGGAGGTGCTCAGCCTGCGCCACACCTGGCAGCTTGCCCCCGGCCTGAGCTGGGAGAGTGAATTGGACGGAAGCCGATTTAGCGAAAATCGCTTCGCCGGGCATGTCAAAACGGATTTAGCCACGCGCCAGAAGCTGCGGTGGCGGCTTGGCTCTGATACCCTCCCTTGGAACTTTGCGCCAGAGGTAGCCTTCCAGTATGTGGGCGCCGCCTACCAGAATGCCGATCGCATATATGAGCGTGAGTATGGGCGTCTCTGGAACTTCAACGACCTTGGCGGCCGCGCCATAGAGCGCCTGATAGAAGCCAAACTGCCTCTAATGTGGAAGCGCAGGTATCGCCTTACGCCGCATATAGGTTGGCGCCGCTGGGGCGATTCTCTTCAAAACCAGCGCTACGCCGTCTTGTGGGAAGGCATTGATACTACCCGCGGACTAGGCGGCCAGTATCTCTTAGAATACCTTCCGGCTTCTACCCCCATAAGCCATGACCGCTGGTTTCGCCAAACGGGTAGAATTTTCTACACCTTAGGCCGCTGGCAGTTTGGCTCTGCCGTGTGGACGGAGCGCCGCCGCACCAAGCCTGCCGATAGCGCTACCTTCCGCTTTCATGAATATACCCCTTTTTTACGTTATCAGGGCTTGGGCTTCACCTTTCACCTAAGCTATCAATGGCGGCGGGAGTGGCAGTACCTAACTTCCGAGTCGGCGCCTGCCGAAAGGCTGCGCTTCATGGCTCATATGCCGCAGATGGAAATAGCCCTCACCCGCGAAGCCGTAGCCTTTCGGATTAGCCTAGCCTATCGCCTCTTCCAGCCAGGGGATACTGGCTTTCGTCTGGAAGCCAAACGCGTGATTCTGAGCCAAAATACGCTGCGCCTGCGCCTTCGCCCATGGGAAGTAGAGGGCTTTTACCAAGTCTCGGCTGAGCAGACACCTCAGCGGCAAATCCTCTTCGTCAGTGTCAATCCTGGTCAAGGCACCCACGAATGGCGCGATTTGAATGGGGATGGCCTCCAGCAGCTGGAGGAATTTTTTCCAGCTGTCAATCCCCTTTTGGCCAATTTTATTCGGGTGCAGCGGGCTACGGGGCGGTTTATTCCGACTATAGCGGTGGGGGCGGCGCTGACCTTACGCTGGCAGCCGACTCGTCGCCTCCGCTGGCTCAGCTACCAGACTAATACTCGCTTAGACCAGCGCCAAAGCGCCCCCGATAGCCGCTGGTACCGCTATCTTCCCGCTCCACCGCCTACCGACTCTACCTTTCTGCAATGGACGCTGCTTCATCGGCAAGACCTTTTTCTTTTTCGGACCGCTGCCCGAGGCGATCAGACTTTTTCCTTTCAGTATCAGCTTAGCCAGCTTTTTCCGCTTTCGGGTCTGCAGCGCCAGCAGACGGTTCAAGGGCTGGCCCGCACCCGTTATAATTTCACACAGGCCTTTGGGGCTGAGGTAGCTCTGACCCACACGCGCCGGCTTAGCTATGGGCTGCAGCAGCCTGAACTGAACTACCGCTACCATGGATGGGAGGTGTATCCCCAGCTTATTTATCAGCCGTCTGGCCGTTGGCGCACAGCGATCGGCCTACTGATGCGCTGGCGATGGATAGAAGTGCCAACCTCCCAGCGTCTATGGGGCTTGCGTTTGCCCTTAGAGCAGCGCTGGAGCCTGCGTGCGGGGGCTCTTTTCAGCCTGCGCGCCGAACCGGCTTTTTTTCAGGGCCCGCCGCTACCGCCCCTCTTAGGCCTAGACCTTTTAGAGGGCTTCCAGCTTGGCCGAAGCGCCTTCTTGGGCCTCACCCTTAGCTACCCCATCGGCCGATTCGTAGAGCTTTCCCTCCTTTACGAGGGACGTTTCTCGCAGTTTGCCCCCATCCATTCGGCTCGTATGCAGGTGCGGGCTAATTTTTAGCCACGCCTCCCCCTCCAATTGAAGCTTTATCCCCAAAGGGTCGGGGGCAATTTCCCCAGGGTAGGCTTACTCTCAACCTAAGTGAAGCCCTAGGCGCCGGTAGAAAGGCTCAACTTGTTTTGGTCAGTCTATGCGCGGCGGGATAAACCACAGCTCGCGAAAGAGTATGCCTATTCCTACTTGAAGGTAGGTCTCGTGCACATAGCTGTCGGGCAGCCAGCCGTATTCAAGGCTTAGGAAGACAAGGTTGGGGAGTTTAGGAAATTGCCATCCTAGGCCAAAGGTAAGGCCGTACCAGCGCAGATCGGTGTAAGGCGGCTGGGCCGCAAGGACACCGAACTGGTAATGTAGCCGCTGGTAGAACTTAGGGCTGCGGCGGTCAGGCACAAATACTAACCCGCCTCGCGCATCCCAGCTGGGCTTGGCAGGCCGAGGCACTAACCCCTGCGCTTCCCATCTCTGCGGGGGGGTATGGTAGCTGCCTTCCAACCCAAGCCACCATTTGCGACGGCCTATTCCTATACCACCTCGTAGGGACGTACCTAAACCCCACCGCCCAGCGGTAAGGGCAAAGGTATCTAAAAGAATGGCGGTATAGTTGAAGTTTTTTTGGAAGGTATAGAGGTTTTCTTGGCTGAGGGTGGTGGGGAGGGTGTAGGTGAGGCTAAGCTGGAGGGTCCAGGGGCCTAGGGAGTCCTGCCAGAGGAGGCCGAAGCGATGCTGAGGGCCACCTAGTTGGGTCTGAGTGATAAGGTAATCTGGCAGAGGCTGTACAGGCGGTTGAATGGTACGCCGGCGCTCATATGTGCCCCAGAGATAGCCAAATTGATAGCCCAACGCTAGGTGGTGCCAGCGCAGGGCCAGTTGAAGGTAGGCTAGCGTAAGCATGCCTTCCGCCCGTTCGCTGAAGAAGGCGCCATTTCCTAGCGATTGGGGTGCGCTAGCGTAGCCTTGAAGGTACTGAGGCAGAAGGCCCATAGCGAAACCCCACCCCCGTCCACGACTGAAGCTAAGGAGAAGGTTTTGCAGGCCTCCTGTACCAAAGTGGGCAACTTGGGTAGGGGTTTGAAGGCGGATGCGGCGGCCATAGCCCGAAAAATCCGCCTGGACTGAGCGCAGGTGCGCACTATGGGCTGGCTGCTCAGGTAAAGGGGTTTCTAACCCAATGCAGGCGAGGCGCCCCATGCCCATCCCCGCCGTGGCCGCTCCCAAGTGCGGAAGGCCAATCCCGTACCCGCTGTACGGATTAAAGGTCAGCTGACCCCAGAGGAGGGAGAAGCCTACGCTGAGGAGCCCTTTTGAAGTGCATGCCACCACAGCCACATTCCCCTTAGTGTCAGGTCGGGCACAAAGATAGCATCGGTGGGGAGGAGAGGAAGGAGCAAGGGCGCTTCGCCTCCCGTAACCCACAAGGTGGGGGAGGTTTGCTCTGAGGCGAGATACCGAAGCCAGCCCTGAAGTTCAAACGCTAGCCCCTGCACTACCCCGATCTGTAGGGCTTCTTCGGTGGTGCGTCCTGGGAAAGCTAGCGGTGCCTCGCAAGGAGCTAAAATCGGAAGAAGGCCCGTGGAAGTCCCCAGCGCCCTTAGCCGCAGGTGAGCGCCAGCTGTAATGATCCCGCCTTGATGGCGTCCCGCCTCATCGAGGTAGTCCAACACGCAGGCAGTACCAAGGCTTAGAATGACGGCAGGGTATTTTCCAGCTTGCCAGGCCGCTAGAATTTGGGCGGCTCTGTCGGGTCCCAAAGTCTGACTATAAGCCGAAGGAAAAGGTAGTCCTAAATTAGGCGTAAGCTCAGTAGCCTGAAGCTCTCTCAGCACGCGGCGCCAAGGCTCGGCTCGCCGCACATCCACGTAGACGATTGGTTTTCCTGCCCAGTGGCGCAGGTCGGCTGGCCTTCGTAGAGTTACCCTTTGCAAGGTGGCGTCAGGGTGTGCCCAAGCCGCTTTTACCCGGCTATTCCCAATATCTACAAGGAGCATGGGAGGGCGATCTCAAAAGTCGCCTGGGCCGCAGGAATCTCCCATACCTCTCCACTTAGCGCTTTTAGTCGGAGCTTATCGCCTTCCCATGCGCTGATTTCGGCGCACTGCTTCTGACTTCCAGCCTCTACCCATACTTTCCGCCAGAGGACGGCTAAAAAGGAAGTTCGGAGCTCGGCTTCGCTGAGCGCGTAGGTGAGAGTAAATTCGGTCTCAAAGGCATCCAGAAGCGCCTCTAAGTAGCTGGGCGGTGTGCCGATTTGCGCTAAACTGCAGGCGCAGAGGCTTGGGGGGAAATGGCGCTGATATACATTGACGCCGATCCCAACCAGCGCTATGGGGCGGGAGGTTTGAGGCCAGAGGATTTCTATAAGAATCCCCGCTAGCTTACCAGCAGGCGCAGGGCTTTGAGGGATACACCATAGGTCGTTAGGCCACTTGAGGTAGAGGGGGTGAGTCGTGTAAGGCTGAAGCGTGCGGTACAGAGCTAGCCCTACGTAGGCGCTCAGATAGGCTGTCCTTGGCGGAGAAGGGTAGAGGAGAAAACTAAACGTTAGGCTTTCTCCAGGACTACTCCACCAGGGCCTACCTTGACGGCCATAGCCTGCGCGCTGGTGCTCAGTCCAAATAAGCGTACCTTCGGGAAGGCAAGCTTGGCTCGCCCACTGGCGGAGAAGGCTCTGCGTAGAGTCCAGCTCAGGAAAGAAATGCCGTTGGAAATGCTTTACCACTTATACACAATTGGGCGCTCATCGTAGGGGCGGTTTTCACGCAGATATACGCGCAGCCCAGTAGGTAGGGTAGTGTCCGCTTTTTCCCAACGATTGCGAGCAAGGAGCTGCTCCAGCCGAAGGCCATAATGCTGGGCTATAGCCCGCGGCGTCTCCTGATTTTGCACGATATGTACATGCGCGCGGCGTGGGGGTACAATCAGAATAGGGCCCTTACCCGCATAGAAGGGATTCCACCGCTTGAGCTTACGGGTTAAAGGCGGAGGTGGATAGGCCCACTCCTTATCTAAATAGGGTTCTTTCTGGAGAGGGAGAAGGGCAAAGGGCCTAAAGGCAGTCCGTGAGCGAGTAGGGGGAGAAGGAGGTTTAGGCGTAGCAGGCGATAGAGGCGGAGGGGATTCGGTGAGAGTATCAGCAGGCTTAGGACGGGGCGGAAGGTACCCTGTAGGCACAGAAGCGTACGCCATCGCCATCGTGACGGGTAGGAAAAGCTCTTTGATGGGCTCTTGCGGGAGCTCCGTGAGAAGGGTCTCCGCTGGCAGATAGTAGGTAGAAGGTCGGCTGCCTGGCAGGAAAGGCCGCACAAGCCAAGGATTATAAGCCAGAAAAGTCTCAAGGCTTATGCCATGTAGCTGAGCTATTTGGTCGGCGGTGCAGGGAGGCCCGTGATAGGCTACCGGCCGCAGCCCATACACCTTCCGCTGAATAAGCGCCTCAAAAGCTATTTTATAAGCCACGGCGCGTAGGGCGTACCAATGGGTCTTACCATGAAGGACAGCCTCATTTTTCCCCACGTAGGCGCTGTCAATGTAGGGTAGGGCCCCCGTGCCCCCCTCATAGTAAGCGATAATGGCAAATAGCCAGTTTCTATGCCGGGCGTACTGCTTACTCAGGTATAACGCCGCACCAGCGGTTGAACGGAAAAGGTGTTTGCGCTCGTCTATGGTGTCATTTACCACTAAGCCTACCTCGCGGGCGGTGAAGTCTTTCATTTGCCAGTAGCCTACGGCTTGGGAGCGGGAGACGGCATGGGGATTGAGCCGGCTTTCCTGAATGGCGAGGTACTTGAGGTCCTCGGGTACGCCAATATAGCGTAAGGCCTCCTCTATGTAGGGCAGAAGGGTTTCGGCACGCGCTATAAGGGCTTCCAACGCAGGAGGGTATTCGTAAAATTTGGCGATCTGCTCCTCTATAAGGCGGCGAGCTTCGGGCTGGATGGCTACCTTCATGCCGCAATACACTATCTGAGACGGCACCTCAGGTAGGGCCGCTCTAAGCCAAAGGAGAAAGACCAGCATGCTACGTTACCGATAAATGGAAGTGCAGCCGCAGAAGGCGCAGCTCTTCATAGGTAAATTGCCCGCCCAAGGCGCGCATGGCTTTTTCTATATCATCTTCTTCAGCTTCGTAGAAGTAGGCGAAAGCTTCTTCCACGCGGTCGGGGTCTATCATGGCCTCTACCGCATACCCTAACTGCAGCCGCACCCCAGCCACTAAGACTATCCGCTCCAGTTTTGTTAGAAGTTCTTCCAAGGTTATCCCCATACGCCGCGCAATAGTGGGGAGGGAGATGCGCTGGTCAATAGACTGAATGATTTCGGCCCAATCCAGATGCTTTTTCTGGCTTGGCGGGAGGATAAGCTCTACTGGGCGCTCTATTTCATTTTCCTCTACGTACTCTCGGATGAGCTTGACGAAGGGTGCGCCGAATTTTTGGGCTTTTACGGCTCCCACGCCGGGTATGCGGGCTAGCTCTTGAAGGGTAATGGGGTACTGCGTAGCCATTTCTATAAGGGCAGGCTCTTGGAAAATCACATAGGGCGGCACGCGGTGTTCCTGAGCTACTTTGCGGCGCAGCTCCTTGAGCTTCTCTAAAAGAACTTCATCATGGAGCTCTAAGTTCTCCACCATTTCTTCGTTTTCGGTGTATAGGTTTCTATTGTAAGGCGGGTACAGGGTTATAGGCTTAGGCTCCTTTAGGAAAGCTTCGCCTTTATCCGTGAGGCGGATGAGGCTGTAGTCATGCGGCTCACGCATCAGATAGCCTTCTATGATGAGCTGAATAAGAAAGGCCTTGAGTTCCTCGGGGCTGTAGGATTTGAGGGCGCCAGCAGTGGGCAGGGTACGCCCACCTAGGTCTGGCTGCCGGCCCGCCACATGATCCAGGATAGCCTCGTACGGGTAGCAGCCGCCTACCTCTTGAAGGGTTTTCAGGATAGCGTAGGCGATGGGTTGCCCGTCAAAGCCCTGCTTTGGATAACGGCAATTGTCACAATTCCCTCCACATTTATCCGTGTCGTAAGATTCACCGAAATATTGGAGGAGGAACTTGCGCCGGCACTGGCTACTTTCGCAGAAATAGGCCATTTCGTTGAGCAGAAATACGATAGCCTCGCGTTCGCTGGCGGGCTTATCGCGGTGGAGGCGGTCCTGCCGCAGAATGTCGTTGTAATCGTAGTAGAGGATGCATTCAGCCGGAAGGCCGTCGCGCCCTGCTCGTCCCGTTTCTTGGTAGTAGTTTTCTATGCTTTTGGGCGCATCAAAGTGAATGACAAAACGCACGTCGGGCTTGTCTATGCCCATGCCAAAGGCGATCGTGGCTACAATCACCTGGGCTTCTTCATTGAGGAAGGCGTCTTGGTTACGGTTGCGCTCGGCGGCATCCATGCCAGCGTGGTAGGGGAGGG
This sequence comes from Bacteroidia bacterium, assembly GCA_039630245.1. Lineage (GTDB taxonomy): Bacteria > Bacteroidota > Bacteroidia > SpSt-205 > SpSt-205 > SpSt-205. The sequence continues at coordinate 29,786 of JBCNVK010000003.1, forward strand.
CCTTGATGCCGTTGATTTGAAGGGCCTTAGCCAGCTCCTCCACGCGCTTGCGAAAATGGCAATACACGATCCCCGCTTGGCCTGGCCGCTCCCGAATATATTGGACAATCTCCCGTATCGCCGCTTGGGGCGACCGCTTAGGCACAATCTTGTAGTAGAGGTTGGGGCGATTGAAGCTACTGCGGAAGACTACTGCATCCAGAATCTCTAAGTTTTCCATAATGTCGCGCTGTACGCGCGGGGTGGCGGTGGCGGTGAGGGCAATCATAGGGAAAGGGGGTAGATCGCGCAGAGCCTGGCGAATCCGTCGGTACTCAGGTCGAAAATCATGGCCCCATTCCGAAATGCAGTGGGCCTCATCCACGGCTACAAAGCTGAGCTGAAGCTGCCGAAGAATAGGACGAAAGTTTTCGCTCACGAGCGTTTCGGGCGCTACATACAGGAGCTTAGCCTCGCCGCGCAGGCAGGCGCGCTTGACCTCTTCGTATTCCTTCCGGGTGAGGCTGCTATTGAGGAAGGCTGCCGGGATATCGTACGCTTGCATTTGGTCCACCTGATTCTTCATAAGCGCAATCAGAGGCGAGATCACTAAAGCAGTGCCGGGCATAAGGAGAGCAGGCAGTTGATAGCACAGCGACTTGCCAGCACCTGTAGGCATGATTACTAGGGTATTTCGGCCAGCTAAAAGTGTTTTGATAATGTCCTCCTGCTGGCCTCGGAAGCTCGGATAGCCAAAGTAACGCTGCAGAGCTTCCCGAAGGTCTACTGTGCTCACCGACATACCAACGCGGCGGGTTTTTGTACCTTTGCTCAAAGATAAGGAGAAACCTACATGTATGTAGAGCTAGCGCGGTGGGTCATAGAGACGGAGGCGCAAGCCCTTCGGGATTTAGCGGCGCGTCTAGATGGGCGATTTACGGAGCTGGTGCAGCGCATTTTGGAGACTTCGGGTAAGGTAGTGCTGACTGGTGTGGGCAAAAGCGCGCACATTGCGGCAAAGATTACCGCTACGCTCAATTCGGTGGGGACACCTGCTGTATGGCTGCATGCCACCGAAGCTGTGCATGGGGATGTAGGGGTGGTCCAGCCAGGCGATGTGGTGCTTATTTTCTCCAAAAGCGGCGAGACGCCAGAGGTAAAGGCGCTCCTACCGGTGCTGCGGCAGCGCGGGGCGTTTATTGTGGCGTGTGTGGGGGCGCCGGAAAGTTCTGTGGCCCGCGCCGCCGACCTAGTATTAGACCTGTCCGTTGCGCGAGAAGCCTGCCCCCATAATCTCACCCCTACTGCCTCTACTGCGGTGGCCTTAGCGTTTGGCGATAGCCTCGCGATTGCCCTAATGCAGGCTCGTCGATTTGGCCCAGAGGACTTCGCGGCTACCCACCCCGCTGGCGCACTCGGCAAACGGCTGCGTCTGCATGTAGAGGACCTCGCCGAGCCTCATCTGCCCGCCGTGCCTGCTAACGCCTCTTTCAAAGAAGTACTTATAGCGATTACGGCTGGGCGCAAAGGGGCTGTAGCCGTACTGGCCCCAGATACCCCCGTACTGCAGGGAATCATAACGGATGGCGATATCCGCCGCACCGTGGAAAAATACTCTCCCGACCGCTTACTTACCCTTACGGCGGCAGAGATCGCTACGCCAAACCCTAAAACCGTGGAGCGCCGCCAAAAAGCCTACGAAGCCTTGCACCTGATGCGCACCTACAAGGTTTCTCAGCTGATTGTACTGGATGAGGGGCGTCCATGGGGCATGATCCACTTTCACGACCTTATCAAGGAAGGCCTCCAATGATAGCCCATACACATGCCGTTATTTTAGCTGGGGGAAGCGGTACGCGCTTCTGGCCATGGAGCCGGGCCGCCCAACCCAAGCAGTTTCTAGATGTATTAGGCATAGGCAAAACGCTGCTTCAGTCTACCTATGTGCGACTGGCCCGCTTGCTACCGCCAGAGCGCATTTGGGTCATTGGAAATTCCCAGCATGCGGACCTACTGGCTCAGCAGGTGCCCGAAATACCGCCTTCTAACCGCCTCTTAGAACCTCTCCAACGAAATACCGCTCCCAGCATACTCTGGGCCAGCCAGGTGATTGCTCGGCAGGCCGCTGACCCCCTTCTCTGGGTACTGCCAGCCGACCATTTCATACCCGATGAAGAGCTTTTTATCCATCTGATGCGGCGCGTGCTGGAGAATTGCGACTTCTCGGAAGCTATCTATACTGTAGGCATTCAGCCGCGCTACCCGCACACGGGGTACGGCTACATCCAGTTTGTGCCTACATCCGATGCCCTCTGCCATCCTGTTAAGACCTTTACCGAGAAGCCCTCACGTGAGCTGGCTGAGCTTTTCCTCCAGAGCGGCGACTTTCTCTGGAATGCAGGCATGTTTTTAGGTAGGGCCGCTGTTTTCCAAAAAGCCTTTCAAGAACACGCCCCTGAAATCTATGAGGTGTTTCAAGAAGCCGCCGAGCTGGAGAATGACTCGGAAGCCCTCCTTCGGGCCTTTCAGCGCGTGCCTTCTATCTCGTTTGACTACGCCATCATGGAGAAATACCAACCTGTGCGTGTGGTTGTGGGCGAATTCCGCTGGTGGGACTTAGGCGGGTGGAATGCGGTGTATGAAGTCTCCCCGCAGGATGAAAAGAAAAATGCTCTCCGCAGCCCTGCGCTTCTGCGGGAAGTGGAGGGAAGCTTCTTTCTTTCTACTCTGCCACGCAAGCTTATCGTCGCCGAAGGGCTCAAAGATTACTTAGTTGTGGATACAATGGATGCGCTCCTTATCCTCCCGCGCAGTCAGGAGCAGAGCCTGCGCGACTGGGTGCAGCGGCTGCGCAGTGAGGGGAAGGTAGATTACCTCTGAGCGTTCCCAAGGGCTTTTAGCAAAGCAGGAAGCCGTCCAAGCAAAGAAACCTGTGTTTCCCAAAGGTTCCCGCAGGGGTTTTCTGGCTCTCACTCGGTCGAGGGCGGAGGTGCGTACTTTTGCTGCGTGGCGGAGGTGCGCCTAGAGCCTTCTTGGAAAGCCCTACTGGCCGAGGAGTTCAGCAAACCTTATTTTGAGGCTCTTGTAGCCTTTTTGCGGAGTGAGAAGCAGCGCGGCAAGGTTATATACCCGCCTGGACCCCAAATTTTTCGGGCTTTTGATCTGTGCCCTGTGGATAAGGTGAAAGTAGTGATTTTAGGTCAGGATCCCTACCACGGGCCTGGGCAGGCGCATGGCTTGTGCTTTTCGGTGCCTAAGGGCGTGCCCCCGCCGCCTTCCTTGCAAAATATCTTTCGGGAGCTGGAGGCGGATCTAGGTTTTCCGCCTCCGTCGCATGGCGACCTCACGGGCTGGGCGGAGCAGGGCGTCTTCCTGCTGAATGCTATCCTTACCGTAGAGGCCCATAAGCCCACCTCGCATCGCGGCATAGGCTGGGAGACCTTCACCGATGCCGTGATTACTCAGATTGCGCGCGTGCGGCCGCATGTGGTCTTTCTCCTGTGGGGCCAATATGCCCGCAGCAAAAAACCCCTAATTGATCCCACGCGCCATTTGATTTTGGAGGCGGCTCACCCTTCGCCCTATTCAGCGGAGAGGGGTTTCTTTGGCTGCCGGCACTTCTCTCGAGCCAATGCCTTTCTGATAGAGAAGGGCTTGACGCCTATTGATTGGGGCCGATTAGGCTGAGTGGGTCTAAACTAGCGCGGGGCGTTTCTGTCGGCGGCTATAAAGCCGTGGGTGTAGGGGCTTTACGGGCAGCGGCGGTTACAAGGGCAAAGTCGTAGCGCAAAGGATCCTCCGGGGCAAGACGGCGAAAAACCTCTGTGAGCGCCACCACGGTAGACCAAGTAGGTGTGCGGGCTGCGCATAAGCCGCGCGCCGCTGCCCAGCGAGCCAAATGGGTATCCACTGGTAGAAAAAGACGCTGCGGTGAGAAGCCTTCCCAAGGGCCTGGGTCTATTGCGTCCCGTCGTACCATCCACCGTAGCCAAAGCTGAAGCCGCTTAGAAGGGCTACCCGCCGCTACATACCCAATATGCCGGCGAAGCTTAGGCGCTTCCCCGAGAATAGCCTCCTGAAAAGCTTTGATTCCCTCAGCCCAATCCCATCGGTAGCGCCAAAAAAAATTCGCCAGTGTCCCATGCCTCCGATAAAAATTTCTGAGGACCTGCCATAAGGCCTGAATGTCCTCGGGGCTCCAGGTGCGATGACGCAGGCAGGCCAGTGTAGCGCCCTGGCGCAGGGCGTAGACTGGTTCGGCACCTAAGGGCGCCAAAAGAGTTCGGACCTTCTGGATAGTTATCCGTCGGAGCCCCCAAGCGAAAAGTGCCGCCCATAGCCCTACCAGCTCCTGGTTTTCTGGGCCAGCATAGCTCCATACTACCTCTACGGGGTCTTCGGCGCGGTAGGTTGGATGGTGGTACTGCGTGTAGAGCGCCTCCAGCTCAGCCCTCAGTTGGGAAAGCGGGACAGCACCCACTGCTCAAATTCGGCAAATATGTCTGGATCCGATCGGTCGGTTTTGGATTTTTGAAGGATGCGCTGGGCTTCGGCGGCATTAGGCGCCTCATTGAGCTGGTCCAGCAGGCGCCGAAAGGCTGAAGCATCCCCCTCAAAGAGCCGCTGCACAAACCGAAACTGCTTGTGGATTGGAATTTCCTCCAGCTCAAAGCGTCGCAGGGTATCGGCCCGACGCACAGGGGTTTGAAACTGCTCTAAAATGGCTTTGCGCGGCTCATAATCAATGGCTGACAGGAGCGGGTTGCGGGCTTTTCGGCTCTCCTCGCCAGAGCCCGTAGTACCGATAGTAGTGCCAAAAAGGTTTTGGCTCAGTTCCTGCGACGACTTCTCCTCAGTGACGACCGTCCGAATAAGATTCTCGCCCTCCTCTTCTAGTTCTTTCCAGCGCCGTTGAAGGTTAGGCCAGGACTGCTGGGTGATTTTTTCCAGAAGGCGTCGCTGATAGGCCTCTATACGCTCCTGCGTCTCCTCCTCATAAACCTGCAGGATGCGAGGCACCTTCTCTTCCCACAGCACCTTATCTATCACAGAGAGGGAATTTTTCTGAGCATAGGAAAGGAGGGCAGCCGGGATGAAGTCAAAGTAGCACACATACTGGCTATAGAAGTCAAACTCGCCCAGCGTGAGAGCCGTGCGGTGGCTGAAGTAGAATTGGGCTAAGGTGCGTTGAGGTTCAAGCAGGATATTTAGGGTGTGGAAGATAGCGTTGAAGAGGAGGGGAGGAAGGCGCACGGGATGGATGGCCAGCTTTTCGCGCGCACGCCGCAGAAAGTCGCCCATCCAGATAGTAAGATTACCGTCCTGTCCATCCCAGTAGCCTATCTCATGAAGCGCCGCAAGGGCCCGACTCTCCACCTGAAAAAGAATAAGCCGTACAACCTGTTCACAAGGAAAGTCTTCTTGGAGATGGGCTAAGGTCCAGGTGGAATGCACCTTGCCGCTGAGCCAAGTGCGCTGCAGCTCGCGCGCATACGCTTCCCGCACTGCGGTGGGGGGAGCTAACAGCATAGTCTCAAAGATAGCGAATAAGCCCTATACTTGTCTGTGGTGGCTCTCCTTATAGGGCTGGGCGTACTCATAGGCTTGGGGGATAGCCTTCCCTTTCGGGGGCGCAGACCGCTTAGCCGTTATGATCTAGCCCGTAAGCGGGAAGGGTGGGTAATAGTAGGCTATCCGGCTGGCGGCTACGATGCCCTGCGCACCATCGGCTTTGCTGGGGTGCTCTCCTTGGCCTATAATGGCCGAGCCAGTAGCCCTACCTTCGCCTATGAGCCATATAGGTACTACTTCTTCCTCCAAGCTGGTTTTTTCCTGCGTGAGAGTCGGTATGCGCGCTTCTTATTTGATGCGCCTTGGGTGAAAGGCTCACCTTATCGCCTTTCGCTTAGGCTCAACTACCGCGAGGAGAGCCAAGGGCAGTTTTGGGGCTTGGGGGAAGCGTATCTGGGTCGGTTCCAGGCGGCCCCCTCCCTTGGTCGCTATGAGCGGCAGCTGGCTGAGGCCCGGCAGGATAGCCAAGGGGTATGGGTCACGCGGGCGGTGGCCCATTACTTTTATATTACCCAGTGGCAGGCGTGGATAAGCGGGGAGCGTACGCTCCTTGGGGGTCGGCTTCGCCTCGTGGGCAGTCTCCGGACTCTAAGCGAGCGTCTGGCCTCGCTGGCTGGCCGCCGCTACGAAGTACCTACGCCTACGGGCGAAAAAGTATGGGCTCAGCAGCAGCCCACGACTCTGGATAGCGCCCTCCAAGGCTTCCAACCTCTGCCGCCTAATGTAGAAATACACCTAGGCCGCTGGCAGTGGCGCACCTACGCAGGTTTAGCGCTAGTGTGGGATACGCGCGACTTTGAGATTAGTCCCAGCCGAGGCTGGCTTATAGAAGGGAGCTACGAGCTGCGCTTCTCTTTCTCTACGCATCGTCTAGCCTTCGGCCTCCGAAACTATCATCTTTGGTACCAAAGTCCTTCCCAGCGATGGATTATAGTGGGGGCGCTTCATGGCGCTGCTATAGCCCAGGTGGGAGGCTTGCTGCCTCTTACAGACCTCCAAGCCTATAACCGTTGGGCGGACTTCCGCAGCTCGGCCCTACTTGCTGGGCCGCTTACGGTGCGGGCTTTCCGGGAGAACCGCTTCGTAACCCCTTTCGCCTACCTCTTTCAGTATGAGTTGCGCACGCGTATGGCCGAAGCGCACCTATGGCATCAGCATTTTATGGGCGGCCCTGTGGTTTTTGCCGATTTAGCCACGGGTACCGATACGTTCCGCCTACCTCGCCGGGTTATCTATGGGGTAGGAGCCGGAATGCGTATCCTGTGGAATATGAACTTAGTAATTCGCGCTGATTTAGCCTGGGGACGAGAAGGCTTGCAACTTCACCTTACCACGACTCATCCTTTCTGATGCCAGAAAAACCAGAAAGGCGCTACCCAAAGGAGGGCATCCACGCGATCCCATAGGCCTCCATGGCCCGGGAGGAGGGTGCCAGAGTCCTTGAGGCCGTGGTACCGCTTCCAGGCGGACTGCCAGGCATCGCCGAAAAACCCCACGAGCGCTAAGAGGCTTCCGCCTAAGGCCGAGGGTAAGGGGGCTAAGCCACCTGCCCATTCTACGGCCCAGTAGCCCCATGCGCCTGCCGCTAAAAGCCCTGCCACCAGCCCCTCCCAGGATTTCTGCGGGCTGGCCTGCGGTAAAATCTTATGCCGGCCCCACTGCCGGCCTACTAGATAGGCCGCCGTATCCGCAACCCACACTACCGACATGAACGCTAGGACACTTCGCCAATCATACTTCTCCCAAAAGGCCCACAGAAAACTGCCCCAGCCTATGCCAAGGAAAGCCGCCCCCCAGAGGCCTACGCTACTGCGATAAAAGTCCTGGGCGGGATTAGTAAAGAGAAGGATAGCACTGGCCCAGATAAGGAGGAGAAAGGGAATTCCACGCAGGAGAGCGGGGTAGAGGCCAGCCCCCCATACGGCTAAAATGAGTAGGGCTGTACCGATTCGCCAGCCTAAGGGCAGGCGTTCGCCCTCCTGCCATTCCCAGATAAGGATTAACCCCGCTATCAGCCATCCCATCAGAAAGCCCATGGGACCTATCCACAAAAGCCCTACCACGAGGGTGCCAGCTACCACCGCTGTAACAACCCGCCTAGCCACGCGCCAGGCGATAGAGCTGGTAACCCGCTAGGCCAGCCAACCCTAGCCCTAACCCCGCAGCCCATAAAGGCGGCCGGTAGGTAGAGTCTATCCACTCGGGATGATCCAGAAAGTGCAGCCCTACATACGCCACAAGCGTAGCGTAGGCATTATTCAGAAAATGGGCCCATATCGCTGGCCATAGGCTTTGCGTAGCCCATACAAGGTAGCCCATCACGGCCCCTAAAAGCAGGCGCGCAAAAAATCCATACACCTGAAAGTGGATTAGGCTGAATATCGTCGCTGTTATCCAGATGGCAGCATGTGGATTAACGAGGCGGGCCAACTGACTTTGAAAAGCCCCGCGAAAGAATATCTCCTCAAACATACCTGGCGCCACGGCCATAAAGAGCAGCAGATAGAGTAGATGGCCATGCGTGATAAGGCCCCGCATGATGGCTTCTATATGGGCCTCCTGGGCCTCCAAGAAGTGCTCCAAGGCTTGCCACTGAGGCGGCAATCGGAAGCTCTCAGCGTCCAAACTCAGCCAGGGAAGAACTAAAAAAAGCCCTAGCATAAGTAGAACTACCCAGCCATAGAACTTCTTTTGAGCGCCAGCTGATTGAAAAAGTTTCCAATCCTTGAGGATAAAGAGGAAGTATAGGAGCCCAGACCCCCCAAACCCCACAGCCAGTAGAAGCGCATTACCTGCCGAGAGCGCAAAGGCCTGCTCGGCAGTTAGAATTGGGCCAGAACCTGCTAGGCCTAAGTTTTCCACAAGAAGGTTTGCTAGGCTAAGGGCAAGGCCCAGAAAAAGAAAAAGGAGTACCAGCCGAAGGATTTCCCGCACGCCTACAAAGGTATCGCTTGGCTAAACTTGCGCTATCCCGCCAATGGGAAGGTGAAGCGCTTAGAGAGACTTTCAGCTGAGCTGAGCCGATTGCTGCATCCGCTGGCGGTAGGCCGCCCGCTTAATCTGCTCCCGGCGCTGGACGGCCTTTGAGATGTAGTACATCCGATTGCGTACCTCCCGAGCGATCCCTAACCGATCAAACTTCCGCTTGTAGCGGCGCAGCATTTTTTCCAGGTTTTCCCCTTCTTGCGGCTCTATAATTATCATGCGCGCGAAGATACTACTTTTGGTCCATGGAGGGCGTGTATCTCGTGGGTGGGCGGCGCAGTCCTTTTGGGCGGTATGGCGGGAAACTGGCTGCGGTGCGCCCAGACGACCTCCTTGCCTTCGTACTTCAGGCGGTGGTAAAAAGCTATCCTCAGATCCCACTGGTCGCCTATGATGAGGTTATCATTGGTGCGGCAAATCAGGCGGGAGAGGATAATCGGAATGTGGCGCGCATGGCCCTTCTTTTGGCGGGGCTACCTGTGGAGGTGCCGGGGGTCACGGTCAATCGGCTCTGCGCCTCGGGGCTAGAGGCTATCCTACAGGGCGCCCGAGCCATCGCTACGGGGGAGGCTGAGCTTGTTCTGGCCGGTGGAGTGGAGTCTATGAGTCGAGCCCCGTTTGTGCTGAGCAAGCCCGATACGGCCTTCCCGCGTCGGCTAGAGCTTTACGATACGACCATCGGCTGGCGCTTTACCAATCCACGCCTGGCGGAAAAGTATCCGCCCTACAGCATGGGAGAAACGGCCGAGAATGTGGCCCAGCGCTATGGCATCAGCCGGGCGGCTCAGGATGCCTACGCCCTACGCTCTCAGCAGCGTTACGCCCAGGCCTACGCCGAGGGTTTTTTTGCGGAGGAGCTCCTACCCATACCGCTTCCCGATGGTACGCTCATGGAAAAAGATGAACATCCCCGCCCTGAGGTTACCCTTGAAAAGCTTGCCCAGCTTAAGCCAGCTTTTCGGCCAGAGGGTACCGTAACTGCGGGCAATTCTTCGGGCATCAATGACGGAGCCGCCGTGGTCCTCTTAGCCAGCGAAAAAGCCGTACAGGCCTACGAACTCACCCCTCTGGCGCGCATAGTGGCAGGCGCCACGGCAGGGGTAGACCCGGCCTATATGGGACTCGGACCCGTACCCGCTACGCATAAGCTTCTGCGTCGCACCCAATTAGCCCTTCAGGATATAGATCTTATTGAGCTCAATGAGGCCTTTGCCGCTCAGGTCTTAGCTTGCCAGCAGCTTTTGGAGATTCCCGAGGAAAAGCTAAATGTGCATGGGGGCGCTATTGCTATCGGGCATCCTTTAGGGGCCTCAGGGGCTCGCTTAGCCCTTACACTGGCGCGCAGCCTCAAACGCTATAATAAGCGCTACGGCCTTGCTACCCTCTGTGTAGGGGTCGGCCAAGGCGTCAGCCTCCTTTTAGAGCGCGCCTAACCCAAGCCAATTCCGCCCGGAAATATCGGCGGTAGCCCTTCTATCCCCAGTTTTTCCAAAACAAGCTTTTGGAGCTTCTCGCGGGCATCACGAAAAGCCGCCTTTATGCCGTCTGCAAGCCCCTCCGCCGAAGCCAAAGCCTCAGGCGCTACATACACATCCACTACTTCTTGGTGCCCTGAGATTGTAATGCGCACCTTACCGCCTGCCCCTTCGCCCGTTACTTGGACCTGCTCCAGTAGCTGCGCTAGCTCTTGAATCTTCTGAAGGGCTTTTAGGAAATCCCACATGCGCCGAATATGCGGATTTTGTTTTGTACCTTTGTGCGCTATGTATTGGGATAAAGCCCTCAAAGCTCAGTTAGTGGCCCAGTATAGCCCGCGACAGGAAGCCAAGGACACGGGCTCACCAGAGAGTCAGATAGGTCTTCTGACCTATAGGATTCAAGAGATTACGCGCCATCTCCAGACGCATCGGAAGGACTTTTCGGCCCAACGCGGCCTTCTGAAGCTGGTTGGTCAGCGGAAGCGCCTCTTGAATTATCTCAAGCGGAAGGACGTCCAGCGCTATCGGGCGCTGGTGGAGCGGCTCAATTTGCGGGGATAAAGAATGACGCGGCATACCGAGGTCTTTGAGATTGAGGGGGTAGCGCCTATAATCCTTCGCTTTGGGGACATTGCGCGTCAGGCGGATGGGGCGGTCTGGATTCAGCAAGGTGGCACGATTGTGATCTGTACGGCCTGTGCCAGCGAGCAGGAAATAGAGGCCGACTTTACCCCCCTCACCGTAGATTATCGGGAGAATTTTGCCAGTAGCGGCCGCATACCTGGCGGCTTCTTCAAGCGCGATGGCCGGCCCAACGAAGCCGAAATCCTCGTCTCACGCCTTATAGACCGCTCTCTCCGACCCTTTTTCCCCAAAGGCTGGCGGCGTGAGACGCAACTCATAGCCATTTTAGAGTCCTACGACCCGGACTATCCGCCTGACGTATTAGCGGCGCTGGGCCTTTCTGTAGCCTTGGGCCTTTCCTCCATTCCTACCGAGCAGGTCGTAGCTACGGCACGGGTTATCCAGCGCGAAGGCACCTTCCAGCTCAATCCCTCCACCTCCCTCATAGAAGGTGCCGAAATGAACCTCGTAGTCTCTGGCACGCAGGATTCTATCGTAATGGTGGAAGGGGAAATGCAGGAAGTGCCAGAGACTAAACTTGTAGAAGCCCTCCAGCACGCCCACACCTATATTCAGAAGCTTATCGCCTTCGTAGAAAAGATACGAGAGCGCTACGGTAAGCCTAAGCTGGTTATTCAACCGCCGGCTGAGTTCCCTGAGGCGCGAGCCTTCATGGAAGCCTTTTTGCTGGAGCGCTTCCGTCAGATTCAATGGGAAGCGCTTTCTAAGCTAGAGCGCCGCACGCTTTTTGATGCGCTGCTTCAGGAGGTTAGTGAGGCGCTTGTCCAATCCAATCCCGATTGGGCCGCCCCAGAAGTGCAAAAGTTTGCTGCGGCCTGCTTTGCGGAGCTCAAGAAGCGCTTTACACGCACGGCTATCTTAGAGCAGGGGATTCGCTTAGATGGGCGTCGGCCTACCGATATCCGCCCCATAAGCTGTGAGGTGGGCCTTTTGCCCCGTACGCACGGTTCGGCACTTTTCACGCGCGGGGAGACCCAAGCCCTTGCCACCGTAACCCTTGGTACCAAACAGGACGAACAGATTATTGATTACGCTACCCAGCAGGGCACGAAAAAGTTTCTCCTGCAGTACAACTTTCCGCCCTTTTCCACGGGTGAGGTAAAGCCTTTGCGGGCGCCTTCGCGGCGGGAAGTAGGCCACAGCCACTTAGCCGAAAGGGCCCTGCGCCAAGTAGTGCCCCAAGCCGGCGACTTTGCCGACTACACTATCCGCATCGTATCAGACATTCTAGAATCCAATGGCTCTTCTTCCATGGCTACGGTTTGTGCGGGGTGTCTCGCACTTATGGATGCAGGGGTACCTATTCGGGCGCCTGTAGCTGGCATAGCCATGGGTCTTATCTGGGACTCTCCCGAAAAATACGCCGTGCTGACCGACATCTTAGGCGATGAGGACGCTTTGGGCGATATGGACTTTAAGGTAGCCGGCACGGCTAAGGGCCTTACCGCCTGCCAAATGGACATCAAAATCCAGCACCTCCCCTACGAAGTTTTGGAAAAAGCCCTCCTTCAGGCCCGCGCGGCTCGGCTGTATGTCCTAGAAAAGATGCTGGAAGTTCTACCTGCGCCGCGGGCAGAGCTTTCGCCTTATGCGCCGCGCATCCACCGCATTCCTATCCCCCATGAGCTTATTGGCGCTGTCATCGGCACAGGGGGCAAAGTCATCCAAGAAATTCAGCGCACCACTGGTACCACTATCACTATTGAGCAGGGCGACCAAGGCGGCCTCGCCGTCATTTACGCCCAGAATAAAGCTGCCCTAGAAAAGGCCGCTCAAATTATCCGAGAAATTATCTCCGAGCCCGAGGTAGGTCAGGTCTATCCTGCGCGCGTCAAACTCCTCAAGGAGACAGGCGCCATAGTGGAATTCATGCGCGGCAAGGAAGGCTTTCTCCATATCTCCGAGATAGCACCCTATCGCGTCCAGCGCATCCAAGATGTACTCAAGGTAGGCCAAGAACTCCTTGTGAAATACTTAGGCATAGATAGCCGAACGGGTAAATACCGGGTAAGTCACAAGGCCGCTATGAACGGCGACTCGCCGGGCAGGGCACTTTCTCGTCGTCCCATGTCCTCGCGTCGCCGGCGATGAGGGTACTTATCACTGGTGGAGCGGGGTTCATCGGCTCCCACCTCGCCGAGAAATGCCTCCAAGAGGGCCACAACGTTATCCTCTTGGATAACCTCTCGACCGGAAGCCTTGATAACATCCTACCACTCCAAAATCGCTATAAGGATCGGGTTGCCTTTGTACGCGGAAGTGTAGAGGTTAGGGCCTGCTTAGAGCCCCTTGTGGCCGAAGCCGAGGCGATATACCATCTAGCTTCAGTGGTAGGGGTCAAGCGCGTACTTGAGGAACCGTTGGCTACCATCGTAGAAGGCTTTCGCGGTACCGACTATGTGCTGACCCTTGCCGCTCAGCTGAATAAACCTGTGCTTGTAGCTTCTACCAGTGAAGTGTATGGACGAGCCTTGGACTACCTAGATGCTACAGGAACCCAACGCCTTTCGGAGCATAGCCCCCTTCTCCTTGGCTCTCCCACGCGCCACCGATGGGTATATGCTATCACTAAGTTGGCTAAAGAATCCTTAGCCTTGGCCTACTACAAGCAGGTGGGTGCGCCCTTTGTGATTGTGCGTTTCTTCAATACGGTGGGGCCCCGTCAATCCTCCGCCTATGGCATGGTAATCCCCAACCTCATCCAGGCTGCCCTCAACCATAAACCTCTACCTGTGTATGGTACAGGCCAGCAGAAGCGTTCCTTCCTTCATGTAAAAGATGCGGTAGAAGCCCTCTACCGCCTCCTTATTACCCCCCCGCGCCCTCCTTGGGGGGAGATTTTCAATCTGGGTAACCCTCAGGAGATTTCCATCTTAGAACTGGCTCAGCGCATAAAGGCCCTTACAGGTTCTCCTTCGCCCATTCAGCTTATCCCTTACGAATCCTATTACGGCCCAGGCTTTGAAGACATGCAACGCCGAACCCCTGACATTAGCAAAATAAGTAGCTGGCTTAATTGGCAGCCCCAAAAAACCCTTGACGACATTTTGCAGGATATGATTGCCTATGCGCTGGAAAAGTCCTCCTCCTCTTAGAACTTATGAGGTGGCGTAGAATGATAGGCCTTGCGCTTCTGGGTGTAGCGGTGGCGCAGAAGCGGTTTGAAGGCACGATTGTGTATCAGATGAAACTGGAAGGTGCTGCGGCAGCTCAGCTGGAAAGCTATATCCGCTCCCAAAACCCTGACCGCATGACGATTTATTACCGCGGTAATAAGAGTCGTACCGACATGGGAGAGAGGTCGGTGATTTTGGATTTAGATAGCCAGAGGGTCATCCTTATCCAGCATAACCTCAAGACCTTCACGGTCAGCCCCCTTCCCAAAGCCGACACGGTGACACAAAAGCCCAAGATAACTAAGACCGAAGAGAAAAGCAAAATTTTGGGCTATGTGGTGGAAAAGTATATAGCTGAGCTGCCTACGCCGCTTGGGTCTTTTCCGATAGAAATTTGGGTGGCGCCAGACCTTGTAGTGGCGCCAGATCTGACTCGGCGGAGTAGTATTACGCGCGGGGCTGGCGTTCCAGGCCTACCCCTGCGCATCGTAAGTGAATTCCCCGGCATGGAGGTGCGTATGGTCATGACGAGCACGAAGATTATAGAAGGGCCACCTGAGGCCAGCCTCTTTCGCGTGCCTGAGGGTTATAACGAAGACCTTTCGCCTCAGTTGGATTTAGGGCGATAGAAGCCCATGCGTGCCCTTCGGGAGGAGGTACTGCGACGGGCCGATATCGTAGAAGTTGTAAGTAGCTATATACCCCTCAAAAAGCGCGGTTCGAATTATTGGGCCCTTTCCCCCTTCAAGCCGGAGCGTACCCCCTCTTTTGCCGTAAGTCCTTCCAAGCAGATTTTCAAATGCTTTGCCAGTGGTAAGGGCGGCGATGTGATCCGCTTTGTGATGGAGATGGAGGGGCTCTCGTATGGGGAAGCGCTGCGGAAGCTAGCGGAAAAGTATGGCATACCCATTCCCTCCGAGCCCGTAGCGGCGCGCCAGTCTAAGGACCGTCAGCGCTATCTAGCGCTTTATCAGGAAGCGACCCGCTTTTATCAGGCCTGTCTACGGGCTAGTCCAGCCGAAGCCTACTTTCATCGCCGCGGCCTGAATTCCCATACCATAGCCGATTTTCTCTTGGGCTATGCGCCGCCCGACGGCAAAGCGCTTACCCAGCACCTCCTTCGCTTAGGCTATTCGGAGGACCTTCTTGTGACGTATGGCTTGAGCGCCCGCCATGAGGGGAGTGGTCGGCTCTACGACCGCTTCTGCGATAGGGTGATCTTTCCGATTCAGGATGAAACAGGGGAGGTAATCGCTTTTGCTGGGCGGACGCTGGCAGGGGACGCCGCTCAGCCGAAATACCTCAATTCCCCTGAAACGCCATTCTACCAGAAGTCCGAAGTGCTTTATGGCCTTTTCCAAGCTAAAGCTGCCCTTCGCAAGGGACTGCCAGCAGTGGTGGTGGAGGGGTACATGGATGCCCTCAGCCTTCATCAGCGTGGCCTACGGCAGGTCGTGGCTACTTGCGGCACGGCCCTTACGGAGGCTCACCTGGCCCGCCTGCGCCGCTACACGCGCGAAGTGATCCTGCTCTACGACAGCGATGAGGCCGGGCAGGCGGCGGCCGAACGCGCCATCTTTCCAGCACTCAAGGCGGGCTTTTTCGTACGGGTGGCCCAAGTGCCCGCTGGCAAAGACCCCGACGAGTATGCCCAGACCGCTTCCTCCGAAGCCCTTGAAGCACTCATAAAGGAAAGTTTGAGCTGGCCGCTTTTCTTAGCTAAGCGGCTGCCTGATTCGCCTTCGGCTGTGCAGCGCTACCAGCTCCTTCAAAAGCTGGCTGAAGGTCTTCACAGCCTGCCCGATTACCTTTTGCGTCGCAGCTATGCCGAGGAGATAGCCGCTCACCTCCAGATTCCCCCCGAGTTCTGGGACAGCTTCACGGAGGTGGCCGAACGCGTGCGACTACCCGAGCCAGCCCAACCACAGCGTGTCACCGCAGAACGCGAGCTTCTGCGCCTCTGGCTCACTTATCCCGAATACCTCCATGGCGGGCTTCCCCTCTGGCAAATCCTCCAAGAAGAGCTCAAGCGCTTTACCTTCACTGAAGAGGCGGCGGAGGCCCTGCGCCAAGCCCTATGTAGCTGGCCCAAAGATACCCCTCCCTCGCTACCCGAGCTAAGCGAGGTCCTTACCCCTGAAGCGCAGGATTGGGCGGCTGCGCTCCTCCTAGAAAAGTATAGCCTCAGCCCGCACTGGCAGACCTGGGATGATAGCCCCCTTACCGAAGACCCAGGCCTGCTTTTAGAAAGTAATCTCAATCTGCTCCATATGCGTCAGCTTCAGCGGCTTTTGCGGGAAAATTTGGCCGTGCTCTCTACCCTTTCGCCAGATAACCCCGCCTATATGGAGCATTTGGCCATTCATCAGTTTCTTGTACGGCAGCGAACCGAGCTGGCCCATATGTTGGGAGTAATTCTGCCAAGCAAGGAAGATAAGGAAGATTAAGCCAGAGCGGGCGGCAGGAGGGCTTCACGCAAAGCCAAGAATTGCTCCAAGAAAGCGCTCAGACGCTTCTGGTAGGCTGCTACGCTATAGTCCGCCTCTACGCGCCCACGTGCCGCTTGCCCCATAGCTTCAAGGTCAGGATGGCGGTAGAGGGTTTCCATTGCTTCCATGAGCGCTTCTACGCTGCCTGGGGGTATGAGTAGGCCCTCTTGGGCTGGACGGATTACTTCGGGAGCTACACTAGCGCGCGTGGCGATGGCAGGCAGGCCACTGGCCATCGCCTCTAATAGCGTCATTCCAAAAGAGTCCAAAAGGGTGGGAAAGATAAACACCGTGCCTTCCCGGTAGAATGGGGGAAGGTCTTTCCGGTGCTTTGGTCCCCAGTACTGAAATAGGCCTTCGTAGCGGCGCAGAATAGGTTTTACTTCGGGGAGGGCTCGGCCTATCACCCATAACTCGGCCTGAGGCAAACGAAGCCGCTTCCAAGCCTCTAATAGGTAAGCTACCCCTTTGAGTAAATCCAAGCGACCTACATACAGAAACCGAAACGGCCGACGCACCAGCCGCGCAGCTGGCACGAATTCGTCCGTCTCCACGCCTAAAGGTATATGGTGAAGCTTATGGGCGGGGATGCCCTCAGCTAGAAAAGTATCCCGGGCGAAAAGGGAGGGCACTATAATTCCATCCGCTAGCTCTAGCTCTTGGCGTATGCGCCGAATAAGGCTAGCGGGCAAAAGCCCGAAAGTACTCTCAGTATTTGAATGGCGGGTATAGAGAGGATGGGCTGTTCTATTCCAGAAGTTCGGATGCACCATGGGCATTTCCAGAAGGGTGGGGAGATGCCGCTTTTTGGCCTTTTTCAGGGTAAATAGGCTCATGCCACTCCAGCCCCACACAAGGTCTATTTGGGAAGGAAAGTGAAGGGATACCAAAGCGTCATACAAGCTGTACTGCCAGGTGCGGGGGGTTTCGTATTTGCCGTAGTAGGGCAGGCGGCGCCACAGCGCCCAGAGAAGCCACACGGCTAGGCGGTAACCTGAAATTTGGCGGGTCGTTCCATCGGGGGCTATCATTTTCCAGTCTGGGTAGTACTCTACCGTACTAAGGCGTAGCCCATAATCCTGTAAGGCTTTTCTAAGCAGATGGAGGTGCGTACCCGGTCCCGTAAGTAGAAGGACATTTTTTGGGGGCATAGGGGCATTTTGGCTAATATTGTGGCGCATGAAGCTCCACGAATATCAGGCAAAGCAGCTATTGATGCGATTTGGCCTGCCAGTGGCTGGCGGAGAGGTGATTGAGCGGGTAGAGGAGGCTGAAGCTGCTGCGCAGCGCGTGGACCCTACGGGTAAAGGCCCCTGGGTACTCAAAGCCCAAGTGCATGCCGGCGGCCGGGGTAAGGCTGGGGGTATCAAGCTGGCTAAGTCGCTGGAAGAAGTGCGCCACTTAGCCGCTCAGATGCTCGGCATGAAGCTGGTAACTCCGCAAACCGGCCCAGAAGGCAAAATCGTGCGCAAACTTTACATCACCGCCGACGCTTTTTACCCAGGACCCTCACCAATAAAAGAATTTTACGTAAGCCTTACCTTAGACCGAGCCGCTGAGCGGGACGTCCTCATCGCCAGCGCTGAAGGGGGGGTAGATATAGAGGAGACGGCGGCGAAGCGCCCAGAGGCTATTCTACGGCTGCATCTCCATCCCTTTTTAGGCCTTACGCCGTATCAGGCTCGCCAAGTAGCCTACAAACTCGGCCTGCAAGGTGAAGCCTTCAAAAATGCTGTAGAATTCCTTCTAAACCTTTACAAAGCCTACGATGGGCTTGACGCCAGCCTGCTGGAAATCAACCCAATGCTCAAAACCTCGGACGATAAAATTTTGGCCTTAGACGCCAAATTGGAAATAGAGGATAACGGCCTAGCGGTGCGGCATCGGGCGTTAGAGGATTGGCGGGATCCCCAAGAGGAGGAGCCGCTGGAAACCGAGGCACGTGCCGCCGGCCTCAGTTATGTCAAGTTAGACGGAAATGTAGGCTGCATGGTAAATGGCGCAGGCTTAGCTATGGCCACTATGGACATGATCAAGCTAGCTGGCGGCTGGCCCGCCAATTTCCTAGATGTAGGCGGCGGCGCTAATGTAGAGCGTATCGCCAAAGCCTTCCAAATCCTTCTCAAAGACCCTGATGTAAAGGTGATACTTGTCAATATTTTCGGTGGAATTGTCCAGTGCGACCGGGTAGCTAATGGGATTGTACAAGCCTATAGGCAGATTGGTACGATACCTGTACCTATGGTAGTGCGCCTGCAGGGCACTAACGCAGATGTTGCGGCCCAGATCCTTCGGGAGTCGGGGCTACCCCTTATCCCTGCCGTGGAGCTGTGGGAAGCTGCCCAAAAGGTGCAAGAAGCTCTACGGCAAACAGCCCAGCCATGAAACTAGTCCCTGTCCTCACCATAGCGGGTTCGGATAGCAGTGGCGGTGCAGGCATCCAGGCTGACCTCAAGGCCTTCACGGTACTGGGGGCCTATGGCATGAGCGTACTTACCGCCCTTACGGCGCAGAATACCCAGGCGGTGTATGAAGTCCTTCCCCTTGCCCCCAGCTTTGTACGGGCGCAGCTTGAAGCCGTATTTGCCGACATCCCCCCAAAAGCCATCAAAACCGGTATGCTGGCTGAGGCAGGAATTATCACCGAAGTAGCCCAGTTTTTAGCTCGGGAGGCGCCCTCCATCCCGTATGTATGTGACCCTGTGATGGTAGCGACTTCAGGGGCGCGGCTGCTTAATCCCGAAGCGGAGACTGCTTTGCGCCGCTTCTGCGCCGAAGCTACCGTAGCCACGCCAAACCTTCTGGAAGCTGCCCTTCTAGCGGGCGAAGCCGTGCCTACCAGCGAAACCGAATTTTATCATCTGGGCGAGCGCCTTTCGCGCACTTATCCTAAGCCTTATTGGCTTATCAAAGGGGGGCATGCCACATGGGAGAAAAGTAGCCTTACCAACCTCCTCTTCAAGGAAGGGCAGCTGGTGCAGCGTGTAGTCCAGCCGCGGCTGAGTCTGCCTCGCCCGCCGCATGGCACGGGATGTACCTTGGCTTCGGCTATCGCAGCGCGCCTAGCTCAAGGAGCCCAGGTGATAGTAGCGGCGGAAGAGGCCCTCTATTTCGTTCATAAAGCCTTGGCGGAAACTGACCCCAGCTTAGGTAAAGCCGCTCTAGTCCTAAACCCCTACGCGGCCTATGCACCTCAGCCTTCTGCTACTTAGCCAAATTCAGCTCAGCCAAAACCCCGTTACAGGCAACTGTCGCCTCACTCCTGACCAACTTAGCCCCATCATCCCCGCCTTTTTCCCCTATCTCTACCGCTACGAGTGGGATAATCAAAATAAACTAGAGACTCTTTGGCTTTCGCCAGGGGTACGGCTTCAAATCCAGCAGCGTGCTTGCATTCGCCATCACATTACCTACGAGTTGCGGCTGCCGGCTAGCTATCCGCTACCCCAAGGCTTCACACGGGGCCTTATGGGAATGCTGGACACCCTCCTGACACTTATTTACAGCGACAACTTTTCCTTTCTGGCCCTCAAGACCGAAATCTGGCCCAAGCTTATGCAGCAAGCCGCTCTGCGCAGCTTAGGCGAGATTATCATGCTTCATGCCCAAGAATGGAGCTTTCTCCTGCGCCTTGACCAGCGGGACGGCTTTTCCACGGCTACGCTAGAAACGATTCGCTATATCAGCAGCCAGTCGGTTCAGCGGCCGGGCGTGCCCGATTACATGGATGACGGCTGGAGTCCCTAAGGGCCATGTGGCCTAAAAGTGTAGAGACCTCGCTAGAGCTGCGGGAGCAGTATAGCCACGATTGGACGGAAGATCTACGCTTCCTGCCCGATGCGGTAGCCCTGCCGACTACGGTGGAGGAACTGCAGGCCGTCCTGGCGTATGCCTACGCCCACGATATCCCTGTAGTGCCGGCTGGGGGCTGTACCGGGCTGAGCGGCGGCATGCTGCCCGTAGCTGGCGGATGGATAGTCTCGCTCCAAAAGCTCAATCGTATTCTCACGATTGACACAACGAACCTTCAAGCCATCGTGCAAGCTGGCGTTATTACGCAGCAGCTTCATGAAGCGGTGGAAGCCCTAGGTCTATTTTACCCCCCCGATCCCTCCAGTCGAGGAAGCTGTACTATAGGCGGTAATATTGCACATAATGCGGGCGGGGTGCGGGCCCTGAAATACGGCACAACGCGCGAGTATGTTTTGGGCCTTGAGGCTTTTTTGCCTGATGGCCGGCCGCTGCGCACAGGTAGTCGTACGCTGAAAAACGCCACAGGCTATAACCTCACGCAGCTTCTGGTAGGTAGCGAAGGCACGCTGGCCGTAATTCATACGGCTACACTCAAGCTTCTGCCTAAACCCCGCTATGCGCGTACCTTGCTTTTGGGCTTTCCCGAAGCGCGGCAGGCTCTCCATGCCGCCATACGCCTACTTAGAGAGGGCTTCTTGCCAGCCGCTTTGGAATTTATGGAGCAGGAGGCAGTGCGGTACGCAGAGGCCTATTTAGGGTATTCGCCTTATCCAGAGGCCCGTCAGTGCGGTGGCCTACTGCTAATAGAGTTAGATGGAGACTGGCCAGACGCCTTAGAAGCGCACTGCGGCGAGATAGAAGCCCTAGCCGAAAAGGAAGGGGCCGTACAGAGCTGGTACGCTCAAACCGGTGCGGAACGGGCGCGCCTGTGGGAGCTGCGCCGTAGTATAGGGGTAGCTGTACGCTCCGGCGGCCCCTATAAAGAGGAAGATACCGTAGTGCCCCGTAGCGCCTTGCCTGACCTGCTAGCCTTTGTCAAGGCCTTAGGTCAGCGCTATGGCTTCCGCTCCGTATGCTACGGACATGTAGGCGATGGGAATCTCCATGTAAATATCCTGCGGGAGGGCCTTTCAGAGCAGGCCTGGCGAGAGGAAGTGCCCCAAGCCGTAGCCGAGCTCTTTCGGTTCGTCGTGCAGCGGGGCGGGGCGCTCTCTGGCGAACATGGCATTGGATGGGTCCAGCGGCGCTATATGCCTATCCAGTTTAGTGAAACAGAACTGGCCCTTATGCGGGCCCTCAAAAAGGCCTTTGACCCCAAGGGGCTGCTCAATCCAGGAAAAATTTTTCCGTGACGAGTAGGGGTTACCTTAGCTTACCTTTTCTTTGGCTTTCCCGCCCTCCGCGGTTGGGCTGCTGCACACTCGCTGCAAAAACTCTAAAGCCGCCTGCATGTCAGCGGGTAGAGGGGTTGTGAATCGCATAGGCTCGCCGGTGATAGGATGGACAAAACCCAGCACATAAGCATGAAGGGCCTGGCGCGGCATAAGGGCAAGAAGTTCATGCGCCAGCTGGCTTGCGCGCGTGCTGAGGAAAGAAAGGCGTGGTCTATGCCCACCGTAGGTTTTGTCCCCTACGAGTGGATGACCTAGATAAGCTAAATGCACTCGAATCTGATGGGTACGCCCCGTCTCTAGGCGACATTCAATGAGGCTCGCAAAGGGTGGAAAGGTCTGCCGTACTTCCCAGTGGGTGATGGCGCGCTTGCCTTGGTCGCCCTTAGGAAAGGCGCAATACCGTTTTCGGTGGCGCGGGTCGCGGCCGATGGGTACTTCTATCGTACCAGCCGTAGCCTTGGGAAGGCCCCACACTAAGGCTTGGTAGCGCCGCTCCACCGAATGAAGAAAAAACTGACGCGAAAGTCCGAAATAGGCCCGCTCCTCTTTGGCCACTACTAGAAGCCCAGTAGTATCCTTGTCTAGCCGATGTACAAGGCCTGGACGCGCCGCATTCTGCTCGGTGGCAGGAAGTTTAGCCCCCTGAAGGTGATACAAAAGCGCCTGCAAAAGCGTGCCCGAATACACCCCTGCACCAGGGTGGCAGCTCATACCCGCCGGCTTCTCTACTACAAGCAGGTAAGGATCCTCATATACGATAGAAAGCGGTATAGGTTCGGGTTGAAGGTCTAGAGGCGGCGGATAGGGCAGGCGCACTTGAATCGTTTGGCCAGGACGAACCTTGGTACTCGGTCGCACGGTAAGTCCATCTACTTGCACCAGACCTGTCTCAATAGCAAGCTGTAGGCGCGAGCGGCTCAGGTGCGTAAGCCGCTGGGCTAAGTACTTATCCAGCCGCACGGGCGTCTGACCCTCATCCACTACCAGCCGATAGTGTTCATAAAGGGGGATAGCCATATCAAATGGCTTCCAGCTTGACGCCTTTGCGACGCAGCTGCGCTTTCAGGGCAGAAAGCCGCTCAGGCGGCAAATCGCGCCGGCTAATCATCACATAGCTTAGAGCAGGTAGCTCCAAAAGTTTTTCCCAGTCCGTTATAGGGTTTTCGTAGCAGTAGAGATAGCTCAGTCGGGCGCAGCGCACTAAAGGGCCAAGCTGGGTAATTCGGTTCTTGCCTATAGAGAGCTTGATGAGATTGGGAAGGTCGGCCAGAGGCTCCAAATCCTGAACGCTACACCGATGGACATCCAGATAGAGGAGTCGCTGCAGGGGGCGCACGAAGTCTAGACGGGTTATGAAAGGATTCTGGCCAATTGTAAGCTCTTCCAGATAGACGAGCTGGCTTATGCGCTGAAGAACAGCAGGGTCATAGATGAGGTTTTGGGCTTGAAGGACGCGTAGGTTAGGAAAGCGGTGAAGCTCTAAAAGAAGGGGTCGGGCCGCCGCCGGCGCTGTATGAGATAGGTTGAGAAATTCAAGGCTGGTGTGGCGTAAAAGAGGGGAAAAATCCGAAATACCGCTGCAGCGAAAGAGCGAAATCATCCGTAAAGACGAAGGAAGCGCCGCCAAGGGCTGAAGGTCCTTGATAGGCGTCTCGCTCAGGTCCAGCGCTTGCAGTTTGGGAAGGCTTGCTAGGAAGTCTAAGGCTTGGAGGGGGGTGCGCGCCGCACTGAAAAATTGCAAGGTTCTAAGCTCATTTAGGCTGCTAAAATCGCTGATAGGATTGCCATCTAGCAGGAGGCCTTCCAGCCTTAGAGCCGTAAGGGGCCGAGGATCCTGAATATCACAATTCTCCAAGGCCAGTATGCGTAGCTTAGGACAGTAGGCTCGCAGCTGGCTTACCAGCTGAGGTAAATCCACTTCGTCTAAATCTGATAGAAATAAGCCCTCCAATCGGCTAAAGCGCCTAAGTTCTGGCAGCCTTTCGCTAACTTGGAGAAAAATTACCGTATCAGGTCGGGTGGTAAAGACATCTTTACTCCAGGCGTGGATGCGGAAGTACCGATCTAAAAGCTCCTCATAAATGATGAGGCGGGTATAGCCTTCTTCTTGAGCCCATAGAAGGGAGAGGCCTAAAATACCTACCTTTGCCCCACGCCACATGCATCCGCTAATGTACGAAACGCGTCAAAAAATTCTGGATAGAACTCACTTACCACGATGGGTAGCCTATTGGCGCCATTTAGAGCAGCGCGTAGTTTTTACTAATGGGTGTTTTGATCTTTTGCACTTGGGCCATGTGGCGTATTTAGAAGCGGCGGCTAACTTAGGCGATGTGCTGGTAGTGGGGCTGAATAGCGATGCTTCAGTACGGCGTTTGAAGGGGGCACCGCGCCCTCTCCAGCCTCAGGAAGCCCGCGCCCGAATCTTGGCAGCTCTGGAATTTGTAGAAGCCGTGGTGATATTTGATGAGGACACTCCCCTAGACCTTATTCGCCAAGTGCGTCCTGACGTGCTGGTCAAAGGTGGGGATTACCGGCCTGAAGAGGTGGTTGGCGCCGATTTCGTTCGCAGCTATGGTGGTGAAGTGGTAATCCTTCCCTACCTTTCAGGCTACTCTACCACAGAACTTATCCGTAAGGCATGTGGCACTTAGATCCAGCCTACCGGCGGGAGCGGCTCATCCTTGTACTTACCTTGGCGGTCCTTCTGTGGGGGATTCCGGCCATGCTTTTCCTGTACGTATTTATAGAAATGCCCTCCTTCCGCACCTTGGAAGATCCTTCTCCCGAGCTAGCCAGTGTAATATATTCAGCGGATGGTAAGATTTTAGGCACTTTCTACCGAAGCACGGATAGGGTGCGGGTACCAGCCCACCAAATCCCTAAAGAAGTCAAACAGGCCCTCTTAGCGGTAGAGGATAGGCGCTTTTATGAGCATGCAGGGGTAGACCCTGTGGGCGTTATGGGGGCGTTTTTCTCGGTTCTGCGGGGCCAGGTACGCGGGGGAAGCACGATTACCCAGCAGCTGGCGCGCAATCTTTACGATGCCGTCGGAGTCAAGCGTTCCCTTTGGCGCAAACTCAAGGAAATCATTGTGGCGATTTTTCTGGAGTACCGTTATAGCAAGGCTGAGATTCTTACGATGTACCTCAATACGGTGCCTTTCGGGGGTGTGACGTACGGCGTGCAAGCGGCCAGCCGCTACTATTTTGGTAAAGATGTGCAGGAGCTCACGCTACCGGAGGCGGCTTTGCTGATTGGCCTTCTCAAGGGGCCGACGTACTATAGCCCTTATCGTCATCCGGAGCGAGCTCGTGCCCGACGCAACCTTGTTTTGGATCTCATGCAGGAGGCGGGTTATATTGATGCCCGTACGGCGGCTTCGGCTAAAAAGGCGCCACTTGGGGTGGGTCCTGCTCCCTATACGGCCAGCCAGAGTCAAGGGCTGGCGCCGTACTTTCGAGAGTACCTTCGGCAGTGGCTTACCGAGTGGGCGCGCGCACGGGGATACGACCTTTATCGGGATGGCCTCCAGATTTATACGACTTTGGACAGCCGCCTTCAAGCCCATGCCGAAAATGCCGTCATAACCCACCTGGCTAACTTTCAAAAAGTCTTTGAGCGGGAATTGGCTCAGGCTGGTCCGCCGCCCTGGCAAAAGGACTCTACCATCCTTCTACGGGCTATGTGGCGCAGCGAGCGCTACCTAACCGCTAAGCAAAACGGGCTGTCCGAAGCCGAGATTCGCCGACAGTTTCGCCAGCCAGTTCGCATGCGAATATTTTCCTGGACCCCACCCGGCTACAAAGATACCACCATGACGCCCTGGGACTCGCTGATTTATTACCTCCGCTTCCTAGAGGCGGGTGTAGTTACCTTAGACCCGCATACGGGCGAAATCAAGGCTTGGGTTGGTGGCATTAATCACACTTTCTTCAAATATGATCACGTGCTGCAGGCCAAGCGTCAGGTAGGCTCTACATTCAAGCCGATTGTCTACACGGCAGCGATGGATAATGGGTATTCCCCCTGCTATGAAGAGCTAAATGTGCCAGTGGAGATACCTGTCCGTGTGGAAGGACGCGATACCATATGGAGCCCTCGAAATGCCGACCGCGAGATTGGCGGTAAAGTAACCTTGCGGAATGCGCTGGCCCTTTCGCTAAATATCATCACCGCCCGCCTTATGAAAGCCCTTGGGCCGCAGGTCGTGGTGGAGTACGCGCGGCGCATGGGTATCCAGTCCGAGCTAGAACCTGTATACGCCTTGGGCCTAGGCGTGTGCGACCTAAACGTGCTGGAACTTACAAGCGCTTATGGCTGTTTTCCCACCTTAGGAGTGTGGCGGGAACCTATTTTCCTTCGTGAAATCCGTGATCGGCGCGGGAATCTCATCCAGAGCTTTTCCGCCCAAACTCGGCGCGCCCTTAGCGAGCGTACCGCCTACCTAATGGTGGAGATGTTGCGGTGGGTTACCCTCGCAGGTACCGCCGGCGAACTGCGATGGAAATATGGCCTAAACGACCTAGACATTGGCGGCAAAACCGGTACGACGCAAAATCATGCGGACGGCTGGTTTGTGGGTTTTACACCAGAGTATGTTACAGGGGTGTGGGTAGGTACCGCTGACCGAGCCGTGCACTTTCCGTCTATCGTCCAAGGGCAGGGAGCTCGGATGGCTATGCCAATTTGGGCCCTCTATATGAAAGCAGCCTATGGCGACTCCGTTTTGAAGTTGCCGCGTCGGCGAATCCTGCCCCCGCCCGATTTTAGCCCGCCTGAATGCCCCTCAACGACCGAAGCGGAAGCCCTTTCCCCAACCCCTTCCCTGCAAGACTTCTTGCGCTAAGTGGATGTGATTCGGTTAGTGTTCTATGCGGCTTACTGGTGGTGGCGCTTAGAACTACGCAAAGCCCATGGCTTAGCCGCCTTGGGGCTTTTTATCCTTCTGCTTGGCCTCGCGGTGGGGCTCGGGCAGCAAGCAGTCCCCTGGCCCCTGCCTGCCCAGCGATGGAGCTTCTGGATAGCGTATGTATTTGCCCTTTTTCAGGGCATTCCGCGCGCCCTTCTTGAGCGGCGAAGCGAAGAATGGCGCTGGCTTTTTCACCTTTTCCCACCCCTCTTAGCGCTAGCGGGACTTTGGCTGTATGCGGTGGTTCTAGCCCTGCTGGCAGGGCTTCTTCTGGCGGGTTTGACCCTCATATTCTGGCAATTTGCCCCCTCTCTTCAGA
The DNA here is from genome assembly GCA_039630245.1 of Bacteroidia bacterium. GTDB lineage: Bacteria > Bacteroidota > Bacteroidia > SpSt-205 > SpSt-205 > SpSt-205. The sequence continues at coordinate 56,427 of JBCNVK010000003.1, forward strand.
CAGTTGCGCTGGGGGGGATAGTTCTGGTTTCGCCGCTCCTCCTGAGCGCTTACCTCACCGCTCGCGCCGAAGCCTCCTATGTCGTCGGAGTAATCTTAGCTTTCCCTCTCCTTTTTTTTCCTCTCCTTCTCTTAGGAGGCTCGCCGGTCCCAGCACCTGAAATCCTACTTGCCTTAGGTAGCGTAGAAAGCCTTCTTTTTTTCCTCGTGGCCCCCTATCTGTGGCAAGGGTAATACACTAAGCCTATGGCGCTTCCGAATTAAAGACCTGTTTGCCAGATGGTTATGGTATTTTGGAACGGCTTTTGCTGGGCCTTTCCCTATGAGCCGGGAGGAGCTTAGGCTGTGGGGCGATTTTGGCTTCTCTCTCCTGCGGGTATATAGCTGGCTTCAACGCGCCGAGCGCGCCTTAGCGGCTCAATACCAACTGGGCCCAAGTCATGTAGAGGCGCTGTACCTTCTCTATCGCTTAGCGCCGAAAGAAGGCTGGATTCCCCTTCGGCAGCTTTATGAGTTCTTCCCCCTTACTTCGCCCGCTGTGGGGCGCCTTTTTCGGCACTTGGCTTATTGGCGCTATGTAGAGCTGCATCGAGATAAAGCGGATCGCCGCCGTATTCTCGTGCGTCTCCTCCCTGCCGCCTACCAAGTCCTTCATGAAATAGAATCGCTGCGCGCGCGTACGCTCCAGCATCTCTTTCCACCCCTTTCGGGAGGGCAGCTGCGTCAGTGGGTAGAGCAGCTCAAGACTGTTACCTTTGCCTCCGCCTGTGCTGGGGTGGAAAAGTCTTTGGAGATACTTCCTGAGTAGAGAAGGACTTCTAATCACGGCAGCCGTAGCAGCTTTTGCCCTGCTCTCGTACATCTTATTCCTAGGTTTTCTCCTTCCGCTTTTTACCCGCCATGGGGAGGAGGTTGCCCTTCCCGATCTCACTCAGAAGCCCTATACAGCCGTCAAGCAGGCTTTGGAAGAAGCTGGATTGCAGGTAGTTGTAACCGACTCCCAGTATCTACCAGATAAGCCAGGCGGGCTAGTGCTTCTCCAAGACCCTGCCGCTGGCACGCCAGTCAAGCGCGGGCGTAAAATTTACCTTACCCTCACGAGCTTTACAGCGCCGCAGGTGGCCTTGCCTAAAGTAGAAGAGATGCCTTATGAGGAGGCCCGAAGGCTCTTACAGGAAACCTATGGCTTCCGTATAGCGAACCTAGCCTATGTAGAGGGTAAAGAGGCCGATCTCGTAGTGGAAGTGCGCCACGAGGGCCAAAGGGTAGAGGCGGGTACTCTGCTCCCGCGCTATGCCCCTCTTACCCTCGTAATAAGTCGGGGCTTGGGCGAGGAAAAAGTGCCCTTTATCTCGGTAGTAGGGCTTCCGCTGGAAGAGGCCCTCAATCGGCTAAGTGCCGCCCGCCTTACTGTCGGCCATATTCGGTACAAGCCTGTCCCTAACGTACCCATAGGCCATGTGTATCGCCAATACCCTGAGCGAGTAGCCAACGACTCGGTGCGTGTAGGGATGCCCATAGACCTTTTCGTAAATAGCGAGCCCCCCAAATCCACTCCTACAGAATAGCCCTAAGGCTATGGTGCGGCTTCTTTTAGCCTGGCTCCAGCTGGTGGTAGAGTGGGGGGAAAGGGTAACGCCCAGCTGGACCCTGTATGGGGCGGAATGGCGTAAAAGTGGCGCTTTAGGGGCGCCGCGCGCCTATACGCTCCTTCTCAATGGCGCCGATAGCCGCGGTTTCCCTTACCAAACTGAAGACCCCCGCCAGCAGGGGTGGGCCGATAGCGTCATCTCACCCTGCTTACGGCTAGATACGGTCGATAGCTTCTTTGTTTCTTTTGCCTACCAGCGTGGCGGGCGAATGGATCCGCCTGAACCTACGGATACCCTCGTGCTCTGGGGCTGGACACGCGAAGGTACATGGTTACCCCTCTGGCAGACATCCGGCCGACTTACCCCTGATAGTACCTTCGAAGAGGTACACCTCACCTTACGCGAGCCGCACTGGCGCCACGCCTGCTTCCGCCTCAAATGGAGCGTGTGGGGAAGCACCTACGGCGCCTATGATAACTGGCACATCGCCTATACCTATGTCCGAACCGACACTAGCACCAAAAGCACCGTTTGGCAAGCGATTCCCTCCCTTTACGGCGCACCTTATGGGACGTGGGGAGAAGGCTACCTCCCGCGCAATCCCCTCTCCCTTACTTTACGCGGCCCCGCTGGCCGCCTAATAAACTTTTCCATAGCCCTAAACCAGCAGGTAATTTACAGTCGTTCCTTTCGCCTTCCCGCAGAGGTATTTACGCTAACGGTTCCCCCTCTCCCCCTCACAGCGCCTGGGCGATATGAGATCGCTTGGATGCTCTACGATACGGAAGTAAATCGCACTATTACCCTTTACGATAGCGTCAGCTTAGAGGGGCAGTGGGGGTATGATGATGGAGAGATGGAGTCAGGGTACGGCCTCCGACAAACCAATCAGGCTTTCTGCCAGCGCTTCCAGTTAGATAGTGTGCAGCGAATCACCCGAATAGGTTTGCGTTTCTTTCCCATTCCTTCTCAATACGGTAAGCCTTTTCAATTATGCATCTGGCAGATGGATCAAAGTCCGCAACGCCCTCTACACTGCCAGCTTGTGCGGTATCGGCTGGACAGCTTGGGGGGGTGGTCGTGGTATGAAATAGACTCGGTAGTGCTCGTACAAGGTGCGATAGGCGTAGGCTGTGTGCAGCTGGATGCACAGCCCCTGGGCGTCGGATGGGATGCCCGAAGTGAAAGGGTAAATGCCGTATGGGTAGAGTCGGGAGGGGGCTGGCTACCTTCCAGCCTAAATGGCGTGCTTTTTTTGCGGGTGGAGCTTCAAAGTTCTACGACAGGGCTCTTGAAAGCACCTAGGGGGCCTTTTCTGCCTAGTGTAGCTGAACCTGGGGCGCCGCTTTTGCCCCAAGGCCTTTGGCAGCCGCCCCTGTGCTTCTGGAGCCTTGCAGGCCAGCTCGTTGGCTGCTATACCCCGAGCGAGCCCATACACGCCCCCTCTGTACCAGGCCTTTACCTTTGGCAAGAAGGCGGCGGCCGAACTGGCCGTCTACGGGTAGGTATTTATCCCTGATTTTTTCTTATCTTTGCGGCGTACCGAGGGACTCCGTAGCTCAGTAGGTAGAGCACTTGCCTTTTAAGCAAGGGGTCCCGGGTTCGAGTCCCGGCGGAGTCACGCCCAGATGGCGGAATTGGTAGACGCGCCGCTTTGAGGGGGCGGTGGCCGAAAGGCCGTAGGAGTTCGAGTCTCCTTCTGGGCACAGCCCTTTCTCCCAAAAGGGCTATTTTTGTTTTATGCGCCCGGTTCGGGAGGCCCAGCTGCCTGGGAATCTCACGCGGGAAGCCATCCTGCGCGATTACTACATAGGTCACCTCAGCCGAAATCTCAGTCTCCTCGGCCGAAAGGAAGTCCTTTCCGGCAAGGCGAAGTTTGGCATTTTCGGAGATGGTAAAGAGCTGCCCCAGCTGGCCATGGCCCATGCGTTTGCCCCAGGGGATTTTCGTTCGGGCTACTACCGCGACCAAACCTTCATGTTAGCGGCGGGGCTTCTTACGCCTGAGGCCTTCTGGGCTCAACTCTATGCCGATAATGACCCACAGCGTGAGCCAGCCTCTGCTGGGCGCCAAATGAATAACCACTTCGCCACGCCTTTTCTCACGGCAGAGGGCGAATGGCTACCCCTCGTAAAATACCGCAACAGCGTCTCTGACGTCTCTCCCACTGGCAGTCAGATGCCCCGTCTAGTGGGGCTAGCTTGGGCCTCAGTGCTTTACCGTCGCCTGCCTGAGCTTGCCGCCTTTACCCAATTTTCCCAAAACGGCAACGAAATTGCCTGGGCTACCATAGGGGAAGCCAGCACCAGCGAAGGCCTTTTTTGGGAAGCGGTGAATGCGCTGGTGGTCCTTCAAGCGCCCGCTATCATCAGCGTATGGGATGATGGCTATGGGATTTCGGTGCCCATAGAGTACCAGACGGCTAAAGGGAGCATTTCCGAAGCCCTAGGCGGTATGCGCGCGCAGAAAGGTAAGCCCGGCTTAGCTATCTATGTCGTCAAAGGGTGGGATTACCCAGCCTTAGTGGAGACTTACCTGGCGGCAGCGCAGCGCACCCGCCACACCCATGAACCCGCTCTCATTCATGTAATCGAACTCACCCAGCCGCAGGGCCACTCCACCTCCGGTAGCCACGAGCGGTATAAACCCGCCGAACGCCTCAAGTGGGAGCGGGAGTGGGACTGCCTTGACCGTATGCGCACTTGGTTGCTGGAGGAAGGGCTGGCCACACCCGCCGAGCTAAAAGAACTGGAAGAAAGCGCCGAGGCCGAAGCACGCACCAGCCGCCAAAAAGCCTGGGAAGCCTACCTCACCCCCATCCGAACCTTCCATCAGCAAGCCTTAGCTACCCTTCCTCCCGGCCCAGAACAGGCCACCCTAGCTAAACTCAAACCCACTACTTACCGCGAAGTTTTTGAGATTCTTCATAGGGCCGCGCGTAAAAGCCTTTATTCGCCTGAGTACGCCGCCGCTGCAAGGCTGTATAAAGAAATGTACCAAAAGCTCGACAAAAGCTATGATACGTGGCTCTACCGTGGCACGGCGCTCCAAGTGAAGCCTGTGCCTCCCATTTATAAGGCTGAACCAGAAAATGTAGAAGGCTTTCGCATTCTAAATGCGGGCTTTCGGGCTGCTCTAAGGCGCGACCCGCGTGTAGTGATTTTTGGCGAAGATGTGGGGAGGCTGGGCGATGTGAATCAAGGCTGTACAGGCCTTCAGGCGGAATTCGGTGAGCTGCGCATCATGGATACTGGTATCCGGGAAGCTACTATCGTAGGACAAGGCATAGGCTTAGCCCTGCGTGGCCTGCGCCCCATCGCCGAAATTCAATACTTAGACTACCTCCTATATGCCCTGCAGATCCTCTCAGATGATGTAGCTACGCTTTCGTGGCGGAGTGCTGGGCGGCAAAAAGTACCGCTTATCGTGCGCACGCGCGGGCACCGGCTAGAGGGTATTTGGCATTCGGGCTCGCCTATGCAGGCCCTTCTGGGGGCTCTGCGCGGGATGTACCTCCTCGTGCCTCGTAATATGACCCAAGCGGTGGGCATGTACAATACCCTTCTAGAAGCCGACGAACCCGCCGTCCTTATAGAGGTGCTCAACGGCTATCGCCTGCGAGAACCTATGCCCGAAAACATAGGCGAGCTGCGAGTACCTTTGGGCTATCCCGAAATCCTGCGCTCGGGGGAAGATATAACGGTTGTTACCTACGGCGCTACCGTGCGCCCCACCTTAGAAGCCGCCGAAGCCCTCGCCGAAATGGGCATCTCCTGCGAAGTGATAGATGCCCAAACCCTCTTGCCATTTGATTTGCCCGGGATTATCGGAAAGTCCCTTCAAAAGACGAATCGCATTGCTTTTATAGACGAAGATGTGCCTGGCGGAGCTACAGCCTATATGCTCTGGCACGTTTTGGAAAAGCAGGGGGGCTACGCTTGGCTAGATTCGCCGCCGCTCTGCCTGCCAGGACGCGCCCATCGGCCAGCTTATGGCTCAGATGGCGACTTCTTCTCTAAGCCCAGCAAAGAGGAGATTATAGATGCCATCTATGCAGTTTTTCACGAGCTAGACCCTCAACGGTTTCCTTCGCTCTACTAAGTGGTGGCAAGGGCCTTCTTGAGGCGACTGGGGAGGAAAAGAAGGCCTATAAGTACTATAAAACTGCACCAGCTGCCTAGGCTGGCATAGCTATCGGCGTGCAGTTCTTGAACCCGCAGGTCGGTTAGCACTTCTTCCGCTGCCACAAGGAGAAAAACCAGTTCCATCGCTATGAAGAAGGCGCTCCAATTCAGTAGGGCTATGCTGCGCAGGTTTTTTTGGGCAATCAGTCGGGCGCTTTGCCCTAAAGCCGCCAAGCCAGCGAGCCCCCACAGCGCAGCAATAAGGTAAATAGCCCAATGCACGGTGGCACCCAGCTGGCTATGCCCGCCCCAGATATAGAGGAGGCCAGTGCGTTGGGTATCCCAAATGACGATTCGGAATTGAGGCAGAAAAAGGGCAAGGCCTACAATCCCGCCCAGAATCCCTACCAATACGCTCCAAAACCGCAACTTAGCCACCTTCAAAGGTACTTACCAGCGCTCGCTAAGCACAGCTTCTTCGGACAGCTCGGGGCTCACAAGCCACGAGGGACGCTGAGGCTTATTGTGAAGTAAGAGCGCATAGCGGGTAGTTTCGGTAGCGGCATTTTGGAGGATCGTACGGAGGGGAGCCCCCTGGCAGCCTGCTGTACGGAGGGCTTTTAGGAAGAAGTAGGTAAAAAGGCCGTAGCTTGCCTGGTGGTAGGGGAGGGCTTCTTCTTCGGCAGTAGTAGCGGAGATAAGAACTACGGGGCCAGTTAGGTGTACAGGCTTGGGCTTTAGGCGTATGCCGCGGGCAGCTATAGGGCTTTCTTGCCGAGCCCCTCCACTGAAGCACGCATCTACAATCAACCACACCCGCCCAGCACCGCTGCGGCCTAACTTCTCCACCACTTCCGTGAGCTGGATACCGCCCTCATCCAGAAGATTAGGAGAAACATCCACTGGCAGCAGGTAGCTTTCTTGGGTCTGCGGATGGGGTACCCCATGCCCCGCATAGTAGAAGAAAACTTCCGCCTTCTGCCCACTCACCTGCATAAGAAGGAGAAGTTTTTCCATTTCTCGCCGCATCTGGGCGGAAGTGGCGTTTTTAAGAAGCACTATGTTCTGGTTAGGAACTCCCAGAATCTGTTCCGCATACATGCGGAAGGTGTAGGCGTCCTTCAGGGCGTAGGGTACGTTCATGGTGGGGGAGAGGCTAGGCTGGTAGCTGCGGTAGTCTTCATTACCGACGATAAAGGCATACCGATTTGGGCGAGGATTAGGGCAGCGTGGCAGGTCATTCAAGAGGTCCAAGGGGGGTAGATAGAGCGAATCGGTTTCGGCGATAAGTTGGATAGGGCGGATGCCTAGCTGGTCTATACGCCAAATGCGCAGGAGCCCTCCTTCGCCTCCAGCGATAAGGTATTGCCCGTTAGGACTGAAAGCTACTGTCCATAGGGGCACTCCTAAGGTAATCGTTTTCTCCAAGCGTCCTGACGCCACGTACCATAGGCAGAGCTTCCCGTCTTTGCCGGCGCTGGCTAGGTAGCGGCCATCTGGGCTGAAAGCCACGGCCCGCACTCCGTCTGAATGGCCTTCTAAGTTACGCACCCGCAGGCCCTCTGGCACTGTCCATAGAAAAACTTTCCCGTCCAGGCCAGCGCTGGCTAAGGTACGCTGGTCGGGACTAAGGGCTAGGCCACGCACACCTTTAGTATGGCCCCGCAGAATTTTCCGTACAGTCATTTCTTGAGGGTGGATGCCCAAAATTACGCCAGAGCCACTACCTAAGTAGAGCAGTTTCGCCTGCGGATGGAAGAGAAGGCTATAGGCTACCCCTATTGTATCTTGGAAGCTCTGTAGCCAGTTTTCCTCATAATCCCATGCGGCTAAATGCCCGCTGCGGCTTAGTGCGTAAAGAATAGGTTTCTCAGGGTGCGCTACGAGGGCTTCCCAAGGGTCGTTTTGGCTGCCTCTTCCCAAGCGGCGCAGCAAGGGTTCCTCCCGTGCGGGGGTAGGGCGCTTAGCCTCACTTTCCCACTGATAGAGCCGCCCACTACTGGAAGCGGCCCAAATTTTGAATACCCCCTCGCGGTCCGTAGGAAGAAGGACGAGGGCATTGAGGCTGGCGTTAGCCCCTTGATAGCGCCCACAAGGCGTGCCTATGGGTAGGTGCCAGCAGCGTACAGTTCGATCGCTGCCAGCCGTGAAAAGATAGCGGCTATCAGGGGAAAAAGCCAGTGCATAGACGCTGCCTGTGTGGCCTTCTAAGTCTTTGTAGGGCTGGGCACTGAGTAGGGTCAGACTCAGAAAGGCATAAAGCCGCAGCTTCATGGCTGGCGTACGGTCAGGTCTATGGTGCGCAGGTTGAGCTCGGGAAGGCGCAAGCGCTCTTGGAGAAGCCACTCATGAAACTCAGCCAGGGTTACGGTATGGAGGCCCTGCAGACGGTCAAATCGCTCGGGTGGAGCGCCTAAGGGGTGAGGCGAAAAAAGAATGTACAGGCGGTGAAGCACTTCAGGCCGCTCGGCGGTCATCCAAAACTGATCGGTCCAGAAAGCCTCGGCGCGGCGCTGCGTCGCAGGCGCAAAGAAAAGATAGGTAGAATCGGGACGGACCTCCCACGCTAGCTGGCGCTGATACTGGTAGGGTAAAAGCCTAAACACGCGCCCAGAGTCCTCAAAAAATACCTGCAGGTAGCCGGCTATTGGGCTTCGGAAAAGTAGGTAAAAAGGGTCTCCCGCTAAAAACTCCGTGGTAGCGCAGCGGTTAGTGTCCAGACAACGCAATGGGGTAAAGGTGAGGGGTAAAGGGGGTCTTTGGCGCGGGCGCGCCCGCCCTTGCACCTTGCAGGTAATCCATACACTGCCGCCCCGCACTTGGCGCTGATACTGCACCTTAAGCGTTTGAAGCCATTCGGCTTCTATGTATTGGTCCGCTGTGAGGAAAAACTCCGTTTGAGTTTGGGCTTTTTGACCTTCCGTGCGGTTGCGGAGGACCAGCTTACTCGCAGCGCCTACCTGCGTGCTGAAGTGGGTTTGCAGGGCATGAAGGATGGCGCTATTGTAGGCTTGACGTTCGGCCCGCTCAATAGACCAGCCTGGAGGCACTTCTACTTCCGCTTGGCCTGTAACTACTTTTTCTTGGGCCCATACCAAGAGCCCACCGAGCCCCACCCACCACCCAAGCCAACGCATTACTGCAGCGGGAGAAGTCGGTCTACCTTCTCCTGCAGATTTTTGAGCCGCTCGCGCAGTTCTTCCCGAATCTGCTTCTTAGCCTGCTGAAGGACCTGATTGCGTGAGGCTAAGAGCTTTATATTTACTTCTACATTCTTGTTGGGGAGGTTGCGGTACATCTTTAGAGCAGGTTCTACGGGGCCGATAGCGGTAGCGATGATGTTTTTAGCCCCAGTGAGGAATTCGGTGACAGACGCGGCTTCTTCGGTGTTGAGCTGGGCGTTGGCGATATTAGCTTCAATGATGGCGCGTATAAAAGTTTCCAGCTGGCCAGCGAGAGCGAGCTTAGCGGCTTCTAGGGCTTGCATTTCAGCGGCGGTACGGGTCTCGGCTACGGCATTTCCATCAGCGCTTAGATACATGGCATTTCCTTCGGCATCCCGCTGGTAGAGCCTAATCCAGGTGTATTCCAGCTGTTTTTCTAGGGGGAGGGAACCAGGGGTTACGTCAAAGCCAGCTTTTTTGTAGCGTTTGGCTTCGCGACGGGCTTGTTTGATGGCTTTACGCTCAATTTCCCGCCGAGCTTCCCGCTCGGTAGTTTGGGCTTGGCCTAGCACGGCTAGGCCGCCTAAAAGTACGAGGAGGGTACGCATACTAAAGGGTAAGGTTAGCAAATTCTATTCCAAATTTGGCCTATGGCGGAGGCGTCCCTTCTTTTGCGGGAAAAGGTGATAGACCTTGTAAGCGAGGGCTACGGCGTGCTTAGACCTCCAAATGCGCCGGCGGTGTTTGTACCTTTTGTGATAGAAGGCGAAGAGGTGGAGGTACGCATCACGCAGCGAAAGCGCCAGCTGTGGTATGGCGAAGCGATACGCTGGCACGTTACGGTGCCTCAGCGGACTCAGCCGGCCTGTGCGGATTTCGGGCGCTGTGGCGGCTGCCGCTGGCAAATGATGACCTATGCCCATCAGCTCCATCATAAGCGCCGGTTTGTGGAGCAGGCGCTTCGCACTATCGGACGGCTTTCCATAGAGGTGCCAGCCGTAGTGCCTTCGCCCTCCCCTTGGCATTATCGGAATAAAGCAGAGTACGCTTTTGGTACGGAGGCCTCCGGCGAGCTAGTGCTGGGCTTCCATCCACGCGGCGCCTTTGACCGGGTCATAGGCCTTCAAGAGTGCCAGATTGTACCGCCTGTTTTTGAGGCCATTCGCCAGAGCGTTTTGCGGCGTGCTCGGGCGGGTAAGTGGCCAGCTTACGATACCCGCACCCATAAAGGGCTTCTTCGGGGCCTTTTGCTGCGTGGCACTTCCGAAGCCGTAGTGGCCCTTCTTATCCTGGCCGAGGACCGGCCTGAGGTGGCGGAGGCGCTCCTTAGGCCTTTACTTACCGAAATGCCCTCTATAACCGGCCTAGGCTATATTCCGAATCCTAAGCGTAACGATAGCCTCCACGATCTCACCCCCAAGCGGCTGGAGGGTCGCTTGGAGGTGGCCTTCCAAGTAGAGGGACGCACCTATTGGGTCGGCCCGAAAGCCTTCTTTCAAGTCAATCTTTCTCAGGCTGCGCAGCTTCTGAGGTGGATTCGGGCGCGCCAGCGCGCTCATCGACCACCTCTCTATGACTTGTATGGCGGAGTGGGCTTTTTTGGGATTGGCTTGGCTGACCTCAGCGCACGCGTGGTACTTGTGGAGCGCCTGCCTGAAGCCGCCGAAAGCGCCATCTACAACTTCCAGTACAATCAGGCAGCCTTTCCGGACACGCCATGGGAGGTGCATGTAGGGGCTGTAGAAACGGTTTTGCCTCAAATAGGGATAGCCGAAGGTGCAGTAGCGCTAGTGGACCCGCCGCGCGAAGGCCTCCATCCACGCCTCATTCGGTTTTTGCGAGCTGCGCCTTTCACGGAGATCTTCTATGTAAGCTGCCATCCCGCCACCCAAGCGCGCGACCTTCACGCCCTGGCCGATAGCTACGAGGTGGTAGAAGTCCAGCCCTTTGACCTTTTTCCCCACACCACGGCTGTGGAAAACCTCGCCTGGCTGCGGCGAAAAAAGCCCAATTAGCCCTAAATCCCTGCAGAAGAGGCCTAGGAAATCTCTACCACTTGAAATTTCTGAGACAAGGGCCTCCCAGCTATTTGTAGTATTTTTGCTGTATGGCTTACCACATGAACATCGCCCCTAGTGAGGTAGATGGCATCCTTCAGCGGCGTATCCTACGCGATGGCTTGGATTTAGTGATGGACTTAGAAAAAAGCCACGGGGTATGGATTTATGATAGCAAGCACCAGCGGGAAATTTTGGACTTCTTCGGCTGCTATGCTACCATCCCACTTGGGTATAATCATCCTAAGATGGTGGAGGACAAGGAATTTCTCCACCACCTCATGCTGGCTGCTCTGGTCAATCCCACGAATGCGGACATCTACACCGTGGAATATGCCCATTTCATGCGCGTGTTTGAGCGTGTGGCTATGCCGCCTTACCTCAAGTATGCTTTCTTTATCGCAGGTGGCGCTTTAGCCGTGGAAAATGCGCTCAAGGTGGCGATGGATTGGAAAATCCAAAAGAACTTTGCTCGCGGCTACCGGCGTGAGGTAGGTACGAAGGTCATACACTTTCAGGAGGCTTTTCACGGGCGCTCGGGCTATACCCTCAGCCTCACTAACACCGATCCCGTGAAGGTGCGCTACTTCGCTAAATTTTCCGATTGGCCCCGCATCCTCAATCCCAAGCTTCGCTTCCCCCTCACAGAGGAGAATCTGGCCCGCACTATAGCCGATGAGGATTTAGCCATCCGACAGATTAAGCAGGCCTTTGTAGAACATCGCGACGATATCTGCGCGATTATCATAGAGCCCATTCAGTCGGAGGGTGGCGATAATCACTTTCGTCCTGAGTTTATGCGTCAGCTTCGCACGCTAGCCGATGAAAATGACGTGCTCCTGATCTACGATGAGGTGCAAACAGGGGTGGGCGCTACGGGGAAATTCTGGGCCCATGAGCACTTCGGCCCCGAGGCCCTGCCAGACATTATCGCCTTCGGGAAAAAAATGCAGATATGTGGCATTTTAGCTGGCCCACGCGTGGATGAGGTGCCTACGAATGTCTTTCGTGTGCCCTCCCGCATCAACTCTACCTGGGGCGGGAATCTAGCGGATATGGTGCGGGCCGATAAGATTCTGAGCATCATGGAGGAGGATAATATTGTCCAGCATGCGGCCGAGGTTGGGGCGTACCTGCGTCAGCAGCTAGAGGCCCTCTCGCAGGAGTTTCCAGAGTTTATTCACAATGTGCGTGGGCAAGGGCTTCTGGTAGCGTTTGATTTACCCTCTTCCGAGCTGCGCGACCAGCTGGTTAAAGATGCTTTAGAGAAAGAGAATCTCCTTCTGCTCAAGGCGGGTACGCGTACGATTCGCTCGCGCTCCGCACTTACAATTAGCCGGGAAGAGATTGACGAAGGGATAGAGCGGCTTGCCCGGCTTTTCAGCCGCTATCGGGTGGGAAAGTCAGTAGCCCTATCCTAAAGCTTGTGTAGGCTCAAGGCCCCTAAATCTGGGTAGGGCTCCTAATTTTTGCCACTTGACCTGAGGGTTGCCGGAGGAAAAGTAATTAGATCTTGAAGGGCGAGTCCTTTACTTACCAGCAAAGGAATCGGCTTTTCAGAAAAGGGCCTGCTTTCCCCTCTCGGGTGGGGTCTAGCGCAGCTAAGGCTAGGGTAAGCTAAAAAAAGAACGCTACCTCTTATGCGGAACGGCAGTGGGTCAGAATAAGAGCCGAGATATACCTAAAATGGCTTGCTAAAAGGGCTGTTCTTACCTCAACTCGGGGCTTCAGAAGTTGGAGTACTCTTACTTGAAGGGGGCGCAGCGGTTTGGGCCTTAGCGTAAAGGTCGGGGCGGCGCTGGCGCGTGCGTTCCCAGCGCATCTGTTCTCGCCAGGCCTGGATGGCCTGATGATTCCCGCGCAAAAGCACCTGTGGCACCCGCAGCCCTTCAAACTCTGCCGGGCGCGTATAAACCGGGGGAGCTAAAAGCCCCTCTTGGAATGAATCTTCTAAAGCTGAGCTACCGTCCGAAAGCGCCCCAGGTAGCAGACGCACTAAGCCGTCTATAAGAACTAAAGCCGGTAGCTCACCCCCCGTAAGGACATAGTCGCCGATGGAGATTTCGCGCGTTACGAAGTGCCGTACCCGATCGTCAATGCCTTTGTAGTGCCCTGCAATCAGTAAAAGGCTTTGGCAAAGGGAAAGCCTATTCAGGAGCGGTTGGGTCAGAAGCTCCCCATCCGGCGTAAGGAGGATAATCTCGTTGTAGGTGGTCTTTTCCTTCAGCGTTCGGAGGGCCTTTACTACTACATCAATTCGAATCACCATACCGGCTCCACCTCCATACGGGTAATCATCTATACGCCCATTTGGGCTATAGTCATGTAAGTTGTGGATGCCTATAGTGAAAATTCCTTTTGCTTGGGCTCTCTTGAGAATGGAAGAGCGCAGGGGCGATTCAAAAATCTCGGGCACTGCCGTCAGTACGTCTATATGAAGCAGGGGCATCGGTATAAAGGCCTTTGAGAAATCTCAATCGCATAATCTCTAAGCCTAAGCGGGTTTGATACGCTTACCCTCTGCCCAAGGCTTTGCGGAAAACTTGGGCTAAATCGGCTGTAAAGGAGGGATTCCCCTTGCTCTTGATGTGCCTCTTGAAAGCTGCCTCTCCGACCCTCCCTCATGAAAGGCCGAGGCCAACTCTTTCCCACAAGGGATATAATCGGAGTGAGGTGCATAGGTGAGATAAATCTATAAATTTTCAGGGGCAAGATCCCGCTAGGCGATAGGGCGTCTTTGTAGCGCGTTTGCTGAGAATGTAGCGCTCTTGGCCAGTTACCCACCCTCACGGTCAAAGCCAGCCTCCTTTCTCTTTCAGAACCGAGTAGGAAAGCTGGAAAAAATCTCTGGCGCACATAAGCCTTATGTCTCAGCCAAAGAGGAGAGTTAGCAATCGGTTTTTGCCTTCACTCGAGAAGCGAATTCAAATTTTATTTACTTTCGCCTTATGTGGCGCTTACTTCTCATTGGGCTTTCTTGGGTGTGGGCCCAGCAGCAGTGCGGTACGGATTTTCTCTTAGAGCGGCTTACGGAGGAGGAGCGGGCCGCTCAGGAAGCCCTAGAGGCGCAATACAGGGCAGCCTTTCTGGCTCGCACTAACCTAGCGGCGCGTCAGGCGCAGGAATGCCCCGAAAGTCGCTATGTCATTCCCGTCGTAGTGCATATTATCCATTCGGGACAGGGAGAGCCGGATAGCCTACCCGCTGCACGCGTGCTGACCCAAATCGAACAGCTCTTCAATGACTATCGCCGCCGCCCTTATACAAAAGGGTATGGGTCTGGGGTGGATGCTGGGATAGAGTTTTCCCTGGCTACGAAAGACCCGAATGGGAATCCTCATCCTGGGATTACTTACACGCATTATCGCGATGCAGGCCTTACGAGTCCGCGAGTGAATATGACGGGCTCACAAGCCAACGCCCGTACCCTCAAGACGCGCGTCACCTGGCCTAAGGATAAGTATCTGAATATCTGGGTAGTACGGGAGATATGCCAGAATTCGGACAATTGCCCTATCCCTGATGTTTTGGGCTTTGCTACCCTGCCAGCTATGGACGACGCGGAGCAAGGGGTAGTGGTCATCTCAAATATGTTTGGGAATAGTGGGGGTGGTCAGACTACTACCCATGAGAATGGCCATTATCTGAATCTCTACCATACCTTTCAGGGCAACTTTAGCCCTGCAGGCTGTACGGGCCTATCCGCTTCCACCTGCCTCACGCAAGGGGATAGGGTCTGTGATACCCCACCCTCGCGCATAGCCAACTACGGTAATGCCCGCCGCCAGAACACCTGTCAGGAGGATATCCCGATTTTAGGTGGGGATGCGCCGGACCAAGTGCGCAACTTCATGGACTATCTCAGCGATCCCTCTTTGGATCTATTTACAGCGGGGCAGGTTCTTCGTATGCATGAGGCGCTGGAGAATGCCTCAAATCGTCGTCCTCTATGGCAGGCCTCTAACCTGCAAGCCACGGGCACCGGGCCTTACGGACGGATAAAGGCCAATTTCGCTATCAAGGGTTGTGAGCAGCCCCCATGCTATGCGTGTCCTGGCCAGCCAATTGAGCTAGTAAGCTACAGCTGGGGGCAACCTTCTATCTTTCGGTGGGAAATTCGGCAGGGGGGTACTGTAGTAACTAGTTCCACCGATGGGCCCTGTGCTAGCCTCCAAGTCCCGACTACGCCAGGTACTTACGACGTGTATTTGCGCGTGCAAAATCAAGTAGCTGCGGCCGAAACTACCTACAGGAACTTCCTGATAGTGCGCAATCCTCAGCAGGTGGCGAGCTATCCTTTTGCGGAAGGCTTTGAAGGGAGTACCTTCCCGCCTCAAGGATGGCTTGTCGTAAATCCCGACTACCAGTTGCGCAACTCCGTAATTACATGGGATAGGTACAATGCACCAGAGGGCGGAGGATTTGGTCAAAGTAATGCCTGTGCGCGCATCCGTCACCACCGTTACTACAATAAAGGACAAGCGGATTACCTCATCTCCCCGCCTATACCTATACCCACTTCGGCCCAGAATCCTGGCGTGGCCTTTGATGTGTATTACCGAGCGGTGCGATGGGGCGGTAGCGTAAGCGGTGTAGGTACGAGCCATCCCCTCCTGTATGCGGATACCTTGGCCGTGTATGTATCGGCCGACTGCGGGCGCACGTGGGCAAAGCTTTACGAGGAAGCCGGTGAAGCGCTGGATGTAACCGGAAGCGCCATAGAAGCCCTGAACTCTTCCTATCCTGCTGAGGTTCTTCCACCCGAAGGGCCAAATAACGAGTGGGTTCGAAAAGTCATCCGACTAGACCAATACAAGGGTAAAACCATCTTGCTCCGCATAGAAAGCCGCACGGGAATGGGTAATAACCTCTACTTGGACAATGTACAGGTGGCGGATAACCTTCAGCCGATTGGGTCGCTCTGGGTGCCGGAAAAAATTCACGTCTCTGTGGCCCCCAATCCGGCGCAAGCCGAAGCTTTCCTCCTAGTTAGCAGCGCCGCAGGAAGTAGGGTTCGTTGCAAGCTCCTCACTCTTTCAGGTCAGCTTATTTGGGACAGTGTATTTATGGTTGCCGAAGACTCGTATAAGAAGCCTTTGCCTATAGGGGAGCTAGCGGCAGGGGTATATATCGTAGAGGTAGAGATAGGCGAGCGGCGGTGGGTGCAGCGCCTTTTGCGCTAGAGGCGGCGTAGCAGAGGGGGAGATGGATTGGGAAGCGTATGTGGAGGGGGTAGGGGCACCCCCTATGCATTCCCAGCGGCTCTCAGTGGCCGTGCGCTTCCCCCGCACTACTGGGGAAGTAGAAGAGGCCTTAGATGCCTCTCCCCAGGCCGTATTAGTGGGTTATCCTTACTATGCGCGACCCGAGCGAATCTATCACTTTTTGACCTCTACCGCTCGCCTGCGTCGTCAGCTTTATCGGCTAGCTTTACCCAGCCTAGCCCTGCGGGCCGTAGATTTAGGCGACCTGCGCGCCCCGGCGTATTTGGAGCCTTTGACTAAGGAGCTACTTCGGCGCGGCCACCGCGTGATTGTGCTAGGGGGGAGTCAAGATGCGGCCCACGCCCTCTTTCGCGCTTTAGCTGCGCAGGAAGCCCCTTTTACCTACACCCTTATAGACCGCAAGCTGGACCTCTTAGACCCTATTTCCGTTGAGGAACATCCTTATCGGGTTTATCATCGGGAGATGCTGCTGGACAAGGAGGTTGAGGTACCTGTGTGGGGTCAAATGCTAGGTCTGGCTTGGCATTGGGTCAGCCCTGGCGAAGAGGAAGTACTCCATGCCCAGCTACGTATGCCCTATTTGCGGCTTCATGAGCTTTTGGCTGAACCGGACCGAGCTGAACCCTTTCTCCGTACTGCCGCTCTGATCAGTGTGGATTTGGGAATCCTGCGTGGCGCCGAGGCCCCTGCCGTGCTTGACCCAGAGCCCGAAGGCCTGCCCGTAGAAATAGCCGCTAAACTCATGCGCTTCGCTGGGATGGGATACCGTTCCGATGTGTTTCATTTGGCTAACTACTTTCCTCAACGGGACACCGATGGACGCACCGCCGCTGCCGCTGCCCTCCTAGTATGGTACTTCATAGAAGGTCTGCTCAATCCACCTGTAGATTTTCCAACGCCCGACCGCACCAATCTAGAGCGGTATGTCGTGCCTGTACCTGATGCGGGAGTGCGCCAGCTTACCTTCTATCAACATCCTCTCAGTGGGCGCTGGTGGCTGGAGGTAGTGCGTGAGGATGGCTTGGGGCCCTCCCGCCTTTTCCCCTGCACTCGTCGCGAATACGAAGAAGCCCTAAGCGGGGAAATACCGCGCCTGTGGTATCTCTTGCAGCTTGCTGCGCCTGCCTAAGCCCGCTGAAGGCGTTGCTCCGCCCACAGACCTAAGACCAAAACGTGCCATAGGAAAATCGCCCATTCGGAATGGCCGTGCAGGAAAGCTCGGTGATAGGCTACGAGACGCTTTCGGTGAAGGGGTAAATCCCAAAGGGGAGACTGCGAGCTGTAAAGTAGGGCATTTAGCCGTTCTTTCAGGGGGCCATTTAGCCACTTAGGCAATGGCGGGGCAAACCCTTGCTTCGGGCGCTGCCAGAGCGCTGGCGGAAGGTACTGGCGCAAAAGCACTCGGAGGATATGCTTGGTTTGGCGCCCGCGGACCTTAGCCGAGGTAGGTAAACGGGCGCTTAGGGCTACCAGTTCAGGGTCTAAAAAGGGCTCGCGCGCCTCCAAGGCATGGGCCATAGTGGCCCGATCCACCTTCTGAAGCCCATCATCAGGAAGGTATATGCGAAGGTCTAAAAGTTGCCGCATGGGGAGAGAGTCCCAATTTTCCGCCGCCAGGCCGTCCGCATAGGGTATGGGGTGGAAAGGTATTGTAATCAGACTGCTGGCTAAGAGCTCGGGAAAAGGCTGAATGAGTTCGCCGTAATGGCTGCCCTTTAGGTAGCGCAGCTTAAGGAGTTTCCCTAAGGCGTTGTGTTCGGGCAAAAGCCGGCTCAGAAGGCCCAAAGGCACAATCTTAGTCAGCCGATTAGCCCATTGAAGTAGCTGGCGTGAGTGGCGATGGCGCACATACCCACCGAAAAGCTCATCCCCGCCATCGGCCGAAAGAACTACTTTTACCCTTTCACGCGCAAAGCCCGCTAGGGCATATACGGCTAGCGCCGAAGCATTCCCGAAAGGTTGTCCATAGAGGGTAGGGAGTTTTTCCACAAAACTCAAAAGGTCGTGGTCTGAGATATAGAATACATAATGCGGTAGGCCTAGGTAGCGGGCTATCTTTTCAGCATACGGGGCTTCGTTGTAGGCGGAATCCGAAAAGCCTAAGGTAAAGGCGGGCAGGTAGGTGTGGGCTCTTTTGGCTAGGAGAGCGGCTACTAGGGAGGAATCCAGCCCGCCGCTTAGAAAGAGGCCTACAGGGACATCGGCTACCAACCGCCGCTTGAAGCTCTGGAGGAGGGTTTCTTCTACTTCTGACAGGGAGGGGGGAGGAGCCGGGGGGCCAAAAAATAGCCGTTCGGGCTCCCAGTAGCGGCGAATTTCGTAGCGGCCCCCCTGGAAGCGCAAATAGCACCCTGGAGGAATCTGCCAAATGTGCTCGTAGAAAGTATACGGACTGCGTAGGAAGCCATAACTAAGGTAGAAATGGAGCCTATCGGGCGAGGTGGTAGGACTAGCCGAGAGGGCGCTCACCAAAGCGGTCAGTTCAGAGGCGAAAACAAGCGTTTCAGCCGTGTAGGTGTAGAAGAGGGGTTTGACACCGAAGCGGTCGCGCACCAGCCAGAGGGCCTCCCCGTCCCATAAGGCGAAAGCCCACATGCCTCGGGCGCGCTGGAGGACCTCCAGCCCCCAATGGCGCCAGCCTAAAAGAAGTACCTCGGTATCCGTTTGGGTGGTGAAATGTTCGCCGGCCTTTTCCAAAAGCTGGCGCAGTTCGCGGAAATTATACACTTCGCCGTTGTAAGTAATTACAAGACCGTGGCGGGTCATAGGTTGGGCGCCAGCTTCGGACAGATCAAGGATAGCTAGGCGTCTATGGCATAGGCCCAGGGGCTGGGTAGGGTGAAGCCAAAAGCCTTCTCCATCAGGGCCGCCATGCTGCTGGGCCCGGGCTATGCGCTGGAGGGGCTCCCAGATACTCTCGCGGGTCAGCTGGCAGCCTGTATGATAAATACCGCCTATGCGGCACACAAAAGCAAAAATAGGTCTTAGATTGGCTTGTGAGCTGGGGCTATTTTTGCGCTGTGCTTAGGCCCTGCGTAGGGCTTTTCCTGTTGGGCTTTTTGAGGGCGCAGGCCATGTTGGAAGGGTATGTGGTAGATAGCCTTGGGACACCTGTGCCCTTTGCAGCGGTACGCAATCTGCGCACCCACCAAGGGGTCCTAACGGACTTGGCTGGGCGGTTTCGGCTTTCAGTCCAATGGGGCGATTCCTTAGAGATACGCTGCTTAGGCTATGCGCCGACCTACGTGCGCGCTGAGTCTACCAGCGCCCTCATTATTCTATCAGCAGTGCCGATAGAGCTCCAGGCTGTAGTAATTCGGGCCTCAGATAATCCAGCGTATGCGCTGGTGCGGCGCCTACTAGCGGCGGAGCCTCAGTGGAATCCCCTTCGCCGCCCGCATGCTTATAAAAGCTACAATAAATTCACTATTACCTTGCCTGACTCCCTGCGCGACCCAGCAGTGGATTCCCTTTTACCACCTGTGCTTTTCCTTTGGGAGACAGAAACCGAAAAGGTATACCTTTCTGCGGCGCGCCAGCGTGAGGTCCTTGTGGCTCAAAAGATTGTAGGCGATTTACCTATCAAAAGCCCATTTTCGCCGACTTCCTTCCAGCCTCTGAGCCTTTATGAAAGTTGGCTTTACATTTTGGATCAGCGTATAGCCAGCCCTGTTGGTGTCTCGGCCTTAGCCTACTATGACTATGCCATCCAGGACACCCTGTATGAGGGGGAAGATACTTTAGTAACCCTGAACTTTTTTCCGCGGCCTGGTCGGGCGGAGTGGGCGCTGACGGGCCAAATGGTAGTAAGTCTGCCCGATGCGGCTTTGCGTAGCTTTCAGGGGGAAATACGATGGACCCCACCCGGGCGTGCCTTCAGCCCCGTATTCTTCAAGATGCAGCAGCACTATACGAAGCTGGGGGATTCGCTGTGGTTTCCGATGCAGCTTCATGCGGAAATTGGGCTATGGGCGCCTCAGGCTAAACGGGATATAGTGCTAGTGGGACGCAGCCGTTCTTTTCTGTGGGGGGTGGAAGTACCGCCAAAGGAAAAGAAAGTTTTTTTGCAGGAGAGCGTTGTGGAGGCCTTGACGCCTCGGGAGCCTCAGCGTCTGGAGCCGCTTACAAGTCAAGAGAGGTATTCGTATCAGATTTTAGACTCTCTTATTCGGGCTTCGGGGCTGCGGCGGCGCTGGGGGTGGCTGATGGATCTTCCAGCTTTAGGCTTAGGGCGTCTGGCGGTAGGCCCGGGGTATCTTCTTCTTACGCCCCTCTTACTTTACCACGAGGCTGAGGGTTGGCGGCCCCAAATCGGATGGGAAACCAGCGAGCGCCTTCTGCCCCATGCTCGAGTAGGAGTATGGATAGGGTATGGTACGTACGCTCGGGCGGGACGGTTAGGCACTCCCTGGCGCTATGGCGGTGCCGTAGAAGTAGGCGGGCTCCATGCCCTGCGGCTTTTTTTCTCGGATGATGTGCGGGAAGCTACCCTACCACGCCTTCTGGATGGCTCGCTCAGATTACCCCTAGGCGGGTCGTCGCCTTATGAGTCCACACTGCGGGCTTATGCATTCCGATGGGAAGACTTAGTGCGGGAGCGCCAGTGGGGAGCTTTGGGTCGGCTTGCTCTAGGACGAGGCTCATGGGTAGGGGCTAGCGCTGCCTATGTAGTACGGCTCGGCCCTACAGCGAGCTGGCGCGGCTATGCGCTAAGCCTGCGGGGCGAATACTTTCCGCATGCCTTACTCCTGCGCCGCGGGGCGCTCTTCTGGCGAGCCGAATACAAGGCCCCCCGTTTAGCCAGCGAAATAGGTATCCTAAGCTCCACAGAACCCACCCCCCAGGCCTCTTATTGGATTCAGCTGGATATTTGGCATGCATGGGCATGGGGTCGCTGGGCTGAAATGGAAGGGCGCCTCAGCGCCGGCCACCTTCACCGTCCCTCAAGTCCTTTGTGGTACTTTCGGCTACGCACGCTTAGCGACTCGTACGTAGGCATGCCTTTGGCGCTGGCCGCTCATCCGCTGCCGCACCTAAGCCAGAGCGTAATCTATCTTTTTTACACTTGGCGAATTCCCAACCGCCGTTTTCCTAGGCCTTCTTGGCGGCCTATGCCTGCCTTGCATCTTCAAGCCGCTTGGGCCGATGCTAAATGGTATCCCGAAGTCGGCTTTTCCCTACAGGCCTGGCTGCCCCAGACCCTCCTGCGACTTTTACCTTCCTTAGGTCTTCTTCAATTCGGCTTTTATACTAGCTTACAGTCCCTGCGGCTCCAGCAGCGGTGGTACTTTCGCCTCACTATCTGAGAACCGCACTGGTCCAGTTTTTGCTATTTTTGCCCCCTGTGAGTATCTGGCGCACTTGGCTGAAAACCCTCTTGCCCTGGAGTGAAACTACCTCCGCTTCGCAATCTTCCCCTTCTTCTTCTGGATCGGCTCATCCTGCCTCTACCCCTCCATCCGTCTCAGAGTTCAATACTTCTTCAAACTCTGGCAGTTCCTCTCAAGCCCTTTTACAGGTGGAGTATGTGCGACTCCTTCCCGTAAAGCAGTGGGTTCAGCAAACAATTTCTCCTTATGCTTGGGATAGGGCAGTGATCCGCTCGCTGAGCCGTGCGCGGGCAATGGGTTTTCCCTTAGCTTCTCTTCTGAATCCCGCTCCTCAGAATGTTGTGCCCTTTTCCATTCTACAGGCCATTTTGTCTTCACTCCGGGAGATGTATGGGATAGAGTTACCTCAGGATGTCCTTACAAAAGCCACCTTACAGTGAGGGTAGAAGTAGCTACGCTTTTTCAGGTGCATAGTCGGCGCGGCTCAGTGGTACTTGGCGGAGAGCCGCATGTAGTCCACTGCCATTATTACAACCACTTTTTGCAAACCAGCCTAGAAGATGCTGACGAGCTTTATCCGGTGGAGGAGGTACTGGTGGGTACGGCCCAGGAAATAGGGCATAGCCTATTTAGGCGGCTCTTTGCTGAGCTGGGGGTGCGGGACATAGGTCAGCGGAAAGCGCTGGTGGAAAGTGTGTACAGCACCTGCGGCTTTGGCAAGGTAGAGTTAGCTGGCCTGAACTCGGAAGGAGGCCTGCTCGCCACCCCGTATGAGCATTATGCCTATACCTATGCGGCTACTTTTCCGCCTCGTCCGCCGCATAAGCGTGGCGTAGCCTATTTTTCTCAGGGGTATTTGGCGGGGGCTATAGAGGCGATTTATGATCTGCCCTTAGGCAGTATAGGCAGTCGTCAGATAGCCTGCCTCACGAAGGGGGATCCTGAGGTGCGCTGGGAGTTTTTCCGTCTAAATCATCTCCTTCCCCTTAGTCCTTCGGTGGGTGAAGGAAGGCATGAGGAAGCGGAGCTTTACCAGCCCTCTTTCACGCGGGTGCCGATGGCGCAAATTCGCGACGCTGTCCTCCGCCTACCTCTAGCGCCAGATAGCGAAACCGGCCTGATTGAGGCCTTTGGGGTAGTGCTTACCCGGCTGCCAGGAAACTATTACAGCCTTATTTCGGAGCGTCACTTCCGCCGAATGCTAGAGGTGGTAGGACCTGAAATCGCCCCTGTAGTTTTAGACATGCTTGTAGAGTCAGGGCATGTATGCGCCTTCAATACCTTAGGCGGGGTCATGCAGAGTGCGGAATGGGATGCTGTAGTGCGCCCGTATTTGGACCGCCCCGAAGACTGGATTTATGGGATCTCGGCGATTCTCCCTGCGCTTGGGTGGGGAATAGTGCAGATTTCGGTACCATCTACCCCCGCCTTATGGAGGCCCAGCCTGAAAAACTGGTATGAAAGTACAGCCATACGCGCTTTATCCCAGCCGGCTTTGGATCATTCACCCTTTGCATGCGGACTTTTCTCAGGGATTATGGCCCTTATTTATGCGGCTCGCCTATACGAGCAGCGAGTTACGCTTGATGGCACGCTCTACCGAAATCTTTTCCAAGAGGGCAGGCGGTATGAAGGGATATTCTTAGAGAGCCGTTTGGCTGGCGGCGCCACGGATGTGGTAGAAGTAAAAGCCAAGTGAAAGCGCTGATAGAGTATCGGCAAATTCAAATATGCGCTTGGCGGGTCAAATATCTGATTAGGCTTGAGAAGCCGCTAGAGACGAGAGCATGGCAGGCCTTAGCGGATAGCTGGCCCGGCAGTACCCTTCAACTCATCCCCTTATATGAGGGTAGGGTGCTTTATACGCTCGGATTGGCTGAGCGGAAGGGTACGCTTACAGGCAGTAGCGTTAGCCCGGATCTTTATGCCGTGCTTGTGCGGGCAGAAGCGGCGCAGCTCCTTAGAGAGCTTGTGGCTAAGTTGGAGAGCCTATTGTAGGCGTATCATTTCGCAACCTGTCTGGCCCAGCCGTACGGTGATAGAGCCGCCGCGCACTTCTCCTTGGCCCGAGCCGTAGGCGCTATACTGGAGGATCCAGCAGCGTGCGCCACCCCCAAAGGCATTACCGCTACTGCAGCTGTGGGGCATAGCTTCTAAGCTGTAGCGTAGGGTGTATTTTTTTATATTTTGGGCGTTACAGCGGGGTTCAAAATTAAAGGTATCGGCTCGGATGTAGAAGCTGCGCCAGAGCTCTTTTGTACCGCCCTCAGGTAGGGCGTAGCTCAGACTCAAGTAGAGCGTATCTATCTGCTGCTGACCTAAAAGCCGGGCAAAATTCCCATCAAACCAAAAGCCTATGGTGAATTCGTACTCACATGCTTCGTTTTTGGCCCTATTACAGTCGCTGCAGTAGTTTGCGGCTGCTTCATGCAGGCAGCCTTCTTTTCGGCGACAGCTGCTTAGAGGTAATAGGAGGAAGAGCGCAAGGAGGCCTTGGTATCTTAAGTCCATGCCCAAAGTTAGCTAGAAACGGCTATCTTTGTAGGGTGCGTGATCCTGTGTTTGACTGGATAGAGCTAGAGCGGCGGCGGCAAGAGGAGGGCTTGGAGCTGATAGCCTCGGAAAACTACGCCAGCCCAGCGGTGCTGCGGGCTTTGGGGTCGGTGCTGAATAATAAGTATGCTGAGGGCCTGCCGGGGAGGCGCTACTATGGGGGCTGCGCCTATGTGGATGAGGTGGAGCGGCTGGCCCAGGAGCGTCTGAAAGCGCTTTTCGGAGCTGAATGGGTAAACGTGCAGCCGCATTCGGGGGCACAGGCCAATGCCGCCGTGCTTCTTGCGCTGCTCAAGCCGGGCGAGAGGCTGCTTAGCTTTGCGCTAGACCATGGAGGGCACCTCACGCACGGCAGTCCCCTGAACTCCTCCGGCAGGCTCTACACGATAGCCCACTATGGCGTGCGCCCCGATACTTACCAGCTGGACTATGACCAAATCCGAGAAAAAGCGCGTGCGTTTCGGCCTAAGGTAATTCTTGCGGGGGCAAGTAGCTATCCGCGGGATTGGGACTGGGTAGCTTTGCGGCAGATCGCCGATGAGGTAGGGGCTTTTCTGGTAGCGGATATTGCCCACCCGGCCGGCCTGATAGCGGCTGGCCTCCTGAATAACCCTCTACCTCACTGTCATATCGTAACGAGTACTACTCACAAAACCCTTCGCGGCCCGCGTGGTGGGGTAATTATGATGGGCCGAGACTTTCCTAATCCATTTGGAGAGCTTACGGCTAAGGGCCAGCCTAAGAAGATGAGTGCTTTATTAGATGCGGCGCTTTTTCCGGGAATTCAAGGTGGGCCGCACATGCACACCATCGCAGCCAAAGCGGTGGCGTTTGGGGAGGCGCTTCAGCCAGAGTTCCGCCAGTACGCCCAGCAGGTTATCCGGAATGCCCAAGCCTTAGCTGAGACCCTCATGGAGCTGGGATATAAGGTGCTTACAGGTGGCACGGACAATCATATCGTATTGATAGATCTCAGTCCTCAAGGTATCACTGGCGCGCAAGCGGAGAAGGCTCTGGAAAAAGCTGGCATTACGGTAAATAAGAACCTCATTCCTTACGATGCTCAGCCGCCTTTGGTAACGAGCGGTATACGGCTGGGTACGCCGGCCCTTACGACGCGCGGCTTCACACAGGCAGAGTTCCAGCAGGTAGCCCGATGGCTGGATGCAGCGCTTCGCCACTGGCGGGAAGAAAGTTACCTAGCAGGTCTGCGCCAAACGATTCGGGAGTTTCTCCGCGCTTACCCTCTGCCCTACGCAGCGGATCCTGCCTTCGCCGAAGCGGCTCTGCCTTATCTCACTGAAGGCAAAACCTAATCGCTCGGATAGTTATGCCGCAGAGTGAGGTTTTTGAAAAGATTGCCATAGAAGAGGTTCAGGCTTATTGGGATAACCAACCGTGTAACATTCGCCATTCCCCTAAGCCAGTTGGCACAAAGGAGTACTTTGACGAAGTGGAAGCACGCAAGTATTTTGTAGAGCCGCATATTCCCCGCTTTGCCGAGTTTCCCCGTTGGAAGGGCAAGCGTGTGCTGGAGATTGGCTGTGGGATAGGCACAGATACCATCAATTTTGCGCGCCATGGGGCCTATGTAACGGCGGTAGACCTTTCTGAAAAGTCTTTGGAGATTGCCCGTCAACGCGCCAAGGTGTATGGACTAGAAGATCGCATTACCTTTATTCAGGCTAACGCCGAAGAGCTGGATCGGTACGTGCCCGTGGAGCCGTATGATCTTATTTATTCCTTTGGGGTGCTGCATCATACGCCTAAGCCGGAGCGTGCCTTTGCTCAGCTGCGCCAATATGCGCATGCGGATACGGTCCTCAAAGTGATGGTATATCACCGGTATGCGTGGAAGGTATTGTGGATTTTGCTCAAGTATGGCAGGGGGCAGTTTTGGAAAGCGGCTGAGTGGGTAGCCCGCTACTCAGAGGCGCAGGAGGGCTCGCCCGTTACTTATACTTTCACGCGCAGGGAATTGAAAGCTCTTTTGGAGCGTACAGGCTTCACGCCTGTGGAGATGTGGGTGGATCACATATTTCCCTATAGAATAGCCGACTACAAGCAGTATCGGTATGTGAAAGTATGGTATTTTCGCTGGATGCCTTCTTGGCTTTTTCGGGCTTTGGAGCGGCGGTTTGGGTGGCATTTGTGCGCTACAGCTATACCTATTAGCCGTTGAGGGGAGTTTATCCGCCGTTTATCCACTAGTTTTGACCAGAGAGGCACTAAACTGCTGCTAAGTGGGGAAATCTTCTTACCTTAGCTACAGCCCAGCAGAGAGGCCCCCGGGTTGATTCCCTTCGGGTTGAGTCCCCGGGGGTTTTGTTTTACGGCTATGCTACCTTTGCGGGTATGGCGCGTGTCCTGGTGGTGGGTCGGGGTGCGCGAGAGCATGCTATCGCCCATAAGGCCCTTAGAAGCTCTAAGCTAGAGGTATTCGTGGCGCCGGGTAATGCCGCTATGCAGCCTCCTATTCGGCGCATACCTATTGAGGAGAAAGATATTGCGGGGTTGCGTCAATTCATTCGCACGGAGCGCATCGACTATGTGATAGTAGGTCCCGAAGCGCCTATTGCGCGCGGCATGTACGATGATCTCCACGATCTGACTACCGTAGTGGCTCCGCCGCAGCGGCTTAGCTTCTTAGAGAGCAGTAAGGCGCGCGCAAAGGCCTTTATGAAACAGCATGGGATTCCCACCCCAGAGGCTGTGGTATTCGAGTCGGCTCAGCTGGAGGCGGCGCTAGACTACCTACGCCGTTGCACTTATCCCGTGGTGGTGAAAGCCAGCGGCTTAGCTCAGGGCAAAGGTGTCCTTGTGGCCTATACGCCAGAGGAAGCCCTCGCCTTTGCGCGTGCGTGCCTTTCGGGCGAAAAATTCGGCCCTGCCGGCCAGACGATTCTCATAGAAAAGTTTTTAGAAGGCGAAGAGCGGTCGGTATTTCTTTTAGCCGATGGTAAAGGCTACGCTCTCCTGCCTACCGTGCGCGACTATAAACGGCGCGAGGAAAAAGACCAAGGTCCCAATACGGGGGGCATGGGTAGCTATGCGCCGGCCGAAGACCCGGCTTGGCTCGAAACTATCCGTCATAGAATTATAGAGCCAACCTGGGCGGGGATACGAGCCTTAGGTAGTGCCTATCAGGGCTTTCTCTACATCGGGCTTATGAAGACGGCCGAAGGCCCCTACGTACTGGAATACAATATACGCCTAGGCGACCCCGAAGCTCAGGTCCTCCTACCCCTTTTAGAGAATGATTTAGAAGAGGTTTTGTACTACTACAAAATCCAAAAACTGGCTGAGCTCAAGATACGCTTGCATGCAAACTATGCCGTGGGGGTAGTGGCGGCCACAGCTGGCTATCCCGAAAATCCCACCCAAGGTCAACTTCTTCCCGAGCCTCCAGCGGCCGAAGGCGGCTGTTTAGTAGGACCCGATTCCTACATCTACTGGGCTGGCGTGGATCAGAAGGCCGAAGGGCAGTGGATAACTACAGGCGGACGCACCTATACCGCCGTAGGTTTAGGCCCCGACTTAGAGACAGCACGCGCCCGCGCCTATGCCATACTGGACAAGTTTCCGTTTGAAGGGCGCCTATACAGGAAGGATATTGCGCAGCGGTGATTAGAGAGGCTCTCAAAGCACTATGGGAATATCGCGTTCGGGCTATCCTTACGCTGAGCATTCTGGTATTTGGACTAGTGGCGCTTGTAGGAATTTTCACGGTACTTGAGGCGCTCAAGGGATTTATTGTGAAGACGACTTTTGGTAGTCCCAAGGTATTCTTTATTCAAGGGGGCAGGGTCGGCATGCAGATAGGTAGCGCGCGCCGCGTGCTTTCGCAAGGACCTGCTTTGAAGCCTCATGAAGCGAAGGCATTTGTGGCCTCCTATCGCTATCCAGGGGCGCAAGCGGCGCAACTGATAGAGGTGTCTGGGACTTTTAGAGCGGTTTTTGGTCGTCGGCGTACTCCGCCTAAGGTTCGCCTGCAAGGCATAAATGGCACCTACTTGGCCATGCAGGGCCTTAGGGTGGTAGAGGGCCGCCATTTCGCCCCCGTAGAACTTCAACTGGGGAAACCCGTAGCTATAATTGGACATTCGCTGGCTCGGCAGCTTTTTCCGCATGAGTCGGCGGTGGGCCGCTGGATTCAAGTAGGCCAGCAGGCCTATTTGGTAGTGGGTGTATTGGAGCGCGAGGGAGGGGCTTTTGGCCAAACGCGTGACTGGCACTGTTATGTGCCTTGCAGAACCTTAGAAGGCCGCAGCAGTGGGCAAGATATTCTGCTGGCTGTAGAGGCGCCTACCCTCGGCCACATGCAACCCGCCATGAAGGAAGCCCGCCGCCTCCTGCGACAAATCCGCCGCCTGCACCCCAAACAAGAGGATACCTTCGCTATTATATACGCTGAGCTGTTGCTAAACTTTTTAGCGGAACAGATTAGGACTATAACGGCGGTTACCGTAGGGGTCTCAAGTATAACCCTGCTAGGTGCTGTACTAAGTCTTATGAATGTGCTTCTGGTGATTGTCAAAGAGCGTACGGCGGAGATTGGGCTACGCCTAGCAGTGGGGGCTACGCGGCGGGCTATTTACTGGCAGTTTCTTTCCGAAGCGGTCGTAATCGCCGTGCTGGGAGGGGCCATAGGAATTGGGATGGGGGTTTTGGCCGGGAATGGCATTGCGCGCCTTATAGGGGCGGAGGCGGTACTGCCTTGGCAGTGGATAGGGCTGGCCGTGGGGGTAAGTGTGCTCGTAGGGGTGCTTGCGGGCCTGCAGCCTGCGCATGAAGCGGCGCGCCTCCAGCCTGTAGAAGCTCTCCGCTACGAATGAGCGTACTACCTTTGCCCCATGGAGTTTTATGCCCATACTGTAGCGGGCTACCAAGGTGAAGGGCTCTACACCAGCTGGTATCCGCCCAGCACCACGCCCAGAGGCAGTGTAGTTTGGATTCATGGGTATGCCGAGCATAGCGGCCGCTATGAGGCTATAGCCCGCTTCTTAGCCAAAGCTGGCTGGGGCAGCCTCTGCTGGGACCTGCGCGGCCACGGCAAATCTACCGGAAGGCGCGGATTTGCCACCGATATAAACGAATACCTCTATGATCTTACAGCGGTCTGGACTTACTGGCGCGCGCAGATGCCTACGCCCATCGTACTAGCGGGGCATTCGCTTGGCGGCCTTGTGGCTTTGCGGTACAGGCAGCGCTACAGCGAAATCTGGACGCCCGCAGCTACGATTCTCAGCGCCCCCTTTATCCAACTGAAGATGGCTGTGCCGCCATGGAAGAAACTCTTAGGGCGTGTAGCGGCGCAGTTTTTCCCTACTCTGAGCCTACCTTCGGGCCTTAAGCCCGAGGCCCTCACCCATGATCCTGCGGAGGCGCAGGCCTACGCTTCCGACCCACTGGTTTTCCGAATCGCTACAGCCGGCTGGTTTGCGGCGGTCCAGCGCGCCCAGACAGAGCTCTGGCGCGACCTTCCCCTTCTCAACGAAGGCGCCTATTTCTTCCTTGTGCCAGAGGCAGACCCAGTCTGTGATAGCGAAGCCACAAAACGGTTTTTCAACCACCTCCCAGCCCCTAAAAAGGCCCTTCTTACCTACCCCGATAGCTATCACGAGCCGCTCCACGAGACCTTTCGGGAAAAGGTTTTTGAAGACATCTTGCATTACCTAAATTCGCTATGAATCTGGCCTACATTCGATGGGAAGTCGCTCCAGAGATTTTCACCATAGGCCCATTCCAACTGCGCTGGTACGGCATTCTATTTGCCTCTGGGTTTTTGATAGGCTTCTATTTGATGCAATGGATATACGCCCGTGAGAGTAAGCCCAAACAGGATTTAGATACCCTTCTTTGGTATCTTCTGATTGGCACGGTAGTAGGGGCGCGCTTGGGTCATTGCTTATTCTACGAGCCAGCCTATTACTTAGAAAATCCCGAAAAAATTCTCGCTATATGGGAAGGTGGCTTAGCTAGTCATGGGGGTACTCTAGGGGTTTTTTTGGCACTCTATCTATATACACGGCGCCGACCCGATCAGCCTTTTGTATGGCTAGCGGATCGGCTGACTATTCCCACCGCTCTGGCCGCCACCCTTATACGCTTGGGCAATCTCTTCAATTCAGAAATCTATGGGAAGGTTACCACAGTTGCCTGGGCGTTTATATTTACGCGAGTAGACCCACATCCGCGTCATCCTACCCAGCTTTATGAAGCCCTATGGTATTTCGGGCTTTTTGGCCTTCTTCTTTATCTGTATGGGCGGGGCTTTTATAAGCATTGGCCGGTGGGTCGTCCTTTAGGCCTTTTTCTTTCGTGGGTATTTGGAGGGCGCTGGGTCATTGAATGGGTCAAAGAACCTCAAGAAGCCTTCTCCTTAGGGCTGGGGTGGAATATGGGCCAGCTTCTGAGCGTGCCCTTTTTCGCTCTAGGGATATACTTACTCCTTCGCAAGAAGTAGGGTGTTATCTTTGGAAAAAGCGATTAGCCTATGGGACGTCAGGCCTATTGGCTGTGCCTCCTCCTTCCCATGCAGGCCCAGCTGCGATTTGGACGCGGCTTTTCCCCCGAGGGTAAGCTCATGCAGAGCGATACGGTCTTCCGCTTAGATAAGCCGCCTCTGATCTTAGCTGTGGAACTTACAGGGAAACAGGGGCTTACTTGGGACACGCTCTGGCTTGTAGCGAAGAGTCTAGAGGTTCGAAAGGTTGTAAGCCCGCTTGTACGAAAACCTAGCCACCCTACTGCCTACCGCGGCTCAATTAGATTATCTCAGCCAGGAATTTACCACCTTTTTGCCATGCCCTCTAAGAACCTGCGCCTTATTTTGGCTCGGGGCCGGCTCTATATCACTAACTCCGCTTATCCTTCCGTTCAAGCGCTCAAAAAGCGTGGCGAACAGCTAGTGCTTCAGAAGATGCTCACTCCTGAAGTAGGAGGTCTAGAGGGTGAAAAGTATCTGGACTTGCTAGAATCGGCTGAGCCATCGCTGGATTCTGTCCTCGTTCCCGAAGTCTTACCCCGCTCGCCTGACGAGGATCCTCTTTTAGAAGAACCCCTAGGGGAGATAGAGGAAGTTCCTGAAGCGATTGAAGAAGGGCTTGATCTTGATTCGGATTGGGGTGAAAATCTGGAAGACTTATGATTTCTCCCGCTGAAGCCGCCAAGCTAGCTAATTTGGAGCTTATTGCCCGTCGCATCGTAGAAGGGTTTTTAGTGGGCCTTCACCGTAGTCCTTTTCAAGGCTTTTCGGTAGAATTTTCCGATTATCGTAGCTATCAACCGGGGGATAGCCCTGACCGGATTGACTGGCGCGTGTATGGTCGGATTGAACGGCTTTATGTGCGTCGCTATGAGGAAGAGACAAACCTTCAGGCGTATCTTCTTTTAGATACCAGCGGCTCTATGGGCTATCCGATAGGTGGGCCTTATACCAAGCTGGATTATGCGCTATTTTTGAGTGCGGCGCTGGCTTATCTTCTTATTCAGCAGCGGGATGCAGTAGGGCTATATGCCTTTGATGAAGGAATACATACTTTTCTGCCGGCTCGGGCACGGCGCACCTGGGCGCGTCAGCTTTTCACCGTTTTAGAGCCTTTCCGAGGGGCTCCCCCGCGTCCCCGCCGCTCCGCCTTAGCCCAGACGCTCCATCAGGTAGCCGAAAAGCTGCGGCGCCGTAGCCTCATTCTACTTATGAGCGATGGCTTCGTAGAACCTGGCGAGGAAGAAGCTTTCACCCGCGCCCTGGCCCATCTCAACGCCCAAAAGCATGAAGTACTCTTCTTTCGCATATGGGACGAGGCTACGGAGAAATACTTTCAGCTTCCCCTCCAACCCCTCCAGCTTATAGACTTAGAGACACGGCGCAAGACCCATATCCACACCTTAGAAATTCAGGCTCTCTACTTAGAGCACTTCCAGCGGTGGGAGCGCCAGCTGCATAAATTCTGTACCGCCCACCAAATAGACCTTATACCCATAGATATGCGTCAGGATTTCTTTACTCCTCTTTACCGTTATCTACTCAAGCGTCAGCGACTCCTATGAAACGCTATTATAAGCCCAGTCCAGCTAAGCTGAACCTTGGTCTGCATATTCTCGGGCGCTGGCCTGAAGGCTACCATATTTTGGAAACCCTTATTTATCCGTACCCTTACCTTTATGATGACATAGAAGTGAAGGTCTTACCAGGCAAAAATCGGCTGGAGCTGCGCACGACTGGCCTTTACATACCTGATGCCGATGAAAATTACCTTCATACGGCCTATAAGGTTCTCGGTCAGCAACTGCAATCCTCCCTACCGGCTCTGGAAGTGTGGATTCACAAGCGCATTCCGATTAGCGCTGGGCTTGGCGGCGGCTCCAGCAATGCGGGTACCTTCCTCCGGCTCCTCGCCGAGCTTATGGAGCCCCCTCTTACTTTGGAATTTCTTCACAAGGTAGCGGCCCGAATAGGCAGCGATGTGCCATTTTTCCTGTATAACCGCCCCATGCTGGCTAAGGATACGGGTACAGTACTTGAGCCTTTTGATCTTTCGCTAGAGGGTTATCAGGTCTTTGTCATCACACCACCTGTGCCTTGTTCTACTAAGCACATCTATCGGGCCCTCCGCCCTACGCAGTGGAGCCGGCTGCCTATTGAGCCGATTTTGCGCCAGCCAATTTCGGAATGGCGCCATCAATTGCGCAACGACCTAGAGCTGGTGAGCTTCCAAATTTATCCAACGCTTCTGTGCTGGAAAATGGAACTTTATGCGGCGGGGGCGATTTATGCCAGCATGAATGGTAGTGGGAGCAGCTTATATGGAATTTTCCCCGCCTAATTGGAGGCGAAATAGCGCAAAGCCTCAAGGGCGAGGTGGGTAAAAAGGGCGGTTCCTATTGCCAGGGCCTCTTCGGCGATATCAAACGCCGGGTTGTGTACGGGTAGATGGCTGGCGGGATTGGCCCCAGCGGTGCCTAACCGAATAAAGCAGGTAGGCACATAACTCCCATAGAAGGCGAAATCTTCCGAACTAAGCCAGAGGGGCATCTCTATTACATTTGCTGCGCCCAGAAGGTCGGCGCTCCACTGGTGCGTAAGTCGGGTAAGTTCGGGGTCGTTGATTAGGACAGGGTAGCCAGGGGCAAATTTTATCTCTGCGGCTACTTGCCAGGCGGCGGCGAGGTGCTGGGTAATCCCTTGGATGCGGGATTTAGCCTCTGCGCGCCAGCTCTCTTCAAAGGTGCGGAGCGTCCCGTGTAGATAAGCCTCTGTGGGGAGGATATTAGGCGCTGTGCCCGCTCGGAAAATACCAAAGGTAAGTACGGTAGGCGTGCGGGGGTCCGCGGCGCGACTTACCACAAGCTGAAGCTGGGTAAGGAGGTGAGCGCCTAAAACTACGACATCGGGGGCTAGGTGAGGATAGGCGCCATGCCCACCTCGGCTGCGCAGCCAGATCTCTACCTCATCGCTGGCCGCCATAAAGGGGCCGGGCCTCAGGCCTATCTGTCCCACGGGGAGCTGGGGGGTGACGTGCAGGCCCCATAGCGCCCGCAATGGCCTTTCGCTGAGCACCCCTTCGGCAATCAATCGGCTAGCACCGCCCGGCGCCCGCTCCTCGCCTGGCTGAAAAATGAGCCGAACCCCCCCTTGCCAGCTTTCGGCCGACTCCTTCAAAAGGTAAGCTGTACCCAAGAGAATCGCCATGTGGGCGTCGTGGCCGCAGGCGTGCATTACGCCAGCTCGCTGTGAGGCGTAGGGCCTATCCGAGACCTCGGTCAAGGGTAGGGCATCCATATCCGCGCGTAGGGCTATCCAAGGGCCATGAGGCGCCGTACATAGCTCCGCTACTACGCCTGTGCCGCCGCGCACCGAGGCGGGAATGCCCCACTCCCTCAGCCGCTCTAGAATAAATCGCTGGGTCTCATACTCCTCAAAGGAAAGTTCTGGATTCTGGTGAAAGTGGCGCCGCCACGCAATCAGTTTCGGTAGAAGCGCTTCGGCTGCTCGGCGTGCCTGCACATGCAAAAGTGCCTACTTTTGCTGAGTGCGGTGGCTATTCGACCGCTATATCCCGCGCCACTTTCATTTAGATGAGGTCCTATCCCTTCCTAACCTTCCCCCACCAGCGCCAGCCCCTCCTCTTCGTCGGCGCTATAAAATCATGGCCCGCCTCCTTCGGTATGCGCCCCACTTCTTAGGTGGGGTAGTGGTAGTTTGCCTTTGTCATAAGTACTGGAAGTTTCTCCCGGCTGCCTATGAGGAGTGGTACCATACGGCGTATGTACTCGCTGTAACGGGCCTGGTGGGGTATGGTACGAACTGGCTTGCTATCAAGATGCTTTTTCACCCACGCAAGCCGCGGCCTATCTGGGGCCAAGGGTTAGTCCCTGCCTATAAGGGACGAATCGTAGAGCGCTTCGCCGAGGCCATTACGCGCTATATCCTAAACGAAGAGGTACTGCATCGGGTACTTCACGAGGCTGGGGTAGCCCAGCGGCTTGCTTTAGCCCTTACGGAGGGCACCTCCAGCCTCCTCAAAGACCCAGAGTTCCGTGAGGACATCATTCGCCGAGGCAAGCGGGTCTTGATGCAGATTGTGCAAGACCCAGTACAGCAAAAGAAGCTCGTCCATGTGCTGGACATGCGGCTGCTTCAGGTAGCGCCGGCGGGGATTGCGGGTAGCCTTTTCCGCTCCTACCGCCAGCTCAACGAAAAAGGCTATAAGGAGGTACTGGCCCGCACCATACTTTCCCTACCGGAGGCGTTTGAAGAGGCTATGCGGCTCACCGCACCGCCCGAGGAAGAAATCCATCGAGCCATCTTGTCCCAAACCGAGGAGCTTGAATCCCTTATTGCCGACATTTTACGGGCGGTCATCACGGCCTTGCCCATCCATCCGATTATTTATAATCAGCTAAGCGGCTTTGATGAGAGGCAGCTGGAGCGGCTCTTTCTCTATACGACCAGCGAGCATCTGGAATTCATACAGAATTTGGGGGCCCTTCTGGGGGTGTTGGCCGGGGTTTTCATCATGAATCCCTGGCTTTCCTTGGGTGGAGCTACCCTTACGATTGGCGGGCTCTGGATTTTGGACGAGCTGCTCTATCGCTGGCAGAATCGGCGGCGTGCGTAGGTTGTGGGCGCGCTATGTGGCAGGTGACCCGGCCCTAAGCGGGCTTTTGCTAGAGCATTATGCCACCCCGTCTTGGGAGGCCGTCCGCCGTCGTAAAGCGGCCTTTCCGTATGACCGTTCCCGCCTCGTGGCGGCTCTAGAGCGGCAAAACGCCCCCTTTTTAGCAACCTATCCAGCTTTACGAGGGCTTTTGGAGGCTTTGCGTCAACCTACTACTTTCACCATCACTACGGGCCAGCAGCTGGGGTGGCTCACTGGCCCACTTTATACGATTATCAAGGCGCTTCATACCTGCCAGTTAGCGCAGCAGGTGGAGGCGACCCTTAATGGACGCTATCGGGTTGTACCCATTTTCTGGCTTGCTTCGGAAGATCATGATGCCGAGGAGGTAAGGGAAATAGCCCTTAGCTGGACTCAGCGTCTGCGCTACGCTGGCTACTTTCAAGGCCCGGTAGGTCGGCACATAATTGAGGCAGCCTTTCCCGAAGCGGCCCAGTCCCTGGCGCTTCAGCGTTTCTGGCAGGCCGGCCTTTCATGGGAGATGGCTTTCCGCTCAGCTTTCTATGCGCTCTTTGAAGGGCGAATTCTTCTTGTTTCAGGCGATGACCCTGAGCTCAAAGCCCTTGCAGCTTCCCTCTGGGTGCGTGAGGTAGAGGAGCAGCTCACCTTACACAGCCATCGCTTGGCCTGTGCCTACCTGCGTCGCATAGGCGAGAGACCCCTGCTGGCTTCGCGCGCCGTAAATCTTTTTTGGCTCTCGGATACGGAGCGCCGCTATCCTACCCCAGAAGAAGAGGCCCTTCTGCGCCGTGCGGCTCATGCGGAGCCGCACCGCCTCAGCCCAAACGTACTTCTACGGCCCCTCTACCAAGAGTACCTCCTTCCCAACTTAGCCTACCTTGCGGGGCCGGCGGAGGTGGCTTACTGGATAGAGCTTATGCCTACCTTTTCGGCATTTGGCGTGCCGCCGCCGCTGATTTATCCGCGCGGGCATTTGCGTGTGTTACCGGCTACAGCACTTGAGCTGCCTTCTGACTGGGCGTTGCCTGATTTATGGCGAGTGCCCTTTGCCAATCTACGCCGTGCGCTGGCGGAGGCCTGGGGCAGCGACGAAGTAGAACAGCTTATGGCCTGGTGGCGCCAGCATCGCCCCCCCCTTGAGAACCTACAAGGCCGGCCTTTCCTGCGCCATACCCTGCGCCTAATGGAGCGCTTCTGGCAAAAGTGGGGCGAAAAGCTCCGGCAAGCCGCCTTACGCGCTACCTATACCCAAAAGGCCGAAGCCATTCAAGAAATCTTGGCCTATCGCCTAGCCGTAGAACCCCCCGAGGCCCTTCAGGAACGCACCCTAAATGTCCATGCCTTTAGCGAGGACCCTATTACTTGGGTTCAAAAGCTTGGCGAAAGCCTCTCTTTCCAGCCGGCGCAGTGGCACTACTGGATCACACCTGAGCCTCTACCTTACCTCAGGCCAGAGCAGATTTGAGTCAGTGACGCAGGAAGACTTCGTATTGCAGGCCCAGCTGCAGCCCAATCAGCTGGTAGAAGGCCGGCTTGCGGTTAGGGTTGTAAAGCGGCGTCCCTTCGCTACCTAAGCGGAAGTTCTTTTTCTCCATGTCGCCCAGGCTTACCTCATAGCTGAGTAGGCCAAGAAGCCACACTTGAGGCACTAGGCGGAAGCGTAGGCCAGCAGCTACATGCAGGCTGCCGCCTGCGGGCTGATACATGCGTTGGAGAATAAGGTGATCCTCTGGGCGGGTGCTACGGTCTAAGTAAGCCAGCACGGTTTGGATTACTTGCGGCGCTATGGTGTTACCTGGGCTCACGCTGTCCCCCTGTAGCGTCATGTCAGCCTGGGTAAGAAAGATAACGCTAGGGCAAAAGCTCATCCAGAGGCCCCAGTTTTTGCCTTCGCGCTGGTACTGGGGCTGGAAAGCTAGACCGACACGCAGGTAATGCAGGTTGATTTCGGCACTATAGTCGCGTCCGCTCAGCCCTAAACCGTAGTATTTCTGCCCCACGCCCTGGTAGGCTAGCTCTATCCCCGCTCGGAGGAAAGGCTGCCAACCCCAGCTCAAAAATCCCGTTATGCCTGCGGTGTAAGTAGGCGAAAAGCTTACGAGGGGAGAGGTCTTATCGGTAGGGCAGGCGATGTGCGAGTTCATCAGCTGAACCCGTGCACCCATGCTCAAGGCCGACTGAAGCCATATCAAACACCCACCAAGGCTCATGCTACAAAGTTAGGATTTGTAGAGCCGATTGAGAAGGATAAAGTCGGCTAAGACTAAGGCGGTCATGGCTTCTACGATCGGTACGGCGCGCGGGACAGGGCAAGGATCATGACGCCCCTCAGCGATAAACTCCACTTCTTCGCCGTGGCGTGTGACGGTGCGTTGAGGCTGCCGAAGGGTAGCAATAGGCTTGAAGGCTACCCGAAAAAAGAGGGGTTCTCCAGTAGAGATCCCGCCTAATACGCCGCCGGCGTGATTGGTGGCGGGTCGTATGCGACCTGAAGGGTCTTTATGAAAGGGGTCATTATGCACGGAGCCTAAGGTAGAGGCTGCTGCAAAGCCCTCGCCTATTTCAAAGCCGCGGGCTGCATTGATGCTTAGCATGGCGTAGGCGAGGCGGGCCGGGAGTTTGTCATAAATGGGCTCGCCTAAGCCGGGGGGTACCCCGTGGACTTCTACCGCGATGACTCCGCCTGTGGTATCGCCAGCCGCTTGTAATTCGGCTAAGTAGCGCTCCATTTCGGCGCTTACCACGGGATCGGGGCAGCGGACAGGGGAGCGCTCTACTTCGGTGCGGTCAGCTGGGCGATAGGCCGTAGCAAAGGGGCCAATTGCACAGCTCCAGGCTACAATCTGCAGGTCAGGCACCGTTTGGTGGAGAAACTGCT
The DNA here is from genome assembly GCA_039630245.1 of Bacteroidia bacterium. Lineage (GTDB taxonomy): Bacteria > Bacteroidota > Bacteroidia > SpSt-205 > SpSt-205 > SpSt-205. The sequence continues at coordinate 94,493 of JBCNVK010000003.1, forward strand.
GGGCTACGGCGCCAGCGGCTACGCGGGCAGCCGTCTCTCGGGCCGAACTGCGCCCACCGCCTCGTGGGTCCGTATGCCCGTATTTGAGGGCATAGGTAAAGTCGGCGTGGGAGGGCCGGTAAAGTTGGGCCAGCTTAGCGTAGTCGGCTGGGCGGGCGTCGGTATTAGCGATCCAAAGCGCCAGCGGTGCACCCGTGGTACGCCCTTCGTAGAGGCCGCTTAAGACCTCTACGCGGTCGGCCTCTTGGCGCGGCGAGGTGTAGGGGGAAGCGCCAGGCCGACGCCGGTCCAGTTCCGCCTGTATAGCCTCCACCGAGATAGCCACCGCACTTGGTAGGCCATCTATGACTACGCCTATCCCCACGCCGTGGGACTCGCCAAAAGTGGTAATCCGCAGCGCTCTACCGAAGGTATTCATAGGCGCCTATATCAGGCTGAGCATCACGCGGTCGCCCCAAAAGATCAACCATGGGGGTAAGGCCGGGTTCGTTCTTACCTCGGTCTATGAGGGGGCTTTCGGCACGCAGCGGATAGAATTCCGCCGCCGGCCCTACCTCTAAGCTGCGGGGATAGAGGTGACCCGGACCCGGTAAGGGATTTTTCTGCTGGAAGGCGCAAAACTCCCAGCTTAGCTGAGGCTGGGTGCCGTAGGTTTCTACGACCACGGCGTCTTCCTTCACACTCCAGAAAACGCTATTTAGGGCTTGCCAGTTCAGAGGGTAAGTGCGAAGGGTTTGGTCGGGAAAGCGGTAGAAGTCACCGATCAAGAGCGCCGTCTGACCGCGTCGGGGGTCTGGCTGGTCATACAGAAGGGTACAGTGAATAAGCTGGTAACTCCCCCCGCCGACGAAAGCCGCACAGGCTTGGCCGCACTGAAAAATGAGCGTATTTACGGCTTGGAGCGTGGGCTGGGGCGGTAGCTGCGGCGCAAAACTTAGCCCTAAAATTCCATAATTGGCCGCCTGATAAATGATACACCCCTCCAGGTAGAGCTTCGGCGCAGAGGCATCGCCTACGGAGTCCAAGCGTATGCCGATACTGCTTTGGCTGATGCGCGTGTAGAGGAGGCGGTTAGCGCGGCTTGTGGGCAGAAACCACAGGCCCTGCCACTGGCCCGCCGCGGTAGCGTAGTAGGGTTCTAAGCGCCATCCCTGCATGGTGATGGGCTGGGCGGGGGTCCCTAGGGCTTCCAAGCGCCCGGCTATATATAACCCCGAAGCGAGCTCGCCGCGTAGAGGTCCGCTTTCCCAGCGCTTACCCGAGAAGAAAAGCCGTGTGCCCGGCAGAATGCGCAGAACTGCCGCCGGGCCTACGTAAAAATAGCCGTCAATCACTATCGGTTTGTCCGAAGGAAAGGATACTATAGCGCTGTCAAATCCGAAATCCCTATAGACATATGCCGCTATGAGGGTAGCGCGCAGTACCACGGCCTGGAGGCCCTTTTCGGTTTCCCAGAGCAGGCGATCCATTCGGGTGTCGTTGACAAAGGTGGTATCCTGAAGGGTGAGGAAGACCTGCGCGCTATCACGCGGCCGAAGCGTGTAAGGCTGAGTAAGAGGCCCGGGCTGCCCATCAAAAATAAACCGGAAAGGACTCCGCTCGGCTTTCTCCAGGCGTATGGAGCGGATAACTACGGGAAAGGGGTGGGGATTATATACCCACAGGCGCTGCGTAGGGGAGAGGAGGGTAGAGAAGAGGGAGTCAAATACGACGGTGTCGCGGGAGAAGCGCAATTCGCCAGCTTGAGGGGGTAGCCACTCGCGGCGGCAGCTCCATAGCAGGAGCAGCCCTATCCACACCCTACGCACACACAAAGGTAGTTATCCCGTCAGGTGGAGCAAAGTGGGAGAGAGTGGCTATCTTTGCCAACAAGTGTTTCTATTTGGCGAGTACAAGGCGCGCTTGGACGCTAAGCGGCGATTTGTTGTGCCGGGGGCGCTGCTGGCCCTTTTGCCAGAGGGGGCCCGCACGGAGTTTGTACTGCAAAAGGCCCCTGACCCTTGCCTCTGGCTTTACCCCTTAGCCGTGTGGAAAGGGGAGCTGGAAAAGCTTCACGCGCGCCTCAACCTCTTTACACCTGAGGGCCGAAACTTCCTTCGGCTCTTTCAATCTGGGGCTCAGCCTGTGCAGCCGGATGCGGCGGGCCGACTCCTTCTACCTAAGCCATTTTGCGATTATGCGGGGCTGACGGGTGAGATTGTGCTTATCGGCCTGAAGGACCGCATAGAGATATGGGACCAAGCTCAGTATGAAACCTGGAAAACTCGGCACGAAAGCACCTTCTCGGAATGGCTGCAGAGGTTCTTGGGGAGCTGAAAAAGGGTTATCATACGCCTGTTCTTCTAACGGAGGCGGTGGAAGGTTTGATTACTGCGCGCGAGGGGCTGTATGTGGATGCGACATTTGGGGGGGGCGGGCATAGCCGTGCCATCCTAGCGCGGCTTGGCCCAAAGGGCCGACTCATGGGTCTGGATTGCGACCCTGAAGCCCCCTTGGATAGTCTGCAAGACCCGCGCTTCATGCCTCTACGCGGAAACTTCCGCTACTTGGGCGCTTTGCTGGCCCAGCAGGGTATTCAAGAAGTGACGGGGATTTTAGCCGATTTGGGGGTGTCGTCCCACCAGTTAGATACGCCTCAGCGCGGGTTTAGCTATCGCTGGGCGGCGCCTTTAGACCTTCGGATGAATCCAAATGAGGGTCAGCCGGCGTGGGAATGGCTTCGCCAGCAATCTCCTGAGACTTTAGCCTACTACCTGCGTGAGTATGGCGAAGTGCCCTACAGCCGGCGCTTGGCCCGCCGCCTTAAGGCCGCCCTACGCCCGCATTTTTCCACGCAGGACCTGCGCGCCTGCATAGAGGCAGTGTATGGGCCAGCCGCTCGCCGCTACCTTGCGCCCGTATTCCAGGCCTTGCGCATCGCCGTAAATGACGAACTGAATGCACTGGCCGAATTTCTCGCGCAAACTACTTCCCTCGTGCGGCCAAGGGGGCGGCTGGTGCTTCTTACCTACCATAGCGGCGAGGCGCGTTTGGTCAAAGCGCATCAGCGGCAGCTTCTATGGGCCGACCCTCTCACGGGCGCAAAAACCTACGCTTGGCGCCTCCTTGCTAAGTCCCGCCCTTCACCCCAGGAAAGGGCTGCCAATCCGCGCAGCCGCTCGGCTACCCTCTGGATTTTAGAAAGGCTATGAAGCGCTGGCTCTTTTTGGGCTTGCCACAGCACCTGGGGGTATGGCTGTATGCCCTGCTGTGGATAATCATATATGTAGCCTCTCAGTATCGAGCGGAGCAAAAGATTCGTCGCCTGCATGTTTTGCGTCGGGCCCTTTCGGAGAAGCGGGCCGAATACCTCCAGCTTAACGCCAGCGTAAGTCAGAAGCGCAGCTATTCGGCCCTACGCCCTAAGCTGGATAGCCTGAACCTTTTCCTCCCGCGCGAAGCCCCCATTCAGGTAGTCTATGAGCAAAGTCCTTAAGCGGTTTTATCTCCTACTTGTGCTGGTAGGGCTGGCGTGGGTAGGATTGGGAGTGCGGCTAGGGTATCTGCAGTGGAAGTACCAGGGCTTATCGCCCTACGAGCCATATACGAATCGGCCATATCTCCGTAAAGTGCGAGGTGAGCGCGGGAGCATCCTCGCTCGGGACAATACCGTGCTGGCTACCAGTATGCCTTTTTTCCGTCTGGCGGTGGATCCCACGGCCTGGCAGGCCCAGGAGGTACAGGATTCGCTGGGTCTCTTAGCGCAGCGTCTTGCAAGCCTTTTCCCCCAAATTTATCCTGATCCGAATAAGCTCCATAAGTTTTTATGGGAGCGGTGGCAAGCTCGCGACCGCCATGTGTACCTTTTGCCGTACAAGTACCTTCTTACCTATTCCCAAAGGACCCAACTGGCTCAGCTTCCTCTCCTGAATGGGCGGCCGCGTGCCCTTATCGTGGAGAAAATTACCCATAAGCGCTCCTATCCTTATGGCGGACTGGCGCGTGCTACGCTAGGGTACCTTGTGAGCGACTCGGTAGCCTGGCGCGGCTTAGAGAGCGCTTTCCACGAGAAGCTTCGCGGGGAGGAGCGTTGGATCCTCGTGCAGCGCCTACCCAGTGGGATAGAAGTGCCCTTAGAGGACTTAGCGGAGTATGAGCCGCAGCCGGGGGCTGACCTCTACACTAGCCTAAATCCTCACCTTCAGGATATAGTTAGTCAGGCCCTTGCGCGTGCGATTGAGCGGCATAAAGCCCGAGGCGGAGTCGCTATCCTTATGGAAGTGCGCACGGGCGAAATCCTAGCCCTGGCTAACTGGGAGGAGAAATTCAACGATGCGGTTCTTACTCTGTGGGAGCCGGGCTCTACCTTCAAGGTAGCTACGGCAGCTGCACTCTTAGAGCTGGGCCTTTGGCGCCCCCAGGAGCGCCTATTGGTGCCTGCGGCACTTCAGGTGGCCGATCGCACGCTCTCGGATGGGCGTCCAGCCCTCTCCCTCACTTTGGAAGAAGCCCTTACCTTCTCTAGCAATGTAGCCTTTGCCACCGCCTGCTACCGTCTTTTAGGTAGTAAGCCCGAGACCTTCTACCAGCAGCTGGCCAAATTTCACCTCTTGAGTCGGACGGGCATTTCGCTTTACGGGGAGCCTGAGCCGACTTACATCCCCCCTCACAGCCGCCAGTTCAATTCCACCACCCTGCCCTGGCTTTCTATAGGCTATAACATTCGCCTTACGCCGCTTCAGCTTCTGAGCTTTTACAATGCTATTGCTAACGATGGGGTCTGGGTTCCGCCGCGTCTGGTGCGGGAGATACGGTATCCTAACGGTGAATCTGAGATACCGCCGCTACCGCCTTCTGAACGCATTCTTTCGGAACGCACCGCTCGCTACCTGCGCCAATTTCTGCGTAGCGTAGTAGAGAAAGGCACAGCTAAGGGGATTTACACCCCCCTCTACGCTATCGCAGGAAAGACGGGTACGGCCAAAAAGGTGGAGCATGGCGCCTATGTCAATCGCTATCGGGCTTCCTTTGTAGGCTTTTTCCCGGCGGAGCAGCCGCTCTATTCCTGCATCGTGGTCGTAGATGACCCGCAGGAAGGGGGGTTCTATGGCGGCGAGGTGGCAGCCCCCGTTTTTCGGGAGATTGCTGATGCAATTGTATTTCGGGATTTGCGGATTGCCCCGCAGCCGCTTACGCCTAATGCAGCTCGACTTCAGCCCGCCTTACCCATACTTCCCAAAAAACAAGCTGTGACCCTTTACAATGAGCTGAATGTCTCCACGCCTGAGCGCCCGCCTACTGCATGGGTGAAAGCTATACCTACCATGCATTTTGTACGTTTTAACCCTTACAAGCCTCACCTTCCTGAGGGGGTGGTAGGCATGAGCCTGCGCCAGGCCTGGCACCTTCTCCGCAGCCAGGGGTATGAGGTTTTTTGGACGGGCGAAGGACCCATAGTAGCCGCTCTAACGATGCGCAGGCCGAAAGAAATACTCCTTCATTTAGGCCATGAAACGACTAGGTGAACTGCTTGTAGGCCTTCCCGACACTCGGCTTCTGCAAGGTAGTGCGGAGCAGCCGATTTTGGGGATTACGGCAGATAGCCGTCAGGTGCAGCCCGGCTTTCTCTTTGTAGCCTGGCGGGGCCGTTCTCTCGATGGCCACCGGTTTATTCCCGAAGCGATAGCACGCGGCGCTACAGCCATACTCGCTGAGACCCCCATTGAAATCCCCCCCGAGCTGGCCTATATCCACACTACCCAAGCCCGGCGCGCCTATGCCCTTCTTTGCCGAAACTGGTTTGACTCACCGCAGCAGCATCTGCATATCGTTGGAATTACTGGTACAAACGGCAAGAGTTCTACGGCGTATTACCTGTACCAGCTTTGGCGGCAGTTAGGCTATCGGGCTGGTCTCATTGGTACGGTATTTTGTAAGGCGGACGAGGAGACCCTACCGGCTTCACTCACGACGCCAGATAGCTACGAGCTATATCGCCTGCTGGCCTATTTCCGCCAGAAAGGGATTACGCATGTGGCGATGGAGGTAAGCTCTATCGCCTTAGACCAATATCGCACAGAGGGCCTATCCTTTGCGGGGGCGGTATTTACAAACCTTTCGCACGATCACTTGGACTATCACGGCACCTTCACCGCCTACCGCGACGCAAAGAAGCGGCTTTTTGATGGGCTTTCGGCTGGCAGCTTTGCGCTTACGAATGTGGATGATCGGCACGGGCGATTTATGCTGCAGAATACCGCTGCGCGCGCGTATGGATATAGCTTAGAGGGGGGAGGCGAGTTTTATCTACGGCTTACCGAAGCTACACTCTGGGGACTTGAGTATAGGCTAGGCGTGCGGTTAGGTGGAATTTCGCGGCGGCGGGCCGAGCCGCTTCTTAGTGAAGAGGTAGAAGGGCTCTCAGCGGCCCTAATTGGGCGGTTTCAGGGCTACAACCTTTTGGCGGCGGTAGCCGCAGCCTTTTTGAGTAAGTGGGAGGGCCAGCAGAAAGACGGCTCTGCTTTATGGCGAGAGCTGGCGCGCTTGTCCACGCTTTTGCAGACGCTGCCGGGTCGGCTGGAGCCTGTGCCGCTTTCGGGCGAGCGGTTAGGACTTGTGGATTATGCCCATACGCCAGACGCCGTGGAGAAAGTCCTGCGTACCCTGCGTCCGCTGGTACCGCCGGGGGGCCAGCTGATCGTAGTTATAGGCGCAGGTGGCGACCGCGACCCCTCCAAGCGCGCTCCTATGGGCAAAGCCGCAGCCCTCTATGCCGATCGGATTATTCTCACTAGCGATAACCCCCGTTCAGAGGACCCCTGGGCTATCATTCAGGCGATGGCGCAGGGCGTACCTCCTGCCCATCGGGACAAAGTCCTGTGCCTTCCGGATCGCCGAGAGGCCATTCGCACGGCTATTCAGCTTTCGCCTCCCCGCAGCCTTGTAGCTGTTTTAGGTAAAGGCCACGAAACCTATCAGGAAATTCAGGGGAAGCGCTATCCCTTTAGCGACCGAGCGGTGCTTTTGGAATTAGCTGGCGTGGGGTATGCTTCCTGAGCTCATGCGTTTTTTGGACGAGCAGTACGGCCTGCCGGGAATGGGGCTGGCGTACTACATCAGTTTCCGCACGCTTATGGCGGGGCTCACGGCCGGCATAGTGGGCTGGCTCTTAGGGCCCAGCCTTATTCGGCTTCTGGTGCGCCATAGCCTGCGGGAAACTATCCGTTCGGATGGGCCGTCCTCTCACGCTTCCAAAAAGGGGACGCCCACGATGGGTGGGCTGCTTATTCTCCTTAGCCTAGCGGTGGGCATACTTCTGTGGGGCGACCTGAGTAGCCCGTATGTGTGGGCCCTGCTAGGTTTAGCGGTGTGGCTCAGTAGCTTAGGCTTCTTAGACGACTGGCTCAAGCGCCGCTGGGGAAAAAAAGGCCTTCCGCCACGCTTCAAGCTATTAGGGCAGCTGGCTGCCGCCCTCTGGCTAGTGCTTCTGATGATGGGTGATCCGCGCTTTTATAGCACGCGCCCTAAAGTAAGGCCGAATGGAACGCTCTTGCCCTCGGCCACTTTGCGGGAGGTGGGCTTCCAACGGGGTGATAGGTTGAGGTCGGTGGAAGAAACCCCTTTTGACTACAAAACCTGGCGCTTCAGGCCTACTTTTCCCGACGGGCACTTCCCGGCCTTTTATGGGGTAGAGCGGCAGGGCCGGCTTGAGCGCCTGGCTATTCCGCCTGAGAAACGCAGCACCGTAGCCGGGGAGCTTTTCGGTCAGCAGCACCCCGACGCCCTCTTTCGCACAAATGTGCCCTTCCTCAAAAATCAGGAAATCTCCTACGGCCGCTTTGGCTCGTGGGATTTACCTTATTGGCTCAAAGGCCTCGTGTATGCAGCGGTTATCCTCTTTATCCTCGTCGCTACCAGTAATGCCTTCAATCTTACGGATGGCCTGGATGGCCTGGCCGTAGGCGTTGGGGCTATCGCTTTTGTAAGCCTAGGAAGCTTTGCCTACTTCTCCAGCAACCGAATCTGGGCGGACTACTTCATGATTATGTACCTGCCCTATGCGGCTGAGGTAACGGTATTTGCCGGCGCAGCCTGCGGCGCCTGCATAGCCTTTCTCTGGTATAACGCCTACCCGGCGCAGGTTTTTATGGGGGATACGGGCAGCCTCATGCTGGGCGGCCTTATAGGGGCTATGGCGCTCATGGTCAAAAAGGAGCTTCTTCTACCGCTTATTGCCGGGATTTCTTTTGCGGAGACGGTGTCCGTGATGCTTCAGGTGGCTTACTTCCGCTACACCCGACGGAAGTATGGGCAGGGGCGGCGGATTTTCCGCATGGCCCCGCTCCACCATCACTTTGAGCTGGGCGGCTGGCATGAGGTGAAAGTGGTGGTGCGCTTCTGGATAGTGGCGCTGCTTTTGAATGGACTGGCCTTCATAACGCTTAAGCTGCGATGAGCCAGCGAGTGGGGATATGGGGGCTGGGGGCTAGTGGGGTAGGTGCGGCGCTTTTGGGAAGGGCAAAAGGCTACGATATGGTGCTTGTGGCGGCTGAGCCTCCCACGCCTGCACGGGCGGCGCGCCTTCAACAGGCAGGCCTAAGCTGGATCGTGCAGGAAGACCCTTATGCCCTCCTGCGGGATACAGACCTTGTCGTACGCAGTCCAGGCATACCCCCTACTAACCCCACGCTCCAGCGCCTGCTTGCGGATGGGAAGCCCGTGATTTCGGACCTGGAATGGGGCTGGCGCCATTTTCCCTCCCACGCGCGCCTTTGGCTGGTTACGGGTAGCGCCGGTAAGTCCTCTACGACCTACCTTCTTACGCACCTTTTACATACCGCTGGGCGCCGTGCCGTAGCCTGCGGCAATATCGGCTACAGCTTCTGTCAGGCCATTTTAGAAGCCCAGGCGGACTACTTCGTAGTGGAAGCCAGTTCCTTTCAACTGCGGGATACCCTTACCCTTGTGCCGCGTTATCTGGTTTTGACGGGCTTAGTGCCAAATCATTTGGACTGGCATGGGAGCTGGCAGCAATATGTGGAGGATAAGCTTCATATTCTGCGTCGCCTTCCCTCTACGGTGGAGGTGATTCAGGAGGCGGGCAGTCCGTACTGGACGGAGGTCTTGCCCGCTTTTCCTACCCAGGCGCGCGTGTGGCGCTACCGGGAGGCGCCTGGCCCAGGGATTCATGCTTGGCTGGAAAACTCCAAACTCATCTGCGATATGGAGACCCTAGAGGATTCCGAAAAATGGGAAGTCTCCTACGAGGGGACGCCGCTTGTGGATTTGCCGCAGCGAAAAAATTCTCTGGCGGCAGCTATTGTAGCTCGGCTAGAAGGGCTTCGGCGGGCCGATTTGCGCCGTACCTTTGAGACGCTTCAACGCCTTCCACACCGCTTAGAGCCTGTGGATGTGATTCAGGGGGTGCTGTATGTGAATGACTCCAAGGCTACTACGACAGATGCTGTATGGTATGCGCTTCAGAGTTTTCAGCGGCCCATAATCTGGATAGCGGGCGGCGTGGACAAGGGCAATGACTGGGGCGAGCTACTCAGTACGGTGCGAGCCAAGGTACGGGCCCTGATTGTGATTGGGCGGGACACGCGCCGGCTGGAGGAGGCTTTTCAGCGGGAAGTGCCGGTTTTAGTTCGGGCTTCTTCTATGGAGGCGGCGGTACAGCAGGCGCATGCCTTAGCCCGGCCGGGCGATGTAGTCTTGCTCTCCCCGGCCTGCGCCAGTTTTGACTGGTTTGCTAGCTACGAGGCGCGCGGCCAAGCCTTTCGCGAAGCGGTGCAGCGGCTCAAAGAAGCCTATGAAGGCCAAGCCTAACCCTTTTCGCCTTGGCCTTAGAGCTCTGCGACGCCCTTCACCTAAGCGCATTTACCGCTTCCGCCGCCGAGTCAAGCGCCTGCAGGCCTACCTGGCGGTTTATACCTTTCCCGCTGAGCCGCCTATTTCCGAAGCGCTCCTTACGCTCTACCGTGCCGCAGGTAAGCTGCGTCAGGCCCACCTCATCCAGAAAGCCCTCAAACCCTACGGCCCACCTTGGTACAAGCTAGCCAAAAAGCGCCGTAAAAAGTGGCTGCGCCGTTTCCGCAGGGTCTGGAAAGCCACTTATAGAACGATTCGGGCGGATTTGCGCCGCTGGGCTGAATCCTTCCCACCGCCCTGGAAAAGTAGTTTGCGGATGCGCCGCTTCTGGCGCCACCAAGTACAAAATTGGGTAGAGGCACAAAAAAAGCGCGTTTTAGCTTTGCCTGAGGTGCCGACTACACCTGAGGCGCTTCATCAGGTTCGTCAGGCCTTGCGCCGCTGGGAGCTTGTAGGAAAATGGGCTGAGCTCCCCCTTATGCCCCCAGCGGCACTTACGCAGCTTTTAGGCGAAGCGCGCGACCTCTATCTACTTCTGCGCTGGCTTCGGAAAAAGGGCGCTTCCGAGGATTTTCTTCAGCCTATTGTAGCTGCTCAGCAGGAGAAGGAAACCCAAGCACTGGAATTATGGCGAAGTTGGCGCTCCTCTTTATCCTAAAGGCTCAGCAGCTACCTTTCCTGTGGGGGCCAGAGGCCCTTCACACGCAGGCCGAGCTAGCGGGCTTTCACGGCGCCCGAAGCTGGGGTCGCCAGCAGGCGCTGCTGTACAGTGAGGCTCTACCCATGGTAGTACCACAGCCACCCCCCTCCGAAATAGTGCCCTTGTGGGAAAAGTACGCGCAGTTTGATCTTCTGCGCGCCAGTGCACCAGCTGAGCTGCGCGCCTACGCCCTTGCGGAGACCCCTTCCTACCGCAGTCAGCTAGCCCAATTCTATGCGGCTAAATACGCCTTTCTTCGGCGGGCCTATGGAGAAGTGCTGGATTATTTAGCTGGGACCCAGCCGCAGGACTTCCCCCCTGCTCTCCGAGCCGAAATGCAGTTTATGGAAGGTTATGCGGCGTATGCGCAGGGCGACCAGGGGCGGGCTCTGGCGCGGCTGCGCCCCCTTACAGAAAAGCTCGGCCCTTTCCACGATGCAGCCAACTACTACGTGGGACTGATCTACTACGCCCGTGGGGATTGGAAGGCAGCGGCCGAATACCTTCAAGCCGTCCAGACGCGCCCACCTTATGCGCAAGAGGCGCCTTTATGGCTGGCATATGCCTTAGCTCAAGCGGGTGATATAGAAGGCTTAGAAGCTCAGGCGGAGCGCTGGATAAGTCTTACCCCACCTCCAGCTCATGCGGACACGCTGTGGAGCTTTGTGGCCGTTACCCTTGCCTATCATCGGCGCTGCGCTAGTGCCGAGCGGTATGCTAAACTGGTGGAGGCCAATCGCTTAGTCCGCTTCTGGCTTGGCTGGTGCGCCTATCAGCAAAGGCAGGATAGCCTAGCACTGCAGACTTGGGAGTCGCTGCTGGGGGTGCAGGATAGTTTGACCGCCTGGGCACGCTACGGCTGCGCACAGGCGCTCATACGCCTCAATCAGCCCGAGGAGGCTTTAGGTATGTTGCGTCAAATTCCGCCTAGCATGCGGCCACCCGCCCCCGAAGCCCTCTGGCTTTCGGCGCAGCTTAGTTGGCAGCTTCGCTTGTGGGCTTCGGGTCGGGAAGCGCTCCAAAGCTACCAGCGTCTCCCAGGCCTTCCCCGCCAGTTGGAGGCCCAGCGCTGGCTGGCCGAATTCTACGCGGCTGAGCGCCAGTATGCCGAAGCCCTGCGCCTTTTAGACAGCCTGCGCGACCCCAGCCTCCAAGAGCCGCGCCAGCGCCTACGCCTATTAGCTGGCCTTCAGGCCCTCTACGAAAAGGCCTATACCGAAGCCGAAAGCCTTTTCGCTCAGAGTGCCCGTATAGGTGGGCCGCATTCCGCTACCGCGCTTTTCTGGCAGGCCGAAGCGCTCTACCGCCAAGGTAGCCTTACCAAAGCTATCGCCGCCTATCAAGCCTTCCTTCGCCATCCGCAGAGCAGCCAAAGTGCCTACTTTTGGGAAGCCCAATTAGCCTTAGCCTGGAGTCATTTGCAGCTGCATGCCTCCGAGGAAGCTCTGCGGATTAGTCAGCTGGTGCGCCAGAAAGCTCCAGCGAGCTACCGGCCCTTAGCTAGTTTTATCGCGGCGGGGGCTCTCTACCTCCAAAAGCGCTACACGGAGGCCTTAGGTCTTTACGAGCAGCTTCTGCATTCTTCGCTTCCCTCGGCTCAGGTGCGGTATCATTTGGCCCAGACGCTGGCGCGCCTGGAGCGGTATGGCGAAGCCGAGCAGGTTCTGAGGGAAGTGCCACCGCAGGCGCCGGGGGCAGATGCAGCTCTTTACTTACGCGCTGAACTCTGTGCGCTCTGGCTCAACCGGCCCGGCTGTACGAAAGAGGCCGCTGAGCTTCTCCTGCGCCACTTTCCGGCTTCACCGAAAGCCCCTCTGGCTCGGGCTCGGCTGGGCCTAGCCTTAGCCGAGCTCGGCGATAAAGCCGCCGCCCTCCAAACCCTGCGCCAGACCCTCGAAACCGCTACCCATCTGCCTGAAGCGGTACGCTTGGCTATGGAAGGCCTGCGCAACCTCCTCAGTCCCGCCGAGTTTGATACGCTCTACCAGAATTTCCTTCGTCGGCTTCCCCCTACAAGCGAAATGCGTCTCAGTTTAGAGCGCGATCGGCTGGCCCAGCTTCGGGAAGCGGGGCAGTGGGCGTCGCTTCGCACCGAGGCCCTTCGCATTCGGCAGGCCTATCCAGCCTTAGAAGCTGAGGCCCTTCTGGCCTTAGGCCTAGCCTGTGAGAATCTGGGCGACACGGCGGCTGCCCTAACAAGCTACCAAGCCCTGGCAGCTTTTCCCGACTATGCCCTGCGGGCCTGGGAAAAGCTTGCCCGAATCTACCAAAGCCAAAATAGGATTAATGAAGCCTGGGCGGCTCAGGAGTCGCTCTTGCGTTGGCTGCCCTCCGCTGGCCCTTTACGAACCGAAGGACTCTTCGTATGGGCTGAGCTAGCCGTAGCCTTAGGCCGGGCCGACACGGCCCTCGAGGCTTTCCGTGTGCTCATAGCCGATCCGTTTCTGCGCCCTTGGTATCGCCAAAAAGCCCTCCTCACCTATGCGCTCCTCCAGGAAAAGATGGGCCAGTCCGACTCGGCGCTCTTCTACCTCCGCCAGGTGCAGAACCTAAATAAGAACGAACTGGCCGCCGAGGCGCTTTTTCATGAGGCGCGCCTGCTATTTGCCCAAGGGCGGCTGGAAGAGGCGCGCCGGCCTATCTACCGCTTGCGAGATGAGCTACCCGATTACACTGAGGCGCGCGCGAGGGCCTATCTTATTTTAGCCCAAATCCAAATAAAGGAGAAAAAGTTCAAATCTGTACGACCTCTCTTAGCAAGCCTTATTGAAAATGCACCGACAGAGGAGATTCGCCGGCAGGCTCAGGCGCTGCGCGACTCACTTCCGCCCGATACCCTCCCCCCAGACAAGCCTAAAAAGCCTACCAAGCGCCCCCGTCCACGCAGCGATAAGTAGCTGGGCCTCGCTGCCTAAAACGCCTAAGTCTTATCCAAGCCTGCAGCTAGGTTTATCAGTCCCAAATGTCAAACTCCCACACAATTGCCACGTAGTAAGCCGTATCTTCGGCGTAACAGCCGCCGCAATTCATATCTAGTCCTACAGCGATACGGTCACCGCGCTCAAAGGTATTATTCTGATAGCAGTTGAAGGCGCGCCAGTCGTTATCGTTGGCTCCATCTATGTCGCTCATGACGGCGTAGTTTCCGTTGAAGGAGCGGCAGATGCGGCCGCGAAACTCCGGATTAGAACCGCTATCAGCTCCTGCCCGGATAATCACCCGTACGATACGCCCTCTGAAAGGTGCTACCCACTGCTGCCTATAATCATTCAAGCCTGGCGTACCTGTACCTCCTATTTGGCTGTCGTCGCAGCCATCACCCCCTGGACAGGGGAACCAGAGCACCCGATTGCCTGGATTGCCGGTCCATACGCTATTGTAGAGGGTGTGGTAGCTTACGTGGCGAAAGCGTCCAAATATTTCGCCACTGGATTGGATGCGCATGCGTTCCTCAGGAGCTGGATTACCAAGAGCACCAGGCGGGGCGGTGTAAAAGCGCAGGTGAGCGCTGTAATTTCCGTCATCTTCGCCGATGATTTGCGCGGCTGGGCCGCCAGGCCGCCCGCGCCAAGGCATAAAGTCTAAATACGTTCTACGATTTGGATCGCCACCTGATGAAAGGCGGAGGCGCCCCCCTACAGCGGTATTCCCTGCATTGAAGGCGTAAATCTCCAGCTGCACCTGTGGGTCTGTAATGCCAATCCCTACATTCCCGATTTCCGTAATTATCATGCGAGTATTCCAAGCTCCACCCCAGTCGTTTTGTATGGCTAAATCATGGTTTCCTGTAGCGAAGCCCCAGCGCGCTCCGGGTACATCATTGATAACCAGATGGCGACCCCCTCCCGCATGTCCCACCACGAGGAAGTGGTCGGGATTGCTATTGCCTATCCCTACATAGCCCGCGTTCGTGATGCGCATCCGCTCCACAAGCGTGCCACTGCCATCGGGGGTGGTGTGGAAGGTAATTCGCCCGGGCATATCCGTGCTTGTGCCGCCTGTAGCGTCCGTAGCCATCTCTATACGGGCAGCGGATGTGAAGCCCGTACCATTGTAGCCTTGGGCATCTATGCGGCCTAGGACTGTACCGGCTCCACTCGTCGCTGTGGGATTATCTATCGTCCCTTGGGCTCGGCGGAGGAAAATTCTATTCACGGCACCATAAGTAGTAAAAAGCGCAACCTCATTATCGCTCGGCTGGCGAACATCCAGCCGAGCATCTGGATTAGTGGTGCCAATACCTAAATTGCCGACATTGGTGAGGCGCATGCGTTCTTGATTGTTAGTCCGAAAGGCTAGGCCTGTATTATCAGTGGTACCGATGAAATGCGTAGCGATATCTGTGCCACTATTCCCAGTCAAGCGCCAGAAGAGGCCGTTTCCATCGCTCCAGGCCGGTACGAAGTTAGCCCCGCTGGCGGTGCTACTTAGCACTTGGCCAGCTGAGCTGGGGGCCGCTAACCACAGGGGCGGGGTGTCAGCGCCGCCTGAATAAAGGAGGGCGCCTACGGCGCCAGCTTGACCATTCGGCATAAAAGCCCCATCTAAGCGCAGATTTCCACTAACATGCAGGCGTTCCGAGGGATTAGCCGTGCCTATCCCTACATTCTGCGCCCATATAAGCCCGCCTAAACCCAAGCAAGCCGCAATGGTGTAATGCCGCACAAAGGTAAATATACGAAAACGGAGCTTCCTGATAGAGCGAGCAAGGAGGGCGATAGCCCTCGGCGTTAGGCCAGTGTGGCTATTACCTTTCCTTCTAAGGTTTGGAGGATGGCTTCACCGAGCGTGAGCTCGGTATCAGGTTCTACATAAGTCCAGCGGTGGGGTAGAAGGTTCCATACCCAGGGCCCGTGCCAGCGGTATTTTTGGGTCCAGATGGCTACCCAAAAGGGGTGGAGGCGCACTTTGAGAAAGAGGCGTGGGTAGGAGCTGGCCCAGTATTGAAGCATTTGCTGGAGGTGAAAAAGAAGGTCTTCAGGACGGAGGGCCTGACCTGAGCCTTTGCAGAAAGGACAGAGGGCGGATTGAGGCAGCTCTAGAGGAGCCCGTCGGCGCTGGCGCGTTAGTTGAACTAGACCAAACTCGCTCATCGGGAGAATAGTGTGGCGGGCTTTGTCCGCCCGCATAGCCTCACGCAGCCGCTCATATACCTTCTGGCGGTGCTCGGGGTTCTTCATGTCTATGAAGTCTATGATGACGATACCCCCTAAGTCCCTTAGCCGCAGCTGGCGGGCAATCTCCTGAGCTGCCAAGAGGTTGGTCTGCAGAATAAGTTCATCCGGGCTAAGGTTTTGAGCTGCCAGCGAGCCCGTATTTACGTCAATCACGTGGAGGGCTTCGGTATGTTCAATGACGAGGTAGCCTCCATTGGGTAGGGTTACCGTGCGGCCTAAGAGGCTGCGTACGGACCGCTCAAGCTCAAAAAGGCTTTCTAAATTCTGTCGGCGGCGGTGGAAGCGCAAGGCCGGCGGTGGCGAAAGCGCCGCCGTGCGGAGAAATTGCTGAATCTGGTAGTACAGCGACTCATCGGCGGTGTGAACTACTTGGGGTGGAAGGGAGAGAACCTCTTGCAGGAGCTGATGCAGGGGAAGCTCGGCTTCGGTGAGGCGGCGTGGCGGGAGCTGCCCAGCCAGTCGTTTCATTAGCTCCTCCCAGCGCTGGATAAGGCGCAGATACTCCGCCTCCACTTGGTGAGGTGGAAGGGCCTGAGCACTAGTGCGCAGAATAATTCCATAAGGCGGGCGGTATATTTGCTGGAGGGCTTCTTTCCAAACATGGCGTACGGCGGGGTCCGTAATCCGATGGGAAATCCCTACCTCTGGCGAAAAGGGTAGCATTACGACGGTTTGGCCTGTAAGGGCTATTTGGGTAGTGAGGCGCGGCCCCTTGTTATCTACCATTTCTTTGACTACTTGGACAATTACCCAGTCGCCTGGCTTTAGATAGTTGCCAATTTGCCCTTCTTTCGGCAGGGGGCCTTCCGTAAGGGGAAGGGGTGGAGGCAAAGGTTGGCGGCGCCGCAGGGCTTCCGCCCAGGCGCGCTGGATGGAAAAGCTCCAAGCTAAGTCACTATAGTGCAAAAAACCCTCTCGGCTGAGCCCCAAATCTACGAAAGCCGCATTGAGGCCGCGTACCACCTGAGTTACCTGCCCTAAAAAAATATCGCCTAAATTGCAGGGCGCGGCACGCAGTTGGTAGTACTCTACAAGCTGCTTGTGCTCAAAAAGTAAGGCACTAACGGCTTCTCCCTCCTTCAGGAGGACTAGCTCCCGCAAGCTTCAGGACCTTTAGTGCGGTTTTTTCTTGTGGCGGTTAAGCCGGCGGCGCTTTTTGAGCTTGTGCCGCTTGATCTTACGGAGTTTCCGCTTTCGGCCGCAAGGCATACGGCGCAAAGATACGCAAACTCACAGATACCGAAGCTTCCAACGGTGCAAGCGGCGCTGCCAGCTCAAGGTGAAAAGGTGAAGGAGGTAATACAGCACCGGCACCACGACGAGGGTAATGACAGTAGCAAAACTTAGACCGAAGATAATCGCACTCGCTAAGGGCAGCCAGAAGAAGGTCGCATCCCCGCCAAAAAAGATCTTTGGATCCAGCTCGGCGAAAAGCCCTACAAAATCTATGTTGAGCCCCACCGCTAGAGGTATAAGGCCCAAGATCGTAGAGGCAGCCGTAAGCAGGACCGGCTTGAGGCGTATGGAAGCCCCCTGGATAATAGCGGGACGGGTGCGATAGCCTCGGCGCCGCAGCTCCTCTATGAACTCCACCAGCAAAATCCCATTTTTCACCACCACGCCTAAGAGAGCCACAATCCCCACTCCAGCCAGTACAACGGAAAATTCTATCCGGCTGAGGGCAAAGCCCCAGAGCACACCTATCAAGCTGAAAATCACCTGTGAGAGAATAACTAAGGAAAGCCCGATGGAGTTGAACTGCGCTACTAAAATCAGGAAAATGCCCGCCACGGCTATGAGGAAAGCCCTTTGGAGGAAGCGGGCGGCCTTGGCCTGCTCCTCCTGCTCGCCCCCTAAGCGTACGGTGACATTTTTGGGAACGGGAAAAGCGGCTAAGGCCTGGCGAATTTCCTGATTGACCTGAGTGGCGTTATAGCCCGGCAGTACATCGGAAGAGATAGTTATAGTGCGCTTGAGATTTTTTCGTCGGATAAGACCGGGACCTGAGGCGTAGGTGAGCGAAGCGAAGCTAGAGAGCGCGTAGAGGCGGATGCGTCCATCGCTCATGTCCCGAAATACCACCCGATGCGCTAAGAGCTGCTCGGGCTGCTGGCGGTAGTTTTCCTTATAGCGTATCCAGATGGGGTATTCCTCTTCGCCTTGGCGGAAGCGGGAAGCTTCTTTGCCATAGAGGGCGGTGCGCAGCTCGTTTCCCAGCTGTACTGAAGAAAGTCCTACCCGTTGGGCTCTCTCCCGCTGAACTACGAAGCGTATCTCTGGGCGGCCCAGTACAAGGTCGCTGCTCAGCTCCTGTACGCCCGGCAGACGCAGAGAGTCTAGATACGCCTTCAGCCGCTGAGCGGTTTGAATGGCCAGCATAGGCTCCTCGCTGCTTACTTCTATTTGAATGGGCTTACCGGCAGGGGGCCCCGCGCGATCGCCTTCCACAAGGAGCGTTACGCCTGGCAGATCCTGCAGGGCATTGTAGATAGAATCCAAATAAGGGCGGGTAGAGCGCCCTTGCCGTCGGCGAAATTCCACAAAGGCCACGGTAATTTTAGCCCTATTTGGCGCTACATTGCTGGTACGGTCAAAGGGGTCCCCTGCCCCTACGCCTACATTGACGAGGATAGAGCCTACCAGCGGATTAGAGGGTCCTAAGACCCGCTGGACGCGTTCGTAAGCTATGCGTGCCACTTCGTAAGTATGAGCGGCCGAGGTGCCCTCAGGAAGGCGCAGATAGGCATAGATGTAGTTCGGATCGCGAGTGGGGAAGAAGGTAATTTTCGGCGGACGAAGGCCGAAAAGAACTATCCCCCCTATGAGAAGTAGTGCTACCATCCCGAGAACCCATGCTGGGCGATTGCCCCGTATGCTCCAAGCGAGAATCTTTCTGTGCCCTTCCATGAAGCGGGGCAAGAGGCTCTTTTGAAAGCCTTCTATAAGCCAGCGTATCACCGTGCGCGCAACTATAAGAAGTAGGCCGAGGAAAAGTAAAAAGTTTCCCATTCCTATGCTTCCAAGGGCGTAGGCACCTAAGGCCAGTGTCCCTATAAAGCCTAGGCTCAATAAAAGCCCGCGCGTCCAGATGCGCCTTTGGGTAGTAGCCGGTCGCATAAAGTCCACGGCGAAAACGGGATTGATGATATAGGCCACAAAAAGGGAGGCAAAAAGCGTAATGAGGAAAGTTACAGGTAAGTATTGGAGAAATTTGCCCGGAATGCTTTGCCAAAAAAGCAGGGGTATGAACGGTGCAGCGGTGATAAGGGTGCCCGAGAACACCGGAATAAATACCTCGGTAGCCGCTATTTGGGCGGCTTGGAGAGTAGGAAGGCGCCCATTGTCAAAGAGCCGATAGGTGTTTTCCACGACTACAATCGCATCATCCACTACTATCCCTAAGGCGAGAAGGAAGGTAAAAAGCACTACCAGATTCAGGGTGTAGCCGAGGGCAGGGAAGAAAAGAAAGGCCACGAAGGAAGAAAGCGGCACCGAAAGCCCCACAAAAAGGGCATTTTCTAAGCCTATGAAGAACATCATGACCAAGGTTACCAGGATAAAGCCGATGATGATGGAATTTACGAGATCGTTAAGCTGGAGTCTTGTGCGTTCGGACTGGTCATTGGTAACTACCACGCGCAGGTCGTCGGGAAAAACTTGACCGCGAGATTTTTCAAGAATTTTGAAAATAGCATCAGCGGCCTCTATGAGGTTTTCTCCGCCTTTCTTTATGACATTTAGGGTTATGACGGGCTTACCATCTAAGAGCGCATAGCTTTCGGCTTCCTTGTATCCATCGTATACGTCTGCCACGTCGCGCAGGTAGATAGGGGCGCCGAACCCCGAGCGCACGATTAGGTTGCGAATTTCCTCTACCGAGCGGAAGCGCGCATCTAGGCGGAGCGTGCGTTTTTGCCGACCGAAGTCCGCTTCTCCCGCCGATATCAGAACATTCTCGCGGAGGATGGCGTTTTCTATGTCCGAAAAGGACAGGTTGTAAGCCTGTAGGCGCCCCATTTCTACATCTACCCGAATCTGCCTTTCTAAGGCCCCTACTATATCTACGCGTCGGATTTGGGGAAGGGCCTCTATAAGGTCTTTGAGGTCGTCGGCAAATCGCTTAAGCTGGGCTGGGGAGTAGTCGCCAGCTAAATTAATGGACATGATGGGTATCTCGGAAAAGTCCACATCGGTTATGACGGGGTCTTTAGGCAGGTCACTAGGGAGGTCTGGGCGGGCCTTATCTACTGCATCCCTGACCTTATCCTTGCACTCCTTGGGGTCTAAATTTACCCCAAACTCCACTACTATGGTGGAGACGTCCTGCTGGGAGTAGCTGTTGATTTTTTCTACGCCGGAGAGGCCTTTTAGGCGCTTTTCTATAGGGCGTGTGATAAGGTTCTCAATATCCCCTGGCGAAGAGCCCGGATAGGTGGTAGTTATCACAATCGTGGGTATGACTAAGTCGGGGAAAAGCTCTTTAGGCAGCGAGAGGTAGGAGGAGATGCCTAAAGCCGTGATGAGAAAGGTGAGGAAGTAAACGGTCAGGCGATTGGTGGTGGCCCAGCGCGTCGGACCAAAAAGACGCATGGAAGAGGAAACCCAAAAAACTCGGAGAAAGTTCCCAGTTTCCACTGGGATTGGCAGGGGTGTCGTATTTTTGAGAAAACCCATAAGGCGGATGTGGCGGCTTGGCTTAGCGCTTGGGCTTTTGTGGGCGCAGGGCTACGAGTATGGGAATGGATGGATAGAGGCTGGGGCTCCGTACCTCAAGTTGCTGGTAGGTCAGGATGGGGTCTATCGCGTAACGGCAGCGCAGCTGGGCCTGAACGGTGTGCCTTCTGCTACGCTTCGCCTTTTTTGGCGCGGCACCGAGGTACCCATCTATGTGGAGGATGGCGGAGATGGGCAATTTGAGGCGAATGACTACCTTGAGTTTGTCGGTCAGCGTAACGATGGCGAGCCAGATACCCTAGCCTTTCGCCATGCGCACCTCTTGCGGCGTTTCCCTGGTTTAGCCGGTAATCCATACCAGTCGCTCAATCACAACGATACCTCTGCTTACTTTCTTACTTGGGGCGGGCGGGATGGCCTTCGCCTTCTGCCTTATAGCGACCCCCACGCCTTAGCCCATCCCCGCCAAGACTGGTTCTGGTGGCGGCAGGAAATTCCCTACCACACTAGTGCAACCTTCAATTACTGGCCTGGGGCTGGCGGCTTAGGTAGCGGCGGCTACGAACAGCATAATAACCCCATGTACATCGCCGGCGAGGGGCGCGGCCGAGGCATGAATCCCCTCCAAATTAGCTTCACCCTCCCTGAAATCCGCCCAAGTGCAGCCCCTAACTTCACCGTAGAACTTTCTCATGCGGCTCTCTCCATAAGTGGAACTTTCAATTTGGAGTGGCGTGTGAATAACACGCCAATAGCCAATCAGACTTCCACCGCCCCTTATTACTTCCGACCTACCTTCACCGTAAGCACGACTTTGCTGAGCTCGCCGCTCACCGTGTCGTGTAGGAGCTTGGACCAAGGGTATGCTGGGGAACTTGTGCACTATGGTGCCGTAGTGTATCCGCGCGGCGCCGTGCTTAGTGCTAATGAGGGCTTTTTGAAAATAGGGGTTCGGCTGAGCTCGGCCCAGCCGATTACGCTCGTGCTGAGCAATGTGCCTGTTGCGCCAGGCGATTCGCTACTTGTGTATGATGTAGGCCATCGCTGGCGGTGGCAGGCCATCTCCCAAGGCACCCAGTGGTATATACCCCTTCCACCGCTCGCGGATACCTTTGCGCTATACCTGTGCCGCGGCGCCAGCGTACAAACGCCGCTGATCCAACAGCCAGTTCTAGAAAATTACAGCCAGGCTGCGGGGGCTTCGGTGATTCTAATTACGCACCGAAGCCTTGCGACCTCGGCCCAAGCATACAAGACCTACCGTGAAACTAGCCCCGCTAATCCACTTAGCGTATTTATTGCTTATACAGATGCCATTTACGATGAATTCGGCTGGGGTAGGGTAAATCACCCGCTGGCTATTCGGAATTTTATTCGGTGGGCCTTGGACCGCTGGTCAATTCGGCCACGCTACGTGCTTATCTGGGGGGATGGGGTGGGATTCTGGCGGGTGGCCTACAATACCCCTCTTCCGCCCTATCACAAGGTGCCCTTTTTTGGCCTGCCCGCTTCGGACTGGGGGTATGTGTCGGATTTCTACGGCGATGGGAACGTGGTACCTGAGATCCCTATTGGGCGTGTGCCCGTCCACACCGATGCCCAAGGGCTGGCGTATGTAGAAAAGCTTCGGCAATATGAGGCCCGCCCGAACGAGCCCTGGCATAAATGGGCTCTTCATTTGGGAGGCGGTGCCGACGCAATAGAACAAGCGCTTATTGAAGCGCAGCTGCGCGCATGCCAGCAGATTTTTGAGAGTAGCCCTTATCATGGCCAGGTAGTGTATTACCAGAGGCGCACCGACGGCATGCAGGCTCCCCCCGGCAGCCCCTCCATCAAAGAGCGCATGGATAGCGGTGTAGCGGTTCTCCAAGGCTTTGGCCACTCCTCCTTTGATATATTTGACATAAGCCTCTATGATGCCCAGGATTACGACAATTGGGGCAAGTATCCCTTATTGATTCTCAATGGCTGCTACCAAGGTAGCTACGACGGAATCAATCAGGCGGCCCTGCTCCATGGGGAACGTTTTGTGCTGGAGCCCGGGCGGGGCTGCTTATGGTATCTAGCAGGCTCTGGGACCGGCTTCATAGGCCCCCTTGGCCGTCAGACGACGGAACTGTATGCCGTGCTTTTTCGGGATTCGCTGGGTATCGCTATGGGGGATGCCCTCGTAGCCGTATTTCGGCGGCTTTTTGGGCAAGGGGCTGCGGCTTTTGACTACTACCACCTTGCTGGGCAACCCCTTCTGGGAGATCCGTGCGTACGCTTTGCTGGACCACGCTTACCCGACCTAGCAATCACTAGTGCGGACATTCAGGTAATCCCGCCAGAGCCTTCCGCCGAAAGCGCTTCCTTTTCGCTGCGCCTGCGCTACTCAAACCTAGGAATTGCTTTTCGCGACAGCTTTTGGATAGAGATTGTGCATCGCATCAGTAGCACTTCCCAAGCTTTTACCTATCGGTACAGGCGGCCGGCTTTTGCTCGCATAGACAGCCTAGAGATCGTTCTCCCTTCACCCGTCGGAGAATGGGCTGGGATAAACGAAATAGAGGTGCATGTGGATGCGCAAAATGACATCCCTAACGAGGCTAGGGAGGATAACAACCGCGCTCGGATAGAGTTTTTTGTGCGTTCGGCGCGGCCTATCCCCATCTATCCTTGGCCTTACGCTGTCATAAATAAGCCTCGTATCGCCTTAGTAGCCGCTACCTATAATCAAAGTACCTATGCGCCGCAGGGCTACTATTTTGAGATAGATACGAGTTATCGCTTTGACTCACCTTGGCTGCGGCGCAGTGGGCGAATTCAAGGTAGCACGGCTTTGGGCCGATGGGAACTCCCCTTTGAGCTGGAGGATAGCGTAGTGTATTACTGGCGGGTTCGCTTGGAAGGGTCGGGGCAGCAGGAGTGGGCGGCGGCTTCGTTTCAGTACATTGCGGGGGATAAAGAGGGGTGGGGGCAGAGTGGGCGGGCCCAGTTTTTGGAGAATGAGCTGCGTGGCCTACGTTACGAGGCGCCGGGCTTCCGGTGGGAATTTACACGGCGGCAGGTACGTATTCGGGCGGTGGAATCTTACGGCCCTTACACGATACGCCGCTTCTTAGAGCGGGATGATGAAGTCCTCTCTGGACAGGGCAGCTATACTTCACGTGCGGGATGGTGGTGGGGGGCCCGTCCGCCCGGCGTATTTGTGGGCGTATTTGACCCGCAGACCTTTGAGCCACTTGAAAGCATAGCTGGCCTCGGCGGCTGGCGCTATTTCTGCTCGGGCGGTCCCTGCCACATGGTGATTGTGGAGGGGGGAACCTCGTATTGGATAGAGATGGATGCGGAGGCTATGGCCGAGTCCTTGCGAGTGGTAGTGGCGCGCGCGCCGGCTGGGGCGCCCGTGGTGCTCCTCTTTACCACGGGGCATCAGGCCCAGCGCTGGCCCGCACGCCTAGCGCAAGTCCTACCGCAGATCGGCGCTACCTCAGCCGTTTTAGCCCTTACTCCCAACCAAAAAGCCATCATAATAGGCGTCAAGGGGGCCCCGGTAGGCACAGCCATAGAGGTCTTTTGCGACGAAACCGCCTCCTGTGCCGCTGAACGCCTCTTTGAGACTAATCATCCTTTGGGATGGATGGTTTCGCCAAGCATTGGGCGGCCTGTAGCATGGGAAGAGGCCTTTTTTGCCTATCAGCCCCAGGACCCCTCCGACCAAATTACCATGAACGTGTATGGGCTTCGTCCAGAAGGGCGCTGGGATACCCTCTGCCGGCAAGTGGTCGCTCAGCAGGTATGTGATCTGAGGCCCTACAACGCCTCCCATACCGAGCTTCGGTTGGAAGCCCGCTTCAGCGACCCGCAGCAGGCCACCGCGCCTCAACTGGCTTACTGGTATGTATTCTTCCGACCTTTTCCCGATCTAGCTGTAGACCCGGGTTTGCGCTGGCGCTTCATACGGGATACCCTAGAGGAGGGCGAGTGGGCCGAACTAGAGCTGGGGGTGCGGAATTTGCTTTCGGCCGATACACCAGATAGCATAGAAGTGGTCTTCTTACTGCAGCGCTCCAGCGGCTGGGATACAATTGGATGGCAGCGCTATGCGCCTTTGCGGGCCTTAGATAGTATGATCGTGCGCTGGCGCTTCAGTACGGTCGGCTTAGGCGGACCCCACCGGCTACGCCTTATCCTGAATCCTCGTCCCCTTTTCAATGAGCGCACCTTCGCAAATAACCGCTGGGAAATCGCTTTCTTTGTGCGTATAGATAGGATTAACCCCATAGTGGATGTCCTATTTGATGGGATTCGCATTCAAAGTGGCGATATTGTTTCGCCGGAGCCGACCATAACTATAGACATCAAAGATGAAAACCGCTATCTTTTGCTGGATGATACCTCGGTAGCGGTAGTTCGGCTGCGTCGGGCTGAAGCGCGCGGGTTAGGAGAGCGTATCAGCTACGCTTCGGGTAAGCTGCGCTTTCTACCGGCTACTGGCGGGGAAAATCGGGCCCGCGTAGAATTTCGCCCGGGCCGGCTAGAGGATGGGGATTACATTCTGAGTGTAGAGGCTTTCGACAAAAAGCGCAATCGCTCGGGCTTCCTGCCTTATGAGGTGCGCTTCCGCGTAATAAATCAAAGCACTGTCACATATGTGGTGAATTATCCTAACCCCTTCTCCACCTCCACTCGTTTTTACTATGAGCTGACGGGTGCGATACTGCCTGAGGTCTTTCAGATACATATTTACACGGTGTCGGGTAGGCTAGTGAAGGTGATAGACCTTAAAGCGCTGGGCGAGGTGCGGATTGGGCGGCACCTCACGAATTATGCCTGGGATGGCACCGATGAATACGGGGATCGGCTGGCTAATGGGGTATATCTCTATCGGGTGGTGCTACGCATGCCTGAGGGCTATACGATAGGGCAGCGGGAAGAAGGGATGGGCCGTTACTTCCGAGGGGGCTGGGGGAAAATGGTGCTTATGCGATGAGGGAAAATTCTTATCTTTGCGAAGCTGCGGCAGTAGCTCAGCTGGTAGAGCGCAACCTTGCCAAGGTTGAGGTCGCGGGTTCGAGTCCCGTCTGCCGCTCGCCGAGGTGGTGGAATTGGTAGACACGCAGGACTTAAAATCCTGTCGCCCGCAAGGGCGGTACGGGTTCGAGTCCCGTCCTCGGCATGCGGTGCCAGTAGGGCTGGCCGAGTTTTTACGGCAGAAAGGAATAGCGGCAGAGCAGTGGTGGGACGCTCTCCCGCCTGAGGCGCAGACCTACCATGCAGAGGCTTTTGCGGCGTTAGGGCCTGCAGCGTATGCCCAGCGGTGGGCTTTCCATTTCTCTCAGTGGCGTCGGCGCTATCCGCTTTCCACCTCGCGCACCTAAGCTGGCGCCTACTGCTGGGCCAAGGCCTGCGCCGGCAGCGGCTTATCTTCTTTCTCCACATAACGAGTATCGCCTTAGGTGCTGGCTCAGCCTTGCTTATTCTCACGCTCTTTGATTCGTTTCAACGAGCCATCGTAGGGTACTTATACGATGCAGTAGGCGCCCTCTGGGTGCGAGCGTATGGAGAAGAGCAAGAAAGTCGGCCGCTCCCTATAGAAAAGCCCTATGTACGAGCTTTAGCGGGAAGTTCCGTGCGTGCCGAACCTGCTATCCACCTGCCCGTACTGCTTCAGGGGAAAGGCGAACGCTATGAAGGTGTGCAACTCATTTCGGTGGCTCCGAGCTGGTGGCAAGGGCGATGGGCAGAATGGGTCAGACCCCTTCCCCAGGCGTGGGTAGGCGAAGGTAAAATCGTCATCTCGCGTAAGCTAAGTCAGCGCCTCAATCTCCAATTAGGCGATAAGGCAACGGTAGTGTGGCTGGCCGACCCGCCCCGTCTGCGACGCCTAACCGTAGTAGGACTGTACGAAGCCCGCCTAGATGAAATAGACCGACAAATAGCCTTTGTACCCTTAGAGCTAGGCCAGCGCCTGTTAGGATGGGACTCTACGCAGATTCAAATAGGGCATCTTTTTGTGCAATCCAGCCAAGACCTTGATCAGCTTGCTGAGGCCCTCAGCCAGAGAATACCCATAACGTACGAGATTACACCGCTGACAGCCATATTTCCCGATATTTTTGATTGGCTTGGGCTTATTCGGCAAAATGTTCAGCTTATTCTCCTTCTAGTGGGGGCGGTAAGCTTTTTTACGGTGGCGGCGGCTTTTTTAGTCCTTCAAATGGCCCAGCGGCTTCGCTACGAGGTGTGTGCCGCGTTAGGGGCTCGGTCTTGGCAGCTGTGGAGCCTTGCCCTCTATCAAGCCCTCTTCTCTGTAGCTATAGGGGTCGGCCTAGGCGCCGGGCTTGTATCCCTTTTTCTACTCAGCCAGCAGGTGTGGGAATGGGTGCGTTTAGACCCAGAGAACTATCTCCTCTCTACTTTGCCGGTGTATTGGAATTGGCGGGCCTATGGGTATGTGGGCGGTGGCGCTCTGGGCTTAGCCGTATTGCTTACGGCTGTGGCCTACCCCTATCGGCGCGTGGTGCGCATTTTAAGTCAGGTTGAATAAAGGCACGCTACCTTTGCACCCCGTCATGCGCAGCCTCGCGCTCCTCCTCAGCGTAGCTTGGGGGCAGCGGGTACCTCTACCTAGCTATATCAACACCCCTCTTCATGAAAGCGCCCCTGTGCTTTCCAGTGACGGGCGCTTGCTTTTCTTTTGGCGACTTGACGACCCGCTAGGCTTTGGTGCACAGGATATTTTTTGGGCTCAGTGGGAGGACTCTTTAGGTGGTTTAGGGCCAGCCCAGCACTTAGGCGGTGCCGTAAATGATGCCCGCGGAAACATTCCGTTTGGAATTAGCCCCGATGGGCAGTTTCTTCTAGTCTATAAGGAATTTCGCAATCCGCGCAATCCCTGTGAGTTGGGGTTTTCCCGTCGGGTTTTAGGGGATCTTTGGTCTGCCCCCGTTCAGTTGCGCATTCAAAATTTCTATAGCGAAAGCGGCTCTTCGCTAACGGCCGCTTTGGGGTGGGATGGGCGCACTCTCCTCCTTTCCATGCGCGGGAAGGAAAGCCTCGGCGGGGAAGACCTCTACGTCAGTTTCTACGACCCGGATCAGCGGCTCTGGAGCGAACCTAAACACCTAGGGCCCGTCCTCAATACCCCTAAGGATGAAATCACGCCCTTTTTAGCCTCGGATGGGATTACGCTTTACTTTTCCAGCAATGGGCGGCCCGATTCTAAGGGCCTAGACATTTATGTGAGCCGGCGATTGGATGACAGTTGGCAGCAGTGGAGTCCGCCTCAGCGCCTCCCTGCACCGATTAACTCCGAGGCGGATGACTACTACTTCAAGTTTGCGCCCTTGCGCCCCGATGTGGCCTATTTGGTATCTAACGATTCGGCGGAGGTGTGGGGGCGTCAGATTTATCGGGTGCCTCTGCCGCCCGCTTATCAGCCACGTCCTGTAGCCCTTGTGCGCGGCAAAGTACTGGAACGCAGCCTCAAGCGCCCTATTCCCAACGCCGAAGTGCGCTACTATAACCTTGAAGAACGGCGCTTAGAAGGCACGGCGCTTTCCGCCGACTCCACTGGCGAGTACCAAATGCTCCTACCACTAGGCGGGCTTTATGGAATTGTGGTGCTCAGTCCAGGGTACTTCAGCATCAGCGAGCAGATCGATCTTCGGCAAGGTGCCTCTAAGTCCCCCATAGAAAAAGACATTCTGGTAGCCCCGATTCAAGTAGGTGAGGTTATTCGGCTAAACGGCCTGTTTTTTGCTACGGGGGATAGTACCCTTTCTCCTGAAAGCTATGTGGAGCTTGAGCGGCTGGCCTGGCTGCTAAGCGATCGCCCAACGATGCGGATTGAGATTATCGGCCATACGGATAATGTAGGCACGCTGGAGAAGAATTTAGAACTTTCGCGTCGCCGGGCTCGGGCCGTAGCGCGCTACCTAACTGGCCGGGGTATTGCCAGCGAACGCCTGATCGTACTGGGCAAAGGCCCCTTAGAGCCGATTGCCGATAATCGCCTCCCTGAAGGCCGCGCGCTCAACCGGCGAGTGGAATTCCGCATTATTTCCCCCTGAGCTTGGGGAATTGCGTATTGCCTTGCCTAGCCCGCCAAACTGCCCGAACCGCTTTGGGGGTCATCCTTCCTTTTTCTTAGTTGGCCCTATTTAGCCTTTAGCCTAGAAAAGCGCTAACTTTGTGGCCTCCATGCTCCGACACCGTACCTTTATCCTCACCCTCCTCGGCCTATTTTTCCTGATTGTGCTCTATAACCTTTACTGGGTGATAGAGCGCTTTCGTATTGAGACGCGCTTGGGTCAGCTCTCCGCTGAAGCCCGCGCCGAATGGCTGAAAGACCCGGCTAATTACGCCCATTACCGCCGCGCCGTAGAAAATGCCTTTACCCTCGGCCTAGACCTGCAAGGCGGGATGTACGTAACCCTAGAAGTGGGCGTAGAAGACATCCTACGCGGGTTATGCGAAGTGCCCGACGATACGCTCTTCCAAAAAATTTTGACCGCTGCAGTCCAGCGCTATAGGAAAGAAGGCGGGAATTTGGTAGAGCTATTTGCTGAGGAGCATCGGCGGCAAGGGGCCGGCACCGCCCTGGCTCAGTTCTTCGCTGGACCTAAGCTGGGTCTGAGCTATAATGCGTCCGATAATGAGGTTTTGAGCCGTCTGCGCCAAGAAGTAGAAGAGGCCGTAGAACGCACGTACAAAATTTTGCGTGTAAGGATAGATCAATTTGGCGTGGTCTCGCCGAACATTCAGCGTCAGGCTGGTACGGGACGAATCCTTTTGGAGCTGCCTGGGGTAAAAGATAACATGCGTGTGCGACGGCTCCTGCGCACCACCGCTCAATTGGAGTTTTGGCCTACTTACACATTGAAAGAGTTTGGGCCCCTTCTTCAAAAAGCCGCTGAGAAGGTAGCGGCGCTCAAGCGTGGCGAGACCGCTGATACCACCGCCAAGGACACTGCTCAGCAAACGGCCTCCGAAGGGCTTCGGAGCCTCTTGAAGGGAAAGCCTTCTCCCCGCGATACGGGCGCTGCGCCAGGTCCTTCCCCCAGCCCTACCCAAAAGAAATCCCCAAAAGAAGAGAACCCCCTCTTTGCCGTGCTTCTGCCTGCTGTAGATCGGGGCGAAAATTCACCCGTAGTGGGCTATGCTCGGCCCAGCGATACTGCCCAGGTAATGGCCTACCTACGCCATCCGGAGGTTCAGCTTCTTTTCCCCGAAAATTTAGCCTTCGCTTGGACCATAAAGCCTGAAACGGAAAGTTCGGATCTCCTTACGCTTGTTGCCCTGCGCCTCACGCCTAACCGTCAGGCACCTCTCACAGGCGAGGTGATTGAGGATGCGCGTCAGGACTTCAACCCGGACGATGGCCGCCCCATGGTAACTATGCGCATGAATGCGGAAGGCGCCCGCATCTGGAAAAAGCTCACCACCGACTACTTAGGTAAGTCTATCGCCGTCGTCTTAGATGGGTATGTATATACCTACCCTGTCGTCCAGAGCGTCATAGCGCATGGAAACTCTCAAATTACGGGCAACTTTACTATAGAAGAGGCTAAGGACTTAGCTAATGTCCTGAAAGCTGGTCGCCTTCCAGCTACGATTCGTATAGAGGCGGAAGAGATTGTAGGGCCCTCCTTAGGCGAGGATACTATCCGCCGCGGCCTTATCGCGCTTAGCCTGGCCTTCTTGTCTATCCTCCTCGTGATGTGGCTTTTCTATAGCACCGCAGGGATCGTAGCTGATGTGGCGCTCCTTCTCCTGCTCTTATTTATCGCTGGGGTCATGGCGGCCATGAATGTCGTACTAACCCTACCCGGGATAGCCGGAATTGTCCTGACCTTGGGTATGGCCGTAGATGCCAATATCCTCATCTACGAGCGCATCTTAGAGGAGCTGCGGGCGGGTAAATCCCTCAAAGGCGCCATTGAAAACGGTTTCAACAACGCGCTCTCCGCCATAGTGGACTCCAATCTCACTACGTTGCTGGCAGGGATAATCCTCTACATTTTTGGGATAGGGCCTATACGCGGCTTTGCCGTAACCCTCATAATTGGCGTCTTAGGCACCCTTCTGACGGGCGTAATCATCACTCGCCTTCTCATAGAAGGGCTTTACAATTCCAAGCGGTGGAGTTCCTACCTGCGCTTCCGTTCGGAGAAAGTGGAGCGGCTTTTTGGGCGGGTGCCTGATATCCGCTTTGATCGCCACTACCCCGTCAGCCGGTGGGTTGTACTGGGCCTGGGCGTAATAGGAGCAGCGCTCCTTTTCGGCGTAGGTATCCGCCAAGGGCTGGAATTTACCGGCGGCTACCAGTTCCAAATAGGCCTTTCTCGCCCTCCTAATTTAGACCTCTTGCGCCGTGACCTTACGGAAGCTTTTGGCGGGAATGTGCCCGTGATCAAAACTATCGGGGCCAAAAATGATGTGCTTATCAGCACAAGCTACCTCTATGATCAGCCTAATATGCAGGCGGAGGTGGAAGCGGCCCTTTTCCGGGGCCTGAATAAGCATCATGCGGACGCCAAGCCTACCCTCTTGCGTTCAGCTTTAGTTGGCCCCACCATAGCGGAGGATATTCGCTCCAGTGCTATTACCTCGGTCATCTTCGGCATACTGGGGATTGCGCTTTACATCCTTTTGCGCTTCCGAAGCATAGCTTATTCTATTGGCAGCGCGCTATCGCTTACGGCTACGGTGATAGTGGTTCTGGGGCTCTATGCTTTGTTTAGCCGTTTGGACATCCTACCTTTCTCGCTGGAAGCAAATCAGGACACTATTGCGGCGGCGCTTACGGTGATTGGGTATGTCATCAATGACGCAGTGGTCCTCTTTGACCGCATACGGGAGGAACGGCCTCGCCTTAGCCTAACTATGGGTACGGCGCAGCTGCATAGTCGTAGCATCAATCTCGTACTTTCCCGTACGATTCTGACGACTTTCACCTCGGCTTTGGTAGTACTTATTTTACTGCTTGTAGGCGGGGAGAATACCAAGGGGTTCGCGCTGCTTCTTCTGAGCGGGTTTATTTTGGGCATATTTGCGACGATATATGTGGCAAGCGATGTGTCGGCGCTTTTGTGGGATAGGCTGGCGCGGCGCGCAAAGGTGGTGGCTTCTCCTCCTGCTCGTCGCTGAGCCGGTAGGTTGTCGTGAGGGCGGGGGTGTGGAAAGCCCCACTACAGGCGAAGCCACGATTGCAGCGGATATCAGCCTAAAGCCCGCTATAGAGCCGGTGCTGGAGCAGTTCCATCGAGTCTATCCGCGCGCCCATTTAAGGGTGGTTTATACCTCTGAAGAAGCGGCGGTGCAGGGCCTTTTGGCCGATAGCTTCAAAGTAGCCCTCGTCACGCGCCCCTATAGGGCCCAAGATTCGGCTGCCCTGGCTGAACAGAAGATTCGTCCCAAGCTCACGCCGATCGTGCGAGAAGGCATAGCGATAGTGGCTCACCCAGCCTGTCCAGATAGCCTCCTAATCTTAGATACCCTGCGGGCTTGGCTTTTGCGTAAAGATAGCCCTTATGGCTTCGTGATTGAAGGAGGAAGTGGCTCGGGTATCTTACGACATCTGCGCGATTCCCTCTTAGGCGGTCAAATGCCCCAAGCTAAACTCTATCGGGCGGACTCGGCCCCGGCCGTGCTAAAGTACGTGCAGGAAAATCCGCGCTTTCTCGGCCTTATTGGAGCGGCTTGGGTATGCGACCGTGAGGCTGAAGTAACCCATAAGTTTCTAGGCCCTGCCCGGGTCGTAGCCCTCTCTGCAGAAGGAAAGAATTACTACCACCCTTACGCTGGCTATCTGGATCCACGGTTCTATCCCCTTTCCCGTCTTGTTTATGCGCTAAATAGGGAGCCCCGTATGGGTGTGGCGAGCAGTTTTGTAAGCTATCTTGCTGGTCCAGATGGTCAGCGCATCCTCCTCAAATCCGAATTACGGCCAGTAAATGCCCCTATCCGCGTGGTAGAGCTCAAGGAGCGGGCTATAGAGATAGAGCGTGGCAAGTAATCCTTTGTATTTTGTTTCAGTCTCTTGTGAAACCACCCCCTAATCTTACGCCTGAGGAAAAGCGGCTATGGGCTAAGGTAGAAACTGGCCAGCCTCTCACCGAAGCCGACGCACTTACTCTGTACGAATCCTCCAATTTGGCTTTCTTAGGCCTCTTAGCTTCAACAGTGCGAGAGCGCCTGCATGGAAAAGTAGCTTACTACAACCGCAATTTTCACATTGAGCCTACGAATATCTGTATCTACGAATGTGCGTTCTGTTCCTTTGCGCGCAAGCCAGGCGAGCCAGGCGGCTGGGAATACACGCCTGAAGAGATAGAAGCCATAGCTCAGCGCTATGTAGGCACGGGCGTTACGGAGGTGCATATCGTAGGCGGAGTCCATCCGAAACGGGGCATAGAGTATTACGCCGATATAATCCGCCGCATCAAGCGTATTCTACCCCATGTGCATGTGAAGGCTTTCACCGCTGTAGAGCTCAAGGTCATGTGTGCGCGCTCCCGGCTCAGTTATCGCGAGGGGCTTTTAGCCCTTAAGGAAGCCGGCTTAGACTCCTTACCCGGCGGGGGAGCCGAAATATTCCATCCAGAGATTCGCCAGCAAATCTGTGCCACTAAGGCTAACGCCGAAGAGTGGCTAGAAATCCACCGTACAGCGCACCTTTTGGGGATTCCTTCTAACGCTACCATGCTGTATGGGCATATTGAGCGGTACTTCCATCGGGTACATCACCTGGCGCTTCTCAGAAGGCTACAGGAAGAGACGGGCGGCTTCCTCTGCTTTATTCCCCTCAAATACCGCAAGGAAAATAATGCCCTCTCGCATGTGGGCGAGGTCTCTATCATAGAGGATCTCAAGAACTACGCGGTCTGTCGGCTTTTTCTCCACAATATTCCGCACTTGAAGGCATACTGGCCTATGATTGGGCGGGCGGCGGCTCAGCTCAGCCTAGCCTTTGGCGTGGATGACCTAGATGGCACTATAGACGATACTACACGCATCTACAGCATGGCGGGGGGCGAGGCGCATCCCGCCATGACTACGGCCGAGTTAGAAGCGCTTATCCGAGGGGCAGGGTATATTCCGCAGGAGCGGGACTCCCTTTATCGCCCCGTGAAGCAGCCCTTGGCTTCGGCCT
Organism: Bacteroidia bacterium; assembly: GCA_039630245.1. Taxonomy (GTDB): domain Bacteria; phylum Bacteroidota; class Bacteroidia; order SpSt-205; family SpSt-205; genus SpSt-205. The sequence continues at coordinate 128,034 of JBCNVK010000003.1, forward strand.
AATGTGCCAATCGGTCTTTGTGGTTTGCTATGCGCCGCGACGACCCTTTCAGAGCAGCTTGACCTTCGCCCAGAAGTGGGAGAAAGTTCTGCAGGATATTCCGCTGCAGCTTATTGCCAGTCCCTCTGCTTTGGCGCTGCGAGGATGGAAAGGGGTATTCCGGGAAGGGCAGCCCCAAATAGTTATGGCCGTTTCAGAGATACCCTTGCACCGCTGGGTTCGCCTAGTTTTTCACAAGCAGTCGGATAATCCTCCCGAGAGCCTTCCGGCCTTCCGAAGGCCTCTCCAAGCCGCCTATCGGGCTTTTCAAAACCTTCAATCGCAAGTTTCAACAGGGAATATGCTGCTTCTTATGCCGCCGCGGCTTACTCAGCTTTTTTTGTGTAGCCTTATGGGGTATCCAATAAAGGCCTATCGGCTCTTTACACACCTGCCTGGCCAACTGAGTTGGCTGGTGCGCCTGCCTCAGGGTAGCTTCTACCTTCGCCGCCTGGCTGCGTATGCAGATACTGCTTTTTGACTTTTTGAATGCCTATCCCTATAGGAGGGCCTTAGAGAAAGCAGGTCTGAGGTATACGCTTTTGCCTACCCCTCGGGAGGTACTAAAAGCCTGGGAAGCTGGGGAAGGGGATGTAGCCCTTTTGCCCGTAGCGGCGGCAAGGGATGTGCGTTTTCTTCTGCCTTGGGGCATAGGTAGCCAAGGCCCCGTGCAAAGTGTGCTTTTAGTTAGCCATTTTCCCTTGGAGAAGTGGCGGCAGATAGAACTGGATGGAGCTTCCACCTCGGCGGCGGCCATGGTGCGCTACGCCATAAAGCAAGGGGCCCTACCTGACTTGCCTATCACGGCCGGAGAACTTTCCGAAATGCCTGGTGCACGCTTAGTAATCGGAAATGCAGCCTTGACGGCGGGGCTGCTTTACCCCTACGTCTTAGATTTAGGCCAGCTTATGTATGAGCTTACCCACCGCACAGTAGTATTTGCGGTCTGGTGTGCGCGCCAGGCTGAAGCCCAAGTTCTAGAGGCGCATTGGCAAAATATGCCGTTTACTTCTCAGTTGCTGAAGGAGGCGGCTCAGCGTTACGGCTTCTCCTCTGCGCGTATCCAGACCTACTGGCAGGCGCTCCGCTACTTTTTGCCCCTGAGTGATATCCTTTTCTGGAAAGACCTGCTGTCAGCCTTTACTGCACCTTCCCGTCCATAGGGTATTTTTGTACCGTGCCACTTCACCTGTACAATACCCTTACCCGCCAAAAGGAGCTTTTCACGCCCTATAAGCCACCTTATGTGGGCCTGTATGTCTGCGGCCCCACGGTGTATGGCGACCCGCACTTAGGCCATGCGCGAGCTGCAGTTACTTTTGATGTCCTTTTCCGCTACCTTACCTATCTCGGCTACAAGGTACGCTATGTGCGCAATATCACCGACGTAGGGCACTTAGAAGGGGATGCGGACGAAGGTGAAGATAAGATTCTCAAAAAAGCCCGACTGGAAAAAGTAGAACCTATAGAAATCGCCCACCGTTATACGGCTCTTTATCATAAGGCGATGGACGCGCTAAATGTGCTGCGCCCTTCCATAGAGCCAGCCGCTACAGCTCACATCCCCCAGCAAATAGCCATGATAGAGCGCATCTTAGCGCGTGGGTATGCCTATGTTGTAAATGGATCAGTGTATCTGGATATTGAGCGGTATCGGCAGGACTTTCCCTATGGGATTTTATCCGGTCGCTCGGTAGAAGAGCTTCTGGCTGGCACGCGAGAGCTGGAGGGCCAAGGCGAAAAAAAGAATCCCTGGGACTTTGCCCTGTGGAAGCGCGCCGAGCCTACCCACCTCATGCAGTGGGACTCCCCTTGGGGACGCGGCTTTCCTGGCTGGCATATTGAGTGTTCCGCTATGAGTATTCATTACTTAGGAGTGCCCTTTGACATCCACGGTGGAGGGCTGGACCTCGTTTTCCCGCATCACGAGGCCGAAATCGCCCAGGCCCATGCCTGCTTCGGACCCGAAGCCCAGCACCAGGCCCGATTCTGGATTCACAATAACCTCGTTACCATAGAAGGGCAGAAGATGAGTAAATCTTTAGGCAATTTCATCACGGTGGAGGAGATCTTCACGGGTAGCCACCCCAAGCTTACACGAGCCTATCCACCTATGGCTTTGCGTCTACTTATCCTACAGGCGCACTACCGAAGTACGCTGGATTTCTCCGAAGAAGCCCTTCTGGGGGCCTATCGGGCCTACCTACGCCTCATGAGCGCCTATCAGCGCCTGAAAGAAGTAAGCCCAGGCAGCCACTCCGACTTCTCTGTACAGGCCTGGCGGGAGAAGGTTTTTGCCGCCTTAGATGATGATCTCAATACCGCAGCGGCGTTGGCGCTCTTCTTCAGTCAAATAGAGGACATCCTGCGGCTGCGGCGAAGGGAGCTTTTCCTGCTGCCTGAAGACCTAACCCTCCTTCAAAATACATGGCAAGAGGTACTGGAAAAAATTTTGGGCCTTACCTTCCCGCCTCAGGTAAGCTGGGCAAACTGGCAGAAGGTGGTGGAACTGCTCATCCAGCTGCGGCGCCAGGCCCGTCTAGAGCGGAATTATGGGTTAGCGGATCTCCTACGGGAGGAGCTAAGTAGGGCAGGGGTGCGGCTTATGGACTTTCCCGATGAGACTTTATGGGAGCTTTCCGTCTGAAGGGCTGGCTGGGACTGGCAGTGGGTCTATGGAGCTGTACGTCTGCGCCTCCTACGCCGCCTTTGCCGGCGCGCCCAGCCTTCACGCTAGCAGCTCAGCGTCCGATCTTTTCGGCTGAGAGTGCGTATGTAGCAATTGAACGGCAGCTGGCCTTCGGCCCGCGCATACCCGGCACCTCTACGCATAGAGCCTGTGGTGACTGGCTCAAAGCGGAGCTCCTTCGGCGCGGCGCCCGCCTTACCGAACAGATCGGCACCTATAAGGGCACGCCGATTCGCAACTTCATCGCTTCCTTTGGCGACACGGTGCCGCACGGTCGGGTGCTTCTGTCCGCCCACTGGGACTCGCGGCCGCGGGCCGATAGAGACCCGCAGAACCCTAACGCCCCTGTCCCCGGCGCTAATGACGGCGCCAGCGGCGTGGCTGTGCTTCTGGAGCTTGCGCGCCTTTTTGCTCAGCAGCCCTTGCCCTATCCCGTAGATATCGCCCTCTGGGATGCGGAGGATTTAGGGCAGGAAGGCGTAGAGGACTCCTACTGCTTGGGAAGCCAATACTGGCTTGAGCAGCCGCGGCCCTATCCGCCGCAGGCCTACACCTGGGGCATTCACCTGGATATGGTAGGCGGGCGGGGGGCTACTTTCTTTCAAGAAGGGTACAGCCGGCAGTATGCACCTTTTCTTACTGAGCGGATATGGCAGGTAGCCGCCCAGCTGGGCTATGGGGGAATTTTCCGCTTTGCCGCTGGAGAGCCTATCCTAGATGATCCCTTCTACCTCTCCAGCCGCGGGCACATCCCTGTGTGCAATATTATCCAACGCACACCCGGTCAAGGCTTCTTCCCGGAATGGCATACCACCCAGGACGACCTAAGCGTCATAGATAAGAACACCCTCCAAGCCGTAGGGGAGACCCTCGTAGCCTTTTTGTATTCGTTTTCGCCGCAGAGCCTCAGCCCTAAGTAGGGGATCTACTGCGGCCGGTAGCGCACGGCTATCTTGAGCTCACCGCAATTTACCTCAGTCTCGCAATTACCTCCCATGACTATAGCTTGATTACCGCTAAAGCGATTGCCTCTTACATCATAAGTATAGGTGCCGGGGCTGAGCGTTTCGCGTGCTATTACCACTAGGGCATCCATATCGGTAACAGCCCCGTCACCATTGTGAAGCTTGCGGCGATTCCACCCACCTATAGGAATATAGTTACCGTTCCGATAGATAATAAGGTCTGCTACAGCCCAGGAGGTAGATACACCTCCCGTTAGCATTACGCCTGCCTGAGCCCAAATCTCCACATCCGCCGTATAACCCGTGGGAACCGTGATCACTTGAGAAAGGCCTGGCAGAGGGGTAACGACACCACTGATGTTTAGGGTTATCGCCCCTGTACTGCTGCGATGGTACCATACTACTTCATTATTTATGCTTACCCAGCGGGGGGCGGCTGGCGTGCCGGCGTTGTAGTAGTAGCCGGCCCCTGCGGGGAGAGCGGCATTCGTGTTATAAACCAGAAGGCTTGTAGCGGGGTTCGGGATAGTAGTGGCATCGGTTACAGAGGTGAGGTTGACCCGTGGAATGAGTACGCCCGCATTTGTAGCTGATACCTCTAAGCGCGCCGAGGCATTCGGGCTGTTTGTGCCTATTCCGACATTTCCGCTATTTCCGCTGAGGGTAAAGTTGAAGCCGCTGAGGGCAATGTCGGTATTACGGGTTAGTTCGCCGCCCAGCTCTATGGCGGGGGAGGGATTGGTGGCAAAGGTAAGGCCGTTTCGCACGGGATGGCGGGTCAAAGTCCAGTTTGCACCGTCCCAGAAAAGGATTTGGCCAGCTTGAGTGCCAGACTGGAGGGTGATAGGGTTAGCTGCGGTGCCGTTTCCTTGGAGGGGTATGCTGGTAGCTACCGTAGGCAAGGCGAGTTCCCAGCTATCGCCGTCCCAGGCCCATACTTGGCCGGCTTGGGTGCCAGGTCGGAAGGTGATGGGGTTAGCTGTGGTGCCATTGCCTTGGAGGGGGCTACTGGTTTGCGCCGTGGTGGAGATAGCCGCCGGTACCCAGGCCGTGCCATTCCACTGGAGGACATCACCCGCATTATTACCCGCTATAGTGCCGAAGACGCCATTAGGGTCTATGGAGGCTATGCGCGTACCTGTACCGCTGTAGGCGCGTACCCGCAGTCGTCCGCCCTCCACATCCAGCCGTTCCGTAGGTGTAGTAGTGCCAATCCCAAAGTTCTGAGCCCACACGAAGGTCAGGCTACCTAGCCACAGGCGCCGCATCCAACAAAGATAAAAAATCCTTAGAGCTCTTCATCGCTTGCGGGGATCAGGGCCGAGGCCTTTCGGTATTCGGTTACCCGCCCCTCAAAGAAGTTCTGCTCCTTTCGGATATCCATTAGCTCCGCCAGCCAAGGAAGCGTATTTTGAGCCCCAGGGAAGAGCGGCTCTAAGCCCACGCTTTGCAGGCGCCGGTTAGCGATGTAGTGAATGTACTCAATGAACTCCTCGGGCTTGAGGCCCACGGCGGGGAGGGGTAGGCAATCTTGGATAAATTCCTCCTCCAAGCGTACGCCCTCAGCCATAAGCTGGCGCAGCTCTTCTTGAAAGGCCGGCGTCCAAACGTCGGGATTCTCATTCACAAGTTCTAAAAGAAGCCGGCGGAAAAGCTCTATATGATTGCTCTCGTCGCGCAGGGTGTAACGGAACATCTGCCCGATGCCGGGGAATTTACCTTGGCGGTAGAGGCTTAGCACCATGCCAAAAAGCCCATAGAACTGCGTGCCCTCCATAACAAGGCCAAAGGTGAAGATGTTTTTGGCTAAGAGCTGCTTATTTTCGGTTTTTGTCAGGTCTAAGTCGCGCCGCAGATCCTGAGAGATGCGCGTTACGAAGGCATTTTTGGCGCGGATAGTAGGAATATCTACAAACATCGCCTCACATTCATACGGGTCTATGCCGAGGGAGGCAATCATGTAGAGTAGGGAGTCCGCATGGACGTTTTCCTCGTGGGCGTGCCGGCCCAGTACCAGCTTGAGTTCGCTAGCGGTTACCAGCTCACGCACTACGTGGATGATATTATCGCCGACGATTCCTTCTGCGGCGGAGAAGTAGCCAACCGCCATGCGAATAATCCAGCGGTCTAAATCGCTGATTTCTCGGCTTTTCCATTGGGCGGCGTCCTTATGCATGGGGATATCCTCTGGCTCCCAATGGTTAGCCTTCATGGTGCGGTAGAGGTCATACGCCCAGGGGTACTTGAGGGGTAGGAGATTGAAGGCCATGGTAATGCGTCCATTGATGACGCGCTTTTCGGCGATGGCCTGCTCGGCTTTTTCTACATCTAAGACGAACTCTCGTCCACCGAAGGTGTAGGTGCGCGTGGCCATACGGCGAAGTTAACAGAAGCCCTCCTCTGGAGGCGCCAAAGGGCGGTGCAGGAGATGTGGAAAAGTGCCCTGTGGAAGGAGGCTCGGAAGCTAAATGGGGGAGAGAGCTAAATATTCCAAAAGCTTTTCCGGCTTATTGGCTGGGAGGAGAAAAGTCTGCAGGCCAGCTGCCTGAGCGCCCTGCAGATTAGTAGGGTTATCATCCACAAAGAGCGTGGTAGCTGGCATCCACCCAAGCTGGGTTAGTACGGTCTGATAAACTGCCGGGTCTGGCTTACGCTGGCCTAGCCTATTGGAGAAAAAGACCCCCTGAAAATACGGCTGCCAGGGGCGGATCTGAGGCTCTACAAGCTCTAAATGAGCCGTATTCGTGTTGCTCAGCAGAGCCAGCGGGTAGCGGGCAGCTAAACGCCTTAGAACCCCTTCGGCCTGCGGTAGCGGCCCCCCTAACATGGCATTCCAGGCCTCCAAAATGGCGGAAGGGGCCAAATGCGGAAAGTACCCTTGCCAATACCGCAAGAATTCCTCCTGTGTAATGCGGCCTTTTTCAAATTCGGCCACTATAGGGTGTTGGAGAAATTCAGACAGCCGCTGAGGAGGCAAGCCCAGCTGCGCCAGCGTGCGCTCATAAACTACCTCATACAGCACACCCCCTAGGTCTAAAAGTATATGCCGAATCACGGGAAGCCAATACTCACGGCCGCCTCTTTGAGAAGGGCGGCGCTGCGGCGCAGGGCTTCGCTTTCCTCTGGGCTGAGAGGGGGATAAAGGGTCGTCTCTACGCCCTGCCGGCCAAGAATGCGCGGCAGGGAAAGCGTCACCTCCGGTACCCCTTCTATAGAAGGATTGAGTATGGATACGGTGAAGAGGCCTTTTTCATCGGTGAGGATAGCTCGGGTGAGGCGCGCTAGGCCTGCCCCAACCCCGTAGTAGGTGGCCCCTTTGCCCTCTATAATTGTGTAGGCGGCGTAGCGTACCTGTCTATCTATGCGCTGGCATACCTCTTCCGTAAGCGGGCAGCCCCGACTTTCCGCAAAGGCAAAAAGCCACAGCCCCCCCACATGCGCACTAGACCAAACAAGTACCTCGGAGTCGCCGTGTTCGCCTATTACGTAGGCGTCTATGCTTTGCGGCGCTATATGTAGGTACTCTCCTAAGAGGGCCTGAAACCGAGCCGTATCTAAGATTGTACCGGAGCCTATTACTCGCTCGGGAGGCAGCCCAGAGAGGCGAAGGGTAATATGGGTCATCACATCTACAGGATTGGTAGCGATAAGCAAAATGGCGTCGGGCACAACGGCCTTCAAGCGGGGGATGATCTGCTGGAAAACGGTAGCGTTACGGCTAAGCAGTTGGAGGCGCGTCTCGCCGGGGCGCTGGGCTACGCCGGCCGCCAGAATGACTACTTCGGCACCAGCTAAAGCCTCATAATCGCTAGCCTGCACCCACACAGGATGTGCAAAAGGGGTGGCATGAAGAATGTCCTCCGCATGGGCACGCGCCAGCTTTTGGTCAATATCAATTAGAACTATCTCGCGCGCAATCCCTTGCAAGGCTATCGCATAGGCCGTAGCGCTACCTACATGGCCGCTACCTACGATCCCTACCTTCATGACATGGAAAGGGTCTTCTGGCGCTGTCTCTCTTTCCACCAAGTGCGAAGGAGCGGAAGCACCGAGAGAAAGATTATCCCCAGCGCGATCAGTTCTATGTATTGACGCAGCCACGGAAAGGCGCTGCCTAACCCATACCCCGCCAGCACGAGCGAAACAACCCACAGAAAAGCACCTGAGACGTTGTAAGCCACAAAGGTTTTAGGCGGAAATTGTACCGCGCCGGCTAAAATAGGGGCAAAGGTGCGTACAATAGGTACAAAGCGTCCTAAGATAATCGCGCTAGCCCCCCAGCGCTGGTAAAAAGCCCGCGTTTGCTCTAAGTATTTGCGCTTGAAGAAGCGGCTGTCCGGCTTCTCAAAGAGCTTTTGACCCAAGAGCCGCCCGCTCCAGTAGCCCACCTGGTCGCCTATAATAGCAGCCGCCGTAATGGAGGCCAGCACAATTAGGATGGGGACAGGTAGCACCTGAAGGGCACAGAAAAGCCCCACGGTGAAAAGCAGCGAATCGCCCGGCAAAAAGAAGCCAATCATAAGGCCTGTCTCGGCGAAAACGATAGCCACGACTAAGAGAAGCCCCCCTAACTGGATGATGCGTTCGGGGTCTAAGAGGGTGTGTAGCAGTTTGAAAATTTCCACAAGCCTCAAAGGTAGGGAAAAGCCCTTAGCCGAGGCGGTAGCGAATGGTAAGGTAGGCCCGCCAGGCCCATCGTTCCCATGCCGCTACGGCATCACGCGCCGAATTGAAGCTGTTTGCATTTCCCACCCGTTGCGTGCGGCGATAGGGCTGATTGATAAAGTCCCAGATGGCCAGCCGCACTTCCCACCGCGAACCGAGCCGATAGGAGATTTGGGCTTCCCCAACTAGCCTTCCTTCTTCTATAAGGTGGGGATAAACATACGGATCAAACCCGATGGCCCAGATTTGGGCACTGGTGTAATTGAAGAAGAGGGCCCCTTCCCAGCGACGGCGGGTATAAAGAAGACCCGCATTACCCACTATGGGCGAGTGGCCCTGTAAGCGTCCCTCCAACCGCCCTATTTTACGCCAGACCGGCCTCTCTAGCGCACTCTCGCTAACCGTGATAGTGAGATAGCTCCAGAAGCGTCTCGTTTCAGTCTGCCAAAGGGTTTTCCGGGCCTCTATTTCTATGCCGACTATGTCGCCCCACCGACGCTGACGGCTGGAATAGGTGAAAACTAAGGTGTAACTCTCCGGTATTAGATATACTTCAGGAAGCTGGCGCAGATGCTTGTAAAAAAGTCCTATGGCGATCAGGTTATCCTTATCTCTTAGCCATTCATAGCGTAGGTCGGCGTTATAACTGCGAGCGGTGCGGATAGTGGGTTCGCCTATCCAGTAGTAGGCCCAGAGGTAATCAAAGTAGGGCAGGGGTACTTGAGTAGGAAAAGGAGGACGCACTAAAGTTAGGTTTGCACCGAGCCGTAGGGTATGGCGCTCACCCAGCCAGCGTTTGAGCAGGAAGGCCGGAAGGAGGTGCCCGTCGCTTAGGCGGGTCAGGGTAGTTTCGGTTTCGGTAGCTATGGGGACGTTCCAAATTTGGCGCTGCCAGTGCTCGTATCGTGCGCCAAGCAGGGCTTCCCAGCGTGGACCTAAGCCCAGCCGTACCCAGGCATACCCGGCTACCGTCTGCGTTATGCCCCGATGCCGGTGGAAATCCCCCGTGCGCTCAATCAAGTACCACCCACCCGGCTGCCGATAGGGTAGGGCATAGACGTCTCGGATATTCTCCAAGCTATAGACCTCCTCAGGTAACGCGCCTCTTGGCCTGCCACCCGTCGTATCGGTTAGGAAACCTAGGAGTCGACCATGGAAGTGCTGCCGTTCCTGAGAGTACCAGCCGCCTAGGCGAACCTGAAGCCAACTTTCGCCCCCTTCCCACCGCCGCTCTAGGTAGGGATGTATATACCCTTGCCAGGCTCGTACCCGAGAGGTCCATACCTGCGCATATACCTCGGATGAACCGTAAAGCTCATGCTCGTACGAGAATGCCGTCGCACCAGGATACCGGATATAATTCATAGCGCCCGCTTGAGGGATGTCTTGACCTTGCAGAATAAGGCCGGCTTGAATAGCGCTGCGCCAACCGCCTTGGCTACTGAAGTGCCAACTAGGCCGTACAATGGCTAAGTAGGAGCGAGGCAAGTAAAAAGATGAATAGTAGGCCTGTACGGGATTGACCGAGTCTATTTCAGGATTTATGTAGGCGCCTTGCTCAAGAGCGGTACGCTGCGTGGTACTAAGAATGCTGAAACCCTCCAGCATGAGGGTATGGTGAGGATGAGGCTGAAAGGCCAGATTCCAGGAGGCACCACCGCCCTGTGTGTAGTAACGCAGAGGATTAGAACGGCCTTTAACGGTGTAGTAGGATTGGAAGTGCCAGTGGCCATCTTCTTCTACAAAGGTGCCGTCATCAAATCGTATGGCAGAAGCCAGATAGCGTTGGGAGAAAGCACCCCGCAAAGAGACTCGCCACTTCTCCCAGCGTCTGTCGTAGCTTACGGTAAGAAGGTGGCCAGGCGGGGCAAAAGAGAGCGAGTCAGGCACTGTGTAGCGCTCTACCCTCTGAGCATATTGGAAGTTCTCGGATGTAGGCACGCCGTTGTTTTCCGAAGCTTGAATTGTGTGGGGAGGGGGAAAGCCAGCCGGAATGGGAGAACGCAGCGGGGAAGAGAAGCGGGGGAAGCGTCGCCCTACCGCCGTAAAATCCCACTCGGTGGTGTAGGCTATCTGAAGACCTTCGCTCGTGGTTTGGGGAAGCTGGAAATCCACCATGCCGCCGCCGAAGTGGCCTAATAGTTCAGGCGTCCAAAACTTACGTACCTCCACCCGCCCTAGAAGGGTAGTAATAAGCTGCTCTATCTCGCTGAAGGTAGCATCGTAGTTTAGCCAAGCCGGATAGGCCGCCCAAAAGGCAAAGGCATTATACCGTTCGCCCATTCCCCGGATAGAAATATACCGACCCGATAGGAGGGAAACCCCAGGCAGGCGCCGAAGTACATTCGGCACGTAGAAATCGGTGCTTCGCTTCATGATAAGCTCTTGGGAGTACAGCTCGGCAATTTCCAGGGCGCGCAACCGCTCTAAAAAGAGGCCGGCCTCAGTTTCGCGGGCTGCTTCGGCCACAATCGGTACCTCTTGGAGCTCGGTCTCCACCGCCGAGAGGCGCAAGAGGAGATCGGTCTCAGCCCGACTCAGCCCTACCCGCAGGGGGCGATAGCCCAGAAGGAAAACCGAAAGCGTATCCAGCCGTTCTACTATGAGGGTAAAGTAGCCTTTTTCATCGGTATAAGTACCCACGCTACCTAGGCGCACTTGAACCCCCATGAGGGGTTCTCCTGTGCGGGCATCTATCACCCGCCCAGCGATGCGCTGGCGCACCGAAGGGGGACTGACTATAGTTAGGCGCTCTTCCTGAGCTAAGAGGATGGTAGAGAGGACAAAGGCAGCTACGAGTCTTTGCATCTTACAAAGATAGCTAGCAGCGGAATGAGCTGTAGGTTTTAGCTCAAATCGTTAGAAGCCCTCCGCAACCCTCTGTCCGGCCAGCGCTTCCAGCTCCGTCAAGCCGATACAGGCTATACCGAGCTTTCGGGCTTTCTCTAACTTAGCAGGTCCAGGGTCCTCACCTACAATCAGATAGTCTAGCTGGGCGCTTACGCTACTGGCATAGGTTCCGCCCCAGCGTTTGATAAACGCAATAAGCTGCTCACGGCTGACCTGCGGAAAAGTACCTGTAATCAGAAAGCGCTTGCCTCGGAGGGGAAGGTTAGCCTCGGCTGGCGCTTCCAGCCGAAATTGAAGGCCCGCCGCTTTGAGCCGCTCAATCTCCGCCTGATTCTCTGAGTCGTCTAAAAAGGCTCGCACGCTCTGGGCGATGACGGGGCCTATGGCATACACCGCCCCAATTTCCTCTACAGAAGCCGCTTGAAGACGCTCAATAGACGGAAAGGCCTCGGCCAGCTTTTCTGCTACACTTTCTCCCACATGCCGGATACCTAAGGCGTACAGCACGCGCGGATAGGGAACGGCCTTTGATTGCTGAATATTTTGGCAAATTTTTTGCGGCATTTTTTCGGCAAAGCCCTCTAGGTCTGTGAGCTTTTCTGGCGTAAGGGTATAAAGATCACTGGGGCGCTTCACTAAGCCCTTGTGATAAAGTTTGGCTAAAATTTTTTTGCCTAAGCTCTGGATGTTCATAGCCTTTCGGCTGACGAAGTGCTCCAAGCGGCCCAGAACTTGCGGGGGGCAGTGCTTGTAGTTGGGGCAGTAGCGGCCAACCTCTCCGGGCGGCTGGACAAGAGGCGTCCCACACTCCGGACAGGTAGTAGGAAGAGGCGCCGGACGAGCCTCAGGAGGACGGCGCTCAGGCACTGCCCGCACCACCTTGGGAATAATCTCCCCGCTTTTTTCCACTACTACCACATCTGGCACGTGGAGGCCTAAGCGTTGGATTTCGTCGTAGTTATACAGCGAGGCGCGCTTGACTATAGTGCCGCCTAAAAGGACGGGTTTGAGCTCAGCTACAGGGGTAATGTAGCCTGTACGGCCTACTTGAAAAGTAATCCCCTGCAGCTGGGTAGTGGCCTGCTCGGGCGCATACTTATAGGCGATGGCCCAGCGCGGGGCTTTAGCCGTAGTGCCCAGCGCCGTCCGAAGGGCGTGACTATCCACTTTGAGCACCACGCCGTCAATATCATAGGGGAGCTTTTCCCTCTGGCTCTCCCAGGTGCGGATGAAGTTCCAGGCTTCGGCTAAACCGAAGGGGCCTTGGGTCTCTACGACGGGGAAGCCCCACTGGCGTAGGCAGTTCATGACGGCAAGGTCGGAGTCGGGCAGGCCTTCACCTTCGGCGGCATAGGCCCAGAAGCGGAGGCGACGCCGCGCTACCTCCCCAGAATCCTGAAGCTTGAGCGAGCCAGCCGTAGCATTGCGCGGATTCATAAAGGGCGGATCGCCGATGGCTTCCCGCTCTTCGTTGAGAGCCTGAAAGGCCGCGCGCGTCATATACACCTCGCCCCGAACCTCCAAGAAAGGCGGGTAACCTTCACCCAGCAGGCGCAGGGGAATATCTCGTACGGTGCGCAGGTTAGGTGTGATGTCATCGCCCTGCTCGCCATCCCCGCGTGTAAGCCCGCGTACCAATACGCCATTTTCGTAATGCAGGCTCACGGCTACCCCGTCTATCTTGAGCTGGACGAGATAGGTGAAGGTGGCTTCGGGTAGGAGACGCTGCAGCCGCTGCGCAAATTCCCTCAGCTCCGCCTCGGTATAGGCATTGTCTAGGCTGAGCATGGGGCGGCGATGCCGAACCGTAGGAAACTCTTTCGTAAGGCCTCCGCCTACCCGCTGGGTCGGGGAGTCTGGCCGGCGCAATTCAGGATAAGCCGCTTCTAAAGCCTTTAGCTCTTGATAAAGCCTGTCATACTCCGAGTCAGGTACGAGCGGCTGCGCTAAGACGTAGTAATGGTAATCGTATAGATTGAGCTGAGCTACGAGCTCGGCAATGCGCTGGGCCGCTTCGGCGGAAGTGAGGGCCATGCGCGCCTGCGGTCCGGACGGGACTCGAACCCGCGGCCTCCGGCGTGACAGGCCGGCGTTCTAACCAGCTGAACTACCGGACCACCACTGCAAAGGTAGGAACTTTTCGGCTTTTGTCAAGAGCTGGGCGCGCGCCGTTTGTAATGCGTAACCCACAGGGCATTCCAAAGGGCTAAGCTATACTCGGCCTGCTTGCGAAAGAAAGGGTAACCGCTCTCCCAGCGAGCACCCCGCTGCCAAACCGCTTGAAGGAAGTAAGTAGGATGAGGGTTGTAAATCATCTCCCATACAATCCAAGAAGGCTGCACGCGTGCGAGAGGAAAGGGCGGCATGGCCTTCATCGCAGGAAACATCCCCACTGGCGTAGCCTGTACTAAAAGTACTTTTTCAGGAAAAACATAATCCTCGCAAGCTTCATAACTAATGCGCTGATGAGGCACTGAAAAGCCTACTAAGCGTGCCGCAGGCTCGCGGCTTACAAAAAGAATAGGCACTTCAGGATAGAGCCGAGCATGCGCATACGCTACGGCCCGTCCTACCCCGCCTGTACCCAGAATTACAGCCATTTCCCAGGGTCCATATACGCTTTCCATTTCGCCCAGAAGGTAATGGGCCGCTTGGTAGTCGGTGTTATGCCCCTGCCAACGTCCATCGGGTAAGAGGCTTACGGCATTTACGGCTTGCGTGGCCTCCACCTCGGCGTCACGCAGGTCTAAAAGCGGATAAATGGCGGTTTTGTAGGGAAAAGTTACATTGAAGCCAATCCAGCCCCGCTGCCTAATCGCTTGGCGCAAGTCGGTCAAATCGGGTGGGGTATACACCTCATAGGGCACACCAAAGACGCGCTGAAAAAGGAGCGGCGAAAAGGAACGCACCCCCTCACCAGCCAGTAGCCCAAGCTTCACGCGCCAAAAGTAAACCAAAACTTACCTTCGCCTCATGCGTCTCTATTTTGAGCGGCTGGGCAGCGGGGAACCTATTTACGTTTTTCTGCATGGCCTATTTGGGAGTGCGGATAATTGGCGAGGCGTAGTCAAGCAGCTAAATCTACCCGGCACCTTTTACTTAGTAGATGCACGCAATCATGGGCGCTCACCGCACGCGCCCTCTCATACCTACGCGGACCAGGCGCAGGATATTCTGGCGCTTCTCGCGTCGGAGGGGCATTCTGCGGCTCATCTGCTGGGCCATTCCATGGGCGGCAAAACGGCCATGTACCTTGCGCTGAATTTCCCCCAATCCGTTCGCTCCGTAGTGGTAGGCGATATAGCTCCGCGCGCCTATACTGGTGGTCATGAGGCGATATGGGAAGCCCTTCGCCGAGCTGACCTTAGCGTGAGGCGCCGAGAAGAAGTGGAAGCCCAACTGGTTCCTTTTATTCCCGATGGAGGGGTGCGCCAATTTCTTCTAAAAAACCTTGCGCGAGATGCGCAGGGGCGCTTCTACTGGCGCATTAACCTCACCGGCCTTTATGCGGCGTATCCGGCTATCTTAGCCGCTGTGTTCGGTAAGCCCTATACGGGGCCGGCCCTTTTCCTAAAGGGTGAGCGTTCAGAGTACCTTAGGCCAGAGGATGAACCGCAGATAAAGGCGCTTTTCCCCCATGCGGTGGTAGAGGTAGTGCCTAGAGCAGGGCACTGGATTCATGTGGATAATCCCACTTATGTGGTCCAGGTGCTTGAGCGTTTCTGGGCCCAGCTCCTTACGGCCGCATAAAGACGTGCGTACATACCGTACGCGCCCGAATTTCCTCCGGATCAAGCGTCATTGGCTTGCACTGGCGCTTGAGGTAAAGCGGGAGCTGGTCGTCGTAGTGCGGACTATTCGGTCTACCTGAAATCCCTAAAGGTAGCACCGACTCCACCTGCGGATAGGGCGCATCCCGCCGGAACCGTACGAACTGAATATAGGTATCTCCCGCCACGACCCGCAAAAATCCTCTTTTCTCATCCCAAATGGCATAGGTGGGCGCAAGCTGCTCAGGCAGGCCATCAAAGGGATACCGCTTGCCTTTTATTTCTAGCGCCTGTACTCTCTCTAAGGGCGGGGCGATATCTCGGTAGTAGCGGTAGAGCTGCTGCGTAGCATAGCGCAGGGACTCCCACAGGAGTTGGGCGGAGATAGTAGCTTTACCCTCTTCTAGCCAGTTGTAAGCTGGGAGGCCAGCTTTCTTGAGGGCATAGGCTACGGCGAGGCTGAGGAGGGAAGCAGCCCGGCTGCGTCCACTTCCCGACAGGTCCCAAGTGCGAATAACCCCCAGCGCTTCCCGCAAAGGCGGGGCAGCCGTATCAGGCAGGCTTGCATACGAAATCCATATCCGCTCTAAAGGCCCCTGGCGCGGGTATTGGCGGTCGTACTTGATTGCCTTGAAGTCTTCCCACGAAATCCGCTCTTTGGCGAAAATTAGCTCATGCAGGCGGCGCTCGCGATTATTATGCCTATTCCACTCCCAGGCGTGGTACGGAGGAAAGTCCGCCTGCCGCGGCGCCTCTTCGGGACAGGTCGTGCCAAAGGGGCTATTATTGACGCTGAATACTACGCCGCACTTAGGTGCCAAAACCTGTGGAAGTTCCTCAATCGTTAGATAGCGCTTCCATAGAGTGGCGGTGGTGTCGCCCGGCAGTACCCCTTGCCAGTTGTACCCAGGCCCGCGCTCAGGTAGGAGGGCGTTGAAGAGGTAGTAAATTGTATCCTGGCGGTCGGCATACACGATGTTGAAGAGGGGTATGCCTTGCAGGCGGAGGGCTTGGTAAAACTCCGTGAAGGAGCGCGCCTTGCCCATTTCGTACCACTGCTGGGGCGCGCGGAAGAAGCGCTCGGCCGCAAAGCGTAGGGCATATACGCCTTTCTTTGTTCGCACAATAGGGCCGAAGCGGCTGCGCTCTATCTTCTGGCGAATCGGAATCACAGGCCCACGGGCGCGCTTGAGGCCGCCTACGGGCCAGCCATGGACAAATTCTATGCGTCGTCCAATCAAGCGTACATGCAGCCAGACCTGCTCCTCTTGCAGGGTATCCCACCTTCCATCTACCCAGTACACTCGTGGATTTTTAGGGTGCATGCGCAGCCGATAAATATCCACGAAGTCGGGCCAGTTGAAGGTCATAGCCCACCCTAAATGCGGGTTAGTGCCGAGGCCAGGCGCCACCGCACCCGGAAAGAACCCTCCCAAAATGTGCCAGCCCTCCTCGCTATGCAGGAAAGCCTCATACCACCGCAAAAGGCCCTCCAATGGCACATGAGGATTAATCACTAAATAGGTGTGGCCATCGGCCGTACGGGCGGAGCTTACCGCTATGCCGTTAGACCCCGCCTGCACCTCAAACGCATAATTTTCCGCTCTACCCTGAAAAACTGCTTGAAGGGCCTGACCTACACCGACCATCCCGGCCAGCACAATAATGTAGCCGCGCAGAATGTCCTCTCCCCTTACTGGAAAAAGGGCATTATCTACTACCTCTTTGGGGTGGGCCTGAGCGTAGGCGTTGAGGCCCTCGGCGTAGCTCTCCAAAATCGCGCGGATAGCAGGAGAGAGGCTGTCATACTGCTGCCGCGCTAGGTGAAAGGCGCCTATAAAATGGGCAAAATAGTCCGCCATGGCCCCCGTTTTGCCTAAAAGCCGGCCGAGGCGCCCTTGGGCTACCGCCATGAGATACTGGATGCGGCCGAAGTCATCCTCGGCGTGCGCCCAAGCTAGCCCGTACGCACAATCCACATCCCGTGTCCCAAAAATGTAAGGGGTCCCGAAACTATCGCGCCGAATTTCCACACGCTGGGCCAAGGCTAGCCCACTCAAACCTATGAGGAGAAGCCGCCGCATAAGGGAAATCTACGAAGGGGGCCCTGCCGTGCCGAAGGTGGGACTCGAACCCACACGGGTTTCCCCACACGCTCCTGAGACGTGCGCGTCTACCAATTCCGCCACTTCGGCGTCGCGGCAAAACTAAGAAATATTCAGTTAGCTTTAGCTGGCTCGGGGGCTAAAAGAAGCATATCCAAAAGATGATCCAGCTCTTGGATGTAGGCCGAGATGGGGCGGCCTTCACTTTCCTGCCATCGCTCGCTGATATGCATCAGATGGGCCCGGTAGGGTAGCACCTGCATGCCGCAGTAATTCAGTACCCCATTCAGGTGTTCTAAGCCGCGCAGGTTTCCGAATCGTCCGTCCGATAGACCCACTAATCCAGCCCACCGCCCCCGAAAGACCTCGCGCGGAAGCGCATCTATGAATACCTTCACCACGCCCGGATAGCTCCCGTTATACTCAGGTACCACCCACAGCCACTTCGTAGCTTCATAGAGGACCTCTATAAAGGGCAGAAACTCCTCCGAACGTGCACCAAAAAGGTCGGAAAATAAAAACTCACGCGGTAGATACTGAAAATCTAGAAATTGCGCTCTTACCCCGCGCGCTTCTAAGCGGCGCAGTAAGTAAAGAGCTACACGCCGGGTATAGCTCGCTGGGCGGTGGGTACAGGAAAGCACGACGACGCCCATGCCTTAAGAACAAAAAATCGCTTCCTAACTTTGTGCCGTGTTTCGCACCGGCTTACTTTTAGGCCTACTTCTTGTGGTTATCTCAGCCACAGCGGGTTTCTTATACTGGAAGCTGCGTAAATCCGAAAGCCAGCGGATACAGCTTACCGAAGAGAAATTAGAGCTAGAGGCGGAGATTCAAAGCCTAAATGAAAGAATTAAGGCCATGGAGGCGGAGATTAATCGCAAAGATTTAGAATTAGCTGAAAAATCTAAAAAAGTGGATGAACTCTCTCGCGAATTAGCCCAAGCCCGCACACGCCTGCGCAAGTACGAAGAGCAAGGTAAAATATCAGCCCGGGAAGCCGAAGAAATGCGATTCAAGCTTGAACAGATGAGCTATTACATTCAGGAGTACCAAGGGCGCATTAGCAAGCTTCAGGAGGAAAATGCCCAATTGCGCGCACGTACGGCCGAATTGGAGAAGCAAATCCAGCAAAAAGAGATGCAGACCCAGCAGGTTATTCAGGAAAAGGAGCGTTTGGAGATCAAAGTCAAAGCCGCTTCCTACCTCAAGGCTACCGATTTCCGCTTTGCGCTCGTGAAAGATAATGGAAAAGAAGATTGGGATACAGATTTTCGCGCGCGCCGGCTACACCGGCTAAAAATTTGCTTCACGGTGCTGGAAAATGAAATCGCCGAACCGGGCGATCGTACCGCCTACATCGTGATATCGGATCCTAATGGCAAGGTAGTTACGAATTTCAGCAAGGCCACCGAAGGTAGCGGTTACTTCACCGTAATGGATACCGAGCAGCCCTTCTCGGCTAAAGCGACCTTCAACTACCAAAAAGCCCGTCAAGAAGTCTGTAGCCTCTACGAAAAGGCGCCTGACCACGAGTGGGTCAAGGGTACCTATCAAGTAGCCGTATTTTGCGAAGGTGTAGAGATTGGGCGCGGGCGATTTGAACTGCGATGAGCGCCCTCCTACCTGCGCCCTTACAGGAAGCTATAAAGGCGCAGCCCCAGAAAACCTACCTCCTGCCTGATCCTTTCTTAGCCCAAGCGCTTAGTAGTTACTGGCCCGATATAAAGTTTTACGAGCTCTACACGTGGGCTAGCCTTCAAAAAGGGGTAGCTCTCCCTGATCCCATAGACCTTTATCAGGCCTTTAAGGCGGCTTTTGGCTCTGACCTATCAAAGCTAGCGGACTTTCCCTTAATTTGGGAAGAGGCCCAAAAGCTGGGTAAAGATTGGGAAGAACTCCTAAAGAGTATCTCGCGGGCTGATTCGGCGATGAACTTCTGGGCGCAGCTGGCCAACGAAATGCAGATCATCCTTCGGTACGCCCCCGATACCGAGGAAATGCGCGAGTGGGAGAGCCTCATTTTTTTGCCGCTTGTCTATGACCAAAAGAAAACGAATTTTTGGGAAAATTTTCTCAGAAAGATAAGGTCTTATTTGGCTTTTCTTTCAAGGAAAAAGCGAGCCTTTGCGGAGATGCTTTTACACCAGCTTCTTAAGGAGGAGGCGGCTTGGGAGGGGGTGGTTTTCCTTCACCTCTACGATACCTATCCGCTCTTTGGGGAGCTTCTCAGGTTGGCTCAAGCGCGCCAGGCAGCGGCTTGGGGATGGGCCTTAGAGCCCCTCAGACAAGCATTACCCGAAATCTGGGGTGATAGGACCGCCCCCGCAGCTCTAGCCGTTCCCCTGCCTCAGGAGCCTAAGCCTACCTTCCTCTATCGGGTCTTTTCACCCGTAGAAGCCGTGGAAAGGGCGGCCCAAGCCATTCAGGAAGCCGTGAAGGCCGATCCAACAGCCACCATAGGAGTGCTGTGCGAGCCGACGTATGAGCCGCTTCTTCGGCAATTTTTAGGGGACACTCTGCCTCTTTCCCCTGCCCCGAGGAGCCTTTGGGAAGGTAGCACAATCGGGGTTCAGCTTGGTCCTTTTGTTGCCGCTGGCCTTCAGGGCCAGTGTCGGACGTGGCCACCTTTCCAGCCAGCTGACGCTACGCCTTTTGAACAGTATGCCGAAGCCCTCTATAGGCTTTTTACAACGGAGGCTGCACCCGATCGTCCAGAAAATTGGCGGCTCCTTCTCCACCTTCTCCAGCAGGCCCACAGCCCAAAAGCAGACTTTTCACCCGAGGCAAAGATTTTCATAGGGCGTTTAGCCCAACTGGCTGGCGGCGCTTACGATAAGCTCTTTATTGTCTTACCCTCTGCGGAGCCACTGGGCCGATGGGAAAGACCTACCTTCTGGCTGGCTAAGGTGCGACAGCAATTCGCCAGCCGCTTGCAGCACCAGCGTATTGCCTGGCAGCTCCTCTCCCTCCTGCTGTGGGCCAGTAGGGAGATTTACCTCTGGCGAGAAGCCAGCCCTGCCTCTCAGACGCCCTTAGAAGAATTCCTACTTCATGCGGAAGAAATCGGCGTAAAGAACCTTTTCAAGGTGAAAGAGCTGGAGCTTTCGCTGCATGCTGCTGAACGCAAGCTGGTAGCCTCCCCGCCAGCGGCCTCCATCCCCTGGATACCTAATGGCCAGACAACCCCTTCACCTGAAAACCCATTAGGCTTTTCCATCACGGAAAGCCTCAAACTGATGAGCTGTCCGCGTCGCTACTATTGGTCTAAGGCTCTTCCTGCTGAAGCGTACGCTGAACCTGCCCGGGCAGGCCAGCTCCTCCATCTGCTTTTAGAAGAAGCTTTTCAGAGACCAAAGCGCTCCTCCAAAGCCCCGGCTACTTCCCTGCCGGGAGCTTCGTATGCCTTTACGCTGCGTCGGCTGGGCTATAGGCTCAGTTCACGGCGGCTATTTTATCGTATTGGCCATCTGGAGGTTCTGATGAAGTCGGATAGGCTAGGGTGGCGCCGACTTCTGCCGCGTCAGAGCCGCCTTCTCCTTCGGCCGCTTTTAGCTGGAGTAGGCCAGCCCCTCCTTCATACCTTCTACGCTCTGCTCAAGACTATGCCGGCTGCAGAGCAGGACCCTAATCTTTGCTCTTTACCCTTCACAGAGGCGCTTCGTTGGTATCACCTGAAAGAGGAGAAAGAGGATTTCTACCTTTTCCCTGAGCTCTGGCTAGCCTTCCGCTCATTTCAGGCTACGGCGCGCCTTGATCTTTTGATGTACTTAAAGCAGCCTTCGGACCGATGGATTCTCTTAGACTTCAAAAGCACCTTGCCAGAACCTCTCAAAAATAAAAAGAACGAAGAGCTGAAAGATTTCATCGATGAAGCCTTGGAGGGCTTGGGTATTTGGAGAGAAGGGGGGATTCTGGAATTGTCCCTTTGGCAAGAGGTCTGGGCACAGCTCCTTTTGTACTTAGCGCTTCTGAGGCAGAGGCAGATAGAAGTAGAGGAAGCGGTGATTGTTTCGCTCTGGTGGCGCCCCAGCCGTAAAAAGGAGAAGCAAAATCCACCCTATGTAAAAGTAGTGCGCGCCGAACTGCCGCCAGACTGGGAGCAGCGCATTTTAGCTCTTTGGAAAGAGCTTGTAGAGGGACTTCAGGCGAAGCTGCCGCAAGGGATGGAAGCTTTCCCTATGCGCCCACGCGGGACGCTGTGTACCTACTGCGACTACGCTCTGCTATGCGATCGCCTCAGCTCCTAAAGGATCAGCGACAGCGCGCTACTTGGAAAGGCCACTTAGCTCTTTTAGGACAGACAGCGATTATATGTGGCGGCTATGTCTTTGGGCGAAAAGCCGCTCAGCATTTTGATCCTTTCCTCCTTACGGGTTTGCGGGCCGTCCTTAGCGGACTTATTTATCTGATGCTCCTGCCTTTCTTAAGGCGGTCGGGAACCTTTACAACTTCTTGGGCGGCGCTAGAACCTACTTGGCGCCAAAAGCTATGGCGACTAGCCCTGCTGGGCATATTTTTCAACCAGTTTCTCTTCAATGCGGGACTACGCTACACTACGGCCGCAACGACGGCGCTTATCTATGCCCTGACGCCTTCGGTAGTGTTTTGGCTGAGCGTGTGGGTATTTCGGCGTGAGCGCTTCCACTGGCGGAAGGTGGCTGGCTTGGTAGCGGCTTATACGGGGGTAGTCTTAGCCCTGTGGCATAACCTCCTGCATGCGGCCCACGGATGGGGTTGGCTAGCCATTCTGGCTGCTGTGGGCTTTTGGGCTTGGTACCTGCAGATTTCTCCCCCCGTTGTACAGACAATCGGTCCTTTAGGCACGACAGCGCTTGTGATGATTTTAGGGGCTTTCCTGCACCTGCCTACGCTTATTTTAGGCCTTTGGCGTCAAGAATGGGCGACATTATCAATAGCTGCTTGGGCCAGTCTAGCCTATCTAGTACTGGGTATGTCCGTGGTAGCCTACCTTTTTCTAAGCCTAGGCTTACGCTACCTGACCCCTACACGAACCGCCCTTTACATAAACCTTCAGCCTATTGGTACTTTAGTCCTGGCGGCGGCCTTGGGTCAGGAGCCGCTCTCTTGGCAATTGGCTTTAGCCACCCTTCTCACAACTGCGGGCCTTTTTCTTTTTAGCGATGAGGGACGATGAGTACTACATGCGGCTTGCCTTAGAAGAGGCTGAGCGGGCTTGGGCTTTAGGGGAGGTACCGGTGGGTGCTGTATTAGTAGTAGAGCAGCGGATTGTAGCTAAAGACCACAATCGCACGGAACAGCTTCGCGATCCCACAGCGCATGCCGAGATCCTCTGCCTTACAGCTGCTTGTAGTGCGCTCCAGAGCAAATACTTACCTCAAGCTACGCTGTATGTTACTTTAGAGCCCTGTGCTATGTGTGCGGCGGCTTTGGGATGGGCCCAGATAGGGCATTTGGTCTATGGCGCCTCAGACCCGCAAAAGGGCTTCACACGGTACATGCCACCTCTATTGCACCCACGTACCCGGATTCGTCAAGGCATATTGGCCGAAGCCGCTCAGTACCTGCTTCAAGAGTTTTTCCGCAGCCGCCGCTAGCTAAACTCGCCATGCAACCTCTTTAGAGGCCCCTTGCGTATTAATAGCGTTATGCGAAAGATAGTCGTCTTAGTAGGGGCCTTAATGGGCCTAACGCTGGCCGAAGCCAAGATGGTCAGCTCTCTAGAGATAAAAACTTCTTCAGAGACCCACTCGGTGGTGTCGGTGGATCCCCGCAAAAAAAGAAGCCGAGTTAGGCTGGCTCAGCAGTACTTTGGACGGGGAGGAAAGTGCCGACGCTGGAGTCAGTTCTGTGGGCGTTGAGGCGCTCTTTGATTGAAGGTCTTGGGGGAGGGGCAGACTTTCTGCCCCTTCTCACTTTTTCCTAGATACCCCATTTTTTGTACCTTTAGGCCACCCATGCGGATGATTGCTTTCTTCTTAGGGCTCGGATGGGCCCAGCTTCAGCTTACTCAGGCCGACCTGCCCAGTGCGGGCGAGCAGTATATAGTCAGCCAAGCCCGCGCTTCTTTCCAGGTCGACTACCTGGCCACAGGAGCTGGCTACTCGTGGAACTTTGCCCAACTTAGTCCCGATACTCAGCTGAGAGTTGAATGGAAGCGTCCCACAGAAGTGCCACGGTATATCTTCAACTGCGGTAATCTCAGCTTTCAAGCCCTTCTACTCAAGCTAGCCGATAGCTTGGGTTCTTTTTCAACACCTGGTTCTGGTACGATTCAAGCACGGGATTTATACGCATTTTTACGAAAGAGCTCTAGTGAGTTTGCGGTAAATGGTATCGGCGTTACCATAAATGGCCTTCCCATAACTTCCTGCTACAGAGACCCCGATGAAGTTTATGTCTTGCCTATGCAGTATGGCCGGCGGGATAGTACTACTTTTTGGGTACGCTTTGACTTGACTTCACCGGGGGGGGCTCAAATTACTATCTCTCAGCGTGGCTACAGAATTCATCAGGTGGATGGCTATGGGACGGTTACGACTCCTTTAGGTACTTTTTCTTGTCTGCGCTTGAGGCAAGAGGTGCGCCAGTGGGACACCGTCTTCTTCAATGGACTTCCTGTGCAGCGGCGAGATACGAGCTATACCATTTTAGATTGGCTTGGACGCGGGCAAGGGGTTCCACTTGTACGCGTCCAAGGCACCTTTCAGATGAACCGCTTCCTTCCTACGCTCGTGCAATACAAGGATACGCTGCGCTCTACAGGTTCTCCCACAGCTATGGCGGCGCCGTTTACTTTTCCAACCCTCCAGCCTAATCCTACCCGCGGCATGCTCTATATACCCCTACCTGGGGCGCGCTACATCCTGCGCAACGTAATCGGCCAAGTAGTGGGGGAAGGAGAAGTCCCACCAGAGGGCAAAATCCTACTTAGCTCCACTCTCCCAAGCGGAGTTTATTACCTTCAGCTCTTTTACGAAGGCCGAGAAAACTGGCAGCGGTTCGTGCTCCTAAATTCCGATTAATGGGTAAGTTTCTCTTAGCTACAGGACTTCTCTTAGCCGCAATAGGTCTTTTTCTTTGGCTATGGGAAACTAAAGGTTTTGCCCTTCCACGGCTACCAGGGGATATAGTTATTGAGCGCGATAATCTCCGCATCTACTTGCCGTTGGGTACCAGCCTGCTTTTGAGTCTTCTACTCAGTGGGCTTTTCTACCTCCTGCGCCGTACCGGCTAAGTGCGAACCTACCTCTGGGTGGATAATTTTTAGAAGCCCTAGAAATACTGTAACGGGATCCCGCATAGGTTCCTCTATCATCCATCGCTCTAAGCTAAATACCCGCTGATGCTGCAAAGCGGGCGAGATATATAAGTGAGGATACTGATAGAGGAGGGCATTTACTAAGTCTGTTTTGCCAGCGGGAAGGATAAGAATTTCGGGAGGCATGCGCTCCATAATTTGAAGGGATTCACGCGGTAGAGGGGTACCGCCAGCCATTTTTATCAGTTCGCTTATGGGATGAGTGGAGTTGGGCACGTAGCCTGAATCCTTACTACTTACAACTAATACCCGAAAGAGGCGTTCGGCTTGGGCTTGCTGAGCAAGGCGGGCGACTTCGGTCTGAAGACTTTCGGTTTCTTGCCTAAGATCGGGGAGGTCGTAAATCTCGGCTAAAACTTGGCGGTGCCGGAGCCACTGCCAGAGGGTTTTGGGGGCAAAGACGTACTGTTTTTCTTTGGGTAATCCAGGGAGAGTTTCGGGCACCCATATCCAGTCAAGGGCGTTTTGGGTGAGCACTTCTCTTACCGCAAGGGTATCTTCGCAGGGAAGGAAGAAGCGCCGGCTGTCTTCGCCTTCGCCAGCGCAGGCGACGGTGAGATGGCGTTGGAGGAGCGGATGACTAGTCCACAGGAAGGTAGCTTGAGGCGTGGCTAGGCCTATATGCCGAGGAGGTTGCGGCACATAAATTACTCGTCCCGCATCATCTCGCACCCGATGCCCTATCAGGGGCGCCTCGGCTAGCCAAGAAGGAGGGCGTTGGCAGGCCCATAGACCTATAGAGAAACCGATCCAGGTCCGCCACACCCCCAAATATCTGAGATTTTGCTAAATTCGTACGCCCTGCCTCTATGTCAAGTAGGCCTTCAAAGCCCTCAGCTTTTACGGCTTTGCCCGAGCGGCTGCGGCTAGTGCGGTATGTGAGCCTAGCTGGGGTGGCTTCCCGCCGAAAAGCTACCCAGCTCATCCAAAACGGTCAAGTAGCGGTGAATGGCCAGATTGTGCGGGAGCCCTGGCTCATGGTGGAGCCGGACAAAGATACGGTTACCTACAAGGGGCGTCCCATAAGACCCGAACGGCCAGTATATATTCTTCTGAATAAGCCCAAGAATACGCTCTGTACCGTCCGAGATGAGAAGGGCCGCCGGACCGTAATGGACCTTCTGGAAGGGGCGCCCCCCGTGCGTCTCTATCCCGTCGGTCGCTTAGACCGAAATACTACGGGAATTTTACTTCTTACCAATGATGGAGAGCTTGCGCAGAAGCTCTTGCATCCAGCTGCACAGGTGCCGCGCACTTATCGAGTAACGACGGTGAAGCCCATTACGTCAGAGGCTTTAGAGCGGCTGCGACGGGGCGTTCCTTTGCGAGATGGGGTAGCCCAAGCCGATGAGGCCTACTTAGAAGACCCCTATACGCTGATTATCACCCTTCACCTAGGCCGCAAGCATATCGTAAGGCGCATGATGGAAGCGGTAGGGTATAGGGTAAAGAGTTTGGATAGGATTGCTTTTGGGCCTATTACACGCAAGGGGGTGCCGCGCGGTAAGTGGCGCTTCCTAACCCCTCAAGAGGTCGCCTGGCTTAAGATGCTGCCTAACTTCAAAAAAGATGCCGATACGCATCGCTGATACACGCGCGGAGGTACGCAAGCCCGAGCGCCGGGCGCTACTTCAAACATTCAGCTTTGTAACCGAGCAACCTCAGGTCATCCACCTGCACACGAAGGAATTCAGTGCCGTGTGCCCTGGTACCGGCCTACCCGACATCGGTACGTTAGATGTATGGTATCTGCCTTCCGACCGGTGCTTAGAATTGAAGTCTTTCAAAATGTATCTTTTTAGCTACCGCAACGAAGAGATTTTTCAGGAACCCGTAGCGGACCTCATTTTTGAGGATTTATGGAGCGTTTTAGAGCCGCGCTACCTGCGGCTTTCGTTGCGGTACAACGTGCGGGGGGGGATCCGGACGACGGTGCATTTGGCGCGCGGCGATACGCATAAGCTACCTTTGGAAACCCGGCGCCTGCTTTTCTGCAGCTAATTTTGCGCATATGTGGGAGCGCTTAGAGCAGGTAGTTCAGCGCTTTCGTACGGTCGAGGCCGAGCTTAGCCAAGAAATAGCAGACCCTGTCCGCCTGCGCAGTTTGGGAAAAGAGCATAAATATCTAGCGCCTATAGTTTCGCTTTATCAGAAATGGCAGCGGGTGCAAGCCGCTCTGGAAGCGGCACGGCAGGAGTTAGAGACAAGCCGTGATGCCGAGTGGCGCACCCTCGTGCTGGAAGAGCTAGAGCGCCTCACTGCCGAAGCCACCCAATTAGAAGAGCAGCTTAAGTTAGCCCTCCTTCCGCCTGATCCAGATGATGATAAGAATGTTATTTTGGAAATTCGGGCTGGTACAGGGGGGGATGAAGCGGCTCTATTTGCTGGGGACCTAGCCCGAATGTATCAGCGCTATTGCGAGAAGCAAGGGTGGAAGTGGGAGGTTTCGGACTTCACAGAAGGGAATGCAGGGGGATATAAAGAGCTTATTGTACAAGTACGAGGCGAAGGCGCTTATGGGTGGCTTAAGTATGAGGGAGGCGTTCATCGGGTGCAGCGCGTCCCTCGTACCGAGAGCCAAGGGCGCATACACACTTCTGCCGCAAGTGTAGCGGTGTTGCCAGAGCCAGAAGAAATAGAAA
Organism: Bacteroidia bacterium; assembly: GCA_039630245.1. Classification (GTDB taxonomy): domain Bacteria; phylum Bacteroidota; class Bacteroidia; order SpSt-205; family SpSt-205; genus SpSt-205. The sequence goes on from JBCNVK010000003.1 coordinate 155,062, forward strand.
TTGAACTCAAAGAGAGCGATATCCGCAAAGACACCTACTGTTCTTCCGGGCATGGGGGGCAGTCTGTAAATACTACCTATTCGGCTGTGCGGCTCGTGCACATACCTACGGGCATTACGGTAGCTATTCAGAATGAGCGCTCGCAAATCAAGAATTATGAGATTGCCCTTCGGATTTTGCGGGCGCGTTTGTATGAGTTAGAGCTTCAAAAGAAGCGGGCAGCGGAAGATTCCCTGCGCCGTTCCTTCATCTCAACTGGCGATAGAAGCGCTAAGATTAGAACCTATAACTTTCCTCAAAATCGCGTAACCGATCATCGGATTGGCTTGACGCTTTATAATTTGGATCAGGTGATGGAGGGTGAGCTCCAGGAAATTATAGAGGCGCTGCGTCTGGCAGACAAGACGCAGCGCCTAGCTAAGCTAGAAAGCCCTATTAGGTCGTTGGCTGAGCCTCAGGCCGAATAGGCTCGCCCGAAAGATCGGCCGCCGCATGCAGAAGGCCAAAGAAATCGTTGAAATCCTCAAAGAACTTTTCAAGGCTCTTCACATCGGTAAGAGGCTTCCATACATTTGGCTCAAATAAGTGAGACTCGGAGGTTACGCCTATGTATACTTCACTTCCGTGGCTGGCATAGTACACTAGGCGATCGGGGTGAGAACGGCGAAACTCTACAAGGGCGCTCATGAGGGCTGGGGTAATGTAGCGGCGAGCCGCCACGCTGGAAGTACCATATACAGTAAAGTACTCTTCAAACTCGCTATTTTCAGTGTTGAAGTGTTGGAGTTTGCCAGCCTGATGGGGAGATAGTTGGGATTCGTCGGTGCCTTTGGGGACGATGTACAGGTCACCAATCCGTCCTTCGGTACAGTGGATGTGAGCGAAAAGGCCGTCAAAAATTGGCTCCATGTGCTTCTCCGACTGATCTCGGACTTTAGTCTTAGCATGTACTTCTGAAAATTCTACAAAAGTGCCATTGCTAAGCTGCATAAAGCAATAATCATCACCCTCAAATTCGTGTATATTTTTAGAAAAAAGCCGACTTTTTACTAGTACTGCAGGGCTCAGATGTCGGTGTGGGATATAACGCAGACGATTGTCTATAAATTGGATAATTCCTTCTATCACTCGTGCCTTGAAGAGGTTATAAAAGCCGCGACTGGAGAGAATTTCACGCGTCACCATATACCCTAAAGCACTAAATACCAATACATTCAGTATAATAACCCCGACCGCATACTCCGTACCAAAAGCCTGCGTAATCGCATACGGTACCAGCACCATAACGAGGAGAGTAATTACGCCTGCCAGAACCGCTCGCAGGATAGTCTGCTTGCGCGCCGACTCAGCGACTTCCAACTCGCGCCTCAAGGTTGAGGCAAAAAACTGCCTAAATTCGTCCAAGCTTTTCATATGCCTTGGTTTTTAGTTTTCCTTGCAAATATCGTGCCACAAAGCATACGACTTTGTGGTGCTACAAAGGTAAAGAAAAGTCAGCTAAAGATCAGAGAATAGGCCGGTCAAAAATAAGCACATCATAACCCTCTTAAATCAGTCCGAGGTATGGATGCCCTGGGTCATAAAGCAGCCCAGCCTATTTAGCTGATAGGGGCGAATAAAACCCGTAGTAGGTTACCTCTATTACTTCCGCGATTTTTTGCCAAAGAAAGCGAGGCACTTTTATCTTATGGTCAGCGGGACGCACCCAACACTTTCCTTCCAAGCGGAGGCGGCCGTCGGGTTGAACTTCAAAAGTGCCCGTAACTACCCGCTGGTGAGCTACCCCATGGATCTCTAAGGAGCCCTGCGCACTTACCGCATAAGTGCCAGGGGTAGTGTAGGGAAAAGGTGTCACTAATTTTCCCCTAAAATAGGCATAAGGATAACGCTCACTTTCTAAATAATTTTCGTTGAAATGCTCCTGCATGAGTTTATTTGGAAAGCTAAATGCCCGAATTTTTACCTGAACAAAGACAGAATCTGAGCTAAAGTCTATCCAGCTTTGGCAACCTGTAGAATTGATAGCCGTGATTTTTTCTAGGGGGGCCTCTGAGTAAAAGCGTATGGTAAGGGAGTCGCTTTGGTAACGTTGCGCGGTAAGTAGGCCCAAGAGAAGCCCCAGAATACCCTTACCAGGCGGCTTCACTAGAGAAAATGCGGGAAATATTGAAGCCGGCGCGCAGGCCACGCCAACGGTTGAGAAGGATGGCATTTTCGCTGATCCCTTCACTGCTAGCAAAGCCTAACTGAAATACGTGGCCGCCAGTTTCTATTTCTAGACCTGCGCTCCAGGGCAGCTGGTAGTTGGGGAGGCTTTGATTTCGCCAAAAGGGAAAGGCCGCTTCGGCAAAAAGGCAAAGGCGATTTAGGACCTTGAAGCGTAGGCCGACCCAGCCGCTTAGCCAGGTATTGGGCGTTGTCGGGCTAAGGGCCATATTTTGGTGAAGCACACTCAATCCCACAAGGCCCGAAAGGCGCCAGTTTAGCTTATGCGCTAGAAGGAGCTGGTGCAGGTACTCCACACGATGGAGAGGTTCTCTATAGCGAGTCTGATCCGAAGCTTCGGTTACGAAAGCCGCACTGAGCCAGGTAAGCGAGAGGGGAGACCCTTTCGGCGCACTTTGCCGCAGAAGCCGTACTTTAGCGTAAGCATTCCACCATTTGCCGGCGCTACTGCGCTCTAGCCCTAGCTCTAGCCACGGGAGCACCCCATATCCCAAGGAAAGGCGCACCATAGCCCCCGCATCCAGACCGAAGAAGTTACGGTAGCCCTCTAAAATATTACCGAAACGATGGGCCACGCGAAATTCTAGGTGCTTTTTAGGGAGTGCTTCGGTGGTGTGAAATTGGAAAAGCCTAGTGCCCTTGAAAATGGCTATAACGGGTTCGGGGGGCTGAGCGGCTAGGAAGCCGTAGAGCGCAATCTGGCTCAGGGCGGATAACCAGCTTCTATCCATTTGCGCAGGGCAGCTAAGGTGCATTCATCCAGCTTACCCGAGGGGGGCATGCGGCCATTAGCCATGACCTCGTACCACCGGCCGCGCTCGGCGGCTTGCCGGACAGCGGTGTAAGAATCCAAAGCCACCCCCGCCATGAGATTCTGACCCTGATGACAGCTAACGCAATGGATGCGCATTACTCGTTCCACATACGCCGTGTAGGTAGCTCGCAGCGTGTCTAGCTCAGGGCAGGGAGAAGGCGTGGGCTTATCCTGCTTGCAGCCGCTTAGAATGATGAGGCTCAAAGAAAGGAAGCGCTTCATGTTGCTTCCGCTAGGGAAGGAAGAAGCGCTAAGGCCTCCCGGAATTTAGCCCTCAGGCTATCCGAAGCCGGCAGCAGCGGTAGGCGCGTCCAGGGAGGAGTAAGCCCCATTTCCGCCAGTAGGCCCTTGATACTTGTAGGATTCCCTTCGGCAAAACATAGGCGCATGAGGGGGAAGAGCTGGCGTTGTAGCCGCTGAACCGTTACGACCTCACCCTGCTGGGCCGCCCGTACCAGGCGCTTCATAAGGTGGGGTAATGCATTTCCTAAAACTGAAATCACCCCCTTGTATCCCATTAGAATAAGAGGGGCCGCTAGCGCATCGTCGCCAGAAATAAGCTGAAAGCCTGCGGGCACTTCCGTCAAAAGCTGAAGACTTTGATTCCAATCCAAAGCCGCATCTTTGAGGCCGATAATTTGACCAGGGTAGCTGCGGGCCAGTCGGAGCGCAAGCTCGGCGCTGAGATTGACGCCCGTGCGGACAGGCACATTATAGAGTATAATCGGCCGCGGGCTGCGGTCAGCCAGATAAGCGTAGTGGGCGTATAAACCTTCGGCTGTTGGCTTAGTGTAGTAGGGCGTCACGGAAAGAAAGGCCTGAACTGGAAAGTGACGCGCATAAAGCTGCATTTCGCGGCAGATTTGGCGGGTGTTATACCCCCCAGCGCCCACTACTACGGGTATGCGCGCCCCTATGGCTCCAAAGACTACCTCCAACAGGTGCAGCCGCTCCCGCAAACTCTGCGTAACTGCCTCACCCGTGGTACCCAGGACTACCAAGTAATCTATCGCATTTTCTACCAGATGAGCTAAAAGTCGTCTAAGCGCTGGCTCGTCTAAGTCCCCTTCCGCCTGAAAAGGAGTGGCCAGAGCCACGCCTAGGCCTGAGCAATCCATACGTCATCTAAAATAGGAAGATTTTTTCACTCTATGGGTTCCTGATTCTGGAGGAAGCGGCTGTACCAGTAGGCGGAGGCTTTTGGGCGGCGCTCCAAGGTAGCTCGGTCCACATACACAATCCCAAACTGGGGTCGGTACCCTTCCGCCCACTCAAAGTTATCCAGAAGGGTCCAGATAAAATAGCCTTTGACGTTGAGGCCTTCTTGGATGGCCCGGTAGACCTGTTTGATGGCGGCTTGGAGGTAGCGGGTGCGGGCTGGATCGTCGGTAGTTTCGTTCTCAGCGGCGAAGCCATTTTCAGTAACGATGATAGGGATGGTGGGATCATACTGGGCAAACTGACGGATCGCTAGGTAGAGGCTTTCGGGGTAGATTTCCCAGCCCATGGCTTGGTAGGGAGCTTTGCGGCGCCGGGGAGAGATAGGTCGGCCACGCATCCAGGGAATAAAAGCGTGATACCGAATGACCTCGCGCGTATAGTTCTGTACCCCAATAAAGTCAGGGCGGGCTTGCAGGCGCTCTAAGTCGCCCGGCTGTATATACGCGCTGAGTCGGTTCAGCTGGGGTAGTACATCCGTAGGGTAGCCCTTGCCCAGCAAAGGCTCTACAAAGAGGCGATTGAGAACGGCGTCGTAGCGGGCGGCGGCCGCCTTGTCGCGGGGATTGTTAGGACGGTAGGGAAAGGTAGGCGAGGTGGAAAAAGTAGTACCTACTTGGGCTTTGGGAAGGAGGTTCTTGAGAAGGCGCAGGGCTTCCCCTTGGACGAGGGCGGCATGATGTACAGCCTTTAGGAAGGGGCGCAGGCCACGCCGACCAGGGGCGTGTATGCCAAATAGATACCCCGCCGCCGTAAAAGCCAGGGGTTCATTGAGAATCATCCAGTACTTGACTTTGCCGCCATACTCCTGTGCACACAGGCGCGTGTAATTCAGAAAATCTTCCACAATGCGGCGATCCAGCCAGCCGCCATAGGCTTCTTCTAAGGCTAAAGGCAGGTCCCAGTGGTAGAGCGTCACCCAAGGTTCTATACCTGCGGCTAGGCAAGCATCTATAACTTGATGATAAAAACTGAGGCCAGCAGGATTGGGGCGTCCGCGGCCCTCTGGAAGAATGCGCGGCCAAGAGATGGAAAAACGGAAAGCAGGTATATGGAGCGTGCGCATTAGCTGAATATCCTCTAGGTAGCGGTGGTAGAAGTCGCAGGCTACATCCCCTGTCTGCCGGCGGTAAATTTTACCTGGTCGGCGTACAAAGGCATCCCAAATAGAAGGGCCTTTCCCGTCGGCATTCCATCCGCCCTCTATTTGATAGGCGGAGACGGAAACGCCCCAGTGGAAACCTTCTCCAAAATCCCTAGCATAGATGGGCATGCTACAAAAGTAAGCCTTGCGTCAGCGATAATGCGCTAAGAAAACTCCCCATTTTGCCCTAAAGGGGGCAAGTTGGGCAGAATGTCGCGCAGGCGCAGTTCAATGCGGCGACCTACGCCCCAGCGGGGAGTAACTATGGCGCTAATCGGCTTGCACCCCTGCTGTTTCAGGAAAGGTTCTAGCCGTTCTCGCTCCAGCCGGTCCCACTTAATGGGAAAGAAGAGAGAGGTGGCGTGCCGTAGGCAGAACTGCCCATCTAAGAAGTCTGGCGTAAGGCCTTGGACCAGAAAGCGCGGGGCTTCGCTGCCTTGGCCTATAGGCTCAAAGCGTTCGCACCATTCCACTAGGTCAGGATCGGCCAGCTGCTCGGGCTCAACTACCGCATCTATAACCTCGCGTCGGACAGGCACTGGATAGCTAGCGCAAGCTTGGCTGAAGGCCATTTGAAAAGTCTCTAAATCTTGGGGGCCTATAGTTACGCCGGCGGCGCGTTCGTGACCGCCCGCTTTGAAGTAGCTAAAGGAGGCCATACGATGCACCTGCGCAAGGACCTCTGGCAGGGGAATGCCTTCAGGGCTTCGGGCCGAGCCGGTCCAGCTTCCATCGGGATTTTGCGTAAAGACTACGGCTGGCTTGTAGAACCGTTCCACGAGCTTAGCGGCTACAAGGCCTATGACGCCCTTTTCCCATGAGGGGCTTGCAGCGACCAGAGCGGTAGGCGAGGCTTCAGGCGTAGATACCCCTAGCTGGGTCAATGCCGCTTGAAGGGCCGCTTCTTGCAGACGCTGCCGCTCCCTATTCAGCTCATCTAAATAGTGGGCTACTTTGGGAAGGTCCTGTACCCAATCAGAGTGGTAGAGTAGATAAAGTGCGTAACGGGCGCTTTTCAAGCGGCCCGCAGAATTGAGCCGGGGGACAATTTGGAAAACTACCTCACGCGAGCGGGGCGGCCGATGGAGGGGCACCCCAGCTTTCTCCATAAGCGCATGCAAGCCGGGCCGCAAAGCCTGCGGAAAATACCTAAGTCCCAGCTGAATAAGCGTCCGATTTTCCCCCTGGATAGGCATGATATCCGCCAGCAGGCTAAGCGCCACTAAATCAATCTCCTGCTCAAGGGGAAAGTCTGTGCCATAGGAAGCCTGGTAGGCCCGAAGAAACTGATAGGTAACCGCCGTAGCGGAGAGGTAGCGGTTAGGATAAGCCGAATCGGGTCGCTGGGGATTGATAAAGGCGTCAGCCCTTGGCCCAAACTGACCAGGCTCTACCGCATGATGATCCAGAACTAGGGTAGGAATCCCTTTTGCTTGCAGCTGGCGAATCTTTTCGCTTTCTTTAGTGCCGCAGTCCAGAGCAATAAAGAGCCCTGTTCCTCGACGGTACGCCTCCTCTAGGGCGCTTTGGGAAATCCCATAGCCTTCCTGGTGTCGATTGGGTATGTGTAGCCAAAAACGGTTAGTTGGGTGGCCAATACCTTTCAGAAAGCGGCCCAGAAGCGCAGCGGCGGCCGTACCATCTACATCGTAATCGGCGACAGCGTAGATAAAGTCTTTTCGTTGAATCGCCCGGTGGAAGTGGAATAGGCCCTTCGGAAGGTCGGGGAGCTGGTAAGGATCCGCTACGAGGTTCCAATCTGGCTCAAGGAAAGCTTCTAATTCGGCCTGACTACTAATCCCACGCTTAGCGAGAGCGGTCTGGATAGGTGCAGGGATAGGGTCACGGGGGGCAAAGGGGAGTGCCTTTGGATGAAGCTCCCAGAGGGCTAGAAGGCCTTGAAAGAGGGGCATGCCACCCTCAAGGAGTATAACGCAGGCCTATGACTAGGATATCGTCCGTTTGCTCGGCATCCTGCTTCCATTCTCGGAAGCGCTGCTCAAGGATGCGCTGCTGCTGGGCTAGCGGCAGCTTATGAATCTCATCCAAAAGCTCATAGAAGCGCCGGGTGCCGAAGCGGCGGCGCACAGCCCCTTCTTGGTCCGCATACCCGTCAGAGAAAAGATAAAAGGTATCGCCTGGTTTGAGGGTAAGCACGTGTCCTTTGAAGGTTACATTACCAAAGAGGGTTGGGTCGTCGGCTATGGCTCGAGGAGTGGCGGGAATCTCATACCGCTGGCCCTCAGAATAGTAGATGAAGGGCCGTTTAGCGCTGGCCACGGTTAGGGTGCCCTGCGGCTTATTGAGCTGTACCAGGACAAGTTCGGCGCCATCTTTGACGGCTTCGCCTTGGGCTTGCCTTTGCAGGCGGTTACGCACCTCCAAATCTACCGTCTCAAGGATAGCCACCGCATCGGTAATTTCCAAAGTATTGACGGCATAGTTCAGGGCGTTGCTTACCAGAACGCTCATAAAGGCGCCGGGCACCCCATGACCCGTACAGTCTACAGCCGCTAAGTATAGGTAATTCTCCTCGCCTACAAATTGCTCCGCAAACCAGTAAAAGTCCCCGCTTACTACGGCCTTAGGCAGGTAGAGGATAAAGCTTTCTGGAAAATGGTATTGGACGAGCTCAATGTTGGGCATGAGGGCGCGCTGAATGCGTTGCGCATATACAATGCTGTCTTCCAGTTCTCTCTTTTGCTCTAAAATAGTTCGATAAAGTACCGCATTTTCAAGGGATATTGCCAGTTGGCTGGTAAGGGTTTGAAGGGTATTTTGTACTTCGCGCTGCTCACGCAGAAAATCGCCCGCTTCGCTGCGCTCTAGCACTACGTGTCCAAGTTCCTTACCCCCCTGCTGCAGGCGTATAGGGGCCACCAGCAGATTAGAGGATTCCTCCAAAAGAGCCCGATTTATGGCCTCCATAACTTCTTGGCGTATGCTTTCGGCCCGCTCAGGATCTGCGTAGGTATCCACCAGCTGTACCTGAACCTTCTTTGTATAAGCGGTTATGGCGTTCGCTACAGCTTGTAGGCTAATGCGCTGCTGAGGGTATTCTACGGTGATTTTAGCCGAGGCAAAACCTACCGTATCGGCTAAACTTTCAAAGTACTTCTCAATGAGCCTATTGATTTCACGCTCGCCTGAAAGCTTTTGCGTAAGATGGTTGATATCACGCAAAAGGCGGGTATAGAGCTGAAGTCGTATTTTCTGTAAGTAGGCCTCGGCGGCTTCTTCTATGGTAAGCATGAGGTCGTCTTCCTGCCAGGGCTTCATGACGTAGCGGTACAGGCGCGCATGATTGATAGCGTTACGCACGGCATCCAGCGTAGCCTGACCTGTAAGGAGGATTTTATAGGCTTCGGGCACTTTCTGGTGGGCGGCTATGAGAAACTTATCCCCTTTCATGCCTGGCATAAGCTGGTCTGAGATAATCACCGCTATGTCATAGTTATCCTGGCGTAGCTCGTCGATAAGCTCCAGCGCCTCTTCGCCGCCCTGGGCTACTTCACACTCAAACCGCTCACCCAGCCGATTGAGAATCTGCTCCTGAAGACTGTCTAATATGATTTTCTCATCATCTACGCACAGAATAAGAGGCTTTTTGGCTGTCATAGGAAAACTAAGAAAGACCGAGCTTTTTCAGGGCACTATTTACATAGTTAATTAGGTCTTCTTCACGCCAAGGCTTGCGGATATAGGCATAGAGATTAGCGTTTTGGAAGGCATTCTCCACTGCCTCGGGATCAGCTTGACCCGTGAGCATGATAGTGACCGTATCGGGGTATTTCTGATGCAGTTCTATGAGGAAGGTGTCGCCTTTTACCCGCGGCATTAGCCAATCGGAAATCACCAGAACCATCTCATAGCCCTGCGATACCAGGTCTTCTATCACCTCCCAGGCCTCATCTACGCTTTCCGCAATCTCATACTCAAATTTATCCCCAAATGTAGCGCGCAGCTGCTCTTGTAGGCTATCCAGTACGATCTTCTCGTCATCTACGCAAAGGATAGCCCTTTTTGGTTTCTTCTCTTCCATAGGTCTCTAATGTTTAGGTTGATTGCACGGCGGGTTGGGAAACGGCTACGGCTTCAAAAGGCGTCTTAATGGGTATCCGTACGTAAAAGGTTGTCTTGCCGGGCTCACTTTCAAAGTAAATGCGGCCTCCATGTTTTTCCACGATTTTGCGGGAGATATCTAGGCCTAGCCCCGTACCCTCACCCGCTGGCTTAGTGGTGAAGAAAGCTTCAAAGATGCGATGTTGAATCTCCTTGGGTATGCCCGGGCCGGAGTCTGTAAAACTTGCAATTATGTCGCTTCCTTCTCGCCAAACCTTGATTTTTAGCGAGCCCTTGCCTTGCATGGCATGAATAGCATTGGATATAATATTCGTCCAAACCTGAGATAACTGATCGGGCAGGCCTAAAATGGCCGGCAAATCTGGCTCATATTCCTTAGTTACCTCTACACCATATTTGAGCTGATTGTGGTAAATTATAAGCACGGTCTCTATAGTCTCAACGATGTTGGTATATTCTGGACGTTCTTCTGTACCCTTGCGTGAGTAAGCCTTCAGAGCAAAAACAATCTTTTGAGTCTTGCCTACGGCTAGCTCTATGTTGTCTATATTCAAGCGTAACTTCCCGATATTCCCTACCATCTCTATAATGAAAGGAGCTTTAGGGTGCTTGATGAGGGGTAGAAAAGGGTCTAGGTTATCAAACAGCCCAATCTTAATGAGAGACTGAGCGATAGCGCTAGCGTTGGGCACGCCATTTTGTTCTAACCATTCGGTTACTTGGCGGCGGTACTGGCGTTCCTCACGGGAGGTAAGAGAGCCTGTGAAATTTAGCGTGCGTTCCACCATTTGATGAAAGAGAGAGGCTTGATCGCCTATAGCCGCCAAAAGCTCTGGGTACTGCTGAAGGGTTTGAGGAAGGGCTTTGGAGATATTCGTAGCAGCGGCGCTAATCGCGCCGATAGGGGTGTTGATTTCGTGAGCCACTCCAGCTATCAATTGACCTAAGGCAGCCATCTTTTCGGACTGGACTAACTGCTCCTGGGTATTCTTGAGGTCTTCATAAGCGCGCTCTAGGTTTTTCTTGGCGGTGGCTAGCTGGGCGTAGCTTTGCTGGAGCTCGGCCGTACGCGCATTAACAATTGCTTCCAGCTCTCGGTTGCGCTTTTCTAGGCGTGCGGCGTTCCATCGCACTATGGCGAAAATCCCCAGCAGCATCAGCAGAATACCCGTAATAAAGGCCCACCAAGTTCGCCACCAGGGTGGTAGTACCTGGAAGGTATATTCATGGGAGGCCACTTCTAAGCCGTAGGGCGCGATAGCTTGCACTTCCACCGTATAGGTACCTTCGAAAAGGTCGGCAAAGGGAATAGCGGCGCCTGATTCCAGAAAAGACCACTCACGGTCGCCACTATGAGAACCCAAGAGCCCGCCTAACCGTGAGCTAGGGGTGCGGAAGCGATAGCGAAAGCGCGTAGGCCCCAGTCCCCCATACGGATCATACCAGCCTACTAAAACGCGTCCGTAAGCCAGCGTAATCGGTATTTCGGGTATAGCCTTTCCTGGCTGGGCTAGCGCTAAGCGCATGCCTTCCGGATCGTAATAACGCCCGCCCGATATCAACGAATCCTGTCCTATTATGACGGCGCGGATAAGGGTAGGTGGAGTCCACTGCGGCGTAAAGGTAAGCTGGCCTACAATCAGCTCAGTCTTGTAAGCCGCCCATACCGTATTGCCCTGCACATGTACAACGTCTGGCCTTCGGCCCAAAGCATTCAAGGTGAAGAAACTCTGGTTTAGGGTAGGGGAAAGCTCATAGCCCTTTTCGGCTTCTACTTGCAGACGCCGAATGCCTTCGGGTACTTTTACCAGCCACTGGCCTTCATACTGTAGCAGCCGATCCACTCTATCGGCCGCTAGCAGTCGGCCTAAATTCGGCTCCTTGACAAATTGCCCTGAACGCTCCTCATATACGAAGGCCGCTTGACCGCTTTGGGCTATGAGCTTACCTCCTATTTCGCCTACATAGTAGCTGGCTTTTTCTAGGCCTAATCCTTTTTCGATAGGTTCTTCCTTGCGTGAGGGGAGGTGGAGGCGCACTAACCCCGTAGAGGTACCGAGCCAGAGGTAATCCCCTTTTTCTACGAGGCTTTGGACGTCGCGCTGAAAGAGAAGCGCTCCTTCACGCCAGCGGCCTCCATCGTACTCAAGGAGCATGAGCCCATCGCGGCCGTAAGCGTAGGCCCGGCGCGTATCGCTCTGGGAGCCTACGATACCGACCACCGCCCGGTCCCTGAGGACAGGCACCAGAACCCCTCCCGTGATGTCGTAAAGCCCCACGGAAGTTGCTACAAGAAGGCGATTCTGCAGGTACGCCAGCCGCCAGCACTCTGTCTTAAGGTCGCTCAGGCGCTCAATCCTCCCCTCGCGTCCGCGCAGGCGAAAAACTCCCTGTATAGTGGTGATGTACAGGTCGTCTTTTACAAGAAGAAGGTCTGTTATTTTGCCTTCTATGACGGAGTCTTCGCCGAAGGTACGTAGGGGGAGGGCGTAAAGTACCTGCGTAAGCCCTTTCCCATGCGAAATCCATACATTTTCGGCATGATCCACATATAGGTCGTAAATATCATCGTCGGGGAAGCCTTGGGCGCGGGTCCAGCGCTCTAAGGTACGCCCCTTGGGACTTACTAGAAGCACCCCTCCATTCAGCGTCCCTATGAGAAGGTTGCCTCGTAAGACACTGGCTCGGTAAATGCGGTTTTCTCGCAGATAGGCTTCGTCCTGAAGCTTAAGGGGAAGAAAAGTCCCACCTCCGCGAGAGCCTTCATAGACCGCTCCGTCTTCGGTAAGCACATAAACTGCGCGGTCTATAGCTAGTATAATTACGAATTTGTCCTCGAAAAGCTGGCCGCCTGGTATGGGTTGAAAGCCGCTGGGAGTAAGCTTATGGAGTCCGCCACCTCTTTGGAGGTTGACCCATATTTCTTCGCCTACTTTGCCCGTGCCGCCTATAGCTACGCCTTCTTTGGGTGATAGGAGGCGCGGCGCTACGGCTAAGGATGAGCCATCTACTTGGATAATCGCTCGTTGGCCTACGAAGTATATCTGATTATTGCTTGTGGCAAATACCCGTTCAATTTCGCCGAAATTTTGCTGCTGGGCCGGTAGGAAGTTTCGGTAGGAGGTATATTGGAGCCTTCCGGCCGCATCGCTGCGCAGCTCGCCAAAGTCGCCGCGTCCACCTACCCAGATTCGGTGATTGGGCGAGATTTCTAAGCCGCGCACCAAGCTGGGCGTGGGATAGAACCGCCAACGCTGGCCATCGTACTCCGAAATACCCTGATTCGTGCCGATGTAAAGAAGACCGGTTTCCTTATCCTGTACGATGGTGCGTACTTGCGTGTAAGCGCCGTAGTTATCTTCGGTAAAAGTGCGCCATAGGGGATGCCCTTGCCCCCATACTACCCCCAAGCTCAGCAGAAAGGCAAGTAGAAGCCGACCCATCACGCGCAATATTACGAACTTTGCCTGAAACATGCTACAATCCCTTCGTATTCATAACCTGGCTCTCCTGCGGGCTGTGGAAATTAATTGGGAAGCGCATCTGAACCTCATTACTGGGGAAACGGGGGCTGGCAAATCGCTACTTATAGAGGCCTTGGGGGCGCTTTTAGGGTTTCGCGTAGAGCTACCTCCTCTGCGGGAGAAGGCTATCGTGGAAGCCGAGTTTGCACCAGTCCCGCCGGCCGTACAAGCCCTTTTAGAAGAGCCGGCGGAGGTGCTCTGGCTGCGCTGCGAACTTTTACCGACTGGGCGGCGCCGCCATTTTCTCAATGACAGCCCCATATCTGCCCCTACACTTCGCCAAATAGCGTACTACCTAGTAGAAATTCACAGTCAGCACGAAACCCAGCAGCTTTTTCAGAGCGGCTTTCAACGGGAGCTTTTGGATAGCTATGCGGAGCTAGAGCCTGAGTTGCGCGCCTATCAAGCTGCCTATCGGGAGTGGAAAGAACTTCAGGCGCAGCTTGAAGCGCTGGAAAGCCGTCAGCAGGCCGTAGCGCAGCGGTTAGATTGGCTTACAGCCCAGGTAGATGAACTGGAGAAAGCCCGCCTTTCGCCGGAAGAATATGCCACACTAGAGGGTCTTATTCGTCGGCTGGAGTATCAAGAGCAGGCGGCGCAGACGCTCCTTCACTGGCAGCGCTACCTAAGTGAAAGCCCGCAAGCCCCTCTGCGCCTCCTCAAGGAAGCAGTCAGAGCCCTTCAGCGCTTCCCGCTGGACGAAATAGCCGCTATCACAGCTCAGCTGGAGAATGCCCGCAGTTCGCTCCAAGAAGCCGCTGCTCATATGGAAAGCCTCTTATCTCATCTCACGCTTGATCCGTACGCTGTGGAAAAGGCGCGTCAGCGGTATGATCTTTACAACACGCTTTTACTCAAGTACCAGGCGGTGGAGGTCAGCCAACTAATAGGGCTGTATGAGAAGTATCGGGCAGAGCGAGACGCCCTCCAAAGGGAGGTAGAAAGTTTAGAACCGCTACGTAATCAGTACGAAGTGCTTACGGGGCGTCTTTTGGAGCAGGCGTATAGGCTAGAGCTGGCGCGGCTGGGGGCGGCGCAAGCTCTAGCGGATCGGGTGCAGGCCTACCTAGCCGAGCTTGGGCTGGATTATGCGGCGTTTCATATCGCCGTGGAGCGCCTGAAGGACCCGCAGAGCTCCTACCGCTGGGCCGAAGAGGGCGTCCAGCTTACGCCGTATGGCTTTTCGGCGGTGCAGTTTCTCTTGCGCACGCAGCCTGATTTTCCTTTTCAGCCGCTGAGCGGGGTAGCTTCGGGAGGCGAGCTTTCCCGAATTATGCTGGCGCTCAAGGCAGCCTTAGCCGAGCGCATCCGCCTGCCGACGCTTGTACTAGACGAGATTGATACTGGCCTAAGTGGGGAGGGGGCGCGGCGCATGGGCGAGTTTTTAGCTAAGTTGGCTGACCGCGTACAGATCATTCTTATCACGCACCTGCCAGCGATAGCGGCGCAGCGCGGAGCGCATTTTAGGGTTTGGCGGGAAGGCGATCTGACCCAAATCGTTCGGCTTTCGGAGAGCCAGCGGGTGGAGGAGATTGCCCGCCTCTTAGGAGGGGAAAGCGCAGGGGAAGCCGCCCAAGCGGCCGCGCGCGCCCTCCTCCAAGCAGCCTCATGAATATACCTTTGTGCATGCCCTCGGCTGTCCGATACCTTCTACTTTTGGGCATGGCCATAGCACAGCTTCCGCCCCTGCTGAATCGGGAGCTTTTCTTCGGTGACCCTCAGATTGCTAACCTAGAGATTTCCCCAGACGGGAAATGGGTGGCTTTTCTCAAGCCTTACAACGGCACGCTTAATATCTGGGTTCAGCCCATTCGGGATGGGGAATTAGGCGAGGCTTTCCCCATAACAGCCAGCAATCGCCGTCCCATCACGCAGTATTTCTGGAGCCCCGATAGCCGCTTCATCCTATATGTGCAGGATAAGGATGGGGATGAGAATTACCATCTCTATCGGATCAATATGGCTGAGGCCAAGCCAGGCACCATCCCGCCGGCAGTGGACCTTACGCCGCGGCCAGGAATTCGCGTGTATGCATATGCCTTTCCTAAGTTCAAGCCTGAGCTCGCCTATATCGGCCTAAACGACCGCGATCCTAGCCTCCACGACCTTTATGAGCTTCATCTGCCCAGTGGTCGCCTTACGCTCCTTTACACGAATACCGAAAACGTTCTTGGCTGGGAGGTTGATGAGGAGGGGCGAATCCGCTTCGCCACGAAAGTAGGCCCAGAAGGTGAGACCCAGATTTACGAGGTCAACCGCAAAGGGAGTACGTTCAGCTTTCGCAAGGTGTATGAGGTAGCCTGGGACGAGTCAGCTGGAATTGTGTACCTGCCGCGCAAGGGTTCAGAGGTCTATCTCCTCACAAATCGGGGCGTGGATAAGACTCGCTTAGTGCTTTTCAATCCCAAAACGGGTGCCGAGAAAGAAATTCACAAGGATCCAGAAGATAGGGTAGATATCGGTTCTGTGCTATTTGATGAAAAAAGCGACAAGCTACGTTTGGTATCCTATACGGATGATCGGCGCCGGCGCTATTTCTTTGATGAAAAGCTTCGCAGCTGGTTTCAAATCTGGCAAGAAAGGCTTGTGGGGGGTGAGGTGGGCCTGGCGAGCCTTTCGGACGATGAGCGGTACGGGGTGGTGGTATTTAGTAGCGATCGGGAGCCGGCCCGCTATTATCTATGGGATGCCCAACGGCAGCAGCTTAAGGAGATTGCGCGGGCGCGGCCTGATCTACCCTCTGAGCACTTAGCGGAAATGCGCCCGATACGCATTCGCACGCGCGACGGGGCGGAGATACCCGCCTACCTTACCCTTCCCAAGGGCGTAACGCCCAAGAATCTCCCTGCTGTACTCTATGTGCACGGCGGGCCTTGGGCACGCGACTACTGGGGCTACGATGCGATGGTGCAGTTCCTTGCCAATCGCGGCTATGCCGTGCTTCAGGTCAATTTTCGCGCTTCTACTGGCTATGGTAAAGCCTTCCTCAACGCAGGCAATAAAGAATGGGGCACGGGCCGTATGCAGCACGACCTTACAGATGCCGTGCAGCAAATGATACGAGAGGGCGTCTTTGACCCTAAGCGCATCGCCATCATGGGTGGCTCGTACGGGGGCTACGCTACTCTAGCGGGAGTAACCTTTACCCCTGATCTCTATGCCTGCGGTATTTCCATCGTAGGTCCCTCTAGCATCATCACACTTATCCGCTCCATACCGCCCTACTGGAAGCCGCTTATCAAGACCTTCTATCACCGGGTAGGTAATCCGAATGATCCGCAGGATCTAGAACGGCTCAAGGCGCAATCGCCGCTGTATCATGCGGACCGCATTCGCGTGCCGCTGCTGATTGTGCAGGGCGCAAACGACCCGCGCGTCAAGCAGCAAGAATCCGATCAAATTGTAGCCGCCCTACACGCTAAGGGGTATCCCGTACGCTACCTTTTAGCCCCAGATGAAGGGCACGGCTTCCAGAACTATGACAACCGCATGGCCATGATAGTGGCAATTGAGCAGTTTCTCAGTGAAAGGCTTGGGGGGCGCCTCCAGGCCGAGGTACCCGAAGCGATAGCTAAGCGCCTTTTAGAGATTACCAAGGATCCGGCTCAGGTGCGTCCAGCGGCGCCGAGCGACGCCTCAGCCGCTAAAGCCAAACTGGAACTGGTAGTACGGGAGCCCCAGCTCTTTCGGTGGAATTTCACCTTTCGCCTGCCGGGTAAGGAAATCAGCCTTCAGGCCGTGGAGCGATGGGAAGCTCTGCCGAGCGGCTGGCGCTTTACCCGTATCACTGAGGCGCCTCAGCTTCCTATGCTTAGTGGCAAGGATACCGTGGAAGTGGATGCCAGCGGCCTTTTAGCCGCATATAGGCGGACTCAGCAGGGCCTTACAATCGCCATCCAACGGGAAGGGGACCGGCTGCACGGAACCTACGAGCTTATGGGACAGCCAACTAAGCTTGATCTTCTCTTAGGCGGTAAGCCCGTGTATCCGCCCAATGAGGCGATTCTCTACTATCTAGGGGCATTACCCCTTGAGCAGGGGTATAAAGCGGTTGTGGAGCTTTTCTCGCCTCTTACGCAGAACTTTGAGGAGGTAGAAGTAAGCGTAGAGAGTGAAGAGAAGATCACCTTAGGCGGGCAGGAGCGGGCAGCGTGGAAGGTGCGTCTGAGTCAGGGCAATAAGCAGCAAGAAGTATGGCTTGATAAAGCTACGCGCTGGCCTCTACGGCTGCAGGTAAAAGGACAGGGGATGGAACTGGTGGGCGAGCGCACCGATTAAGGGTCGACGCGAAAGGTCAGGCGCGCGGCCGTACGGCCCCACCGCCGATAGTGCGCCTCCCCCAGCCGCTCTAAGTACTGACGCACCCCGCGAATATCATAGGCGGGGGGAAGTTTCCACAGGAGCTGCATGCGATAATATCGGCGTATCCGTGTCGGCTCGGCATAAACCGGCCCTAGTACTTCCCCAAGTTGGGCCCGTCGCAGGAGGTCTCCCCACTGCTGCGCTTGAGTTTCTAAGGTAGCCGTATGCGTGTGGTGGAGATATACTTGAATAAGCCGTCGGTAAGGCGGGTAGCCGTAAGTGCGGCGCTTCTCCAAGGCCGCTTCCGCATAGACGGGAAAAGGTAAGGTAAGCTGCTGGAAAAGCGGGTGTTGCGGCCGAAAGGTCTGAATAACTATATAGCTTTGGCTGCCGCGCCGGCCTGCTCGGCCCATAAGCTGAACTAATAGCTGGTAGGCGCGCTCTTCCGCCCGAAAATCCTGCCGCGCCAAAAGCGCATCGGCATACAAGACGCCTACCAGCCCCACCCGCTCAAAGTCTAAACCTTTGGTAACCATCTGCGTGCCTATTAGGATATCGGCCTCGCCGCGCTCAAAGGCCGCTATGATTGCACTATAGCCAGAACCCCGGGTGGTGTCACGATCCATTCGCAGCACGCGCACTTGAGGGAAAAACTGCTTGAGCTGCTCTTCAATACGCTGTGTGCCTACGCCTAAGAGGTTAGCCTTTTGGCTACCGCATACAGGGCAGTGTGCAGGCACTACAGTCCGATGGCCACAGTAGTGGCATATAAGGACTTCGTGGGATTTGTGGTAAGTCAGGCTTACCGCACAATTTGGGCATTCCCATAGATGGCCGCATACGGCGCACAAGAGCAGGGAGGCATACCCGCGCCGATTGCGAAAAAGAATAGCCTGACGCCCCTGTCGGAGCATCTCTTCCAAAAGTTCTACCAGCGTGGACGAAAAGACCCCCGTGCTTAGGTGCGCGCGCAGTTCCGTGCGCATATCTACGATATATAGCTCGGGTGGAAGGGTAGGGAGGGCTTTTTCGGTGAGGGTCACCCAGGCGTATTTGCCCTGCTGCGCATTGAAATAACTCTCTAGTGCAGGGGTGGCCGAGCCGAGGATTATGGGGATTTTGCGCAGTCGGGCGTAATAGATAGCTGCATCCCGTGCCTGGTAGAGCGGGGCGCGCCCCTCTTGCCCATAGGAGGGATCGTGTTCCTCATCTACCAAAATAAGTCCTAGTCGATGGAAAGGTAGAAAGAGGGCTGAGCGCGTCCCGACAATTACATCCACTGCATCTTCTCGGACGGCTTTCCAGAGGCGGAAGCGCTCGGCCTCGCTGAGGCCGCTGTGATAAAGGGCAAGCGCTTCGCCAAACGTAGCCCGCAGCCGATCCAGCGTCTGCTTAGTAAGGGCTATTTCGGGAAGGAGGTAGAGCACCTGCTTGCCAGCTTGAAGGTAGCTCCGCATGAGCTCCATGAAAATGAAAGTTTTGCCGCTGGCTGTAACGCCGTAAAGGAGCACAGGGCGGGTGGGCTGATTGGCTAGGGCCTGCCTAATCTCCGTCAGAGCGGCCTGCTGGGCGGGGGTTAGGGTATAAGCCTGAAGGGGACGGGCGTAGAGCTTTTCGTAGTAACGGCTTGCTGGTATGCAGCGCACTAAACCCGCTTGGAGAAGCGGTCTGAGCGCCTTTCCCTGCGTGCGCCGCAGGTGGGCATAAGCCAGAGGCTCTTGCCGCAAGGTAGCCTGCAGAATCCGCATGGCTAAGGCTTGCTGCGCCTCCGGTAGGCTTTCCCAAGCCGCTTTGAAGGCCGTGGGGTTTTGATAAGCCGGGTCTATCTCCACGAAAGAAGGCGGGAGGCGCGCGCTTTGGCGTACTATAGCTTCTATGCGTACCTGGCCCGCTTTGAACCACTGACGCACGGCCCGAAAAACCTGCGAAGGCCTCAGACCTAGCTGGGCTGCCACCCGCCGTACGGAGAAGGTAGCCTGATGGCGCAGCTTCAGGTATAGCTTCTTAGGGGCTAGCGCAGGGGCATCCAGCTCAGCTACCCAAGAAACCTTCCAATCCGCTATGCCGCCCACTCGCCCCGGCAAAATAGTGCAGGCCACATCCCCAGGTAAAGCCATGTAGTAAGAGGCCAACCATTCGAAAAACTGTAAGGCGGCCTCATCATAAAGGGGCTCGGTATCTAGCTTCTGGAGGATAGTTTTTGGGTTGGGAAAAGGTGGTGGGGTCTCGTAGAGGCCCATAATCAAGCCCATATGGGGGAAATTGTGCTTTCCCAGCGGTACTAATACGCGTAGTCCCCGCTGGTAGGGGCCCCATGCGTCGGGTAGGATATAAGTGAGGGCCTTCAGCCCAGGTTTCCGAACCCAAACTAAGCCCCACATTATTTTTGCCTTTGCATGGCAAAGCTATGGGGTGGCGTTATAGCTTGGGGCTGGGCTCAAATGCTTCTGCCCTTGACGCGCCTTACCTATTACAGTTCTGGTCGGGTGTTATGGGTGCGGGAGGCGATGCTCCCGATGCCTCACGCTGCGGCGGTAGTGCGCCTACCGGCTACAAGTTATCCTTTCTATCCCTTGCCGCAGCCAGAGTATCGGATTCTGCACTGGTATTATGCGCCAGACACCCTTCAAGGGCCTCCGCTTGGGCTGCCTACCACGCTTAGCGATTTTCTGCGGGCTCATATTGGGGTGCCTGTGTGGCTGCTTTACGAAGCGGGCAAGGAATGGGAAGAGACAAATGGCACTTTGGAGATGGTAAATGCGCGGGGCGATGTGCTTCTGCGCCGACCTAATCAGGAACGGCTGTGGGTACCGGGGGAGCTGGTGCGCCTGGCGCGGGTGGAGGGGAATGCGCCGGCTCAGTGCGTTTATCCAGCTTGGCGCCTCACGGTGGAAACGGATACACCGCTCTCTTTAGGGCGGCTAAGCGTAATGGGCTGGGATTCCCTAGCGCCTTGGCGGGCGCGCCATCTCATGCGTTTGATAGGCCCTACCCGTCTGGCCCTCACCACATGGATAGAGCTACCCCCTCTAAACGAAAATGCCTATCCAGTAGAGCTTTACATTATACAGGCCGAAAGTGATAGCAGTCTGGGCTTTACTTGGCATTTGCCTATGCAGCGCTTTGTAACAGGGGCAGCAAAGCGCCTTACCCTCCTGCAAGCCGAACTGCCCTATACAGAAGTGTATCGCGCCTCTCTTCCAGATTTGGTGGAGAGTCTAGAGCCTTTCCAGCTTACTTCATGGAAGGGTACAGCCGAGCGCTCCCTTCAAGTCCTGAACACTGAAAAGATCGCTTTACCCCCAGGGGCAGTAGATATTTTGGACGAAGCGGGGAACATCCTGACGCAGTCCTACCTCTCTCCGGTGCCTTCGCTTGCTTCGGGCTACTTACCTTTGGCCTCCACGCCAAATCTACAAATACGGGCGCAGGAGAGCGAGGTGCGCCGCGAAAAAGTCAAAGAACCTATGGTAGGCCATAAGGTATGGCTTGCAGGCAACTTGCGCATACAGAATAGCACTAATAGAGAGATTCGCCTTATCTTAGAAAAGCGTATAACCGGGGTGCCCCTGTCTGAGCGTTTGGGTTTTGCGCGCGCTACCCGGCTCTCTGAGCGGCGCGGCACAAACCTCTGCTACCTTCTCTCTTGGGAAATTCTTCTACGCCCCGGGAGCGTAGAGACGCTGGAATATGCTTATGAGCTTTTCCTACCTTTGCGGTGAAGGGTATGGGCTACCTCCCTGCTAGCCTGCTTATCTGGCTTCAGACCCTGCTTTGGGAACATACGCTTCCCGCTCAGGCAGATATGCAGCTTTTGCCAGACGGGAATTTACTTGTTCGGACCAGTAAAGAGCTGTACCTGCTCTCCGCTAAGGATGGGCAGATTATTTGGCGCTGCGGCGCCTGTCCAACCTTCCGCTCTGGATGGCGCCTTCTAGATGGCTATCCTCTAGTAGAAGCCGGGCAGACTATTCCCCTCGGCCCTGATGTGGGGCCCGACTCAGTAGGTAAGGCCTACCCCTTCTGGCGACTAGACCCTTACCAAGTCATAAACGCCCTGACAGGTAAAGAAATTTTTTCCCTAAGTGCCCAAAAAGAGGGTTTCATGTGGGTAATTGGGCGTCGGTTGATTCCTGAACAGGGCATTCTGGTAATTCATGGTGCTGGATCGGCTAATCCTAAGAAGTTTTTCAGTGTAACTACCTCTATTTTAGCGGCCTATGATGTTCGCACGGGGGCGCTGCTCTGGCGCCGGCCGGCTGGGGAGAAACCGGGCAGCGAACGTCTCCTCGGCGATGTTATCGCCTATGGCGGTGACCTGTACTACTTGACTCAGCAGGCGCTCTATGCCGTAGAAGCTCGTACAGGGACGGTGCGATGGCGCGCACCAGTGGTGGAGGGCTTCACTCTGCGTGCTATCACGGGTACCTACCTCTTTGTAGATGAAGAACGAGACTATGTGATAGGCTTTACGCGCGGGCGTCTGATAGCCGTGCGGCGAAAAGATGGGGTGGCCGTGTGGAATCGCCTCCCCGAAATACGCCGAAATAACCTTGTAGGAGCTTTTAGCAGCGAGGCGGGACTGCTGGTCTTTACGGATGATGAGCAACCGGGCTCGCAAGAGGCGCCTACCGGACGGGATCTCTTCTTTCCGCCCCAGGTCCTACTTATCCGTCATGCGGATGGCGGGCCAGCTTGGCCAGAGCCCCTTCAGGTTCCAGGGCTGCTTGTAGGCTACATTCCGCTTTCTGAAGATCGGCTGTTCTGCCTATTCGTGCGTGAGCGGAGCTGGCGTGGGCTGCGGAATGACCCGCGTGACCGCTGGAAAACCGTAGCAAATGTCTTAGACATTCCGAGTGGACGCTTTCTATTTCGGGAATCCCTTTCGTTGCCAGGGCAGCTTTTGCACGCGGCCAGCTTTGCGGGCGGGATACTGGTACAGACCTCTGCGCGCCTTCAGGGCATTTCGGAAACCGGGGAACTTTTATGGGAGAAACCCATTCGGCGGCCTGCTGAGGTGCCTTTCGCCCTGCGTGAAGAAGGAGGGATAGCCCAGGCCTTCCTCGTAGATGAAACCGGCCAGGTCTATCGCTGGGATGCAGGCACTTCTGCTCCTCAGCCTATTGGAAGCCCCCTGCGAAACCTTCTCAGTGATCCTCCTCAGGGTCTTCTTTACGACAAGGCTCAGGGGCTTCTTTGGGTGTGGGGCGGCTCTGCGGCCTATGGCCTGACCCCAGCGGGAGAACTAAAATGTCAATTTGAGCGCGCGGTACCTGCGCAACCGGCTGCTATCCGGCTACTAAGTGCAGCGGCGGCCTTGGGTGCTTATGTAGGCTCTGAGTACTTGGCTCAAATGAGCCTAGCCCTCCTTGGGCCTGAAGAGGGTCCTACCCCTTCGCGTAATACAGCTGTTTCGCTCCGACGCAACCTCCAGTCAGCCGCTTTAGGCCTGGGAGCATTTGGCACAGCTCTGCTCGGGGATGTGCTATGGGAAGGCATTGTCAAGCGGCGCCGCGCTCAAGCTGATAGCCTTGGCCCCCTGCTCTTTCTGGCAGGCCTCAAAGGGGGCCAATTGTTTCTCTACGCCTTTGATCGAAGCCGTTGTGCCCCGCTGATGGAAGTGCCGCTTGGCCGCCCTGCGCTAAGCGCCTATGATTTGTACGAGGTAGACCCGCTGGAGCGGCGCGTATTTGCTCGGGAAGGCCGAACCCTCCGAGCCTATGCCTTGAGCGAATGACCCCTTCCTCTCCTCAGGCCAACTCCCTCCCAGCTCTCAGAGCCCTTGTGGTGCGTATAGAGGGAGCAGACGAAAGCCCCGAGCAAAAAGAAGAATACCTAGACGAGCTCCTCTTTTTAGTGCGCAGTGCGGGCCATACGATTACGCATGTATTCACCTACTCTTGGCGCTCGCCTGACCCTGCTACATTCCTTACAAAGGGACGCGTGGAAGAGGTGCAACGTTTCTTAGAGGCGCAGGGCGGGAGCGTGGATTTTGTGCTGGTGGATGCAGACCTTTCGCCCGTGCAAGTGCGCAACTTAGAAGAGCGGTGGAATAAACCTGTAACTGACCGCGAGGGCCTCATTTTGGACATTTTTGCCCGTAATGCACGCACGGCGCAGGCTAAAGCTCAGGTGGCTCTGGCCCGGCTAGAGTATGAGCTGCCGCGTCTAGCCCATCGCTGGACGCACCTCTCGCGCGAGCGTGGTGGGATAGGGCTGCGGGCCGGTGGCGGTGAGCAGCAGCTAGAAATAGACCGGCGAAAGGTGCGGGAGCAGATAAAGCGCCTCCGCCGCCAGCTAACACATATTCAGCGTCAGGCTCAGGTCCGACGCGCTGGGCGATCGGCTCTCCCGCGCGTGGCGCTCGTCGGCTACACTAATGTCGGTAAGTCCTCCCTCATGCGCCTTATTACCAAAGCTCCTGTACTCGTGGCCGATAGGCTCTTTGCCACCTTAGATACCACCACCCGGCGCGTAACGCTAGATGGCCTTACTTTCCTTCTTTCGGATACCGTTGGTTTTATCCGCAAGCTACCGCCCCGGCTTCTTGAGGCTTTCTACACCACCCTTGAAGAGGTGCGCGAGGCAGACCTGCTCCTTTTGGTGGTAGATGCGAGCTCTCCTGGGTATTTAGAGCAGCTGCATACGGTAGAACGCACTCTTGAGCGGATTGGCGCAGCACATATTCCGATTTTAGTGGTAATGAATAAAATAGACCGCCTCTCGCCGGCCCAACGAGAACTTGTGGAGGTAAGCTGGCGTGCCCAGAGCCCCTATCCTACAGTCTTTGTATCCGCTACGCAGCGAGAGAATATTGAGACGCTTTATCAGGAGCTTGTCCGGCTTCTGCGCGCGCTGCCTAAGGTCCAAGAGGGGCTTAGGGCCTAACGCAGGAGAGTAATAGTACCAGTCCGCTGAAAGGTTTGGCCAGAGAACAGCCGCCCTTCAAATACGAAGGCGTAGGCATCTTCGGGGGCGGGCTCCCCATTCTGCGTACGGCCATCCCAGCGGAGAGGATAGCCCACAATCTCCCGAATGAGATGCCCCCATCGCGAGTAGATGCGCAGCCGGCTCCATTCTAAAGGCGGTGAAACGATCAAAAATTCGTCATTTATTCCATCGCCATTTGGCGAGAAGGCCGTGGGTATAAATATGCCCGAGAAAGGCCGCACGTAAATCAGGCGGCTGAAGGTGTCGCGGCAGCCGTATTCGTTCTGGACGATGAGGGTAACGAGATAGGTAGAGTCTCTCCCAAAAGCCTGCGTAATCGTGGGACTTCCGGGAAAGCTCTGTCCGCCGATGATCCACTGGAGAGGGGTACCGCCCTGGCTAGCATCTATGAAGGTGATTAGCTGCCCAAGCTCCACGGTATCGGGCGGCTGAGTGGTAAAGAAGGCGCGCGGCTCAGGATAATGGCTAAGCACAAAGGGCTCGCTGCGCGCCCAACCGCAAACCTGTAAACCTTCTACTACATACTGTCCGGGTTGAGAGACCACTAATACCGAGTCGGTAGCCCCTGGAATAAGCTGGCCTTCGTAAAACCATCGGTAGCTTTGAGCCGGCGAGGCTACAAGCCGAAGGCTCTGGCCAGGGCAAATTCCCTGGGGTGAGGGAGGACGCAGGCTAATAGAGGGAGCAGGTAGGCCTCGGATAGTTACGGACGCACTGGTATATTGGCAGCCGAGACCGGCACGCACCGTGACGAAGTAAGTCCCTGGTGTACGCACCCATAAGGTAGGGCCTGTACTGCCTGTATTCCAAACGTACGTCCAGTTAGGGTTGTAGGGTTCTACCGTAAGTTGAACGGAGTCGCCCGGACAGAGCGCCGTGTCACCCCGTACCACGATTTGGGCGTGCGGCTGGTACACCGCCAAGGCAAAGGGGGTAGGAGAAAAGCTCGCTACCGATTGAACCAGAAAGGCCAGCGGCGTGCCATTTTGTATGGTGCCGCCTACGCTATCCCACCGGGTACCGCGCCAGTGGGCCGTAGCGTCATAGGCGCCGTCCTGCGTAGGGTCAAAGGCGATTTCCAATACGCCTCCCGCCGGCCCGCCCACGTGGTGGAAAAAGTCAGGATTGATAAGGCAGAAAGATGGTGGTCGCCGATTGCGGTCATACCCTTCACTGGTGGCATCTACTGCGGCAAAGCGCACGGGATAAAGGCCTGTTTGCGTGGGGGTGATATAGACCGGCCGATAGCGCAGAATAGGTAGCGAATCGCCTACGGGGTAGAGGTAACGCTCGCCCATATGACAATAGCGCGCAAGAGCCCCTCCCAGCGCCGACCGCACAAAGCCTTCCCCACGCACTACGGAGGCAGGATCGGGATTTTGGTGGTAAAGTACAAAAGCGTGCGTATTCAGCATGTGGTCGCCTAAATCCAGCCAGTAGCGCACATAGGCGGCCAGCGCAAGATTCTTGCTGGAGGTGCCACGCAGCTCTAAAGTGTCAAAGTGAATCGGATCGGTGCCCGTAATCCACTGATAGCCGCCACGCAGTTGTACCTTCCCGGGGCTTACGGGGCGATTATCGGGGAAGGTCGCCCGAAACATCTCGTT
This sequence comes from Bacteroidia bacterium, assembly GCA_039630245.1. Lineage (GTDB taxonomy): Bacteria > Bacteroidota > Bacteroidia > SpSt-205 > SpSt-205 > SpSt-205. Next base: position 180,931 of record JBCNVK010000003.1, read on the forward strand.
GCCGGCGCGATTGTCCAGCGTGTCGGTAACGTAGAGCGCACCCGAATGGTACCAACTGCCCCCTTGCCGATTAGTTACGCTGCCCACCACACTTACCAAAGTGCCGGGCATAGTGCGAATCCGCTCGCCCCAGTTGCTTAGCGTCTGAGCCATCGCCCACACCCCCCCTAGCCCAAGCACCCACCGCTGCATCTTTGCAAAGATATCTAATGCTTCCACATCTCCAAAAAGCGTGTATTGTAGGTGCCCTTGCGAAACTGCTCCGTGCGTAAAATTTCTTTGAGAATGGGGATCGTAGTTTTGAGGCCCGGCCCTTCAATAATAAACTCGTCCAGAGCGCGCAGCATTTTATTGATTACTTCCTCGCGGGAGAAGTCGGCCACGATTAGCTTGGCCACCAGCGAGTCGTAGTAGGGGGGGATGGTGTAGCCCGCATAGGCGTGGCTATCTACGCGCACACCGTGGCCGCCAGGCTTATGGTAATGTTCTATGCGGCCGGGACTAGGGCGGAAATCGTTATAAGGGTCTTCCGCATTGATACGCACCTCCATCGCCCAGCGATTTTCTGGAAAGTAGTGCCGGCCCGACACGGGGACGCCCGCCGCCACCTTGATCTGCTCCTTGACAAGGTCAAAGAAGAAGATTTCTTCCGTTACGGGGTGTTCCACTTGGATGCGGGTGTTCATTTCCATGAAGTAATACTCGCCCGTATCCTGGTCAAGGATGAACTCTACAGTGCCGGCGCTTTCGTAGCGGATGAACTTAGCTAGGCGTACGGCGGCTTCCCCGATTTCGCGGCGCAATTCGGGGGTAAGAATGGGGCTTGGGGCCTCTTCTATGAGCTTCTGATGGCGGCGCTGAATCGTACAATCCCGCTCCGAGAGGTGCGATACGTTGCCGTACTGGTCCCCTACCACCTGAACTTCAATGTGCCGGGGATTTTGGATGTACTTCTCCATGTAGAGGCCTTCGTTGCCGAAGGCGGCCTTGGCTTCGGCGCGCGCAATACTCCAGGCATCTTCTAAGTCGCTGGGCTTCCATACGACGCGCATGCCTTTTCCGCCCCCGCCAGCCGTAGCCTTGAGGAGTACAGGGTACCCTATCTCTTGGGCCACGCGATGGGCTTCACTCAGGCTACTCAGGACGCCTTCCGAACCAGGTACCACGGGTACGCCAGCTTTCTGGGCTGTCGCCCGAGCTGTAGCCTTGTCTCCCATAAGCGCAATAGCCTCCGGCGAAGGACCAATGAATTTGACCCCATACTCTGCGCAAATACTGGCAAAGCGCTCATTTTCTGAAAGAAACCCATAGCCTGGATGGATAGCGTCCGCCGCCGTTACCTCTACGGCCGATATGATAGCAGGAATATTGAGGTAGCTGTCCTTACTGGGAGGCGGCCCGATACACACCGCCTCGTCCGCAAAACGCACATGAAGGCTTTCGCGATCCGCCGTAGAATACACCGCTACGGTGGGTATGCCCATTTCCTTGCAGGTACGGATTACCCGCAGGGCGATCTCCCCCCTATTCGCAATAAGAATCTTGCGGAACATACCGCCTATTCTAAGGGCTCTACCTCAAAAAGCGGCTGGTCATAGCTTACCGCTTGCCCATCTTCTACCAAAATCTTCACTATACGCCCACTAATCTCCGACTGAATTTCATTGAAAAGCTTCATAGCTTCTATTATGCACACGACTTGGCCTTTCTGGATTACGTCGCCTACTTTTACATAGGGTTCTTTATCGGGGCTAGGGCGGCGGTAGAAAGTGCCTACCATAGGGGAGCGAATGTACTCTACGGGCTTGGGCGGGGCTGGAGGCGGTGGGGGCGCTTCGGCGGGTGGTGGAGGCGCAGCCACAGATGCGGGCAAGGGCCCTACAGGCGCCGGCGCTACTGGCACGCTTACCCCTGCAACCCCGCGCCGAATCGTAAGCTTGAGATTCCCCTCTTCCACAATCACTTCGCTGAAATCCGTGCGACTTACAAAGCGAAGGATTTCTAATATAGGCTTAGTATCCATAACGCGACTAGGATTTGACACGCTCTACATACTCCTTTTTGCGGGTATCTATTTTGACCTTATCGCCCTTTTCCACGAAAAGCGGTACGCGCAGGCGTGCGCCCGAGGCTACCACGGCATTTTTCATGATGTTAGTCACGCTGTCTCCCTTGATGGCCATCTCGGCCTCTATGACTTCTAAGACCACAAATTGCGGCAGTTCTACAAATAAGAGCTGTTCCGTGTCGGCCTCCCACAGGGCTTCGCAGTTCTGATTTTCGGTGAGAAACTCCACGCCACGCACCTGCTCGGCGGAGGCCGAAAACTGCTCAAAGGTCTCTGTATCCATAAAGTGGTAAAGGCTGCCATCGGTATAAAGGTACTGACAGGGCCGCCGCTCTACGCGTACCGGCTCTATGCGCATATTGGAGGGGAAATTCCGCTCAAACACACGCCCTGTGACGACATTTTTCAGTCGGGTAGCCACATAGGGGTTCCCTTTGCCAGGCTTTATGTGGAGGAATTCTAGGACTTCGTAAAGCTCGCCCTCGAGGCGCAAAATCATGCCGTTGGTAATATCTACGGCCTGAGCCATACGGCAAAGTTGGGAAAAATGTAACGCATGGTAAAGTAGATTTGTTACCTTTGTCCCATGGCACAGCAAACAGTAGCCGTTACGCGTGGGGGCGCCTTTCTTATTAGCGCTACCCCAGCGGAAGCTGTATTTATCCCGGAGGAATGGAATGAGGAGCAGCGCCAGCTAGCTCAGCTCTGCGAGGAGTTTTTAGAGAAGGAGATATATCCTCGCTTGGATGAGATAGACTACGGGGACCCGACTAAGGTTATGCCGGAGCTCCTGCGTAAGGCGGCGGATTTGGGCTTTCTGGGCCTCAATGTACCCGAGGCGTATGGTGGTCTGGGGGCGGATTTCCTTACAGGCATGCTCTTTACGGAAAAGATAGGTCCTTCCCATTCCTTTGCGGTAGCGCTTCTCGCCCATACAGGGATCGGCACCCTGCCCATTCTCTACTTTGGGACGCCTGAGCAGAAGGCCAAATATCTCCCGCGGATTGTAAAAGGGGAGTATTTTGCGGCCTACTGCCTTACGGAGCCCGGCTCAGGATCCGATGCCTTAGGCGCGCGGACTAAGGCCATCCCGCTGCCCGATGGGAAGGGCTATACCCTCACGGGTCAGAAGATGTGGATTACGAATGGGGGCTTCGCCGACCTCTTCACCGTCTTCGCTAAGGTAAATGGCGAGCAATTCACCGCCTTCCTCGTGGAGCGCAGCTTCCCAGGGGTTTCCGTAGGCGCCGAAGAAAAGAAAATGGGCATAAAAGGCTCCTCCACTCGGCAAGTATTTTTCCAAGATACACCAGTCCCTGCTGAAAATGTGCTAGGAGAAATTGGCAAAGGCCATGTAATAGCCTTCAATATTCTCAATATTGGGCGCATCAAGCTAGCAGCGGCTACGGTAGGTTCTGCTAAGCGTCTTATAGACCTCTGCGTACGATATGCGCAGGAAAGGCATCAGTTTGGCCGGCCTATCGCCAGCTTCGGCGCTATTCAGCATAAGCTAGCGGACATGGCGATTTATACCTGGGCCTGCGAGACAGCTACCTACCGGGCCTCCGCAGATATCCAAACCTACGAAAAGCACCTTTTGGCTCAGGGACAGCCATACGAAAAAGCCCTCTTAGGTGCAGCTCAGGAGTATGCCGCCGAGTGTGCTCTCCTGAAAGTCTTTGGCTCCGAAGTCCTAGACTACGTGGCAGATGAAGCCGTACAAATCCATGGCGGCTACGGCTACTCCGCCGAATATCCCGTAGAGCGCGCCTATCGGGATAGCCGCATCAACCGCATCTATGAGGGAACAAATGAGATTAACCGCATGCTCAGCGTGGAGTACCTTCTGCGCAAGGCCATGAAGGGCGAGCTAGATCTTCTCAGCGCCGCTATGAAGGTTCAGAATGAGCTCATGAGCATTCCGGAGTTTGGAGATGGAAATGGGGCCTTCCTAGCGGCCGAAAGAAAAGCCGTAGAAAACCTCAAAAAGGCTATACTCCTTGTCGCTGGCTATGCGGCGCAAAAGTACATGCAGAAACTAGCGGAGGAGCAGGAGATACTCCTAGCCGTAGCGGACATGCTTATGGATGCCTACGTCAGTGAATCTATTGTGCTGCGTACGGCCAAGCTAGCGCTAAAGGGTGGCGAGGCAGCGGCGGCCGATGCCTTACGCCTGACGCAGGTATTCTTGGTAGAGGCCCAAGAGCGGGCATGGGTAGCTGGGCGCCGGGCCATTCTGCATGCGGCAGCTGGGGACGAAAGGCGGATGCTCCTTATGGGCCTCAAGCGCTTTACTAAGCCATTAGAAATAGATGCCATAGGCCTGCGTCGCGCCATCGCTGCCCGGCTCTTAGAGGCTGGGAGGTACTGCTTCTAAGGGCAGGTCAAGACCTGCCTAAGCCAGGCAAGAAGGCGCTCCTCTGGGACATAAGCGGGATTCCAGTGGAGGTGCGCCTGCCGATAAAAAGGCCGACGAGCTTCTAAAAAAGCCAGCCAGTTTTCGGGGGGCTGTTGGGCGAGAAGTGGCCGCTCAACTGCTCCCCGCTTTAGTCTCTCATACAACCACTCTGAGGGAGGATCAATCCAAACGATATACCCCTCCCTCCAAAGCCGTTCTGCTAAATCGACTTGGGTTAGGGTGCCGCCTCCAGTAGCCCAGAGGCCCCAGGTCCCCTCGGCTAAAAGCGCTTCTATTACCGCCCGCTCCACGGCGCGAAAGGCTCCTTCCCCTCTCAATAGCCAAGCGGCGGGGCTAAGGCCCGTATGCCGCTCTACCTCTTCGTCCGTATCGTAAAAAGGTACACCCAGTTCCTTTGCCCACCGCTTCCCCAGGGTCGTTTTGCCCGCCGCTGGCGGACCTACGAGAAAAACCCTGCGCTTCAATCCCTAAGGACTACTCTGCTGGAGAAGGTTTTCATAGACGCTGAGGTTATTGGGGTCTAACTGGCGCATGCAGGCCACAAAACGCTGCTTCTGCTCCGGAAGGGCTTTGCCAAAAGCCTGCATAAGCTCTGTCCCTTTCATATCTACAAAAGCCCGAATGAGGACGCTATTGGGGTTTTCCTGACTGAATCGCACCATGTCTTGAAGGACACTGAGAAGCGCTTCGCGCGCCGCCGCCGGATCCTTGTGCATTTTGTCTAAGCCCTCCCGGTGATAGCGGTAGAAGAGCTGATGGAAAGTCTTGTAACTTCCATTGAGAAGGTTTTCCAGTAGCCAGTAGCGGGAGCGGAGAAAATTACTTGAGGGCTGCCAGCCGGGCTCGCTGCTATTGGCTGCAGCTAAATTGAGTATTTGAAGGGCCTTTTGAAAAAAGGGCATCCCGGCCTCTGGCCCAAAACTGTCGTAATCCATGCCCAGAATAAGGTAAGCGTAGAAGTTGAGCAGCGCTGTGAGGTTATCCACATAGGTGTTATCCGAGAATTGCAGGGTTTGGGTGGCCGAGTAGTTGATGCGGAAGTCGGGGTCGTTGAAGTTTAGGGTGAGCGTTTCGTAGGTACTTCCATAGACAGGGCGAATAGCCTGAACCTGCATCGTACCCTCAAAGCGGGTGGGGTCGGGAAGGGCCGTGATGATAACATTGAAGAGGCACTTGATACGCTCATTAGGCGCAAAGACGTCTTCGGAGAAGCGGTTTGTGCTAAGATACTGCGTCATGTCGCGCTGGAGCTGCTGGAGGATGCTGCGGTCTATGCCCTGGATTCCAGGGGCTTGAATATTCACAATGGGCAAAAGCTCCTGAGCAAGGCCCAAGCTAAGCCAGAGGAGGGGTCGCATGGGCAATAAATTTAAGCATTTCGTAGGCTAGGGTTGGCTTAGGCGCTAAGGGTAAAGAGTGGCGATGATTCCAGCGGCTCAGGAGAGTGAGGGCGTTGGTGGGACTACCCATGCCCGTTTGATCCGAAATGGGGTTATAGGCTATCCAGTCGGCGTTTTTGCGGTGGAGTTTCTCTAAGGCGGTCTGCTCTTCGCCTGGCGGCTCAAGGGCAAATCCAATAAGAAGCTGGCCGGGCCGTCGATGGGCCCCCGCCCACCCCAGAATGTCTGGCGTAGCCTTTAGGGTAAGGGTAAGCGTATCGGTCTTTTTGTGCTTAGTAGGGAGCTTTTCGGCGAAAGCGTAGTCGCTTACGGCGGCGGCAAAGATAAGCCAATCATAGCCTGTATAGAGCTTTTGGAAAGCCTCCAGCATGGCTTGGGCCGTGTAGGCGCGCGTAAGGCGGAAAAGGTTAGGGGGGAAAGGCACTTCCAAATGGCCGGCTAAGACGTGGACTTCCTTAGCGTGGAGGGCATAGGCGGCCTGAGCGAGCGCAAGGGCCATTTGGCCGGTAGAGCCATTAGAAAGGAAGCGTACGGCATCCCATGGCTCGCGCGTAGCCCCAGCAGTGAGGAGAATTTTTTTCCCGCGCAGGAGTGGGGGGGCTAAGGCGCGCGCTACCGCCGCCTGTATGCGAGCCGGCGCCGCCAGCCGGCCTATATCCGACTTTCCGCTCGCCAAAAAGCCTCGCCCAGGCGGGATGATAGTTACCCAAGGCAGACGCCCCAGCCGACGCAAATTAGCCTGAACGAAAGGGTGGCGATACATGTGGCCTTCCATAGCCGGGGCGATGAGAAGGGGCTTACGCGCGGTCAAAGCCAAAGCGCTCAGAAGGTCATCGCAATAGCCTTGTGCCAGTTTAGCGAGGGTATGGGCCGTAGCGGGAGCTATTAGAATGGCATCAGCCCACTGGGCTAAAGCCGTGTGCTGGGTCCAAGTACCAGCCTCCTCGCCGATAGCCGAAGCCGTCCAAAGGTCCTTATAAATCCCTCCTTGGGTCAGAGTCTCCAAAACTAAAGGGGACACAAATGCCTCGGCACCGCGCGTAAGCACGACGCGCACCGTATGCCCAGCTTTCTGAAGACGACGAACTAAGAATGGCGCCTTGTAGGCGGCGATGCTACCCGTTACGCCAAGGAGAAGGTGCGCCACCCCTCAAGGCGTTGCTGGTGGTACAGGCGGCTCCTCCAGCTTTTCCCACAAGGCAATCAACGAGGGCTTGGGCAGACTCCGGTAGAGCCGCACCCAATTCTGCGTCTCCTCCCGCAGCATTTCAATCTGCTTAGGATCACGCAGGGCTACTTCCTCGTACTTGTTGAGCTCTGTAAGCTTGTCGCGCAGTTCTTGGGTAAGCTCAGTGAGAATCTGCTCAGCGCGGCGGCTCATAGCCACCACCACCTCATAAAGATTGCGTTGCGGCGAGCGCTCAATCAGGGCCTGGATAGAAACGGCTTCAATTTCCTGCGGCACCCCCAGCTTCTCGGCTAGGGATACGTAGTGTTCTCTGCGTGTGCTCATATTGGCTTCTTAAGGTAGGCAAAAATCGGCTTTTTGGGTATTCTTGGAGGAAAGTCTGGTAATGGGCTTCGGCTTCGGCGAAGCGGGGCAGCTGCTTCTCCTGTACGCTTTGTTCGGCCATTTGAAGGGCGGCTGCTGCACGCTTATAAGCGGCTTCCTCGCGCAACTCGGGTAAAGTGCCCTGCTTGAGGTAATCCCCATACAGTACCACGGCCGCCCTATAGCGCCCGATGCGGTAGAACACCTCAGCTGCATGGAAGGCCTTTAGTTCCAGTTTGCGCTCCATTTCCCGAAGGAAGTGCTCCGCCTCCGCGCTGTAGCGTCCCTCAGGATAGAGCGTAAGATATACCTGTAGCCGGTCTATGGCTTTGCGAGTTTCCTTCTGATCGAAATCGTAGTCGGCGGAAAGCAGGTAATTCATCTTAGCTTGGAGGAAAAGGGCCTCCTCGGCGCGCGGGCTGAGGGGATATTCCTCTGCGAGCTGGCCGAAATAGCGCTCCGCCGCATAGTAGTCCCGCACATAGAAGCGCGCCCAGGCTAAGTGGTACAGTACCTCCGCTGCGCGGGCGCTGCCGCGGTAGAGCCCTACAAGCTCTTCAAAAAGCGGTGTAGCGCTCTCGTACTGCTTGCGGCGAAAATACCCAAAGGCGGCCGAATCGCGATCGGCCAAATTGCGGCTCTTAGCCAGCTTGCGGTACGGATCGCAGCCAGCTAAGAGCAGCAGCAAAATACCCCAGCCTATCCAGCGCCCCACCAGCGTAAATATACTTACCTTCGCCGAGATGATAGAAGTAGAACGCTCAGGCCGTCATGCCCTCATTTTTTGGAACATGCCCCGCGTGAATGTGCTAAATGCCGAAAGCGTAGCCGCCTTTCGCGAAGCCCTCGAACGCCTCCTTACGGATAAGACCGTAGAAGGCCTAGTGATTAGCTCCAAGCGGAAAGAATTCGTAGCGGGCGCCGACTTAGGCACTATTCAGCATCTGATGGAATCGGGGGACGCGCTAGGGATTTACCAGGCGGTATGGGCCGTGCAAGAGACCTTTCTCCGCTTGGAGACGGGGGGAAAACCCGTAGTAGCGGCTATCAATGGTACGGCTTTAGGCGGGGGGTACGAGCTAGCCCTGGCCTGCCACTACCGGGTCGCCTTAGCCGAACCCGAAATTGAAATTGGCCTGCCCGAGACCACCCTAGGCCTCATGCCTGGGGCAGGGGGTACTCAGCGCCTACCGCGCAAAATCGGCCTAATGCGGGCATTGGAAATTATTTTAGAAGGAAAGCGCCTACGCCCAGCCCAAGCCCTACAAGAAGGCCTGATAGAAGAACTAGCCGACACCCTCGACGCCCTCCTGGAAAAAGCCCTAGCCTGGCTGGCCAAATCGCCTCCAGCGGTCAATCCTTGGCATGAACCGCGCTACCGCTTACCTGAGGGTAGCTTTACGAATGAGTCCGTGCGACAAATCTTCACTGCGGCCATCGCCCGCCTGCGGGAAAAAACTTATGGCCACTACCCGGGCCTTCAATACGCCCTCCAAGCCGTATATGAAGGCCTGCAGCTGCCTTTCCTAGAAGCTTTACGCATAGAGAGCAAATACTTTGCTAAGACCCTCGCCACCCGTACGGCGCGAGCGATGGTGCGCACGCTCTTTTACGAGCGTCAGCGGCTTCTCAATCTACCCCATCGTCCCCGTGAGGTGCCCCCCGCAACTATCCGAAAAGTAGCTATTCTGGGTGGGGGCATGATGGGGCGCGCCATCGGGTATGTATGCGCTCTAGCTGGCTTTCCCACTTGGATAAAGGACACTGACCCTGCAGCGTTACAAACTGCCGAGAAATTCGCCGAAGACCTTCTCCAAAAAGCCGTGCGGCAGGGACGCCTCTCCGCAGTCCAGGCCCAGCGCACGCGCGCCAATCTCCACTACACCCTGAATTATGCCGACTTGGAAGGGACCGACCTGGCCATAGAAGCGGTATTTGAGGATCGCGAGGTCAAGAGCACCGTATATCGGGAAATGCTTCCTTACCTTTCGCCCAAAGGGATTTTGGCCTCTAATACCTCTACGCTTCCCATCACGGGCTTAGCGGAGGCTGCGGGCATTCCAGGGCGTTTTATAGGCCTACACTTTTTCTCCCCCGCCGAACGGATGCCCTTGCTGGAGGTGATTTTAGGAAAGGAAACTGCTCCTGAAACCCTTGCTTGGGCGCTGGATTTCGCCGTACAAATCGGCAAAGTGCCTATCGTAGTGCGGGATAGCCGCGGCTTTTTCACCTCTCGGGTTTTCGCTACGTATGTGCGGGAAGGGCTAAGGCTCCTTCAAGAGGGCGTACCCCCAGCGCTCATAGAAAACTTAGGCCGACAGGCCGGAATGCCTGTAGGCCCGCTGGCCTTAGCCGATGAAGTAAGCCTTTCCCTCCTTTATAGCGTTCTCCGCCAGACGGAAAAGGACCTTCAGATCGCCTTAGTAGAGGATCCCGTGCGCGAAATAGGGCGCCTTTTTGTAGAAGAACTTGGGCGGCTCGGTCGCAAAGTGGGCAAGGGATTCTACGAATACCCTTCAGGCCAGAAGAAACATTTATGGGAAGGCCTGGCTCATTACTTTCCACCCCGTACCGTTCAGCCTGTGGAGTATGCCGACCTCCGAGATAGGCTCCTTTATGTACAGGTGGCGGAGGCTTACCGCACTTGGCAGGAGGGTATCCTTCTGGCGCAGGCCGACGGCGACGTAGGGTCCATCTTAGGCTGGGGCTTTGCGCCGTATTCTGGCGGGGTATTCCATTTCGTTCGCTGGACGGGCGAAAAGGCTTTTCGCCAGCGTGCCGCCTATTTAGCGGAACGATATGGCCCACGCTTTGAAATAGCCGAGTGAAAATTGTTGAAAGAGTATGGCCATCTATACTGAACTTACTCCCAATCCCCACAGCCTCAAGTTCCTCCTTCCGCCAGACAAGCCGGCGATAGATCGCGGCAGCTGGGAATTTTCCACGCCCTCGCCTACGGATCCCCCTCTGGTGCAGGCACTATGGAAAATACCCGGTGTAGAGCGGCTTTTTTTCACGCGCGCCTTCGTAACTGTTACTAAGTCCGAGCAGGCCGACTGGACCGAAATTATAGCTCCAGTAAAGCAAGTCTTGGAGACTCACCTCCCCGAAGACCAGCTTATCAACCCCTATTCAGCCCCTGTAGAAGAGGCGGAAAGCGTAGAAGCCCAAATCCGGCAGGTTTTAGAAGAATACGTGCGTCCAGGTATAGCCATGGATGGCGGCGATGTGGAGCTTGTGGGATTTTCGGATGGAGTAGTACGGCTGCGTCTGCGGGGCAGCTGTGCTGGATGCCCCTCCAGCCTCTTTACCCTACGAGCAGGGATAGAGGCCCTACTCACGCGCCTTATCCCCGAAGTACGCGCCGTAGAGGCCGAGAATATGACCTAGCTCTTTTGATCAGCCATAGGCGTACTTTTGGGCTAGCCCCACGCGTACGTGTCCTCGCTTCTACCAGAGATGGAGCTGGCTTAGCTCTCTCAAGCGTTTGCGCTATTTAGGCTCTAAGGGGATGAGGAGTGTTTGAGTGGCACACCGAAATAGCCTGCTGAGCAAGTATTCTCTTCCGCTCTCTACTTTAGGAAGGGCACAGGGTTGGGAAGGGTTTGCCCGGACTCAAGGGAAACGGCTCACACCCTGAGCGACAGCTACCGAATGCAAGTCCCTGCACTTCCTACAGTTTCAAGTGACGGGCGAAAAGCTACGCCACAAAGGTCAGGAAAGCTTTGCTCTCTACGGCTCATGCTTTCTGAAGACCATAGAAAACCTAACTATCCGCCTATCTGGCAAAATAGCTTTATTACCTATCCTACAAACTGGCTCCATGGCCCTCACCTACGGCGATAAGTTGGTAGGCTAGGCTTTGCTACTCCATAACAGCTTTAACAGCTTTGACAGGCTTTTTTTGCCTATATAGAGCCGCAGCTTTGAAGTAGAAACCGAAGTAAATGTAAAATTAGCGCAAAGTGGCTGCACAATTTATGAGGCGCCTATACCTTAGGGCGCGCGGTCGCATAAGGGGCAAAAAGTAGAAGAATTCACTTTGCTACGAGCCTAGGCAAGGCGATTGGCATAAGCTATCAGACCGCTGGTAGGAAGGATTAGGAAGGTAATATCATCGTTTTGGTGGGCTTCACCTCGCCAGGACTGAATAAACTCCAAAAGGCGCTGCGCCTGGGCGCGACCAGGCAGGCGTAAAATGCCCGAAGAGCTCAGAAACTCCTTTAGAGCACGAGCACCCAGACGTTTGTTTTGGGGATTGAGCACATCGGTGAGCCCATCGGTAAAGAAGTAGATTACTGAGCCTTCACGCAAAGCTTCGGTATACGTGGGAAAGGTGTAATCCACCGGCGTTAGACTATCTATACCGCGACGGCCGCCTTCCAGCTCATATAGGCCCTTTTGGGGGTCGTAAATCCAAACAGGCCGCCCCGCAAGGCCGAAATGAAGCTCCTGCGTACGCAGGTCGGCTATCAGGAGTGCTATATCTGCACCTTCCTTGACGCCTAAAAGCTGCTTGACTTCGCCTTCTTCACTGTGAAAGAATGCCCCCGTAGCTTGGAGGACGCGCTTGAGAAGCGTTTGAGGCTGCTGGGAAGGATTTTGAAGAAAAATTCCTTGAATGGTCGCACTGAAGAGAGCGGTCAAGATAGCTCCACTTACACCGTGGCCTGTGCAGTCACCTACAGCGACGAGAAGGCGTTGCGTGAAAGGATCAGAGGCAAATACGTAAAAATCTCCCCCAACTTCCTCCAATGGCTGGTAGTAAACATAGCTATCGCGAATAATCTTTTCCAAGGCAGGTAGCATGGCACGCTGGAGGCGACGCGCGGCTATGTTAGACTCTTGCAGTGTACTCAGAGCTTGAGAGAGCTCTGTTGTCAGCTCGGCTAACATTTTATTCCCTCGCTCTAAGGCTTCGGCTTGTTGCTGGATTTGGGCAGCCTGCTGGGCCACGACCTCGCGAAAATGGCGCTCTTCAGCGGTGCGTCGGCGCGCCTGCCAGATGGCATAAACAAGACCGCCGATCGCTAAGAGTAGAAGCCCAGCACTAAGCCCATAGAAAAGCCGCTCTTGAGCCCGACGGGCTACCAGTTGGCGGTAAGCCGTTTCGCGCTGCTCTATCCCTGCCAGAATTCGTAATTGCTCTAGCCGCTGGGTATGGGCCACCATGACCTGCCGCTCAATTTCATCCAGAAGCCGCTCGTAAATTTCCAAAGCCGCTGTGTAGTGACGCTGCGCCGCATGAATCTGGGCCTGAAGTCGCTGAAACTCCCGATAAAGAGTTGGCGAAAGGGCCTTGACTAAGCGCTGGCCTTCCTGAGCCAGGGCCTGGGCGGCTTGGATCGCTCCTGCCTCGTACTGGAGCACCGCTAAACCTAAGAGCACTTGAGCAAGCGAAAGGGTGTCTTGTTCTTTGAGAGCCTGTTGACGGGCCTTCTGGTAGAGTGCGAGGGCTTCTTGAGGCCGCCTAAGTTCCCCGTACAAGGAGGCGGTATTGGCCAGTACGGCTGTATATACCTTTTCGGCTCCGCCTAAAAGGGGGTGGTAAAGGTGTGCGGTATAGCTCTGTTCGGCCGCTTCTATAGCCTTATGGGCTACAGCCAGAGCCTGCTCAAGGTTTTTCTGCTCAGCATACTCATAGGCCACCTGGGCATACGCTAGGGCTAAAAGGAGCGGATGATTGAGCTTCTGCGCAAGGTCTAGGGCCTCTCCTGCGTAGCCCACTGCCCGCAGGTCCTTCTGCGAAGCGTAAATACTGCCCAAGGCTAAATTCGCCTGACAGCGTAGGAAAGGGTAAGAAAGCGCCTCTGTGCGCACCCGCTCATAAAGAAGACTGGCGGAGTCTATCAGCCCCAGCTTATAGTAGCTCTGCGCTAAGAGGATGAGGGCATGGTAGTATAAGGAGTCTTTTGAACCCTGCAGAATCTGATAAATCAGGCGGGGTACCCCTTCAATCAGGTCCCCTTTGAGCCAAGCCTCAGCTAAAAGGAGATAAGCGATTCGTGTAGCTTCGGGTGTTTTAGCTTCGGCAAGCTGGCGGTAGGCGCATGCACCAAGGCAGGTAGGATTGTCGCGACAGGCTTCACAGGGCGGGACGGCAAAAGCCCCTGCTCCTAAAAAGGCTAAAGAGATGCCCCAGCAGACCAGCCTCCGCTTCATTCAGGGCAAACATAAGGCCTATTACCTTTGCGAGGATCATGTACTGGCTGGTGAAATCTGAACCAGAGACTTATAGTTTTGTGCAGCTCTTGGCAGAGGGACGGGCGATCTGGGATGGTGTGCGCAACCCTCAGGCTCAGCGCTACCTCCGCCAAATGGCGGTAGGGGAGGAGGTCCTGTACTATCACACGGGACGAGAACGCGCAATTGTAGGCTTGGCCCGAGTGCGCCAGGCCGCTTTTCCTGAGCCAGGCCACCCCGACTATTGGGCCGTAGAACTGGAAGGCGTGCGACCCCTTCGCCGGCCAGTCAGCCTAGCGGTTATCCGAACCCAGCCTCAATTCCAAGATATTCCTCTCCTGCGTCAGCCGCGCCTTTCCGTGATGCCCATACCCGAAGCGTTATGGGAATGGGTATTAGAATGGGAGAGGAGCGGTTAGGCTATTCCTTTCCGAAAAGCTGCTGGAGGAGCTCGGGGGTGAGGCGGTAGCGTATGGGGCGCCCATCGGGGGCTCTATCGGGCTCTTGGCACTGTTGAAGGTCCTGCCAGAGGCTATCCACCGTTTCTGGCCCAAGCTTTACGCCAGCTAAAGTGGGGACAGTCTGGCGGGCTATGTACTGCGCCAGCCGCGGCCGCCACTGCGAGAAGGGTTCGCCTTCCTCCGCCATGCTTAGAATTTCCTCCAAGACCTCTCGGGCCTTGGCTGGCGAGAGCCCTGCAGGTAGGCTATGCAGCACGGCTTCCCGCCCCTCCCGTAGCTCTAAACGGATACCTAAGAAGCCCAAAGCCTCCTTTACCTCTTGAAGATAAGCCATCTGACGCGGGGAAATAGGCCGCTGAGGCGGGAAAAGAAGGCCTTGCGGGGAAATGGGCAGGCCGCGCAAATACCGTTCGTATAGGATTCTCTGGTAGGCTCCCCATGCATCCAGAAGCCAATATTCTCGTCCCACCTGAAGTATAAGATACCTTTCGTAAAGTAGCATGAAGCGCTCTACGCTGCCGGGCAGGGAGGAGGATTTTTCTGAGCTGCCAAAGAGTTCGGGCGCTTGCAGGGGACTAGGTGGGGGAGGGACAGGCAGTTCAGAAGCCGCCGGCAGCGCTACGGTGGGGGCTTCTAGCCAGTTAGGGGGTCCTTGGAGGCGGCCTACCGCTAATACACGCCGCACAAGGCCCACCAACATCGCTCGAATCTCTACCTCATGAAGCAGGCGCACTTCGGTTTTAGAGGGAGTAATATTCACATCCATTTCAGCAGGCGGCACTTCCAGAAAGAGCCAATACAAGGGGCGCGTTTCAGCTGGTAAAAGCGGCTTGTACAGCTGGGCCAGGCCCTGCTGAATACCCGCATGGCGTATGTAGCGGCGATTGATAAAGAGAAAATTCTCCTTATTCCGCGGCGGTATTTTAGCCGGCAGTACTAGGTATCCCCTTATGCGGAAAGTAGGCAATTCCTCTTGGAAGGGCAAAAGGTCTTCTAAGCTTAGCTCAGGATACAGCCGAAGAAGGCGCTTTTCAGGCGGCTCGGGCGGTAAGTCGTAAATCAGCATGTCATCGTGGTAGAACACGAAATGGCGTTCAGGGTGGGGTAGAGCCAGTCGGAGAAATTCTTCCAAATTGTGGCGGTGTTCAGTGGCTTCGCTGCGCAGGGACTTGCGCCGCACGGGCAGCCTATGGAAGAGGCGCCGCACTATAAGGGTAGTACCAGGCTGGCAGCGCACCGCCTCTACGATTTCCTTTTTGCCAAAGGCTATTTGCACGTGGGTGCCTAGCGCATCTTGCGGCCGTCGAGTGAAAAGTTCTACTTCAGCTACAGCAGCGATACTGGCTAAAGCTTCGCCACGGAAGCCCTTAGTAGTGAGGCGATACAGATCTTGAACCGAACTGATTTTAGAGGTAGCGTACCGCTCAAAGCACAGCTCCGCATCTATGGCAGACATGCCTATGCCGTCATCCATCACTTGGATGTACGCCTTACCGCCCTCTTTAGTCCAGAAGGTGATGTGATAGGCCTCGGCGTCCAGCGCATTTTCCCCCAGCTCTTTTATGATGGAGGCTGGGCGCAGAATAACCTCGCCCGCCGCAATCTGATTGATAACTGACTCGGGTAAAACCCGAATGCGCTGCTCGCCACTCATGGACGGCGGTAGTCATAGCGCAAGGCACTCAGGTCAGGAAAACGCGGCCGTGGCCGGGTAGTCTCGTAGCGGTACAGCGCCCATCCCAGCTCTCGAAAGAAGTACAGCCCTTCTTTCCAAGCGTAAGTTCCCGTAGGAGGGTAATTAGGCTTGCGCTGTCCCACATAAAGAACGGCCGAAAGAAAAAATTCCACGCCCAACTCAAAATCCACAATATAAGCCACATCCGACAGGTACCCATAGGCCAGCCCGACTTTGTTGAAAATCCGAATACGGGGCGGAATAGAAGTAGTATCGCCGCCAGCTAAAAAGTATTTGCGCACCCCATCGTGATACTCGCGCGGATCATAGTCTGGTTCGCGCGCTTCGGAGGGGTACATGGAGAGGTAGCGCCGCAGCAAATGATAGGCGTCGCTGCTGAGTTGGAACCGTTCAGCAGGCCGTACAGCCTGGGGAAAGATAAGACTAATAAGAATAGTATGGGCATCCTTGAGATTGAGGGCATTCCCGTCAGACAGAAAAAGGTAAGGATGATTAGCGTAGGGGTGAGGTAACGGCTGGGGGTTGCAAGAAGGAGGCAGCCTATGGATTACGCGCCCCTCTTGCTGAAAGGCAATTCCTTCGGCGCAGCGGTTTTCTTCAGGGCTGCAGCTACGGCCTAAGCGATGGCCAAAATAGGCCGAATGATAGCCTTTGCGCCAAAGGGCCTGCGTAGCCTGCACCGGCCCTACCAGCGCATACAGGTAATCAAAGGTGGTATTATCACTATACACCATCTGACGGCGAAGGCAATCAACCACCGAGTAGGGCGTACGCGGCACTTCCTGAAGGCAGCCCCTGGCCAGCGGCTCCAAGATAAACGGCGTGCGCACCGTAACCCCTTGACTGCGCAACCGCTCAATCCGCTCTAAGGCCAAAGCAGCCAAAGGCAGCTTTACTAGGCTTGCAGGATAGAAATACTCATTCGTGTCTAGCCGAAAAGCATAATGCTTAAGGATAGGCCGATTATACGCATCCCGATTTACTTGGGTATAAATGATTTGGAGGTGGTAGGTTTCCGCCGCCCGCAGATACGGGAGAAGCTGGGGAGCCTTCGTAAGGATAAAATTTTTTAGCCATACGGTATCAGGAGCCGCTAAGGTATTGACCTGTGGCCGATAAATTTGAGGTATGGGGGAAAAGCCAGCGAGACTCAAAATACATACAAACCCAACAAGCCTAAGGGTCTTCATAAATGAGGGCAGAAAAGGTACTCTATTATAACGGCAAAATTACGCATCCGTTCAGCCTTGCCTCCATCAGAATGGCTGGCTGAGG
This sequence comes from Bacteroidia bacterium, assembly GCA_039630245.1. Classification (GTDB taxonomy): domain Bacteria; phylum Bacteroidota; class Bacteroidia; order SpSt-205; family SpSt-205; genus SpSt-205. Next base: position 197,985 of record JBCNVK010000003.1, read on the forward strand.
CGCTACACGCTTCTCAGTCAGATGGAAAGGGCTCACTACCCTCGCCCCACTCCAGCAAAAGGGTTCGCGTAGGGCCTAAATCTGATCTCTCTGTTAGCCACACATAAAGGGAATAGGCGTTTCAGGTAAGTTGGTTCCATTTAGCCTGAAGCGCTGTGCGGACTTTAGCCGCGCGTTCGGTGTGAATGGAAGTCAGCTGCCAGCGTCCCGCCACAAGGTCTTCGGGCGTTTGGGCCCACCCTAAGCGGCGCCAGAAGCGCACCTCGCCTTCGGTAAAAGGCTCCCCTTCTACAATAGGGGTAGGGTAAGCCTCTTGAAGCTGCCGCAGTTGGGAAAGATCTGGGGTAATCTCCTTCACTAGTTCGCCGCTCGTAAAGGGTAGATGAAGGGCGCGGCAGACTTCCTTGAGAGCTGCTTCTCCCATCGCGCGGTAAGTAGTCCATTTCCCGCCTAGGAGGCTAGCAAAGCGCTTCTCTGGCCACACTTCCACCACGTGCTCTCGGCTTAGCTGGGCGGTAGAATGGCTTCCACCGCTTACAAGAGGACGCAATCCCGCAAACCGAGCCAAAACGGGGGCTTCCCGAGCCTCAGGAAAGTAAGAGGCTAAGTGAGCTCTTAGATAGGCCTCTTCGGCTTCAGGTACAGGCACCTCCCAAGTCGGAGCTTCCACCTCTACGTCGGTCGTACCTACCAGTACAGTCTCCTCCAGCCAGGGCAAAGCAAAAAGCAAACGCCCGTCACGAGTACGCGGTATGAGGAAGCCTTCCGCTAAGGGTAAATCAGCCCGAGCAAATACCAAATGGCTTCCGCGACTCAGGCGCAGGCGCGGAAGGGCCTCAGGATACACTTTCTGACGGATTAGGTCAGCCCAAGGCCCTGCTGCATTTACCACAAAGTCGCCAGCGTCCTCGTAGCTGGACCCTTCTGCCGTCTCTACGCGCACCTCCACATAAGAGGGCTTAGCGTAGATACCCGTAACCCTATGATAAGGCCGAATCTCAACACCGAAGCGCTGACGCAGAAAAAGCGCTAAGTGTACAAGGTAAAGCCGGTCCTGAAATTGGCCATCGTAGTAGCGCCAGCCTCCCTGTGGGAGAGGGGAGAGAGTAGGAAAGAGGTGGCGAAGCTGAGCCGCAGGCACCCATTCGGGAGGAGCGAGTTGATAAGGTCTGCTGAGCCAGTGGTAGAGAGAGAGTCCAATCCCATAGAAGGATTTCGCCCAAAGTCCGCCCACGGGTAAGACTATAGAAATGCGGCGACAGAGCTGCGGATGGCTTTGAAGCATCCAGGCGCGCTCGACAAGCGCTTCACGCACCAGCTTCCAGTCGGCCCAGCGGAAGCGCCGGATCGCGCTCTCTAGGTATCGCAGACCCCCATGAATAAGTTTAGTGGAGGTAGTAGAAGTCCCGCTTCCAATGTCTTTGGCTTCATATACAACTACCTGCCAGCCGCGTCGGGCCGCCGCTAAAGCTACGCCGAGGCCGCTACTGCCGGCCCCAATTACGAGCAGTTTGGGCACGAAGCCGGGCAAAAGTAATGCCTAGCGCCAAACAGAAGAAGAATAGCCCAGGTACCTTGTAGCGCATAAGATTACCGAAATTCCCTGAGGCAATACCGACAAATCCAAGAAAAACTATCCCATAAATCACGAAGGATGCCCTAATTTCATCTGAAAGAACCTCTTTTAGTGAATTGATTACTCCATAACTTGATAGGCCAAATAAAAGATATGCTAACAGTAATGCAGTCTCAATGGAAGCAAGGAGTAGAATGGGCTTTTGAGCTTCCCAGAAAAAGGGTCGAAAAAGGGCCGTAAGTAATGCTAAGGGAAACTTAGAGATTATTCCCTGAATGGTAGGTTCAAATTCTCCTAAGTCATACACACTACCTCCAGTTAGTCCATAATAAACCGGATTGTATTTGAGGTCTGTATAGACTAGCTCGATTTGCTTGGGTATATTTTCTAGTTGATATTTATCGCTTTTACTCGATAAATAAGTTACAAAGGCGTAAAATATGAATGGAAGTAAGAGTGCATTGACGGCGTATGCAAGATGAAGCAGCATTTTATTTCTTATCCTATTTCTTATCAGGGCAAGAATAGAAAAAACGAGCACTATAGAGAAACTCAGCGGTATGTAGGGCTTTATTGCGAATACTAGGTATAGAAAAAGCATGGATTTTAAATACCTTATCGGAGAGGATCTCTTAAAGTGGATGGAATTTACTACATAAACCAGCATAGCTAAACTTATACCCTCCTTGAATGGTAGCGAGGTCCATGAAAGGTAAGAGGGTAGATAGAATGCCAAATAGTAGAGAGCTTTGCTGGATATCTGGTACCTGCTCTTTATACTTAGATATAAGTAGAAGTAAGTCGGCATGGTAATGGAATTGAACAATACAATAGCGGGAGTGATTGTATTTATGCTCATGATAAATAGAGGCGAAATTGATACATATGTTGTGATTGAGGCAGAATCATGAGGATAGTATAAAGCTAAGTTGTTTTGTCTCCACAAGCTAGCAAAATCAGCGTTTATCTGAAAATAGCTTGTGTAGTCTAAGCTTGATATGGAATGAATCATGTAAATCAGCGTATCTAATGGCCTCAGATAGAAGGAGGCAGCAATTGTTCTGGAACCTTCAAAAAGTTCTAATATATCGCCTGAACCGTAGTATAACTTGTAGAGTAAGTAATAAGTCGCTATGCCAGAAGCTATTTTTGTCAGCCAGGCGGTTACAAGCTCGCGTCTATCTTCGACACTCCTGCAATGTTTTTTGGAAAAAGGTAAAATTATAAAGACGTAGCACATGACTAAGTAGAGAGGAGTTAATAGGAGGTCCAGTGCCACTATAAATGGGCTGCTATAGTAAATGTTTTGCGGAATCATCCCTAAAGTAAGCTTCGCAGCATGTAGTCACTCCAAAGCGCCCCTTCGGGCGACAGGACTAAAGCACTTCCTTGGGCTATCACCCAGCCTTTCTCTTGCCAGCTCTTTATGGAGGAATAAGCCTTAGGAAAGTGCTCCTTTATCCATCCTAGCGGTAAGCCGGCGCGCGTACGGAAACTCGTAAGCCAGGTCTCTATGACTACTTCCCTTTCTCCAAGGTGGTCGAAACTCTCTATGGGAAGTTCATTCCGCCCAAGTTGCTCCAAATACCTCCTTAGATTGTAGGTATTGAACCATCGATAAGGCCTAATGTAGCTATGGGCGCTCGGACCCAAGCCCACATAGGGTTGGCCTGTCCAATACCGCCAGTTATGGGCGCATTCATGGCCAGGTAAAGCCCAGTTAGAAATCTCATACCAGTCGTAACCTCGACTCTTTAAGTGCGCATGAGCCTGGAGGTACATTTCTGCATACACTTCATCCTCTATAGGCCCTAAGCGGCCTTGCTGAAGCTTTTTGTACAGCACGGTGCGCTCTTCTATGGTAAGGCCATAGAGGGACAGGTGCGGCGGATTGTAATAGAGGGCTTGGGTCAGGTCTTCCAAGAAATCTTCCAAACTCTGCTCTGGTATGCCAAATATTAGATCAAGGTTCCACGAGTGAAATGGGCCTTGAGCAACTAAGGTCAAAGCTTCTAGACTCTCTCTCAGAGAATGGTGGCGCCCTAAAAGAGCCAAGAATTTTTCTGAAAATGTTTGGACACCTAGGCTGAGGCGCGTAACACCTAAGGCTTTCCAACCGTTTAGTTTTGGCTTGGTTACATCTTCGGGATTGGCTTCAAGGGAAACTTCGGTGGGGGTAAAAGTAGGGAGGGCTTCGAGGCTGCGCCAAAGCCTATTTAGAAGGTTTAGAGGAAGTAGAGAAGGCGTCCCGCCACCGAGAAATACGGTCTTGATGGGGGCCTGGGTAAGTAAAGGGGCCAAGAGGGCTATCTCCCGCGTTAGAGCTTCTATGTAAGCCTCCGCCAAGGTCGGACGAGCCACAAAGTAGAAGTCGCAATAATGGCACGCTTTTCGGCAAAAGGGTATATGAAGGTAGAGGCCAAGGCCATCCTTTAGCGAAGAGAGGGTAAAAGAGCGAAGGTCTAAAGGCGACGCCGTAGGCCTATCAGAAAGCATTCGGTGCTACCCTTGCGTGTAGCAGGCGGACGGAAAGTATGTACCTCTTGGAAGAGCGCTTTGGCGGACTTTTCTAGCTCTTTTCGGGCGGGACCCTCTAAAAGCTTAGCTACCCAGAAGCCACCTGAACGTAAGCCTTTAGCCGCAAGGTAGAGGCTACGCTCTACTAGGGCTGCCGAACGGGCCTGATCCGTAGGAGAAGCCCCCGTTGTAGCTGGTGCGGCATCGGAGACCACCCCGTCCCAGCTATGCTCTTCTATGGCTGCCTCTACAATTGGAGAAAAAATATCTGCCTCTAAAAAGCGAAGCCCTGGTGCCTCTATGCGCAGCGGCATTCTATCTACGGCTAAAATCTCTACACGACCGGCGCAACGCTGAAGAATATACTGACTCCAAGAGCCAGGCGCCGCCCCTAAGTCCACTATGCGCTGACCAGGATGGAAAAGGCGATACTTTGCGTCAATAGCCTGAAGCTTGTAAACCGAACGGGCTAAATAACCCTCCCGTTTTGCTTTTTGGAAGTAGGCATCGCGCGGAGAAAAAGTCATAAAAGCTTTTGATAAATAGACTTGAGTATCGGATGAGTTTCTTCTTCTTTGAGCTGACGGAGGAGTTTCTTAACTTCTGCTTCGCCGCTTAGGCGAAGCTTGAGGAAATATACCAATTGAAGGCGCAGATACCAGGGGTTTTCGGTACGAGCCGCCTGCTGGATAATAGGTAGCAGTTGGGGCCGTAGGGTAGGGAAGCGCTCGTAAGAGCTGGCCAAAAGTAAAAGGCCATTCGTTCGGGACTCTAAGCTGTGGAGGCAGGGGTAACGCTGAAGAAGCGCCTGACCCACTACAGGTTTTTCAGCCTCTAGGAGGAGCGCGCCAGCCGCCAGAAAAATGTCTTCTGAAGAGGCTTGGAGCCGCACCTGCGCCTCGGCCAGGGCAGCCGTAGTATCGGCTTGATACAAGGCAAAGAGCGCCGCATTTTGCACTTCGCTACTAGGATCGCGGAGCGCTTGTTCTATTTCGGGGCGCCAATCGGTCATAGCCAGTAGCTCTTGTTGGCTCATGGCCCGCAAGAATTGCCACGCCGCCAAGCGGACCGCTGCGGAGCTATCGCGGATAGCCGTGCGTGCAAGCGCCAAAATCGGTCCTAAGGCTTCGGAATCGGCTACAAATTCCAGCGCTTCCCACACTTGCTGGCGCCAAGCCGGACTACCCTTGGAGTAGGTGCTAAGCACTTGGGCTAAGATTTCAGAATCGCTGCTCAAGTAAGCCTGTAGCTCCGTAAGCGCTTGGGCTCGGGCCCAAAAATAGCGGCCGTACTGAAGAATCCCTTCCCACCATTGGCGGGGATAAGTACGCTGAGCCGAACCGATCCAGAGGCGCTTAGGGTCTACATCCAGAAAGCGAACACCCCGCCGAATGAAGGTAAGCAGCGTATCGCCTACAAGCACTAAGGGCAGTTCTTCGTATCCCTTTTCCGAAAGTATAGCGATAGTAGTGGGAAACTGAAATGGGCCACGCAGCGTGTCATAGCCCCTTTGAAGAATGCGCACGCTTAGGGTGTCATCCTTTTGCCAGCCTTGGATTAGCAGCCGCACCTCGTCGGGCCGTCGGAAGTACTGATCAAAAAACCACGTCCAATCCTCACCCGTGACTTTCTCAAAAGCGTGGCGGAGATGGTCTATATCCGCCGCTTGATAGGCATTTTCCTGAAGGTAAAGGCGCAGGGCTAGGAAAAAAGCCGAGTCCCCAGCTAAATTGCGCAAGAGATGGAGGACCAAGCCGCCTTTCTGGTAGCTGTGGGCGTCAAACATGTTCATAGGATCCCCGTAATCAAAGCGAATGAGGGGCACTTGCTTCTGGCGTGCTTCAGCTAGATAAGTTACCAGAGACTGACGCCGAAGGCGCTCAGCCTCATCTATACCTTGGCTATGCTCTATCCAGAGATATTCCGAATAGTCCGCAAAACTTTCATTGAGCGGGAGCTGGGCCCAACTCTCGCAGGTCACCAGATCGCCAAACCAATGATGGAAGAGCTCATGAGCAATCACATCTTCATGATCATCCGTGAGAGCCTTAGCCGAGTCGTATAAGAGCATATCGCCATGTACTACAGCTGTGGTATTTTCCATGGCTCCCGACACAAAATTGCGTACGATTACCTGACTATACTTAGGCCAGGGAAATTCTACGCCAAGCTTATTGGAGAAGAATTCTAGCATCTTAGGCGTATTTCCAAAGATCGCTTTAGCGTGCTGCTCCCATCCTGGCTCAAGGTAGTACGATACCTCGCGCCCGCGCCAGGAGTCTTTTACTATGCGGAAAGGTCCGACTATGAGGGCAAAAAGATAGGGCGCGTGCGGCTGCTTGAGCTCCCAGCAGTCTCGCCGAAAGCCGTTGGGGAGTTTTTTCTGATTTACTAAAAGGCCATTAGAGAGAGAGACAAGAGAATCTTCCAAGGTAACGCATAGGCGCTGCGTAGATTTTTGGTTAGGGCTATCTAAGGTGGGAAACCAGGCAGAGGCAGCTTCTGGCTCGCCTTGCGTCCAAAGCTGACGTGGCACGCAGGGCTGCTGACCGTCGGGATTGATAAAGTAGGCGCCTTTCCGCCCACCTATTGCCGCTGAACCGCTTTCACCTATTTTCTCTGGCTGGGCTCGGTAGCGAATCGCTACTACCAAGGTTTCCTGAGCCGTGTAGGGTCGGTCTAAGGTAAGGTAGAGCTTGAGGCTATCGTAGCGCTGGGCTGTAATTGCGCCAGTGGCGGGACGCAGCAAACGCACACTTTCTATAGCCATGTATTTAGCATCCAGCACCAGCTCGGATTGAGGGGCAAAGTAGGGACGTAGGGTAAGGCGCGCCTCACCTGGCAGCTCCCGCCGCGCCCAGTCAATACTCAGATCCAGTTCGGTATGAATAAGCTGCCAGCGCATGGGATAGCTTCCCTGATAGCGCCGAGCCTGCGCCGAGCGTAGAAGGGTGTCGTCAGCGGCCTTAGCTTCTCGGCGTAGCTCCTCTACCACCTGAGCAAAAGCCGTATCTTGAGTAGGCACGCGTTCACTACTCTTCTTCGTACGAGCCTTATGAGAGCAGGCAAGAAGGAGAAGGCCTAGGCTCCAGCTCCAAGAAAAACGCATTTGGCAAAAGTACTATCTTTACAGATGTGAAAGAGTGGCTTACGGCTTACGAGAAGTTTCCGACAACCGTCACCATACTCCTCGTTCTGTGGGTAGCTTTGCTGGGGTATATGGGCTACCTTACCTGGCGAATGCGCGTTTTGGAAAGAAGCCTGCGCAATCGGAACTAACCTAAGGATAGACGGCTGGCTTACCCAAAGTATTCTATATCTTTGCTGTATCTTCGTTAGGAAGTATGGCTCTTGGGGTTTGTGTATGGCTTGCTAGCGATTTGTAGGGCGCAGAATGTAGGCATAGGTACCTCTGATCCTGCCGCAAAGCTCCGTGTGGTCAATTCTACCGATACGGCTGGGCTCACGGGCTGCGAGTGGATATTGCACGCGGAGGGGCAGAGGCTTATGCCCTTCGGCTTCGTGCAGCGGACCAGACCTTAGGGCATGTAGGGGGAAATAGGCATATAGGAACTGGAACAATCACGCCCTTATCTCTGCTACGCGTGGCTCGGGAAGGCGCCTTAGACCTTATCCTTCAATCAGCGGGTGAGAGTTGACCTAGAATTGTAGGCTACCGTTCCAAAGGCACTTTAGCCTCACCTACTGCCGTACAGCCCAGCGATATCCTCTGATACATCCGAGGACGAGGCTACGGGACCACAAACTTTAGCCCTATTTCTGCAGGCGTTCTGGCTATCTGAGCACCTGAAACCTTCACCGATAATGCCCGTGGAGCCACAGTTTCCTCAGAAACCACACCTCTAGGAGGTACCCAATCGTACGAACGCCCACGCGTGCTTCCGGACGGTGACATTTATCTCATACCGCAAGGGGGGCTAGAATTATCCTTCGTAGCCCAAATGGCGCTCTCTGTAGAATACTCTCTATCAATGATGCTGGCAACTTGGTAATTACCACAATAGCTTGCTCCCATGAAGGAGCCATTTTCCGAAAGGCAAGCTCAGATAGGGGGACTGACTAGCTTCTCTCTGATTTGGGAAAGAAAAGGAAGTACCTCTCCAATAAACGAAGGCCCATGATGGGCGAAAAAGTCATGAATGCCCGGCGTAATAAAAATTCTTCCCTTTCTAATAGCCTCAAGCTCACCGAAACGAGCCAAAAGGGTCTCCTTTATTGCCTCAGGGTCTCGGCGTCTGCTAAACATTTCTGGCTCATAGAGAATAAGATCAGGCTGATGCGCTCTTATGAAGTCAGGGTCGGGCGGCAGCCACTCACGGGGATGATTTCCGAAGATATTCTCCATTCCTACCCAATGGAGGGCATCTGTAATATAGCTGTAGGCACCGAAGGTAACGGGTTCCCCTAGCTGAACCTCTACATAGACTTTGAACTTAGGTTTTCCCTCCCAAGCATAGGTGGCCAGCTCCGATAGGAGCTTTTTCTGGAGCGCCTGAGCGGCTTCGGGATAGCCGCATACTAGGCCGACTTCCACGCAGGTAGCTATGAGGTCGGACAGGGTGAGCGGCAAACGGACAGCATACACAGGGTACCTTTCGGCTAACTTTCGCGCAAAGTCAAGCTGATAACCTGTGGTAGTGAAGACTACCTCTGGCCGAAGGGTATCCAGAACCTCTTTCTTATAGGAACCGTAAGAGCCGACAATGACTCGGCCTCGGCGTATCTCTGCACTAGGATGGACACAATAGACACTGATCCCCTTGAGGATTTCGCCTAATCCCATCTGGATAAGCGCATCGGAGAGGGCAGGGCTGAAGCTGACTACCCTTTGGCAGGTGCGCGGTAGGTCAAGCCACTGACCCGTGATATGGCAGTAAATTTTGCGCTGGCCTTCCAAGTGGGAGAGAATTTTACTTACTACTTTTAGGGGAAGGAAAAGGCGTTGTGCAGGCGCTATGAGTTAGCGCCGTAGGCTAAAGTGCTTTGAGCGGCTGCCGGGTAAGTTTGCCGCCTCTGTAGGGTTAGGGCTTGCCCGCTTATGAGAGAAGCTCTGAGAAGCCGTAGGGCGGTCATACGCCCAAAACTAAGAAGTTCGGAAGGCTGGGAAAATAGGGACTTTCAAAATCTAACATAATGAAACTTATGAGACAATCTCGGGCAGACCTCTCCGAGTTAGCCATACGGCGCAAATATGCGGGAAAAATCACAAATGCACGCAAGGACACTTGGCCGCTTGCAAGTAAAGTGACTACACGAAAGGCTAAGGCTAAGGTAGGAGTAGAAGTCTGGATTTTGTGATTCGGATGCTCTGGAATATGAACGCAGGGAAAAGTATCAAATTCAGGAGTTCTAGGACCACACTTGCTAGTAACGTAGCCAGGGTATATCTCTCCTCCCATCCCCTTCATGAGAGTTGGGAGTAAGGTATGAAAGCAAACTTCAAAAGAAGTGCTGCTAAGAAGGGTACCATACTTTTGGATGACTACTGTACCCCCTTCTAAAAGGGCCGGATGCCATCTCACTTTACAAGGCATCTGGTAAAGGTGGGTTTTTTCTCATGACTTAGCCTTTTTGCCTTAGGATTATAAGATTTTTTTCTCAAAAAAGCCTTATAGCTGATAGGCCAAGGCATAGGAACGCACATTGATATACATGTAGCTGCTTTTCTTACCTCCCTTATCCTGATAGCTCACGAGATTCAGAAACCATTACGGTTAATCAAAAAAGCTTCTAGAGCCCCTTGTATTAGAGCATGCCTAAGCAACAGATGAATCCTAGTACTGGGGTATATGTAGCGAAATATCTAAGTTCAAGGCTATTAATATGACCATAAGGATAAATTATTGCGATTATAGTATGGATAGTAATCAAAGATATGGGCATAAGATATAGAAAGACTATACTCTACCTCTCAAACACAGACACTGTCCTAGGTAATACGACCGTGATCGTCGCAAGTAGCAGCCATATCAGGAAAGTAAAAGAGGCCATAAAGTATCTAGGGTGTCTGGGCATGTAGAGTAGCCATGCCGACGGGGATAGACTCCTGTACATAAAGGCATAATCCGTGAAAAAAGTATGATAGAGTAGGTATAAGATTCGTTTGTAGGTAGGTATTTTAATCTTGTAGAGTGCCTCTGAGGCTTTCTCATTGATAAGCATCTCGTTATTGCAAGTGGGATTTGAGCGGAACTTCTGCACTCGTATTAATACCTCTATCAGAAGAGCTCTCAGTTGGGGTTCTTGAGCTTCAGGTGGGAGAAGCCTAATAAACAAGCTAGTATCTACATCCCATCCACCCCAGAGCATGTAAGTTATACGGCTATCCGAACTGTAGCCTAATGCACGGGCGATTCTATAGCCATAGTAAGCAGCTCCTTGATATAGGGGCTCATGGAGCATAGTTCCTGTGCCAGCTGCGGGGCGAAAATCCCCATATCGGAGGTAGTTTCTTGCGATCCATATTCCTTCTGCTATGCTGAAAGGCAGGAGTAGCCCCAGAAGAGCTTTTTTCAGAGCGAAGCTTCGGAAAGGTGAAGCCCAGTTATGTTGATGCCACACATACCCCGCAGCCACAATTAGAGCGGGCAGCGCAACGGGACGCGAAAATATCATGACCATAAATCCTATACCTGCCCATGCATGCTTCTTCTCCATGAGAGCTATTATTGAGAGTATCATGAGTAAAGCGGCGGGTAAGTCCATAGAGATGGATACCCAATTATGAGATATAGGAGAGGTGATCCATACGATACCCATGAGATGCGCGCCAAGTTTCTTTCCCCGCTTGTGTAGGTGATTTACTGATACATAAACCGTCAAGAGAGTAAAGGCAAGGTTTGCGAACACAAGCATGCTCTGAGCTACAGCAGGAGTAGGGCTAAATAAAAGAAAGATCAAGTAAAGCACGCTGTATCCGGGCATTCGGTAATCAGGCCAGTAAGAACCTTGTTTGAGTAGGTAATAGAAGGGGAATAGGTACTCGTAGCTATCTCCTCCTGTGACTTCAGTGATCTGAATCTTGCCTAGCTTACACAGGATTACGATTGAGACCCCCGTGGCTATGAGAAAGGCATCTGTCCAGAATAAAGCTACGTGATTTACTGAAGGGTGGAAGTCTTTCTTCATAACCCTTTACTTTCCCCCAAACCTAATGATTCGCCAGTTTAGCTCTCTCATTACAAAGCAAACCCGCAGCCTTCTGGAGTACCCTAGCTCCTCATTTTCACCCGTATTCGCGGCGTTAGCCAAACAACCTTAGGATAATTTCATCGGGGTCGTCAGGACTGCTACTGGCATCTTCCTTATGGCTTTCCTGTTGGCCTATCTCTCTGGCAGCGACGGCATTTTATTACCCGGGGTTTTAGACACGGTATTCAATGGAGATGCAGGGCCCTAGGTGCACTAATCTTCACAACTATACCTGCCGAGGAGGGTGGCCTGGATTTAAGTGCTTCCGTGAATATATTTGTCGTATGCTACGGCTATCGGCAGTCTTGGCTTGCTTCATAGGGCTTTTAGGTGCCCAGCATGTGGGGATTGGGACAAGCACGCCCGCCGAGCGTCTCCATGTTTACGATGGACGTCTCCGAGTTTCGCACAATAATAACTCCACCGATTATGCTATTTCTCTCGGTGGCCTTCAGATTCAAAACCTAGATGCCACGGTGGGGGCGATCAACGGGCTTGTATTCCAGAATGCTGGAGGCTTCTATACTGGAGGAATAGCGGGGCTCCCTCTCGGAAATCCTACTCTCAACAATGGAGGTCATCTAGCCTTCTGGACAAAGGTAGCCGATGGAAGCAGCCTAGGAGAGCGCATGCGCATCACTGACGTTGGGCGTGTAGGAATTGGCGTACCCGATCCCCTTACGCGCTTAGAGGTGTATGAGCATGACCCTGGAGATGTCTCTGTAGGCGGAAGCCTCACGCTCTCAGCGGGGGGTGCCTCTGCGCGCGTAACCCGGCTAGATTTTCGCCCATGGCGGGGGCGTCCTGGAGGCCCTGCCGCTTCTATCCGCGGTATAGATGATGGTAACTTTAGTGCCTACCTTGCCTTCTTCACGGCACCTTCCGGCGGTGGGGGAAACCCTGCCCTAGCCGAGCGGATGCGCATCTTACCCAATGGAAATGTAGGTATAGGTAACACGAACCCCGACCATCTCCTTGTAGTAGGTCCTGCTGGGGGAGGACGCCATCTGGTTATCAATGATGTGGCTACGGCTCGCTGGGGCTTCGCCACAGGGGGGTTTGACTTAGCGTTCCAAAATGACTGGGGAGGCGCCTGGACGACGCGCGTCATTTTTACGGAAGTGGGAAATGTAGGCATAGGTACCACTAATCCTGCAGCCCGTCTCCATATCTCTGGCGGCTTAGTAGCCCTAGGGGTGCGAGATGAGGCTGGGGCCTATGCCATCCCGAATACGTGTGGGGGTAACTGGCTTACTAATGCTACTTCGGGGATTTATGCACCAGAGCCTGGACCTGGGGGCTGTGGCGACGAGTGGTATATTGCCTCCTACCCTAGGGCTGGCGAGGCGCGCACCTTGGAAATAGCCATACGAAACGATGCGGACGATCATCTAGCCCTCATGCCCAGTGGCAATGTCGGTATTGGTACTAATAGCCCTTCGCACCGACTCCATGTGATAGGAGAAGCGCGTGTCAGCAGCCTTAGTGGTAGTGGAAACCGCCCAGTCTATGCGGATGCGGATGGGGTTTTGCGTGCAGGCCCTCCTAACCAAAACGCGCTCTGGACTCTCCATGGGCACTACAGCCACAGTGTGGATGACTGGTGTACTAACTGTGCCGGTACAGGTAACCTTCCCGACAATGTCGACGACTTTACTCAAGTAGTTCCCCTTCCTTTCGGCGTAACCATCGATGGTATCACCTATACTGAGGTTTCCATCTGCAGCAATGGCTGGATAGCTTTCGGAAATACAAGTAGTACCTCCTTTTCTAACACGTGCCTACCGTCTGATTTGACTAGCCTGCCAGTTATTTTCCCTTACTGGGATGACCTCCGAGACTACGGTGGCGGGGAATGGGTACGTTGGGGCACCGTGGGTGCCTCGCCTAATCGGGTCTTTATCGTGGACTATAACATGCGTCAGTTTGGTAACAATGATCCGAATGTACGAGTGAACTTTATGGTTCTCATTCATGAAGGCACTAATCACATTACCGTTAAGTACCGAGAAGCTATGCATTTCACAATGAATGGTCAATCTGCCACCATTGGTTTTCAACTTCAGGGTGGAGCTTCCGCCAAAGCCTACGGGATTGTGTGTAATGGTAAGGTACTGGATGACAATCGCGACGATGCAGAGGGATGGAGCGTGTCGCCTGTACGCTAAGCTAATAAGGCTCTCTATTGCCGTCGGAACAATAGGTTGGGGGCCTCTCCCCTCCCTGTTTGCTCAATCTCTCCAGCCCCTTATTTTCGGTCCAAAGGAATATAGCCTATATCAGTACGTATATCCCGAATTGTCCCATCTGGGCGATACCAGCGTCCTCAAGACCCAGCTTTACAAGATCTACTCTCTCAACCGCTACTATGCCGAGCTGGCTACAAGGAAAGGATGGGATACCTTGCCTCAGGTTAAGCGAGACTTAGAGGCGCTCTATGAAATTCTCCGGATGCGCTTCCTAGCCGATTACTATCGGCAGCACGCCCCGCAAATCACCCCAGCCACGGAGCAAGAGGCCCTGAATTACTACCGAAAAAATCTTCATTTTTTTACCATCCCAGGAAAGGTGAGCTACATTGTGGTAAGCTATTCTGCGCAGACGCCTGAGGGGGAGAAAAGGGCCCGGGCCCTCTTGGAACCTTATCGCCGCCAAAGGGGACAAGTTAGCAAACTCCAACAAGGCGACTTAATTCTTACCTATGAGCAAGATATACCCCTTCAAAAAGGCTATCCCTTCTATGAAGAGCTTAGAAAGGGTCAAGAGGGTCAAATCCTGGGTCCCATAGAAAAGGGGGATCGGCGCTGGTTATTTCTAATTACTGAGCTTGTACCTGACCAAACTAGACCCTTTGAAAGCGTAAAAGAAGCCTGCTTACAAAATGCCACCCAAGAGAAGAGGTTAGAGCTCCTTCGCCAAGAGGAAGAGGAGGCGATGAGGCGATACCCTGTCATTCTTGCTCCTTCTTGGCAGGCAGGGAAGTAGTTTTTACGAAGCCGACGTAGAGCGCTGCTAATGAGTCCTCGGGGATAAGGATCAGCTTCAGACCGCTGAAGTTGGGGCTAACTTTTTCCTCCGCATGCTAGTTTGATTTCCTTTTGGGCTAGTAGGGGTCATTCGTTCGCTTGGTTCATATTATTTGAATGATTCATCAAAAGTTTTTGGACTTTGTTCTAAACCTATGACTAATTCAAGCCATATGCCCAGATACTCTCAGTAGGGTAAGCCTGAAGGCATAGGGGCATTCGGCAAAAGGCAACCTGTGCGAAGAGCTCGCCGAGTACTGAAGCAGCTCCATAGAGGCCTCCCTCACGCATAGATGGTTGCATGAATGGGGAAAGGTTTTCGTGTAAGCGAGTCTAAGCATAGAATTACCTACCCATCGCTCTCTAAAAATAGCTATTCTCTCATTCGCATTTGGGTGCATGGTGGATATGCTACTTTTGTATGCGTGCATGAGCGCAGGCGGCGTCGCTGGCTATTTGCTTTGAAACTCACTATTAGGGTCTTGCTGGGGGGTTTACTTGTGGTTTTACTGGCAGTAGGGGTGGGCGTAGGGTATTTGGCCCTTGAAGCGCTTAGGTTATTATCTTCTTCCCATCAGGAGCCATACGAGCCCGTACAACTGACCGAATTCCCACGCTCCCGCTTGTGGTCCGTCCCCTTACCGCCTCTACTCCCCCTTGCGGCAGAAGTTCGCCGGCCAGCACCCGCCAAAGTTTTACCCCTAAAGAGTTTCTCGCACCTCCAGCGCCTCCCAATTTCCTATGTAGAACGGAGAGGTAAGTTTCGGTTAGAAAGGCGCGCTCATCCCTTTGAGACTCAAGTGCCAGTAGGCAAAGTGGAACTAGGCCAAGTTACTTTTGTCTCCCAGGGTACAACAAGAGATAAAGAGATTTCTAAATTATGGTCATGGCAGGGCCGAGAATTTGAGAAAATGTGTGCAGGGCGCGTAGGTGACATGTGGGCTAGTCATCCAGAGTGGATCATGCGCTGGGATGGCTCACGAGTAGAAGAAATCCCCCTTCCGGAAGGTCTAAACAAGCCTTCTGCCCCTACCCTCGTAGAGGATATCTGGGGGATTTGGGCTATATGGGGGGATACAATCCTTTTCTACGATGGCCTTTACTGGTATGGGAAGGGCCCCAGCCTACCCCTTGTCCATATTTTGGGCACCCCTTACGGTGGATTTTTAGGGACCTCTGGTTGGAGCCCAAGGGTATTCTGGTACGTACGCGATAGCCTCTCGGTGCTGGAATTTGCCGAAACACGGGTTCTGCCCGCTGGCTGGGTGCGCGGCCATCTCATCGCGCTGTGCGAGCTTAGTCAAGCCCAAGGCCTACTTATATGGGAATCCACAAGCGTACGTATCCTAATCACTGAGAAAGCGCTATGGCGAGATAGGAATTCTGTGCACGTCGGAGAAGGTATAGAAAAGGTCATTTTCACCTCGGATGAAGGGACCTTTCTCTATGAAAATAATAGGCTCTATCTCGTAGGCGCTCCTCCTCCCATACAGGCACAGACCCTTCTCATTACCCGAAATGACAAAATAATCACAGCTAGTTCTACCGCAAGCGCCTACTTAGACCCTAAAGGTAAATGGCACCAGGACAAACCCGCTGGCATGCTCCGTAATCTAGTTTGCCTCGGTATCCATGGAGAGGCATGGATCAGCAGAGAATTTGAGAGCGAGCGGCTTATAGGGGTTCTGCGCGATGGGCTAGTTGAACCCCTATACCTACCCTCCCGAGATAGTATTATGGCCTTCTATGGTGGACAGGACACCCTCTGGGTCCTAACAACCAGCGGGCAATTATGGTTTAGCGATGGGTCTGTATGGAAGGGCTATCAGATCCCCTACCCTATTCACAAGGCGGATTTATTCTGGGATGCGGCTGCGCAAAGTCTGTGGATAACAGGAAACCACCGCCTGCTTCGCTGGCGCGCAGAGGGCTGGGAAATCTTCGGCCTAGACAGCGTAGAAAAAGTACTCCGCGATACCCAAGGCACGCTCTGGCTGCTGCGGCGCGGGAAGGTATATCGGGAATCCAAGCCTGTAGAACTTCCTCTTTCCTCCATACGCTATATTGGGCAAGCCAAGCAGGGCGCCCTATGGATTACTACGGATTCAGCCGTATATGTGCTTGCAGGGAATAGGCTCTGGGAGATAGATGAAGGCCCCTACACGCCCGTAACCGTAGACTCTAAGGGACGCCTCTGGGCTGAGCCAGCAAATGCAAAAGGTAAGAAAGCTATTGGATGGGAGATAGACTCACTTTCTGATACGTCCCTTGCAGGGAAGCGCTTTTCTATAGGGTCAAAAGAAGGCCTACAAGGCACTTTATATGCTATCGGCGGGGGGGATACTCTCTGGTGGCAAGGGCGAGAAAATAGGCTAGTCGGGCTATGTGCGGACCAGCTAGAGGAGGGCGTGGGGCAACTTTTAGCTGGTTTGATTACCTACACTTATGCGAAGCAGGCTACCTATAGCTATCTTCTTGTGCCATTTTCAGTCCATAGGATAGCAAAAGGGCACTGGCGAGGCAAAGCAGGTTTCTTCCTACTATCTTCTGAAGGCCTATTCCTTCATCCAGAAGATGAATTAGTACCCCTGCTTCCCCCTCGCGTGCGCGTGAGATGGCGCAAAGATGTAATACCCTTCATTTCAAAAATAGCAGCCAATATCAGAATGGAGTTTGAGCTTGGTACTACAGTTCCTTCGTATAGGAATGCAGAGGATACCTCAGAGCTAGAGGGTGTTTCTCTGGAAGGCTGGGGAAATTGGCCCGAGATAACGGCAGTGCCTTTCAAAATATCATATTTCTCAAGGGATATTACCTTTACTTTTGCGCCAAAGGGTCTGCTTTTAGAGGCACCGCAGGTGGAGTACCAGTACCGCCTGCTAGGTGAGAGTACGCAGTGGAGCCGAGCAAGTTCTGAGGGGAAGGCCTTTTTCTATCAGCTTTCAGAGGGGGATTACACTTTGGAAGTGCGGATGCGGTCTCAGGGTGGGCCTTGGAGCGCGCCGGCGAGATGGTCCTTCCATGTATCGCCTCCGCCTTGGCGTACGCCGATAGCGTATGGGCTGTATGTGGCCCTGATAGTTGGGGGCGTGGTGGGATATATTCGGTATCGTCTGGCGGCGCTGCGGCGCCGGGCGGCCGAGCTCCAAGCCGAAGTAGAAAAAGCCACAGCTACCATCCGCACCCAAAACGAAGCCCTTCAGGCCGCTAATGCCGAACTTACCGCCCAGCGCGACCTCATAGAGGCTCAACGCCAAGGCTTGATTGATAGCCTCATGTATGCCCGGCGGATTCAGCGGGCGCTTCTGCCTTCTACCGCCTTGCTGAGCCGAGTGTTCCCCGAAAGCTTTGTACTCTTTCTACCCCGAGACATCGTGAGCGGGGATATGTACTGGTTCCACAATCCAAAAGGAACGGACACGGAACTTCTCCTTTTAGCGGCGGATTGCACGGGGCATGGGGTGCCTGGGGCGTTTATGAGCCTTCTCACGCTGTCCCTTCTGGAGCGCTCCGCGAAAGAGGCTTTGGAGATACCCCCAGGGGCTCTGCTAGACCTCCTATCGGCTCAGATCATCCGCATGCTCAATCCTGAAGCCAGCGAGGAAATTAAGGATGGCTTTGAAGGTGTGCTGTGTCGGTTTAGGCGGCAGGGGGGGCGATGGGTTATAGAATACGCTGCGGCGCGCCGATCATTTTGGCTTGTCCGTAGAGGAGAGATTATAGAGCCCCCTAAGGACCCCCTTCCCGTTGGCCTGAGTGAAATACCCGCTCTGCGTGGGAAGAGCTTCACTACCCACTACCTAGAGCTCCAAGCCGGCGATTGGCTGTACTTTAGCACGGACGGCTTTACCGATCAGCTGGGTGGGCCTGAGGGGCGGCGCTTTGGCATCAAGCGCTTCCGCTCGCTTCTTCTGGAAGTATGTGCGCTGCCGGCTGACGCTCAGCGCGCGCAGCTACATAAGGCTTTTGAGGAATGGCGCGCTGCGCAGGAAATAGCCCAGGTGGATGATGTGCTTGTGATTGGGCTGAGAGTGCCTGAATGAAGCCCTTTTACCGCATGATTACAAAAGCCCCCCAGTAGTAGGGATGCGGATGCCTTTGGCGAAAGGCCCGCAGAGTGCGATAGAAGACCTCATCCACGCCCTCTCTGCGTTTCCGCCTCACCCAGTTCTGGTAGAAGCTGAGCATGAGCTCTCGGGTGGCCTCATCGTCTATCGGCCAGAGCGTAGTGATAACCCGCTGCGCGCCCGCTTCCAGAAACGCCCGCTGGAGGCCGTAGAGCCCTTCCCCGCGCACCTCCCCCAAGCCTGTCTCGCAGGCCGAGAGTACCACTAGCTCCGTGCCGAGGAGATTGAGATTGGAAGCCTCCTGCGCCGTAAGGCGGCCATCGTCCATGCCCAGCGGCGGAAAGAGGCTATCCCATACAGCCGCCTGCGCCAAGAGAAGCCCACCAGCCAGCAAAGGATTTTTCGCACCGCCTACGAAGTACCCATGCGTCGCCACATGCAGCACCTGCGGCGATTGGACATGCTTCACAAAGTTTTCGGTAGCCGCCTTCCCTACCACGGGTTCTACGCCTAAGAGCTGGGCTATGCCCCTCGCCTCTACCTCAGCCCCGGACAGCGACGGAATGCCCCCTTCAAACAAGCGATAGGTCCGCGTGCGTCCTACAGGCAGTGTATCGGGCATCGCTGAAAAGTCGGGATTACCTATCACCACAGGCGCCTTCACAGGAAAGCGCCGCCGCGGTAGCAGAAGCCGCCGACTGCTGGCTATGTAGCGCACCTCATATTTATCGGCCACAAACTGCCGCCGCTGCGCATCGTAGAGCGTGGCCACATTCACGCGGTAATACACCCCATCGGGGGCGAAATACACTACCCTCACCTTCGGCGGCAGAAGGCTGTCCAGAAAGTCCCAC
>JBCNVK010000030.1:0-727 GCA_039630245.1 Bacteroidia bacterium
AGGTGATTACCTAACAACAACCATAGGTTCTAAGAAACTAGGTTTTAAAGTTATATCCAAAAAAACCATAGGATTTTCTAAGCAAATTGTTTATGCCTTAGAATTATCTCCAGTCGCAGTGCATGAAATGGAGATGTTAAGAGTTAATAATAGCTAGTCCTCTGTTTTTTTGCTTCTCATCATTCCTGTTGTCAAATAAACCATTAAAAACAATAAACTAAAGATCCAACCTATCGAAAAGAAAGATACATAAAACAAAATATCTCTAAACACAAAAAATTTCATATCATATTTTTTAAGACAAAGATCCTGGTTACCTGAACAAACGTTAATTCTATGCTTATAACAAATGTAACAATTACTTTTACTCAACAAATAATTACCTTTTGACTGAGCAATTGCTTTCATACAGAAAAGTGTTAGTGGAGGTGGCGGGAATCGAACCCGCGTCCAGTCAAGAATACAGAAACAGGCACTACATGCTTAGTCTCTGTTTTATGTCAGAACGACCCCTACAGAGACAAGGGAAATCGTTCTCAAGCTCGTTAGGCGTCAACAAGGATTTGAGCTCGTCCTTGTCCAAGTCTGGATACATATTAACCCAATGGCACTCCAGACAGATGCCAATTGAGCATAGCTGCCTTAATTAGGCAGCAATAGCGTAGGTTCTTTCGGCATTTATTGCCTTGTTACCCTTTTTAGAGGAGGGTAGCGAACCTCGCATGCA
>JBCNVK010000031.1:0-635 GCA_039630245.1 Bacteroidia bacterium
GGAGCTCTTCCAGGCGGAGCTGGCGCTTCAGCAGGCGGGGCAGTCCACTGAGGAGCTGATTCGCCGCCGATCTGAGGCGCAGCGGCGTTTGCTGGAATACGACAAAGAGGCTATTCGCGTACGCCTCGCCGCGGCGCAGGCCGAGCTGCGGGCGGCGATAGAGGGTAGAGAAGGTCGCGAAAAAATACAGGAAGCCACACAAAAAGTTATACAGCTTGAAGCCGAACTGGCCGAAAAAGAGCAAGAAATTGCACGACAGCGTATAGAGACCGAAAACGAACTTCGGCGTCTCGCTGAGGAGCGCCGCCGTGCGGCTGAAGAAGCGGCGCAAAAAGAGTTGGAACGGCTGCGGGCATTGCAGGAAGCCCTGCAGCGGCTAAGCGAGCACACGCAGGACTACCGCACACAGGTGGAGCGGCTGCAGGCGGAGCGGGACAGGGAGCTGGCGCAGGCCGAGGAGCTACGCCGTGCGGCGCTGGCACTGGCGCGCACTGAGGAGGAACGCATGCGAGTAGAGCAAACCGCTGCAGAGAAGCGGACGTTCATCATCGCCGAATACGAGCGGCGTATCGGCGAGGTGCGAGCCGAAGCCGCTCGGCGCGCACACGAGCTTTATCTAAGCGTAGCTGATGCTA
>JBCNVK010000032.1:0-625 GCA_039630245.1 Bacteroidia bacterium
TTCGGGGACTTTTCCCGAACCGAACCCTGTGAACCATTTTGCTTTTTTACCATGAAAATTCCCTCCTTAATGGTGGGTTTGTTTTCAGGTGTAATTTAAAAAACAGAGCTAAATTTTACAAATGCGAAGTTTTTAACGAATTTAAAAGTTGTATTTGAAACTGAAAATTTTTAAATTTTAAAGCAAGCTGGCGTAGCTCAGCGGTAGAGCAGCTGATTCGTAATCAGCAGGGCGTGGGTTCAAATCCCACCGCCAGCTCTAAAAATGTTTTTGTGAAAAATTTCTACCTTATCCCCCCAATTTGGTTAAGCAAGTCAGAAACCCGATTTGAAATACTATCTACTTTGCCAATATCATCTTTCCTGTTCTTCTAAAACTTCCAACCCTAAACTCATAAACATAAACCCCACTTGGAAGATCTGAACCATCAAATATGGCAAAATAACGACCTCTACCCTTATATTCATCAACAAGCACAGCCACAAGCTTGCCCATCATATCGTAAACCTTCAAACTTACATATCCAGGAACTTTCATATCATACGGAATTAAAGTGTAACTATTGAAAGGGTTCGGATAGTTCTGATAAAGGGTGAAATATTCAGAATACAAAGAGACACTACCT
>JBCNVK010000033.1:0-319 GCA_039630245.1 Bacteroidia bacterium
GGGGGGATGAACTTTTTTGGGGCTATGGGCGCTATCCTTGGGCAAAACGAATCGCTACCTGGCGTCCCATTCTTTCGCTAAGCGCACCCCTGTTAGCCCGCTTTCCTTCGCCCCGCATCCAGCGAGTAGGACGGCTTTTAGACCTACCCGCACAGGCTATACCCGAGCATATCTTCTCCCAAGAGCAATATACCTTTAGCTGGGCGGAAATAAGAAATCTACGAGATGACTTTGGAGCGCCATGGCATTCGCCTTACGCTTTGCCTAAGCATCCTGTCGCTCGGCAAGCTCTGTGGGACTTCCTCCATTACCTTCCAGA
>JBCNVK010000033.1:329-591 GCA_039630245.1 Bacteroidia bacterium
AGCTTTTGACGAAAGTAGACCGAGCTTCTATGCAGCAGAGCTTGGTAGTGCGGGTGCCCCTTTTGGATAAAGCTTTTGTAGAGCTGGCGTGGCGAGTCGCTCCCGCATTGAAATATCCACTGCCAGGGAATCCTATTCAGTATAAGCCTCTACTGCGTCGGGTACTTCGGCGTTTCTTGCCTCCTGCATTAGTAGAGCGACGCAAATGGGGCTTTACTATTCCGTTAGCGCAGTGGCTTCAATCGTCGCTGCGGGATTGGCT
>JBCNVK010000034.1:0-573 GCA_039630245.1 Bacteroidia bacterium
AGGGGAATATCGCGACGCAGCTCTCGTAAATGAGCGAGTTTCTGCTTTTCCTTTTTTAATAGGCGGGTGGGGGCATCGGTGGGGACCTGCTGGGTCAGCGCATAGTAAAAGGTCGCACCCAATCCATAAAGGTCAGCCGCATAGGTAATAGTAGTGCTAAGGGAATCGGTATATTCCTCTAATGGAGAAAAACCTGGACTTAGATACTGGGTGAGCCTACGGGTTGTCTGGGCGACGAAAAAGCGAGCCGCACCAAACTCTGTCAAAACGGCGCGCCATTCCTCTAAATAGATATGATAGGGTAGGATATGCCGATGAAAGATTCCTCTTTTATGGAGTACATCCAGCGCTTTCAGCATATCCCACAAGTAGTAGAGAGCGGCTTCTCCAGAGAGAGGCTTCTTGGCTACGACATCACTCATGCGTTTGCCTTTCATGGGCTCCAGAACAGCATAAGTACCTGTATCTTCCTCCACTATGTCATAGACCTCTATGATGGATTTCTGTCTGATGGGAGAGATGATTTTCATTTCGTCAATAAACTTGCGCTTCATTTGATTATAGACTTCACTA
>JBCNVK010000035.1:0-566 GCA_039630245.1 Bacteroidia bacterium
TCAGGGTACGCCTGTAGAGGCCACGATTACGCGTGTAGAAACAAGCGTAGAATACCGATCCAGCTCTTCGTCCGTACAAGGAATGAGAAGTCTTCCGAAGTCTGTAACGGTTCATCAGGTTACTCTCTCTTTCCAGTGGCAAGGCCGACCTTACATAGAAACTGTGAAGATAGAAGGCGATCAGATACAGCTGCGAGAGGGGCAAAAGGTTGTTCTGCGCTGCGCTGAGCCGCCGGGCAGCGCAAGGCCGCTCTTCATAGTCATCTTGCGAGCGAAAGGCAGCATAAAAGTCTCGTTCCACTCTACCTCTCTCCCCATCAGCTGTTTGATGGAACTGTAAAGAAATAGGGGTATCTAGTGGGCCTAGCTAAAGGGCTTTTATAAGGCGTTTGGAGCAGGTATAACGGGCAGAGAAGATAGCCACCTATACTCAGCTGCGCTGGATATAGGCGGTGTGGCCTTACTGAGCCTACAGGCACCAGCTCAGTGGCAGGACGCCCTGCTGGAAGAGCTGCGCAAACTGCGAGAGGAAGTAGAAGCCCTGCGGCAGGAAAATAAGGCCCTTC
>JBCNVK010000036.1:0-560 GCA_039630245.1 Bacteroidia bacterium
ATCCAAACATAGGCAGAAATCTGAGTGGATACCAGTTGTATGAGAGCACCTTCCCTTCCCCCCGACTTCCCTTGGACTACGAAGATAGATGCCCTCCTACATGACCCTGCTCATAAAGCGTTAGTGTTAGGTTCGCGTTTTAGCCATGAGAAAGCTGCTGAAATTATCTCGGGCTATACTCCTCCGACGGATGGGCCTATTCGTTGGGCAGATCAAGTAGCTTCTGCCGCTGATAGGAATGCCTATCTTGGAGCGTCCAGTGTCTCTTGGAATGAGAGCAAGCCTCTCCTCAGCCATCCTCTTGGCGGAGAAGGATTGAGGTTGCCTAAAGAGCTCCAAAACTTGATAAAAAAGGAAGTAGCTGAGCACTTCTCCACACAGCTTAGTTCTCTGGTTTCACCACGCCTTCAAAAAAGTAGGGGAAAAGAGACCTTTCTATGGTTTTGGCGTTTCTACTTTGAAGAAGCTGCCCAAGTTCTTGCAGAACAACCTGAATTTAGTCAGACCCTTAAGGATAAGCTTAAAAAGTACTTTCCTCTCTTTCCTGCCGACACGCGTCA
>JBCNVK010000037.1:0-544 GCA_039630245.1 Bacteroidia bacterium
GAGAATCTGCTGCAACGCTTCGGCGAAGGCGGCGCGAGCCTTGCGGGCCCGGCCCAGGCTCATGAGGACGAGCCCATACAGCCCCACGCTCCTCGCCAGGTCGGGGAGGAATGCCTTGGGGTGCTGCTGGGCGAGCTGGCGGCGGATCTGGACAGCCTCATGCGCGGCCTGGAGGGCCTCCTCACGGCGGCCCAGTTCAGCAAGCACTAGGCCCAAGTTGTGCAGGCTTGCGGCCAGATTGGGAAGGAACACGTCGGGGTGCTGCTGGGCGAGCTGGCGGCGGATCTGGACAGCCTCCTGCGTGGCCTGGAGGGCTTCCTCGCGGCGGCCCAGTTCGGTAAGCACCATGCCCAGGTTGTTTAGGCTCATAGCCAAGTCGGGGAGGAACGCGTTGGGGTGCTGCTGGGCGAGCTGGCGATAGAGGGCGACGGCTTCCTGTGCGGCCTGGAGGGCCTCCTTGCGATGGCCCAGTTCGGTAAGCATTTTACTGAGGTTGTTTAGGCTCATAGCTAGGTCAGGGAGGAACGCGTCGGGATGCTGAGCA
>JBCNVK010000038.1:0-541 GCA_039630245.1 Bacteroidia bacterium
GTTTTATTTGAGCCCTTTTTTGAGCTGTCTGACCCGCTTTCCCACTCCACCACGGCCCTATAAAACGGGGCGTACGCCCGACGCCGTAGCCACACAGGGCGTCGTTTCCACTCCACCAAGGGCCGATAAAAAGGCCTCGGGGGTCGCCTGATCTATGTCAAGACAAATAAGTTTCCACTCCACCAAGGGCCGATAAAAAGCCTCCGCTGTGCGGAGCTCCCGTGCCGCAAGCGTAGGTTTCCACTCCACCAAGGGCCGATAAAAAGTCTTCCACTGCCGCACGAGTTCCACGACTTCCCTATGTTTCCACTCCACCAAGGGCCGAAAAATAGCGGAGCTACTAACTCAGATAAGCCCTTGAGAAAGCAGGTTTCCACTCCACCAAGGGCCGATAAAAAGTTCGCGAAAAGTCTGCACATAATCCTCTATATACGCTGTTTCCACTCCACCAAGGGCCGATAAAAAGCGGGTCTAATAGCAGCGCCTGTCGCGCAACGGAGAAGTTTCCACTCCACCAAGGGCCGATAAAAAGTCTTCCCCC
>JBCNVK010000039.1:0-265 GCA_039630245.1 Bacteroidia bacterium
TCCTCACTATCGGAGGGCTTCTACTTACAGCATGTCGGCGAAAGGAAGGGTGTATGGAGCAGGTAGCTACCAACTACTGTAGCGACTGTAATCGGCACAAGGGGGAGGTTTGCGAATACGACTACACTATAGCTTTCTGGTTTGACACGACTTTTGCTCGGTACTTGGCTCAGTTGGAAGTAGATACGCTCTACCTGCGCATAAGCGATCCTGATCCACAGAGTGGCTCCTCTCAGGAGCTGTGGAATAGCTTCTACCTCCGCTC
>JBCNVK010000039.1:275-532 GCA_039630245.1 Bacteroidia bacterium
TGGGAGATATGCCGGATGTATGTGGGGGCGGAGGAGGCTTTTTAGGAGGAGGGGGCTCCCGTTGCTGGCGTCTGACTTATAGCGCTTACTACCCTGGCAAAGGGGTCATCCGGGATGGGTACATTACCATAGGGCCAGGGGCTACGGGATGCGAGAAAATCCGCTTCTGACCAGCCAAGTTCCCAACTCGCAGAGTTGATTTCTACTAAAAAGTGCTCTCCCCAGAGAGCTTCTGTGTCCTAAGAGCAAGCTTTAGT
>JBCNVK010000004.1:0-206008 GCA_039630245.1 Bacteroidia bacterium
CCCGCAGATACAGCGACTCCGCCTCTGCATAGCGGCCTTTCTCCCAATAGAGAAGGGCTAAACTATGAAGTACGCTGCCATACACCGCCTCCTCCACGAGCCCAAGCCCCTCTAATACCTGCGCCGCCCAGCGAAAGCGCCTCTCCGCTTCTTCATACTTTCTCTGGTCTAAGGCTAAGCGCCCCCAGCGTTGCCACAGCACCGCATAGAACGGGGTCGGCTGAACCTTTTGGGCCTCGGCTAAACGCAAAGCCTTTTGAAGCACCATTTCCGCCTCGGCATAGACTCGGTGCTGGCTATGGAAAACCCCCTTCCAGCCCAGCAGCTCGGCATACCGCAGCGTATCCTGTAGCCGAAGGGCCAGCGACTCAGCGGGCGCTACCCAGTGCAGGGCTTCCTGCGGTTTTTTTAAGTCGGCCCACGCTTCCGCACCTCTGAGATACACCTGCAGCCGTAGGCTGTCAGGCAGCGGCTGCGTGCGCAGAAGAGAGTTGTACAAAGTGAGGGTGCCGCATACCTCCCCTGCCTCAGAAGGCTATCCGCCCTCTGCAGAAGCGGCTGAGCCGAAAGAAGCGAGCCAAGCAGGCTGAAAACCCAACGGCCCACGGCTCAAAGATAAAAAAGGCCACCTCGTAGGCCTAACGAGCCCTAAGCGCCCGAGCCTGTAGGCCCATAAGCTAAACTTAGCCCTCAGCCTATGCCGCTATTGCTGGCCGAGCAGCCTATCCAAAGGGGATAGGCTTAGAGGCCTCACTCATCCCCGCCTTGTCTGTAGAACTCAAGGGGTATACCGTTCTGAAGGCCCTGAGCAATTCAAGGGGGTTTCGCGCCAGAGAGAGTTGAACAGGGGTAGAATGGCCGAAGCCGAAAAGTCGCGGGCCCTTTGCCTACCAAGAGTTCCGTAGGCCTAGAGCGCTAGGCTAAAAAAAGGATTCTATACCTTTGTTTATATGGGTAGGATCTACCTGACGCCCTTCGTAGTCATGGGCGTTATTTCCCTCTGTGCCCAGAACGCCTATGAGGAGGCCGTACGCACAGCGCGTCAGGGTGATACCCTCCAAGCCCTGCAACTGCTGGACGCCGCCTTGAGCCTACCTGCCATAGCCCTAAGAGCTAGGGTGTATAAAGGTAAGCTCCTTTTAGGCCAGAAAAAGTATAGCGAGCTTCGGCAGGTAGGCTGGGAGCTACTGAGCGAGGCCTCCCTACTGGAGCAAAAGTGGGGTCTCTACTTCTTAGGGAGCGTATATGCCGCAGAGGGCCGCGATGATTCGCTCTCCTTCCTTTGGCGGCGGTATGTGCTACCCAGCCCCAAAAGCACCCTCCATGACCTACCAAAAGTAGTAAGCGGTGAGAGTAAGATTGTTATCTCCGACACGGCACTTCTCCCTGTGCCTGTGCCCTTTTTCCCTAAGAACTTAGGGCCGCAGGTAAATAGCAAGTACGACGAGTACGACCCTACCCTTACAGGGGATGGACGGGTACTCTACTTTACCCGGCACGGCCCCAGAAGGACTAACCCGAACAAGCTGACAGAGGATACTTACTGGTGTGAGCGTGAGTCCAAGGGCAGCCCGTGGAAAGCCGCTCAGCGGCTCGGCGAACCCCTCAACACAGATGAGTATAATGAAGCGATTGCTGAAATCTCTGCGGACGGCCAAGCAGGCGTGTACATGATTTGTGCCCATCCCGCAGGACTGGGAAGTTGTGACCTTTATTTTTCCGAGCTGCAGGGCCGCACTTGGACTCAGCCAGTCAACCTCACTGCTCTGAATAGCCCCTCTTGGGAACCAGACGCTTCCCTCACAGCGGACCGCCGACGAATATACTTCATCTCTAATAGAGAGGGAGGTATAGGCGGATCGGATATTTGGTATTCCGACTGGAAAGACGGCAAGTGGGGACCACCAGTCAACTTAGGACCGCCGGTCAATTCGCCTGGAAATGAGCATTACCCTTTCATCGCTGCCGATGGAAGGACCCTGTACTTTGCCTCAGATGGCCATCCAGGTCTGGGCGGGTTAGACCTCTTTGTTTCTTTTCTCACGGATACGGGTTGGACTGTACCGCGTAACCTTGGCTACCCTCTCAATAGCCCAGAACACGAAATGGGTATCGTGATAGACGCACATGGCGACGAGGCGTACATCGCCCTGAAAAATAGATCCGATGGCTTGGGCGGAGCAGATATTTACTACTTCCGCCTATGGCCGGAGCTACGCCCAGAGAGGAGTGCCTCCTATGTGCGCGGACGCGTCATGGACGCCCAGAGCCAAGGCCCCGTAGCCGCTCAGGTATACGTTCTAGACCCTCAGACGCGCGACACCCTGCGGGCTATCACGGCCAACTTCGCTACGGGCGAGTTCCTCCTCTCCTTGCCTCTTGGCCAGCGCTATCTCTTCTTCGCCGAAGCCAAAGGTTACCTGCCCCATAGCGAGTTCTTCGACCTCTCGCAAAAAGACACCGCTTATGTAATAGAAATAGCTCTTCGCAAAGTAGAGAAAGGCGCTTCGATGACTTTGCGCAATGTATTTTTTGACTTTGACAAGGCCACGCTGCGGCCGGAGTCCGAAGTAGAGCTGCGCAAAGTAGCCGAGATACTCCGCCAGAACCCCGGCTGGCGGATAGAGGTGCAGGGGCATACCGATAGCCTAGGTAATCCTGCTTATAATCAGAATCTCTCACAGCGACGGGCAGAGGCCGTGCGGCAGTTTTTGATTGGGCAGGGGATCGCTGCCCCGCGGATCACTGTCCGCGGATACGGCGCTACCCGCCCCATAGCCCCGAACGCCACTGAAGACGGCCGCGCCCGCAACCGGCGCGTAGAGGTTGTATTCCTAAGCAAGGAATAAACAGGAGCCTCTGCCGATCAGCCCAAATTCTCTCAAGGCTACTCAGCTTAGAGGCAGGGCTTCTGCGGCCTTGCCTCTAAACGGCTAAATTTCTCAGGGAGGCGTTCTGCTTTCAGCTCTATGCGGGTGTGTGTCTTTACTTCCAGCTTCTTCTTCACATAGGGCGCTCAGCCGAAAGGCAATACTTTTACCTGCATGAGTAGAAAAAGATACAGCTGTTATCGTAGGGAATACATGTGTGCGGCTCATGGATGCCGAGAGCCAGCTCCTGGTGGCCGCACACGTAGAAGTCCTAGACCCACGCAAGCGCGACCACCTGCAACCTATCACCACTAAGTCTGCCGAAGGCGGGCTCCTCCTCTCACTCTTATTGGGACGGCAATACATTTTCTTCGTTGAAGCAGAGGGATACTTTCCCTATACTCGGCTTCTTGACCTTTCCAACAAAGATACCACCCATGCGCTATAAGTGCCCCTAATTAGAGCGCGAAAGGGTGCTTTAATGACGCTGCGCAATATATTCTTTGACTTTGATAGGAGTGTGCTCGAGCCTGAGTGTGAGCTACAGCTACGCAAACTAGCCCAGATCCTGAGGCAAAAGCCGGGCTAGTGGCTGGAGGCTCATGGCGATACAGATAGCCTAGGCACGCTTGCCTATAATTAGAGCCTCTTGTGGCAGCGAGCAGAGGCTGTGCGACAGTTTTTGATTGGGCAAGGCATACCAGCCCAGCGAATCACTACTGGGGGTACGGGCCCACACGCCCCCTAGCCTCCAACAGTACCGAAGAGGGCTGTGCTCGCAACTGGCGCATGGAAATCGTCCTCCTGAGCAAAGAATAAACCGTCCTTATCCCCTTGGCCTTAGGGCCTTCCAGCAGCGCTAATCAATTTGAAGGCAGGCTTAGGCAGAGGAAACAGTATTCCCCTATCCTACTTCGCTAGCCTTAGCTGGGCCGCAAGAGACACATAAAAGAGAATGACAAACTCCATTCAGCCTATAGAGGCCTTTCGTATAGGTTCTCTTTCTATCCACCGTAGGCTTCAGTTATATTCCAACCATCGAGACGAACTCGGTTTATGACCAAATCTCTTCTTTTATCTTTCAAGTCTGAAAGGCGCGCCGAAGCTGTCTATACGAGCTCGTGGCGAAGCCGCTTAGGTTTCCTCCTCCGCTGGTACGACCTGTATGGGGAGGCGTACGCTCACTTCCCGATGAAGGCGAATTTCTACCTCGTGGGAGCCCAGCGTACGAATAGGGGCAGGGAAGTGAATCTGCCGCCGCTCCAGCGTGAATCCTTGCTCGGCCAAAAGATTTACCACTTGCTGGGGCGTTACGGCGCCGAAGAGCTTACCTTCTTTACCAGCTAGCATGGGCAGGCGAAGGTGGAGGCGGCGCAGGCTTTCGGCCAGCTGCTCTGCAGCCGCTTTCTCCTGCGCCAGTTTATTCGCAATTTGGCGCAAATGGGCCGCCAAATGCCGCTTAGCTCCCTCCGTAGCCAGCTCAGCTAGCCCCTTGGGAATAAGATAATTCCAGGCATAGCCTGGGCGTACCCGAACAATATCGTATTTCCCCCCTAGGCCTTCTATCTCGGTGCGGAGGATAACTTCTACCGTGCGAGCAGCCATACCCTACTTGAGATTGTCGGCTACAAAGGGTAGAAGGGCTAGGTGGCGCGCCCGCTTGATAGCCCGCGCCAGCTGCTTCTGATACTTCCAACTCGTACCTGTGATGCGGCGCGGCAAAATCTTCCCCTGCTCGTTGATAAAATTGAAGAGAAAGTCGGGATCTTTGTAGTCAATGTATTTGATCCCGCTGCGCTTGAAAAAACAGAATTTTTTCCGCTGGCGTACGCCCGATAAAACGGCCAGCGCTGGGTTAGAGGGAGCCGGACCTAAGCCTTTTTCTATGCTCATATGTCAGAGGAGGTTGCTTGGGCTTTGAGTTTTTCCTGGCGGCGCCGGTTGAACTCTATAGCGTGCTTATTCAGCTTGACGATAAGCTCCCGCATCACATAGGGGCGCAGGGCCAAGTACTGCCGAAGGGCCGCAATAAAAGAAGGCCGTGCGCGAAACTCCGTATAGACATAGTAGCCCGCTTCCCGCTTGCGAATGGGATAGGCTAGACGCCGCAAACCCCAAACTTCCTGATTAACGATTTCCGCCCCATTCTCAGTGAGGAAGCGATTGAATTCCTCTAAATACGCGCGGTAGTCTGCTTCGGAGAGGTCGGGCGGCCAAATCTGGGTGACCTCATACTGCTGGGGAAGGTCTAAGACAGGCATAGCGCAAAGGTAGAAATTTAGATGGAGAATGAACTGCCGCAGCCGCAGGTACGGCGCGCGTGGGGATTATGGAAGACAAAGCCGCGTGCGGCTAAGCCCGTCGGGTAGTCTATCTCTAAGCCATCCAGCAGAGTCGCCTGCGCCGAAGGCACAAAGAAGGTAAGCCCTTCCAGCTCGATTTTCTCGTCACTGGGGGGGATTTCAGTAGCCAGCTCTAAGGTGTAAGTCAGTCCCGCACAGCCCCCAGCTTTTACATAAAGCCGAAAGCCTCGGGCCGCCGCTTGGGCTTTTTGTATCCGCTGCAGCTCAGCTACCGCCGAAGGTGTAAGGTGGAGGCGCATAGCTACCCTTAACGCTTTTAGGGTCGTACCAGAATAAAAGCCCCCCAGAAATAAGGGGCCGAGCGCTGCTCCCGCATGGCTTTCTGCGTATTCCAGAAGGCTTCCTCTAACGGTAATTTTTTGCGCAGCCATTCCTGGTAGAAGCGAATCATGAAGTCTCGCGTGGCCTCATCATCCACCTTCCATAGGCTTAGGAGGAGGTTCCGTGCCCCGGCTATGAGGAAGGCACGCTGAAGCCCATAAACGCCTTCGCCATTTTGCACCTCACCGAGGCCAGTTTCACACGCTGAGAGGGCCACAAGTTCGGTATTTTGCAAGCGCAGGGAGATAAGTTCGTAGGCGTTGGCAATTCCATCTCGGCTGACGTCGCTGCTTCCGTGCAGCATAGAGCGCCCCGACTCGGCCAGAAGTAGCGCCGAACGAAAGAGAGGATTAGCCAAAGCACTACTCACCTGAATACCAACCAGCGCGCCGAGACGCTCATCATAAGGCAGGAAAAGCCCATGCGTGGCTATATGTAAAATGTAGGGCGAGGTATATTGGTAGAGAAGCGGTTCGCTCGCCTGCCTTTCCAGATGAATCAGAGGGAGAATCCCTTCGCTGCGCAAAATGTCCTGAATCGCTTTGGCTTCTTCGGCCGTACCAGGGAGGGGCGGTACGTAAACGCTGTCCTCAGGCATATCAGGCGCGAAAGTAGGATTAGCCAGGATGAGGGCCTTTCGCCCCTCCCAGTTCCGAATAGGTGGGGCTGGCCGGAGAAGATTCGCCAGGCGCGTGTGATAGATGACCTGATATTTGTCGGCAAGGTAACCGCCTGTGGGCAGAGGCAAAGTGGAGAGGTTAACCTGATTATAGACCCCATCGGCTGATACAAAGAGCTTTTGCACAGTAGGCGGAAGTACCTCAGCTACAGGAGCCCAAAAAGCCCTATAGGAGATAGTGTCTTTTTCAAAGTTCAGTATGGATTGACTGTAGCGGAAAAAGGCGTAGGTTTCCATCCATCGGCCGCGTGGAAAACAGACTACCAGCGGTTCTTTAGCTTGGCGCGTAGTGATGATGGCATAATACAAAATGGAATCTGGGGCTAGAGGGCTGCGGAGACGCAACCAGTCCACGGCCGCCGCATCCGCTGGAAGGGCTTGACGAAGCTGCCTCCATTTAGCCTGAAAAAGGCGAATATCCCCGGCATACTGGGCGAGTTGCCTTTCCAGTTCATTCAGGCGGGCTTCCTCCTCAGCCAGATTAATGCCCATCGTACGCAGTTCCTCTGGGGAATAGGCGTAGAGGCGGGCCACGAATTCCTTTTGCTCCTGCCAGGCGTAGAAAGTATGCTGCACCAAGGTATCGGGATGCGAAGCAAAGCGAGCCCGCAATTGAGCCGTCTCATTCAGAATAAAGGCCTTTGTAGCTAGATAGGTTTCATAGGCTTGTAGGCGGTCCGACTTGGTGCCTTGACTGAAGGCATAGGCGTAGTAGTGCTCCAGTACGCGGCGCACGCGCGCCCAGTAGCGGGCCTTTTCGCTTTCGCTGAAACCATTGAAGAGCTTATCCACCTGTTTGAGAATGAGAGAAGCGGCCTTTTTGTAGTTAGACTTAGCATCGGCGTAGCTTTGCGCCAGCCAGTGGAGATCGGCCAGCTCAGCTAGGTAGAAGGGGTACTCGGGGTGCTGCGTGCCGTGAGCTTTGAGCCAAAGGTCAAGCCATTTACGGTATTCTCGGAGTGCGGTGAGGTGGTAGCCTTGGGCCCGATACAGGCGGGCTTGATAGAGGAAGGCCCGCAGACGATCTGGATGATACGCTGGCGCATCTACCTCTAAAATAGCGCGGGCGGCTGCGAGGCGCTCCTCAGCGCGGGCAAGGCTATCCAAGGCTAGCCAAGCCCCGCTCAGGTCCAGCGAAAGCGCCGCATATTCTAAAGGCGCGGAGTTCTGAGCTAGCTCGGCTATGGACGCACTGCGATGCAGGTGGTGCGTAGCGCTGTCCCGTTTGCCTTGAAGGAGGGCATTTTCGGCTAAAAGATAATGCGTGCGGGCAAGCGGAAGCGCTGGCTTGCTGCCGTAGAAGCTCTGTTGGGCTTGAAGGGCCTCTTGCAGGTAAGCCGCTTGGCGGTCATACCGGCCTAACGCCGCGGCGAGGCGTCCCGCCGCTAAAACCGCTTCCACATACCCCAGCGACGTCGGCCCCAAAAGCCGCTTATTGAGGTCCAAAGCCTTGCGAATAGTTTCTTCGGCCTTCGGGTAATCGCCCATTTCCAAATAGAATTCGCTAAGAGCGCTGTAGTAAGCTGCCGCTTCGGCATCCTCTCGAGCCCCTTGATAGAGCTTAGCCAAGCGGTTGTAGGTTTCTTTAGCCTGGGTGTAGCGACCAGTTTTCTGGTAGAGTATAGCTAAGCGCAGGAGGCTTAGACCTTCTTCGGTAGTTTCTTTGCTCTCTCGGCGCTGGAGGCTGCGCAGGCGCGTGGCACGCAGATAGTGACGCTCCGCTTCGCGAAATTGCCCCTTAAGCCGCGCCAAGTCCCCTAAAGCCTCCTCCAAGGTTATCTTTTCGCTTAGGTACGCATCGGGCAGGTGGCGGATAGGCTTATCTATAGCAAGGAGAAGTGTCTCCGCTGGCGCTGGCAAAAGTAGCGCTAAAGATACATTAGCCAGGGCTAGCGCCGTACGTAGGTAGGCAGGATTGGTCTGGGGTTTAGGGAGAAGCCGCTCATAGGCCGTCTTTTGGTAAATCAGGAGCGTTTCGGCCTGGGAGTAGTAGCCGCGGCGCAAGGTGTGCTGCGCCAAAACCTCCCACAGGCTAAAGGTACGCGGGCCTACAGGATCGCCCAGCGCACTGAGGAGGCGCCGTACCTGAGCATAGGCCGAATCGGCCTGCTGCGGCCGAAAGAAGGCCAGATATGTCGTGCCCAATTCCGCCAGGCTGAGCGCCTGATCCAACGCAGGGGTAGGTAGGAATTCTTCGGCCCGAAGCACGCTCTGGGTAGCGTAGCCTAGAGCGATAGATTGTCGCCCCCTAAGGCGCCCCACCGCCGCTACCTGACGCTGAAGCCGAAGAAGTAGAAGGCCCTGAGCCCCTTGAAGGCTAAGGCTTAGAAGATTTTCATATAGATTCTCACGGCGCGTAAGGCGGGTTATATAACCCACATGTTCCAGACCTTCAATAGCTGGATAGGTAAGAGGAACCTTCCGGGCTTTATAGGCTCCTATAATAGAATTCATTTTGCGCAGGCGGCGCTCATAGCTGCGGCGGGAAGCGTGTTGAAACTCATCCAGTAGGAGGCGCGTCCGAGCCCGCAGGGCTAAATCCCGCCCCTTTTGAAAGGTGCGCCGGGCAAATCGACGGCTCTGGCTAAGGTATTTGCGGGCTTTTTGCCGATCACCCTGAAAGAAGGCCGCTTCCGCCAGTAGGTAGGCGTACTCGGATTGATAGCGGCGAAGGTGATTACTGGGAGGAAAGGGCGGAAAGGCGGCGGGAAGAGAATCCCAATATCCTCTTTCCCAAGCAAGCCAATACCCGAGGTAGGCAGCGCGAGCCTTTAGGTAGCCACCGTACGGGGGGGGGAAGCTCTCTAAGCCAGAGGAAGTGTTCAAATAAGTTTGCGCAGCGGACAGCTGGCCTAAGTGAAGGGCGTTTTCGGCCTGTTCTAAATTCAGCAGGGCTTTTTCCCAGGGCTGTTGGGTGTAGGGCTGAGCTTGGCGCAGCATTTCTTCGGATTCTTTGAGGCGGCCCAGCCCGCGCAGAATGCGGGCCCGCGTCCAGAAGTAGCGGAGCCGTAGCTCAGGTGTGGCTTCGCCGCGCGGGATGAAGCTAAACTGCTGAAGGAGCGATTCGGCCAGCGCATACTGATGGGCCTCAGCTAAAGCCAGTGCTTGGGCCACCCCGACCGCCCCATGAGCTTCTTCGGGCCTTAGGCCCTTCTTGAGCAGGCTTTTATAAGCTGAAGCCGATTTTTTGGCAAAGGAACCTAGCTTGCCTTGAAAGTAGAGCGGTTCGTTGAGAAATCCTTGGGCGAAAAGGAGACTTAAGCCAAAGGCTAATCCAAATTTAGCCTTCACGACGCTTGAGCTTGAGGGCTTTACCTACCCGACCCCGCATGTAAAAGAGACGGGCTCGACGGGTGCGATTGGGCCGTAATACTTCCACCTTCAGAAGAAAAGGAGAATGCAGCGGCACAATCCGTTCTACCCCTATCCCGCCGGATACCTTACGCACGGTTACGGTTTCGCTAATCCCTCTCCCTCGGCGCTGAATGACCATGCCCTCAAAAACCTGAATGCGTTCCTTGCCGCCTTCCACAATCCGAAGGTGTAGCCGAACCGTATCCCCAGCTCGGAAGGAGGGTAAATCAGCCTTATGGTAAGGCGCATTTATAAGGTACTCCACCTCCCGCAAAAGATGGCTCATGCCGCAAAGGTATAAACCTTTGCCCTTCCCTCTGTCTGAAACCGACGGTTGGAATTATTTGACTGAAAGTAGCTATATTTGCCCGTGATATGAGCCAGACCACTACTTCTACCGTGACTTCTGGGGCACCTCAGGTACGCTCAGCGGGTGCCGCCCTTAGAGAATTTTTCGCTACCATTGTAATAATTGTATGTATCACCATTGGCATTCTCATCTATGTTTTCATCTTGGGTAACCCCAACAATTTTGAGGGGGGCGATCCGCGGAATAACCCTCTACAGGGGAATTACTTAGGTATCGCTTACAAGGGCGGGGTGCTAGTTCCGATTGCTATAGGGCTTTTGCTTATTGCGATTACTATGTCTATAGAGCGAGCCATCACCCTAGCACGCGCAACAGGCAAGATGAGCATGGAAGCCTTTGTCCAGCAAATAGAATATCTTCTGGAGTATGACCGAATTGACGATGCGCTGGCCCTGTGCGACAAGCAGCGCGGCACCGTAGGCAACGTAGTGCGCGAAACCTTAGTGCGCCTCAAGCAGGTAAAAGACGACCCTAAAATGGATCGCGAGCAGAAAGTCGTAAGCATTCAGAAGGCCTTAGAGGAGTCGCTAGCGCTAGAGCTACCTATGCTGGAAAAGCACATGACTATCATCGCAACGATTGTATCTATTGCCACTCTTATTGGTCTGATTGGTACGGTATTGGGTATGATTCGGGCCTTTGCGGCGCTGGCTACCTCGGGCGCACCCGACGCCGTTGCCCTCGCCACAGGGATTTCAGAAGCCTTGGTAAATACCGCGCTGGGCATTACCACTTCCACCATAGCGACAGTAATGTACAACTACTTTACCAGCCGAATAGATGACATTACTTATCGAATCGACGAAGCCGGTTATATTATCGTGCAGACCTTCCAAGCCAAAAATTAGGGGGTTATGAGTAAATTCAAGGCTAAGAAGCAGAATATTGCGATAGACATGACCCCCATGGTGGATTTAGCCTTCTTGCTTATTACTTTCTTCATGCTTACGGTCAAGTTTCGTGCGCCAGAGGCGGTAGAGGTGGATTTGCCTTCCTCCATAGCCGATACGCCTCTGCCAGCGCAGGATATCCTCATGATTTCGGTCTCGGGGGATGGTCGGATATTTTTTGGGGTAGATAGCAAGCATGTACGGCTTGGAATTCTAGAGAAGATTAAGGAGCGGTATGGGTATAGCTTCAGTGAGGAGGAAATGCACCTTTTCTCTATCCTACCGGAAATCGGTGTGCCTTTTGAGCAGCTTAAGGGCTATTTGGCTTTACGGGAAGACGAGCGAAAGGCTA
Organism: Bacteroidia bacterium; assembly: GCA_039630245.1. GTDB lineage: Bacteria > Bacteroidota > Bacteroidia > SpSt-205 > SpSt-205 > SpSt-205. The sequence goes on from JBCNVK010000004.1 coordinate 11,200, forward strand.
TAGACAAGCGAGCCTCTATACCCGTAGATAGCACAAATAACCAGCTCAAGCAGTGGATTCTTTTTGCGCGCTATAGCAATCCCAAGCTGCGGATAGTTATCCGAGCAGATGAACGGGCGCCCTACCCCGTCATCGCCCGCGTGATAGAGACGCTCAAGGAACAGAAGATACACCGATTTAATTTGATTACTACCTTTGAAGCGCGACCACAAAAAGTCTCTTAGGGTATGGCAGCGGAGGTAGGAGGTGATAGCGGGGCACCCAAAAAGGGCAAGAAGAAAGGGAAAGCCCGCAAGCCGCGTAAGCGCCCACGCATTGATATGACGCCCATGGTGGACTTGGGCTTCTTGCTGCTTACCTTCTTCGTGCTTACCACCACTATGTCTACCCCTAATACGATGCCTGTGGTAGTACCGCCTAAGATTACCGAGAAAGATGAGGTAGAACCGCCAAAGATTGCCGAGGGCAAGGTTATCACTTTGCTCGTAGGTCGAGGAAAAGTATACCACTATACGGGCGTAGAAAAACCGGAACTCCATCAGACGGATTTCTCCTCTCAAGGCGGCATACGGCGGGTGCTTCTACAACGGCGTCAAGAAGTAGCCGCGCGCTACGGCAACCCCGACGAAATGATTGTCATAATCAAGATGCTGGACGAGGCGCAGTACAAGGACTTTGTGGATATCTTGGATGAGATGAATATCATTCAGCAGCGCAAATATGCCTTGGTGGATATTACCAAGGAAGAAGTAGGAATGGTAGAGGATTACAAAAAGCAGATGAAATCCTCTTAGCCCATGAAGGCGACGGTGTTCAATTGGGATGATCGGCTATTTGCGCATCGCAATAAGGAATACGGGGCTTACTTTCTGCGCAAAAACTATGTGCGCCATACCTTGGGGGCTTTGCTTATTGCAATCAGTGGCGTCGGTATAGGCATAGCCGTGCCCTTCGTAAAGGCCTATATAGAGGCAAAGCTCCATGGGCTCAAGCGGGAGAAGCGGCGCACGGTTATCACCGAGCTTATGGAGCCTCCTCCAATAGATAAGAAGAATGAGCCCCCACCACCTCCGATAGAGCAGCCTCCTCCTCCCCCCCAAAGGGCTCAAATTAAATTTGTACCCCCACAGGTAGTCAAAGAAGAAGAGGCGCGCAAAGAAGAAACTATCGCCAATATAGACACCCTAATGAAAGTAGACCCTGGCACCAAAGATGTACAAGGCGACCCCAACGCGATACCCGAAATAGGGGAAGTGGGTGGCACGGGCAATCAGCCCGTGGAAGTCGTAGAGAAAGAAGAGGATCCAGACCCCACGGCTTTTGTAGCGGTTGAAAAGGAACCGCAGCCAGTAAATATGGACGATATTCGGCGTCGCATAGGCTATCCGCCCCTAGCCAAGGAAGCTGGTATACAGGGAAAGGTAATCGTGCGCGTTCTCGTAGGCAAAACCGGAAAGTATGAAAAGCACATGGTGTTACGCTCACCGCACAAAATACTCACAGAAGCGGTAGAGAAGGAGCTACCCAATCTGGAATTCACCCCGGGCATTCAAGCTGGCAAACCCATCAAAGTATGGGTTACCATTCCGTTTGACTTCCAGCTTAGATGAGAGTTTCGCCCGGGCTCTTGGGGATTTTTTTTCTGTGGGGGTGTCGTTCTTCTGTTTCACCCGTTCCAAATCGGTCGGCGGATTCGCTGTATTCACCTGCGGCTGAGCCTTCCAAAGGGTTAGTAGAACGGATTGCCGATAGTTTAGAACAGCCCGAAAAAGAGTCCGCTCTCTCTTCACTGGCTTTGGCTGAGAGTACGTCTCGGGCTAAGCCAACGGCAGGCAGCCAGTTGCCTGCCCTCAAACGCGAGCCCTGGATGGATACCTTACTGGATTTGAGTCATGTACCGCCTCCTAATAGTGCGGTAGAATTAGAAGAGGAAGCTGTACCTCGTAACCTCTCGTCGGTAGAAATCCTCCTCAGCCATCGCCTGCGTCCCAAGGCCCCTCTGCGAGCTACCCTGCGCGCCTACGTAGGGGAAGAAGGGCGCGTGCGCCGCATCCAAATTTTAGAAACCAGCGACACCAACCTGCAAATACAGCATTTAGTGCCCCCCTTACTAGAACTGCAGTGCAGCCCCGCCACCAACCGGGGACGGAAGGTAGCCAGCTGGATTAAGGTTAAACTGCATATCAAGCCACTATGAAAATACCTGCCGAAATCGTACAAAACCTCAACGAACAGCTCAACCGTGAGCTATACGCCCATTATCTGTATATCGTGATGGCGAGTTACTTTTTTGAACGCGAGCTAGCCGGCTTCGGCGCCTTCTTCCTCAAGCAGTCCGAAGAGGAACGGGAGCATGCCATGCGCCTCTTCCATTACCTCATGGAAAAAGGGGCCAACTTCAGTCCACTCCCTATTGAGATTCCGCCTAAGAATTATGACTCCCCCACGAGCTGTTTCCAACTAGCTTACGAATACGAGCAGAAAGTCACGCTGAGCTACTATAATCTGCTCAAAAAGGCACGTGACCTAGGCGAGTATGACGTAGAGGAGTTTCTCTGGTGGTATATTCGGGAACAGCGTGAGGAAGAGGCCCTCATGCAATACTGGCTTACGCGCACAGCTTTAGTGAAAGATAACCATGCTGGGCTTTTACTTTTGGATAAGGAGGCCCGCAAGCATGCCCGCAAGCGCGACTGATGCGGCGCGCGCGGCTGCTCCATAGCCCAGAAGTAGTAGAAATATTGAGCTTAGATACAGTTCAGGGGATAGCTACCATACGACGTCAGGGCTTTACCCAAAAGGTTCCCCTCAAGGATTTAGTATGGGAAGAGCCGCCTTTAGCCCCAGCTTCTGATGCAGGCAAAGCGCCTTTGGAGATTAGCTACCTCCAAATTTTCCCCCGATTTGTTAGCGGCGAGGCCAGTCTTGAGATAGGCCATAGCGGGCCTTACTCGGCTTTTTATGTACTTTACTTTCGTCAGGGAACGGGCTTGTGGCAGGTTATTTGGCAAGGCGTCCTTGCCACTGGGGAAATTTGTACGGAGGTTATTCGGCTTGCTGACTATCCACCCCCTTGGACGCTAAGGCTTCAGCGGGTGAGCTTACCGGCGGCCGCCGTGCCCTATATAGACCCTCCTTTAGACCAAGTTTGGCATATACGCTATGCGGATCTTACCCGCGGCACCCCCTGGCAGGCTACTTTAGCTTCTCCCAAGCCGAGTCTCCCTTCTGCGCCGCTTCCCCTCCCTTCGCCTGAAGGCACCTCGCCCCACCCTGCCCTACCCAAGCTCACTCCAGCTGAATTCATAGATTTACACATAGAAAAGTTAGCACCTCAGCTGAAAGAGGCTGAACCTGAAGTAATTTTTGCCTTTCAAGTGCGCTGCATGGAGAATTATCTGCATGCATGCGCCCAAGATGGGCGCAGTTCTACTATAGTGATTCATGGGATTGGCCGAAAAAAACTTAGGGAAGCTCTCTTATGCCTTTGTGCGGAAAACGGCTGGACAGCAGAGCTTCTTCTTCTTCCTCCCTATAAAGGAGGGGCTACGCGGGTGCGTTTCGGGTCAGAATGAGGCGCTAAATAAGAGGCCCCTCTAGCCGCGTGGCTCGGTGGGGAGGCCTGTAGCTACTTTCCACTGCGAGGCACAAGGAAATCCTCTATATGGGTATTTTGTTGCCTTGAGTGTGGGTCGAGGAAGAAAACGGCGGCGTACTTTCAATATTCCCGAGGAGCTACAGGGTCTTTCGCCGCGCGTATTAGAGAACGGCACGGTAGACTTGGGCATACCTCGCGAAAAGCTTCTACATTTCTTGGAGCGGCTCCGTAGGGGGGAGGAAGGGGGATAGGTTTTCTATGGGCCCGCTGCCCCGCCGCAGAACGCGCAGGGCTCCTAGCCCTTCGCTCAGGTCTAAGACGGTGGTCTGATTAGGTGGTAGGGGGCCAGCATCGAGAACCTCATCCACCTGAGCCGCATAACTCGCCCACGACTCCAAAGGTACACTGGCCGTAACGATAGGACAGCTTAGAGCCTCAAGCAAGGCCTCTACCACTGGATAAGCAGAGACGCGAAAGCCTATGGTTTTTCTATACCAGAGATGACGGGGAATAGCTGGCCCAGCACGCAGGATGATGGTATAAGGACCGGGCCACAGCCGCCGCAGTAACCTATAGGTAGGCGTATCTACCCCCAGGGCATAGGTGCCTATTGCACTTACGCTGGGAAGGAATACGGAAAAGAGGCTTTTGTCGGGGCGTACCCCTTTGATGCGGCAGAGCCGTTCAAAGGCGGCTCTTTGTGAGATAAGGCAGCCTATGGCATAGGTCGTATCCGTGGGGTAAAGTACGATTCCACCTCCTTCTAAGGCGCGCTGGGCACGCAGAATAGCGCGCTTGTGGGGTATGCCCTCTCTAACCTCCCACCGGGCCATTAGAGCAGACCCAAGCGCTCCGCCAGCAGCTCAGCTATATCTTGGACGCGCACAGTGTCGTACTTCCCCGCATGCTTTACCCCATCCGTAATCATCGTCATACAAAACGGGCAGCCTACGGCTATGCGCTGAGGTTGTAAGGCAAGCAGTTCTTCGGTGCGCTCAATATTGATATCTTTTCGGCCGGGTTCAGGTTCTTTGAACATTTGGGCGCCGCCAGCCCCGCAGCACAGGGCAAAATCCCGATGGCGAGGCGGCTCCTGCAGTTCCATACCTGTATGGCGCAAGAGCTGGCGGGGGGCTTCGTACTCGCCATTGCCTCGGCCCAAGTAGCAAGGATCATGATATACGAGGCGGCCTTTTAGGTGCCCGTCCGCGGGCAAACGCAAACGCCCCTCGGCAATAAGCTTATAGAGGTACTGCGTATGATGCCACACCTCAAAATCTCCGCCCAGCAAGGGGTATTCGTTCTTGAGCGTGTTGAAGCAGTGGGGGCAGGTGGCTACTATGGTTTTTATCTCATAGGTCGTGAGTACCTGAATATTCTGTAGGGCTAGCATTTGGAAGAGGAAGTCGTTACCAGCCCGTTTGGCTGGGTCGCCAGTGCAGGATTCTTCGGTGCCTAAGATACCCCAGCGTACACCCGCAGCATCTAGGAGCCGTACAAAGGCCCGCGCCACGCGTTGGGCGCGATCATCAAAGCTAGCGGCGCAACCTACCCAATAGAGCACTTCTGGCTTTTCACCTGCTGCAGCCCAGACACTAAGCAGACGTCCAGGCATAACTTAGGCAGAAAGAAGGGGCTGGGCCCAGTTCGCCCTATCCGCCGCAGGTAAGGCCCAAGGCGAGCCGTTGTTCTCCAAATTCACGAAAAGGACATTTAGCGTTTCGGGGGCTTGGGCGGCTTCCATAGTCACATACTGGCGCAGAGCGAGAATAATCGCCAAAGGATTTATAAGCACGGGACAGGCCCGCACGCAGGCCCCACAGGTAGTGCAGGCCCATATCTCCTCAGGGGTAATGTAATCCCCCAGAAGGGCCTTACCGTCTGGCTCCCATTTGCCCGTGCGATAGAGGGTGCGCTTGATTTCTTCTAGCCGATCGCGCGTATCCATGACAATTTTTCGGGGTGAGAGCTTTTTACCCGTGATATTCGCTGGGCATACCGCCGTACAGCGCCCGCACTCTGTGCAGGTGTAGGCATCCAGCAGGCTCTTCCAAGGGAGGTCTGTAACATCCTTAGCCCCTAAGGTGCCATTTGCCTCGGCGGGCGCTTCGTTAGCCAGCCCCAGACTTTCTCGGACGATTGCGGTCACCTGCGGGAGGGAGTCTAATTTGCCTACCGGCTCCTCACGGGCATAATAGGTATTGGGAAAAGCCAAGAATATATGAAGGTGCTTAGAGAAGGGAATGTAATTTAGAAAGGCCAGAATGCCCAGAATGTGGGCCCACCAGGCGGCGCGTTCAATGACTATGAGCGTATCATCGGAGAAAGCCGAAAAGAGAGGCGCAAGCCAGCGGCTAATTGGAAAGGTACCTGCCGACAGGTAGGGGCCTACCTGCCGGGCTTGCAAGAGCTGATCCGCTGCATTCATTACAAATAGGGCTACCACTAGCCCTATTTCCGTCCATAAGATTATGTTAGCGTCCAGGGGGGGCCACCCGCGCATCTCAGCTGTGTGGAAGCGCGGCACTTTAAGCACATTTCGGCGCCACAGAAAAATCACGGCCGCTAGGAAGACTAGCGCCATGAAGATTTCTGCAGCCACCGTCATAGCGTCATAAAAGACACCCAAGTAAGGGGCAAGAACCCGATGGGTGCCAGCAAGGCCATCCAGAATTATTTCAGCTACCTCTAAGTTTATCACAAAAAAACCTACATAAATCACCCAGTGCGCCGCAGCCGCCACGGGCTTATCTATCATGCGCTGTTGGAAAACCGCTACACGCAGCATGCGCAGCCAGCGCCGCAGCGGCGGATCCGCCGGCGTATATGGGCGCCCCAGCCGGATAGTCCGACTCAAGAGTCGTACGTGATAGACAAAAAGCCCTATGGCTAAAAAAAGGACTAGGGCAAAAATTATTTGGGCCATCCGCTACCTAAACCTTTTTACCCCCCTTCATTCTTCCTCAAAGAGGAATTCCTCGCGGGAGGGATAGTCAGGCCAAATGTCTTCCATAGACTCGTAGAGGGTATCGTCATCGGGTAGCTCCCGCAAATTTTCCAGGACTTCTAAGGGCGCGCCGATCCGCTCGGCGTAGTCTATCAGTTCGTTTCGGGTAGCTGGCCACGGTGCATCCTCCAGATACGAGGCAAGCTCCAGCGTCCAGTACATACCAAAGGCAAATATACAGAATTTGCCTGGGCTGAGTTGGTATTTTCGCGGCATGGGCCTTACCGAGGGGGTAATAGGCGCCTGTATCCTCCTCTCCTTTTGGGCATGGGCTCAGGAAGAGCCGGACACTTTATGGATCAAATGGGGCCTCAGCCCGTATGCCGTATGGGACTATAGCGAATGGTACCGGCTCTTCACCTCCGTATTCTTTCACGACGGAATTCTACATCTTTTGGTAAATAGCCTCGTATTCTACTCTTTTGGGCGTCCCGTGGAGTTGTATTACGGCTGGAAGGTTTATCTGGCTCTTCTTATTACGGGCGCACTCGCAAGCGGGCTTCTGACGCTCTGGATGTACAAAAAGGACCCCCGCCACCTCAGCATAGGCCTCTCGGGGGTAGTAAATGCGGTCCTTTTTGCCTATATCCTCAATTATCCCTGGGCCACGCTGCTCCTATTTGGTCTTCTACCTCTGCCCGCCTGGGTATTTGCGCTACTTTATGTGGGCTACAGCCTGTATGCGGCCCTTCAGGAGAGGAGCTTTGTGAATCACTGGGCCCACTTAGGAGGAGCTTTAGGCGGATTGGCCTTTGCCTATCTAGTCTAAGTGCGATACACGCTTATACCTCCAGAGTTTTTCCTGCAGGATGTATGGACAGTGAGCCGAGCGCTACTGGGTAAAATCCTGATAGTAAGTTCGGCGGAGGGCGAAGTGGCGGTGCGCCTCACCGAGGTAGAGGCTTATGCGGGCGTTTCGGATCGGGCCTGCCATGCGTATGGCGGACGCTACACGGCCCGCACCGCCCCAATGTTCCAAATTGGTGGTACGCTCTACATCTACAAATGCTATGGTCTGCACCACATGCTCAACCTGGTCACAGGCCCAGAAGGTGACCCCTGTGCCGTACTTATACGGGCTGGCGAACCTCTCTGGGGAATCCCCCTCATGCAGGCGCGGCGCAAGGTTAAGGACCTTTACCGCCTCACCGTCGGACCGGGGAATTTCACCCAAGCCCTGGGGATTCCTCTAAGCTGGTCTGGGCAAAGCCTTTTCGGCCACCCCGCCATAAGGCTGGTAGATGATGGATATGTGCCTTCGGAAATTGCTACTGGGCCACGCATCGGTGTGGCCTATGCTGGTCCGGATGCCCATCATCCTTGGCGCTACTGGATAAAGGACTCCCCCTTCGTATCGCGCCCTTCTTAGGCCTTTTTACCTTTGCCTTATGGAGAAAAACTATACGGCCTTGCCGGTGGAAGCTCGCTGGCAAGCCGTGTGGGAAAGTCATAACCTCTACCGAAGCCTTCCCGATAACCGGCCAGCCTACGCTATCGTTATGCCGCCTCCTAATGTAACCGGCATCCTTCACATAGGCCATGTACTCAACAATACCATCCAGGATGTGCTGGCGCGCTACTACCGCCTCAAGGGCTACAACGTCTGCTGGGTACCCGGTACGGATCACGCCTCCATCGCCACCGAAGCTAAGGTAGTAGCTCGCCTGGCGCAGGCGGGCTTAGACAAGCGCCAGCTGGGCCGAGAAAAGTTTCTGGAAAAAGCCTGGGAATGGACGCATGAGCATGGACAGATCATCGTTACGCAGCTCAAACGCTTGGGCGTGAGCGCCGACTGGAGCCGCTACCGCTTCACCTTAGACCCGCCTCTCTACCGCGCCGTACTGATGGCTTTCGTGCGCCTCTACCACGATGGGCTAATCTACCGTGGCAAGCGCCTCATCCACTGGGACCCTGTAGCCCTCACGGCCCTCTCCGATGAAGAAGTCCTTTACAAAGAGCGCTCGGATAACCTTTACTATGTGCGTTACCCTTTGGAAGGGGGAGGCTACCTCGTGGTAGCCACCGTACGCCCTGAAACTATCCTTGCGGATGTGGCGGTAGCGGTACATCCAGCCGATGAACGTTACCAAGGCCTTATAGGCCGGCGTGTGCGAGTGCCCCTTACAGACCGCTGGGTACCTATTATCGCCGATGAGGCCGTCGATCCAGAATTTGGTACAGGCTGCCTGAAGGTTACCCCTGCCCATGACCCAAAGGACTATGAAATAGGCCAGCGTCATGGGCTTCCGATTATAGACATTTTCACACCTGAGGCCTACCTCTCTGAGGCAGCGGGTAGGTATGCGGGCCTTTCCCGTGAAGCCGCACGCACCCGGCTGGTAGAAGACTTAGCTCGGGAGGGCCTGCTGGAGAAAGTAGTCCCCTATACCCACAAAGTAGGCCATTCCGAGCGTACGGATGCAATTGTAGAGCCGCGCCTTTCCGAGCAGTGGTTTGTACGGATGAAGCCTTTAGCCGAGCTGGCTTTACGCGCTGTGGAAAAGGGCGAAATCACGCTTGTGCCCGATCGCTTCTTAGGCACTTACCAGCACTGGCTAGAGCATGTGCGCGACTGGTGTATCTCGCGCCAGCTCTGGTGGGGCCATCGTATCCCGGCTTGGTATGCGCCGGATGGGAAGGTATTCGTGGCGCTTACGGTGGAAGAGGCCCAGGCCCAAGCCCAAGCGGCTGGCTATGACCCCACCACTCTTCGCCAAGACGAGGATGTCTTAGATACCTGGTTTTCCTCTTGGCTCTGGCCGCTCAGCGTGTTTGATTTCTTTGAAGACCCCAAAAACCCCGATTTCGCCTACTACTATCCCACGCAGGTCCTCGTTACGGCGCCAGAGATCCTCTTCTTCTGGGTAGCGCGCATGATTATGGCGGGGTACTACTTTGCCGGGAGAAAGCCTTTCTCGGTAGTGTACCTTCACGGAATTGTACGCGATAGGCAGCGCCGCAAAATGAGCAAATCCTTGGGCAATTCGCCTGACCCACTGGAGCTTATGGACCGCTATGGTACGGATGCCCTACGGCTGGGCATCCTCCTAAGTGCCCCCGCGGGTAATGACCTTCTTTTTGACGAGAGCCTCTGCGAACAGGGACGCAACTTCTGCAATAAGCTGTGGAATAGCTTTCGCCTGCTGGCGAGCTGGGGGGAAAAAGGCAGTGAAGACTCCCCCACCCCGCTTCAGCAAATGGCTGTTGCTTGGTTTTCGGCGCGCCTGCGCCAGCTTCAGGGTCAGGTAGAGACGCTCTTAGCCAGCTACCGCTTCTATGAAGCGGCTCATGAGCTGTACCACGGGATTTGGGAGGACTTTTGCAGCTGGTATTTGGAGGCCCTCAAGCCCGCTCCTCCGAAAAGCCTCTTAGCCGAAGTAGAAGCCCAGGCCCTTCGGCTTCTCCAGCTTCTTCACCCCTTCGTGCCTTTTATTACGGAGGAGCTATGGCACCAGCGCACGGGTGCACCTCCTGAGGAAAGTATCGGTTTCACCGCCCTACCCGCAGCCGAGCCGCTAACCCCAGAGGAAACGGCACTCCTTACGCAAGTAGCACACGCTCAGCGCGTAATTTCGCGCCTGCGCGGCCTGCGGCAAACCTTTGGGCTCTCGGGCCCGCTTCAGGTAGCCGTGCAAACCCCTTCACCCCAACCGAATGCCCTCGTCGCTGAATGGGCCCACCATTTCCTGCCCATCCAGAGCTGGACGTATGTGGATAAGCCTCTCCCTCAAGCGCTGCGTTTCGTTCTCCAGCAGGAAGCCTACTACATCCGCCTAGAGGGGACGCCCACCGAATGGACTACCCTCCGAGAAAAGCTTCAAAAAGAGCTGGCCCAAGTAGAAAATTTTCTCCGCACAATTGAGGCGAAACTTTCTAATCCGGCCTTCCTCAGCCGGGCAGCACCCGAAATCGTAGCACGCGAAGAGAAAAAGTATGCCGATGTGCGGGCGCGCCACCAGCTTTTGTTAGAGCAATTAGCCGTAATGGAAAGCCTATGAGCATTTTGCATGCGGCTACGGGCCTAGATTTAGACGATACGGCAGTAGGCTATGCCTATCGCTCTACGGCGGATTTACGGCTAGCGTATTGGCTTTTTCGGCTGCTGCGACTGGGATGGGTGGTGCGTTGGGCTAATTGGAGCGGCGCTAAAGCCCTAAGCTGGCGCCTGCCAGTAGAACCTCTGCTGCGTCAAACTCTCGGGCGACTCTTTTTGGGTGGTGAAACTCTGGAAGCCACGCTACCTATTCTAGCCAATCTCCGGCAGTTTGGCGTAGAGGCTATGCTAGACTTTGCCGTAGAGGCTGCCCAGACGGAAAAGGAAGCCGAAACCGCCTTCCAAGAGTATCAGAGGCTTTTGCGCTTTGCCAGCCAGCATCGGGAGCAGGTGCCTTTTGTGGCTATCAAGCTCACGGCCCTTGCCCCACCCTTACTCTTCCAAAAGCTCAGCCAGGAAGAACCTTTATCCCCTAATCTGGAAGCCTTTCTTGGGAAGCTGCACGAGCGTTTGGAGGCGCTTTGCCAGCAGGCCACCACAGCGGGCATCGGCCTTATGATAGATGCCGAGGAAAGCTGGCTTCAGAACGCTATAGATACTATCGCCGAAACCTATATGGCCCGCTACAATACGCGGTTCCCATGGATTTACACTAGCGTTCAGATGTATCGCCGGGACCGTCTGGATTACCTCAAGGGCCTTTTGGCGCGAGCGGTAAATTACCTGCCTGGCATCAAGCTTGTGCGCGGCGCCTATGTGGAGAAAGAGCGGGCCCATGCGGCGGCCCACAATCAGCCTGACCCTATCCACCCCACAAAAGCCGCCACCGATATAGCCTATGATGCAGCCCTGATGTACTGTTTAGAACGCCTAGACCGCCTAGGCCTCTGCGTAGCCACGCATAACCGCCTTAGCTGCATGAAAGCCGCCCAGCACCTAATCCTAAAGAATTGGGACCGCAGACATCCCCATCTTTCTTTTTCTCAGCTTTATGGCATGGCGGATCCGCTCTCATTTGGCCTGGCCAAAGGTGGCTTTCGGGTAATCAAGTATTTACCCTATGGACCTTTGCGGCAGGCTTTTCCCTACCTCGCTCGGCGTGCGGAGGAGAATTCCAGCCTCTCCGACCAAAGCGGCCGTGAGCTTCAGTGGATAGCGGCCGAATTGGAACGCCGCCGACAAACCGCTAAAAGACTTTCTCCTTGAAACGTTTCCCCGGCCTTCCTGGGGCCTTCAGCGGTCGTCGCGCGTAAAGCCTATCGTCTGGTCATCCCGAAAGATAAACGCCCCTCCGCTGCCAAAGCGCTGAAAGGCCTCGGTCTCGCCCGTAGCGGCTGCCCGCGCCCGCAAAAGAAAAGCCCGCCAATTCCGATTCTGAAGCTCCCCAATCTTATTGGAGTGAAGCAGCGGATATTCGCCCGTGATTAGGTCAGGATCGTAGAAAACAAAGATAACCGAGCCCTGCGCCCCAATCTGGTTATACACCCATATTTGGTAGGGGTATTTGTCCGGCTCGTTGAAATAGAACTGCATGTCGTTGGGTGGGCCGTACTGAATGAATACCCGTCCGCGGTCGGTACGCCAGCCTGGACGGATAGAGGATTTGAAATGCTGCCGAGCATACTCAAAACGCTGCCGAAATTCTTGAAAGGAAATGCTACCTGGCCGCGCAGCCCGTTTCTTCCAAAAGGCTACAAAGTAGACCTTCTTTTCGGCAAAGCTCTTTAGGGCTTTTTGGAAGCTGCGCTCGGTGGGCGTGGCTAAGTAATAGAGACCTTCTAAATACTCATCCAGCAGCTTTTCGGGAAAGCCATACTGGGTATCGTATTCGGCCTCGCTGGCTTGGGGCAGAGGCTCTCGGGTAGTGAAAAGGTGGAAACGGCGGTACCAGCTTGCAAGCACTTCACCCGTATTACGGCACAGCTCTATTTGCGTTAGGTAGATGCCAGAAGGCAGCTGAAGCACAGGAAGGTGAAAGCTAAAAGCCTCAAAGGGTCCAGGTCGGCGAGGTCGCCGCTGAAAGGTAAAACCCGGTACTTCCAAGCCAGTCTGGGCATCTATTAGACGCAATCGCAGATAGTAGGGCTCGCCGCCCGTCAGGCTATCCACTCGGTAGATTTCCCCATATAACCGTAGCGTGTCGGGGTCGGTGAAAAACCCATTAGTTATCCACAGGTCTAAGGTCAGTCCGTGGCGCTCATACCCTTTAGCGGTGGAAGTCTGCCCCCCGCGCGCATACAGGAGATCGCTGTAGCAAAAGCCAGCTGACTTGGCTGGTACTTCAAACTGCGTAACCGCCTTAACCTTCTGCGGACGCGGCTGCTGGTAGGGGTCCAGGCCTTCTACTTCTAAGGTATAGACCCCTTGAGGCAGGCGCAGCCGCCGCACATCCACATACAGCCGCTGGCGCTCCGGCGCCAGCGTATCTCGCACCGAGGGAAGAACGAAGCGAAATTTATCCGCATACACCGCCTCATCCAGCTGATTCTTGAGAAGGAGGAGAAAATCTACCTGAGCGCTGTAGCCGTCGCCTTGCGGCACGTAGCGGACGCTTGTAGCATCCACCCCTAAGAAAAGCTCCACATAGGGCTCTCCTTCTAAGGTAAAGAAGCGCACGGGCTCTATGTAAAAGAGAACCTGAAGCCAGAAGAGGGCCGCTAGCATCTAACAAAGATACCTAACGGTTTGCTTTACGCCACAGCCAGAAGCCCAAGCCGAAGGTGAGGAGCCATACGCCCAATTCGGCCCAGCTCATAGTCGCACGCCAGCCGAGGAGGGCATGGAAAATTCCTCCCAACCAGCCTTTATGGTGTAGAAGAGGGTAGTAAAGCCCTTCGTGGAAAGTGTAAGTCCAGGCATGGGCCGCAGGAGGCGTGGAAGTGGGGGGGAAAAGCCTCCAAGCCTTAGCTTCCTCTAAGGCCTCGGCCCACGCCCAGCGGCTGGAAAGAAGCTCTAAAAGTTCATGGGCGCCGTAGGCGGCCATCCCCGCCGCCATAAGAAGCAGCAAAACCGAGGTAATACGGAAAAATGGCCGCAGAGGCACGCGCCGACCATAGAGGAAAAGGGAAAGGCCTAACAGTACCGCTACCAAAAGCCCAGCAATCCCGCCTACCCAGGAGAGACTTTGCTGCATTTGCCATAGGGCGCGCAGGAAAATCGCCGTCTCTAAGCCTTCTCGTAGCACGGCGAAGAGGCTGGTGCCGAAAAGGAGCCAGCCTTCCGTAACCTGAGCCGCCGTCTGCAGCTCTTGGCGAAGGGTACCACTGCGCCTCTGCATCCACACCACCATGGAAATAAGAAGTACCGCCGCACTAAAGGAGAGGGCTATCTCCCACACCACGTGGGCAGAGGCTACTCTATGTAAGACCCAGGCTCCCGCTATACTCAATACGACCGCGCTACCCACACCCGCCCATATAAAGCCGCGCAGCGCTGGCGCCGCATACCGAGCTAAGATGCCTACTACAAGCGCCGCCTCCAGCGTCTCGCGAAACGTCACAAACCCCTCACCCATCCAGCAAAGGTAGCTATTTGGAATGAATACAAACTACGGCCTAGGGCCGATACGCTCCAGAAAACGCTCTATCTCTAAAAAGACCTGGTAGCGATACCCGCCCAGGCCGTGATTCTGGTTGGGGAAGATGCGCCATTCCACGGGGGCATCGGGCTGCGTGCGCCACAGCCGCTCTAAAAAGCGGTAGGTGTGCTGCACATGCACATTATCGTCAGCCTCGCCATGGATAAGAAGCAGAGGTAGGCGCAAGGACTTATCGGACGGGGGAAGGGCGGTGCGGAGATAGCCCTCGGGATTAGCGCTAAGAAGGTCCATGAAGCGTTCGGTATAGGCCGTGTCGTAGAGGCGCCAGTCGGTCACGGGAGCTACGGCTATCGCCGCACGCAAGCCTTCGGGCGCTAGGAAGGCCAGCCGTATCGCTAGGTAGCCGCCATAGCTCCAGCCAAAAGCCACTACCGGCCCGCCGTAAGGCCGGGACGTAAGCCAGCGAACAAAGTCGGCCAGCTCCTGAGCTTCCGCCTCACCCAGCCGCCGGTAGGTAGCGAAGCGCTCCGCCGAATAGAGCGCCGTGCCTACCCCATCCATACAGGCCACCAAAAAGCCCTTTTGGACTAGGTAAGCGTACCAGGCGAGGTAAGTCCCGCCGAAGGCCTCCTTGACCTGCTGCGAACCTGGACCCCCATAAAAAGTAAGTAGAATTGGATGCGAGCGGGTGGAGTCCCACTGTTCGGGAATTACCAGATAGGCCCAGCGCCGTTTCCCCGCCGAAGTGGTAAACTCCATAAAACGCACTTGAATGGGAAGCTTTTGGCGGCGCAGCTCCGCGTTTAGGTCTGGCAGAGGAAGGCGCTGCATGGGCTGCCGAGCGGCGCGCAGCTCCTCCTGCGGCGGCGTTAGGAAGGTACCATACCGCAAGTGGAGCACTTCCCCCATTAGCTCACCCTCGGCCCAGCCCTCTGGGGGCGTAAGCCACTCTACGCGCCCTTTAGGGAGATGCAGGTAGCCCACGCGCTGGTCCTTAGGCGTCTGCCCCGCCGCATGAAAGAATACCTTATCCCCCACAAACCCAATTAGGCTTCGCAGGCCGGCTACGGTATAGGTGCCTAAGCGCCGGCCCTTATAGTCCAGCCGCCACAGCTCTACGGCCGGGCGTCCCGCCGCCCGATAAATTAGCTCTGGCCTGTCCTCGGCAAAAACTACAAGCTGCCGGTCATCCCACGAGAAATACCCCACCGTAGAATCAGAGAAAAAGGGGGCTATCCCCTCTTCTGGCGTGTAGCGGTAAAGTACAAAGCGATTCTGGGCACGGACCAGATGGGTAAAGTAGAGCGCATCACCCATGGGGCTCCAGCTAAACCACGGTATGTAGCCTCCCGTGGTATCCTGCCAGAGGTACTCTAAGGTGCGAGTGGGAAGGTGAAGCAGGCATAGGGCCACTTTAGGGTTAGGCTCACCTACGCGCGGGTAGCTGATTTTCTGAAGGGCTGGGTAACCAGCGCCGTAAAATAGAAGCGGATAAGTAGGCAGCGCAGCCCCGTCTAGGAGCAGGAAGGCCACATAGGTGCCTGAGGGAGAAATCGCAAAGGCCTGTGTAAAGCTAAATTCCTCTTCGTATAGCCAGTCGGTTGTGCCGGCCTGTTTGGGAGCGGTGTAACGGGTGAGCGTATCCCAGGCTCCTTTGGTTAGGGTGTAGGCGTAGAGGTTATAGTCGTCGGCGGCGATGAGGGTGGCGCCATCTGGGGTAAAAGCGGCTTCCCGCCAGCGCTGGCCGGGTAAGCGGTAGGTTTGCTGGCCTTCCTGCCACACCAGCCTACCGGCGCTGGAGTGGCGAAAGCCGCGCTGAAGCTCCTCCCAGAAAAGCCAGCCGCGTCCAGCCGGATGGGGTAGCCAGCGATAGAGCGGCCGCGATCGGCCCAGCGTTTCCGGCCTGAGATTGGCGCCTACTTTTAGGAGCCAGCCGTCGGGCGCCTGCGCGTACCAGCCCCCCGATCCCCGCACCCCCTCCCACTGCGCCGCATGATAGCCATACCGCTGCCAGATGCCTGCCAAATCCAAAACCTGAAGCCACCAGAAGCCCCACATGCTCCAAAAGTACGGCTCAACCCCCTTTTTCCACAGCTTAAACCAGTTTTCCTAACCAATTCTGCCTACTTTCCTTGGCTGATGCGAAGTAGTTCATACCTTTGCTAAATGCGAGGGATACAGGCGGCTGGGCTATTCTGCATGGGCCTCCTGCTGGCTCAGCAGCATCGTCCCGAGTCCGACTGCAGCGGCGCTATACGAATATGTCAGGATGTCTATTCCTACCCTGGCGGCATCCCCTCTTACGGCACGGTGCAGGAGATAACTCCAGGAGGTAGAGGCACCTGCCTCACCGGAGGAGAACACCAGACAGCCTGGTTCATTTTCACCGTCCAGCGGAGTGGGACGATGGGATTTGTTATCTGCCCTGCAGCGGCTTGGGGTGGACGCGACTATGATTTTGCCCTTTGGGATGTTACCGACCTTCCGAATCCTTGTAGTATCTTTCAGGGCTCGGGCAATCTTTCACTCCTTCCCATCCGGTGTAACTTCTCTGGCGACCAGGGTGAAACCTCCTGCTGCGGTGGCGTTACCTGTGCCAATCCAGGCCTTACGGGGCTAGATCATACTGATGTGGATCCCGGTCCTATTTCTATTCCCGCAGGTGGAGACCCCGTCATGCCTGGCCTACCGGTTCAGCGCGGGCGTACCTATCTGCTGCTCGTAGATAACTTCAGCAATAATAATGTCGGCTTCACGATAAGGTTTTATGGCACGGCGGAGTATATTGACAACCGACCGCCGCAGATGGACAGCGTGCTTTTCACCTGCAGCCCTCTCTATGAGAACCAGCTACCCCTGCTGGAGCGCTTCCGCGTCCGGTTCAATGAGGTGATAAACCCCACCACGGTAGCCCAAGATGGGAGTGATTTTAGGCTTTTAGAGGAAAGTACGGGTAATGTGATAACTTTCACGCGTGCAGTGCCTATCAATCCGCCTCAGACCCGCTTCGTAGACCTTGTACCGGCTCAGCCGCTGCGGCCAGCCCAGCGCTATAAGCTTTTCATAAGCTATCAGGGACAGAATGCAAGTGATGGAAACACTATCATAGATGGCTGTGGTAATGCCATACCTCCTGGGGGTGGGACTACCGCAGGCGATACCTTAGAATTTGAGACGCCGGACACGATGGTGGTAGAAGTTACGACGCAGCCGCCGCGCTGCGCGCGCACGGCCACTGGCGTAATCCAAGTAAATGTAGGCGGAAGCAGTGGGCCGTACGAGTATGCCTTAGTGACAGGGAATAGCGGCGCGCCGCCGGCTACAGGTTGGGGGACTACCGCCAGCTGGAACGACCGTCCCGCGGGCACTTACACGATATGGATACGCAATAGGTTTGGTTGCGTCCAGCGTCGCATAGTGGATCTGGCCGATCCCCAGCCCGTGCGCCTTACCGTGGTAGACTCGCAATATGTAGCCTGTGGCGGTGAGCCTATCGGCTTTGTGCGCAGCCGCGCCGAAGGTGGTGCACCCCCCTACTTCTATGGCCTTTCCTCTGCACCGGGGGATACCATCTGGCAGCGCGACAGCCTCTTCCAGAATTTAGGCGCTGGGCAGTATCAGCTTTTTGCGCGCGACCAGTTTGGCTGCCTAAGCCGCCCCTATAGCTTCCGGGTGGATATTTACCCTTCCGTACGGCTTGTCTCGGTAGATGCGGACTCCGCCTACTGCAATGAAGCGGATGGTCGCCTGCGCGTAGAGGCTACAGGCGGCGTAGGCGCACCCTATACCTATACCCTGAATGGTATCTCTAATACTACAGGCGACTTTCCTGGTCTAGCCGCTGGCCGCTATCGCATCACTGTCCAGAGCGGCCCCTGCCAAGGCGATAGCCTCCTTGAAGTAGGACGCTTGCCCTGCATATTTATAAATGTTCCAACTGCCTTTACTCCTAATGGCGACGGAATCAATGACCAGTGGGTGATTAGGGGACGAGGCATTCAACGCATAGAAGCGACCGTATGGGACCGCTGGGGCAACCAAATCTGGAGTAATAACGGCGAAATGACGCGCTTCTGGGATGGCACTACTAAGAGTGGCCAGCCTGTCCCAGAAGGCGTCTATACTTTCATCATACGTGTGGTGGATGTAAGAGGTCAAGAGACGATTCGGACGGGCACGGTTACGGTTGTCCGTTAGGCTTTCTACCTTTGCGGCCGATGGCAGCACCAGCGAAAAAGAAAAAACGCACGCGCTCGCGCACGGCTCTAAGACGCCAGCGCAAAAGCGAGCGGCGCCGTCTGCGGAATTTAGCCTGGAAAGCCCGTTATAGGCAAGCCCTGCGAGCCCTGCGGAACGAAACCGACCCGGCACGCCTTCCCGAACGTCTGCGGGCGGTACATTCCGTTTTAGATCGCCTAGGGCGGCGACGCATCTTCCACCCGAATAAAGTCGGTCGGCTCAAAGCGCGGCTGGCCCGTTGGGTAGCGGCTCGCCTAAGCGGAAAGCCCTCCTAAAGCGTGGCTAAACCGCTACTGGGGCGACACCCGCCCGGCCTCTATGTGCTCTTTTTTTCTGAAATGTGGGAGCGGTTTAGCTACTATGGCATGCGGGCCATCTTGGTCTTGTACCTCACCCTTTACCTCCCCTATACCCGTCAGGCCGCCTTAGAGATCTATGGACTTTATACTGGGCTAGTTTATCTTACCCCGCTTCTGGGGGGCTTTTTGGCGGACCGCTGGCTGGGCTATCGGGGCACCGTCTTAGCGGGCGCTTTCCTCATGATGGTAGGCCACTTCGCCATGGCCTTCCCTAACCTCCTCTTTCCCGCCCTCGCCCTCCTCATTCTCGGAAATGGCCTCTTCAAGCCAAATATCTCTACAATTGTAGGATCTCTTTACCTTTTAGGCGATCCCCGGCGCGATGCGGCCTTTACCATTTTTTACATGGGCATCAACTTAGGCGCTTTTTTTTCGCCGCTGGTGTGCGGCACCCTAGCGGATAGGTTTACACCGCACTGGGGATTCGGGGCGGCTGGGGTTGGGATGCTGATTAGCCTAATAATCTTTTTAGGTGGCCTTCGCACCCTTCGGCCAGCCGTAGGGAGCTGGCAGCCGCTCAGCCAGTCAGAAATAGGTCGGATCGCCTTAGTTACGGTCCTCGGAATAGGCGTGGCATTTTCGGGGGGACTTTTGGCACCCGTTATAGGGCGCAGTTTTCTGTCCCTCCTCTATAAGTGGCTGGTTCTGAGTGCTTTGGCAGCTACCCTCCTCTACCTGAGCCTGCGGCTTCGACACCAAGCCGAATGGCAACGAACCGCCGCCATCCTCCTCTTAGCTGGCTTTACGGCTATTTTCTGGATGGGTTTTGAACAGGCCGGCGGCACCTTGAACCTTTTCGCCCAGGAAAAAACCCAGCGCGAATTTCACCTAGCTGGGCGGCACTGGGAATTTCCTGCGCCTTACTTTCAGTCGCTCAATCCCCTCTTGATATTCATTCTGGCGCCGCTCTTTTCTCTCTTGTGGGTGCGTTTAGCGGCTCAGGGCCGAGAACCTTCTACGCCTACCAAAATGGGCCTGGGTCTTTTGCTGCTTTCGGCGGGATTCTTAGTGATGAGCTTAGCCGAGTGGCGCGCGCACCTTACTAAGGTAAGCCCGCTCTGGCTAGTAGGCGTATACCTTCTCCATACGTTGGGGGAGCTGTGCCTCTCACCCGTAGGGCTGTCCATGGTCACGCGGGTAGCACCACCTGCAGTAGCTGCGCTTATGATGGGGGTATGGTTTTTGGCTTCCTCATTTGGTAATTACATGGCCGGGGTTTCCGAGGAGGTTCTTCAGCGGCGGGCTTTACCTCTGTATCCCACACTTATGGGGATAAGCGGAGGGGCTGGGCTGATGCTCCTACTGGGCGCGCGCTGGATTCATCGCTGGATGACGGCGCCCCTGCCTTCGCCCGAGCTTACTG
Organism: Bacteroidia bacterium; assembly: GCA_039630245.1. Taxonomy (GTDB): domain Bacteria; phylum Bacteroidota; class Bacteroidia; order SpSt-205; family SpSt-205; genus SpSt-205. The sequence continues at coordinate 31,298 of JBCNVK010000004.1, forward strand.
CGCACCAGAAAGAATAAGCGACGGCCTTGGTAGCGCAGCGCATGGATAATCCGCTGCCCCAAAGGAAGGCGCTGCCGCAGCGGTAAGCGTATCCGAATAGTGGTGCCCTTTCCTACCTCACTCTGATAGACAAAGATTTCCCCACCATGATAGCTTTCAATTACCCGCCGGGCCAGCGCTAGACCTATGCCCCACCCGCGCGGCTTAGTGGAAAAACCGGGCCGAAAAATCTCCTCCCAATCGGCTGGGCTGATGCCCTTGCCCGTATCCTCCACATCCAGCCATACCTCTGTTTTCCGCACCTGTAGACGCAGGGTGATCTGGCCTTCCTCGGCGGGCGAAAGCGCATCCAGGCTATTGCGAAGGAGGTTTTCAATCACCCACTTAAGCAAAGTGGCGTTGAGCGGCAAGGCTGGCGAAAGGTCCTCGGGATAGATAAAGCTGATTTTTACGCTAGGCGGTACACGCAGGTGGTAGTAGGCCACTACTTCCTGGATGATAGGGATAATCGGCTGGACTTGGAGGCGGGGAGCCACACCGATTTTAGCGAAGCGGTCCGCTACTTCTTCCAGACGGCGAAGGTCAGCCTCCATACGAGGTAAGAGCCGCGGAAGGTGGGAAGGCGTCTCCTTGATAAGCTCTATGGCCCCTACCAAGCCAGAGAGCGGCGTGCCCAGCTGATGGGCGGTCTCCCGGGCCAGGCCCATCCAGAGCTTATCCTGCCGGTAGCGATAGGCTGTATAAAGGAAAGAAAGACCTATCACCGCCATAAGCACAATAAGAGCCGAACTTAGGGCGGGCATCCAGCGAATATGGCGCAGTAAAATCGGTTCGCCATAATAAATCTTCAGGCTGCGGCCGGGGGCATAGGGTACTTGGATAGGCGGAAAACGCACGGTATCCGCCCGCAGCACGCGCAGAAACCCCTCTATCCTTCTCTCCTCTGGAAAGGTCAAGCGCAGCTCGCGGAGATTGTGGCTAAGGACAGTACCCCGCCCATCCGTAAGGACCATCGGAATAAGAAACAACTGCGCCCTAGCTTGCCGGTCGGGGAAGATGTATTCCCAGAAAAATTCGCGCAGGCACTCTTGGGGTGCGCGCGAGGTATATTCCAAGGCACGGGCGTAGAAGCGCACGAGCGCAATCTGCTGCTCTAAAAGCCGCTGAGCTAGAACATGCGCATAGAAGGAGATACCCACAAGGACTAAAAGCACGGCCGAAACCATTAGAAAAATCCAGCGCAGCCGCATCTAATCCTCTAATTTGCACGGGTAAGGGGGGGGTGGCGCGTTGTTGAGACGCAGAAGATAACGGCTGCAGTCATCTATACGAAAAAACCGCCGGCTGGTAGCCACAGCGCCAAAAATCCCCAATCCATTGCGAATGTTGGTATATTCGGGCTTTACGGTAGTAAAGTCTGTAGTGCCAGGGGAGTTAATGCGGATATAATTATAGAGCGGGGTATCTAAAGCCGTAACGGTGAGCGACCAAGCCTGGCTGAAGGGGCTTTCGTCATATACATATGGCTGGCTGAAAGGGTAGAGGTTGCTATATACGGTCCGTAGCAGCTGCTTTTCTCGGAGAGTGAAGACCTGAGCATTTTCCGCCCTTGCTGGTACTAAATAGGGGCCTATGGGAAGGGTGCGCCAGAGGGTATCTGAGCCTTGGAGGGTACCGTAGCGGAAAGTAAAGCCGATTTCGTAGCCCGCTGCGGCCGCAGGCGTACTACCTATCCGGGCAAAATACTGGATATCGTAGGGGCGCATTAGGTCTATTATGGGATAAGCCGGCTGGCCCTGAAATAACGCTACGGTCTCAGGCCGGGCTATATACGGCGGCGCAGGTACGAGCGCCATGGCACTTACATTCAGGCTGGGATTCTCGGGTACATTTATGGTGAGGAAGTAGCGCTGGCGGGGCCGAGGACGCAAAAGCAGCCGATATACCACTTGGACGGGGTAAAACGGCTGATTGGGTATCTTCAGTACAGTCTCGGGCTGGGCTAGCCAGGTAGTGTTTCCATCCGAAAGGCGCACTTCCGCCTGCACGCTAAGGTCCGTACGCGCCGCATAAGCCATAGCATCCTCACGCGTTACGAAGAGGCGTCCCACTCGGATATACTGTGTGTCCCGGTCAGGATAGAGAATGCCATACACTACCAGCTGTTCCCGTGCCTGCGGCGCAATAAGCTCCACCTCCGTACGACAACCTACCCCAAGAAATATGAGGCCAATTGCGTATTTTTGCTTCCGCACTTCTGCAAATGTATCAGTCTAAAGGTATTTCCCTCACCCCGGCTCAGCAAAAGCTGATAGAGCTTTGGGGCAAGCTGGCCCATGCCTGGGGTGTAGGTCCTACTATGGCTCAGCTGTTTGCCCTTCTCTATGTCTATCCCGAACCTTTGGACACCGACACGCTCATAGAAGTGCTCCAGATTAGCCGAGGGAATGTAAGCATAAACCTGCGCAAGCTTCTAGACTGGAAGCTCATTCATAAGATAGATCTTCCGAGTACACGGCGCGCGCTTTATACAGCCGAACGGGATATTTGGCTAATTGCGACACGGATCATTCAGAGGCGCTTAGAACGGGAAATCACGCCTATCCAGCATCTTCTCAAAGACCTTTTAGAAAACCAGGCGACTACGCTCGATGCCCACACTACCCATTCCCTCAGCCAGATGCTGGAAGTAGTGGAGGCGATTCATTTAGTTACGCAGGTCGCTATACCTGTTCTCGTAACAAATGAACGGCAGCGTGTGGTGAATCTGCTTGCCCACTGGCAGCGCCGTTTCGGAAGAGAAAAAGGCAGTGGAAATAATACACCAGGACCAAACTCTGGCAGCTCTTTATAAGCCAGCAGGGGTGCCAGCTTTACCTGAGCGGCATTCCTCTTCCCAGATGGATGTGCTTACGTGGGCGCGCCGGCACCTTCACCCAGAAGCTCGCCTCGTACACCGGCTGGATAAACCCACCTCAGGTATTCTCCTAGTGGCTTGGGATTCAGCTACTTTTTCCCACCTGTATGCGCAGTTTGCCGAGCATCGCGTGGAGAAGAAGTACTGGGCCCTTGTAGAAGGAGAACCGAATTTTGAGGGGGCCGAGCTATCAGCCCCCATAGCCGCAAGTCCCCCGCGCGTAGATCCCTACGCGGGCAAGCCAGCTCTTACTATTGCCCATACTATAGAAACTTTTCGCGGGTACGCGCTGGTAGCCTGTGTGCCTGTCACGGGAAGGATGCACCAAGTGCGCTTGCACCTGGCCCATTATGGCTTTCCCGTCGTAGGAGATACGGCCTATGGCGGTAAGCCGCTTTACCTCTCGGCTTTTCATCCTCGCTATAAGCCTTCGCACCGGCACCCTGAGCGTCCACTTCATCCAGAGACAGCTATCTTTCTGCATGCGGGCTACTTGGCTTTCCTACACCCTGTCCAGCAGAAGAAAATCTACCTAGAAGCGGCGCTACCGGAGTATTTTGTCATAGCGCTGCGGCAATTGCGCAAGTGGGCGGCTCGGGTGCGCCCCTAGCGCCGCTTCGTGCCTGCAAGCCAAAATCGCTTTTCTACCCTACTCTCGGCAAGCTCCTCTACCGCATCAGGCAAAGCCGGATAAAAGTCTATCTGCGTAAGGCGCTCCACCGAATCTACCGATACCAGAAAGTCCGTAGGCGGCCGCTCGGAGGGCGCATGCGGCACAAGAAAGGCCACCGCCTTAGTCTCATTCCCCGAGGCCGAATAGACTATTTTGTAAAAAGCACGGGGGATGCTCACCCGACTGGCGCCGATTTTCCCCTGAATTTGGTCCAATACTGGCCCTGTATAGACTAGGAGGCGGCCTTTTTGCTTGGCCCACTCCCGCACGGTACGCTCCACCGCCTCCCAAATGCCGGCATTGAATTCGTGCAATTGAGGGCTCATATTGGACAGGAAGAAGGTTTCGCTCATGCCGAGGGAGTCCCATTTGAAGTCACCGGCTGGCACGAGGTGGCCTCGGTCGTAACCCGAGCCACGGTAATCGGCCAGCTGAGCCGAGGCAGAAGCCACCTGAGGGTCTGGCCGAAAATCCTGCGTGCGCCGCACACGGCCAGCTTTCAGGCGCTGGCCCTCGAGTAAATGGACCGTCCAGCGCGGCTGCTCATGCTCCTCATCGTAGCAAAGCGCATAATACGCATGCACCACAATCTGACAGGCATGGGTACTGCGGGGATAGTACATGCTTAGGGAGTCCTTGGGAGGCGGCGGCGAGGCAGCAGGCGGATTCGGAATTCGTGGCTCAGGCCCAGGGGGCAGTTTCTTCCACACCAGCCACCCCGCTAGCCCCGCAAGCAAAAGCAGCAGCAGAAGGGAAAATGGGCGCATAGAATAAACTTACGCTACTCGCGCAATCCTACGGCACGCAGAAGCTGCGGCGCATGCTCCCGACTGCACATATACACGCTGCCCGTAGTCAGGAGCACTTTATAGCGGCCAGAGAGCCAAGGCAGTACCTCCCGAACTGCGTCTAGGTTGATGAGCGCATCGCGGGCAATCCGAAGGAAGGGGGGCTGCGGCAGCTTTTCGGCTAGCTCTTGGAGAGTGTAGGCTCGGGTGCTATGCCGCTGTCCATCCCGCACTTCTACGTACAAGGTGCGCTCCTCTATGCAGACGCCTACTATCTCCTGCACGTTGAGAATGATATGGCCTTCTCGTCGGGGCAGGGCTATCTTGCCAGTCGGGGTCAGGGTGTTTGGCCGTTCCATCAGTCGCTGAAAAGCTCGCTGCAGCGCCTGCCGCAGCCGTTCCAAGGAAAAAGGCTTGAGGAGGTAATCTACGGCCCCCCCTTCAAACGCTTTGACCGCATGTTCGGCATAGGCGGTAGTGAAAATCACTACTGGCGGATTAGGCAGGCTCTGCGCCGCATGCATGAGAGAGATACCATCTAAGCCAGGCATTTCAATATCTAGAAGGACTATGTCCCAGGGCTGCTCTTGGAGGTAGCGCAGGGCGGCCTCCCCATCTGGGGCTTCGGTAACCGCTAGCTCGCCTATTTGGCTGAGGTAGCGCTGGAGGAGGCGGCGCGCCGGCGCCTCATCCTCTACGACAAGTACCCGATAAGGTTTCACCACCTATAATATACCGATTTCGGCTGGAAATGCAACTCCCAAAAGCCAGCCGCTTGTTTCCCGAAAGATTAGTCGGATGCGGCGCTGAGCACCTGCGCGCGTGAAATGTATCTCTTTGCCGGTGAAAAACATATCACGGCAAAATGATATGGAGTCAAATTCAGAGCTCAAAAGCTTGTAGGCGGCTTCTTTAGCACACCAGAAGTGCCATTCTGTAACATAAGGAGGGCTAAGTATTTGGCGTTCGTGGTATTCGGTAAAGTAGAGCCATACATGGGGGGGAAAGGGGCGTTTTCTTTCTAGGTCTAGAGCGATGGGGAAAGAAGCGCAAGCCGCAGCAGCCCAGGGAAAGCTGTGACTAAGCGAAAAGTTAGGCAAAGGGGGCAAAGCAGTGCGAGCGGCGCGAGCGGCCAAAGCTTCTAACCGGCGGCGCGCATGCGTAATCTGGCGCATCCGGCTAGCTTCGGCAGGGGATAAATCCGCTTTTTTCCACAGCACCTCCTCGCGCTCTGTAATTTCCCACACGGCCCAAAAGGCCTCATTATAGGCTTCCCGGTATCTTAAAGGCATGGCGCAAAAGTGGCACTTTCTACTCAGTGCGCCCTTGGAAGCCTCGCAGAGGGCAGCCCTAGCTGAAGCTTTAAGGGCTCACCTTGCCGACTGGCGGGCCCATGGACGGCCCGTAAGCTACACCCTGGCTTTTCCATATGGGTGGTTTATAGAGGTGGCGGTGGAGGACCCGCTGACGGGCTGCGCCATAGACGCACTTTTTCGGCGGGTGCAATCCGCCACGGCTGTAGTGGGGCTTAGCCTCTGCTCTAGCGAATGGGTACTGGTAGTAGATGGAGATAATACTTTTATAGAAAAATTTTACGAAATAGTAAAAAAGTATCGCCTAGGCCAGTGGCCTCCTGAGCGCAAAGTGGTGGAGGTTCGGCCGGAGGGGCTGCGGTGCTGTGCGCTAGAGGCCAGCTATCTTGCCATTCACCTTAGGTAATGCGCTTGGCCGTAATAGGTCCGCCGCGGGATGTGCATCTACGCCGGTGGGGAGAGGCGCTTCGGGCGGCGGGAGCCGAGGTGCTTTTCGTAGGGGTGGAGAAAGCCCCACCCGACCTAATTCCCTACCACTGTATAGGCCCTCCCGTAGAAAAGCCCAGCTTCTGGACTTTTTGGCAGCGCCGTCGGGCGCTCAGGGCTTTCCTAGTAGCGCAGCGCGTGGATTTGGCCCATCCCATTCATCTTACACCTTCAGGGGTGTGGGTGTGGCTTAGTGGCTTCCGCCCTTACCTGCCTTATGTGATGGGAGCGGACGTACTGGAGTATGGGCCTAGGCGACCGGCCTTAGGACGCAGCTGGAGCCTCCAGAGTGTGTCGCCCTCCCCTCTCCTTTACCTGCGCACCTTCCTGCGCCGGAAACTTATGCCACCGCTTTTACGGGCTACGCTAAGGCAGAGCCTAGCGGTAGCAGCCGATAACTACGAGCTTAGTTTTACATGCAAATTTTTTGTAAAAAGAAAAAAAATTATTGAACTCCCAGCTGGTATACGGGTGGTGGAGGGGGCGGCGCCTGAGCGGCGCGGCATTCTAGTAGGGCGCGGGACTACTTCCCTATACCAAGCGGACATTATTCTGGAGGGGGTGCGTCGCTACCTAGCGGAGGGGGGACGGCAGCCTATCTACTGGCTCAGGGGCCTCTACCCGCCCCATCCTACTCTCCTGCGCCAAATCCGTCAAATAAGCCAGAAGTACGAAAATAGGTTTTATTTTTTTGAAAACATACTATCGCCGGCACGCCTTTGGCAGCTTTGGCAAGAGGTGGCAGCCTTTATCTCAGCCCCTGTGTATGACGGCTACAGCTACGCCGTAGCGGAAGGGCGCCTAGCTGGAAGCCTGCCAATTGTGAACGCTATACCCGCCCATCTGGAAATTCTGACCCACGGCTATAACGCTTACATTGTAGAGCCTTTTACGGCGGTGCGTTTGGCTCAAGCCCTCCATGAAGTGGAGGAATGGCTAGCCGGTCCGCCCTTTTGGGCGGGTCCTAACGCCGAATGGGTGCGACGCTTCTCCGACTTAGCCCAGTCGGCCCGCTGGTTTCTCAGCTTTGTCCAAGAGAATTTACTACCTTTGCACAGGAACGGCGGGTATAGCTCAGGTGGTTAGAGCGTCTGACTGTGGCTCAGAAGGTCGTCGGTTCGAATCCGACTGCCCGCCCATGGGGGCCCCCCTCAACCGCGTAGAAGCGGCAGGGCTTCACACCATAGATGTGACCCAGCTGCTCCCCCTACCCCCCATACGCCCGTTGGATTTAGCCCAGTTTCTGGAAGAAGGTTTGATTCTACGGGAAAAGGTCTTTCGTGCCGCTCTGGCCCAGCACGACTGGCAAACCTACCAGGATGCCCTTGTACCTATCTTCGTCAGTACAGAGGCTATAGTTCCGCCTTGGGGCTTTCTCCTTGTTGGGATGTACTTGGCCCCTTACGCCCGCTACTACGGCGTAGGCCCCCCCGAAGCCCTCATAGAGCGCTACCAGCTCCTCCAGCTCCAAGAGCTTCCCTTAGAACCCTTTCGGGATCAGAAAATCCTCCTCAAGGGCTGCGCTAATCTGTCCCCGGCCGTTCTTACTGAATTTTTTCGGCGCGTGATGCCAGTGGCACGCCTGGTCTTCTACGGCGAAGCCTGCTCCAGCGTGCCTATTTACAAGCGTAAATAAACCACTTCAAACCTATGGGGAAAACCTTGCGACTTTTTTTGGTAGGTCTGATTGCCGCTGCGGGCTGCTTGCGTGAGCGGCGAGAGGGCGACGAAACCGTAGGCCATGGCACTGTAACTACCCTTGAGTTGGGCCTTGTGAAAGGAAATGACACGATTTGGGGGCGATACAAAGACCCCGATGGGTATGGAGGTCGCCGGCCCTCCGTAGATACGCTACGCCCAGCCCCAAACACCGAGTACAGCTACTTTATCCGTCTGCGTAATGAAAGCGGCAACCCTCCCGAAGACCTTACCCAAGCCATAATAGAAGGCCAGAAAGATTACCACCGTTTCTTTTTCCTTTTTGAGCCGGAGGCCCTTGCGCAGGTGACCCCTCAGGATCAGGACAGCCGAGGCAAGCCTATAGGAGCACGGGGGAAATGGGTGCAGGGCCCCTCTTCCATCCCTTCTGGCCGGGTTCGGATCGTTTTGCGGCATTATCTCAGCGCAGCGGATAAAGATTACGGCCTTGAGCGTGGGAATACCGACATAGACGCTGTCATTTCAGTAAAAGCCCTTTAGGTCATGAGCCTTTCTACCCAGCGACACCTTCGTTCGCATGGGCTGCGCTGCACGGAGCCGCGCCGCTGCATAGTAGAGGCCCTCCGCAGCGGCCCTAAAACGCATGCAGAGCTCCTATGCCTCACACGGTTAGATCGGGTAACCGTGTATCGCAACCTGGTTACCCTACAACGAGTAGGCCTTGTGTATCGGGTGTATTTTCCAGGAAAACCCTCTCTCTACGTACTTTGCCAGCAGGGGCAGGGTACCCATGCGCATTTTTTTTGCCAGAAGTGTCATAAGGCGTTTTGCCTCCCCTCGGAAGCCGTCCAGCTAACGGGGGTTTGGGCGGGCCGTACCGAGCGGATTATCCTATTCGGGCAGTGCCCGGAGTGCGGCTAAAGCCTCCGCTACGAGAAAGAGGCTACCCGTCACCAATATGCCAGCGTACTTCTCTAAGGCGGCTCGGACAGCTACCTCCACCGAGGGGTACACGGCGCCTAGATAGCCTAGAGGTTCCGCAAGAGCCCTGAGCCGCTCAGGGGGTAAAGCGCGCGGCGTCTGAGCGGCCGTAAAAAATACCTCTCCTGGCCAACCGCCCAGCGCCTTTAGCGCCGCCTCTACGGCTTTTTCGCGCGAAAAGCCTAGTACCAGCGCCTGCGGCTTCATCGGTACATGCGAAAGGAACTGCCGTAAAGCCCAGAAAGCCGATTCGTTATGGGCCACATCGAGGAGAATCCAACGGTCTTTCTTTCGCACCCACTGCCCACGGCCATACAGAGGGGCTTCTCGGGCTGCCTGGCGAATCCCTCGGCGTAAAGCCATATCGGAAATCCTCCATCCCATCAGACGCAGTACCTCTACGACCTGAAGAACTGTGGCAAGGTTATAGCCCTGATAGTCCCCCGTAAGGTCGCATTCCCATAGCGTGCCTGCTTTAGGGTCTCGAAAGAGCCGATACAGCGCGGCGCCCGATTCTACCCACCCTTCGGCTAGCAGGGGATAAGGGGTGATATAAAGTGGGGCCTGCCTGAGGGCTGCGGCCCGCCGGCAAGCCGTCAGCGCCGCTGGGGGTAACTCTGGCCCCAACACTACCGGCCGAAAAGGCTTTATAATCCCTGCTTTCTGAGCCGCGATGGCCTCAAGGGAGTGGCCCAGCACCTCCATGTGGTCCCATCCAATGGAAGTGATGACCGACAGAAGCGGGGAAACGATATTCGTAGCATCCCAAGTGCCCCCTAAGCCTACCTCTACTACTGCAATATCCACTGCCGCCTCGGCAAACCAGGCAAGGCTCAGGCCAACCGTGACCTCAAAAAAGGAGAGATTTTCAGCAGTTATGAAGTTTGCCCACCGCTCCAGAAAGGCATCTACCCAAGCGGCGGGCGGCTCCGCCCCATTTACCCGAAGCCGCTCGGTGAAGGTGAAGAAATGCGGCGAGGTATGAAAGCCTACTTTATAGCCGGCCTGGCGCAGGATATTGGCCAGCAGGGCAGCGACGGAGCCCTTCCCATTCGTGCCCGCTATGTGGAGGATAGGGTAGCGGCGATGGGGATGGCCAAGGGCGGCATCCCATTTCTCTATGAAGGCTAGGGTTGGGTGGAGCGCTTTTCGGCCAGCCTGCTCATAAGCCTGCAAGCGCTCATACAGCCAGGCCTGCCACTCCGCTAGGGTGCGTGGCACCCTGCGAAGGTAGAGAAAGGCTACCTTTGTGGCATGGAGCTTTTCCTTTCAGCCGCACAACGAGCTGAGCTATGGACTAAGCACCAGCCCCGCCTTCTTGCTGCGCGCAAAGCTTGGCAGCAGCGCACCTTTTGGGCCGCCTACCCCGAAGACCCCAAAAGCTACCCTGAAACAGCGGCCGCTCAGGGCGAAGCCGACTTTCAAGCTCAACTCCAAAAGCCCTTCCAAAGGCTTCTGCAGGAAAGTTCTACTTGGCTTACCTCCGATGAAGTTTCTCCCTATACGCAAGTGCCCTTAGGCATAAGCTACCCCCAACCTTCACCTGATCGCCTTATCCAAAAGGCTGAAGCCGCTTTAGCCGTATGGCGCTGGGTACCTTGGAATGAACGGCTAGGGGTTCTTATGGAAAGCTTAGAGCGATTTGCTGAGCGGTTCTTTGAGGTAGCGCACGCCACGCTTCACACGACAGGGCAAGCCTGGATGATGGCCTTTCAGGCCTCTGGTCCCCATGCGGCAGACCGGGCCATGGAAGCCCTAGCCGTGGCCTACCACGAGCTAGAGGCCATTCCCCCCCACGTCCGATGGGAAAAAGAAGCTGGCCGCAGCCGCATCGTCATAGAGAAATACTTTTTCCCTCAGCCGGAGGGGATCTCGCTTCACATTGGTGTCTCTACTTTTCCGGTTTGGAATACTTTGCCGGGCCTTTATGCCAGCTTAGCGGTGGGCAGCCCGGTTATCCTTAAGCCGCATCCGCGCGCCATATACCCTATCGCTATTGTAGTAGCGGTGCTTCAGCAAACCTTTGCGGACTATGGTCTGCCGCCCGAGATCGTCCAGCTTGCTGTGGATACCGTGGCCGCCCCTATCACGAAGCTGCTCGCCGAACACCCCGCCATACGAATTATAGATTACACGGGCGGGCCAGAATTTGGGGCCTACTTGGAAAGCCTTCCAGGTAAAATCACCTTTCTAGAAAAAGCCGGCGTAAATGGCGTGCTTTTAGAAAGCGTAACCGACCTAGAGGCCGTGGCAAAGAATATAGCCTTTTCAGCCAGCCTTTACAGCGGGCAGATGTGCACCGCTCCGCAAAATGTGTATATCCCCCGCACAGGTGTGCGAACGCCGCAAGGCGTAGTTTCGTATGAGACCGTTACGGAAACGCTGCAAAAGGCCGTAGACGATTTAGCCGGTCATCCTAAGGCTGCGCCAGCCATTTTGGGGGCTTTGCAAAATGCTGGGGTGGCGGAGCGCATTGCACGCCTAAGCCAGCAGGTGCAGGTGCGCCGGCCAGCGCAGGCTTACGCTCATCCGCAGTTTGCTCAGGCACGCACCCTTACGCCTTTAGTGGCTGAGGTGGCGCAGCCAGAGGCTCCCGCCGCTCTCCACGAGCACTTCGGCCCTCGGCTCCTCTTTATCCCTGTCCGCAGCGCCGAGGAAGGCGTAGAAGCGCTCTGCCAGCTGGCGCGCACGAAAGGCATGCTGGCCTGTGCCCTCTACACAACCGACCCTAGCTTTCAGACCCGAGCGGTTCGCCAGCTTGCCGAGGCTGGCGTAGCCCCGAGCCTCAACTTCCATGGCCAGGCCTTCATCAACCAGAGCGTAGCATTTTCGGATTTTCACGGGACGGGAGCTAACCCAGCTGGTAACGCCTCCTTCACTGATACCAGCTTTATTGTCAAGCGCTTCCGCTGGCTGCAGGTGCGCCACTGCCTGGCCGGTTAGCTATACGGCGAAGCGGAAATAAATAATATCCCCATCCTGCACGATGTAATCTTTGCCTTCTAGGCGGCGTTTGCCAGCCGCTTGGGCCCCCATCTCACCTCCATAGGCAACGAAATCGGCGAAGGCTGTTACTTCCGCCCGAATGAAGCCCTGTTCCATATCCGAGTGGATACGGCCGGCAGCTTGAGGGGCCCGCGAACCCTGCGGTAAGGTCCAGGCACGGATTTCCTTAGGCCCTACGGTAAAGAACGTAATAAGCCCCAGCAATTTATAGGCTGCGCGTATAAGCTGATTTAGCGCAGGTTCCCTAAGGCCGTACAGGCGGAGGAATTCGGTTCTTTCTTCAGGGGGGAGCTGAGCTATCTGCGCCTCTAAGGCTGCGCACAGGGTGAGCGCAGGGGCGCCTTCGGCTGCGGCGAGGGCAGCCACCGCCTCGCTGAATGCATTTCCCTCAGGCAAACTGGCCTCAGCTACATTCGCTACATACAGCACCGGCTTAAGGGTAAGGAATTGGAAAGGGGCTAAGAGGCTCCGCTCCTCTGCGTCTAAGGGAAGTGTGCGAAGGGGCCGGGCTGCTTGAAGATGGGCTTCGGCGCGCTGGAGAAGCTCCCAGCGCTTTACCTCCTCAGGGGAGGCCTGAAGGCGAGCCACCTTCTCGGCCTTTTGAAGGGCTCGCTGAAGCGTCTCTAGATCCTTGAGCTGAAGTTCTAAATCCACTATTTCTTTATCGCGCACAGGGTCTGGCGCACCCTCTACATGGATAATCTCAGGATCCTCAAAGCAACGGAGCACATGGATAATAGCATCTACCGTGCGGATGTGCGCCAGAAACTGATTGCCTAAACCAGCTCCAGCGTGGGCGCCCCGAACTAGCCCTGCAATATCTACTATGGTGAGGCTTGCTGGGGTAACCTTCTGCGTGGGCACTAAAGCAGCCAGCTGGTCTAGCCGTGGATCTGGCACGGGTACAATGGCCCGATTAGGTTCTACTGTGCAGAAGGGGAAATTAGCTGCAGCGGCTAGCGCACTGCCAGCCAGCGCATTGAATAGGGTGGATTTTCCTACGTTTGGCAGGCCTACTATTCCACAGGCTAAGCCCATGCGGGCAAATTTGGCGGCTCTTATTGGACGATGAGGGGGACGCGCGGACCATTTGGGAGGAAGCCATGCTTGCGCGACCAAAACCCAAATTGCACCCAGTAACGACCCTTTCGGTTAGGGGCCACCACAAAAACCCCCTGGACATACTGGCGCGGCAAATCTCGCTCCCAGTTGTTGAAGGGATAGTGCTGCATAACTTTCCGGCCTGCCTTGTCATAAATTTCATAGCTCACGCCTACTGCTACCGAGTCGGTACTTAGGGAGGGAAGGCGTGCGGCGTAATCCTGAAAGATATAGACCTCGGCTACGGTATAGCCATTACTCCAGCCAGCTTGTCGCGAAACCCGCAGGAGGGTGTCTTTGGGCCAGAGGCGTAGCTTGCCAGCCTCTAGGGCCCGATAGACTACGGAAGTTTGAGGATGCGTAAGGATTTGGTAAGGCCCTTCAGGTACGCGAAAGTAGCGCGGGTTGAGCTGCCTAAATTGCACCTCTATAGAACGTAGGCATGCTGCGTGGCCTGCGCCAGCGAATCCAAGTAGGCCATGTCCCCTACAAGGGTAAAAAGCGCCGTACTATCTCGGCCTAAGCTGGCGGCATAAAGGAGGCTACTCATAGGCCAGGCGTAGGCGGTCCACACGTAGTAGTTGAATTCGGGTGTTAGACTAGCAAAATGAAGTATGGCCTTGAATTCGCCCTCTTGGCGGCAGCTTTCTACCAGACGGCGGGTATGCCCTAGGCTTAGCTCGAGCGTGCGTGCGGAATAGCCAATCCGAAGCGCATTTTCCATTATCAGGCCTGCGGCTAAGAGGCTTCCTACTATTTTTTCGCTGGGCCTTTTCAGCCAGGCGAGGCCCGTGAAGGTGCCTACGCCGAGGGGGACGATTACGCCGAGCCCATAAAACTCCATGGCGGCGGGATGTTCGCCCTGCCAGAGGTAAATGGTGAGGTATAGCGCCGCTGCTAGGCTTGCGCTCACCACCGCTAAGAGGAGGCCCACCCCGCTCCAGCCATAACCTATGGGAAGGTAAAACCCTACTAGAGCTGTAACCATCAAGGTAAAGGGGTGATGGAAGGGGTAGAAATTCTTAAGATAGATACCCATGCGTGAGGCCCCAAAGCCTTGGCTGAAGAGTGTGCGAAGCTTAGTCAGGAGCTCACTCAGCGGCACGGCCTTCGTAGCTTCATAGCCGGTCAGAAATACAAAGTACTTCAGAGCGACTAAGGTGAGGCTCAAGCCTACTAGGCTAGCGCTGAGCCAGAGGTCTTTTCGGCGGCTGAGAAAAAAGACCAGCAAAGCTCCTTCTAAAAGTACAAAACCGCTTATAGGGTGCGCAAAGAAGAGCCCAGCGATGGCTAAGCTAAGCCCCAGCGCTAAGTAAAAGTAGCGCACACGTGAGGTCCTTTGAAGGGCCATAAGCCAAATCGCCGTACTACTCCCAGCTAAAGAGAGAGCCAGCGTAGCGGAATTTGTACTGTAAAACACATCGCGCGAAAGAAGATACGGTAGAGTAGGCAGAAAAGCCAGGCATTTTTCTTCCAAAGCATCCGCCAGTCTATACACCACTATGAATCCCAAGAGCCCGACCAGAAGGTAGCCCAAGGAAAATAGAGCTAAGACGGCGTGGAAAGGCAGGCCCAGCTTTACGCCTAGCCAGGTAGGGCCATGCGCTAGAAGATGCGCATACCGCTGGTGGTAAATAGCTATATCTCCTAACCCTACAAGGCGATAAAAAAGGTAAGCCCAGTCGTACCAAAAGGCCCTTTCCTGAGCAAAGACCAGAGAAAGAAGGGCAAAATAGATCCATACTCCCCAGCCTAGGTGCAGGAGAAATTTCTGAAAAATCCTACTCAGATCTTCTTGGGCTGGTGCAGAAAGGGGGAATCGCATCGCCGCCAAAGATAGCGGGAAGCTATAAGGGATAGGCGTTTCACCGTATTTTTGGCCATGCGCCGGCTTTTATATGGTCTGGCGGGAGGGCTGGGAATTCTCCTTCTACTGGCCCTGGTTATACCCTTTTTCCTGCGCGATAAGGTGGATGCGCTCCTGAAAGCCCAGATAAATAAAAGTCTCAACGCCGTAGTAGATTACAATCGGCTGAGCCTTTCTTTCTTTCGGCACTTTCCAGCCCTTACTCTACGGCTAGAGGGGCTTAGAGTCGTCAATAAAGCTCCTTTTACCGGAGATACGCTGCTGGCCTGTGAGGCCCTTGACGTGGGAGTGAATGTGTGGAAGGCTCTGAAAGGGGAGGTAGAAGTTACGCGGTTTTACCTTATTCGGCCGCGCATACTTGCTCAGGTACGCCGCGATGGTCAGGCCAGCTGGGCGATTACCTTGCCCGATACGACGGCTGCGCCAAAGGCCGCTGAGCCAGCTGATACAGGCGCTTTTCGCCTAGCGCTTCATCGCTATGTCATTCAGGACGGCTGGGTGGCTTACCATGACTCCGCCGCAGGCCTCTTTGCCCGACTGGAAGGCCTCACCCACACGGGCCAAGGCGACTTCAGCCAAAAGGAATTACAGCTGGAAACCGACACGCGCATTGCGCGCACTTTCTTCACTATGGGCGAGACAAGCTATCTCACAGGCCAAACGCTGGCGGCAGGCATAGATTTAGACATAGACTTTCCGAATGCCCGCTACACCCTTCGACGAGGCCTAGTGCAGCTAAATGACCTCAGGCTGGAGCTTAGCGGTAAGATCAGCCGGCCTGATACCCTCACTACCCTATTGGACTTGCGCTTTGCGGCGCCGAAAGCCTCCCTAAAGGAGCTTCTCTCACTCATACCTGCCGTTTTTCGGAAGGGTTATGAGAGCCTTTCCACGGAAGGCGCTTTGACGCTGGAGGGGTATGTACAAGGGGAGCTACGGGATTCCCTTTTGCCGGCTTTCGGGCTTTCCTTGCGTGTGGAAAAAGGCAAGGTAATCTACAAAGACCTACCTAAGCCGCTGGAGGATGTGGAAATACGCCTCAAGGTGGAAAATCCCGCCTCTACCTTGGAAAGCCTACAGGTAGCCTTAGACACTTTTCACCTACGCGCAGGGAGTACACGGCTTAGCCTACGCTACCGTAGCCGAGGCTTACGCACCCTCAATCTAGAAGCTATCGCCACGGGCCAAGGTAATTTAGCCGACTTTGCCAGCGCTCTGCCTTTGGGCTACGAATTGCGCGGAAACTTTGACTTAGGCCTGAATATCCAAGGCACCTATGCCAAAAATCGCCTCCCGGCTATTGCGGGCCGCTTCAGCCTGCAAGAGGGGTATGTCAAAGCTGCAGCTTTTCCTACGGCCGCCGAAAATATCGCCATAGAGTTTGCGGCGGAAAGTCCTGATGCCTCACCGGCCCGCACCACAGCCACCCTACGGCGCCTCTATGCCGTAGTCGCAGGCGAACCCATAGAAGCCAACCTCAGCGTACAGAATTTAGAGGCCCTCAATTACCAAGCCGAAATAAAAGCCCGGGCGGACTTGGAGAAGCTGGCGCACCTTTTACCCTTGGACAGCACCCAGCTGGCGGGTAAAGTGGCGCTGCAGCTCAGTACGCGTGGCAGCCGTGAGGCCTTAGAAAAGCACGATTACACCCGCCTGCCTACTCAGGGGTCTCTGGCGATTCAAAATTTAGCCTACCGCAGTCCGGCTCTGCCCCAAGGCCTAAATATCCAGCAGGCCAATTTTAGCTTCACGCCGCGGTATGCAGAACTGCAAGGCTACAAAGGGACCATAGGAAACTCGGATATTGCGCTGGATGGCCGCCTAGAAAACTACCTAGGCTACCTCCTAAAAGATGAGAAGATCATAGGCCAGCTCAGCCTGAGAAGTAATCATCTGGACCTCAACCAGTGGGTTTCCAAAGAGCCTGCGCCCCAGCCCCAGCAGCCAGCCGACACCAGCGCGCCCTTAGAAGTAGTAGTGCTTCCCGCCAATATTGACTTCACCTTTGAGGCCCAGATAGGCGAAATGCTGTATGAAAAAATGCGGTTTCGGAACGCGCGCGGGCGCATTATTCTGCGTGACCAGGCACTGAAATTAGAAGGTTTTGAAATGGAAGGCTTTGGGGGTAAGTTTGCGCTGGAGGGCAAATATATCGCCCCGGATAAGCAAAATGCCCGCTGGGACATGGGATTTGAACTGCGTGGCGTACAGGTAGAGGAGGTAGTGCCCCATTTTCCTACTATCCAGAAGCTAAGCCCGATTGTAAAGCGTACCCGAGGTCAAGTTAGCCTTTCGCTTAAGGCAGCCAGTGCTTTGAAGCCTGACCTTACGCCCGATTTAGCGACGCTCTCGGGAAGCGGTTTAGTGGAGGTTTTACAAGCCACTGTAGAGGGTTCTACAGCCCTCTCGGCCTTTTCGGCCGCGGCTAAGTTGCCGGCTCTCACGCCCATGCAGCTGAGTAACACCCGCATTCGCTTCCAGCTGCGTAATGGCGAGCTTTTGGTAGAGCCTTTTACCGTAGCCGCTGGCCAATACAAGCTGGAAGTAGGCGGCGTAACCCGCTTAGACCAAACGATAGACTATGTGATGGGGCTGGAAGTGCCGGCGAGCTGGGCGCAAGGTGCGCTTCAAGCCCTAGGCCTGCCCTTAGCCGAGGGAACTACCGTGCGGCTTTTGGCGGATGTAGGCGGTAGCGTAACTCAGCCGAAAGTAAAAGGCATTCGGCCCGCCCAAGGGCGCGGCGGGGGCGTTTCCGAAGCCGCTACGGCACGCTTAGAAGCCGAAAAGCAGCGTTTGGAAGCCGAGCTGCGTGCGCGAGAGGATAGCCTACGCCGAGCCTTAGAGCAAAAGCAGCGCGAGGAGGCCGAGCGGCTGCGTCGTGAGGCGGAAGAGCGTGCCCGTCAGGAGCAAGAGCGCCTCCGCCGCGAAGCCGAAGAGCGCGCCCGCCAAGAGCAAGAACGCCTCCAACGCGAGGCCGAAGAACGCGCCCGCCAGCTGGAGGAGGAAAAACGCAAAAAGGAAGAAGAGCTGCGCCGGCACCTTCCCTTCGGTCGCTGATGGCTATCTGGCGATGGGTGGAGCTTCCCATCCGAACTGAAAGCGTGGAGTTTGTACAGGGCCTTCTGGCCCAGCATGCACCCAAGGTACGGGCCTTTCCAGGCTGCCAAGCCCTTCACCTCTACGCCGGCGAGGGCCCTACCTTTTACTCCTTCAGCCAGTGGGCTACCTCCACCGATTTAGAAACTTACCGCCAGAGCTCCCTCTTTCGGACTTTTTGGGAGCAGCTCCGACCGCATTTTCGGGCGCAGCCGCGTGCCTTTAGCCTCACCCTTCTTGCCAGCTACTGATGCCCTGGCGCCTCTACCGTCGGCCCATCTTAGCGAACTACTACCTAACCTACCGCTGTAATGCTGCCTGCTCCTTCTGCAATATCTGGCAGAAGCCATCCCCTTACGCCGATGTACCTACGGTACTTGAAAACCTGCGCGCCCTGCGCCGGCTGGGCGTGCGGATTATTGACTTTACCGGTGGGGAGCCGCTCCTTCACAGAGCTCTTCCCCTTTTCTTAGAGGCGGCTCAGCGCTTAGGCTTCCTTACCACCGTAACGACCAACGGCCTCCTCTACCCCAAGCGAGCCCGAGAGCTCCAAGGGAAGGTAGACCTTCTCCATTTCTCTCTGGATGCCGCCACACCCGCAGGCCATAATACCCTGCGCGGGGGCGTACCTTGCTTTGAATTCATCCAAGAAAGCCTGAAAATAGCCCAAAAGCTTGGTGAAAAGCCTGACATCCTATTCACCGTTTCTAACGAAAATTGGCAGGACATAGAGGAAGTCTATGCCAGATTTGTGCGGCCTTACGGGCTTATCCTGATACTCAATCCTATTTTTGCTTACAGCGAGGTTGGCACAAATAGCCTTTCGCCTGAGGTGGTGGCATTTCTCCGCCAGTGGGCGCGCAAGAAAGCCGACGTCTACCTGAATGAAGCCTTTCTACGGCTGCGTGCGGCTGGGGGGAATAGCCCCTACCGGCCCGTATGCCGAGCCAGCTCCGTGGCCGTAGTAATTTCGCCCGACAATCAGCTACTGCTGCCCTGCTACCATGCGCAGGAACGCGGCTATGCCTTCCCTATAAACGGCCAGCTCGAGAAGCTCTACTACAGTCCGCCTGTTCAGCACCTGCGGGCTTTAGAGGGGCGATTTAGCTTTTGCCAGGGATGTGCTATCAATTGCTATATGGAGCCCAGCTTTGCGGTAGAGCTAAACTCTTACTTTTGGGCTTCGCTACCCAGTACGCTGCGGTACATGCGCCGCAAATGGGGTGTCGCAGGCGTACTACGGCTTTGGTGGCGCGTGACTTTCCCGCCTGGCTGGCGCTCAGCGGATAAGCTGGAAACGCTCACCCAAATAAACCCGCCGCACCTCGGGGTCCTGCGCTAAGGCTTCGGCGGCACCCTCGCGCAGGATCCGACCCCCATGGAGAAGGTAGGCCCGCTGCGTAATGCTCAAGGTCTCATGCACATTATGGTCGGTGATAAGAATGCCTATGCCCCGTTGAGCCAGACGCACAATAATCCCCTGTATCTCTTCCACAGCAATCGGGTCTACGCCCGCGAAGGGCTCATCCAAAAGCAGGAAACGCGGTTCTACGGCCAGAGCGCGCGCAATTTCGGTTCGGCGGCGCTCTCCCCCCGAAAGCTGCTGGCCTAGCGAATGCCGCACCCGCTGCAGGCTAAACTCCTCCAAAAGCGCCTCTATACGCTCCCGAATCTGCTTTCGGCTTAGCCCCGGACGCAGCTCAAGCACCGTGCGCAGATTATCCTCTACGCTCATGCGCCGAAATACCGAAGCCTCCTGCGGCAGGTAGCCGATGCCCATTTGGGCCCGCTTGTACATAGGTAGGTGGGTAATGCGCTCCGCCCCTAAATAAATCTCGCCCGCATCCGGCCGAATAAAGCCCACAATCATGTAGAAGGTCGTAGTTTTTCCTGCGCCATTGGGGCCCAGCAGCCCCACGATTTCCCCGGGCGCCAGCTGAAGGGAGACCTGATCCACTACCTTGCGCTTGCCATAAGTTTTCTGGAGGTTCTCAGCGCGCAGAAGCATGTGCAAAAATAGGCGCAGAGGACCTGGGGTAGGCTACCTTTGTAGCGTGGCACACCTCCTCATCTTAGGCAGCGGGCCTATTGTAATCGGGCAGGCGGCGGAGTTTGACTATTCGGGCTCGCAGGCGGCTCGGGCCCTGCGCGCTGAGGGCTATACGGTTCATCTCCTCAATTCCAACCCTGCCACGATTATGACGGATCCGATTACGGCTGACTATGTGCATCTACTTCCGCTCACGCCAGAGAGCGTGGAGGCTATTCTTCAACGCTACCCCATAGAGGCGGTGCTCCCTACGATGGGCGGGCAGACAGCCCTCAATCTCGCCATGGAATGCGCCCGATTAGGTCTGTGGGAGCGGTACGGGGTGCGGGTAATAGGGGCTTCCCTGCTCGCCATAGAGGTAGCCGAAGACAGGGAGAAGTTCCGGCAGTGGGGTGAGAGTTTAGGCCTTCCCATGCTGCCATCAGGCATAGCTCGCTCCTATTTAGAGGCTAAGGATCTGGCTCAGCGCATAGGGTATCCCGTAGTACTGCGACCTTCCTTCACCTTAGGGGGCGCTGGGGCCCAAATCGTCCATAACAAAAGCGAGCTGGAGCGCGCCATCGGCCGCGCGCTGGCTCTCAGCCCCATCCATGAAGTGCTTGTAGAAAAAAGCGTAGCCGGCTGGAAGGAATTTGAGCTTGAGGTCATGCGCGATAAAGATGGCAACTTCATCGTGGTCTGTACGATAGAAAACCTTGATCCCATGGGCATCCATACGGGCGACTCCATAACGGTGGCGCCAGCGCTTACTCTCCCCGACTACCTCATGCAGCGCATGCGGAACTACGCTAAAAAGCTCTTGGGCTCTTTTCCAGATTTTGCCGGCGGCTGTAATGTGCAATTCGCCCTCAGCCCCCACTCGGATGAGCTATGCGTGATAGAAATCAATCCGCGCGTGTCCCGCTCTTCGGCCCTGGCCTCAAAGGCTACGGGCTACCCTATTGCGCGCATTGCGGCCCTCTTGGCCGTAGGTAAGCGGCTGGACGAAATCACCAATCCCATCACGGGCACTACTTCGGCCTTTTTTGAGCCCAGCCTGGATTATGTGGTGGTCAAGGTGCCCCGCTGGAATTTTGACAAGTTTCCGGGGGCTAATCGCCAGCTTGGAATGCAAATGCGCAGCGTCGGCGAAGCGATGGGGATTGGACGTTCCTTCATAGAGGCCTTGCAAAAGGCCATTCAGTCCTTAGAGCTGCGGCGGAATGGACTGGGCGCCGATGGCCGCGAGGTACAGGACTTGGGTCAGCTTCTGCATAGCTTAGAGCACCCTTCCTGGCACCGCATCTTCCATATCCACGATGCGATTTTGGCCGGCATCCCCATCCGCACTATTCATAAGCTTACGGGCATAGATGAATGGTTCCTTCATGAAATTCAGGCGCTTGTGGATCTAGAGCGGGAGCTAAGCCAGCACACTCTGGAAACTCTTACACCGGAGCTTCTCTGGAGGGCTAAGCAAATGGGCCTCGGGGATCGGCAAATTGCCCACCTGGTCCAAGCCTTAGAAAGCCAGGTTTATGCCCTACGGCAGAAATGGGGGATACGGCGCGTCTACAAGCGCGTGGACACCTGTGCGGCGGAGTTTGAGGCCCAAACGCCCTACTACTACTCCACCTTTGAGCCCCAAGGGGAGGATGAGGGGGTTACCTTCCCCGCCGCCGATGTAGGCAAGCCGCGCCTTCTTATCCTGGGCTCAGGCCCCAACCGAATCGGCCAAGGCATAGAATTTGACTACTGCTGCGTACACGGCGCCTTAGCCGCCCGGCAGCTAGGCTATGAAGCCCTCATGCTCAACTGCAACCCCGAAACCGTCTCCACCGACCCCGACATTTCGGACCGGCTCTACTTTGAGCCCGTCTTTTGGGAGCACGTGTATGAGGTCATAGTGCGGGAAAAGCCAATAGGCGTAGTGGTTCAACTGGGCGGCCAGACACCTCTCAAACTGGCTGAAAAGCTTCACCGCTATGGCATCCCCCTTATTGGAACCTCGTACGAAAGCATTGATATCTCCGAGGACCGAGGAAAATTCTCAGAGCTCTTAAGGGATTTAGGCATTCCCTATCCGCCTTTTGGTGTAGTGCGCAGCCCAGACGAGGCTTTAGCGCTGGCCGAAAAGCTCGGCTACCCCGTCTTAGTACGCCCCAGCTACGTACTGGGTGGGCAGCATATGCGCATCGTGGTTGATGAAGAGGAGCTAGTAGAACAAATCGTGGCCATCCTCCGCAATATGCCGGGCAACCGCATTCTGATAGATCGCTTTCTGTATGGGGCTATTGAGGCTGAGCTGGATGCTCTTTCCGATGGGGAAGCTATAGGCGTGATGGGGATTATGGAGCACATTGAGCCGGTGGGGGTGCATTCGGGCGACTCTACGGCGGTGCTGCCGCCCTTCTCCCTTTCGCCCGAGAAGCAGGCCATAATGCGCCATTATGCCGAGCAGATCGCCCGCGCGCTGAGTGTCAAGGGCTTCCTAAATGTCCAGTATGCCATCCACGAGGATACGGTCTATGTGATAGAAGCGAATCTACGCGCCTCTCGCACCGTACCTTTTCTCTGCAAGGCCCAGGATAAGCCTTTCGTTCAGTGGGCCATGGAAATCCTTCTGGGACGCAAGCGGATAGAGGATTTCAACTTTCCCGGCCCACGTCGCCGCTATGCCCTCAAGCTGCCTGTGTTTTCGTTTGAGCGCTTCCCGGAGGTAGAGAAAACGCTAGGCCCTGAGATGCGCTCTACGGGGGAGGAGATTCGCTTCATAGAAGGGCTGGACGATCCGCTCTTTCAAAAGCTCTATGCGCAGCGCAGCCTTTACCTGAGCCGATAGATAGGCTATAGGTTCCAGGTATAGGCTATGAGTTGCCACCCGCGGGCGGCCCGCCGAAGCTCTTTAGGGGAAAGCGTGGGGATAGCGGTGGGCAGCTGGGGAATTTGCCAAAGGCAGGCCCACCACCCCGCGAGGAGAAAGTTTTCCGCCCGATGAATCCAAGTAAAGAAGGCCGGTAGGCGTTGGGGCGAGGGCCGGAAAGGGCGGCTGAGAAAATCCTGAGCGGCTTGGTAGGTAGCGTAGGGCAGTCCCGTCTCTATCCAGAGTTCTAATCCTTTCGCAAAAGGCACCCATTGCGCCTGGCAGGCTATTTGACGCTCGGCGCAGAGATAGTGTAGGAGGGCGTCGGCCTGCTGCCACAAGGCGGCCCAGGCGGCCAGAGAAGGAGAGCCGTTCAGCTGCCAGCGTATATACACCACCCCGGGCCCTTGATGGGCAGGCGAAGAAAGCGTAGGAGGCGGTTGCGGAGGCCAATACGCCTCTGAGACGCTGCCCGCCACTACCTCCCGCCCCAAATGCAAAAGCGGCATGGGGATTTTTCCCCGCAGCACCCCTCCTACCCCCCCAGCCTGCCAGTAGCGCGTAAAGTACTGCGTGAGCGCCAAAGGCGATAAATCCACTGGCAGAGTATCCTCGTAGGCTACTTGGAAGCTGCGGCTGAGTTCTGGCGGATTTTCTACTAGGGGTATAGCATTCTGCTGGAGGCGCTGCGGAAAGCGCTGAATAGCCCCGCGTAGAACATGGAAAAAAGTAAAAAGGCCTTCGGGTGTAGCTTCGCCTTCAACGCAAAACCACTGGCCGCGGCGCCGAAACCTATACCGCACCCCGTGGGTATAGGCCACCTGACGCAGGAGCGAATCCGCAAAAAGGCCCTCCGCTACCGTGCGCGCTACGGCTTCCCCACGCCCACGTTCTAATGGGTGAAAAAGAAGCCACTGGATATAGCCCGTTTCCTGAGTATAGGCGCAGAGGGCTTGGGCCCACAAGCCTAACAGCTGAAACATCGGAAGCGAATAGCTTTTGGGGGAAAACCCGCCGGCAAAGGGCGCAGATAGATCTCAAGGGCTTCAGGCGGAATCTGGTGGGTCTGGATGAGTTCCAGCCGAAGCTGGTGAAGATACTGGGTAAGGCGTTTGCGCTCGCGTGCCGTGCGATAGTACGCGCTAAGCTCGCAGGGTCGGCTGCAGCCTGGCTTCCAGAAAAGCCGAAAGGCAGCAGCCCATTCCCCTAAAGGCGGTAGGCCTGGCCCTGTCCAAAGAAAATCAGGCACCGCTACGGCCGGCGGGCGCGCCGGAGGCGGTGCAAAAACCACCGTATCTGAAGCTAAGCTTTCATTTCCCATCCATATTCCCCGAGCCCTGAAAGGCCAGCCGCTCTGCCAGACCTGCGCCGGCAGACTATCACTGAGCCCCAGCGTATCCCCCATCAGCACTGGCGTGATCCAAAGATCAGGATATTCCTCGGGATGGGCGCACACCTTGCGAAAAAAGAGCTCAAATGCCGCTTGCCATGCTCGCGCTTCTAAGGAGTCTTGCGCTGCAAGTGTGCTCAGGCGCCGAAGGAAAGCGTAGCTGCGTCCATCTACGCGCGCCTGAAGCAGCAGGTGCGTCCTGCCTTTTAGCTGCATGGACCATTGCAGGGGGGGAGCCTCGCGCTGCCACCGGCTGAGGAAAGCCTCCCGAAAAGCCAGCCGTTCCTTCCAACTCAGGGGCCCTTCCACAGCAAGCCCTACATAACCTGGATAGGCCCAGAGATTTTGTATCAGCGTATCCGGGAGGGGAGGCGTAACGAGGGAAGGAAGCGAGTCACTCACCGACTTAAGAGATATTTTCAACGGGAGGCGGCCGATTTGGAATTTTTCCCGAAAGGATAAGCCGCCCCCAAAAATAATATGCAAGGATTCTGGTGCTAGGTAGCGCTGGATGTAGGCTAGGGCTTGCGGCCAGTCTAGGCTGGGCGGAAGGAGGGGACGACCTCGCAAAAGCCATTCCACTTCTTGCCTTAGGGAGAAGCCGATCCAGGCCTTGGCAGCCCGCTGGCGCAGGCGCTGCCAGGCCAGGCTATCCTGAAGGGGGAGAGCCCGCAAAGCGGCATAAAGCCAGCCTACCGCTTCCACCGCCATACTGCGCGGTACCGTCAGGCATACCGCCGCCCCCTCTGGCATACTCCAAAGGCTCAAATGCCCGCCTAGGCTTCCAAGCTGACGACGAAGCGCCGCTGAGGAAGGATTTATCGTGTCCTCCTGCGCTACTAAGAAGGCTACGATGCGCCCCAGCTCTTGATACGCTGGGGGGTGGCGCCACGCCAAAGCTACCCAGAGCAAAGGACGCTTACTGCCCAGCTCAGGAAACGTGACTAAGCGCGGCTTTCCACTCTGTAGGTCAATAACTTGACCGTAAATAAGCCCTAAGAGCCCCCAGAGGGAGGTACCCATGCGAGCCGAAGCTGGAGCCGACGACCATAGCTGCGCTCAAAAAAGTCTTCCACCTCAGCGTATATGGAACTCAAAAAGCGCGTCGCACCGGCCTCCGTGGTATCTACGATAAGCTCAACCTGCTTATCATTCCAACTGCACCGCACCCCAAGGGGGTCGTGGCGCAGGTATTTAGCCAGTTGATCGGCCAGCCGCACAAGCGGCGCTAAAAGGCCCACCAGTTTTTTCTGAGCTCGGGGCAGCGTAGCATAATGAAAGTGCTCAGAAGAGGGAAGGCTCTTGCGATGGTAGCGCACGAGGTTAGCCATAAGGAGCAGCTCCTCCTGCGTAAAGCCGGGCATAGGCGTATTGAGGAGAATGTAGAGCCCATGCTTGTGATGACCGCTGGGGTTTATGAAGTGGCCAATATCGTGGAGGTAAGCCGCATAGGCCACCCATTCTTTTTCCTGCTTGCTAAGGTGGTGGAGGGGCGCCAGAAGGTCAAAAAGCTTCTCGGCCCAGCGGCGCGTTTGCTGGGCATGTAGAAGGGAAAGCTGGTACTTCTGGGCCAAAGCGCTTATGGTACGCTCCCGAAGCGGCTGTACGGTCAGGCCGGGTAAGTTAAAAAGGCGTCCCGCATACTCATACACTAGCCCTTCCCGCAAGGCATACTCGCTAATCGTAATGGTCTGAATAGGAAAAAGCTGGAGCACTTCATAGACGAGCGCGGCGCCATAGGGCATGTAGGGGGCGCGTTCAGCCTGCATCCCCTTAAGACGCACTCGGTCTACAAGGGGCAGCGTAGTAAGCTTCTGGTAAACGGGATAAAAGACCATAGGGCTGAAGCGATAGCCATGCAGGGCCGGCTCCCCCGAGTCTCCATTGCTGCTGTAGGCTACCAAGCGCCCCAGGGTCTTGAAAGTGCCAGCCGTACCGATGAGGTGACGCACCCGCAGCGTTTCTACCGCTTCACGCAGCGGCTCTAAGGTAGTACGAATGTACCGATGCAGGGCCTGTAGCTGGGCCGGCGAAAGGGGATCAGGTTCAGGAAACTGGCGCTGAAGTACACTTACTCCCAGCGGAAAGCTATGGAGATAAAGGATTTCTCCCTTTTGGCCCCAGATGAACTCCACCGATCCGCCCCCGATGTCCATGACTAAGTAGGGCTCCTCAGGCAGAGGCAGACCATGCCGCACCCCTAAATGAATCAGGCGGGCTTCTTCTACACCCGAAAGGATGCGCACTTCTACACCCAGTTCGTGGCGGATAGTTTCTTGAAGCAAAGCGGCATTCTGGGCAAGGCGGAAGGCCTCCGTCGCACAGGCTAAAAAGACCTCTGCGCCGTGTTGGCGGGCCTCTTCCACCAGAGAGCGCAGCACCTCTACGGCCCGCTGCATACCCAAGTCAGAAAAAGCCGGCGGGGAGCCTTCCAGCTCCCGACCTAAGAAGACAAACTCCCGGCGGCGGCGCTCTAAATATACCTCTTGCTGCGCCATGTCCAGCCGGGCCAGCAAAAGATGGAAGGAATTCGTCCCTAAATCTAAAGCGGCGATACGTTTATGCATATTTGCCCTCTAAAAGAGCCTGAAGGTACGCTAAGGCCTCTGGGGCTTCATCAAAATGCAGCTCCTGAGTTATGCGCTGAATTTCCCGCCGCTCCTCTCCCGAAATAAGCTCAGGGACAGCCCCTGCCCCAGCCTCTATCCGCCGCAAACGCAGAAGTAGATTCTTGACAATATCCCCCGTACTGGCAGCCGCCGTGGCGTAAAGAAACTCCGCCTGCTCCTTGTACATTTCCGGGTTTTCCTGAAGAAAGGCATACAGCACTTTCATGAAGCGCTCTCGCCAGAAAGCCGCATCTATGGCGAGATAGCGAAGCTCAGCCCGCCAATCCAACTCCGTAGGCGATACCGATTCGTGGCGGCAAAGGAAAGCGACAATCTCATCCAGCCGATGCACCTCCGACGTATCGGTAAAGCCGTCCGCCTGCGCTACCAGCACGGCGGGAAATACCCGCAGAAGAATTTCAAATGCCTTTCGGTCTATCTGCATGCGGCGCTCACGCTGGTAATCGCTCCACAGAGCGTCGCACAGTTCGGCATATCCCATGGCTAATCTAATTTCAATACGGCTATGAAGGCCTCCTGCGGCACCTCTACCGACCCCACCTGACGCATGCGCTTTTTGCCTTCCTTCTGACGCTCCAGAAGTTTGCGCTTACGCGTGATGTCTCCACCGTAGCACTTAGCCGTGACGTCCTTGCGCAGCGCCCGAAGGGTCTCCCGCGCAATCACCCGTCCATAAATAGCCGCCTGGATAGCTACCTCAAACTGCTGGCGCGGAATAAGCTCCTTGAGCTTCTGGCACAGCCGCCGACCCCAATCGTAGGCCTTGTCCCGGTGAATAATGCAGCTTAGCGCATCCACTCGCTCGCCATTCAAAAGAATGTCCATCCGAACCAGATCACTCGGCCTATAGCCAATAACCTCATAGTCCAGCGAGGCATACCCGCGCGAGAGCGACTTGAGCCGATCATAGAAGTCAAAAATGATTTCAGCCAAAGGCATCTCAAATACCAGCTCCACCCGATTAGAGGCTAAGTAGGTTTGACTTTTGAAAATGCCTCGCCGACCGATGCACAGCTCCATTAGAGGCCCTATGAAAGCGGCATCCGTAATAATCTGGGCCCGCACATACGGCTCTTCTAAATGGTCCAGCTTAGCCGGATCGGGGAGCTGAGCGGGATTGATGACTACGACCTTCTCGCCAGTGCGCAGGTAGGCGTGGTAAGGCACATTTGGCACCGTAGCCACCACTTCCATCCCAAACTCGCGCGCTAAGCGCTCCTGCACAATCTCCATGTGCAGAAGGCCTAAGAATCCCACCCGAAAGCCAAACCCCAGCGCAGCCGACGTCTCAGGCTCAAATCGGATGGCCGCATCATTGAGCCGCAGCTTCTCCAGCGCCTCCCGCAAGTCTTCAAACTGGTCTGCCTGTACTGGATAAAAGCCCGCAAATACCATTGGCTTCATTTCTCGAAAGCCCTTCAGCGGCTCTCGTGCAGGCCGTGAGGCGTCCGTAATCGTATCCCCTACCTTGATTTCCTGGATGTTTTTTATCCCAGCAATCACATACCCCACCGAACCGCAGGGGATGAACGGCTGGAGCTGGCGCTGCGGCCTGAAGACGCCCACTTCTTCTACCACGTACTCCGCACCCGTAGCCATGAGCCTAATCCGCATGCCCGGCTGCAAGACCCCTTCCTTGACGCGCACATACGCTACCGCTCCGCGATACGGATCAAACTGCGAGTCAAAAATAAGCGCCCGCAGGCTCTCCTGGGACTTATCCGCTGGCGGCGGGATGCGTGTCAAAATCGCCTTCAAAATCTCTTCTACCCCAATCCCCATTTTAGCGCTGGCGTAGATTACCTCCTCAGGGCGACAGCCTAGCAGTTCTACTAAATGCTCGCGCACCGCCTCCGGACGCGCCGCCGGCAGGTCAATCTTATTGATCACGGGAATAATCTCTAAATCCTGCTCAATGGCCAGATAGAGGTTAGCTAGGGTTTGGGCCTGTACGCCCTGCGTGGCATCTACGACTAAAAGCGCGCCTTCGCAAGCCGCAATCGCCCGCGAAACCTCATAGGAAAAATCCACATGGCCCGGGGTATCTATGAGATTTAGGGTGTAGCCTTGATAGTGCATTTGGACCGGGTGGCTCTTGATAGTGATGCCCTTTTCCCGTTCTAAGTCCATGCTATCCAGCACTTGCTCCATCATCTGGCGTGGGGGAATCGTAGCCGTAGCCTCTAATAGACGATCGGCTAAGGTGCTCTTGCCATGGTCTATGTGGGCAATAATGCAAAAATTCCGAATGGTCTCTGCCCCCATGGGTCAAGCAAAGATAAGGACATGCTAGGAGTAAGTGCGCCCTTTCCAGCTAAAGGAAGGGCGAATAAGAGCAATAAGAGCCACGCTGGTCATATAGACTGGATAGACGAGAGCCGTAAAGAGCCAAGCCTTCCAGTGAGGCAAAGGGCTGCGCATCTGACCAAAACTTCGGTAGGCTATCCAGACCTGCCCAGCACTTAGGCTGAGCCAAGCTAAAACGGCGGGAAGGGGATATAGGAAGAGGCCAAGGAGCAATCCCATTTGGGCTAGGGCTACCAGACGCAGGCCCCAAGGCGTCCAGAAGGTGGGGTACATCCGCCGCTTGGAAAGCCAGCGCAGACGCTGATGAAGTAGAGCCGACCAAGTAGGCATAGGCCTAGTGGTAACAACAGCCGGGCTGAAAGCAAGGGCTTTTTTCCCGTAATGGAGGCAAATGCGCTGTACGAGAAGGTCGTCATCGCCGCTTGGGGAAGCGTGAGCCGGGCCCCATCCGCCCACGGCTTCAAACGCTGCGCGGCGATAGGCTAAAAGCGCGCCATTCGCCGTAATAGGCTCGCCGCGCTGCCAACTGCCTGCTGTAAGCCCCATCAGCCCCGCCAGCTCAATCCGCTGAAGCTCCCCCAACCACCCCCCCACCGGCCTAAGCCGAACCCACCCCCCCACCACCTGCACGGCCGAATCCCCGAAATACGCCACTATCTTAGCCAAGGTATCTGGCTCATGCTCCGTATCCGCATCGGTTGTAAGAATAATATCCGCCGTCGTGCGACTAATTGCATGGCGAAGTGCGGCCTTCTTGCCTTTTTCGGTAGGCGGGAGCTGGCAGGGATAGATAAAGGCGTAGCGGGCTGCCCACGCACAGGCTACCAGCCAGGTATCGTCCTCGCTATGATCATCTACAATCCAGATTTCGTCGGGGAGGCGGCTCTGACGAAGCAGGCTAGCCAGGCACAGGGGTAAGTTCAAGGCCTCATTCCGAGCCGGGATAACTACCGCTACGCGCAAGGCCGCTGGAGAAGGCGCCGCCCGAAGGCGCCAGCGCCCCCACCGCCACAAAAGATACCCATAGCCGCCCCACATTAGGAGGAGCAGGTAGAGCATTTTTGTACCTTTGAACTAATGGCAAAGGTAGAAATGGAGGTTGTGGGCCTCCACCGCTCGCCTACGGAGTCTTACAATGCCTTCATTCTGGTGCTTAAGGAGCGCTACGGCGCGCGCCGCCTACCCATCGTCATCGGTCTGCCCGAGGCCCACGCTATCAATATCCACATGGAAAAAATCCAGCACCCCCGCCCACTTACCCATGACCTTTTTGTGAATGTGATGAACGAACTGAACGTGCGCCTTTTAGAGGTAGTTATTCACAAGCTGCAGGACTCTACTTTTTTCGCCTACCTTCTCTTGGAAAATAGCGAGGGCCAAATAGTGGAGGTAGATTGCCGGCCGAGTGATGGTGTAGCTTTGGCGCTGCGGGCCCGGGCTGCCATTTTCTGTGAAGAGGAAGTGCTTCAGAAAGCCGGTCAGCCTGGCCCAGAGGAAGAAGAAGAGTCGCCGTCCACTCGCCGTGCGCCGCGCAGCGTATCCGCCTTGCGTGAAGAGCTACAAAGGCAGCTGGAAGAGGCCCTGGCCCGAGAAGATTACGAAAAAGCCGCAGAAATTCGAGACAAGCTCAAAAAGCTAGGCTTGGGCGGTTCAGAGTCCACCTGATGCAGGCGCTCTTAGGTATCCCAATTCTGCTGGCGCTGGCATGGCTTTTCGCCGAGCGGCGCCAGCCTATCATGTACCGCGTGCTGATTGGGGGCCTCTTCCTTCAAGCCGTAGTGGGCCTACTTATCCTCCGTGTGCCTGGTACCCATGAAGCTTTCAAATGGCTCAGTCGGGCCTTCGTCAAACTGCTGGACTTCTCCCACGAAGGCTCTCTCTTTCTCTTTGGCAACCTCGTAAAACCCGAATACGCCCAGACCTTCGGCTACATATTTGTCCTGCAAGTACTCCCAACTGTAGTATTTTTTGCGGCGCTGACTTCGGCCCTCTATCACTTAGGGGTGCTTCAGCGGGTAGTCCAGGCCGTGGCCTGGGTCATGCGGCGTACCTTAGGCACCTCAGGCCCCGAGAGCCTCTGCGTAGCGTCCAATATTTTCCTTGGGCAAACCGAAGCGCCACTGCTTATTCGGCCATTTTTAGCGGACCTTTCGCGTTCGGAGCTCTTAGCTGTGATGGTAGGCGGCATGGCCACCTTAGCGGGTGGGGTTTTGGCGGCCTATGTGGGCTTCTTAGGCGGGCAAGACCCAAGCCTGCGCCAGCAGTACGCCCTCCACCTCCTCACAGCCTCGGTTATGAATGCCCCAGCAGCTCTGATTTTCGCCAAGCTTCTTCTACCCGAAACCGATAAGAGCGTACTGAGTAAGCCCCTACAGGTACCACCCTCAGTTCGCGCAGCCAATCTCTTAGAAGCCCTTGCGCAAGGGGCTGCCGACGGCGTGCGCCTAGCAGCCAATATCGCCGCCATGCTCCTGGCCTTTATCGCTACGATTGCCCTGCTGAATTACCTCCTTCACAAGCTGGGTGCTTGGCTTCACTTAAACCCCTGGATAGTCCGCAGCTCGGCCGGCGTGTATTCAGGGCTTTCTTTGGAATGGCTATTAGGGCAGGCTTTCCGCCCGATTGCTTGGCTGGTAGGCGTAGACTGGCAAGAAAGCCTAAGCGTAGGCGCCCTCATAGGCCAAAAAGTAGTCATAAACGAGTTTATCGCCTACACTCGTTTGGCCTCTATGCCTGCGCTAAGCGAAAAGGCACGCATTTTGGCTACGTATGCGCTAAGCGGTTTTGCTAATTTCAGCTCTATAGCCATTCAGCTGGGCGGGATTGGCACCCTTGTGCCGCACCGGCGCGGCGAGCTGGCCGAATTAGGCCTGCGGGCCGTGCTGGGAGGCACGCTGGCCTCACTTCTTTCTGCGGCCTGGGCTAGCCTTTTTATATGAGGCTCATGTACACTACCTTTGCGCCGTATGGCCCGTAAGCCTGACAAGCGCGTCTATGTGCGACTTAACCGAGCGCGCAAACGAATCCAACGCTGCCGCGTCTGGTCGCCCATCCGAAGCCCGAGAGCAAATGCCCTCCAAGAAGCCAACCTTAAGCTCCTGAACACCCTGAAGCAATCGCTCCAGCAATGAGTCGACGGGTCCGCGTGGGACTCGTCGGCCTGGGCCACATGGGCCGCCTCCACCTAAAACACCTATTGGAGCTACCCCTCGCTGAAGTAGTGGCGCTTTTAGACACCGACCCGGCGGTGCAGCAGGACCTTCAGGCCCAGGGCTTGCCGGTAGTACCCTCCTACGAGGCCCTCTTAGAGGCTAGCGAGGCGGTAATTATTGCTTCCCCTACTCCTACGCACGCGGCCTACGCCGAAGCAGCTCTGCGGGCCCGACGCCATGTACTGATTGAGAAGCCCGTTACTACAAGCTTAGAGGCCCTTGAGCGCCTCCTTACCCTTCAAGACGAAGCCGGCGTGGTAGCCTTAGTAGGACACATAGAGCGTTTCAATCCGGCCTTTCAAGCCCTGTGGCCCCTCCGCCAGCAGTTTCATCACTTTACCTTTGAGCGCCTAGCGCCCTGGAGCCCCCGCGGCAGTGAGGTCTCCGTGGTACTGGACCTGTTAGTGCATGATTTAGACCTTTTTTGGGCCCTTACAGAGGGCTGCGTAGCGGATCTGAGGACGGTGGCCTACCGCACTTTCACCGAAAAGGCCGATACGGTACAAGTCTGGATAGACCTCGTAGATGGACGCGGCGCAAGCTTTAGTATAAGTCGGAATGCGCCTTATCGTCAGCGGCGCCTCTTAGCCCATGGCCCAACCCTCTGGGCCGAGGCGAACCTCCTCACACGCACCGTACAACTTTGGGATATTACCTCAAATCCACCCCAGCCTTTACCCCTCACCGTCCCCTCTTCCGATGCCTTACAGGCAGAGCTGGAACACTTTTTGCTGGCGATTACGGAGGGTTTCTCTTCCCCCCTGTCCTTGGAACATGTATATGGTGTCATGCTGTGGGCGTGGAAAGTGGAGGCTTTGGCTGAGCAGCGCTTGGTATTTGCTCCTTAGCTGCTCCTCGCCTAAAGCTCTACCCCCCGCCTACCTCCAGCTAGACTCGGCGCGCGTAGTTTTAGAGCGTGACACACTCCAAATAGAAGCCCCGATAGATGCGTGGGTTTATCCGCAAGGGCGCTTCCTGAGCGTAGTGGAACCGGGCGAATACCTTCCGATTGTGCCTGCTACGCAACAGCCTATTCTCTTGGCCGGGGGCGTGCGCGTGAATGGCCTCGGTGCGGTGCGCCGGCCTTACCCCTTCTGGCAATTTGACACCTTACCCTATCCCTTAGCCCCTGAACAAACCTACACCTACCGACCTACCTACACCTATTTCCCCGATACCCTTTTAGAATACCTTCTTCGGGAAGATTTTGAGAGTCCTCAGATGGCACTCCGGGTGCTACCGGGAGAGCCGCCGGGGCGTGCTACGCTGCGCCGATTACCAAACCACCCCCGGCGCGGCTTCTGGGCCGCTGAAATTAGCCTACCTCCAGCCACTACTTTCCAGGCTGAAGCCGCTACACCCTTTGAGTTTCCTAAAAACGAACTCTGGGCCGAAATCTCCCTTCGCGGCGACCGAAACCTGGGAGTGGGCCTCACCGTAGAAAACCGCCAAACTGGAGCCGTAATAGAGCGGCAGGTACAGCTTATCCTCCGTCCGCCGGATGTGGGATGGGGCACATTTTACATTGACCTTTTGCCTTGGCTTCGTCAGAAAGGCACGTTGTACCGCTACCGTCTCTACCTTACAAGCCAAAGCGATAGCACGCGCCCCGCTACCCTTTACTTAGACGACCTGCGCCTAATAACCTTCCGGTCCAGATGAGGCGGCAGCTGTTAGGCCTCTTCTTTGCGGTGACGGATTTCCTTCTAGCGTATGCAGGGTGGGTAGCTTTTTATTGGATACGACGCTTTTACCTCTACAACGACCCAGCCACTACCGGCACGCTATGGGAGTACCTTTGGGCCCCCCTTTTAGTAGCCTCTTACTGGGTGGTGTTGTATGGGCTGCAGGGAAGCTATAGCGATCCCATCCGCCAATCTATCCTCCGCGAGCTTTTCGCTCGGGCTTGGATTACAGCCTTGGGAAGTTTGGCCTTATTTTTTCTGGCCTTTTTAGATGACCCTATCCCAAACTACAAGGCCTACCGACTGGCTTTGGGTGGTTATTTAGGGCTGCAATGGGGCTGTAGCTGGCTGGCCCTTCTGCTTCTCCGCTTAGGGCTGATTCATGTGCTGCGGCGGCGTCTTTTCTACTTTCCTACGGTAATTGTAGGAAATGGGCCGCGCGCCCTTCAGCTTATAAAGGAGCTTACCACACATGGAAAAGAGCTGGGCTACGACCTGATAGGCTATATAACCCCTTCAGCGAATAGCCCAAATCTACTCCAAGGAAAGGCCAAAAAACTAGGCACCATTGAGGATATGGAGCGTATCTTACAGCAGCGCCAGCCGCACTATCTCATCCTCGCTACCGAACCGCAGGACGAGCACATTTTACCCCACGTCTTAGCTCAAGTAAATGGCTATCCAGTGGAGGTATATCTCGTACCGGCTCTGCGGGACGTATTAGCTGGTGGGGTACGGTTAGGAAGTCCTATAGAGATTCCGCTGGTAGCGGTCTCGCCTGGCCCGCCCTCACCGTGGTATGAGGTCATAAAGCGGGGGATGGACATAGTTTTTTCCATTCTAGCGCTTATTTTCTTAGCGCCGGTTATGGCTATTATTGCGGTGCTGGTGCGGCTTTCCTCGCCAGGGCCTATTATTTTTCGGCAGGAGCGGATTGGCAAGCATGGGCGGCCATTCATTATGTATAAGTTCCGTACCATGTACCAGGATGCGGAAAAGGATGGGCCGGCGCTTAGTCGGGCGGGCGATCCGCGAATTACCCCGATCGGACGCTGGCTGCGTAAAATGCGCCTGGATGAGCTACCGCAATTCTGGAACGTCCTGAAGGGGGAGATGAGCCTCGTCGGTCCTCGGCCTGAGCGCCAGTACTATATCCAACAAATCGTAGCCCGCGCGCCCGAGTACAAGCAGCTCCTCAAAATCCGCCCGGGCATCACCAGCCTCGGGATGGTCCAATACGGCTACGCCTCCTCGGTGGAGGAGATGATAGAGCGCATGCGGTACGACCTTATCTACCTCGCCAACCGCTCACTGCTTCTGGACATAAAGATTCTCTTCTACACGATCCTGCGCGTACTGCAGGCGCGCGGAAAGTAGTACCTTTGCACCTGTGAAAAAAGGGATTCATCCAGAGTATCGCTTAGTCGTTTTCAAGGACGCTTCGGCGGATTTTGCCTTCCTTACGCGCTCCTGCGTCCGCACGAAGGAGACCATTGTATGGGAGGATGGAAAGGAGTACCCTTTGGTCAAGCTGGAAATCTCCAGCGCTTCGCATCCGTTCTTTACGGGTAAGCAGAAGTTTGTAGATACGGCGCGGCGCGTGGATAAGTTTATGGCGCGTTACGCGAAAAAGTCTAAGTAGCCCCTCTCAAGTGCCCACGATTGGGCCCGGGTTGTATCTTAAGAGGGTGCCGATCGTTGGAAAGCTTACATTTACGGAAGAGGAGAAGCGGCATATTCTAAGAGCCTACAGGCGCCTTTTGCGGGCGTGTGCGGAATTTTTAGACCGTCCAGGCAAAGGGGAGCTGCGGCGCGCCTTCCGGCTTGCGCTGGAGCGCCATGGCGATATGCGACGGCGCACGGGTGAGCCCTACATCCTGCACCCGCTCGCTGTAGCCCACATCCTCGTAAAAGAAATCGGCCTCAAGGATAAAGGGGCGGTCATAGCGGCCTTGTTGCACGATCTGGTAGAGGATACGGATACCTCCCTTGAGCTGATTACCCAAGAGTTTGGCCCTACGATAGCGCGCCTTGTAGAGGCTCTGACGAAGATTCAGCGAGTACGCAGCCCCCTTGACTCCGAGCAGGCCGAAACCTTTCGCAAAATTCTTCTTACCATGGCCGATGACATTCGCGTGGCCCTCATCAAGCTAGCCGACCGCCTACATAATCTGCGCACACTTCAGGGCCTCCACCCCGACAAGCAGGCGAAAATCTTAGCCGAAACCGAATATATCTACATACCGATAGCGCACCGCTTGGGACTGTATGAAATCCGCAGCGAAATGGAGGATATCATCCTACAGCTGCGTGAACCTGAGGCCTATCAGGAAATTGCCCAGAAGCTCCAGGAAACGGCGCGGGAGCGGGAGAAGTACATTCAGCGGTTTATTCAGCCGATAGAGCAGCGCCTGCGAGCCGAGCTAGCCGTACCTTACAAAATAGAAAGCCGTGTCAAAAGCATCAGCTCTATTTATCAGAAAATGAAGCGGCAGGGGGTGCGCTTTGAAGAGGTTTATGATATTTTTGCCGTGCGTTTGATTTTAGATTCGCCCCTTGAGACAGAGAAGGCGGACTGCTGGCGGGCCTATTCCATCATTACTAGTCTATACCGACCTAATCTAAATAGGCTGCGCGACTGGATATCCCAGCCCAAACCCACGGGGTACGAGGCCCTACATGTTACGGTCATGGGGCCAGAGGGGAAGTGGGTGGAAGTGCAGATTCGCTCGCGCCGTATGCACGAGGCGGCGGAATACGGGATCGTGGCGCACTGGCGCTACAAACAAGTCCAAAATGGCCGCTCCACTCCTCGCTCGGACGAAGCCTTAGAAGCCTGGCTCAACCGTATCCGAAGCCTACTGGAAAATCCCGAGCTTTCCAGCATAGACCTTCTGAGCGAACTTCATCCCGACATCACCCACGAGGAGGTGTACGTATTTACGCCGAAAGGGGACCTCAAGGTGCTGCCTGCGGGGGCTACGGTGCTGGATTTTGCTTATGAAATCCATTCGGAGATTGGCCGTCATGCCATAGCGGCTAAAGTAAATGGCAAGCCAGTTCTTTTGAATTATGTGCTGCAAAATGCCGATCAGGTGGAGGTTATTACAAGCGAGCGAGCGGAACCTACGGAAGAGCAGCTGACCTTTGTACGCACAGGGCGGGCCCGCCTCAAGATTCGGGAATACCTCAAGCAGCAGCGCCGCCAAGCAATTGAGAAGGGACGAGAAATTTTTGAGTGGCGTTTACGGCATTTGGGCCTGCGGGCCGACGACCCTATCATTCGGGAGCTTCTGTGGTACCTGCGCTTACCCTCTCTAGAAGAGCTGTGGTACCGCTTGGGTACGCATGGGCTAGACCTAGCGCGCGTGCAAGAATTCATCCGGCTCAAAAGGCTGGCGCAGGGCACAAGTATCGTAGACCAGCTCTCTCAGCAGTTAGGCTTGCTCAGTGGCGCTCCCGAAGTAGGCCTAGAGGAAGAGCCGCATACCTATGCTACCTGCTGCTACCCTGTGCCTTTTGACTCCGTTATGGGGTACGTAAGTGCGGAGGGCTTGGTGATTCATCGCACGACCTGCAAGGAGATTCACCGGCTACTTTCCTTAGATAGCAGCAAGGTTCGCCCTTTACGCTGGACCGCCACGCCGCGCAAAACCTTCCTCGCCGCTCTCCTTCTAGAGGGGGAGGACCGCCAAGGAATGCTCTTAGATATTGTCAAGGTAATCTCGCTGCGCAAACGCAAAAATATCCGCTCTATCCGCATAGAGGGTAAGGCTTCTTACTTTCAAGGCATAATGGAGCTGTATGTGTATAATGAGCAGGAGCTGATAGGAATTATGCGGGCCCTTTCAGAGGTGCGCGGCCTTCTGCGGGTACAACGCTACCAAGCCGGCCTAAACGGCCAAAACTTATAACCCATGCAGGCCGTTTTGCTAGATAGTCTTATTCGGACGCTGGCCTATTTTGTTCTGCACGGCAGCTTCTCAGCTAAAGAAGAAGCGGTTTTGCGCCAGCTTCTCTTAGAGCTTGGGGTAGATCCGCAGCAGGAGCTGAGTCGGCTCCAGCGGTATTTAGCCACTCCTTCGCAGCTGCGGCCGGAGTTTCTTCTACGCTCCATAAGCCAGCAGCTACCTCGCTCTTCCCGCTATCTCCTATATGCCTATGTCCTTCAGCTGGCTTATGCGGATCGCGTCTTTCAGCCCGAAGAGGAGCATTTTCTCAATGAGATGCGAAAAGAGTTTGAGATTTCTGAGGCGGAGAGCTGGCTCATAACGCAATTTGCCCAGAGTAGCCGCATACGGAGTATAGATTCCGCTCAGCTTCTCATCGTAGGGGCCCCGGATAAGGAGGTGGCTCCTTCGGTACGCCACCTGCCCTTAGCTATACCGGGTTATGTGGCTTTTTTACACCTACCTTCGGTCAATCTAATTCTGATGCGCCTAGTGGGGCCTAATTTAGAGGCGCATCTAAATGGGCAGTGGATTCATGGGGATGTCATACGAGTGTTTCCGGAAGGGGCACTGCTTCGCCTGCGCGGCTATACGCTCACCTACAAGGAAGTATTGGAGCAGTTTCAGCCTGCGCCCTTCACCCAGCGCCTCCTATGGGAAGTGCGGCGCGTTACCTACAAGTTCAAAAGCGGCCAAGTAGCCATCCAGCCGCTAAGCTTCGAGGTCACTCAAGGGCGTCTGGTAGGGATCATGGGGCCAAGCGGGGCGGGTAAGAGTACGCTTCTGCGCCTGCTGAGCGGCCAGCTACAACCCACAAGCGGCCGCGTGTACCTCAATACCAAAGATATCCACGCCGAACCTCAGGCCATTCAAGGCCTTTTGGGCTTCGTACCTCAGGAGGACCTTCTTATTGAGGAGCTGACGGTATGGGAAAATGTGTATTACGCGGCTCGGCTGGCTTACAAAACCGATGCTGAGGCCCGCGCCGCTACGAATAAAACGCTAAAAGAATTGGGCCTGACTAAAGTAGCGCATCTGCCAGTAGGTTCGCCGCTCAATCCCACCATCAGCGGCGGACAGCGCAAGCGCGTAAATATTGCCTTAGAGGTAGTACGCCAGCCGCTGGTGCTTTTCGTGGATGAGCCTACCTCGGGCCTTTCCTCTTCCGATGCGCTACAAGTAGTGGAGCTCCTTCAAGCTCTAGCGCGAGAGGGCCGAATCGTGTTCTTTACTCTGCACCAGCCCTCCTCCGAAATATACAAGAAGTTAGACTACTTGCTTTTTCTGGATGAGGGAGGTTATGCCATCTATTGGGGCTCGCCGATTGCGGCCCTTCAGCACTTTCGGCACGCCGCTGGCCTGGCTGATAGCGAACAGGTAGAATGCCCAAGCTGCCGGCGCGTAGAGCCTGAGTCCCTTTTTGATATTATCCAAGCCCATCAGATTGATGAGCAGGGTGAGGCCCTTCCGCAGCGTAGTACCCCGCCCGAACGCTGGTATGAAATTTTCTGGCGCAATTACACCCCGCCGAAGACGCGCGTGGAAGTACCAGCCCTTCAGCCTCGGCCGCCGGCTTCTATCCTCCGTCAATGGCTTGTTCTGATGCTCCGGGAAGGGCTGCGTAAATGGCGCACTCGCATCGCCACGTTAGCGCTCCTTCTTGCCGCACCCCTTTTGGGCCTTATCGTAGGCATCGTGCTCCGCTACCACCCCCCCCACAGTAGCTATACGCTGTACGAAAACGATAATCTTCCCACCGCCTTCTTCACCAACATCCTCGCTATGATCTTTTTGGGGATGTTGGCTTCGGCCGAGGAGCTTCTGCGCGACCGTAAGATTCGCCTGCGCGAGGCTTTCTTACACCTCAGCTGGAACAGCTACCTCCACGCCAAGCTCTTCTGGACTGTTCTTTTCTCCGCTGCGCAGGTAACCCTCTACTGGGGCACCGTAGCTCTCCTCCTCCAAATCCACACGCTCTGGCTAGAAACCTGGACCATACTTTTTGTGGTTACCCTGCTTAGTAACCTTCTGGCGCTCAATCTTTCAGATGCCTTTACGCACCCCGTGCCCGTATATGTACTCATACCCATTCTAATTATTCCTCAGCTGGTTTTGAGTGGAGCGGTAATTCCCTTTGACCGCTTCAATCCTCTTCTGCGCAGCGAGGCGCCTGTCCCCTTCTTAGCTGGCTTCTCCTTTACGCGCTGGGCTTATGAGGCTCAGGTAGTCCTGTATTTTACCCGAAATCCTTACCAGGCGGCGCTGTATCCGACCCAAGCCTACCAATCCCTTCTACGCTATCATCTACGCCATGAACTGCCGGCGCGGCAGGCCCAAGGCGACACTACGGAGTATCTACAGAAGTGGGGAAAGCCCACTATGGCGGCGCTGGAAAGCTTTTTACGTCAAGAGCTTCAGAAAACTACCCAGCGTCTCCTCCTCCAAGAAAGCCAGATACCGCCGGCGCTGCGCCTGCGCTACCACAATGAGGCTCTGGAAAAAACCGCCCTCAATGTGCAGGGCATCCAGAAGCTCCTCTACCACAAGGGCCGGTACATTCGCCTGTATGAGCCAGCCTATCTTACTGAGCCTCAAGAAGGCCCTTACCCCTTTTTCGTAGCGGCCAAGTGCCTCGGAGGCACCTGCTGGCCTACCCCTACCTACAACCTCTTTATCCTTCTAGGCATAGGGGTAGGGCTTTGGCTACTTCTCGTTACGCGCACCCTAAACCATTTGTTCTTAAAGGGAAAGCCCTGATGAATGGCCCTCGTTACTTCATCACCGGCTACTTTGCGTAGCCTTCAAGAGAGCCTCCCAGAGTGGCAGGTTTTTGAGGCATTTTATGAGCGCCTCCTTCGGACGGGCGTGTATAGGGACAATTGGCTTTTAGCCAAACTGGGTGGCTTTCTCCTGCGGCGCGGCGGCAAGCGCCTACGCCCCCTTCTTCTACTTTATATAGCCAAGGCCTGCGGGGAAATTACGGAAGCCACCTATGTAGGCGCCTGCCTAATAGAGATTCTTCATAACGCTACCCTTATCCACGACGATGTAGTAGATGACTCGGAGTACCGGCGCGGCTTTTTTTCTGTGCGCGCCTTGTGGGGCAATCGCATCGCGGTGCTCTTTGGGGATTGGCTTTTGGCTCAGGGGCTTATAACCGCCCTTCGCTATCAGCAGCCTCAGCTGCTTCAGTACGCCTCCGAAGCCGTAGAGGCACTAGCGGAGGGTGAGTTGCTCCAACTCAAGCGCATGCGGGAAGCCAACCAGCAGCTGGACTCCTACTTCAAGGTTATCCAGAAAAAAACGGCCGCCCTCTTCCAGGCGGCGTGCAAAATGGGGGCTTGGAGCGTGGGAGCCTCCGAAGCGCTTATTGAGCGGGCAGGGGCTATCGGCCAAGAGCTAGGGATTGCCTTTCAGATTCGGGATGATCTACTGGACTGGCAGACCACCGAGCGTACAGGTAAGCCCGTAGATGCCGACCGCCGGCAAAAGCGCTTTACCTTACCGCTCCTGTGGGCTTTCCAGCAGGCTACACCGCCCCAGCGAAAAGTACTTTTGCATGGCTCCTTTCGGGAAAGTAAAGCCCTTTTAGAAGCCATGGGGGCCTTTGCCTATGCCGAAGCGCTGATTGAAGCCCAAACCCAAAAGGCCCAGCGCCTGGCCGAGGCACTTCCCTACGCCCAAAATCTACCCCTTGCACAACTTTTCCACCTCCTCCTCAAAGGCAGCAGCTGAAAAGTTATCTTTGTCCCGAATGGAAGTAGCGGAGAAGGAGATTTTACTGGAAAATGTGGATTTACTAGGCTTCTACGGTGTGGGCAATGAAAACCTTCAACTTCTGCGCAGCGCTTATCCGGACGTACGGCTGATTGCGCGCGGCAGTAGCATTAAGGCGCAGGGGGATCCCGCCACGCTGGCACGTGTGGGCGCCATTATTGAAGCCATGATCCAAGAAGTGCGCAAGCATGGCCACTTACCCTCCGAGCGGGTGCGCCAAATTTTACTCCGGATGCGGGAAAGCGAGGCTCCACCCCCGCCAGAGCGTGGCCCTTCCATTTTGCGTACGG
Source organism: Bacteroidia bacterium (assembly GCA_039630245.1). Classification (GTDB taxonomy): domain Bacteria; phylum Bacteroidota; class Bacteroidia; order SpSt-205; family SpSt-205; genus SpSt-205. Next base: position 73,318 of record JBCNVK010000004.1, read on the forward strand.
TTTCAGGTCAAGTTGTAATGCCGCGCACGGAAGGCCAGCGCCTGCTGGCTCAAGCTATTGAGACCCATGACATCACCTTTGCCATAGGCCCCGCTGGTACGGGCAAGACCTACCTCGCCGTGGCCTACGCTGTACGCGCCCTGAAGGAACGACAGATTCGGAAGATTGTCCTCACGCGGCCAGCCGTAGAGGCCGGCGAAAGTTTGGGCTTCCTCCCCGGCAGTGTGCAGGAAAAAACGGCGCCCTACCTCCGCCCGCTCTACGACTCTTTGGAAGAGATGCTTTCGGCCGAAAAGCTCGCCCAGCTTATAGAGCAGAATGTAATTGAGATTGCCCCACTGGCCTATATGCGCGGCCGCACCCTCAACCATGCCTTCATTATCCTAGATGAGGCCCAAAATGCCACCCGCCTGCAAATGAAAATGTTTCTCACGCGTTTCGGCCACCACTCTAAAATCGTCATCACGGGCGACCTAAGTCAAATAGATTTGCCTCGGCCGGAAAGCTCGGGCCTTCTGCATGCTATCCAGCTTTTGGAAGGCACGCCAGGCATCGCCGTCGTGCGCCTTTCGGAAAGCGATATCGTACGTCATCCCCTCGTGACTACTATCGTGCGCCTCTACGAAGAAGATGCGCAGCGTCACCGATAGCCTAGGCCGAACGCTCCTTGTGCCTGAGGCCCCCGAGCGTATCCTCTGCCTATGCCCCTCCCTTACCGAGACGCTCTTTGCCTTAGGCCTAGAGGGTAAAATCGTAGGCCGCACGCGCTACTGCATCCACCCAGCCGATAAGGTGCGACACTTACCCGTCGTAGGTGGCACAAAAAAAATTGACCACGCTCTGGTACGCGAGCTGGCGCCAGACCTCATCATCGCCGAAAAAGAAGAAAACACCAAAGCGGATGTAGAGGCCCTCTCGGCGATAGCGCCGGTTTTCGTGGCAAATGTGGAAAACTACGAGGATGCCTTGCAGACCATCCGACAGCTAGGCGACCTTACAGGCACGCGCTCACAAGCTGAAGCGCTCGTAGAAGGGATTGAGCGGGCTTTTGCTCAGGTGCCTTCTCTCCCGCAGCCTCGGCGTGTGCTATATCTGATTTGGCGGGAGCCCTTCATGGCCGCAGGCCACAATACTTATATCAATAGCCTACTGGAACGGCTCAACCTTGTAAATGAAGCCCTTTTCTTAGAAGGCCGCTACCCCATAATAGAGCAGCCTGACCGCCTTCATCCGCATTTTATTTTTCTTAGTTCGGAGCCTTACCCTTTTGGCGAGAAGCATATACCAGAGGTGCAGCGCCTTTGGCCGCACGCGTCGGTTTATCTCGTGCGGGGAGACTACTTCAGCTGGTATGGCGCGCGGATGCTAGAAGCTGCGCCGTACTTCAGACAGCTGGTGGAACGCCTAGCTAAGAGCGAATAGTTTCCTTATAGCGCGTAAGCTGGCGCCGCACAGCCGCTAAAGCCGCATCAAATGCCTCCTGAAAGTTAGAGGCCCGCTCCTCAGCTACCAGGGTCTCGCCAGGCACATGCACGCGCAACCGTACCTGATGCGTAGCCCCTTTTACGCCCAGCTCCTGAAGGAAAATATCGCTATTCACAATAAAGGCAAAATCCGACAGAAGGCGCTTCATGCGCCCTTCCACATACTCGGTGAAAGCCGGACTTAAGGGAATAGTACCCGCATGTAGTTCGTAACGCATACCGAAGGCAAATATAGTTTTTTGCCCAATATGAACCTCTCAGGAGAGGGCTTAGGTAGGGCCAAGGTCATGGGGCTGAGGAGGTAGCTACTTGATTAGCGCAGCAAGGCCGAGAAGGCCCCATCCTAAGAAAAGGCATATACCGCCAGCTGGGGCTACGAGCGTGGCTCGCGTAAGGCCGCCTAAGTAACGCAGATAAATGCTGCCTCCAAAAAGCACCCCCCCTATGAGAAAACTGACTATAATCGGGTACCGAAAGGGCAGAGACTTTTCCTGGCTTAGCCAGAGTAAGGCAGGGGCGTGCGTAAGAAATACAAAGGCCGCTTGATTCAAGGCGGGGATGGGGCGTACATGCGCGTAGAGTGTAGCGCCCAGCAGGCCTAAAAGCCCCCACAAGGCGGCCATAATCTGCAGCCATTTCATGCCGATGCAGGTTCGGACTGGGCCAAGGCGGGAAAGAAAACCCAAGCCGGCTGGCCTTTCATATCGCTTGGAGGGATTCTCTGAAGGCCTTCAACAAACTTCCTCTTATCTGCTAAGACTATAAGCACATCGGACTTATAGTGTAGAGCCATTTGCAAGATGAGTCGGATAAGAAGTTCATCCTTCCACATTACAGGGGTATATTTCTCGGGCTTACCGAGAAGGTTATGGAGCTTGCGATGGAGGAGGTGAAGGAGCTTTTCGTAGCGCAGGAGAGGAAGGCCTATGAACTCGGACTGGCTGCGACGAGCCAAACGCCGCAAGAAGCGCCGTCCTAAGGGGGAGCTAAACTTACGGTCATATATAACCATAGGCCGCTGCCATGTAGGACGGCTTTCGGGAAAAGCTATAAGCACGGGTACAGGGGCTTGGAAGATAAAGTGGCGGGCATGAAAGCCAAGACTGCCCCCCGCTTCTGTATTTTCGTTTTGGCTACCGATCGCTAACAGGCTGCAATTTTCGGTAGCTAAATAGCGGTAGATACCATCGGTAACGAAGTCCTGGTGGGTTATTAGCTTTATCCCGCGCCGGTTGGCTGGGTGTATCTCTTTAGATAAAAACTCTTTTAGCTTTTTCTGGGCAGATTTGCGCGCTTCATCTTCCATAGCTTCGATCACATGGGCAGAAAGGAACGGAAGACCCTTGGGAAGCTGATAAGCGTGATAAAGTACAAGTGGATCTCGTAGAATCCGACGCAGCTCTAAAGCGGCATGTAGCGCCGCTACACAAGCCGGGCCATAGTCAATACCCACTAAGATTTTACCCATCGTACAAAAGTATGGGCTTTTTCTTGTACCTTTGTGCAGCCATATGGTGGAGGCCCAAAATCCAGAAGCGCCCCAAGGAGAGATTACTTTTCCCGACCAGCTTCATCAAACTTTACAGGAATTGCTTCAGTACCGCTTTGAGGAGCTGAAGCGCCTCTTGTATCAGGAAAAGCCCGATTTGGCCCAAATTGTGCTGCTTCTGGAATATCTCAATCGCTTCAACTATCGGCGCGAATTCAACTCTCTCGTACAGGCCTTTCGGCACTATGTGAATTTCCACCTTCCTCAATGGCGGACAGAAAGTAAAACGAAGGAAGAGCTTGCCCGGCTAGACGCCCTTCAAAAGCGCTATGAGGATGCGCTGGTGCAGTTTGAAAATAGGCGGCTGGCCCATGAGGAGCAGTGTAAGCAGAACGCCGAAAAGGCCCGTGCACTGCTCAAGGAGCTTCAGACAATCGTGGTAGAGGAGCAGCTCGATAAGCTGTCGCGCGTGCGTCAGATAAGCCGCCAATGGACCGTTCTCCGCAAAGAATTGCTGGGCCCTGACCGAAAAGAACTCTCTTACCCCTTCAAGGCTTCCCTCAAGGCCTTTCATGACCTCTATCAGCGCTATAAAGACATCTTTCAGGCCGAGCAGGCCGCCCTCTTAGAAAGGCGAAAGCAAATCCTCCAAGAAATAGAACGGCTTTTTCCGCCTGAGAATGTCCAAACTACCGCCGAGTTTTGGCAGCAGCAGCGCGATCGCCTCGCCGTGCTCCAAGTAGAATGGGACTCCCTGCCGCGCCTAAGGACACGGCAAGCTAAAGAACTCTATCAGCAGTACTATCAGCTCATCCGAAAGTTTCGCCAGGCTTACCTCCTCTTCCGCTCCCAAGCCTATCAGCGCGTCCAGAAAAATCCTATCCTCCAAGAGACCTACCGGCGCAAAAAGCAGATAATAGAACTGCTTCAGCCCCTCGTAGAGCGGGCCTATGCTTCCTTAGAAGAATGGAAGCAGGTAAATCAAAAAGTGCGCGAATTTATACGCGAGTGGCGCAGCCTCACCGAAAAGTCGCTAGCGCAGGATGACTCGCGTGAGGTGCGCCGCTTCTACGCCCCACTCAATCAGCAGTTCAGCGAGCTTTTAGACCAATTCCATGAGAAATCCGAGGTATTCAGCCAGCAGTACAGGGAAAAGCAGCTTGCGCGTCTCAAGGAAATAGGCCAGGAATTTCTCAAAAAAGCCGAAAAGCTGCTCAAGAAAGGCGATCCAGTGGAGGGTCTGCGCCTCTACCGCGCTCAGTTTCCTGTATGGCGGCGGCGCTTCCAGCGCTTCCAAAAAGAACCCGAAATAGCCGAACTGCATACAAAAATCTTAGCCTTAGGCGACCAGCTTAAAGAAGCTCATAAGCTTCAGGCCCAGAAGCTTGCAGAAAACCTAGAGAAACGCAATAAACTTCTGAACGAGCTGGAATCCCTAGCCTACAATGGAAGCCGAGACAAGCTGAATGAATTTGTGGCCAAGCTTTTAGAGTATGAAAATTGCGGTGAGGTGGCCCCCTCGCATCGGGAAAGGCTCAAAACACGGCAGCGCCAAGCCGTCCAGCAATTTTTGGCCGCCTCGGGCATTTCGCAATCCGATTTCCAAGAAGCCCTTCTTACCCATCAGCTAGCTACCCAGACCCCGCAGCAGATTCGCAAAACTATAGACTCTTTGAAAGCCCAAATCAAGCAGTACCGTCAGGAAATTCAAGGCTATCAGAATACACTGGCCTTGCTTGCCCGCGGTAAAGGCAGCGAGCCTCTCCGTCAAGAGCTGGAACAAAAGATCAGCGATACCCAAGCCAACCTCCAACGCACGCAAGAATTGCTGCAGCGGCTTCAATCGGCGAGTGCCTCCTCTACCCCATCCGCCTAAGTTCTACCAAGCGCTTCACCAAGCCGCGCACCGTAAAGCTACGGGCTTATACTTAGCCTTAGGGCATAAGCTCCTCGCAGAAGCTTTGAAGAGCCTGCCCCCTCAGGCCTTTCATGCAATTCTGTACGACCAAGAAGGCCCACCCCCTCTGGTACCCCCCTCCTTGCAGGGGCTTCTTTATCCCCTTCCAGCGTGGCAAATAGCCCGGATCGCCCAGCAAGAAACGCCTCAAGGTGTAATTGCTGTACTTCATCAGCCGGCGCTATCCATGCCTGACCCTCTCCCGCCAGCTATCCTCGCCGAACGGCTGCAGGACCCAGGCAATTTAGGTACGCTGCTGCGCACTATGGAATGGCTGGGCTACAAGTACCTCTGGCTTACCGAGGATAGTGTGGATCCCTTTCACCCTAAAGTCGTGCGTGCCAGCATGGGTAGCCTCTTTCGCCTTCAGGTAGCCCGCTGGAAAGAATGGAAAGAGCTCCTGCGCCACTATGAGGGCCGCACTGTCGTGGCGGATCCGCAAGGCAAGCCCGCTACTGAGGTAAGCTGGGCGCGCTACGATAGCCTATACCTTGGCGGCGAAGCCAGCGGGGCCCAGCGCGCGCCACAGCACTGGCTGCGCGTGAGCATACCCCCCTCCCCCACCGCCCAAGCCGAATCGCTCAACGTAAGCCTCGCCGCCGCCCTTCTGCTCTACACGCGACGCGAGATTATGTGCGGTAGGTTACATACTTTATCGCCTCTATAAGCCGCCTGGGATTAGGTAGATAGGCTTCTACTAAGGTAGGGGCGTAGGCCATAGGTGCATCCGCCCCCGTAAGGCGTACTACAGGTGCATCTAAGTAGTCAAAGGCCCACCGCTGCACCGCATACGCTATTTCCGCCGCTAATCCTCCTAGCGGCCAAGACTCTTCTACCACTACCAGCCGATTGGTACGCTTCACCGAGGCAATCACCGTCTCATAGTCTAGGGGCCGCAGGGTACGCAGGTCTATCACCTCTACCGAAACACCCTCAGGCTCAAGGAGTTTAGCTGCTTCCAGCGCCACATGCACCATCTTGCCAAAACTTACCACCGTCACTTCCGCCCCTGGCCGCTTGACCTCGGCTACCCCAATCGGAATGAGGAAATCCTCATCCTCGGGTACCTCGCCCTTGAGCCCATACATCAGCTCGGACTCCATCACGAGCACTGGATCATCGTCTCGGATAGCGCTTTTGAGGAGGCCTTTAGCGTCGCGCGGGGTACTGGGCGAAACTACCTTAAGGCCCGGCACATTCGCATACCAATTTTCAAAGGACTGAGAGTGCTGCTGGGCGAGCTGGCCCGCCGAACCGCTCGGCCCGCGAAATACAATCGGCACGGCAAACTGCCCGCCACTCATATGGCGTAGCTTCGCCGCATGATTTACCACTTGGTCAATCGCCAGCAGAGCAAAATTGAAGGTCATGAATTCAATCACTGGGCGCAGGCCTACCATAGCCGCGCCAACGCCGATCCCCGCAAACCCCAGCTCCGAAATAGGCGTATCTATTACGCGCTGTGGGCCAAATTCCGCCAGAAGCCCTTCACTTACTTTATAGGCTCCATTGTATTCCCCTACTTCCTCGCCCATTAGGAAGACGCGCGGATCGCGCCGCATCTCTTCTCGGAGCGCTGCCCGCAACGCCTCACGAAATTGCATAATAGCCACACAGCAAAAATACAATTAGCCTTCCAAAATCCTTTCCACCGCTTGGGCGCGTGAGCCCTTAAGGTACCAAACCTCTGCTTCCTCTAGCCAAGGCGGAGGTCCTGCACGCACCTCCTCAACCCGGCCATACCAGCAGTACGGAATGCCGCCAAGCCTTTCTAAGGCCAGCTCCCACAGAGGGCCTATCAGCACCACACCACGAATTTGCGCCTTGTGGAGAGAGAGGCTTTCTAACACCTCTTGGTGTGCTTTTACCGCCCAGGCGCCTAGCTCCTCCATCTGCCCTAAGATTAGCGCAGCCTTTTGGGAAGGAGGTAGGGTTTCCCAAAGGGCCTGAAGACTTGCGGCTAGGGAAGAGGGATTAGCATTATAGGCATCTAAAATGATTACACGCCCTCCCTTACGCAGTACCTGAGATCGGTAGGCTTCTGGGGAGAAGGTTTTCAGTCTTTCGGTCATATCCTGAAGGGAAAGCCCAAAAGCCTTTCCCACAGCCAGCGCGGCTAAAACATTAAGGCGATTGAAACTGCCCCACAGGGGGACTTCTAATCGGAAGCCCTCCCCTTCTACTTCCCCTTCCAGCTCCGATCGCGTCCAATCCAAAGCTCGCCACCTCCCCCAAGCGCAACTGGCCGGATGCTGCCCAAAGTAGCACACCTCTAGGTTACCTCTCACTACTTTCTGCTGGAAAAACGCGTCTTCGCCATTCAGGAAAAGCCGCGTCCCACCTTGAGCCTCCAGATACTCTACTAGTTCCCATTTTGTAGCGCCATTTGTCGTCAGGTCCCCATAGCCTTCTAAGTGGTCGGCGCCGATATTAGTAAGAAGGCCTTGGGTAGGTCGGGCCAGCTGGCACAGAGCCGCTATTTCGCCAGGGTGGTTGTCGCCTAGCTCCAGCACGGCTAAGGTATGGTTAGGCTGCAGCCGCAGCAGCGTAAGAGGAATGCCCAAATGATTATTCCAGCTCTTAGGACTAACCAGCACGGCGTAGCGGCTACTTAGGAGGTGGCCGATTAGGGCTTTAGTGGTGGTTTTGCCATTAGAGCCGCCTATCGCAAGCACAGGCAGGGTGAAGCGCTGGCGGTAGGCCGCCGCTACCTCTTGAAGGAAGCTGAGGGGGTCAGGATGGTAGGCGATTCGGTCGTGGGGTACTTCGGGGGGTGGTGGATAGCCTTCGGGAAGCACGACCCAGCTTGCTCCACGCTGCCAGGCGGCTGCGGCAAACTCCCCTCCATGATGGGTACGGCCAGGCAGAGCAAAAAAAACCTCCCCCCGCCCTATGGCACGGCTATCTATGTGGGCGCCTGCACCCTGTAGGAGAGCCGACCTAACCGCCTCTAAAGTGCTCACGTGCCTTTTGCATGAAACTTAGGCACGCGCAGGTAAAGCCCATCCGTGCGCGGGGCATTCGCAAAGAGCAAGGTAGTATCTACGGGCGGTTCGGGCACATCCGCACGCAGCACTTCTGCCGGCTCTCCTACAAACCGCATAGGCTCCACACCCTCCAGAGGTAGCTCGTTGATTTTCTCCACAAAACTCACGATGCGTTCTAAATCCTTTCGTAGGGCTGCGCGCTCCTCCCCCTCTAAATGGAGGCGTGCTAGCTCACACAGGTTGTCCAGTAAGGACTCGGTTATGTTCATAAGCTACTAAGGTTTCGTGCATCCACTTATATACGGCTTCTTTGAGGGTTTGGACGGTGTGGCCAGCGGGGTCTATAGGGGGATGGAAGTAGCAGTGTACCTCCCCAGGCTGCATGAGGAAGCGCCCATCGGCACTGAGACACAGGTCTGAACCTATAATCACAAACGGCACCAAGGGGACGCCCAATTCTACGGCTAGGGCAAAGGCCCCCTCGTGAAAAGGTCCAAGGGGTCGGGCGTGCCGGGTGGTACCTTCGGGGTAGATAAGGACGTGGAAGCCAGCTTGGAGCTTAGTGCGTACGGCCCGTAGGGTATGTACGCGGTCACGCAGGCTATCCCGCCGCAGTACGATATGCAGGCGCCGGTACATCCAGCCAAATAGGGGGATACGAGCTAGCTCCGCCTTCCCTACAAAGACCACCCGCGGAGGGAGAATCGCATAGCAGATGGGAATATCTAAATAGCTGCGGTGATTCGCTACTAAGAGGCAAGGCCGCTCGGGAAGGACATACCCAAGTGGCACCCGAACCCGAATTCTCCCAAGGAAAAGAATAAAGCGGCCCCACCATTTATTGAGCCGATGGGCTAGGCGAGCACGGGCCGGGGTAACGCGCCACAGCACCAGGCCATACACAGGCAGTAGCACTAAAAAGTAGCTTACCAGCCAAAACCCGAACCATAAGCTCCAGAGCCGCCGAAAAAGTTCCTTCATGGTACGGAGAGGTTCTCTAGAGAAAATTGGCCGCGGCTGCGCCAAAGTTGGTAAAAGAGAAAAAGAGCGGCCGCACCCTCCAAAAGCGCAAATAAAAGCATAAGTAGAAGGAGGCCGATAGCTTCGGGCGTGCTGCTGAGAAGCAAGAGAGGAGCCGCAGCGTTGAAGAGGAGCTCTAGGCCTACAAGAAGCCATAAGGGATGCGGCCGACTGAGAACTAGGTAGATTCCCGCCGCAAAAAAAGCAAGGCTCAGCCAAGCCGCCATACCAAATGTGCGTATATTTGTCACAAAGGTAGGATTTATGGATGCAGAAGTACAAGAATTGATTCAGGCGGGGAATGTAGAGGGGTTACGCAGGCGCTTCCCTACGGCTATTGACCTTCAACTGCGCGATGCTCAGGAGGCTAGCCTTCTGCATTGGGCCGCACGTTTGGGAAGTATTCCTATAGCGGAGTGGCTCCTTAGCCAGGGTATGTCCCTGAATGATACCGACCAGAATGGTGAGACGCCCCTCCACTATGCGGCGCGTGCCGCTAAAGAAGATATGATAGCCTTCCTTTTGGCTCGCGGCGCCAAGGTAAATGTGTCAAGCCTTACCGGGGCCACACCCCTGCATGTGGCCGCTTATGTAGGAGCCCTCTCAGTAGTAGAGAAGCTCCTGGACGCCGGCGCCCAGATTGAAGCCCAAAATGAAAATGGCTCTACCCCGCTTCACTTAGCCGTATATAATGGCCATCTGGAAGTAGTGAAGCTGCTCTTAGCTCGCGGCGCCTCTGTGGACTCTAGTACGCATAAAGGCGTACAGGCTATCCATTGGGCAGCTATTAATGGGAATGTGGAACTCCTTCGCTTCCTTTTAGAGAAAGGCGCCTCGGTAAATGCCTGCGACAAAGAGGGTCGTACTCCGCTGCATGAGGCAGCGGCACGCGGCCATTTAGCCGCCGTGCAGTTTTTGGTAGCCCAAGGTGCTAATATCAATGCGGCGGATATACGGGGTCAGACACCCCTTTACCTAGCCGAAAAGCGTTGGCATTCCGAAGTAGCCGAGTGGCTTCAGGCTAACGGCGCTGAAGAATAACGCATGCGCTACCTCATCACGGCTGCTCTCCCCTACGCAAATGGACCGCTTCACATTGGCCATTTAGCGGGGGCCTACCTACCCGCCGACATCTACGCCCGCTACTTACGCCTATGCGGCCATGAAGTCCTCTTTATATGCGGCTCGGATGAGCATGGCGTAGCCATAACTTTGCGCGCCTGGCAAGAAAATACCTCGCCTCAGGCTATCATAGACCACTACCATCCCCTACTAGAAGCCAGCCTCCGGGAGATGGGGATAGCGATGGATTTTTACGGCCGCACCTCGGATCCTTTACACCACCGCTTAGCTCAGCGCTTTTTCCTACGCCTTTTAGAGCAAGGCTGGCTAGAAAAGCGCACCGTAGAGCAGTTTTGGGATGCGCAGGCTGGGGTTTTTCTACCTGACCGCTATATCGTAGGCACTTGTCCGCACTGCGGCTATACGGAAGCGTATGGCGACCAGTGTGAGAAGTGCGGCGCTCTCCTTACGCCTACTGACCTTCTCAATCCCCGCTCTCGGCTTACCCAAAGCCTCCCTCAGAAACGCCCCAGCACCCAATACTACCTTCGTCTAGATGCCCTTCAGCCCGCGCTAGAAGCCTATATCCGAGAGCGCCAGTGGAAACCGAATGTAGAACCGGTTATCCAGAATTGGCTGCGGGCGGGCCTCGCCCCGCGCCCTATCACGCGCGACCTGAATTGGGGCATACCCGTGCCCCTTCCCGACATGGCCGGTAAGGTGCTCTACGTATGGTTTGAGGCCCCGCTGGGCTACATCTCCATCACCCAGAAGTGGGCCGAAGCCCAAGGCGATCCTAAAGCCTGGGAGCTTTTCTGGAAAGACCCCAGCACCACCATCGTGCACTTTATAGGCAAGGACAATATCGTCTTTCACACCCTTATTTTCCCTGCTGTGCTGATAGCCGCTGCGGAGGGTTACACCTTACCTACAGCCGTACCCGCCCATGAATTCCTGACCTTAGAGGGCCAGAAAATCTCCACTTCCCGTCGCTGGAGTATTGACGTAGATGCCTATCTGCGTTATGCCCCTCATAGAATAGACGAGCTGCGCTTCATTCTCACGGCGCTGATGCCCCAGATGCGCGATCGCGATTTCACCTGGGAGGAGTATGCCACCCGTTTGAATAATGAGCTTCTGGCAACGCTGAGCAACCTGATTCATCGGGTGCTTACGCTGCTTTGGCGCTTGGGGCCAGAGCATGAGGCGATAGCCTTCGCGCCTCTGCTAGAAGCCCGCGTAGAAGCGGCTCGGACTATCGGTCGGCGCTTAGAGGCCTATGACTTCAGCGGCGCCTTAGAGGTCCTCCTAGCCTTAGCCCAGAAGGCTAATAAGCACCTCACCGAGGCCGCTCCTTGGCATCAAAAAGAGGCCGAAGCTCGGCAAACTTTAGCAGGGTTCATAGACCTTCTGGCTGCGTTAGGCACACTTTTGGAACCCTTTATGCCCGTGCGCATAGCACCGGCGCTCCGGCGCTACCTAAGCTTACCTCTTTTCCGTTGGCCAGATTTGGAACGACCAGCGCTTTTAGTTACGCACTTGCGCCTTTCAGGGCCACCTCAGCCGCTGGTGCCCAAGCTTACAGCCGCCGAGCTAGCCCAGCTTAGAGCTCAGCTTCTCCCTGCGCCTTCGCCTGCCCCCAAAGCCCCCTCGCCCAAGCCCCAAGAACCCCAACCCCAGCTTTCCATAGAAGACTTCCAAAAAGTCCAACTTAAGGTTGTCACTATCCAAGCGGCGGAGCCGATAGCTGGCACAGATAAGCTTTTACGCCTTCTTATTCAGGCGGAGGATGGGCTTCATACGGTCGTTTCGGGTATAGCCCAGCATTATAAGCCTGAGGAGCTTATCGGCAGGCAGGCCGTATGGGTGGCCAACCTCGCTCCACGGGCGCTGCGTGGCGTCGTCAGCGAGGGCATGCTCCTTTTTGCCGAGACGCCCCAAGGCCAGCTCGTCCGAATCAGCCCGGATGTACCTGTGCCGCCCGGCAGTCCCGTAAAATAGCGCGCCAAATTTTTGTTATTTAGCCTTAGTCTAAATCCAAAACTTATGGAACGCACCCCTGAAGAAGTCCTTACCCAGCACCTCAGCCGGGAGTACGAGTGGGGCTTTGAAGCCGAGATAGACCAAGAGTACGCCCCCAAAGGGCTAAATGAAGAGATCATAGAATTTATCTGGCGCAAGAAGAAGGAGCCGCCCTTCATGCTGGATTTTCGCCTGCGGGCCTACCGGGCCTGGCGGGAGATGCAGGAGCCCCACTGGCTAAATGGTCACTACAATCCTATAGACTATCAGGATGCCTATTACTACGCTGCGCCGCGGAGCGTAGCTGAAGCGCGCCCCACCTCCCTAGAGGAAATAGACCCCGAAATTCGCCGCATATTTGAACGCCTAGGTATACCCCTACACGAACAGGAAATCCTGGCTGGGGTAGCCATAGATGCCGTACTGGATAGCGTATCCGTCGCCACCACCTATAAGGAAAAGCTGGCTAAAATGGGCATTATTTTCTGCTCTATTAGCGAAGCCTTGGAAAACTACCCCGACCTGGTCAAAAAGTACCTGGGCACAGTAGTCCCCTACAACGACAACTTCTTTGCGGCGCTCAACTCGGCCGTATTTAGCGATGGGAGCTTCGTTTATGTACCTAAGGGGGTGCGGTGCCCTATTGAGCTTTCTACCTACTTCCGTATCAATGCGCGCAAGACCGGCCAATTTGAACGCACGCTGATAATAGCCGACGAGGGCTCTTATGTGAGTTACTTAGAAGGCTGCACGGCGCCGCGCCGCTCCGAACACCAGCTTCATGCGGCTGTTGTAGAGCTTATCGCCCTGCCAGGGAGCTATATCAAGTATTCCACCGTGCAGAACTGGTACCCTGGCAGCAAGGACGGCAAGGGCGGCGTGCTCAACTTCGTCACCAAGCGTGGCATCGCTCACGAAAACGCCAAAATTTCTTGGACCCAAGTAGAGACCGGCTCCGCTATTACTTGGAAATACCCCAGCGTTATCCTGAAAGGCGATAACGCCGTGGGTGAGTTTTATTCCGTAGCCGTGACAAATAACTACCAGCAAGCCGATACGGGGACCAAGATGATTCATATAGGCAAAAACACCCGCAGCCGTATTGTATCTAAAGGCATTTCAGCCGGCCGGAGCAATAATACCTACCGCGGTCTAGTGCAGGTGCTCCCCTCCGCGGAGAACGCGCGCAACTTCTCCCAATGCGACTCCCTTCTGATCGGCGATAAGTGCGGCGCTCATACCTTCCCCTACATAGAAGTCAAAAATCCAACGGCTATCGTAGAGCATGAGGCCACTACATCTAAGATTGGGGAGGACATTCTCTTCTACTGCAATCAGCGCGGCATTCCCACCCAGGAGGCCGTGGAACTTATTATAAATGGCTATTGTCAAGAGGTTTTAGCGCATCTGCCTTTGGAATTTGCCGTAGAAGCGCGAAAGCTTTTAGCGATTAGCTTAGAAGGCAGCGTGGGCTAAAAGGGCGGTAGATCCTCTTCTTCATCCGAGGAAGGAGGTAGGTCATTGGCCCGAGAGGAGAGCGTGTAGCCAGAGGAGGCCGCCATGTTTTCCACAGAGTAGAAGCGCATGTATTCGCTAAGGAAATGTAGGCGCACTTTACCGATGGGGCCGTTTCGCTGCTTGCTTAGAAGTACTTCGGTGATGCCTTGGGTGGAGTTGCCCTCTTCGTCCTGAAGGATACCGTAATACTCGGGGCGATACAGAAAGAGCACGGCATCGGCATCTTGCTCTAGGCTGCCGCTTTCGCGTAGGTCGGAGAGCTGGGGTCGGCGATCCCCTCCGCGTGCCTCCACGGCCCGGCTGAGCTGGGAAAGCGCAATTACGGGTATTTCCAGCTCGCGCGCCAGAGCTTTGAGCGAACGGGAGATAGCTGCTACCTCCTGCTCCCGATTTGCCGAGCGCTGCGTCGTACCCATCAGCTGAAGGTAATCCAGAATAACCAGCTGAATATCCTTTTCCGCCTTTAGGCGTCGGCACTTAGCGCGCAGGTCATAAATCGTGATAGAGGGCGTGTCGTCTATGTAGAGGGGAGCCCGGGCTAGCCGTTCCAGCTTCTGCGGCAGAGCAAGCCAAATCTCTGGGCTAATCTGTCCCGTGCGCAGCTTCTCCGAGCTTATCTCAACTTCAAGGCTTATGAAGCGATACATAAGCTGGAGCGCCGACATTTCTAAGGAGAAGATCACTACAGGGTAGCCGGCAAAAGCGGCATTCCGCGCTAAGTTGAGGGCGAAGGCGGTTTTCCCCATGCTCGGACGCGCCGCTAGGATAATCAGATCGGATTTTTGCCAGCCGGCGGTCATCCGATCCAGCTCGGGAAAGCCCGAAGGCACGCCCGTGAGAGGCTGATTTTTCTGGCGCAGCCGTTCTAGTACCATTAGAGTCTCTTGGAGCACCCGCTGGGCCGGCTGGACGCTGCGCCGCAGATGATGCTGGGAAAGCTCGTACAGCCGATTTTCAGCGGCATCCAAAAGTTCAAAGGCATCCGTCTCCTCTTGAAAAGCTTTTTCCGTGAGCTCCCCCGCTAGGCTAATAAGCTGGCGAAGCAGGTATTTCTCCACAATGATGCGGGCATAGGTCTCGGCATTAGCGCTGGAGGCTACCCCTAGCGTCAGTTCGGCTAAGTAGTAGGGACCTATTTCTTTGAGGTGGCCTTGTCGGCGCAGCGCTTCCGTCGCACTTATAAGGTCTACGGGCAGCCCTTGGTCAAAAAGGCTCCGAATAGCTGCGTAAATTTTCTGATGGCGGGGATCGTAGAAGGCCTCGGCATGAAGGAGATCCACCACCTTGGCGATGGCATCTTTCTCAATCAAAAGGGCGCCGAGGAGGGCGCGCTCTACTTCCAAGGCTTGTGGTACCAGGCGCCCCTCTACCTCTGGTGTCGCAGCGGCTTTTGCCTTTCGTGCCACAGAAGTCAAAGTTAAAAAACAAAGGCCCCTTCGGCGGAAGGGGCCCTTGGCTAGCGGAAGGAAGGCGATTACTTCTGCCCTTCGGCGGGCTTAGCCTCTGGGGCTGGCGCCGACTGAGGTTGAGCCGCCGCCGTGTCGGGCGAAGCAGGTTGAACCTGTTCCGTAGCCTTCGGTTCACTCGGCTTTTGCTCTTGCTGCTGCCCACCGCAGCCAACCAGCAGGTACATGCCTGCTGCAACTAGGGCTACCGCTAACGCTCGCATAGTGGTAGAATTTGCCCGCAAAGGTAAGGAAAAAATCGCCTTACTTCACAAGTATGGGATTCCTTCAGCTCCACATGGGTCCTCAACACCCCTCTACCCATGGGGTACTTCATCTTCTGCTTCAGCTAGAGGGGGAGTGGGTAACTGGCGTAGAGGTGGAGATTGGCTACATGCACCGCTGCTTTGAGAAGCATGCGGAGCACCTTACCTTCCAGCAAATCGTTCCGTATGTGGATAGGTTAGACTATGTAGCGCCTCTGCCTACCGAACACGCCTACGCTCTAGCGGTAGAGCAGCTCGTAGGCTGGAGCGAAAAGCTACCCAAGCGCGTGGAGTATCTGCGCGTGCTGGCCGTAGAACTCAGCCGTATAGCTTCCCACCTTCTGGCTATCGGCACGTATGCCATAGACTTGGGGGCGACCACGGGGTTTCTGTGGGCCTTCCGTGACCGGGAGTATATCCTGGAGCTGATAGAGGGGTGGAGCGGCGCCCGCCTCCTACCCAATCTCATCTGGCCAGGCGGCATAGCTTTTGAGCCCCCTCTAGGCTTCTTAGAGCGCGTGCGGGAGCTGGCGGCCTACCTCAGCCGAAGCCTTACCGAAATCGAGCGCCTCCTTTTAGATAATCGGATTTTTCGGGCGCGTACAGAGGGCGTAGGAATTATCCCGCTCCCTTTAGCCTTGGAATACGGCGCCTCTGGGCCTGTGCTACGCGGCTGTGGCCTAGCGTGGGACTTGCGTCGGACCCGACCTTATAGCGTGTACCCCGAGCTGGAATTTGACATACCCACTGGCCGGCAGGGCGACTGCTGGGACCGAACCTACGTACGCTTTAGGGAAATTCACGAGAGTCTGCGCCTTATTCAGCAGTGCGTGGCGTACTTGGAAAAAGGCTATCCCCTTCCCAGAGATTACAACCCCCGTGGGTTAGCCGAGGAGAAGGCCCGTGCCCGCACGAGCGCTTCGCTTTACTTGGCCGTAGAAGGGGCTCGCGGCGAGATCGGCTTTGTACTAGAAGCCGAGAAAAATAAGGATCGCCCCTTTCGCCTCAAGGCTCGATCGCCGTCTTTTGCTCATCTCGCCATGCTACCCGCCCTAGTGCGTCCTGGCCTGTGGCTGGCCGATTTTGTAGCCCTTCTGGGCTCGCTGGACATAGTAATGTGCGAGGTGGATCGCTAATCCTTGCGATAGGTAGCCTCTTTCATACGCTGGAAAATTCCTTTGAGGACTTCCCTATCGTATTGCTGGAGAAGGAAGTTGAACATAGCCCCTTGAAGCCTTTCGGCACCGTCTATGGGTATCACAGCGCCGGTGAGATAAGGCGCCAAATCCGACAAAAGAAACGCCGCCAAGGCCCCAAGCTCTTCCTTTCTCCCGTAGCGGTGCGTGGGCAAGCGACGTAGGTACTCCTTCTCAAAATCTGGCCCTGGCATAAGGCGCGCCCAGGCCCCTTCTGTAGGAAAAGGGCCTGGGGCAATCGCATTCACACGAATCCCATACTCGGCCCACTCATAGGCTAAAGTGAGGGTAAGCGCTTGGACCCCGGCTTTGGCCGCTGCCGAAGGAAGCACAAACGCACACCCCGTGTCGGTGTAAGTAGTTACGATATTCAGAATATTACCTGGCCGTCGATTTTCTATCCAGTAGCCCCCAGCCCAGCGGCTTACATGAAAAGTCCCCATAAGCACAATCTCCACTACTGCCCGAAAGGCATTTGGGGAGAGCGTCTCCGAAGCCGCTAGGAAGTTCCCCGCTGCGTTATTTACGACGGCGTCTAACTGGCCAAAGTCGGCCACCACTTGGCTGAGAAAAGCCGATACGCTTTCCCAATTGCGCACGTCGCATACATAGCCACGGGCTGAGGGGCCTAGCGCTTGGGCCG
The DNA here is from genome assembly GCA_039630245.1 of Bacteroidia bacterium. Taxonomy (GTDB): domain Bacteria; phylum Bacteroidota; class Bacteroidia; order SpSt-205; family SpSt-205; genus SpSt-205. The sequence continues at coordinate 90,407 of JBCNVK010000004.1, forward strand.
CTTCCTCAATCACATTTTGGCGCCGGCCGCAGATAGCTACCCGCGCCCCACACTGAATAAAGGTTTCGGCCATGGACCGCCCGAGCCCTGTACCACCGCCCGTAACTACGATTACCTTGTCCTGCAAACTTATCGGAATCATAGGCTTTAGAAATTGTACTCTGGATTGCTGCGTGAGAAGTCTTTCTCCGAAAGGGGGGGATCCACTTCTACCTGATAGTACTCGTAGCGCTCATACACGCCTTGTTCATCTTCTACTTCCACCATTAGGGGAATGTGGCGCTGTTCGTCCACGTACAGGCGTATTACCCTACCATAATCCGAGGGCACCTTGAGGGTTTGCCCGGCCCGGAGGGTAGCCCTGGGCGAGCGCAGGCCATTGAGCTCCAGCAGCTTATACCAGCCCACACGAAGCTTCTCAGCTATTTGAAAGATATTTTCAGTGCTGCTTTGGACGGTGTAAGAACCAAGGTGATAGTTCGGTGCAGTGAGAAGAAGTTTGTGGCACTTGCGCCCATCCCACGTCAGCATGCCCTCGTAGCGGACCAGCTCGCTAATCTGGGCCCGGTAGCGCTCGCGCGCCGCCAAAAGGAGGGTGCGAATCTGGTCATACCCCACCGCATAGATGGTCTGATGCTGATTCTCTAGCACAATATCGCCATAAGGGTCTAAGCTAAGGGAAATGTAGGGGAATGTATTGGGTTTGACGAGCATTTTTTTGCTATTGGGGTCGGCAGGGAAAAGCACTTCTACGCCCTTGCGGGGACTGATTTGGTAGCCATATACGGCGAAAGGTTGCCGCCGCAGCTTGAAGCGCATGTGCTCCATAAGGAGCTTACCCTGAATGCGCTCGTACTTTTTCAGCTCGTATCGGAGGGTCTGAAGCGCACCCAGACGATCCAGCATGGTATTTAGGATAACGAGCGGCTCAGGCGACTGCGCTGAAAGAAGACTCGCAAGAAGGGCTAAAACTCTAAGCCGCATAAGTAGGCAAATGTAGGACTTTGGCGGTTATGGGTACTTCGGCTGGTTCATTTGTAGCGTATATTAGGAGAAAGGCACCTGAGGTTAGTTTAGGGCGCAGTAAATCCCAAAATTGCGTGCGAAAGGAGGCATCTAAGAAAGTCAGGGGTTCATCTAAGAGGTAGAGGCCTGTGGGCAGGGTCAGTGCAAGGGCTAGTAGGAGGCGCTGACGCAGGCCTGAGGAGAGCGTGCCGAAGGGGGCCTCAGGCGGAAGCTGCCACAGCTGGTAAAAACTTGGCGGAATGCTGAGCCGGCGTGCCTGAGCCCAATCGCGTACGATAGCGCTTACTGGGAGGCTGGGCGGTGGCTGCACGTGGGGCGATACCCAGGCCCGCGCCGCGAAGCCCCAGCTACAGCGAACCTGCCCCGTGGTAGGCGCCAAATACCCCCCCAAAAGTGCCAAAAAGCTGCTTTTTCCACTTCCGTTTGGGCCCGTGACCAGCCAGGTTTCCCCCCTTTGCATCGTTAAGGACAGGCCCCGGAAGAGCCAGCGGCTGCCGTAGCGTAGGCCTACCTCCTCAAGAAGGATTTGGGACACCGCCCCGGCTCTTGAGGGTGCTCTTAGGCACGAGGCTCGCCGTAAGCTCTGCTTCACACACCAGCTTGTCCTCCACAAAAGCCTTCCCCGCCATCTTACAAATCCCTCGCCGCAGCTGAAGCATATCTAACCGAAATACCAGCTGATCCCCTGGCACCACCGGCTTCTTAAAGCGAGCCTTGTCTATGGCCAAAAAGTAGACCCAATAGTCCTGCGGATTTTCTACGATATTGAGGAAGAGAATTCCTCCCACTTGGGCCATGGCCTCTAGGATCAGTACGCCAGGCATGATAGGATTGTCCTCAAAATGACCTACAAAGAAGGGCTCATTGATAGTGACGTTTTTTATGCCGACAATGCTATCCTCGCTAAAGTAGGTAATGCGATCCACCAGTAGGAAGGGGTAGCGATGCGGGAGTATCTGCCGAATGGCATGAATGTCAAATACTACGCCGCCTTGGGTAGGGGTTTTTTGGAAGCGCTGGATGATTTGCTTTTTCTGGATAAGCTTGTAAAGGGTGCGAACGAATTCTATGTTAGCGGCGTGGCCGGGCCGCATCGCTACGATTTGGCCGCGCAAAGGCGCGCCCAAAAGCGTAAGATCCCCAAGTAGGTCCAGAAGCTTGTGCCGGGCAGGCTCATTCTCAAAACGCAGGGGCGTATTTCCCAGAATCCCCTGCTCCACTACTTGGACGTCTGGATAGCCAAAGAGCGCCCCAATCCGTTTGAGCTCCTCGGGGGTGTACTCCCTATCTACGATGACTATGGCATTTTTAAGAGTGCCGCCTCGAATAAGTCCGAGCCGATGAAGCTCCTCCAGCTCGTATAAGAGGCAGAAGGTACGGGCTGGGGCCACTTCCTTAGGGAAATCCTCCCACCGCACTAAAGTAGCTGGCTGAATCCCCAAAACCTGCGAGTTATAATCTACAATCACCGTTACGCGGAAGCCGTCAAAAGGAAAAGCCGCAATATCTACGCCCCGCTCTTTATTTTGGTAATGGACGGGCTCTTCTATGGCATATAGGTGTTGGGGTTCTTTTTGGGAGAGCAGGCCTATGCGCTGAATAGCTTCTACGAAGGGGAGGGCGCTGCCATCCAGAATCGGGATCTCGGGGCCCCAGACTTCAATTCGGGCATTTGTTATGCCTGTCCCCGCCAGAGCGGCCAGAAGGTGCTCTACCGTATGCACCCGCACCCCGTTACGTCCCAGCGTAGTGGAGCGCATGAAATCCACTACATACTCCACACGGGCAGGAATCTCCACGGGCTGAGGCTGATCCATCCGCACAAATACATAGCCGGTATTCTCTGGGGCAGGCGAGACCACCACACGTACTGGCTCGCCCGTATGGAGGCCTATCCCCTCAAATTCTATAGGCTCCCGAAGGGTTTGCTGGTTCTGAAACATGGCCTAAGCCCTCTTTTCATTGAGAAGTTCTAGTATTTTCGGGTATAGTTCAGTAAGTTTGCGCATGACAGCTTCCATAAGCAGTTGTTGGCGAACCTCCTGAGCGGGTGCGCCGCGCCAACCTTTGCCGGGGGTAGTGATGGATTTGGAGATGCCCGCCTGTGCGGTAATAGAGCTGCGGTCGGCGACGTAGAGGTGGTCTGCTATGCCTACTTGGCCACCGATTCGGCAGAAGGCGCCTACGGTAGAGCTACCCGCAATGCCGGATTGCGCCGCGATAGCCGTATGCGGCCCAATCCGAACATTATGGCCGACCTGAATAAGATTATCCAACTTTACCCCCCGTTCTAAGCGGGTCTGGCCCAAGGTAGCCCGATCGATGCAGGTATTGGCGCCCACTTCTACATCATCTTCTATTACTACATTGCCGATTTGGGGTATGCGCTCATACGGTCGAGTCTCTCCTTTGTAAAAGCCAAATCCATCCGCCCCCACGACAGCCCCCGGATGGATGATGCAATTCCGCCCTATTTTAGTCCCCGGCATAATCACAGCGTGGGGATATACAACCGTTCCCTCCCCGATTTCTACATCAGCGCCAATGTACGCAAAGGGGTAGATCCACACGCGCTCGGCTAGGCGTACATTTTGGGCGATATAGGCAAAAGCGCCTATGTAGGTGGACGAAGGTACGACAGCGGTGGGGTGGATAACCGCATACGGCTCTTGGCCCCAATCTGGCGGCGGCGGCACTTTGTACCGCTGGACCAGCGAATAAAAGGCTTGCTCAGGCCGGCCTACATAGATCCAGGCCACATGGGAAGGCAAAGGCTTTTTCGGCGTAAAATCTTTAGATAGGATTACCGCGCCTGCGCGCGTGGCATACAGAAGGTTTTCGTACCGGCTATCTGAAAAGAAGGAAAGGTCTTGCGGGCCAGCCTCCGACAGGCTTGCGAACCCCGTAAGGATAATATCGCCGTTGCCAACTAGCCTCTCTGCGCCTATTTCTTGCGCTACGGCTTTAGGTGTGAGATTCATAGACGCAGTTTTTGAAGGATTTCTTCTCGGAAGAAACGCCCTTGGAGCTCAATATCGTGCCGCTCTTGGGCTAGCTCAGGCCACTGGCTTTGGTACGCAAAAAGCGCCGCCCCTATGGTTTCCACCGTACCATGCAGGAGATTGCTAAGAAGCAGGAGATGCTCTTTCTGGTCCGCGGATAGGGTTTCGCTTATCTGACGCAGAAGGGCAAAGCCGCGCAGAACTTTTTTGCTGAGGGTGCGCAGGGCATCCAGGGCCAGATTGGGCTGCTGGAGGGTAAGGAGCACATCTTGCAAAAGCTGGACGAATTCCCCATGGGTGAAGGCATGCCGCGCGGGAAGTCCTGCCGCTAGGCGCGCCGCTAGACTTAGGCCTAAGGCCGCCTGAACCCCCACCGCCACGGCCTCCGAAAGCCCCCCATGCCGCTCGGCCAGCTGCCAGACAAGCTCCCGCACCGAAAGCTCGCCTACATCCCACCTGGGCTCCGCCGCCCCAAATACCCATTCTGGCAGGCGCTCCTCTGGACGAAAATCCTTGAGCATCAGGGAATGCACCGCCAGCTTGATGAGTTCCTCTTTACTCACGCCTTCGGGATTTTCCCCGGCTTTCTGGAGAAAATAGTGAGCGGCCGCCAGTAAAGCCCATTCAGGCAAAATCCCCACCACCTCCACCTCGGTGACACGCACGCCTAAGCCGCGGGCCACCTCTTCTATGCGCTCAAATACCTGATGAAGGGGAGTTTCGTGGAGATTGACGATATTGACGCTTACTTGGGCAAAGCCTACTTCGGGTAAAAACCAGCCGAGGGCCTGCACATGGGGTAGGCCTCCGCTGGACGCACGCACCTGACGAGCGATTTTGCGGGCTAGAGCTTCGGACTTGCTATTGAGGGTAAAATTGAGGGCCGCAATAAAGTCGCGCACGCCGATAGCTGTAGCGCCTAAGCGGGCGTTGAAAACTACGGGGCCAAAGTCGGGCGCCCATTGGGGGTCCTTGAGCCGCTCGGCCAGCTTTTCGTAGCCGCCTTTCCGTAGGTTTGGCAGCCAGCGGCGCTCGGGAAATTGCGCCGACTCGGCATACAAATAGACAGGCAGCCGAAACACATCCGCAATTACCTGAGCAAACTGCCGCACACGCTCCTTGAGCCAATTTTTCTCTACCCCTCGGTAGGGCGTGAAAGGGCACACATCCACCGCGCCTATACGCGGGTGAAGGCCCTTATGCTGCCGCATATCAATATGCTTAGCGGCTAACTCATATCCCCTCCGCGCCGCCTCAAATACAGCCTCCGGCTCACCCCCAAAGGCCACAACCGTTCTATTCACGGAGGCTCCCTGATCTACGGCTAAAATCTTTACCCCCTTTACGCCCCCTAGGTGTTCCACTAAAACTTTAGCAAACTCGGGATCCCGCCCCTCGCTGAAATTAGGTGCACAAAGGAGCACAGGCTCCATGCGGGCAAACTTACAAAATCACAAGCGTATGCCACCTACGATGATATCGTCGGTTTGAGGCAGATCGCCCCGCCAGCTTTGCAGCTCCGCTTCGAGGGCTTTAGCCTGTGCCTCCGCCGAAAGCGAAGACAGCCTAAGAAGAAGCTGCTTGAAGCGCTTGCTCATATATTTTTTCCCCTGCGGCCCGCCAAATTGATCAATAAACCCATCGGAGCTCATGTAGAACCAGCTGCCGGGGGTAGGCTCAATTACATGCAGGGTAAATACCTGTTCGGGTGGGGCTGAAGCGCCTCCCACGCCCTTTCGGTCTGCAGCATACTCCTCCACCTCACTTGCGTCGGGGCGCGCCACCCAGAGGGGGCGATTGGCACCAGCATAAAGTACCTGACGCGCAGCCAGATCCACGCATACAAGCGCTACATCCATCCCATCCTGAGATTTAGCGCCAGGCACATCCTGCCGTAAAGCCCGTCGCAAAAGTTTATGAGCCCGGCTTAGAATTTCATCTGGTGAGCGCAGTCCCTCCCCTAAAACCGCCTGAGTAAGCACCGAAGAGGAAATCATGGTCATGAGCGCGCCGGGTACCCCATGGCCGGTACAATCCGCCACCCCCAAGTAGCACCTATCCTCTAAGGCCAAGAACCAGTAAAAGTCTCCGCTTACCACATCCCGCGGGCGCCAAAAGATGAAACTTTCCGGAAAATATTGACGAATAACTTCTATGGAAGCTGCCATCCCGCTTTGAATCCGAGCGGCATACTGGAGGCTTTCTTCAATTTCGCGGTTCTTCTCCTCTATTATTTTGTAGGCCTCTTCCAGTTTGCGTCGGCTTTGCTCAATAAGGCTCTTCTCGTACTCGGCGCGCTCCCGCTCTACGGCTAAGCGCAGAGCAGCTGCCTCGCGCTCCCGACGCTGCTCTTCCTCTCTTTTGCGGTCGGTTATATCCCGCAGGGTCAATAGATAGCCTTGGATAATAGGGTCTGTAAAAAGCGGCTGCCCAATCCCTTCAAAAAATCGCCAGTAGCCCTCTCTATGCTGCAGGCGAACCGTAAAGAAAGCCGAGCTTTGCCGGCTGAGGGCCCCTTCCACTAGAGGTTGGTCCTCTGGATGAAGGAGCTCTCGCAGCCTGAAGCCAGCCGCCTGAGCCGAAGAATACCCCAAGGTGCGCTGGATGGAAGGGCTAGCGTAAAGGATTTGACCCGTGGGACTTAAGATCAAGAACACGTCCGAAGCATACTGGACAAGCGCCTTATAGCGGCCTTCTACCCGTAGGATTTCCTCCCGAGCCTGGAGCTCTACCACCTCCTTGTAGCGTACGGCTTTTTGCCAAAGCCGCCAGCCCCAGAAGACACCCCCTACCCCTACACTTAGCCAAAGGAAACCCAATAGGTACCCTGGCAGGTATGGCAGCCAGAAAAGCGTACCCAAAAGCCCCAGAAGCGCAACTAGGCCTATAGCGGCTATAAAAATCAGGGCTCCTCGTTTGAGGTGGAGGCGTCCTTCGCGGCGCTCGGGACGCATGGCGGCTAACACTATCTCCATCGCCCGGGCCATATCAAAAAGGTGGGAAAGGATATACAGTACCTCGCTCGCGGTAGTTATACCCTAATTGGTACTGGAGCATCACTTGGATTCCGCCAAAAGCGGTCGGCGTTATGGTGCGCCGGGTAAGGAGCCCATAGGCTAGCCCTACGGTTAGGCCTTTCTGGAGGGTGAAGCCCGCTACCAGCGCATACTGGTCGCGTGCGCGCAGGACCGCTCCAGCCAGTATGGAACCCAGAGGGCGCGTGAACCAGTAACCGCCTTCATAGACCACAAATTCGGCCAGCAGAGAACCGCCCAGCCATTCGCTTTGATTAGCGCGCGCATAGAGAAGGCTTGCAGCGATTTGAAAGGGAGTCCGGGTAAAAAGGCGCGCTCCTCCTTGAACACACCAGAAAACCGAAAGACGCTCCGAGCGACGCACCAGTAGACCTACGGCCGGCCGGTTTATACGACTAACCGAAAACCCCAGAAAGGGCGCCACCTCTGTATTTCCCGGAATTTTCTGGGTGCGAAAGTAAATAGCGCCTATGCTTATATCCGCATGCCACTGGCTGAGGTTGCCGAAACCTTCTTGGGTAGGGCGACCAAAACCTCGTCCATCAAACTGGTCTTCAAAGTAGAGATCCGAGGGTTCCACTCGCCGATTTACGGCAGCGGCGCTAATCCCTGCGCGCAGGTGGTCATACCGCACACGCGGCCCTAAGGGTGCCTCATAGGCTAAACCTGCGCCCAGCTTATAGGTGCTCCAAGCCGCCGCTCGGTCTATCAGTACATAGCTACCGCCCCCTGCCGGCAGCTCACGCAGGCGGAAAGGAAAATCTACCCCCGCCCAAGTAGAACTCAGGTCCGCAAAGCCCGTAGCGGGGCGAAACTGGTGCGTAGCCGAAAACCGAAATTGCCCATCCATTACCCCCGTCAGCGCCGGATTGAGGAGTTGGGGCTGGGCCCAGAACCCCAGCGGGAGCAGCTCTTGCGCCAAACCCTTAGTACACCAGATGCACCACGCCAGTATACGTAACCAGACCTTCATAGGGTATCAAAATCACGGCGCGGTAGGAGTAAGTACCAGGATCCAGCGGCGTGCCACCTTTGCCTTGGCCCCGCCACTCGGAAAGGTTCTCGCCTTCAAAAACCACCTGGCCCCATCGGTCAAAGATCTCCAGCCGACGGAATACAAACCCCTCTTCCAGTGGGAGGGGCCGGAATACATCATTCTTACCATCTCCGTTAGGTGAGAAGGCATTGGGCAGATAGACCTGACGCGGGAGCACCTTTATGCAGTCTGTACAAATGTAAAAGTCTGAGCAGCCCATCTCGTTTTGCACAAAAAGGGCTATGGAATAGGTACCAGGCTCCCGATACTGATAGGTAGGCGTAGCGGTACCCCCTACAGGCTCACGCCCGGCCTCACCGAAGTTCCACACATAACTTACAGCGCCTTGCCCCGTATAACCCAGCCGAATCTCGGGTCTATTCATCGTAAGCACGCAGGGAAACTGCGTACAAGGCTCAATGATGGCAAAGGTAGCGGTAGGTGCTGCCAAAACTTCTACTGGCAGTTGACTGAAGCTTTCGCACCCTTCCTTACGGGCATACAGCGTGAAGGTATCGCGGCCAACTGGCTGCTGGCCAGCATTGTAGGTAGGTCCGCTTTGGCGAAAGTAGGGGTTCGTAGGCGCTAAAGGCCCAGCCGCTTCCACCTGCGCAAGGCTACCTTCAAACCACCACAGCGTATCAATGCCCTCAGCTGGGACTGCCTGAAGCTGAAGGGCTACATTTTCGCAAGCCCTATTCGGCCCTACGATAGCGGGAGAAATGCCTGTGCGAACGAAGACCGAGTCGGTATAAACCTGCCGGCCGCAATTTCCAACTACGTTCCAGGTGAAGCGTACCCAACGGCCCGCATCCCCTGAAGCGGAGACGTAGTAAGTGCGCTGCTGATTAGGGTCTGGACTGAAAAAGCCCTGGCCATCGGTAGTCCAGTAGCCGCGCGTCCCTACTGTAATCGTACCCTGCAAAGGTACACGGCCCCCGGGGCACACCTGCGATAGGCCTACCTCTACCTGTCCTACCGCATCACTGGCTTGAATGCCTAAAGTAAGGCAGAGGGTATCCTTCTCCCGCTCCCGGCAAGCCGAAAGGTCTTCCTCACGCACCACCCAGCATATCTCTACATTGGGTGGGTCAGCTGGGTCACTCACATAGGCGGAATTAGGCGCAGAGGGATCCGTAAAGGTGCCGCGTCCATTACGCGTAATCCAGCGGCCTCGCCCCTCCGCAAAAAGGTAAGCCGTATCACCCGCGCAAATGGGACTGGTGAGCCCACGAAATTCCCGGCGCAGAAATTCGCCCGAAACGCTCACCGCCTCAGGCTCACTATAAACTGTACAACCCCCGTAATGCACTCGGGCCCGGAGCGTTACCAGTCCAGCTTGCCTAAAAACTAGCACACATATCGGCAAAGTGGCCCCTGTAACCTCATCCCCTAAATCTACCCAATTGGCTCCTTGAAGGATTTGCCAACGCACGCTATCGGGTGTAACGGGCAAGTCCCTTAGGATAAACCCGACACTTTGGCCCACACAGGCATTCCGCGTGGTAGCGCGCGCCCGTCCCCCACTAGGACAGGGAATTACGCGTATGGATTTTTGCACCTGCCCTCTACACGGGTTACCTGGGACTTCATAAATGGCTGTCAGCACTTCCGTGCGTGGCACAGGCCTATCAGAAGAAGGGGTGAGCGAGATAGAGTTGCCCGCATAGACATTTCCCTCAAAGGTCCAGCTCACATTATTGCCTGAGGGTGTCAGGGTATAGCTGTAAGTGCCCTGGGCGTATATGGTATCCCGGCCTGCTATATAATGCGGCCGCGGTGGGGCTATTACCTCCCCTCCAAAAGTCCCATGAGGCTGCATACACCTACACTTTCTATAGCCTCCCAATAGCTGGAGGTTGTAAGGTCCTGGACGATCAAATATTACTTCCACATGTGGGGCAGACGAGTTACAAAAAGTAGCCACTCCGCCCCCATTGTACAGAATGCGCACGCAAAGGGTATCTAATAAACCTGCCTCAATCCGGATAACTTGTAATGTGCAGCGCGTGCCTTCACAAACATTAGGCTGGCAGTCATAAGCATATTCAACTCCAGATGGGGGGGGAGGACATAGGGAAGCAAGGGTGTCGTTGCGCCAGGTTAGGCGGGGTTTCATGTCTTGGAGCGCTGAGTTCAGGACGGCAGCCGGCCCTGAGTCCCAGAGTAAGACACTACGACGCTCAGAACCGCAAGCGAAGAGAGGCACCCGAAAACCAATCAAGGTATCCCGTGCTTCAAGGGTATCGGCCGGATGTTGGAAGTGGGGCCGGCGTCGGATGGTAACGTTCACTCGGGCATGGGCGACCGTATAGGTAATAGGCTCATAGTACGGGTCATCATGAAACTTACGCACATGGATCACGCGTGCCGCGGTGAAATTGAGCACATCGGGATTATAGAGGAAAGGGAAGTTAGAGCTTGCCAGTTCGTCTGGCGGTATTCCATCCTCCGTGCGCTCAATTAGGAGGTATATGTCTAAGGAGTCGGGGGTAGCTGTATTGGGATAAGCGCGATACTGCTGGAGGAAGCTGAGCCTATAACGAGGCTGCTGCGCCAGAAGGAGACCCAGCAGAAAGGGCCACAGACGCCTAGGGCACATAGGCGATTAGGGTAGAAGTAACGCCCAAGGCGCTGCGAAGGTAAGCCGTGTATAGGCCAGCCGGGAGGGGAGGAAGGCGTAGGGCATGAGGGTGCTGAGCCTGCGCTTCCCAGCTAGTGCGCCACACCTCTCGGCCACTTGCCTCACGCAGTAGCAGTTCTACAGGGCCTGTGGAGGGTGCTTCCACCCATAGGAGGCCGTTAGTAGGCTGGGGATAGAGGCGCCATCCGCTCCGATTTTGGCTTATCAGAGAGGTAGAACGCCAGAGGAGCGTATCTGAGTGGGCTACGCGGCCGCAGCGATGCCGTACCTCGGCATAATACCGTCCCCCGCCTATTAGGGGGCAGTGAGGCCCTTCCGCCACGCGCCGATCCTCCCAGTACCAATGTATTTCCAAGTTCTCTGGGTGGAAGTAAGTCAGCTCGGGCGAGTTTAGGGCAATATGATCGTCGTGGGCCCTGATACGCAGAGGCGCATTAAAAGAAGGACATAGCGGCAGTGGAGGAATGGCGGCAAATACGAAGCGGTGGCGGGCTCGGCCCAGCCCCGCTAGGACAATCTCGCCCGTTTCCATCCCCCAAGCGAGGCGCAGGGTATCACCGAAGCGCCGTATGGGCAGGTAGTAAGTGCCTACACTTTCCCACTGACCTGAAAAAGGCAGGCCTGCTGTAGCCGACTTAGCCAGGAGGTTTAGGCTTAGGCGGAAAAGTCCAGGCCCCTCCAGGCGATGGGTAAAATACAGGGGAAAGTAGAAGGGGGAGTGCGTGCCGTCGCGCAGGCCACGCTGCACCAGCCGAGGCTCCGTCCAACCTACAGCGTCTTCGGGTGTGCCAGTGAGAACGAAATTAGCCCCTACGGGCACTTGGCCTGGCGTGCCCCGCCACTCCACAGTAAGTTCCACATAGTCCCCCCAAAGCCGAGGCACGACCCGCACGGTGTCCTGCGCCCACACAAGAAGCAGCCCGAAAAGGCCCCAAATACCCCTAGTCATATCGTGTAGAAAGTAAGCGTGCCTGATTTTTCAGAAGAAGCTGATAGTCTTTCTCATCCACTCGGCCGCTATTATCAAAGTCGGCCGAAAGGTCTTGCTGGCGGAGCGCTTCAAGGAAACGTTCTATATCGTAGGCATTGATGACAGGATAGGGTTCAGAGGGTAGGCGCCCCAGCTCTCCCGCCGCAAGGTAGGCCTTTCCGTCCTTTTCCACAAAACCGCTTTGCGCATGCAGGGCTCCCGGCTCGGTAAAGTCCCACACCTTTTTTTGAAGAAGGGAAGCTGGCTGGCCGTGCCGAAGCGGGAGATAGCCTGGGGCACTTAGGATAGCTTCCTGAAGCCCAGCCAAAACAGGCAAGTGAAAGCGAGCACGCCCTTTCTGCAAGTAGCTTTGAAGCGTGAAAGTCCCAGCCGAGGTGCGAAGCTCTAGGAAAATAATCCCATCTTCCCTACCCTCTAAGAAAGCTCTTACCTCTACTTCCTGCGCCCATAAGACCGCAAGCCCCCAAAGTAGGCGACCCATATATCTCTTAGGCAAAGGTAGCAGGTTTTTCCAAATCCTGCAAAGGAAAAATTGTGCATATTTGCTCCATGCGATTTCCTTGCCTACTTCTGGGCGGTATCCTCCTCGGGCAAAACCAGGGGGCACGCTTCCTAGACCCAGTATTCAGCCGCATAGGCGTGACGAAGAATATCAAGTATGGGCATAACCTCAGTTTTACCCTCTCGCCGACAGATCTATACATGGATATGTATGAGCCGCTGGGCGACACGATGGCCCGCCGGCCGGTGATTATTTTGATTCACGCTGGGAGCTTTCTACCCCCTACTATAGCTGGCGGTGCTTTTGGCCGCTCACCCATAGGTACCCGGGAGGACTCGGGGATTGTGGGGCTGTGCATAGAGTTTGCCCGTCGGGGCTATCTGGCGATCTCGGCCACCCATCGGCTAGGATGGAATCCCAATGCCACTACGCAAGACGAGCGGGCTAAAAGTATCATTCAAGCCGTGTGGCGCGCCACGCAGGATGGGCGTGCCTTAGTGCGCTTTCTGCGTAAGGATGCCGCTACGGAGAACCGCTATCGCCTAGACTCTACGCGCATCGTGATGGGGGGCTCCTCCTCTGGCGGCTACGTAGGCGTCCATGTAGCCTACCTTAATCGGCCTGAGGAATTCAACCTACCCAAGTTTCTGGACCAGAATGGCCGACCTTTCATAGATACGACTTCGCCCGATATGGGGCGCGGCAGCGGACCTGAAGCAGGGCCCGATGCGTTTGAAGGAGGTAGCGGAAATCCTGGCTACTCCTCCCGCATCCAAGCTGTCCTAAGTTTAGGCGGCGCTATAGGGGACACAGGCTTCATCCAAAATGAACGCATACCTGTCATCGCCATCCATGGAAAGCAAGACCCTTCAACGCCTTGGGACAGTGGGATGGTTTACACCGCCGTAGGGAACTATGCCATCATCGATGTTTATGGTAGTGCAGGTATGGGCCGCTACCTTTACGAAAGAGGGAATCAGCAGGCGCTCCTGCCCGATTTCGCTGGCGATAGGCCCTACCCAGGGGTACTCATATTCCAAAGCGCGGGATTTGAGCCATTTGGCTGGTACGCTAATTCCTCCGCCGCCGATAAAGCGCGCGCCCGCACCTACTTAGATAGTGTAGTTCAGTTTGCGGCTCCACGCCTCTTCAAGGTTCTAAACCTTCCTCAAATTACTATGCCCCTTGCTTCGGGGGTAGAGGTGGTAAGCCTTGCTCAAGCTGAGCTGGAAAAAGGCACGATTAGCCTCTACCCTTCCCCCGCCTCTGTGCCCGTGGTGCATCTTCGAGCCAGCCAACCGATTGCCACGCTGGAGCTTTTCCAACTTACAGGCGAAAAAGTAGGGGAATTTCGGCTACCTACACCTCTGCCTAGCTGCAGCTGGGAGATTTCGGGCCTTACGGCGGGGGTTTATTTAGTCCGAGTAGGGCTGGTGAATGGCGAGCACCTGGCTAAATTGTGGAGCTATCAGCCTTAGGGGGTGAAGGGGCGCGGCGGCGGAGCGGCTCCCGCCGGTCTATGCCCCAAGCTAGCCTATCCCGTAGCGTGCGGAAATAGCTCGTACTAGGGAGCTTGAGCAGCTTCAGGGTTATAGGCGCGCGCCGCAAAGCTACTGCCACCTCTTCCGAAAGCGTATAATTGCGCCCATCCAAGGCCATCTGAACCTCCCCCGTACGGGATTGAAAAGTTATGGTCAGCACGCCACTATCGGGAATCACAAGGCTGCGGACGGTGAGGGCATGGGGCGCCATCGGCGTAAGGACGAAGTTCGTACAGGTAGGGGTAAGAATAGGCCCCCCACAGGCTAGGGAATACGCCGTAGAACCTGTAGGCGTAGCCACAATCAGCCCATCCGCCCAATAGGTATTGATAAGCTCGCCATTGAGATACACATCTATGAGAATCATCTCGCCGCTAAGTGCCTTGGAAAAGACTACCTCGTTGAGGGCGAAGGCCTCGGCTGGTTGGAGGAGTTCAGGTTCGGTAGTTATACTGAGAAGGCTGCGCTGCTCTAAGGTATAGCGGCCAGCTAAAAGCGCCTGAGTGGCCGGAAGAAGCTTTTCCTGAGGTATATCCGTAAGGAAGCCAAGCCGGCCGGCATGCACGCCTACTAAGGGGATGCCTGAGGGAGCTACGATTCGGGCCGCTTCCAAGAAAGCGCCATCCCCGCCTATGACGAAGGCCATTTCTACCCCTTCCAGCTCCTCCCGGCGCTGGAAGCGCAGGAGGCGCCTACTGGCGGTGCTCACCGCCCCCCAAGCCTGCGCAAATCGCTCCTCCACACATACTTCTACGCCTTGACTTTCCAGAAGCGCCTGCCACTGCTCCAAAATCTCTACCTGAATCCGCCCAGTCCATCGGCCAAAAAGGGCGATACGCTTCATCGCCGATTATACTCGTAGTAGAGGTCTTCCTCCAATTTCCGCTGGAGTACAAGGCTTTCCAGACGCACTTCGGTATTTTGAGTGAGGATATTCTGGTCATACAGAAGCACAGCTTTCTGGCCTACCCAGCGGTAGCGCGGGGCGTACCCATCTTGTTTGCCCTTGCCGAAAAGCGTTTCCAAGAGCACGAGCATTGCCGCACTGGGCTCCTTCCCGTGCACCCGGAGCTGAATGGTATGGAGCTTATTCTGGTAAAACGCATAGCGTACCTCGGCTAAGGGTATACCCTCCCACATAGTGTCTAGCGAGCTACGGTACCACTGCTTGCGTTGGAAAGTACCCTTAGGAATAAGGCCCGCAAATTCGGTGATAGGCGATTCCAGCTTGCGACCCAAAAGCCCATACAGAGTGTCTAGTGGAAGTTGCAGCCAGAGGAGTGCCAGCGCACAGCCGAGAAGGGTCATAGGCGCAGAAGGGCTTTTCCTATTTCGCAATTTAGGCACTGCTGGGTGCTGCAGGCGGTTCGCCAGAGGGCGATTTGGCCTTGGGTCTGCCAAGCGTTGCGCGCCGAGTAGCTATACCGAGCATAAAGCCGAGCGTATCGGTGATTTTCGGGGGCCAGCTGCCGAAAAGCGGCGGTGATTTCAACGGCTTTTTCTAGATTTCCCTTTGCACGCCAGTAGTAGATGGCAAAGGGATAGAGGGCATTGAGGTGGGCGTTACGCTCGAGGAGGGGTGGGAGGCGCCGCTGAGCCCGTTTGAAAGGGCGCTGCCAAGTCCAATGCGCCTGCCAATAGGAGGAAGGAGGTGGCAGGGGTGTCGGAAAGCTTTCCAGCAAGGTAAAGAGCGTAGGATAGCTCTGTAAGAGATTAGCTAAGGCGCTAAGGCGCACCCATGGCGAGACCGCTGGCCGGCTTGCTTTCCAGCTAAGCGGCAGAGGCTCCCAGCCAAACTTGCGGCGCTGAGCCTCCCAAACCGCTAAAAGCTCCCGCTCATAGGCTGCTACAGGCGGTGAAACACCCTCCAGCAAACCCGCTGTGCCGAGCAGTGCGGCTTCTTTTTCCAAGAGGGTCTCAGCCCGCCGCGCTAGGGTAGGCCAAGGAAGCGCCTGAGCGATTCGACGGAAAGATGCCCCATAATGAGGCACACCATAGCTATAGCTTAGCGCCTCCCAAAACCCTTGGAGAAACTCGGGCTGTGTTCGGTACAGCTGGTGCCGCTGACGCAGGCGGTATTCCCCCCACTGGTCATAGACCTCCGCCCAAAGGCTTTGGGGTACTAAACGGGCTATAGGCGCGCAGGGAAACGCCTGCTGCTCTTTCCACTGGGTCCAAACGGAAGGCATTACCTGCCCCTCCAGGCAAAATACGGGTATTTCGCGCCCCTCTATATCAACAGGTAAGGTCTGGCCCCGCAGGCGCCAAACTACATGCAGAATAACGCTGCGGTAGGCGGGGTTTTCGTGATGCCTATGCGCATACCATAGGTCCGAGGTAACATCAATTTCCACGGCGCCGTGCCAACGCAGGCCATTTAGGACGATTTCGGCTTGGGTGAAATCCGGTCCTTGGAGGTCGGGTACGCCCGGCCGAATGATCTCCAGATGCTCCCCCTGCGCCGTAAAAAGCTTTTCGCGCCGATAGAGCTGCTTTTTCCACACCCAGTGTAGAAAAAGCTCGGACACCCGATGCGCCATGCGCCCTATTCCTTCCTGACTTGATAAGCCTTCATAGGCTTTTGGCGGGGAGCAGCCCAAGGTAGACCCCTACCCTCAGCGGTGAGGGGGTATTCCTTAGGCTTGCGATCCACGCGTTTGGCGATTTGAGGCCGAGAAAGGGTAGTACCTTGCCCCCAGTGTATCAGCTTCGTCGACAGGGGAGCGGATAAGGGGTGCTTGGAGCCAGGGGGCAGGTACCCGTACGCCTAGGCCTCCGCCTATGAGGCTCTCCAAAACTAGCCCCCTTGACCCGTGCCGAACTCCTTCTATCTGAGCGGAGCTAAAAAGGCACCCGCCTACCATTCTATTTTTTCCTTACGCAGGAAGGCAGCGATCCCGCGCCGAAAATCCTCCGTAGCGCGCGCATGCGCATTCATCTTCGCCGCAAACTCTAAGCCCGCCTGCAATGGCATATCTTGAATATCCGCTATGAGCTTGCGTATAAATTCCAGCGAGGTGGGGGAGTTTTGCTTAGCTAGGCGTACGGCCAAATCATGCACGAAATCGCGTATTTCTTCGGGCGCTACGATGTAGTTGAAGAGTCCTATCTGGTGGGCTTTTTCGGCGGGCATCGGCTCTGCCGTAAGGAGAAGTTCGCGAGCCCATCCTTCGCCTACACGCCGAAGAAGAAAATAAGACACCATCGCTGGCAGAAAGCCTATGCGCGCCTCGGGATAGCCTAACGAGGCATTAGGCGTAGCTACCACGAGATCGCACACCGTGACTAGGCCGGCCCCACCTGCCAGCGCTGGCCCTTCCACCTGCGCAATAATCGGCTTAGGATAGCGGTACATAAGGAGATAAAGCTCCATAAGGTTGAGCGAGTCGGTGAGGTTTTCCTGAAAAGTATAGTCCTGAAGCTTCTGAAGGTATTCAATGTCGGCGCCAGAACAGAATACGGGCCCACGTGCCCGCAGCACGATAACCCTTACGCCGGCTTCCTGTTGAAAGCCGGTGAAAGCCTGCTTGAGCTGGCTTACCAGCGCATAGCTAAGGGCATTGCGGCGCTCGGGCCGGTTCATCGTGATATACCCTACCCGCTCGCGCACCTCCGTCTCTACCAGTGAGGCTACCCGTGTGGAATCTTCTCCCGCCATACCGCAAACTTATGCCTTTCTTTTTGACGAAACAGTAAAGCTACGCCTTTCCTTTCTTCCCGCTAAGGAATTAGCCGAACCCTTACCTCCTCTTGACAAGCCCGATTTAGCTTACTTAGGCGCCTCAGAGCTTAGCCTGGCCTGTATAATCTACGCCCTTATAGGTGATGCGATAGGTATAGGTGCCGCTGAGCTTTTTTGGGATGGGGAGGCGGCGCTCTCTTTTGCCCTGAGCGCTAGGCCACTGGTTGAAATATACGACGCTATCCCCAGTGGTAAGTAAGCGAAACTCCACCATGCCATCAAAGGGGACTTCGTAGCGCACCCTTATCGCTTCTTCGCTTTCCCGAGTAATGGATTCCAGAATAAAGGTATTCTCTTTCTTCAGAAGCGGCTGGGCCTGGCCAAGTGCTGCTAAGCTCAGCGCAGCTTGGAAAGCAAGAGATAGTCGCAATCGGTCCATATATCGGCTATTTTTTTGCTAAGCTGCACCATTCGGTCTAGGTAGCGGCGGTAGGCGCTCAGAGTCTCGCGCACGGAGGGCGTGACGCGTCCCACAATTTTGAGCTCGCCGTAGCGGGTATATACCGCCATAAGGAGGTAATGCTGAGGTAGCCATTCGTAGTGGATGTCTTTGAGGCGGGCTAGGATTCGCTCGCTTGTGGCCCGCACCCGCCCCGTTACGGCTCGAAAAGAATCCACATAAAAGGGCAGGCGTTTGGGGTAGCGCGCAATCTCCATCATTTGATTGAGGGTATCGCGCAGCCGCCCAAGCACAGCTTCTATTGTGTCCAGCTCCGTCTGGTGATAAGCCAGCAGCCGAAGAATGGTCTGTTGATGGGCTTCGAAGGGCGTTATCTCCCGCTCCAGGGGTACCAGCGAGTCAGGGGAAAGGGATTGGGCCTGGCCACTAAGCCAACCCAGGGCCACCCAAACCCACCAGCGGCAGCCATTCGTCACGCGCCACAATCTCCCCAAAACGGCTCTCATATTTGGCCAGATTGTCCTGCATGGCCAGAAGTAAGCGCTTGTAGTGATAGGGAGAGAGCACTATACGGGCTCGCACGCGCGCCTTTGGCAAACCCGGCAGCACTTGCAAAAAGTCTATCACAAACTCGCCAGGCGTATGGGAAATTATGGCTAAGTTTGAATAAATGCCGCTGGCCACTTCTTCAGCCATCTCCACATTGAGCACATTAGGCTCAGGGGGGTTTTCAGAGGTCATAAGGCAAAGGTAGAAATTATGAAGAAGGTTGGGCTTGGGGCGCTGGTGCTAGGGGTGCTCAGTGGTCTATTAGAGCGGTCAAAAGCCACCCTAGCTGAGTGGCTCTTAGGCTACTGGGTAGGCACGCGCACCGAAGTAGCGGAAGCAGCCATTTGCTATGCAGATTGGCAGGGAAATTGGCAGGTGCGGCTAAAAGGCATACGCCTCCAAAGCACCTTGCCTAAAGACACGGCTTGGGCCGCTTGGAGCGAAGAGGTGTACATTCAAGGCCAAGGATGGCGTCCTCACACCATCCGACTGCGTAAGACCGTAATCCACCTCCTGCGCCTCAGCCCCACGGCTAAGAACTACCGCTTTTTCCCCGCACGCAGAAAAGGCGCCTACGCTCATACCCTCACTCTCCTGAGCGACTCCCTAGCTTTGACTTTTTGGAACCTCCCTAGCCGGGCCGAGATCCAAGCCTATTTTACGAAAGCCGAGGCTACCCTAACCATATACCCCACCAGTATAGCGCTCAAGTCGCTAAAAGCCCATGTAGCCGCAAGCGAGATTTGCTTCAAGGATTATCTACTCCGCCCACCCAATCGGCTAGAACTTCTAGCAGAGGGGCTCTATAGAAAAGCAGACGACAGCTGGGATACCCTCCAGCTCACGCTCCGAAGCCCTGAAAGCTGGCTCGCCTTTTTCGGCTGCTGGGAAAGATGGACTTATCCATTTGGCCGATTTGCGGCGGCCCTAGACCCCAGCCTCTTCCAAGGTCAAGCGAGCTTCCTGAAGTATGTAACCTCCAATCCCCTCTCCCTCACGGGGCAGTGGCAAGGTAAGCGCTATATTCTGTATAGCCGAGGGAATTGGACTGAAGGAACCTATCACCTCTGCGTACAGGGCCATTTAGAGGATAAGCCCTACTTGCAGGGTGCTATTTCTTGGGGTCCTTGGCTGCAGGGACGCCTTTGGGGTACGCCTGCCCAGCTTCACCTCAGCGGGTCGCTACGCTATCCCCCCTTACAGGGCGCGCTTTATAGCACCCTGTACCCAGCCGAAGCCCGAGGCCGGGTAGTTTTAGCTAGCCCCGCCCTCCGTCTGGAAGCCGAAGGCAGCCTCACCCATGCCGCCCTGAAAGGTCTCTGGGAAGGCATCCCCTTCACGGGTAGTCTAACCTCAGCCAGAGGCCTTGAGCTTACCCTGCCAGCTTTGGCCTGGGACACCCTGCAACCTAAATTAGCTGCCTACCAATCACTTTTTAGCCGGCGTCAGACAAAGTGGAACTTTCCCTTTTCCCTTTTTCTGGCGCGCTTAGAGTTTCCTTCGATAGGCACCTTGGAGTCGCTTCACCTGAGGTTCAGGGGCGGCCGAGGTGCGGCTGAAGCTAACCTCTGTGCCGCCGAAAGTCTCGTGGCAGGCCAGCTAAGCGCCACTTTTACCCTCACGCCTCTGCGGGGCTCAGCCAGCTTTTTAGGTGAGCACCTTCAAGCTGGGCTAAACTGGCACGGCGACACCCTGTGCCTAACCGCTAAGGGCGCCTGGCGCGAGCTAAACGGTCTCCTCATCGGCCGGGGCACCCTCTCGGAAAAATACCTGTACATAGACTCCCTTTGCCTTACCGCACCCGATAGCAGTGTCCTCACGGCCCAAGGTAGGTTTAATCTGACCCACGCCGACCTAAACCTCCAAGCTGAAGTAGCCCTTCCTTGGGTACTCCGTTACCTTCCCATTCCTGGGGTGAAGGTAGAGAAAGGGCGCTTAAGGATGAATTTCTGCGCACGGGGCGCTTGGGCTGATCTTCTGCGCCTTTCTAACCCTACTGAAGGCTCGGCGCACCTGTGGGACGCAGGCGGCTTTTTTCCTGGGCTAGGCCTACCCTTTGATCACCTCAGCGTCTATCTAACCTATACCCCAGATTCTACTTACCTCCATAGGCTTGCGGGGCAAGTAGGGAGCCTCCGCCTTACCAGCACCGCCGAAATCAACGGGGCCCTAGCCTATCTCTACACAAACTGGCATCAGCTGCAAGGAAAGCTTTACTTAGAGGGCGATACCTTTCGCTTAGCGGAGTTTTGGCGGCGCGTGGAAAACGGCCGCACGCGACGTCAGGTACGCCTTCCCACACAAATGGTGGTGGAAGTCCAAGCCCGCCTGCATCACGCAGATATCTTTGGGCTTAGCTTAGACAGCATCCAGCTGGGAGGCCGACTGGATAATCTCTGGGCCGTTATAGATAGCGCGCGCCTGCATTACCACGGCGGTAGCACCTGGGGCCAGGGATGGGCAGACCTCCAAGATAGCACCTGCTACCTGCTCACCGCCCGTGTAGAGGGTCGCGCCTTACCTATTCACCACCTGCTGGAAGAAACAGGGTTAGGACGCCTCAGAGCCGTGAAGCGATTTGGCCTGTACCACAGCTACTTCTCTGGCACCCTGCAGCTTAGCCTGCGCTTCACGCCAGAGGTCTCCTGGCTCAAGCAAAGTTCCCTTTGGGGCAGCGGCGCCGTAGAAAATGGTAGCCTGCGCACCCCCCGCTTCCTGCGCTGGCTACGCCCCTATTACCTGCGCGCCTATAAGGATACCCTTCAATTTTTGGCCGAGGTGCCAGAACTAAGCTATACCGACGGCTTTCTGCACCTTCATGACGCGCTTCTAATTACGCCGATAGGGGCGCTACGGGTAGAAGGGTATCATCATCTACCCAGAGATCGCTTCCTTTATCGCATTCAAGGGGTTCGCTTCCCCCGCCAAGTCCAGCGCCGCGCCATTACCCTGCCCCACTTTCGCGACTACCTTGTGGACTTTCTGGACCACAGCCTCTTACTCCTCTACTTAGAGCGAACTTCCGAGCAAACCCGCTGGTATTATCCACTCAAGTATGTTTTGCGTCAGCTTATCTGGCCTAAAAAATCCTTTCGGACGCATTAGGGTCAGGACTAGCCGCTTACGCGCCGTATATTTGCTGCATGAAGGCCTTTTGGTGGGCCCTCTTAGGGAGTTGGCTTTTCGTATGGGCGCAGGAGTGTGAGGTCATATTTGTCGCACCAAACGGCAGTGCTGCACCCGGCAGCGGCACACGCGCCAATCCCGCCGAACTCAATTACGCTATAGCCAACCTGCTTACACCTACCATACGCCGTATTTATTTGGCCTATGGGATATATACGCTGGACCGTACCCTTCCCTTGCACAATAACCTCCAAATAGAAGGGGGATTTGACCCGGCGCGCGGCTGGCTCAAAACTAACCTCTACCCTACTATCCTTCTGCGGACGGCCCAAAACCCTACGCCTAACCCCAATCGCCTTGTCGGTATAGAGGGCGTAAATGTAAGCGGCTTTCGGATTCAGGATGTGGAGGTGTATGTGGAGGATGCGACGGCCCTAGGCCGCAGTACCACGACCTATGGCCTCTACCTCAATGGCTGTAGCAATTATGTAGTCAATCGCTGCCGGTTTATCGCGGGTGCGGGCGGAAATGGCGAGCGCGGGGCAGATGGGGCTAATGGACGCAACGGCGCCGCAGGCGCTAATGGCGGCGAAGGTGAAGAAAACGGCGGCTGCTGCCGAGCCGGTGGCGCAGGCGGCGACGGATGGTCTGGGGGTCTCGTGCGCGGCGGCAGGGGCGGCGACGGGGGCCAGCAAGGCACAGCCGGCTTCCTATGCCTTGGTCCTAGAGGCTATAACGGGGCTCCCGGCGAAAAAGGTGCCCCCGCAACAGCACAGGCGTATGCCCCAGAAGGAGGAAGTGGAGGAGCTCATGGAATAGGCCATGATGCATTTTTCGGCACGTGTGGCGATCGTCCAGCTTCCATGGATGGTCAGGACGGTCAGGATGGCCGTAATGGGGCAAATGGGACTAACGGTGGGCCAGGCACACCGACGCATAGCGGCGGATTCTTTCAACCTGGTCACGGGGCAGATGGCACAGACGGTCAACATGGATCGGGCGGTGGTGGCGGAGGCGGTGGAGGTAGTTTAGCCGCCTTTTTCGGGGGTAATTTTTGCCGGCGATCCACGGGCGCAGGGGGTGGCGGCGGCGGGGAAGGCGGCGAAGGAGGCAAAGGCGGCAGAGGCGGCGGCGGAGGCGGCGGCTCCTTCGGCATCTACCTCTGGCAAAATGGCCCCGATGGACGGTTTATTGACGTCGTAGCCCAGTCCAGTACGGCTGGTGTGGGGGCTGTAGGCGGCTTAGGGGGAGCAGGCGGCCTAGGGGGGGCGGGCGGCTGCGGGGGCGGCCGAGGGTGTGGCGGCGGCTCACCTGCCTGCTACCGTGGCGCTGGCGGTAACGGCGGCCGTGGCGGTAATGGCGGGAACGGCGGAAACGGCGGCCCTGGCACCCCAGGCCTAGCGGCCGACTTCTACATCCACCCTGGCAGCATAAACCCTACCATCAGCACCTTCCGTCAGCCCGACGAACCGGTTATCTACGCCGAATATACCGGCTGTACCGACCGCCAGGTGCGTGTCTGGACCGAAGCCACAGGCAACCTTGTCTGGTTCTTCGGACCTGGCAGTAATCCTCCCACAGCAAATGGCGATACCGTACGGACCCGCTACAATACGCTCGGCCGTAAAAACCTCACCCTCGTAGCTAATGGCCAAACCTTTGTGTACTACGACTTTCTGGACCTGCGCGACGATGGCACGGGGGGTAATCCTACTTTTACCCTTCCCCGAGATACCTTCTGCTTGGGAGCTTCTCTTACGCTGCAAAGCAGCCTAGCGGGTCAAACAAGCTACGCCTGGGATTTCGGTGGCGGCGCGCCTCCTATCAGCGGCCCCGACCACCAAACCGTAAATATCTCGCTGAATACGCCCGGCACTTTTCCTATCACTCACCGCACCTACACGCCCTGCTGTGGCTGGTCAGATGCCTATCGGGATACCATCGTCGTACTACCCATTCCCGGTCCCCGTCTAACTATTCGTACGGCCACAGGCAGCTTAGAAACCTGCGCGGACAGCCCCGTCCTCTTTGTGGCTGATTTAGAAAACTTCGCCCCTAATCCTTCTATCACCTGGCAGGTGAACGGGGTGCCACAGGGGAGCGGCCGTACCTTCCTTTGGAGCACGCCGCAAAATGGGGCCACGATTCAGGCTATAGCCGTAGGGAACGTAGCTTGTGCGCGCGGCGTACCTATACCCTCTAATACGCTGAGTCTTACCGTTCACCCGCGGCCGCAGATTCAGGCCGGTCCGAATGGCTGTTTCACTATTGCAGGCAATCTCATACCCGGCGAGCTTATTACGCTAAGTGCAACGGCGGTAGGGGGTCAGCCGCCTTACACCTTTTACTGGGACTTAGGGGATGGGCGCGGCGCCGTGGGCAATCCCGCTACTGTCCTTTTCCCCACTGCGGGCACTTTCCGTATAAGGCTCACCGTAGTAGATGCGAATGGCTGTAGTAGTACCAATACCGACCAGTGTGAGGCTACTGTGGTAGTGGCCTATCGGCCCATAGCGGACTTTACGGCTGAGCCGGCCCAGGGCTGCCCGCCACTCCAAGTGCGCTTCACTAACCAGAGTGCGCACGCCAGCGCCTATGTATGGGACTTTGGCGACGGCTCTCCCCGAAGCACTGACCCTAACCCTACCCACCTTTATCGTACGGCGGGAGAGTACACCGTCTCGCTGTATGCCATAGCCGCTAATGGCACCGATACAGCCCGCTTCCAAGCGCGCGTGATAGTGTATCCCAAACCAGTGGCGGACTTTTCGGTTTTTCCGCCGATCCTATATCAGCCGGACACCGCCTACTTTGTCTCGCAGGCGCAGGGCGCTACCCGCTGGGAGTGGCATTTTGGCGACCCTCTCGATCCTAATGCGACCTCTAACTTGCCCAATCCCTCCTACTTTTATGCACGCCCTGGGGAATATGACGTGCGCCTTATTGTGGAAAATGCCTACGGGTGCCGCGATACTTTAGTGAAGCGGCGCGCCGTTATCAAGCTGCCCGAGTCACCGGCCGCTTTAGCCGGCTTCCCGCGCGAGGCTTTAGCGGTATGGCCTAATCCCTTCAGCGAAATCCTTTTCGTGCGCCTTCCTAAAGAAGCCCCCCTCAGTTTGTACGATGGCCGAGGCCTGCTTCTTTGGGAAGCCCGACTCCATGCAGGGCAGCATCAAATTCACCTTGGCGATCTAGCCTCAGGGCTTTACTTCCTGCGAGTAGGTCCTTGGACATTCCGTCTACACAAGGTATAACTGTATGCGCCTACGGCAACTAACGCTCGGAGTCCTTAGCCTGAGCCTGTATGCCCAGGAGGTGCGCTGCGGCTATGTGAATATCCGCGCCGGGGATGTGAATGGGCTTCGAACGGCCATAGCCAATGCTGCAGCTGGCGCACCACGATTTATCCGGCTGGAGATAGGCGAATATCCCCTCACTGCCCCTCTCTCGCTGGAAAATAATGTGGTTATAGAAGGTGGCTTTGACTTTAGCGATCCAAACAATCCCGTAAAGCGCAGTGGGGGCATCTCGCGTCTCAAGCGCCTAAGCGGCACCCCCGAGGCTAACCCCTGCCGTTTAGTAGCAGTACAGGCTATAAATAAATCCGGCTTTGAGCTCCATGACCTTTACATAGAGGTAGAGAACGCCCGCTACAACGAGGATGGGCCTGGCTGCTCCACCTACGGCTTGTACCTGAATGGCTGCTCTAACTACCAAATTGTACGCTGCCGTATCCACGCGGGCAATGCCACGGATGGAAAGCCCGGGGATCCCGTACGGGATGGACGGGACGGGGCAAATGGGGCAAAAGGAGAGGATGGCTGCCGCCGCTGCGACCCTATAAACGCCGACCCCAATAACGAGGGCGGCGCAGGGGGAAGCAGTTGGTCTGGTGGAGCTCAAGCGGGCGGAAGGGGCGGAAATGGTGGGCCGGTAGGGAGTGGACGCAGTGGCTGCTTCTTTCCTGACCTAGACCAATTCTGCCGGCCACCCGCCAGTGCACTGCCTGGCCAAAGCGGCCAAAATGGTAATACAGCCGTGGGAGGGCAAGCCCCTGCGCTCGGCGGCCGCGGCGGCCGCGAGCTAAATGTATGCCGCCAGTTAGATGCCGCTTTTGACTTTATTACCTTTCTCAGCGGCTGCCCGGCAGGTGGATTTGCTTATGGCGGCGAGGATGGCGAAAACGGCCGCAATGGGCGGGATGGCGCCGATGGAAGCCCGGGGGTGCGCTCCTTCTCGCCTACAGGATGGTTTCTGCCTGGCGATGGACAAGACGGTCAGCCTGGTGAACATGGTGGTGGTGGTGGCGGCGGCGGCGGTGGCGGCGCCTTAGGCGGCATTCCAGAACAGCTTTGCTTCATCAATATCGGCCGCGCTAATAGCTCAGGTGGGGGTGGTGGTGGCGGCGGCGAAGGGGGTGAAGGCGGACCTGGCGGAAAAGGCGGTGGGGGTGGCGGCGGCGCCTTCGCTGTCTTCCTCTGGAATAATGGGCCTAATGGCTTTTTACGGGACTGCCCCCTCACTGTCGGGCAGCCAGGGCGTGGCGCGCTAGGCTCTCCTGGCGGTCGGGGGGGACGCGGCGGTAAGGGCGGCTGCGGTGGAGGCTTCTCTGGCGACCCTTGCCAGCGCTTTTGTGGGCCTATCCCGCCTCAGAACGAGTGCGCCGCTGGCTGTGAAGGCGGCTACGGCGGACGCGGCGGGGATGGCGGTAATGGCGGCAACGGCGGACGCGGCGGAAACGGCGCCGACGGCCTCGCCCAAACCCTCTACCAGAGTCTGGCTGGCCAGCCAGTTACTACAACTAATAGCTTCGTCCCTACAGAACCACCCATCGCCATCCAAAATCCGATTTGTACCCATTCAGCTATTACCTTCAGCGTAGAAAATGCTGACCCCCTTACACGCTATGAGTGGGGCTTCGGCGCAAATGCTACGCCTATCTTCGCCAGCGGTCCCACTGCCACTACCTTCTTCACTACGGCAGAGTTTCATACGATTCTCCTGCGCGTGAATGACATACCCTACCGCTATACGCTCTTCGCTTCGCCGCTCCAGCCCGGCGTAGTGCCGGACATCCAACCTTCGGGCAATCTCCCCGTCTGCGAAGGGGCTTCTGCCACCTTCCAGGCTAACCTCACCAATCCCGCTAATCGGACTATTCAGAACTACGAATGGCGCCTCACGGGACCAGGCGGCTTTTCGCACACCCACAGTGGCGCCACGGCTAATACCTACACTACTCCGCCCCTCAATGCCCTCGGTACCTATAAGGTCTATCTGCGCGTACGCTCCGAATGCTGCGGCCTTTCCCTCTGGGACTCGCTGGAATTTGAAGTGGTTCCCTCGCGCCTTATGACCGCCCAGCTTATTGCCAATCCACCCGAAGTATGCGAAGGCCAGCCAGTTACCCTAACGGTGGTAGGGGGTAATTTAGGGCTTACGCCCACCTACACCTGGTATCGCCGGCGCGGCGGGGCGCGTGCGGTCATACCCGGCGCCACGGGCTCTACCTATACCGACCCTGCCCCGCAAAGCGGCGACCAGTACGAAGTTGAGGTAACCTCTAGCCTAGCCTGCATTAGCAATAGCCCTCTTACCACGAATGCCGCCACCGTTACGGTGCACCCACGGCCTCAGCTGAGCTGCTCGTCGCCGCTTAGGGCTTACTTGGGTCTCCCAGTAAGCTTTACGATTAATGCCTCCAATTCTGCTCAGCTTCAGCCTCCTTTCAGCTACCAGATTGATTTAGGGAATGGCTTTACGGTCAGTGGCCAAAGCAATACCTTTCCTATTAGGGCTTCGGCGAATTATGGTGGGGCGGGTACCTATCGGGCTCGGGTCACCGTCACCGATGCGCGCGGCTGTCAAAGCAGCTGCGATGTAGAAGTTCAACTTGTAGCCGAGCCGCCTCCCCAAGTAGATTTCTCTGGCACGCCGCAGGAAGGCTGCGAAGAGCTTACTGCCACCTTTACGGCTACGCCAGCCGCCGACGAGTACCGCTGGAGCTTCGGTGATGGCAGTTCGCCTCAAACCACCGCCCAAAATCCTATTCAGCATACTTACAATCAGCCTGGCTTTTACACAGTAAAGTTAGAAGCGCGATTCGGTGGTACGTGGGTGACCGTGGAAAAGATTCACTACATCCGCGTTTACCATCGGCCCAATCCCCAGATTGCGGTTATTAGCCCACCCTGCGCCAATCAGCCCATTCAATTTTCCGATGTGGGTACGGATGGGTACAGCTGGGAGTGGGACTTTGGGGATGGGGGTCGTAGCACGGCTGCGGGCCCGCAGCACACCTATGCGGCTTCGGGCACTTATACCGTTACGCTTACAGCATGGAGCCACAATAGGGTATGTTCAGCTACGACCCAGCGGCAAATAACCGTGCAGCGGCGGCCTACCGCTAGGCTAAACGTAGACCCTACTTCGGGGTGCGCTCCCTTCACGCTGAGGCCTACAAATTCCTCCGATCCCGCCGGGGCTGCCGGGGTAATCTACATCTGGGTATGGGGTGATGGCACGCGAGACACCCTGCGTAGTGCGGATAGCCCTACTCATACCTACTCCACTGCAGGGACCTATACACTGCAGCTGATAGCGCTAAGCCAGGACGGCTGTAGCGACACGGCGCGCACTGCGGTGCGCGTACTCCCTACCCCTCAGGCCAGCTTTTCGCCCACCAACGTACAGCGCCGCATCCCGGATACGCAGGTAGAATTCACCAATCAATCGCAAGGTGCCGTACGGTACGAATGGGACTTTGGAAATGGCCAAACTTCCACCGCCGTCAATCCTGGGCCCGTGAATTTCCCTCGCGAAGGCACTTACAATGTTACCCTAATAGCCTACTCGGCTGAGGGCTGCGCCGATACCGCACGCGGTGTGGTGGTAATCGAGCCAGGGCTGGAAATCTTCATCCCAAATGTCTTCACGCCAAACGGGGATGGCATAAACGATCTCTGGCTTATACGTGCCACCATGCCTTATGAGGTATGGGTGTATGACCGCTGGGGGATTCAGGTCTTTTATGGAAATAATGCCCAGTTATGGGATGGGAGATGCGGTGGGACGCCGTGTCCAGAGGGGGTCTATACCTATCGCCTGCTGGCGCGCGTGGGAGGCACCCATGAATTCATGCGAGCTGGCACGGTAACGCTCCTGCGCTAGGCAGCCTTAGCCGCTATGCCCTACCTTTGTAAAAGTGGAGCTTTCCGTAGTCATACCCGTCTACAATGAAGCCCCTGCCCTCCCCGAGCTTGTGGAACGGCTGGAAGCCGTCCTAAAGGGGAATTACGAGGTGATCTTTGTAGATGATGGCTCGTCTGATGGCTCGGCAGAAGTTTTGAAAGAGCTGGCTAAGGAACGACCATGGCTGCGGCTTATCCGTCTGCGCCGCAACTACGGACAAACCTCGGCCATCCAGACGGGAATCCAGCATGCACGCGGAGAAGTGATCGTGCTTATGGACTCCGATTTGGAGAACGATCCAGCCGATATCCCGCGCCTTTTAGCCAAGCTAGCGGAAGGTTACGACGTAGTAAGCGGCTGGCGCCAGAACCGCTGGCGCGGTCAATTTTTCACCCGCCGCCTGCCCTCCCTGCTGGCTAATGCCCTGATTAGCTCTATCTCAGGCGTACCTCTCCACGACTACGGCTGCACGCTCAAAGCCTACCGGCGCGAAATCCTCTCCCCCATACGCCTATACGGTAAAATGCACCGCTTCATCCCGATTTACGCCAAGTGGGAGGGTGGCAAAATCACTGAAATACCCGTCAGCTACCAGCCTCGTAAATACGGCAAAAGCCATTACAGCCTTGCCCGCGTGATTTCCGTGCTGCTGGACCTCATCCTGATCATCTTCTTGGACCGCTATCTTCAGCGGCCTATGCATTTTTTCGGCGGCATAGGGCTTCTGTCTATGCTGGGCGGAGCAGGCTGTTTCCTCCTAGCTCTTTACTACAAGCTCACCCATCAAAAAGACTTCGTACAGACACCTCTACCTATCTTCACCGCGCTCTTTTTCAGCGTCGGGGTAGTCCTTCTTCTCATAGGGATACTTGGGGAAATGCTCATGCGGATTTACTATGAGGCTACGGGAAGGCCTGTGGCCCAAATTCGCGAGCGGGTCAATTTTCCCGATAATATGCCCGTCTCGGTATAAAGCATGTGTGGTATAGCGGGCTTTTGGGGAAAAGGTGGCGAGAGCGTAGGCTGGAAGATGATTCAAACCCTGCGTCACCGCGGGCCTGACTATCAAGGCGTTTGGCAAGAAGGGGAAGCCGTACTGGCCCACGCCCGCCTGAGCATCCTAGATTTAGACCCGCGCAGCCACCAGCCCTTTTTCTCCGCTGATGGACGCTATGTCATAGTCTTCAATGGCGAGATTTATAACTTCCAAGAACTCCGAGCCAATCTGGAAAAAATCGGTTATACTTTCCGAACGACCTCCGATACGGAAGTGCTTCTTTATGCCTATGTCGCTTGGGGTGAAAGCTGTCTGGCCCTCCTGCGCGGCATGTTTGCGTTTGCCATTTATGACCGGCTTACTCAGCGCTTCTTTCTGGCTCGGGATCGGATGGGCAAAAAGCCCCTCTACTATACGCTCCAGCCAGGGCTTTTTGCCTTTGCCTCTGAACTCAAAGCCCTTTGGGTGCATCCCGCTATTCCGCGGCGCCTCTCGTTTGCTGCGCTGCACGCTTATCTCGTGCTGGACTACGTACCCTCTCCGCTTTCAATCAGTGAGGGCATCTATAAGCTAGAAGGCGGCCATTACCTTATTGTAGAGGGTGATCGGCTTATAGCTCATCAGCGCTATTGGGAGCCGCCTTTCCCTCAGCCTACCGCTCCCCCCTTACCAGAAGCCCTGAAGCGCTTGGATGAACTCTTAGCAGAAGCTACCCGCCTGCGCCTAATCGCCGATGTGCCCGTAGGCATTTTCCTCAGCGGGGGCATAGACAGCTCTACCGTAGCCTGGTATGCTCAGCAGCACAGTGAGACACCCATCCTTAGCTTTTCCATTAGCTTTTCCGAAGACTCCTACGACGAAAGCCCGTATGCCGAGAAGGTGGCGCGCTGGCTAGGCACCGATCACCACACCGCGCTACTCTCACCCCAAAAAGCCTTAGAGCTAGTGGAAGAAGTTTTTCCGCAGCTGGATGAGCCCTTCGCAGATGCTTCTATCTTGCCGACCTATTTTCTTTCGCAATTTGCTCGGCAGCGCGTCATCGTGGCCTTAGGAGGGGATGGTGGCGATGAACTTCAAGCTGGCTACCCCACCTTTTTTGCCGAGCAGTACGCCCCACTACTTGCCTGGGTACCCCGTCCTCTCCTGCAAGCCGGGCTGTGGTTAGCCGAGCGCCTCCTCCCCTCCCGCGATGAGAATATGGCTTTAGACTTCAAGGTACGCCAATTTCTGCGCGGGTTTACTGGCCCCCCTATAGAACGCCACACGCGCTGGATGGCCTCCTTCCTACCCGAGGAGCTTCCTAAGCTGCTTCGGCCAGAGGTAGCCCAGCAGGCCGAAAAAATTCTGGATCACTGCCTAAGGCCCTACTTGGATCGCTTCCCCTCTGAGGCCAGCTTCTTCGGTCAAATTACCTACCTCTACTACAAAACCTACCTGCAGGACGACATCTTGGTAAAAGTAGATCGCGCCAGCATGTACAATGCCTTGGAGGTGCGCGCGCCGCTTTTGGATGTGAAGGTAGTAGAGTTTCTGGCTAGCCTACCGCCCGATTACCGCTTGCGGGGTGGGGAAGGTAAATTCCTTCTCAAAAAGCTTATGCAAGGCAGGCTTCCGCCAGAGATTTTATTGCGGCCTAAGAAAGGCTTCGGCGTGCCGCTGCCGCGCTGGCTGCGGGAAGAGCTACGCCGCCCTATTGAAGCCGAACTCCTACGACCGGACCCCTGGTTTCAGCCTCAGCAGCTTAGACGCCTCTGGGAAGCCC
Organism: Bacteroidia bacterium; assembly: GCA_039630245.1. Classification (GTDB taxonomy): domain Bacteria; phylum Bacteroidota; class Bacteroidia; order SpSt-205; family SpSt-205; genus SpSt-205. The sequence continues at coordinate 121,951 of JBCNVK010000004.1, forward strand.
ACCAAAGCCGAAAGGTAAATTACCGCAAGCTGCTCTGGAATCTCTATACCTTCAAGCGGTTTGCGCGCGCGTGGCAGCTGGATTAGGGGGCATTTCGGAGGGATAAGGGCCTATCCATTCGCCCCAAAAAACCTCCCGCACCTCGCCGATAAGCCAGAATTTAGAGCCTTCCCTTTCTACGCGTAAGGTGCCGCCAGCGGTGCAAATTTCTAAGGTTGGAGTCCCTATGAGGGCACTTAGGGCAACGCAAGCGGTGCCGCAGCTGAGGGTTTCCGCCTCTACGCCGCGTTCGTAGGTACGCAGGTGCCAGCGCCCCTCCACCTGCTGAAAGAAGCTTACATTTACGCCTTTAGGGTCATAGCGCGTATCCCAACGAAGGGGAGGAGCTTTTTCAGCTACGGGAAAATTCGCTAGATCCTCTTCTACCTCTACAAGCAAGTGAGGGGAACCCGTATCTACGAACCACTGCTTTTTAGCTACGGCTTGGGGGCTGCGGCGCAAGTTTAGCGAAACGGCCACGAGGGGGGGATCCGTCGCCAGAATATGCCCTTCATGGAGCCCATCAGCGGCCTCAAGCTGGGCGTGCTTATGGCCCCACTGGGTATAGCCCAGCCAGAGAGCTGCCCGTGCGCCATTTCCACAGAAGCTGCCGATAGCGCCATCAGCGTTCCAGTAATCCAGCCGTAGCTTACCTTCCCCCTCAGGGCGTACCGCTATAATCCCGTCTGCCCCTATACCTGTGCGCCGCTGACACAGGCTACGCCGCTGAGCCGCTGTAAGCGCCTCGGCTTGCCTCGCCTCTAAAGCGATGAAATCATTTCCCGTAGCGTGTAGCTTCCTGAATCGCATGCCAGGTGCGCGGAAGGCTTTCTATGTGCAGCGTGCGGGTCGGAAAAGCAAACCCCGTATAAGGCTCATGGGCCCGCACCGTGCGTAAAATCACCCAGGCCACCCGCTCTTGCAATTGGAGCACCGTAAGAGGCAAATCAGCACCGCCCTCTTTATAGTCCAGCTGCACAAAGACAATCACCGTAACCTCCAAAGCCGAATCTTGAAAGTTTGTAAATAAAACTGTCGGAGGGCGGCTAAGGAAAGGAAGCTTTTCTAAGTTGAGGCGCAGCTCCTGTATAAGCCGCTCCAGAACCTCTGTAGGAGTGCTGTAGAGCAAACCTATCCGAAACACTAGGCGGCGCTCGGAAGCCTGCGAAAGGTTTTCCAGCGGGCTATCAGCCAGCTTTTTATTCGGTATGACAAGCAGCAGGTTATCTAAAGTTCGGATGTGGGTAGAGCGCAGCCCGATCTTTTCCACGGTGCCAATGGTATTGGCATCTAGGCGTATGAGGTCGCCTAGCTTGAAGGGGCGGTCTGAGAAGATAACTATGGCACTGATAAAGTGCTGCAGAGTTTCCTGAGCGGCTAGCGCCACCGCAAGCCCCCCTAACCCCAAAGTTGTAAAAAAGGGCGCTACATTCAGCTTGAGGGTGTGCTCAAGCATGAGAAAGCCCACCAGCAGAAAAAGGAGAATACGGCCTATGGTGAAGAGCGGGTGGACTAGCTGGAGTTTGTAGGGCTCGCCACTTTGGCGATATTGCGCGGCTAGGATGGTCTCGGCTACGGCTAATAAGCGGCTTCCCAATAGCGCTAAGGCTAGCAGCGTAAGCGCCTGAAAGACCTGCTGAATCCACTGAACGACCTTAGGAGGGAGATTGAGAAAATATAGGATATGGGCGCTCCCATACGCTGCCAGAAGGAAAAGCGGAAAGAGCCACGCCGGCCGCATGAGGCGGTGGAGGTCTTCCGGGCTGATACTGGTCTGCGCCTTGCCTAAAGCTAAGTGGAGCAAGCGGCTGAGGAGGCGAGCTATAAGTCGGGCGATTAGGTAGCCCCCGCCCAGAATAAGCCCTACTATCACCCACCGCCCTACGGGAATGCCGTGCCAGTGGGTCTCCCACAGCCATTCCCACCACCTCATGCCTCGCTACTTACTAGGGTGCCTACGGGCTCGCCGGCTAAGATTCGGTAGAGGGCGCCAGGCTGATTGATGTTGAATACCACTACGGGCAGGCGATGCTCCTGAGACAGGGTAAACGCCGTAAGGTCCATCACCTCCAGCCGTCTTTCTAAGGCTTCCTTGTAGGAAATATGTGTGAGACGCTGGGCCTGGGCGTTTTTTTCTGGATCAGAGGTATAAATCCCATCCACGCGCGTACCTTTGAGGAGGACTTCGGCCCCGATCTCAATCGCCCGCAACGTAGCCGCTGTATCTGTAGTAAAGAAAGGATTTCCCGTACCCGCTGCAAAGATTACTACGCGCCCCTTTTCTAGATGCCGGATAGCCCGCCGCCGAATAAAGGGCTCGCAAATGCGCTGCATTTCTATAGCCGATTGCACTCGCGTAGGAATTCCCGCCTGCTCTAGAGCATTCTGAAGCGCTAGGGCATTAATCACCGTAGCCAGCATGCCCATGTAATGGGCTTGTGCCTCGTCAAGGCCCTGCTCTTTGCCCTCTATGCCGCGGAAAATATTACCTCCGCCAATGACTATGGCCATTTGCACGCCCGCTTGCACTACAGGGGCGATTTCCTCCGCATAATACCGCAGCTGTTGGGCATCTATGCCGTAGCCTTTTCGGCCCATGAGGGCCTCGCCACTCAGCTTGAGCAGAACCCGCCGATAGCGCATCATTTGCCCCCTACCTGAAAGCGCACAAACCCGGCTACGCCCAGCTTAGGTGAGACCGACTTAAGGTATTGCTCTACTGTCTTCTGCGGATCCTGAAAATACTCCTGCTCCAGCAGCACAACCTCTTTGAAGAACTTCTCCAGCTTACCCGTAGCGATTTTTTCTAATACGGCCTCGGGCTTACCTTCTGCACGAGCCTGCGCACGGGCGATCTCTTTTTCTTTCTCTATCAGCTCTATAGGAACTGAGGTGCGATCCACGCTGACAGGTCGCAGGGCGGCGATCTGCATGGCGATATTCTGCCCTACTTCGTGGAGCTTTTCGGGGGGGACTTCTGCGGTACCCTTGAGGGCTACCAGCACGCCGATCCGCCCGCCTAGGTGGATATAAGCCGTTACATATTCCCCCTCTAGCCGAGCCCAGCGGGCGATTTCTATCTTTTCGCCTATGCGGCTTACCAGCTGCACAAGGTGCTCAGAAACCGGCAGGCCCTCCCAGGTAAGTCCAAGTAGCTCCTCTAAGGTTTTCACCCGCTGACCCAGCGCCAGCTCTACCAGATTCTTTCCAAAACCCTGAAAAGCCTCATTTTTAGCTACGAAATCGGTTTCGCAGGCCAGCAGCAGGAGATGGCCCTCAGCAGGGGAGGTAGCGGCGAATACGGCCCCCTCGTTTGCGTCGCGCGCTTGGCGCGCCGCAGCCATCTTATGGCCCTTTTTACGAAGAATTTCTATTGCCTTATCAAAATCTCCCTCGGCTTCCTCTAAGGCTTTTTTGCAATCCATGATGCCTGCGCCAGTGGTTTCGCGCAGCTTTTTCACCTGTTCGGCCGTAACGGACGGCATGCAGCAAAGTTAGCCTTTTAGAGCTGCTTTCCTTATCTCTCCCCTTCTGGTAGGAGCGCAAGAAGCGCTCGCGCCACTTCTACTGGCTGCGGCGCCCCGCAAAAAGCGGAAAGTACTGCCACACCATAGAGATTCGGTATATTTTCCCAAAGCAGTTTGGCCCGTTCTGGCGTAATCCCCCCTATCGCAATCACTGGATGAGTAATCGCTTCTACGAACCGCCGCAGCCCCTCTACCCCCAGCGGCTCATAGGGAAGGGACTTAGAACCTGTAGGAAACACCGGCCCGACACCCACATAGGCTAAAGGAAGATGCCGAATGCGCTGATAATACTCTAGGGTATGTACGGTGGCCCCTATTAGCGTGAAGGCGGGAAGTTGCCGCATCGCCTCCGCGATCGGCATGTCGGTCTCGCCCAAGTGAACGCCCGTAGCGCCCACCTCAGCGGCTAAACCCACATGATCATTTATGATAAGCTGCACATGATGTTTGCGTGCCAGAGCTACTATGGCCTGCAGCTCAGGAAAATGCTTTTCCTGCACGAATTCTTTTTGGCGGTATTGAATAGTGGCTACACCGGCCTCTATGGCCATTTGGGCCAGCTGTAGATGAGAATACCGCCCCTGTACCGTCGTATCGGTAATGATATGAATCCGCCCTATTCGTAGCATAGGTCAGAGGTTTAGGTAGCGCAGAAGGGCCTGTAGCTGGTCACGCGCATGCTTCTCCATCAGAAGGTCGCCATGTACTGCCACTATGTTATACCCGCGCCGCTCCAGAAGCTCTAGCGCACGCGTGAGGTAAATCGTATTCACCTTAAGCACCACAAAGACTTTCTGATAATCGCCCGCAGGCGAAAGGAGGTAGGCCGAAAGAATTCGGATCTCCTCCCCTTCTAATATGCGGGCAATCTCGGCTAGGCTATAATCGCGCAGATAGGTCTCTAAAATCAGCACGGTGCCAGGCTCCTGCACGGCTGCGATGCGGCTCCACCATCGTACAAGCGCCTCAGCAGTAATAAGACCTAAGTACCTTCCCTCCTCATCCTGTATCGGAATAGCAAGGCTCTTGTAGCTTTCCATGTATTGGAGGGCATCGTAAATGGTAGCATAAGGCAGCAGGGCGGGCACAGAGGCAAGTGGAAGCTCTCCTACAGAAGTTTCAAGCGAAGCCTCGCCCAAAGCCTTTCTAGCGAGCAAGCCAATGTATTTGCCCTCCGCCGAAACCACAGGTAGGTGGCTCAGGCGCGGATAGCGACGAAAAAGCTGGCGGGCCAAGCGGACGGAGGCCTGCAACGGCACGAAGGCCTGCGAGTAGCGCCGAAGCGGAAGCACCGTAAGGGAAGGCCGTTTCATAAACTATGCTTCTTTAGAAAACCCCGAAGATAGGCATGGAATATTTCGGGCTGCTCCATCATGGGCGCATGGCCGCACTCATCAATAAAGTAAAGCTCACTTTTGGGCAAAAGGTGAAAGAAGCCATAGGCTACGGCGGCAGGCGTAATACTGTCGTTCGCACCCCAAATCAGGCAAGTAGGTACGGTGATTTCTTTAAGCCACGTGCCTACAAAGTCCCGCTGCGCATCGCGGGCGATTTTGAGGATGCGTAGGGCTTTGTAGTTATCATTTACTAGCGTATAGACCTCATCTACCAGCTCGGCTGTGGCATGGCGTGGGTCGTAGAAGGTATAAGCCACTTTCTCCGCCACATAGGCCCGACTGCTACGCCGAGGGAAGGTACTCCCCATGCTGTCCTCAAAAAGACCTGAGCTACCTGTAAGCACAAGGGCACGCACGGCTTGCGGATAGCGTCGCGCTATGAGTAGAGCAAGATGGCCTCCTAAAGAATTGCCTATCCAGACAGCTGGGGGAAGCCCCTCGCCTTGATAGAAATCCCATAAATAGTGCGTAAGCCCGGCCAAAGAAGGCTCCACGGGTGAATATTCATAAATCGGCAAAAGCGGGACAAAAATAGAGTAGCTGGAGCCTAAGGCTTGGAGGGTAGTGTCCCAATTGCTGAGGGCGCCGAAAAGCCCATGCACTAAGATAATCGGAGAGCCTTCCGCCAGCCCGCCCCAAGCGTATTTGTAGCGCTCACGCTCTACCTTTTGCCAGGTAAGCGCCGATTGAGTCAAGGTGGAGAGGGGCGAGGTCATGGGAGTTCAAACATTTTTAGCCGATAAAGAGGCTACCAAATGCACCCAGGCCTGCATAAGTAGTTGTCCATGAGGGGTAAGAATAGAGTCGGGATGAAACTGAAGGCCCCAGATAGGATACTCAACATGGCGCACGGCCATGCAGTGCCCCTCCTTGTCGCGTGCCACTACTTCTAAGGAAGAAGGCACAAGGCTTGCATGAAGCGCATGATATACCCCTACGGGCAAGGGATTAGGAAGATGGCGAAAAATGCCTGTCCCGTTGTGCAGGATACGCTTCTGCAGGCCAAAATAGGGGCGTTCCATAGGCTCTACGCGACCGCCAAAAATTTGCACGATATATTGATGCCCTAGACAAATGCCCAAAAGGGGCACTGATAGCGCCGGCGGGATAAGCGGCGGCAGCACTTCCACTAGGTAGGACGGATGGCCCGGCCCCGAACCTATCACTATGCCCGCCCAAGGATAGCGATATATCTCAGCCGCCAGAATATTTTCCGCCTGCTCCACCGTCACCTCACATCCCGCCAGCGCAAGAAGGGCCACGATATTGTAGGTAAAAGAGTCGTGATTGTCTATAAGCAGTATGTGGGGGCGCCCGAAAGCGCTCATAACCCTTTGAGCAGGGTAGCTACCGGTACCTCCTCGCGGTGGATGTGCCGCAGCTTCCCGCTTTTATCGTACACGTAAATGGTCGGCGCTACGCTATAACCGAAGAAGCTATCAAACTTGAAGTCCCTATCCCGCAGGAAGTAGGAATTGGGCACGCCACTGAAGTACTTTTCCTGAAAGCTGCGTATGGCCTCAGCCGTCTCTGTAGAGACCCATATAATCTGAATGCCTCGAAGCTGGGAAAGGCCTGCTTTGAGCAACTCGGCCTGCTTCTGGCAATGATCGCAGTAAGGATCAAAGAAGATGACCACGCGGCCGCGCTCGGCGGGCGCCAGCTCAGCATCCGTAAAGGGCTTGCCCTCGAGCGTATAAAGAAGGAACCGAGGAAATTGCTGGGCCGGCGGATACCGGTCCGGCTGGGCATAAACCGCCAGACAAAAGCCTAAAAGGAGGCTCAGGCCACGCATACTTCAAATGTAAGCAAAAACTGGGCTGCTGTACTTTTGTGCGGTGGAGCGATGGAGTAGTCGCTGGGGAGCGCTATGGGCTCTGATCGGCGGTGCAGTGGGTTTGGGAAATTTTTTGCGGTTTCCCTTTCAGGCGGCGCGCTGGGGCGGAGGGGCTTTCTTAGTACCCTATTTGGTGGCCCTTCTGGTAGTGGGGCTGCCCATGGTATGGATAGAAATGCGCCTGGGACAAGCTGGGGCGCAGAGCGGCGCACGCAGCGCCCCCGCTCTCCTACGTACGCTGGCTGGAAAATCTGGCTGGCTCATAGGCCTCCTCGCCGTATATGTAAGCCTTGCCGTAGCCTCCTACTACGCCTATCTTACTGGCTGGACCTTAGGCTACACCTACCACGCGCTCCTAGGCACCTTCAGCGGTAAGGACCTAGAGACGCTAAAGGGCTTCCACTCTGAATTCATTCATAAGCAGAGCTGGATTTTTTGGCTGCTTACTTGGCTACTGACGGGGGCTATTCTACACGGCGGCCTGCAGCACGGCGTAGAGCGACTCAACCGCTATGGCATGCCGCTTCTTTTTCTTTTAGGGATTGGCCTAGCGAGCGGGACCCTTTTTTTAGGGCCTACGGGACGCTGCCCTACCTGCGATCCCAAAGAAGGCCTGCTGTATTTGTATCTTCCGCGCTGGACCGCCCTTCAGGAGCCAGCGGTGTGGCTTGCGGCCGCTGGGCAGGTTTTTTTCTCCATAGGGGTGGGTTTTGCGATGTATCCGGTGTATGCCGCCTACAGCGGCTCGGCCCCTATCCTAGCTCAAGGCACCTACACCGTGGCCGCTAATACCTTCGCCGAAGTGGTATTAGGCGGGCTTATCGTAATACCTCTCACTACGGCTTTCTTGGGGCTTCCTTATGTGCAGCAGCAGGCGGGCTTCGGGATGGGCTTTGAGGTAATGCCGTATGTATTAGAGGCTTGGGGCGGGCGGCTACTCACAGCGGCGTGGTACGTGCTCCTTTTCCTAGCAGGCCTAAGCTCGCTTTTGGCGATGGGGTGGGTAGTACTTACTTGGCTGGCAGAGACTTTAGGCGGCCAGCCCCAGCGCTGGACCGTCCCCTTCATTGGCGTAAGCCTCCTGCTGGGGCTCCCACCACTTTTAGGCTATGCCGAAGATACCCTCAATCTTTACGACTACTGGGCAGGTACTTTCCTGCTGGTGCTGGCCGCTTTAGGGCACTGGTGGCTTTTCCGGCAAGCCGCTCGCCAAGGACTGGTGAGCCTTGAAGTAGCTGGCCCTTTTCGCTGGATCATAAGCTGGCTGACGCCCCTTTTCTTAGGGCTGATTCTTTTAGGGAGCTGCCTCCAGCCCGTGGCAGGAGACTGGATAGGGGCATGGAAGAGCCTCTGGGAGACAGGGCACTGGCCCTGGGCGGAAGAAGCCCTGCCCGTGTGGCTGGCTCACCACACCTTCCGCTCCCCCTGGAATGCCTTAGGTTTAGCGCTTCTCCTTGGCGCCTTAGGCCTAATTTTTACCTTGCGTCGCCGATGACCACGCCCACTTGGGATTGGCGCGGGGTATGGCATATCCTGCCTAGGACGGAAAGGCACATGGCGCGCCTCTTCTTTGTCTTCCTTCTTGTGAGCTGGGGTGCTTTGGTTGCGGCCTGGCTCGGGCGCTACAGCTTTAAAGAAGCCTTTGTCCCTTTTTACTACTATGAGGAAGAGATAGCTCCTATTGACCTTCGCCGCATCCAGTACCGCAACTACCTGGTGGAACTGCCCGTACGGCGGGTGTACGAGCTTACGGCTACCGAACTTTTAGCCCCGCAAAAAAGCGCCATACTCTTAGGGTGGCTAGGGATTGTTTTGGGGTGGGCTACGCTCCTTGCAGCGGCCACCCGCATGCAGGGCTTTTTACCCTACCTAGTATATTTTGGCTGGGTAGTTTGGGTCCATTCGAGTAAGGCCGCTTGGGCTTGGGCGGGCACCGATCCGTTTTACGTTGTTTCGCTAGGGCTCTCACTAGTCGTACTTCTGCCCACTTTATCCATTCAAATGGGCCTTTGGCGGCTAGAAATGCGCCACACCGTCCTTCTTTTAACGGCGGGGGTAGCTGGCGTTCTAGGCCTACCAGGAATCTGGAAGGGCCTTGGCGTGCTCCACGAGGCGCTAGTTTTCCCAGGCCTTTTGGGATTAGTAGCGGCAGGCGTAGGGGCTCTCTTGGGACCTTTAGCTCTTTTGGCCGTAGGCGTATATATCCTAACCCGCTGGCGTGCAGGCCTATTGGGCTATGGCTTTCTCGCAGGCTTGAGCTTAGGACTCAGCGCAGGGATAGCCTTCCTGCCCCAAGACCTCAGTCATACGCTTACCTTGACCTTAGGCCTACTGGGACTTATAGCAGGCTTTGTAGGGCTTCAACCCTACTACCCCTTATGGACCGATGGTTTCCGCCACCCCGCAGCCCTTCTGTGGAGCTGGGCCGGTATAAATTTTTTAGCCACAGTGCCGCTGGCTTATCATCTCAACGCCTACCAGTACTTTTATTTCTACTCCACCATTCGCCTCTGGCAGACCTTTTTGGGGGTAGGGCTTTTGGGGGGCGCGCTCTACGTGGGCCTGAATTTTTGGGTCCTTTGGCAAACACGCCAGATGACGTACTGGGACCTTCCCAAAAGCCCACGTCTCCCTTTAGCCCTGGTGTTCTTTCTCCAGATTATGGTAGGGGCTGGGTTTGAAGTAGAGGAGAATTGGCCAATTACGCGTTTTCCCGCCCGATGGCAGGCGCTGGCCGCGGCCGAAAGCAGCCTCCTTGCGGAAGATTGGGAGACCGCCGAAAAAGCCCATCAAAAAGCGCTCCTCTTTCTGCCCTTTGAGTCGCGTTTAGCCTACAATTTGGCCCATATCCAGCTTCAGCTGGGGAAAGAGCTAGAGAAAGTGGCCCTCCGCTGTGAAGAGGCCCTTTTGACGCGTCCTTTTCTTCCAGCTGCCCTCCAAGCCGCGCTCTTGTGGCTTCAATTGGAACGGCCCGTGCGCGCAGCCCAGCTCCTTCAGCGTTATACTAATCGCTTCGGTCCCAATCCGCGCGCCTTCAACCAGCTCGCCTTTCTCTTTTACAGGCTAAATACGCCCGATTCTGCCGCCTTTTACTGGAAGGAAGCAATTCGTCTGGCGCCAACTAATCCTACCTATTATGCACACTTGGCACTACTTTACTTGCGCTATGAGCGTCGGCAGTGGGCTGCGCGCGTAGCCAGTAGTATCCCCTCCCCCTTCCCGCCAGCGGTAGTGGAGAATCTTGCCTATTTGCACCTTATGAGAGTGCTACCGAAACCGCCGCCAAACCCCACAGGCCAAAACGCCCAGTGGCTCGGCCTGGCTCAAGACACTACTCCCCTTGGTCGGTGGAGTGCAGCCCTTCAGGCGCGCAAGCTAGGGCAGGTAACCTCCTTTCTGCCTTACTTCTACCAGCATGACCGTGAGCTCTACCCCTATGCAGTACGCTATACGGCTCTCCACTTCTTAGAAGCAGGCTTGGCTCGGAAAGCCGCTGACCTTTTTCTCCAAGCGGGTACGCCGCGCGATTCCCTTTATGCGGCGTATGCCTTAGCGGAGGGGGGCTGCTGGGAGGCGGCCTACACCTTAGCTAGCCGTCTGCTAGCCTCCTACCCCGAAGTGGAAGAAGAGGCCCGCCGAGAAGTAAGCGTCCTCCTAGCTGCTTCGGGAAATTTTCTAGAAGCTAATCTCGTCGAGCCTCTCGCCAACTGGACGGATCAGGACTATTTGCGGTTTGGCTTATACACCTTCCTTCGGGGTGATATTCAGACAGCGGTCCAGGGGCTACGCCCGTGGGTAGATAGGGGAGCTACCTACGATGCCCCCTACGAGTGGGTTGCGCGCCTTTTCCTGCTTCAAAAGGACACGGCGGCGGCGCTGGAAAACCTCTCGGCCGGCCTTCAGCGCGTACCGGCCTCTTTTCGGCTTCATGCCCTCCAAGCCGAAATTTATCTAAGCCTACCCGATAAAAGGGAGGTAGCCGATAGGCTTTTAGATAGTCTGAGTAAGCGCCTCGGTGGGCTTGAAGATACGGTGCGGTTTTATACGCTTCGGCTGAGGCGATGGGGAGCCAAATGGCTAACAGATTCCCTCCTTCAAAGGCTGCCTGGCTGGAAGGACGGCTTAGCGGCGTATGCCCAAGCTCTTCTTGAGCAGGGACGAAGCACTCAGGCCTACGAGCTACTTGCAAGGTCTTTAGAATTAGATCCCTACGACAGAGTGGCCTGGCGCCTGTATGGCGAAGCGGCGCGTCGGCTCAACCTGCCCGATGAGGCGGCCTTTGCCGAGCGCAAGCCTGATCCATGCCCCGCTGCGCTATAGCCTATTCAGGTCGCGGCCGGCTGGCCGCTGCCATAGCGGAGTTTTTTCTAGCGCGTCAGAGCCCCGTGATTGGCCTTGTTGATCGACCCAGCGCTAATCGACAGGCTCTGGAAGCGCTAGGCGTGCCCGTATATACCATCCGCAATACGGCCGAGGATTGGCTCCACCTATGTGAGCGAGAAGGTATAGAATGCATCGCTTTAGCGGGGTATCTCAGCCTTGTTCCGGCTGAGGTAGTGCGGCGATACGCTGGCCGTCTACTTAATAGCCACCCGGCCCTCCTACCAGCTTTCGGAGGCAAAGGCCTGTACGGACGCCACGTCCATGCCGCCGTAGTAGCCGCTGGCTGCGCCGAAAGCGGCCTAACGATTCACTTAGTAGATGAAAATTACGACACAGGTCCCATACTTTATCAGGTGCGTCTGCCTATCGCTGGCCTTTCGGTAGAGGAAGTAGAAGCTTTTATTCAGGCAGTCGAACGGGCGGTTTATCCGGCCTTTGTTTGGCGCTTCTGCCAAAGTCTGAGGCTTACAAGAAGCCAGAACGCGCCAAATAGCCAGGCTATAAGCCCCTGAACCGAAGGGAAAGGGCGTCTGGGCGGGATTCCTCGGCGCTTCGGTCCACCCCGCACAAGCGGCGAAGCATACAGCTCCACCTGAGCCGTATAGGCTTCCAGCCGCAGGTAGGTATCGTTAGGCCGAATGGCATACGTCAAGCTGTCCGTCCGATAAACTACCTGCCGTACTTCCCCTCCTTGCCCAATCAGCCGCAGAGAGTCCGCTACAAGGGTAAGCTTAATCCGCAGAAGCGTTTCCCCCACTATCTCTACCTGCTGAAGGCGCGGATAGGGCCCCTGGATGGGAAAGGGTGTGCGATTCCTATACCCTACCGTTCGCCCTTCAAATAAGGCGGCACGCAGGCTCTCCACAGGCGCTTTCTCAGGCAGTAGTACTTCGGTCCAACGGCTCATGAGCTGATGGGGGTTTTCCACATCATGCACATTGTCGTGGGCTAGAATAGGTGCAAAGTGCCCTGAAGAGAGAGCGCTATCCCATTCCGCCACAGAGTCGCCAAAACGATTCAGCACTTCTATCGCCTCGTAGCCTCCCAGCTGGGCTAGGTGAGGGCCCGTGTAGCTGCGCATAAAGCGAGGATGGGCCAGAACAAGGAACCCTGTAACAGGCCGCAGCCGCTCAAGGACGAATTGCCGCATGGCTAAGGTTTGGCCGAAGGGGAAGTCCCACCACACAACTTGGCTGGGCCAGAAGCAGAGCTGATGAATTTTGCCCAAATTCCAGCCATGCTCGTAGAGCGGGAGAGGACTGGCAGGATTTACCCGCTGATAGTCCGAAAGGCCAATCCAGGCATAGCCTAACCGCTTATAGACGCGCTGGATAGCAGGGGCTTCTTGGTAACCCTCGGTAAGACCGCCCCAAGTGCGCGTATGGATATGAAAGTTAGCGCGCGCCCACACAAGCGGTGCGCGTGCAAAGGGGTTATACCACGAATGGCCTGTAAAGGGCTGGCGCGGGGCCCATTCGTACACCGGGACTAGGCTATACCACAGGCTAAGAAGGCCCAGTCCCAAGGTACCTACAAGAAGAAGAGAATTAGACCAGGGCACTCAACGCTTCTACTATCCGAGGCAGACCGGCCTTGATTTCGCTTAGGGCTACGGCGTAGCTAAGCCGCAGATGCTGAGGCGCCCCAAAGGCGGTCCCTGAGACTAAGGCAATCCCATGAGCCAAAAGATATTCTGTAAGGCTGTCCGCATCAGCGATAATCTCCCCAGTAGGCGTTACTTTGCCCAAAAAGCTCGAGACATTGAGCAGGAAGTAGAAGGCGCCTTCGGGAAGATAGGGCTCGGTCTGAGGCAAATGGGCTTTTAGGTAGGCATATATGTAATCGCGCCGCTCGCGAAAGGCTTGGATCATCGGGGCTAGGAGCTGGGTGAGATCGCTCTGCAGGCCAGCTAAGGCGGCTTTCTGGGCAATTAGATTGGCGCCAGAGCTGATTTGGCCTTGTACTTTGGCCATAGCAGCCGCTAGCTTCGGCGGCGCTAGGGCATAGCCCAACCGCCAGCCCGGCATGGCAAAGGCCTTGGAAAATCCATTGCATATCACGGTCCGCTCTGTCAGGGAAGGTACTTGGGCCGGCGATACATGGCGCCCCTCATACCGAATCAGCTCGTAAATCTCATCCGAAATGACCCATACCTGAGGATAGGCGGAGAGCACCTCCGCTAAAGCCTCCAGTTCGGCCCGACTATAGCAACTTCCTGTAGGATTAGACGGGCTACAGAGAATAAGTGCTTTGGTGCGAGGGCTGAGGAAGCGCGCTAGCTTTTCAGGCGTGAGCTTATACCCTTCCACTTGGGTAGTAGGTGCTATAACCGGCTGCCCCTGCGCCAGATGTACTAGAGGTAGATAAGATACCCAGTAGGGAGCTGGTATAACTACCTCCTCTCCTGGCTCTATAAGGGAAAAAAGAGCGTTGAAAATGGCCTGCTTGGAACCGTTAGAGACCACTACCCATTCAACTGAGCAGGGAATGCCATAGGTGCGGTGGTAGTAGCTCGCTATAGCCTCACGCAGGGGGGCAATACCTGGTACAGGGGGGTAAGGCGCATGGCCTTCTTGGATAGCGGCGATGGCCGCCGCTCGAATAGGTTCGGGGACAGGAAAGTCAGGCTCCCCTAAGAGAAGGGAAAGCACCGGCTTGCCCGCTGCGCGTAGCTCGCGCACACGCTGGGCCATTCCCAGCGTCTGGGCCTCGCTAAGCTGCGCTACGCGCTGGGCTACCGCCGTCAAGATAGAACGGTTAGGCGCGGCAGCTTCAGCCTACCCAGCGCAAAGCGTAAAACTTCGTAAGCGCTGTCCAGAATGTTCTGCCCCATCAGCTCAAGCGGCAGACGCAAATACGTCTCTACCGCTTTCTCGGTATCCTCAAAGCCTTCGGACTCATCATTCAGCCAGAAGCGAATAAGCGCCCAATGAACCCCCCACAAGACATCTAGGTATAGATTCTCCAAGTGGCGCGACCGAATCTCCTCCGCAATCACCCCTTCCTGAATCACCTCCGCCATGTGCGACCGAAACTTACGCTGATAGCCCCTCAGGAGGGTAAATTGCGTATAGGTCTTAGCAATGAAGCTGCGATCCTTGATAACATTCTCAAAGAAGGTGAAGAAGTAGGCCAATATCTTCTCGCGGGCCGAGTAATTAGTATAGCTTTCCGAATTCTTGAGGATATTTATCACCTCATCCGCATAGGCCGTCCATATCTTTCGCCCGATCGCATCCAGCGAGGCAAAATGCTTATAAAAATCGGCCTCTGAGATATCCAGCATCTTACAGAAGGAAAATACATTCATGCGTTGAATTTTGTCCTCCACGACGAGCTGTTTGTAGAGGTCTACGATGCGGTTTTCCAGAGAGACCTCTTTAGTTTTTGTGGCCATGGCACAAAGGTAAGAAATTTGGCAGGATGTGGCTACTGGAGGTAGGCGCTACGAAGACCGACTGGCTTATTGGCACACCTCAAGGTCTAGTGCGCCACACCCTCCAAGGGCTCAATACGGAAGCGGAAGGCTGGAAAGCCGCCGAAGCCTACATCGAAAGGCTTCAGCAGGTACAGAAGCTCTATGGGTTTGCTAGGCCTCGGCATATATGGTATTATGGGCCTGCGCTCCACGAGGCCGAAGCACGCCAGCGCCTCCAAAGCCTTTTAGCGGAGGCCTTCGGACTGCCACGAGAAGCCGTGGAGGTAGCGCATGACCTTTTAGGCGCCGCCCGGGCTGCTTGGGGCGAAGCCGCGGGAATAGTCGGGATTTTAGGCACAGGTTCTAACTGCGCTCTGTGGGATGGTCAGGCGCTCATTCAGCAGGCGGGCGGCCACGGTTATCTTCTTGGCGATGAAGGCAGCGGTGCCGACCTAGGCCGGCATTTCCTCAGCGCCCTCCTTTATGCAGAGGTACCAGCAGATTTAGAGGCGGCTTTCTGGGCCGAAAACCCTTATCCTGAGGCCTCAGCACCGCTACGCCTGCGGCAAAAGGCATACACTAGTGCACGTCCTTCGGCTTTCTTAGCTGGCTTTGCCCCTTTCCTTGCGCGCCATCAGAGGCACCCTTGGGTAAAGGCGCTTGTAAGCGAGCGCTTTACGCACTTTCACCGGCGCACCTGGCGGCGATGGGGTATAAGGAAGCCTATCCGCTATATCGGCGGTGTGGCACGCGCCTTTGCTGGACTTTTAGAGGCGACTACCTGCGCCGAAGGCGGTGAGTGGGGCGGTATAGTCGTCGATACCGCTGAGGCCTTATGGGCCTATCACCAGCGGAAAGAAGGCACGCGCGCCTGAAAGCCGATGGCCTCTCGCACACGCCCAAGCACCTTAGCCGCTTCGGCGCGTGCTCGCTCTGCCCCCTTCTGAAGGATAGCCTCCAGCGCCGCCTTATCCTGCATCCACTGCTGATAGGCCGCGCGCTGAGGCGCGAAGCGCTCCCGCAAAACCCGAAAAAGCTCCCCCTTGGCCTGACCATACCCATACCCGCCCTCCACATAGCGTCTCCGCATTTCCTCCACCTCCTCAGGGGAGGCTACCACCGAATACAGCTGAAATACAATACACCGATTGGGATCCTTAGGCGCTTCAACCGGCGTTGAATCCGTAACAATGCGCCGCACTCGCCGCTCCAGCTCCACCTCATCGCCTAAAACATCTAGCGTATTCCCATAGCTTTTGCTCATTTTGCGCCCATCTATCCCCGGCAAAAGCATCACCTCTTCCTGGAAAAATCCCGTAGGCAGTTTGAAGACTTCTCCATAGCGCCGATTGAAAGCCCCAGCGATATCCCGCGCAATTTCCAAATGCTGCTTTTGGTCTTTTCCGACTGGCACGATATCGGTATCGTACAGCAGAATGTCAGCAGCCATCAGGACGGGATAGGTAAAGAGCCCCGCCGAAACTTCCGCTAGGTTGCCAGCTTTTTCTTTGAAGGCATGGGCGTTAGCCAGCATGGGATAGGGCGTTACGCAGCCCAGATACCAGCTCAGCTCACATACCTCAGGTACATCAGACTGCCGAAAGAATACATGCCGCTCGGTATCTAGGCCCATAGCCAGCCACGCCGCCGCTACAGCGTAGGTATTTTCCTGAAGCTGAGCCGGATTATAGACGGTGGTAAGCGCATGGAGGTCCGCAATAAAGAAAAAGGCCGGTTCGCTCTGCTGGCTAGCTAGCTCAAGGGCTGGCCGAATAGCACCTAAGAGGTTACCCAAATGGGGCTTACCTGAGCTCTGGATGCCTGTGAGTATGCGGCTCATGCCGCCGAAGAAGCCGTTTTAGGCGCCTCTCCCGGAAGGGGATGTTTGTTTTTGGGCTTGCGTGGGCGGTATTTGCCATACGTACCCCGCCAAATTTTTCCCCGCCGCGTGCGCCGATCCCCTTTTCCCATGCTACAAAGGTAAGGAAAGGGAGCGTTTCAGCCTGTTTGCTGACGCTCTAAGTAGGCGCGACGCAGAAGGCGACGCATAACCTTATTGGAAGCGGTGCGCGGTAGCTCAGGTACGACTACCACGGCATGAAGGTGGAAAAGCGGGCTGAGACGTTCACGAATCGCCTGCGCCAAAAGGGGTTTCCAGTAAGCGGGGTCAGTAGGGGCCTCGGCTTGCGGTACTACATACACTACGAGCTGTTCGGGACCCCCATCGGGAGGGGGCACAGCTATGGCTGCGGCCTCCCCCACGCCAGGCACTTGGGCCACTACTCGTTCAATCTCTACCGAGGCTATCTTTATTCCTCCCAGATTCATGGCATCATCGGCGCGCCCGCCTGAGACCCAGTACCCCGTAGGTAAGCGCCGAAAGAAGTCCCCATGGCGCCGCAGTCGCACCATACAGCCTTCTACGACAGAGGCGATCGGCTCCCGAGTAGCCCCCACCCATCCAGCCTGAAAGGGCGGCGTACCCTCGTAGTACACCTGCATATGATCAGCATTGAGCAGCCTTTGCGAAAGCCCAATGGAGGGCCCTATAAGAAAGATTTCGCCCTCTTCGGCTGGCTGGCCGCCCTCATCTAAGAGTACAAAATCCAACCCTAGCGCAGGAGCGCTGAATTGAGAGGGGGCATTCGGGTGTAAAAGCGTACTAGTGATATAGCCGCCACCGATTTCTGTGCCGCCGCAGTACTCTATGATAGGCTTGTAGCCCGCTTTGGCCATTAAGGCCCACATGTGCCAGGGGTTAGAGGCTTCGCCCGTAGAGCTAAATAGCCGAATAGCTGACCAGTCGGCTCCCTGCCAGGCTTGGCTCTCTATCCAGCGGCGCACTAAGGAGGGCACTACACCCAGAATGGTAACGCGCTGCTGGGCTACGAACTGGCAGAAGCCTGGACCAGTGGGTGCCCCCTCGTAAAGGGCCACAGTAGCCCCATGGGCTAGGCCCGCAAAAAGCAGCCACGGCCCCATCATCCAGCCTAAATTTGTCGGCCAAGCCAGCACATCCGAAGGCTGAACATCGTGGAAAAAGTGCGCATCCGTGATAGCCTTGAGGGCCGTGAGGTAAGTCCACGGAATAGCCTTAGGCGTGGCCGTAGTACCCGAGGAAAAAAGGACCCCAATTTCCCTATCAGGAGGTCCGTAGACGGGCTCGGCGCAGACCTGCTCAGACTGGAGAAAAGCGGCCCACGGAAAGGCGTTATTGCGCAAGCGCGTCTGAATAGACCCCCTTCCCGCTAAAACGTAGGTAGGCGGCAGGTCATAGGGTCGTACCCGCTCATAGAGGGGTAGAAACTTTTCCTCTCGGTAGAGCCCGTCTTGAATGAAGAGCCGCTTAGGCTGGGCGATCCGAAGGCGCGCAGCAATTTCTTCGCCCGATAAACTGTCCGGGATAGTTACGGCGGAAAGGCCGGCGTAAATCGCGCCTAAATAGAGGAAAGCCGCTTCAGGCCGTAAAGGAAGGCAAAGCGCAATTCGGTCTCCGGGCTTTAGGCCTTGGGCCAGAAAAGCCCCTGCTACGCGCTGTACCTCCCGCCGAAGGGCGGCATAACTCCACCGCTCCACCTGTCCTTCTTCACGCACATATATCAGCGCCGTAGCCGACTCATCCGCACGGAAAAGGAGGTCGCACACATTCCCCCTTGCCCCCTCCAGCCATACGGGCTGGGTGATATCCCCCGTTGGAAAGCTAAGGAGGCGCGTCGGCGGATTCTGAAAGGGCACTTGGAGCCGCCTGAAAAGCACATAGGCCCAGAATTCGGCCCGGTGCGCAACGCTCCAGCGGTGGAGCGGTTCATAGGGCGTCTCACCCGGGCGCCGGCTCTGCGCATACGAGCGAAAACTGGAAACCTCCTCCAGCTCCTGGAGCGCCCGGCCTAAGTTAGTTTGGCTTAGCCCTATCCTATACTCAGGGTACCAAAGCGGCACGAAGGGCGGTAGCGCCAGCCGTTGAAATACCTCTTCATAAGCCGCTTTATGAGCCTTCAAGAGATCCTCTCCTTCACCTAAGGGGGGCGGCGCCGCACTAAACTGACTCCAGCGCGCCATTTGGGCTTCGGTAGGCCATAACGAATGGCTCATAGAGCAAAGATAGTTTGTACCTTCTCTTTGTGCTGCGTACGGCTAAGATTATCAACGACCCCGTTCATGGATTTATCCAGATACCCGAGGGCCGTATCTTGCGAGCTTTAGGGCATCCGGTAGTGCAGCGACTGCGTCGCATTACCCAGCTTGGACTGGCCCAATTCGTCTACCCCGGCGCCGTACACACGCGCTTTGGCCATGCGTTAGGTGTGATGCACCTAGCGGAAGAGGCCCTTCTTTCCCTGAGCCGCAAAGGCCTAGCTATCTCCCCCTCTACTTGGGAAGCCGTGCTTTTGGGCGCCCTGCTCCACGACATAGGCCATGGGCCTTTCTCCCATAGCTTAGAAGGAAGCATCCTCCCCTACGGCCATGAGCGGATTAGTCAAGCCCTGCTGGGCCTTATGGAGGCCGAGCTGGGCGACCTAAGTGAGGTACGCCTCCTATGGGAAGGCCAGCACCCCCTCCGCTTCCTGAGCGATCTTATCAGTAGCCAACTGGACGTAGACCGGCTGGACTACCTCGTGCGGGATAGCTTCTATACAGGCGTACAAGAAGGGCTAGTCGGCACAGAGCGGCTCATATATACCATGAATGTAGCCGAAAATCGCCTAGTTATAGAAGAGAAAGGGCACACTTCGGTGGAAAAGTTCATCATAACCCGCCGCTTCATGTACTGGCAGGTATACCTCCATAAAGGGGTCTTGGGTTCGGAGTGGCTGCTCCGACGCTGGTGGGAGGCCTACAAATTGGAGGGGAAAAGGCGTTCTTACTTGAAAGAACTTCGGGAACTTCCCTTGGAGGCAGCACTTCCTGAGTTTCTCCAGCTGGATGAGACAACGATTTGGCAGTGGATTCAGGAGTCAAGTGGTTCGGTCTTTCCACCCTTGCGGATTTTCAGTCGAGCCCTTCTTTATCGGGTACCCTTCAAGGTGACTTTCACCGAGAATGCGTCAGACGTGCTGCGAGAAGGCTGGCAGCGCACGCTAAGCCCAGCGCTGCGACCGTGGGCCGAGTGGTTCTGGATAGAAGGTTTAGCGGAGAACCAAACCTATTCCCCTCATGCCGGTGGGGAGATTAGGCTTCTGCGCAAGGACGGGAGTACGGTCTCGCTGTCGGAGCTGAGCCCTTGGCTCCAGCCGCTGGAAAGCCCTACGAAACGGGCCTTTGTGGGTGCAATTCCCGCAGCTTCGCTTGAATCGCTGCGGCAGTAGCCTGAAACTCCTCTGGCGTAAGCTCCACGCGCGGCTTTTGGAAGTTTAGGTCAGCCATAGACTGAATAGGTACAAGATGAATATGGGCGTGCGGCACTTCCAATCCAACTACGGCAAAAGCCACCCGCGCACAAGGTATAGCCAGATGAATAGCGCGCGCCACCTCCCGGGCAAAAAGCCAAAGCCCCATGTATAGCTCCTCCGGTAGATCCAAAAGATAGTCAATCTCCGTTTTAGGAATTACGAGGGTGTGGCCGCGCACCAGCGGACGAATATCCAGAAAGGCTAAAAAATCCTGCGTCTCAGCTACCTTATAAGCGGGTAGCTCCCCCGCTACAATCCGTGAAAATACGCTAGGCATCAACCGTAGCTAATATCTAGGATTTCTAACTCAAGCTGGCCGGCGGGCACCTGCACCCTTATGATTTCCCCTTTTGTGCGGCCTAAGAGGGCCTTACCGATAGGAGACTCTACGGAAAGGCGACCAGCGCGGGGATTGGCTTGAATCGCAGGCACGAGCGTATAGGTCATTTCCTCCCCTGTCCGGCGATTCCGCACGCGCACAGTAGCCGAGAGCGTTATCCGAGAAGTATCTATTTGCGAAGGATCCACTACTCTGCTTTGGGCCAGAAGGGTTTCCAGTTCGGCTATGCGGGCTTCCAAAAACTGCTGGGCTTCCCGAGCGGCTTTGTATTCGGAATTCTCGCTAAGGTCGCCTTTTTCGCGCGCTTCAGCGATCGCCGCCGCAATCTCCGCACGGCGCCGCGTCTTGAGCTCATGTAGCTCCTCTCGGAGCTTTTCATAAGCCTCACGTGTGAGCAGATGCGTCATATGTATAGACGAGCCCCGATGCTATGTGTTCCGTTGAAGAAGTAAGTAGGACGGTAGCTATAATCAATCCCAAAGGAAGAGTAGCGCCCTTCCCCTGTACGGAAGGGAAGTTCCACAGTCAGCCCAAAATTGAGGCCGTTGAAGGCGTTTTGAGCCTTTTCCTTATTAGTGATGTCAGGCTCCCATAAGTAGGCCCCCCGCAGCATGAGATAATTTTTGTAGCGGAGTTCCAAACCGGCACCAAGCTGGTTATTCTGAAAGGAGTGGGCGTAAAAGCCCAGCATAGGCACAAGGGAAAAGAGGTAATCTTTTTCACCGCCTGTACCACCGGCGCTGGCCTCACGCCCAACTAGCTCACGTTCCCCCCCCAGTCCGACGCGGTAAGCGATGCCTATAAGCAGTACCGAGGGAATCTCGAAAGCGGCTGCTGGGGTATGCACCGCATTCGTGAAGGGGGAGCCAGGCCCACCTAAGTTCGTACGAGTGGAAAGGCCCTCACCCCGATAGCGCATCTGCGGCCCTACATTCCGGAGAGCCACACCTATCTTAAATTTCCCTTGCTTGTCGCGGTACTGCACGCCCGCGTCTAAGGCTAGGCCATTAGCCGCCGCATCAGGTATGGACTCATGAATGAGCTTGACCGTAGCACCTACGAATATCCGATCATCGGCAAAAACCTTGGCATAAGAGGCGGATATATTTAGCATGGTAGGCGAGAAGTAGCCTAAGGTACCATCGGGGTTATCTATAGTAGTGCGCTCAAAGCGGCCCAAGTCAAAGGCCATAACCGCTAAGCCCAGCGTACCTCCATTTTTGAACCCTTGCGCAAAGGCAAAAGCATTTATGCTGATATCACTACCGACAAGCCAGCGAGTGTGGCTGAAGACAAACTCCGTGCGACGCGTTAGAGCTATGCCAGCTGGATTGATTATAATGCTCTCTATGCCATAGCAGTTAGCGATATTTAGCCCGCCCATGCCTGAGCTGCGGGCATAAGGGTTGATAAGGAGCTGGGTAGCCCCAGCCGATCCCGCTCGCTCAGGATTACCCGCCAGAAGGTACCCAGAAATCCCTGTAACTAAGAGAAGCGTACGACGCATAAACTTAGTAGTTATTGAGGTCTATTTGAGGCATAATCGCAAAAAACTTAACCACTTTCTCGCCTACGCCAGGCACCTCTACATGGATAATATACACTCCGCTAGCTATCGGCACCCCGTATTCGTTCTTGAGGTCCCACTCAATGTCAGGCTCTTCGGAATCTTTTCGGAAAGTACGCACGAGAACGCCGTTTAGGGTGAAAATACGCACATTGCAACGGGTAGGTAGATTGATAATTTTGACGCGCGTATCAATCTGACTGACTTCATAGCGCCCCGAGCCTATACCCGAGCGGCCATAGTAAGGATTGGGCACTATTCGGATCATGTCCAGAGCGTTTTTGGCTATCTGGACCTCCCCTACTTTAGGCATAATCTCGGTAGTGGAAAACTCAAAAGTAGGTGGCTCGCCCGTAGGGGTTCGGTTGTAGGATTTATTCACGGCTAGAGTAATGGTAACTTCGGTAGGTATATCCTTATAATGCTTGAATTCGTATTGCGGTCCAGCCACACGTGGAAGGCCCACCCAAGCCACATAGGTAAGGAAAGAGTCGAGGCGTCCCTCACCGCCCCCGGGTTTATCAAATATTAGGCCGTAGATGCCTCCAGGAGTGCGGTCGCGCGGAGGATTATTCCCCACACAGAGCCACTCGGCAAACTTAGCGCACTCATCGTAGGGATAGGTCGTCACGAATATCCAGTGGCGGCCGCCGTAAGCATCGCCAGAGGAGCCACGGGAAGAGGTAGGATTGAAGAGCATGTCATCGCCGTTTTCGCGCTGAAACCATGAGGCCTCGGCAAAGAGAATATTTACCCGCTGGCCCGTCTCTAAATTGACGGCATATCCAGGAAACCAGCTGAATCCCTGATTACTTACACTGAGGGGGCCGCTGCGATAGGCTAAGGTATCGCCTTGAAAGACGTCGCGGCTTAGGCGCCATTTCGCCACGCGCGGAAAACCCCCATTTACGGCACGACTTAGGCTATAGCTGGGCGAGGCTTCTAATACAAGGCATTTGGACCATTTGCGCCGATCTGGCGTAATCACAATCTGCATACTCGGCAGGCGCTTGAGGGTTACTCCTTGGGTAGCTGGCAGAGCGTAGTTGGCTAAAGCGGCGGGACACCGATCGCCCCCACAATACATAGCCCCTACGCCGATTTGAGATGAATTGAGATCGGAGTAAGGCGTAACTAGACCAAAGGGGGCCCAACCTGTCTCATAAGCCGCTTGGTAGAACCGCTCTGACATGCCGTCATAGAACCATATCCATGGCCGTTGGGGCGTGCGTGCATCAGGGGATTCAGGGAAAGAGGGTTCTCCTTGGGTGTTGGTCCAAGCATCTCTATGAACCAGCTGACAGCCAGGATTATAGCGTTGAACCCTACCACCCGCCGTACTTTGGCGTCGGGCGGGCGATTGACCGGGCGCTAGCCCCGGACCTTCGGCCCAACCCAGCGTATCCGGCCGGCCCTCCACAGGAAAGACAAAAGCCGAACGCGGAAAAGCCGAAAGCCACGGCTTAGTGGGATCCTCATACTCCACTGCTATATCTATGAGCCCATTCGAAGGGTCCTGCAGGAAGTAGTAGTACATATATTCCGGCTCAATCGGCGGCGGACACAGCGTCGTATCTCGATCCGGCAAATACGCTCCTTCAATCCCCGGATCCAAGACCTGGCGCACCGCTATGGAAATTCCATGATCGGGAATAACCCGCTCCGTACCCTTGAGGTAATTCTCTTGGAGAAACTTGACCCGCCTAAGGCGCTTACCCCACTCACTGAGAGGAATAGTAGCCCACGAAGTATAAATCAGGCGGTAAGGCGCACCGCTCCCGCTGGGCCTTCCATACAATTCCCACTCCTTTACATGGAGAAGGTAGGTAGTGTCTCGCCCACTTACGGTAAGGCTAGTCTCGCGGGCTGCGGTATCAGTATTGATGACAAGCCGGTAGTCATACGATTTGAGCTGCTTGGGGTCTACCACCTTGATTGCGACAGGGGTGCCTTTAGGGCTGTATTCCAGCGGTATAGCGCGATAGGGCGGACTGAAAAGCTGATTGAGCCCTTGATCGGAAAGAGCTAAGAGGTTGCCGCCATTTCCTTCGCCATAAAGACGGCGCAGGGCTATTCCATCACCATAACTACTGCGAAGTGCAGTTCCCCCACGCTCAAATTCTACCTTATGAGGCATAGCCTCATACACACGGACATTATTTCGGCCGACGATAAACTTGACGGGATTAGAAGGCTCGCCGTTATAGGCATAGGCTACAATGGCAAAATAGTACTTACGATAATTTACCAGCCTATTGTCTGTGCCTTCAGCGAATCTATCCTCAGTCACGCGCAGCGAATAGAAGAGTCCCTCATTTTTGCCGCTTACCATTACCTTATCTACGATGAGAGGCTCAGACTGCCCCGGCACAAAAAGCTCTTCTCGGTTGACTATAGTAGAGACATCATTCCGAATGTCGCACTGAGCAATCAGGATAGCTCTATCGGGATTTTGGAGCTCCCCGGGGGAGACGCGCGCATCGCGCAGTTGATAAACTAGAAATCCTTCAAAGCGGTAGTAGGGATCCTGAGCGCCTACCAGAGTAGGGTCGCGCTGGATATAGTTTTCCCGATAATTATTGGAGAAAGGATTTTTGTAACCCCATTTGAGGACCAGTTCTCGGTCCAGTTCAACGATTTCCATATCGGGGGCATCAGGGCCATCTACAAGTTGAAAGTTGGCGTCAAACAGGGCTTGGGCTATGTCATCGGCTCGCAGCAGAAGACACACTGAGCCGACGTTGCCGTCGTTGGGCGATATGACGCTACCATTCGCGTCGCGCGCCCAGGGCACACCGATTACGATTTCATTTACGGCCCCTGATCGAAGCAGGAAAGGCCCAGCGGATTGGAGGTAGCGGCGATCAAAAGGTTGATTGCCGGCGCTGCGTTCATCCCAGCCAGGCGCCGGGGGGTTATAGCGACGACAATTCGGGTTTCCAGCTACTGCGGCTCCCCCAGGCATGCCCGTGAATATGTAGTTAGTAGGATTACCTAAGCCTCCATAGCCGTTGGTTCCATTATTCACGAGCGGCGAGCCATCCTTCCAGATAGAGCGCATGTAATTGTAGAAATGTATCGCATTTGTGGGGTTACCACGCACGCTGAAGTCGTTATCGTAATACATGAAGTTAGTCATTTTGAGCCGCTGGCCTAGTTCGTTGCGTGGTCCTTGGAAGAAATCGGTGCCTACGGCAGGCGGATTACGCCCATAGCCCTCGGGGGGGGCATCTTCATTATCGCCATTGTAGCAGAAACCTAAGCCGCGTGTCGTATCACAACCCACGTAGTCATCTGCATAAAACCCTACATCCGCATCTACCCACACGGCCATGTATGTTTGCTGCAAGTCAAGGGTGCCACGATTGAAAATTTTATACTTGTAAAAGGTCATATTGTTGACCTCATTCGTTGTGGCGAAGGCAAAGGCCAGAGCTTGTATTTCTACGCCTATAGGTGCGGCGCCCGTTTCGGTATGGACATTCCCTTTGTCATTATAGACCCACCAAATGGCCATATCCCCTGGGACATCGGGGTACTCGCCTTTTGAGGGCTCGTAGGTGCCATTTAGGTCAAGGTCTTTGAAGGGCGCCAGTTGGCGCTCAAAGCCCGGAGCAGGGTTATTACCTGGCCAGTTGAATACATTAGGGAATTTGGCGGGATTGACGCTACCGGGGTCGGCTTGGAAGGCTGCCCGGAAGCGATTAATCTCGTCCCGTGTGATAACAAAATGCTTGTCCCACTGCTGACAGGTAGAAGCATCCGTGGTGCCCTCTAGCGAAAGCGGACCAGCAAAGAAATCTATACCACTTTGGCGATAGGTCTGGGCAGCTAGACGGAGACGCCCAGCCGCATCTATGCCTCCTATCCATATTGCCCCCGCAAAGAGCGAATGGATGGCTGGCACGCCCGGCGGCACCTTAGGAATTTCATAGCGCGGCGCCCGAACAAGATCCCACCACATATCGCCGCCATTGTGAATAAGACAACGTACATTATTGATATCTAGTTGCACGCTGGAAGTAGGTGCCGTACAACCCGAAGCTGTCCGTGGAAGTACCCGCCGCTCCACGCGACCCAGAATTTCTCGCCCCAGCAAGCTACCCAGACTAAGTATCGCTAGCCCCAACCACCGCATACGCTAAGCAAATTTAGGGAATTTAGAAAGTGAAGAGAAGGCCTAACCGAATCCGCAAAGGCGCACCTAGATTGGCTGGATTGCGCTCTTTGAGCCGATAGAGATACTCAAAAGCCTCGCGCGAGTACTGATTTTGCGCCAGCTGCTGACCTACAGGGGATTGAATGTACCCGCTGTCATCTGGAAGCCCCGTGTAGGGATACACAAATGTCACATTCCGCTGATTGAGCGCATTTAGGAAGATTACATACACATTCAGCGTAGAGTACTTGTCCGCGCCTCGCCGGATAATGAAGTCTTTGTCTATACGGATGTCAAAACGATTGTACCATGGCAGGTTATTGCTAAAGGGCTGTCCGCTGATAAGATTGACTGGATTTACGCCAAATTGCACATCGGCGGGATTAGGCAGAAGGTAGCGGGTGTAGGGCCGGCCTGAGCCCAGATTGTAAGTGATATTGATACCGGCATTCATGAGCGGATAGATGGTGCGTCCGCCTATGGTGATGGCGGGGCCTTTGACGCCACGCTCTAAGAAACGAATATCAGCTACACCCGTAAAGGTGTGTCGCTGATCAAAGGAAAGAGGCAGAAGAGAGCGGAAGACATTGAAGCCTTCTATAGTCCCAAGTAGGCCTCTATTAGAGGTAGGGGAAGAGCCCGTACCTTGGGCATACTGAAGCGTATAGGCGAAACGCAATTCCAGTACGCCTATGCGGCGCACGTCTAGGTCCACATTGATACCTTTGACGGTGGCAAAGTCAAGATTCGCAAAGGCCGTATAGCTTATAGGATAAGCGCCAAAAAACACAAAGCTTTGGACCATATCCCGCATTTCACGATAGTAGCCTGAGATGGAAAGGGCTATATTTTGCGTGAGAAGCTGTTTGAAGCCGGCTTCAAAATCTATAGTTCGTTCGGGCCGCAGGGCAGGGTTAGCCTGTTGTAAGGTGGCATTCTGAAGAATGAAGAGGTAATCTATGAACTGGGCTACTTGCCCCGTGCGCGGACGCTGGGTAAGCACATCGTAATGGGCAAAGAAGGTAGCCTCATCGGAGATAGGGAAAGAGAAAGAAACGCGGGGCATGATATTGACCTGCGGGCGATAGTCTTCAAACGCCTCGTAGGTGAGGGAGTCAGCCACTAGGTGGGGTTGAGGCCGACCGCCAGAGGCGCGAATAATAGCCAAAGCGCTAGTGGGTGCGCCCGTAGCATCGTACCACCGATCCCCGCTCCGGTACCCAATAATACGCGAAGGCGCTAAGGCATTATCCACGTAGGCCACCCAATCCCCGCCCACGCCTTGCGGCAGCGTGATACCTAACCGGCGGGCGGTTTCCTCCGCCCGATAAAAAGGCCGAATGATGTAGGGGTCCTTAAGCACGGGGAGATTAGCATCAAAGCGGTCTACCCGCACCCCTAGATTGAAGAACATTCTATCCAGCTCAAACTTATCCTGCGCATACAGAGCTATGTAGGTGGGGGAGAAGGGATTTTGAGGACGGTTAGCCCGATCCTCGAAAAACTTCTGAGGGGCTACGCGCCGCGCAAATTCCCCCCATGGCGTATAGCCCTGATACACCACAGCGGGATTACCGCCAGCCAGTAGGTCATTGATATCAAACATCTTAAGGTCAAAGAAGCTGGGATCCATCGCATCTGGGCTGATGAAGTCCGTACCATCTACAGGCAAGCCAAGCTTTTCGCGCATGCGGCGATCAAAGTAGCTCTGCTGGCTTGCCTGATAGAGCGGGCGGTAACGCACCGTATCGCCGCTGTAAATCGGATTATTGCGATCTATCTCCGAGAGGTGGCGATTGGCATATAGGCGCATGAGGTTCCATAAACCATTGCTGCCAGTGAGCGTAACCTCATAATAGCGCGCATAGCGCTGGTCAAACTCAAACCCCACCTTGAGGTTGTGCCGGCCAAGTTCTACGGAGGCTTGACCTGTGACCCGGAACATATCCGCATTATCCAGTGAAGGTCCGCCGGTAGCGATATACCCCTGGCCCAGGTAAAGGTTATAGATAAGGGTTTGGGCGCCCAGCAGGCCATTTACATTCCCGCCCAGTTGAAGAAGGTCCACGAAACTCCGCACCCGGCCACTCGGCTCTAAAAGAAGCGTACGCGGATTGAAGAGGAGGCGCGGATTCCGAGCTAAGTAGGTGTAGATGAAAGTATTGTAGTTAGCCAGTACAGGATGGCTACTGCCCGTAGGATCAAAAATGTACTCATCCTCCACGTAGCCAGCGGTTTCATACACGGGTAGGTTACCCCCTACGAGGGTAGGCACGATGAGCTCGGCAAAGCGGGTTTGAAAGCGGCCGATGTGACCATAGCGAAACCAGTCAAGCCCAAATTCTGGGTCCACCGTACGCCCATCGAAGCGGGTGTAATCAAATTGAAGGGTGTAGAAAAAGTTGCGCAGGATACTACCCGTATCACCCGGGAAGGTTTGCTGGAGGCGCACAAAGGAACGAATGGTGCGTGCGAAGCGCACAGCCACGCGGTCATAAGCCAGGAGGGAGCGGCTCTGGCTCCAGAGGTCCCGGCGTGAATCCTCAACCCCAAAGCCAAATTTTATGAAGGCATTTTCTGCCAAGCGGAGGTCTGCGCGCAGGTTAGCCCGAATCTGCCGCAGAGTAGCGCCCTGTCGGTAGCGAATTATCTCAATTTGATCTGGCCGCAGGAAATTGGCCCGATTGACAAAGAATACTTGCCCCGTACCAAAGGGCTGAAGGGGTGTAGCCCGAAGGTCCTCCAGTACCTCTGGTTTGACGCGCGGCACCCCTCCATAAGGCGGATCATAATCCCTTTCGTGTTGATACTCCATTGTGAAAGCATAGCCCAAAATGGGCACTTTCATGTCATTTTCCAGGCGGCGGGAGAAGATAGGGCCTGAAGCGTTGAAGGCAAAGAGATTGAAGCGGTAGGGGTCGGTGATTTGGCTGGATTGGATTTCGCCCCCAAAGGTGTGGAAGGCGCTGGGCGCTCCTGTAGTAATTTGGACTACCCCCCCCATGACGTCTCCAAATTCGGCTGGGATGCCCCCCGTATAGATGGAGAGCTGGGAGATGCCCCGCTGCGGCATGGCGAAGGTACCTATTACCCGCACCCCATCTATGAAGTACTGGGTGGCATCGCCTCGGGCCCCACGCACATTTATCCCAGCGCCAAAGCGGTCATCCACCTGATACACTCCCGCTGTAGTAGCCAGAAAAGCGTTGATATTCCGCGTGCCCATCTTTTGAATTTGGTCCAACGTGATAGTTTTTCCCGTAACCGTCTCATCCTTTTCAAAGAGCGGCACTTTGTAATCTACAATTACTTGGGTCTCAGCCTCCACACTTGCTTCCATGTTGATATCTAAGACAATTGTTCGGTTAGCCGTAACTACTACGCCGCTGATGGTGAGGGTTTTACCCGCATAGCTGGCCCGTACCTCATACGTGCCCGGCGAGACAGGGGCTATGCTGTATTCGCCGTTTTCGTTGGTATTTGTGCCACCTTTGATGACGCCATTTTCAATGATCACTACGGTGGCGAAGGCGAGAGGCTCGCGTGTGACCTTGTCGCGTACTACGCCACGGATTTTGCCGGCATCCTGCTGCGCTAGCAAGACGGCGCCGAAGAAAAGGAGAATAACCCCGCGCATATACGTAGCCTTCACAATCGGCAAATATAGAGACAAACCCCTATTGCCAACTAACCCCCACCCTAATTTTGCGGTATGGAAAAGAAGGTAATTATAGTGGGGGCGGGGCCAGGGGGTTATGTAGCGGCGATTCGGGCCGCTCAGCTCGGCTATCAAGTACAGCTGATTGAGCGCGAGAATCTCGGCGGGGTATGCCTGAATTGGGGCTGCATTCCCACTAAAGCCTTACTCAAGTCAGCCGAAATATGGCAGTATGTGCTTCACGCTGAGGAATACGGCCTGCGCCTTAGCCAGCCTGCTGTGGACTTTCCCAAGGTAATCGCCCGCAGCCGTGCCGTAGCGGAAAAAATGAGTCGTGGCGTAGAGTTTCTCATGCGCAAAAATAAAATAGAGGTAATTCAGGGCACGGCCCGCTTGGTGCCAGGCCCGGCGGTGGAGGTCACCTTAGCCTCAGGCGAGAAGCGCGTCCTGCGGGCCCCCCATATCATTCTGGCGCCGGGTGCGCGCCCCGCCAACCTACCCCACCTGACTATAGACGGTCAAAAAATTCTAGGCTACCGCGAGGCTATGACCCTAAAGACGCAACCTAAGCGCCTTCTCGTGATTGGAGCAGGGGCAATAGGCGTGGAGTTCAGCTACTTCTACCATAGCTTAGGTACGCAGGTAACGCTTGTGGAGCTAGCCCCTCATATCCTCCCGCGCGAGGATGAAGAAATCGCCAAAGAGCTGGAGAAAATATACCGCAAAAAAGGAATGACCATTTATACAGAGAGTGAGGTAACAGAAGTAAAGCCCAACAAGAATGCCCTCAAGGCTAAAATCCGCACGCCGAAGGAGACCGTGGAAGTGGAAGTGGATCAAGCGCTTCTCGCCGTGGGAATCACACCCAATACGGATGGGCTCGGCCTAGAGACTGTGGGGGTTAAGACAGAAAAGGGACGCATTTTAGTGGATAATTTTTATCAGACGAATGTACCGGGGATCTGGGCGATTGGGGATGCGATTCCGACACCAGCCCTGGCCCATGTGGCTTCCATGGAAGGGATTATTTGCGTGGAGAAGATTGCAGGGCTTGAGCCTGCGCCCTTGGATTATACCACTGTGCCTAGCTGCACCTATGCGCAGCCCGAGGTGGCTTCCATGGGATTTACCGAAAAGGAAGCGCGCGCTAAAGGCTATTCTATAAAAGTGGGTAAATTTCCCTACACCGCTTCTGGAAAGGCCTCTGCTATTGGAAAAAATGAAGGATTTGTGAAGCTAATCTTAGATGCTAAATATGGCGAGATTTTGGGTGCGCATATTTTGGGACCAAACGCTACGGAGATGATTGGGGAGCTGATTGTAGCCCGGCGGCTGGAGTCTACGGGCCATGAGCTAGCTAAGACGATTCATCCCCACCCTACCCTTTCGGAAGCGATTATGGAGGCGGCTGCAGCGGCCTATGGCGAGGTTATTCACCTGTAGAGCGGCGGCGCTGAAGGTAGAGGATACCCTTAGTGGCTAAGTAGGGGCTTTCTGGCACAAGTGCCCGAAAGGGGTAAAACTCCCCTGCCCAACCCGCTGGAAGGGGCGGGAGAGGTTCGCCCGTGTAGTAGAAAACCGTGCCCCCTTGGCGCAGGAGCTTTTCTGCCCACTTGAGGAAGCGCGGCAGGGGGGCTACCGCGCGCCCAAGGATAACAGGAAAGCGCTCCCTTAAGGCTTCGGCTCGAACCCACTGTACACGCACCCGCGGCGCCAAGCCAAGCTGAGTCACAATAGCCGTTACCGCTTCTACCTTCTTGCGAGTACTATCTATCAGTCGGAAAGCTACATCGGGGAAAAGAATAGCCAAGGGTATGCCTGGCAGTCCACCGCCAGTGCCCAAATCCAAAACCTCTCCTTCTGTAGGGAGGCTCCACCAGGCGCCCAATAAGAGAGAGGGCAAGATATGGTGGGGACCTACCTGCTCAATATCCCGTCGCGAAATGAGGTTTAGGCGGGTATTCCATTCCTTCAAGAGCTCCTCGTAGCGAGCAAGTAGGGCGAGTTGAGCGGCCGAAAGGCGCGCCGCCAGGGTAGGCGGCAAGCTAAAAGAGAGAGGCGCCCGACTCCCCAAAGCAGCTACCGCCCTTGAGGGTTAGGCGTTCAGAAACTGGGTCCGCAAAACGTAGTGCAATACCCCACCATGCTGATAATACGCAATCTCTACTTCTGAGCGTAGAAGAGCAGTGACTTGGAAGCGCTTTTCGGTTTGGGTAGTAGGGTCCAAGGCCCGCACCGTAAGGGTCTTGAGAGGCGTAAGTCCCGCCGCAATCCCTTCTATAGTGTAGATTTCCCGACCGGTAAGGCCGAGGGTGTCTGCGTTTTCCCCTGGTAGGAAACGCAGCGGGAGAATGCCCATACCTACAAGGTTGCTCCGGTGAATGCGCTCATAACTTTCTGCTATCACGGCACGAATGCCGAGAAGGTTAGGGCCTTTAGCGGCCCAGTCGCGCGAGGAGCCGCTGCCATACTCTTTGCCGGCTATCACTAGGAGGGGTGTGCCACTTTGCTGGTAGCGCTGGGCGGCTTCGTAGACCGTAAGGACTTCGCCAGTGGGATGGTAAACTGTCCACCCCCCCTCTCGGTCCACCAGCCGATTACGCAGCTGGACATTAGCAAAGGTACCCCGCACCATCACCTCGTGATTGCCGCGCCGCGCCCCGTAGGAATTGAACTCCTTGGGGGGCACGTTTCGGCTAATCAGATACTGCCCGGCGGGGGACTGGGAAGGAATAGACCCAGCCGGCGAAATGTGATCGGTCGTTACGGAGTCGCCCAGCATCAGAAGCACGCGAGCTTCCCGAATATCCTGAAGGGGCGGCACTTGAGCTGTCAGCCCTTCAAAGAAGGGGGCTGGCCGAATATAGGTAGAGTTTTCATCCCACGCATACCGCTGGCCTGTAGGGGCAGGTAAGGCCTGCCAGGCTGCATCCCCCGCAAATATGCTGGCGTAATTCGCCTGAAAGTCTTTATCCTCCACAACCCGTTCTATGAGTTCTTCCACTTCTTTGGGATCAAACCATATGTCCTTCAGGAAGACAGGGTAGCCTTCGGGGTCATAGCCCAGAGGTTCCTGCGCAAAGTCAATATCTATGCGTCCGGCTAAGGCATAGGCTACTACGAGAGGCGGGGAAGCCAGAAAGTTCATGCGTACCTGCGGGTGGATACGGGCCTCAAAGTTGCGATTGCCGGAAAGCACGGCGGCCACAACGAGGTTTTTGGTCTGGATGGCCTGCGATACCGCCGCTGGCAGCGCCCCGCTATTCCCAATACAGGTCGTGCATCCATAGCCCGCTACATGGAAATGGAGCGCTTCTAGGTAGGGCAAAAGCCCAGCTTTTTCTAGGTAGCGCGTCACAACGCGTGAGCCCGGCGCAAGCGTCGTTTTTACCCAAGGACGCACACGCAGCCCGGCGGCTACGGCTTTCTTAGCCACTAGGCCTGCCGCCAGCATCACGGAAGGGTTAGAGGTATTTGTACAGCTTGTGATGGCAGCTATAACTATAGCGCCATCCCGCAGGAGATACTCGCTATCGCCTGTAGAGAGGCGCACAAAGCCATTTTCCGGCAGGGGCTTATCCGCCACCGTAAGGGGCGTCGGAGGAACCGAATGGAAGACTTTTTTGTACGATTTTTCCAAGGCAGTTTGGACTACGCTTTTGACCTGGCTGAGGGGGATTCGGTCATGGGGCCGTTTGGGACCAGCTAGGGAAGGCTCTACGGTAGCTAAGTCTAATTCCACTACTTGGGTGTAGAGAGGCGCTTCCTCTGGGCGGCGCCAGAGCCGATTCTGCTCGGCATACCAGCGAATCTGCGCTATATGCGCCGCAGGCCGCCCCGTTAGCCTAAGGTAACTCAGCGTCTGGTCATCAATAGGAAAGTAAGTGATAGTGCAGCCAAACTCAGGCGACATGTTAGCTATAGTAGCCCGATCAGGCACGGTGAGGTTGTCCAGCCCTGGGCCAAATACCTCCACGAATTTATCCACTACGCCTACCTTACGCAGCAGTTCGGTGATGGTAAGTACGAGGTCAGTGGCGGTTACGCCCGGACGCAGTTGGCCCGTGAGCTTTAGGCCTATTACTTCTGGACACGGGAAGTAAAACGCCTGGCCTAAGAGGGCGGCCTCAGCCTCTATGCCGCCTACCCCCCACCCTACCACGCCTATGCCATTTACCATGGGTGTGTGGGAGTCGGTGCCCACGAGCGTATCGGGAAAGAGCCACCCGTCACGGGCCGTAATAACTTCCGCCAGGTATTCCAGATTCACCTGATGGACAATCCCCATGCCCGGGGGCACAATCCGAAAGCGCTCAAACGCCTGCTGGGCCCATTTGAGAAACTGATAGCGCTCACGGTTTTGCTCATACTCGCGCGCGATATTGCGGCTGAGGGCTTGGCTATTCCCAAAAGAGTCCGCCTGGACAGAGTGATCAATGACAAGGTCTACAGGTACGAGCGGATTGATGCGGCTAGGGTCTTTGCCGTTAGCCGCCACTGCCTCACGCAGAGAGGCTAAATCTACCACCGCTGGTACGCCGGTAAAATCCTGCATCAGAACGCGCGCAGGAATAAAAGCCACTTCTTCCTCAGCGCTGGGCTGGCCGTTCCAGCGCCGAAAAGGCTCTAAGTGCGCCGAGAGCACTTTGAACTCATCCAGATGCCGCAGGACATTCTCTAAGAGAATTCGCAGGCTATACGGCAGGTTCTCTAGGGCGATCCCCAGTTCTTTAGCGGCTTTAGGAAGGTCTATATACCTTTTCCCCTCTGCGGTCTGTGCGTGCCAAGGCTGCATAGAGGCAAAAATACAGGCGAAAGCGATTAGCGATTAAAGAACTCGTGTAAGTAGGTGGTAGCTTGAGCTTGATAGGCGGCAGGCACCCAGAGATAGAGGCCACCTAAGATGGGACTGGGTAGCCACTGGCTTGGCAGACCCGCCCCAAAGAGGGTATGCATGGCTTCATTTTCTACATAAACGGGGACGCCGTGGGCCTCTAAAAAGCTGCGCAGGAGCGCGGCCCAGAGCCCATTTGGACAGGCCGTCAGGCGCACCCAACCTTTCATGGGACAATATAGATTACCTCGGTACGCACGCGGTTGCTAAAATTTCCGGCCCGATCCTTTAGATAGACTTCTACCTGAAA
The DNA here is from genome assembly GCA_039630245.1 of Bacteroidia bacterium. GTDB lineage: Bacteria > Bacteroidota > Bacteroidia > SpSt-205 > SpSt-205 > SpSt-205. The sequence continues at coordinate 156,810 of JBCNVK010000004.1, forward strand.
GGGTTCAGCGGGATTGGTAGGGTCTAAGCGGACTACTGAGGGAATGGAGATTTCTATAGTACCTTGGATGGACTGAGGTGGGCCTTCGTGGAAACGCGGCATGGTGTAGCGCAGGATGCCATCGTAGCCTTCTGGGAAGCGGCTACTGTCCCGCAGATCTATGAGGAAAAGGTCAGGGCTGCCATCCGCTTGTCCGCCTAAGTCCCCATCTCCGTCTCGGTAGCGCACCACTACCTGTACGGTGCTGTATTCGGGCACGCGCCTCGGCGCAATGCTGACATATTCTAAGTAGGGGGTAGCACTGAAAAGGATATTTTCCCGCCTGCACCCTAGGCTGCCTAAAAGGCCTAACGCAAGGAGGGCGCGGGTCATTCCCAGCGCAGTCTTACGAGTTCATCCAGTAGGAAAAATCCTATTTCGCGCGAGGCAATTTCAGCTGGCGGCTGCCAGAAGGTAGCTTTTTGTTGGAGGGCTTCGTTGAGGGAAGCCAAGTAAGCCTCACGCTGGACAAGAGGAATTTCACTTAGCCAAGGAAGCTCCCCGCTCCCAAGCCCCTCAATGGCGGCCTCCTGAATAGAGGCCCCTGAGACGTGCGCCATCTGCGTAAGCCAGCGTTTAATCTCTTGAGCGCTGGTTTTTGTACGCTCGTAGCTAGAGAAATACGCCGTCGCTATATGAAGGAGGGCGCGCTTGAGGTCTTCGTCGAGGGCTACTGGCTGCGGATAGGCTAAGGCGAGCAGCCCCCCTATGCCCTTCGGGGTGAAGTAAGGCACAAGCACCCATTCCCCTATCAGGGAGGACGGACCCACTTCGGACGCTGGCCGTGCCACACACGTGCGCGCTTCATTGAGAGCCTGCAGTATTTCAGGGGCAATGGGCCATTCCTTGGGAAGCTCCTCACTATACTTCCGGCTCTTCCATGCAGCAAGTACCTGCCAGCTGTCCAGCCGAGGTGAAAGGACCACCGCAGCCTGCACCTCTAAATACTGCGATAGCTGCGCCAGAAAGATACGGCTCACACTGTAGAAGCGGAAGACATTAGCCGTAGAAAGGAGCGTAAAGGTATCTATCACAAAGCTTTGCAGCTCTGCCTGACGGGCGAGCAGGGCTTGGGTGCGGCGCATCTCCTCCTGCGTGGCCGCTAGCTCCTCTAAGTTCTGCCGCAGCTCCTCTTCCCGTGTGATAAGCTCTTGATTCTGTAGTTGGGCTTGCTCAAGAAGGGCTTGAATATACCGCCGCGCTCGCAGGCTCTGGAGATAAGCCGACCATTTATAGAGCACCTCACGCCACTCGGGCTGACCCAGAATGGATTCTAAATCGGGTTTTTCGCTCAGTACTATCCACAGAGCCTGAAGCTGATCTTGAAAGAACAGCGGCACGGCGGTGAGGTAGACCTCGTTAGCTTCTACAATAGCGGAAAGGGAAGGTTTGAGCAGCTGGGCTAATGGGAGACGAAAGGTAACCGGCTGTTTTTCGGTACTGGCCTGACCCAGCCATCCTTCACCCTTGCGGAAACGCTCGGGCGTAGGGGGCTCGGCTAGCCCAGCCCCCGCCTCAAATCGAAAGGTAGGATTGGATTCGTCTGCCTCAGCTATGTATAGGATACTCCCCAAGGCCTGAAGCTCCCGGCAGAGAAAGCTCTGATAGCGCTCCAAAAGGGGACCCACTTCGGCTTCGGGTACAGGTACCAGCAGCTGCTCTAAGGCTTTGAGCGCACTCATACAGAGACTTTAGTAGGCATGCGAGCTTGGAAAATCCGCCATAATACTGGCCCCGTGGTAAGCACTACCATGCCGAGGATAATCCATTCGTAGTAGGCCTGTACCCACGCCACGCCCCCTAAGAAGTAGCCAGCACTTACCAGTACGGCCGGCCATAAGATAGCGCCCACTAGGCTTACGCCTAAGTATCTCCAGTAAGGCATTTGGATTACCCCAGCCAAAAGGGGCGCAAAAGTGCGTATTATCGGCAGAAACTTGCCCACTACTAGGACCCAAGCCCCGTATCGGTGGTAGAAACGGCGCGTGGCTTCCACATACTCGGGGCGGAACAAAAAGCTTCGGGGGCGGTGAAAGAGGGTACGACCCGTGCGCCAGCCTATCCAGTAGCCACTTTGATCGCCCAAAAAAGCGGCGGCGCTTATCCCCCCAATTACCACGCCTACCGGCAGGTCAATCACCTCCCCCGCTGTAAGAAGTCCTGTTGTAAAAAGCAGAGAATCTCCAGGAAATATTACCCCTATCAGAAGCCCCGTCTCTGCAAAAACAATCCCCAAGAGTAGCCCCAAGCCACCTACATAGATGATAGTTTGTGGATTGAAAAGCTGGTAGAACTTCTCAAGCATAGGACGTAGCTACCGCATCTTCCCACAACTCTTCTAGCCTGTAGTAATCTCGTACAGCGGGCTGCTGCACATGCACCACTATATCCCCCATGTCCAAAAGAATCCACTGCCCTACCTCATAGCCTTCTAAGCGATAGCCCATCGCTCGCCCCTCGCTTTCCTTGAGGCGGGTGAGTAGGGCATCGGCGATTGCTTGCGCCTGCCTATCCGACTCCGCCGTAGCTATTACGAAATAATCACACAGGTTATAGGCTAAAGGCCGCAGGTCTAATACCACTATCTTCTCCGCTTTTTTATCGGATAAAACCGATAGGGCCAAATGTAGCCGCTCTTGGGTGGTCAGGGCGGAGCTGGGAAGCATAAATTCTAAACAAAGATAACATATTTGGGCGTAGAAATAGGGTGGATAACCGTGCCTAGCCAACCCGCCGAAGTTTCTTACCTTCGCTCTATGGCGTTTCGGGTACGCGCGGAAGCTTTGCGAGAAGCCCTCAGCCGAGTACTTCCCATAGTGCCCTCGCGCGCATTATACCCCATCACCCAGCATATTCTCATTTATCAAGCGGGCGACTCAGTGGAATTGCGCGCTACGGACTTAGAGATTAGCATGCGCACATTTCTCAGTGTCCTTCCGGAGGAGGGTGATGCAGTCCGATTGGCTATCCCCCCTAAACCCCTGAATGACCTCTTGCGCGGCTTCCCTGAAGATGAAGTGCTAAGTGTGCGGCAGCGGGATACAACTTTGGGGCTAAGCGCTTCCTACGGCCGTTATGAGTTTGGCGGGGTGCCTAGCGAAGAATTTCCTCATTTTCCCACTCAGGAAAATGCTGGTGGGGTAGGCTTAGGCCTCAGTGTGCTGGACGAGGTAATTTCTCAGACAGCCTTTGCGGCCAGCAAGGATGATGCGCGGTTAGCGCTGACAGGTATATACTTTGATTTTCGGGAAAGCCATACACACTTTGTAGCGACGGATGCTCATACCCTTGTTCGTATTCGCCGGTCGGATATTCGGCTCCCTGGCTCACCCGCGCTATTAGTGCCAGTTCGGGCCCTGCAGGCGCTCCAGCAGGCTTTTCGGGGCTTTCCCAGCGGCGATGAGCTTACCCTTTTCCCGGGCGAAGGGCAGGTACTTTTCCATCATCCCCAGCTTGACCTTGTGTGCCGCCTTATTGATGCGCGCTACCCAGACTATGAGAGCGTCATTCCCACCAGTCCCCCCTACACGGCGCGGCTTCGCACAGAGGCCTTCCGAAAAGCCCTCAAGCGCCTTACCGTCATCAGCGATAAAACGGCTGGGGTAATTCGACTCCACTTCCAGCCAAATACCGTTACCCTCAGCGCAGAGGATACCCTTCAAAACCGCTCGGGTCAGGAGTCACTACCCTGTGAGTACGAAGGCCAGGATTTTCGCATAGCCTTTCGCGGTAGTGTGCTGAGCGGCGTACTGGAGCACCTTCAGGCGGAGGAGTTTATCTTGCGGATGGAGGCGCCAGGGCGTGCCGTCGTCATAGAACCTGATCCTCAGGCTCCCCCCTCCGAAGCCCTCTTCTTAGCTATGCCCCTTATGCTCTGAGCTCGGCCCATGCTTTTGTATGGAGGTGGCGATCACGCCGCAAGCTTAGTAGAAATTATTCAACTACTCGGCCTGGAATGGAAAGGTTTCTTTGATGATGGGGAAGGCCCGTATGCCCTTCCCCTGGCTTACCACCTAGGGCCATATGAGCCTACTATTTTACCCGATGTGCCTATCCTGCTGGCTATCACAGACAATACTATCCGACGCAATCTGGCTCTACGCATACGCCATCCTGTGGCGGACCCGCTTATTCATCCTCGGGCCTATGTAGCGGCCTCTGCGCGTCTTGGCAAGGGTACCGTGGTATTAGCTGGGGCCCTTATCCACAGCCACGCCCAAATCGGCGACCACACAATTATCAATACGGGCAGCGTAGTTGAGCACTTTACCCGGGTAGGTAGCTTTTGCCACCTCTCGCCTGGCAGCATTGTGGCTTGCCGCAGTCAAATAGAGGACTTTTGCTTCATAGGTACTGGCGCTATAATCGTGCCGCACACCCAAATAGGCGAGGGCTGCGTCATAGGGGCCGGTAGCTTAGTACTTCGTTCTTTGCCTCCCTATACACGGGCCTGGGGTCACCCAGCCAAGCCCCAAGAAGAACTCCCCCACCGTTAGCCCCGAGCGTATTCTTCTTTATCTTTGGCCGATGAGTGCCAGGTGGCTTACCTTAGGCTTCGGGATAATCCTAAGCGGACTACTCGCCCAGCCTCAGAAAGCCGACAAGCATATAAGACGGGGCCATGAGCTCATGCTGGCCGAAGACTACGCGGCGGCCTTAGGGGAGTACGAAACGGCTCTCCAATTCAACCCCTTTAGCAGTGAAGCGTATGTAAATGGCGCCTACTGCGCCTGGCGTCTGCGCCAGCATAAGAAGGCCGCCGAGTATTTTGAAAGGGCGGAGCGAATGGGCGCAAATTTCTCCCCAAGTGTAGCCATGGCCTACGCGGACGTCTTGCAACGGCTGGGCCAGCCGTCAAAGGCCCTGCCCATTATAGAACGCCTACTGAGCCAAGTACGCCCAACCGATCCGGTTTACGATAAACTGCGCGTTACCCTACAGCACCTCAAAAACGCTGAAAAATACCTTGCGAGCCCTGCGGCCGTAACTATCCGCAATCTCGGTGCCGCTGTCAATTCACCCTATCCAGACTATGCGCCCGTAATTTCGGCCGATGAAACGGTGCTCCTCTTTACTTCGCGCCGGCCAGGTTCTACGGGGAATCAGCGAGCCTCCGATGGCCTACCGTACGAGGATATCTACATAAGCGAGAAGAATCCCGATGGGAGCTGGGGTCCTGTACGCAACCTCGGCGCGCCTCTAAATACCAGCGTTCACGATGCCTGCATTGCGCTATCGGCCGATGGTCAGACCCTTTTCCTCTTCAATTCCGATAATGGTGGGGATATTTTCATCAGTCGCCTCAAAGGACGAAAATGGCTCTCGCCGCGCAATATGGGCGCGCCTATTAATTCCAAGTACTGGGAGCCTTCGGTGTGCCTTTCGGCCGATGAGCGGCTGCTCTTCTTCGTCTCCGATCGGCCAGGAGGCTTAGGCGGGCGCGATATTTACCTCTGCCGGCGCCTACCTAACGGCAAATGGAGCGCACCTATCAATCTGGGCCCGCCCGTCAATACGCCTTATGACGAAGATGGCCCTTTCTTTCACCCCGATGGTAAGACGCTCTTTTACTCCTCCAACGGCCCAAACTCTATGGGCGGCTTTGACATCTTTCGCACCGAGCTCCGTCCCGATAGCACCTGGAGCACTCCCGTAAACCTCGGCTATCCCATCAACACGCCCGGCGACGAGATTTACTTCGTGCTCTCTGCCAGCGGCCTCCATGGCTACTACGCCAGCGAACGAGAAGATTCGTATGGGGAGAAGGATATTTATATGATAGATTTCTCGGCTGCCTATCAGGCTCCTCCCCCTCAGCAAGTGGCCCAGCGAGAGGAAGAAACCCCCACCCTTTCCAGCGAACCAGCGCCCATTACCTTCCGGCCCAACCTCACCCTCGTCACGGGCACGATATACGATGCCGAAACTAAAGCGCCCCTTGAAGCTACCATTACCATTCTGGACAATCTCAAAGGCGACACTATAGCCGTGCTCACTTCCAATGCCGCCACGGGCAAGTACCTCATCTCTCTCCCCGCTGGACGAAACTATGGGATTACCGTAACGGCCGAAGGCTACGCCTTCCACTCCGAAAACTTCATCGTAGAAGAAACCCAAGGCTACCGTGAAGTGCGCAAAGACATCGGCCTGCAAAAGTATAAGCGCGGTACGGTCATAGTGCTGCGCAACATCTTTTTTGACTTTGATAAATGGACCTTACGCCCAGAGTCGCGCGCCGAGCTGGAGCGGGTGTATCAGCTTCTGAAAGAGCAGCCTACCCTAAAAGTTCGGATTGCAGGCCATACCGATAGCTTTGGCTCAGACGAATACAATCAGCGGCTCTCGGAGAATCGGGCTCGGGCGGTGTATGAATATCTCATCCAGCGGGGGATTTCCTCGGAGCGTCTCTCGTATATCGGCTACGGAGAGAGCCGGCCCATAGATACAAACGATACCGAGGAAGGCCGCCAGAATAACCGACGCGTGGAGCTTGAAATACTCTGATAAAAAGCACTACCTTTGCTGAGGGGGCGTTAGCTCAGGGGTTTAGAGCGCCTGCTTCACACGCAGGAGGTCGGTGGTTCGAATCCATCACGCCCCACTTGGTCCGTGTCACGGTGTTAGGAGCCAGTGGGTCTATAGGCCAGCAAACGCTCAGCCTCCTCCAAGCCTTCCCCGAGCGGTACGAGCTTGTAGGCCTTTCAATTCACACCCAGCTAGATAAGGTTTGGCCTTACCTTTCCCAGCTTCGTCCGAAGTGGCTGGCTATTACGGACGCCGCTACCTACCAGCAGGCGCAGGCAGTGGTACCTCCCTCCATTCAACTGGTGGGCCCAGAGGATTTCTACGAGGTCCTCGTAACCCAGCCAGCGGATATTGTAGTAAATGGGATTGTAGGTGCAGCAGGCTTTCGCGCAAGCTGGCATGTACTGCACTATACGACCGGCCGCCTAGCGCTAGCTAATAAGGAGAGCTTAGTTTTCGGCGGGCAGTGGCTAGCTCCCTACCGCAGCCGGATTATACCCGTAGATAGCGAGCACAGCGCTATCTTTCAGTGCCTTCAAGGGGAAAAGCGGGAGGCAGTGGCCCGGCTGGTTCTCACGGCCTCGGGCGGGCCTTTCCACGGCCGAAAGCGCGCCGAACTGAGCCACATTACTCCCCATGAAGCCCTCCGCCATCCCGTCTGGCGCATGGGTAGCCGCATCACGATTGATTCCGCCACCCTCATGAATAAAGCGCTGGAAATTATAGAGGCCTACTGGCTCTTTGCTATACCCCACCGGCAGATAGAAGTCTGGATACATCCCGAGTGCCTGGTACATTCCCTGGTGCTCTTCAAGGACGGCAGCATGAAGGCCCAGCTTAGTCCGCCAGATATGCGCTTTCCAATCTGGTATGCTCTGGGCTATCCGGAGCGGCAGGCTATACCTGAGCTGTGGCAGGGGCCCCTTCCTACCCTGCACTTTGAGCCAGTGGATGAGGTGACTTTTCCCTCGCTGCGGCTTGCGCGTCAGGCCCTAGACCAGAGTCCCAGCGCTCCCGCCATGCTCAACGCCGCCGACGAGCTCGCCGTAGCCGCCTTTTTAGAAGGACGGATAGGCTTTCTGGACATTTTCTACTGGCTAGAGTGGGCCTTAGCTCAGCCCGAAGCCCACTTAGCGCCCGCTACCTTTAGCGAACTCGCCGCCATAGAGCAGGCGTTTCGCCAGCGGCTCGCCGCTAACCTGCCCCAGCGCGTGCATGCAGGCGGAGGATGATTTCGTAGACTATGTCCGCCTTTGGGTGAAGGCGGGTAAGGGAGGGGATGGCGTCGTGCGCTGGCGGCGGGAAAAATTCGTTCCACGCGGCGGGCCAGACGGCGGAGATGGCGGCAATGGCGGAAGCATCTGGCTAGAGGCCGATCCACAAAAATGGACCCTCCTAGATGTGCGCTACCGACGGCATATCTCTGCCCCAGATGGGGAGCCGGGCGGCTCTAAGAGCCAAAAAGGAGCCTCCGGTAAGGACGTGATCCTACGCGTCCCTTTGGGCACTGCAGCGTACGATGAGGAAACTGGCCAGTTTATCGGAGAGGTTCTGCGCCCAGGCGAAAGGCTACTTTTAGCCCGCGGAGGGCGAGGCGGACGCGGAAATGCGGCTTTTCGCTCGGCTACGCTTCAAGCGCCCGATTTTGCCGAGCCAGGCGAGCCGGGGGAAAAGCGCCTTATCCGCTTGGAGTTGCGCCTTCTTGCCGACGTTTGCCTCATCGGCCCCCCTAATGCGGGTAAATCTACTCTGCTGGCGGCTCTGACACGCGCCCGCCCCAAGATCGCCCCCTACCCTTTCACTACCCTTACGCCCCAGCTCGGCGTCGTGCAGGACGAACGCGGCCACAGCTTCGTAATAGCTGACCTCCCTGGGCTTTTGGAAGGGGCCCACCAGGGTAAAGGCTTAGGCCTTCGCTTTCTGCGACATGTGGAGAAAGGCGCCATCCTTCTTTTTACCCTCCCCTTAGACCATCCAGACCCCAAAGCCCTTTTTGAAAGCCTCCGCTACGAACTCCGATGCTACCTCCCCGCCCTTCTGGAAAAGCCTTTTGTAGTGGCTTTCACGAAATGCGACCTTGTCCCCCCTGAAGCGCGCTCAGCGTTTCTCTTACCCGAGCTGGATGTACCGCAACTTTTCGTTTCAGGAGCCACGCATGAGGGCTTAGACACCCTTCTGGAGGTGCTGCGCCAGCAGGTAGAGCGCCACCGCGGACGCTATAAATCGTCCATCTCGCTCACCTCTTAGCTTCTCTTCTACAATCGGCGATGGGCCTTACCCTTATAGCGGCTATCGTTGTAGGGTATGCCTTAGTTCAGGTTGTCTTGACCCTTCTTTTGCGGCGAACGCCCCTTAGATTTTCTTCTTCTGCTGAGCCGCCTTCCTCGCTTACCCTGCTGGTAGCGATCCGCAATGAGGCTTCCTCCCTCCCACAGCTTATTGAATCTTTGGCGAGCCAGAGCCTTCCTTTACGCGTGGTGTGGGGGGACGACGAGTCTACCGATGGCTCATCGGCTATCCTTGAGGCGGCCGTGAAGCGCTACCCCGAATGGAAAGTGGTAACCCTACCGCCCTTCCAGCTAGGCCTGCTACCGGGCAAGCAGCGCGTTTTGGCTCACTTGGAAAGCTACATTCAAGGGGAATACTTTCTCCTTGCGGACGGGGATATGATCTTTCCGCCGCGCTGGGCGGAAGGCTTGTACCACTTTCTCAAAGAGACACCTACGCTAGGCGGAGCCTGTGCGCCTAGTTTGCCCATCGCCCACAACTGGTGGGCAGGCTTTCAGCGAGTGGAGTGGGCCTCGGTACTGGCCCAAATAGCCGCGAGTCAGCGCCTTACCGATCCTCCCACCGCCATAGGAAATAGCATGATTCTGCGGTGCACGGCCTGGGCCTCCACGGGCGGTTGGTGGGCTTTACCTCCTACCCTTGTGGAAGACTACGCCATGATGAAAGCCCTTCAAAAGCAGGGGTGGGGATTTCAGTGGATTTTTCACCCTATGGTAGTGGGACATACGCGAGCAGCGCCTACGTTTAGGGCTTGGCTAGCCCAACGGTACCGCTGGCGCGAAGCCCTAAAGTCCCCCCCGCTCTATGCTGTCCTCTACTGGAGCGCTCAAAGCGCCGCTGCGTGGGCCGCCCTGAGTGCCCTAAGCATAGGAGCAAGTTGGCTTATCCCACTTTGGGCATTAGCGGAGGCGATGCCTATCTGGCGCCTGCGGCAAATTCTGCGCCTTCAGGCCGTTCTACGCTACCTGCCGCTCCTACTTGCTTATCGCTTTGTGCAGATACTCTGGATTCCTCTGTTATATGCTCCACCCCAGCGGATTGATTGGAAAGGCCGCTCCTATGCGACGGCTTTCCCTTACCTTCGTGGTATGACTCAAGAACATCTCAAATCCCTCAAGGAGCGCTTAGGGGCGCTAAGGAGGTTTCTTTGACCTAGATCGCCGGGAAAAGGTTGTGGCGGAACTGGAGGCCCGGGCTCAAGCGCCAGACTTTTGGGCAGAGCCGGCGGAAGCCCAGCGCCTCCTTAGCCGCCTCAAGGCTGAGCGGGTCTGGATTGAGCGTTACCAAGAAGCAGCGGCCGCTGTAGAACTGGCCGAGATGGCCTTAGAACTTCTGCGGGAAGGCAGCGCCGATGAACAGGAAGCCCTGCGCGCCTTCACCGAAGCCCAAAAAGCCATAGAAGAGCTAGAATGGCAGAAGATGCTGGCCGCCCCAGAGGATGCCTACGGCTGCCTCTTAGAAATCAATGCAGGGGCTGGCGGCACCGAAGCCCAAGATTGGGTCGCCATGCTAGCGCGCATGTACACCCTTTACGCCCAGAAAAAAGGCTGGCCCATAGCCATCATAGATGAGCTGGAAGGCGAAGGAGCTGGCTACCGAAATATCACTTTGGAAATCGACGCACCATATGCTTACGGTTACCTCAAGGGCGAAAACGGCGTCCATCGGCTCGTGCGCATCTCCCCCTTTGACGCAAACGCCCGCCGGCACACCTCCTTTGCGGGCGTATCGGTTTATCCCCTCGTAGATGACCGCATTGAAATCAAGATAGACCCTAATGACCTGGAATGGGAAACCTTCCGCGCAGGCGGGCATGGCGGGCAAAATGTCAATAAGGTGGAGACTGCTGTACGGGTGCGGCACAAACCCACGGGGATAGTAGTTACTTGCCAGCAGGAGCGCTCCCAACATCAGAATAAGGAAAAGGCCCTACAAATCCTTAAAAGTCGCCTTTATCAGCTTGAGCTTCAGCGGCGGCAGGAGGAGCGCGCCAAATTAGAGGCGCAGAAAAAGCCTATTGAGTGGGGGTCGCAGATTCGCAGCTATGTGCTCCACCCTTACAAGCTGGTGAAGGACCTTCGCACTGGCCACGAAACAAGTGATGCGCAAGGCGTTTTGGATGGAGATATAGAGCCTTTCCTGAAAAGCTATCTTCTTCAGCAGGGTTTGGAGCCTTCCTCGGCCTAGACTTCAAAACGGATGCCCTGAGCCAAGGGCAGGTCCGTGCTGTAATTTATGGTCACGGTCTGGCGGCGCATGTAGGCTTTCCAGGCGTCGGAGCCGGCTTCTCGGCCGCCGCCAGTTTCTTTTTCTCCGCCGAAGGCGCCCCCAATTTCCGCTCCCGAAGGGCCTACATTTACATTAGCGATGCCGCAATCTGAGCCGCTCGCACTTAGGAAAAGCTCCGCCTCCCGCAAATTTTCGGTGAAGATGCTAGAGGAAAGGCCTTGGGGCACACCATTTTGCAGCGCTATGGCTTCTTCCAGCGTTTCGTAGCGCAGCACGTACAGAATGGGCGCGAAGGTTTCCCGTTGAACCACGGGCCAATGATTTTCGGCGCTGACAATAGCCGGCCGCACGTAGCAGCCGCTTTCATAGCCAGGCCCTTCTAAGACCTCACCGCCAAAGAGGATTTTCCCGCCTTGGGCCTGCACTTCGGCTAAGGCATCCTGCATAGCCTGTACAGCGGCCTTATCTACGAGCGGCCCTATAAGGGTATCCGGATCAAGGGGATTACCGATCCGCTGGCAGGCCTGCTCATACACACGCACGAGCTGGCTTACGAAGCTGTCATAGATGGAATTATGAAGAATAAGGCGGCGGAGGGTAGTGCAACGCTGACCCGAGGTACCCAGTGCGGCAAAGGCCACCGCGCGCAGCGTCAGCTCTCTATTCGCACTGGGCGTAACGATCACGGCATTATTGCCGCCTAGCTCCAGCAGGGTGCGGCCTAAGCGTTTGGCTACCTGCTGGGCCACAGACCGACCCATGCGAACCGAACCCGTCGCCGAGATGAGCGGGATATGCGCATCGCAGGCCATCTGCTGGCCTATCCGCGCATCCCCTACGACGAGGTTGAATACCCCTTCGGGTACGTCGGTTTCCACTATGGCCTGACGCAGGAGGGAAAAAATCGCCAGAGCCGAAAGGGGGGCTTTCTCACTGGGTTTCCACACCGTGGTATTGCCGCAGATGGTCGCAATCACTACATTCCATCCCCATACCGCCACGGGAAAGTTGAAGGCTGTGATAATCCCCACGACGCCTAAGGGATGCCATTGCTCATACAAGCGGTGGCCCGGCCGTTCAGAAGTCATGGTAAGGCCATACAGCTGACGCGAAAGCCCCATCCCAAAATGGCACATGTCAATTACCTCCTGCACCTCGCCGAGGGCTTCTTGGAAGGTTTTGCCTATCTCGTAGCTGATAACCCGCGCTAAGTCGCTCTTATGATGGAGGAGCTTCTCGGCAAAGACTCGGATGACTTCGGCACGCTTCGGTGCAGGTACCAACCGCCATTTCAGAAAGGCCTGCTGCGCCTGCTCCACTACCTGCTGATAAAGGGCGACGGAGGCATGCTGGACCGCCGGCAATGGCTTCCCATCTACGGGGGAAGTGTTGGCATAGTAAGTAGCTTCATCCTCTCCTGTCAGAAGCTCACGCCCTGTGGTAGCCCCGGGATTACGGTCTTCTAGGCCGAAGTACCGCCAGTTAGGTAGGCTCACGGCTACGGCCGCTGGCATAGGTGAGGGCAAAGTTAGGAAAAATCCCCACCACAGCTTTGAAAGTAGTACTGCCAGGCACCAGCGGGGTCGTGCGGTAGGAAGGTTTTCAGCTTCTGGTGTAGCGCAGACGGGTCAGCCGGAGGGGGAAGGCGGCGAAGCTGCTCGGCAAAAGGCGGCCGATGGGCTAAAAGATGGCCTATCTCCGCCGCCGTAAGTACCGAACTGCGCTGAAGGTCCTCGGGCAGTTCCGCCCACGTCAGCACTTCGGCTGGATCACGAGGCTGCTTCATCCAGAAGAGGCTCTGCGGCTCCAAGCGCGCATACCAGAAAGCCCCTAGACGCGCAATCACATCCATCCGCCGCGGGTCGGGTAGCCCCTTTTCGTCCAAGATAGACTCGGCCAAGTGCAGCCGTACGATTTCCACTAATACAAGCTGACCTGCGCCGGGCGTATCGCCTAAGGGGAGGATTTGCCTTAGGCGGGCCTCCATCTGCACCGGCGTACCAGCCACGCGCGGAGGACGCACCACCTCTGAAGGTAGCGTTTCCAGTCCCGCCAGCGTCACCTCATCTACCCCATGCGCATATTCACCCGTAGTAATATTCATACGTGCAGCTAGGGCATACGGCACTAAATGAATAACGCATTCCGGCACCTCCAAGAGGTTCGTATGGGTATCCTTGCGCTGCCCTGTACGCGCGCTGGTACTTGGCGAAAAGGCCGCTACAGGGGGCTTACTGCTAAATACGTTGAAGTAGCTAAAGGGGGCGAGGTTACGCCGCCCGCGCCCATCTAGCGTCATAACCCAAGCAATAGGACGCGGGATAACGCTGCCAATCATGTAAGGATGCCATTCCGCCAGGCTCAGGGTAGTAGGGTCTATACTCTTGTACCTCATCATAGGCGCGAAAGGCGTAGGGTTAAGATACGCTGCGGGGTGGCACTTACCACCTCCCAGCGAAAACCGTAGGCTTCCCACTTTGTACCCGGCTCGGGGATGCGCCCGAGGTGCTTCAAGGCTAGCCCACCTAAGGTAATCACCTCGCGCACCGGCAGGTCCAGCCCATACTTCTCATTTAGGTAATCTATCTCTAAGCGAGCATCCAGTTCGTAGGTATCAGGGGAAAGGGTGCGCTCTAATTTGCGCGGCTCCTCATGCTCGTCGTGTATTTCGCCAAATACCTCTTCCACTAGGTCTTCTGTGGTAACGATGCCAGCCATTCCGCCTCGGGCATCTACCACTACTGCCAGCGTGCGCTTCTCCTGGACTAGCATTTCCAGTAGCCGGATAGCCGACATACTCTCTGGGACAAAGCTCACGGGCTGGGTTATGGCCTCCAAACTTTTGGGCTCCTCCAGAAGCGAACGCACATGCACATACCCCACAATATGGTCAGTAGTGCCCTTATATACGAGGAGGCGGGAATATTCCTTTTCAACGAAAAGGCGATGCACCTCGGCGAGAGGTGTATCAATATCCACAGCTACTACTTCACTGCGCGGCACCATAAGTTCTCGGACGGGCGTCTCGCTAAGCGCTAGGGTTTTAGCCAGAAGGTTTTGAAAAACGGGATCGGTGCGGGCTACGAGGGCGCGCACGCTCTCCCGCGAGAGGGGTTGAGGCAGGCTGCTATCGGGCAGGCCAAGGAGGGCGAAAAACCGCCGGCTCAGATACTGACCTATCTCCACCAAGGGGAAGAGAAGGCCGTATAGCGCAGCGGTGAAGGGCACCACAGCTGGCAGAAGTGCCACTTGGCCCTGACGGAAGAGCACCTTGGGTAAGTACTCGCCAGCCACAAGGAGGACCAATGTGCCCAGCAGTGTCTCCGTAACAAAGGTATAGGAAGCCGGCAGCCGCAGCGTAAGCGGACTCAAAAGGGCACTCAGCGCCGCCGAGAAGCCCACCAAAGCCAGATTATTGGCTAAAAGAAGTGTAATAAGAAGCCGGGGATAGCTACGCAGGAAAAAGCGGGCTATTCGCCAACGGCGAGGGTAGCGCGTACGCCAGGCTTCCCACTGAAGCGGATTCGCGCTGATCCAGGCCATTTCACTGCCTGAGGCCCAAGCGCTTAGGACTAAAGCCAGAAAACCTAAAATGACCCAGCTCACGGGGCTTGGATTTGGACAAGGCCCGTAGTCCGCCGAAGGTGATACTGACGCGTTTGAAGGAAGTATTCTAAGCCCTCGCCGCGTATGAATTCGGTCGGTGTGCGCAGGCGCACCCACCCCGGCGCATAAAGCAAGCCGCGGTTCTGATGCCATTCCATCCGATCCGTCTCCAAAAGGAGGCTATCGGCCGTGTGCAGTTGGACAAGGGTTTGCGCGATAAAAAGATGCTGCTCAGGATAGGCCTCCCCCTGCTGGCAGTAGAGCACCGATAGGGTATCTCCCCGCGCACTTAGATGAAAGACGCGCACCCCACCTGTGAGGGCCCAAAAGGTGGTATCTTTCCGCCAGCGACGGGTCACCCTATGGGCATAAAGCCAGAGGTTCTCCCCTGCTGTATCTACCCAGTGTAGTGTATAGCCACGTGCTTCATAGAGGGGGATATGCTGACGCTGGGCTATCCAGTCGGGTGAGGGCGCACGCTCCGACGGCGTCCGACAAGCACTCAAAGAGCCTAGACCAATGAGCAGATATCTAACTTGACGCGCGCGGCTCCACACTTGAGATCTCACGGGCCTCCTCTTCAAGCGCCTCGGCTAGGCTGGAAGGCTCGACATGCCCAGCGGAGAGCTGCCCTGCCAAATCCGCTTCCCCTTTAGGGGCTTCTTCAGATGCAACTGAAACTATCTCTCTCGGAGCTACCTCAGCGGCAGAGGGCATCCCATCTACGGCCGAAAGCTGACCTACTTCTAAAGGCACAGCTGGCGTCTCGGTTGCGGCCGACTCAGGCACCTTGCGCACGGCTTCCTCTGGCATGGCTTCAGGTTTTTTCGGAGGGAGCTCAGATAAGGCTGGCGTCTCGGTAGCGGCCTTTGCCTCCTCGGCTAGCTCGCCTATCATACAGTGAGCCCTTAGTTGGGCGCCCGAAGCCACTTCCAGATTACGCGCATGCAATTTACCTCGCACCCGAGCCGTAGCCGCAATTTCGATTATACTTTGAGCCTGTATATCCCCCTCAAATACCCCAGCTAAAAGCACTTCTTTAGCCGATATTTCGCCCACTACATGGGCAGTAGGTGCTACGACCAAGCGGCCATTTATTTGGATTTTTCCCCGAAAACGGCCCTCTATGCGCAAATTTCCTGGCGAAACGAATGTACCTACTACCTCACTCCCTTCCCCCAGAAGCGACAGGCCTTGCTCCCGAGGGGCGGCCGGCGCAGCACCGTTTTTTTTCCAGAAGGCCATGAACAAAGATACGATTCTTCTGGGAGACCTAACTAATTTCCGCAAGAAGCTGCATTTCCCGATGCACCTGCGCTAAGGCTATTTGAAAAGGATCGGGGTTTTGAGCCCGCCATTTCTCTTTGAATTTTTCCACCCACACTAAGGGCGAGGTTTGGTGAGGCGGATGCTCCACCATCGTGCTTTGAAGGTACTGGAAAAGCGCATTCTTAGCGGTGCGCAGCGCGATCCAAGTGGCAGGGCCCATGTAAATCTGATGGGCCGCATTATGCAGGTACTCCGCCTGTACTATATGAAAAATCTGCTCCACTAAATCCGCCGTGCGCTGAAAGGTATGGGGACCGAGGCGGGGGAGAAGGTTATTAGGATCATTTCGCTCCAGAAAGAGGGCTGCGCGCTCCAGAGCCTGCAAGCGTAGGGGGAGCGTAGTTTGGAGCACCTGCTGATACAGAAGGCGGCGGCGTTCGGCCTCCTCGCGCCGCCAGAAAAAGACGAGCACGGCTACGGCCGAGAGAATTCCACTAAGCGCCACGATCAGCAAGCTGGCCCACTGGCTCTCCGTCATAGGGTATCAAAAAAATCCAGTGCGGCTAAGCCATACTTTTCCCAGAAGGCAAAATCATGGCCGCCATTTGGGTCTAAGCGCAGTTCCACCCGCGGACGAAAGCTTAGGGCCTTCAGGCGCTCATAGAGCCTTTGAGAGTGCTGATAGGGTACTACTTTATCCTGCACCCCATGGGCGAGGAAGAGTGGCACCTGGATAGAAGCCGCTAAACGGAGGGGATTATCTACCTCTTCCCAGCGGGCGCTGTAGCGGCCATACCAGCCGGTTAGAAGCGGATCGCGCGGATTGAGGTGGGGATCAAAGTCCCCCGAAAGCGCCGCCCCAGCCGCAAAAAGCCGCCCCGTATGGGCCAGAATTAGTACTACGCCCCGACCACCCGTAGAAAGCCCAAGCACAAAGCTACGACCCGGCCAAAGTACTCCCTGGCGCTCTAAGGCAGGGAATACAGTGTCCACCAGCGTGCGTAGCGTAGGATAGCCACGCCAATCCGCTCGGGTCTCAGGAAAAACCTGAGAGGCGTAAATGCTTTTGCCCATTTCAAGGAGCACCAGCCGGTAGCCGCGCTGCTTAGCTACTTGGCAGAGGGAAGACTCCTTACACCAGGCCTGACGCGAGAAATTCCAACCTGGTAAGAGCACTAAGACCCGACGCGGGGCCTCCACCGGCTCTATAATCTCCACTAGGCAGCTCCCCAACCAGAGTACCTGACTCACCCCTAGCCCCACCGGCTAGTTGCGCAAAGGCTTGCCTGTCTTAAGGAGATGCTGGATGCGCTCAAGGGTGCGCCGCTCTCCACATAGGCTCAAAAAGGCCTCCCGCTCCAAATCTAAGAGATACTCCTCACTTACGTACTGCACGCCTGTAAGGTCGCCGCCTGCTAAAACGTAAGCCAGCTTGCGCGTGATGTGCCGATCGTACTCGGTAATGTAGCCGGCCTGTTGCATCTGGTAGAGGGAGGCTTCCACACCGCCTAAGGCCGTACGGCCTAATACGCGCACCTGCCGCTTTGGCTGAGGCGGCACATAGCCCTGCTCGGCTAAAAAGCGCGCGTAGCTTTTTGCGTCACGCAGCACTTTTTGGCGATTGAGGGTGATCCGGGTTTGATAGGGGCGCAGAAGCCCCATGGCCACGGCTTCAAAGGCCGACGTAGCCACCTTCGCCGTGGCAATCATGGTGAGGATGTCGCGGAAGTAGTTAAGCTCCACGTCCCCCTCTACATAGCGCTCGGCGATGCGTACGGCCATTTCTTTAGAACCGCCGCCAGCGGGGATTACCCCAGCGCCTACCTCCACAAGCCCTATGTAGGTTTCCGCAGCCGCTTGTACGCCATCTGCATGAAGGGCCATCTCGCAGCCCCCGCCCAGCGTAAGCCCATGCGTCGCCACCACCACTGGCACTGCGCTGTGACGCAGGCGCATTACCGTCTTTTGGAAAAGCCGCACGGCAAAATCCAGCTCATCCCACTCCTGCTCCGCCGCTAAGAGAAAGATCATCGCCAGGTTAGCCCCAGCCGAGAAATTCTCGCCCTGGTTTCCAATCACCACTCCGTCATAATGCCTTTCAGCTATATCTAGAGCGCGCTGAATGGCCTCCAGCACTTCCCCGCCAATAGTGTTCATTTTTGTATGAAACTCTACGCCTAAAATCCCATCGCCCAAATCAAATATGGAAGCCCCGCTATTTTGCCAGATCACCCGCTCTTCACGCAGAGTATCCAGAATAATGTACCAATCCTGTCCAGGTACCTCTACATAGGTTTTGCGCTGAGGGCTGTAGGCGTATTTCCGCCCTTGGCGAACCTCATAGAAGCGGGTGTAGCCGGCCTGCCGCATTTCTTCCACCCAAGCGGCTGGGCGTAGCCCATATTTAGCTATGGCGGCTAGCCCAGTTTCCAGCCCTATCGCATCCCATTTCTCAAAAGGCCCCAGCTGCCACCCAAAGCCAGCCCGCACCGCCGCATCAATCGCATAAATCTCATCCGCAATTTCGGGGATACGGTGCGAGACGTAGGCAAAAAGCGCCGCCATGTTCTCTTTGAGGAGCTCGGCGTAGGGCTCCTCGCTCTGAGCTATCAGTTTCAGACGGCGGCTGAGCTTTTCTTCGGCTTTGAGCTGCTCCAGGAGCGGAGAGCGTACTTTTTTCTGCTCCTTGTACTCCAGCGTAGCTAGGTCTAAGCTTTGGATTACGCTTGTGCCATTTACATGGAGCTTTTGATAGAAGCCCCGTCCGGCTTTTTCGCCCAGAAGGCCTTTGTCAAGCATTTTATTCAGGTAGTCGGGGAGCCGGAAAGTCTCACGCGCCTCGTCCTGAGGGCAGTTTTCATACAGGCCGCGCGCTACTTTAGCCAGCGTATCTAACCCCACCACATCCGCCGTACGGAAGGTAGCCGACTTAGGATGGCCAATCAGCGGCCCCGTAAGCTGATCTACCTCCTCCACCGTGAGGCCATAGCGCGGAAGAGCATGTAAAAGATGCATAATTGCATAGACGCCGACCCGATTAGCAATAAAGGCCGGGGTATCCTTACATAAAACCGTCTCTTTGCCTAAATACAGCTGGCCAAAATGCATGAGAAATTCTATCACCTCGGGATCCGTATCCGGCCCGGGGATAATCTCTAAGAGAGGCAGGTAACGAGGGGGATTGAAGAAGTGCGTGCCGGCAAAGTGCCGCCGAAAATCCGCCGAACGCCCTTCTACTAAGAAACGCATTGGAATGCCCGACGTGTTGGAAGTGATGAGCGTGCCGGGGCGGCGGTACTTTTCTAATTCCGCATACACCTGACGCTTTATTTGAAGGTCTTCCACTACAGCTTCCAAAATCCAATCGGCTTCCTCAATTCGGCGCAAATCATCGGTGAAGTTCCCCAGCTCTACCCGCTCAGGCACGGCACTGGAGAAGCTAGGGGAAGGAGAGAGTTTGAGCGCCCTTTGGAAAAGCTCTCGCACGATGCGGTTGCGCACGTCGGGATGGTCTAAGGTCAAGCCCTTAGCAGCTTCCTCGGGCGTGAGGGTAGTGGGGGCTATGTCCAGAAGAAGCACGGGAAAGCCTGCTCCAGCAAAGTGAAGGGCGATTTGCGAGCCCATGACGCCAGCGCCGAGTACGGCTACTTTCCGAATGCGCCGCTGTGTGCGCGTAGGGACCTCTGCGATAGCTGCAGCCTGCATATGGCGAAGATAGAGGTTTTAGCTGGTCGCTCGTATCTTTGCTTCATGGCGGGACATAGCAAATGGGCCCAAATCAAGCGTAAAAAAGCCGTAGTAGACGCTCGGCGTGGGGCCCTTTTTACCCGACTCGTGCGCGAAATCACCGTAGCTGCTCGCAGCGGCGGCCCTAATCCAGACTTCAATCCCCGCCTGCGCTTAGCTATCCAAAACGCTCGCCGAGCCAATATGCCTAAGGAGGTCATTGAGCGGGCCATTTCCAAAGGTGGTAGCGACACAGAAGCCTATACCGAAGTGCTATACGAGGGGTATGCGCCTGGCGGCGTGGCCGTCCTGATAGAAGCCATGACGGATAATACCAACCGTACAGTCTCTCAGCTGCGCACCCTTTTCAGCCGCAGCGGGGGCAGCCTAGCCACGGCCGGCGCCGTCTCCTACCTCTTCCAACGCAAAGGCCTCTTCACCATCCCCGCCGACCGCCTCCCTAGCGAAGAGCGCTTCTTAGAAGCCATGCTGGAAGCCGGCGCGGAAGACGTAGAAATCGGCGAAGGTACCGCCGTAGTTACCTGCACCTACGAAGAATTCGGCCGCGTCCAAGAAGCTTTAGAGCAGCTCGGCATTGAACCCGAAGAAGCTAGCTTGGCCTGGATTCCCACCTCTTACGTGCAACTACCTTGGGAAGAAGCCCAGAAAGCCCTCCGCCTCATAGACCAACTAGAAGACCACGAGGACGTTCAGAAGGTCTATCACAACCTCGCCATGACGGAAGAAATCGCCAGCCGCTACGCGGCCGCCCTATGACCCCATCTGCTCTCTAAGCCCTGATACCTTTACACTCATGGCAAGCCTTTATGAAACAAATTACCAATTCACCGGGCAGACGGGCTTTCGGCGGGGAAAAGTAAGGGATATTTACGAGATTCACTATACCTACCTTGTCCTGATTACGACTGACCGCATATCGGCTTATGATCGGATTCTTTCGGAAACAATACCTTACAAGGGCCAGATCCTGACGGGCATATCAGATTTTATGTTTCGGCATTTTCAGGCTAAGGTACCCTCCGCCTGGGTAAGTACCCCAGACCCCAATGTACTCCTCATGCGCCGGGCCCGCATGTATCCCGTGGAGGTGATTGTACGACGCTGCCTGGTGGGCTACCTATGGCGGCTCTATCGGGCAGGCGGACGCATCATCAGCGGCGTGCGCCTGCCTGAAGGCCTCATAGAAAATGACCTCCTCCCCGAACCTATCATAACCCCCACCACCAAATCCGTTATCGGCCATGATGTAGAAATCAGCGAGAAGGAGATTATAGAGACTGGCCTAGTGCCGCCTTCCCACTGGGAGGCCATACGCGCCTATGCCTTAGAGCTTTTTCGCGGTGGGATGGAAATAGCCGAAAAAGGCGGGATGCTTCTATGCGACGCTAAGTATGAATTTGGCGAAATTGACGGCCAGGTGGTCCTAGCCGATGAGGTGCACACGCCCGACAGCGCCCGCTACCTCAAACTGGAAGGTTACTACGAGCGTCAAGCCCGCCGAGACCCTCAAATCCACCTTACTAAAGAATACATCCGCGAATGGCTCATGCGCCAGGGCTTTCAGGGTCAGCCCAATGCTACCCCCCCACCGCTGGACGTAGAAGTGCTGCGTGAGGCCCGCGATCGCTACGTAGAGGTCTACCAGCGCCTCTTAGGCCAGCCTTTCCGCCCGCGCGACTATAAGAGCATTGAAGAGGAAATCTACGCCCATGTGGAAGCGGCACTGGAGCAGCTTTAGGTGGATGGCCCTCTTGGGCGGTCTTCTCGCCCAGCCCCTCCGCATCACTACAGGCGTATTGGGAAAGGACCCCCGCTTCCACCTGCAAGGGCGTACGCCAGCCCAGCTAGACTCCCTGCGCGCACTAGCCCAGAAAGGAGAAACCACCGCTTGTCTAGCGCTAGTAGAGCACTACCAGCTCATAGACCTTCAGCCAGACAGCGCCCAAAAATACCTCAGAATAGCCGCCCAAAAAGGCGCCGCCGAAGCCCAATATCTCTTGGGCCTCATTTATTTGAGGGGCGTAGAAGGGCCTAAGCGGCCAGCGGAGGGGCGCCGCCTTTTGGAAGCCGCAGCCGCTCAGAATTACCTTCTGGCCCTCAAAGTGCTGTACGAGGTGCTGGAACCGCCCGACTCCCTCTCGCCTTTATATGTAGCGGTCCTTCCTCCCGATGCGAAGGCCGCTTTCCGCTACGCCCACCGAGCGGCTGAACTGGGCGATCCCCAGGCCATGACCGCCGTAGGCCGCTACTACGCCTTAGGTAAAGGGACACCCCGAAGCGACTCCCTGGCCCAATTCTGGCTGGAAAAGGCCGCCCATACGGGCCATGTACCCGCCCAACTACTTCTGGCTGAATGGAGTCTCCAGCGCTGGCATAACCCTTCCAAAGCGCTTCTCTGGGCTCAAGAAGCCCTGCGCAATCCGCGCAGCTCGCCCGAGGCCTTAGCCCAGGCGCGCGTAGCCGCTTACTACGCCGAGTACCTTCCTCAGTGGCTCCGCCTGTGGTATAAGCTCCTCCTTCTTCCCGCCGACTTCTCCGTAGTGCCCTAATGCTTACCCTATTAGGCTTAGTTTGGCTGCAAAATCCTCTACCTTATGCTGAATTGCACTATAAGGTCTCCCGCTACCTTGAAGACTTACGCTCCATGCAGTGGCTGAGCGAGCTGCGCCCAGCCATGGAAGCCGCTCGACGCCTTACCTGGCACAACCGATTTTTCAACGAAGTGGCCCACCTCTATCTAAAGACTCCGGATTCCCTCCCACTCCTCTTAGAGAAGGTAGAGCATCTGACCGGAATAAACCGAAGCAAGATACAACCGCTTTTCCCCCAGTGTCCTGACTCGGTAGATCCAGCAGCGCTCTTTTATTCCTATGCTGCGCTTGAGAAGGCATTTGAGGAAGATACTTCCCAGACGGGTTACATAAGTCGGCAGCTTATTCTGCTAGCGCGCAGCTGTCTGGAGACTTGGCTTGTAGTGCCGCACCGTCCGCCCCTTGCTCAACTCATTAGAAGCGCCCTCAAAGGCTATCTAAGAGGCCTTATAGCGGGGTACGAGTTTTTCGGCTTTGCCGAGTCCGCCGAAAGCTGGGAGGAAAAGGTAGGTACTATTGAAAAAATAGGCCTTTTGGAGTATTTTGCCTATGGGGAGACGGCAAATACCTTTCGGGCCTGGCGAAAGGGGATTAGGCGCTAGCAGGAGGCTAAAGCGCTTCAGCGTATCTTCCCCTCTTACCCGTATCCCGAGGACGTCTTTGTAGGTTTAGCCCAGCGGAAATAGAGGGCCCTTTCCCTTTAGGTCAGCTTAGGTGAGGTAGCGTCCAACCGATGGGTAAGGTAGAAGCCCGCCCCTCCGATAGAGGCCAAAGGCGTCGTTAGCAATGTGCCCACCCCCAAAGCCAGAATTCCTAAGAAATGCACTAAAAGTAAAGTAAGGATAAAAAGGATAGACTTACCAGGATTTTGCAATAAAATAGCCAGAGCCCCGCGAAGCGCTTCCCCTATGCCAGCATCCCTCTCCAAAACGAAGTAGGAAAAGAAGTAGAAAACCACCATGAGGAAGAGTAGTAAGAGGGCCCCCAAAACAAAACTGGCAGTTACACTTAGGCCCCCGTCTGTGAGGTAAACAATGAGGAGGATCAGTCCAGGTATAAGCCCCACGACGACCAGTCCTACCAAAATCTTGACATAAGCGATTAGAGGGGGAAATACTTGACTAAATTCCACTGGAGAGTCGGAGCGCCAGACCTGAAGGCCATAATAGTTAAGCGCCACGCCGATAATAAAGCTGACGATTATCCCGACGACAGGGATGAGGGAAAAAAGGAATATGGCTAAAGCCAATAAAAGGCCCACAAGCCAATTTTTGTTCCAAAATTTTTGCCAGGCTTGACTCCAAATAGTAGAGATTGGCATACGGCAAATTTAGGCTAAAGTCATTTTATACTTTAGGGCCGTTGCGAAGCAGTGAAAAGCCCTAAAGCCAGCTCTGCTAGAGGAGGCTCAGCTGGGGACTATCTAGACTACAAGCTCGGAAGAGGCGAGGGCATGCGAGAAGCCAGCCTGCATGGGTTATAGGGCTCTGACAGGGCGGCAAAGCGCAAAGCCTAATTCAAGTAAGGGGCAGCCGAAGGCGCCTCGTATTACTTCTTGCCCGTGGCGCCTAGCCGCATTGCCTCCAACTGACTGCGTAGATTTTGATTCTCCGCTTCCAATACTTCTACTCGCCGCAGAAGGTCTTGCACTAGCTGGGCTAAATCTTCCTGCTTATCCGCTAGGGCTTGCACCCCTATCAGGGCCACTCCAGCTACATCGGTCGCCGCTAAATACCTCTGCGCCTCTTCGGGCCGATTTCTATCCCCCGTCCTGAAGGCCTCATAAAAGTCCTCCGCATAGGGACCTATGTGATACTCCTGAGTGCCCCTATAGTACCAGCCTTCCACCGGTAAGGCCCGTATCTTGGACAGTACCTCAGCTCGGGATAGAGGCACGGGCCGATCCTTCTTGAGCCGAGAAGAGGCATTTTGCCAAACGCCTGTCGCAGTCAGATGCGCACCATTTCCATTTGTATTGTTAGTGCCCACATGGATTGGATGATCTCCATCCAGCCGGTTGAGCACTAAAAAGCCCGATGGGTTATTATTTACGCCATCTCCAAAAAGATATACCCTATGCGTCTCCGCAGCACTTGGATCCACATTCTGCCCGAAAACGAGCACATAGTTTGCATTAGCGGTATTGCTAAATCCACCCAAGACTGTGCTATACTCACCTGAGACTTGATTAGACAATCCCCCTACTATGGCGCCGTATTGTCCGCTGACTACATTCTCTCCCCCCCCTGCTATGGTCCCATGCCGAGCGGAAATCGCATTATCCCAACCGCCTGCAATCGTAGCATAAGCCGCATCAGCGCGGACAGAGTTTTTAAGCCCTCCGCCAATCGTAGAGTAGTCAGAGCCTGCCCTAGTGGTATTTTCCCAGCCGCCTCCAATGGTACTGCGCGAGCCCTCAGCTCGGTTGAAGCCGCCGCCTCCTATGACCGTGCGATCGCCAACGGCAGTATTGTTCTCGCCACCACTTATGGTAGAATAGTCGCTACTCTCTTGCACTCTATTGCGATATCCCCCGCCTATTGTACCATAAACACTGGTCACCGCATTCTCTAGGCCGCCGCTTACGGTAGGGTACCATTCTGCATTAGCGGTATTGTTTCCCCCGCCACCGACCGTAGCACCCCGCCCCCCTGTCACATTGTGGTGACCGCCAGCGATAGTATTAGCCAAACCTGTAGCCCGATTGGTATCCCCACCGCCTATCGTAGCATAACTACCCGTCTCTTCCACTATATTCCGGTATCCCCCTCCTATAGTGCCGTAAATGGCGGTCACCGTATTCCTTAAGCCCCCGCTTACCGTGGGATACCAAGTAGCCCTAGCCGTATTACTCTCCCCTCCACCAACTGTAGCCCCTTGCCCATCCACTTCGTTATTCCGACCCCCTGCAATAGTAGTCGCTGTGCCTCGGGCCTCATTATTCGCTCCCCCACCTATCACAGATTGAGCGCCAACTCCACGATTATTCCGTCCTCCCCCCACGACTGATTCACCACCAGTTACTTGATTATTAATCCCGCCTCCTATGAAGCTGTAAGGACCACCTACTTGGTTACTTACGCCCCCTCCTACCGTACCCCACCTGGCTGAGACCTGATTTGAGGTACCTCCCGCGATAGTTGTCTCATAAGCCGAAGCTAAGATCTGATTTTGCGCCCCTCCCCCTATCGTAGCATTGAAAGCTCCTGGGTGAATGACATTCTGAAAGCCCCCGCTTATTACCGAATGGTCTGCCCCCACTAGAATCTGGTTCAGCTGCCCCCCGCCGATACCAGCCCGAGAGGAGTAGATTTGATTGTCAGCTCCCCCTGCTATGGTACTCTGGGGACCCTCCACAATATTCCCACCCCCTCCTCCTATAGTGGAGCTATTCCCACGTGCCCGATTGAAAGCCCCGCCGGCGATAGTACTACGCTGCCCTGAAGCCCGATTGTATTCTCCACCGCCTACCGTGGCATAATCCCCTTCTACGGTATCCCGATGTCCCCCAGCTATCGTGCCATAAATGTTCAACACCACATTGTATAAGCCTCCTCCTATGGTGGCATAGATATTCTGCGTTTCGTTTGATTCTCCTCCACTTATAGTGGCGGCCCGTCCTTGGGAGCGATTCTTACTCCCTCCCGAAATAGTGGCGAAGTCACCCTCGGCCAGGTTCTCTCTCCCACCTCCTACCGCTGAGGCAAAGCCCCTTGCTGTATTGTTATAGCCGCCAGCTATCACGCTATGGTTTCCGCTTGCCACTTGGGAGGGCGCTGTACGAAAAGCCTGCAAGTCTATTGCATGGAATCCACGCGGATCACCGCCAGCATCTCGCTGGATACTCCATGCCGGCGCACTATTACCGACGGGGTTGAGGAGCAGTACCTGCTGATTTCCTGCCCAGAACTGAATAGGCTGAGATTGGATGGTAGCTATGACTAGGTGCCGAGCATCCGTCGTGCCTAAAAAGTTACCCGCCGTACCATTCCAGGGGGTGGTATTGCTATTGCCTACGAGCCGCCAGAAAAGCCCGTTGCCATTGTCCCAAGTGGGCATGCCGCCTGCTACCGCAAGTACATTTCCATTAGCTCCTACGGGCAGCCAGAGGGGAGGCGTACCTGCTCCATTAGAGTAGAGAAGCGCCCCCACAGTGCCAGGATCATTCCCCGGCATAAAGGCGCCGTCCAGCCGCAAGTTTCCACTGACATGCAGGCGCTCTGACGGCGCAGCCGTACCTATCCCTACATTCTGAGCATAGATTGGTAGAAAAGCAAACCCAACAGAGAGCAGGATAAATGCTTGTCGTGTTGGCAGCATAATTCCTACAAAGGTAGAAAAGACTTCTGCTCAAGGAATCCACACTGTCCCATCAGAGGCTTGAATAGCGCGCACCTGACCTTTCTGAAAGAGCCATCCTATAGTCCAGCAGGCTAAAGCGTCCCACTCATGTACCGAGGTGGGCCGAAGCCGAAGTCCCTGTTTTGTACCCCACTCCACTAAAAGCGAGGGGTCTTTGCGCGGCTTACCTACTAGCCCTTGGGCTCGGAAAAGGTATCTATACAGGGCCCAAGGGAAAGTCTCCTGCCAAGGTACCGATAGGCGCTCCTGTAGAGAAACAGCCCGTCTATACAGTTGCTGCATGCTTTTCCAGCTTAGGGGCAGTGGCGCAATCCCCTCCTGGTGCAGCCGCCTATCACACTCGCGAAAAGGACCTTCTCCGCAGGTAAGTGGGGCATCCACCCATACGCTCTGTACATCCCTCAAAAGAGCAAGAATCTCTTCATCGGAATAGGCTGTAGTACAGAACAAGTTTTCCCAGCTTTCTCCTATTACCACGCCCGAAGGGCGCTGCGGTCTAGCCGCTAAATCCAAACCGGCCCACATCTCGGCAAAAATCTCCTATCTTAGAAGTATGGAGCAAGCCGACTTTGCCCTCGTGTATGTGGTTTGTTCTAATCCAGAAGAGGCGCACGCCATAGCTAGGAAAGTTTTAGAGCGGCGGCTTGCAGCCTGTGCCAATATAATTCCTACTATCCATTCGCTCTACTGGTGGGAAGGTAAGTTAGAGGAGGGGCAAGAAACCCTACTAATTCTCAAAGCCCCCTACGACTACTATGAAGAAGTGGAGAAAGTTGTCAAAGCCCATCATAGCTACCAAGTTCCTGCAATATTGGCTATTCCCATTACAAAAGGTCTGCCGGATTACTTGCGCTGGCTGGCTGCTGAAACTGAGTTTGATTACTAGCCCTGGTTGGAGCCTCCACTGCGGCGACAGTATAGCTAAGCGTTTTTGGTGGAAGGTAGGCCTGAGTTATGGGGTAATTTATGGGGGGCCCTTTATGGCTTGGTACCCCTGGCCAAAAGCCAAGGGGTGGCGCCTCTTTGACGATGGAATAGAGTGGAAACAGATGGACAAGCTGGGGCATGTTTGGGCTACCTATCACCTGAGCCGCTTATACGCCGATTTAGCCCAAAGGGAAGGAGGTACGCCTACCTTTGCCCTATGGGTAGGCATGGCTCTTGCCTGGGGCTTTCAGGGTAGTGTGGAAGTAGTAGATGGATTTTTCCCGAAGTGGGGCGCCTCTTTATGGGATCTAGCGGCCAATTCAGCGGGTAGTGCGCTTTTCCTCCTCAATCATGCCCTCCATACTACCCCCTGGCAGGTAACGCTGCGCTTCTCCTTCTTCCCCTCTCCTTATGCAAAGGAAAGACCCGACGCCTTAGGCCGAGGGCTAGCGCAAATTCTCAAAGATTACAACGGACAAACTTACTGGCTATGCTTTTTGCACAAAAAGCTGCCGGTTGGGCTAGCGATAGGGCATGGGGCGCGCGGCCTACTAGGCGGCTATCACCAAGAGCCACCTTCCGTCTGGAAAGCCCGCGAATGGCGACGCTGGGTGCTGAGCCTAGATATAAACTGGGAATTTTTCTTGAGAAAACCCACTTTGCTGCGCCATATACTTGTAGCTATCAAGGCTCCTTTCCCCGCCCTTGTGTATGAACAGGCTCGGCTTCGTGTAGCTGGGATGTACTTTTAGGCTGGCTTTGTCCTCACTTGGCCTAATGTGGCCTTAAAAAGCGCGCCGTAGATAAATACCCAGAGGAGGTAGTACGAGCTAAACCCACCAGCCCTAAACCCCTAACCCCAGGCCAAATGTTACACTGCAACTCAGCTCTTGTAGGGTACTCTATGGCTTCTTTAGCGAAGAAACTGATATAGGGTCATCAATAAACTCAAAAGGGTCATTCCTCCGCCTACTAGCCAGACCAGCAGGCGGAAACGCTGGTTCATCTCTTCAAAGCGTTTATCTGCATATTCCCTCAGCTCCAAAAGCCGTTGATTATAGTCCTCATAACGCTTATTCATATACTCCAGCTGCTCAGCAAAGCGCCTATTAGTATGCTCCACCTGCTCAGCAAAGCGCCTATTAGTATGCTCCGCCTGTTCCGCAAAACGCCTATTGATATGCTCCACCTGCTCAGCAAAACGCTGATTCATCTCCTGCCGAAGGTCTCGTATCTGCTGCTCCACTAGCTCTATGCGCTTCTCTAGGCTCTCCCTAATAAGATGGAGTTGCTTTTCAGAATTCTCTTGAAAAGAAGCAAGCCGTTTTTCAAGGCTCTCTTGTAGCAAACTCATCTGCCTCTCCACACCAGCTTGGGAGAGACTGAATTGTTTCTCTGAGCTTTCTCGCAGGAGGGTTAGCTGCTGCTCAAAGCCCTCCTTGAGTAGAGCGAAATACTGCGCTTGGAATTTTCGATCCTGCTCAAGGCGCTCATCTATACGGCTCCATAACTGTTCAAACTCCAAATCACGCGCTGAAAGCACTTCGGTCAAGAGCTCCAACATCCCCTCCTCTATCTGTAAACCGCGTCGATGCGCCAGTTCCCTCAGCTCAGAGGGCTTCATTCTTTCACAAAAATAAAAAATTCGCCTCGCCTGCCCAGAATCAGAGCCTTGGCAGAAGAAACTTGGGTACCCCCATGACGGCCACGGTAGGAGCTAAGTCGCTTGCAAACGAAGCGACCCTGCAGGCAACCCAACCTAAGATACTTTCCCTGCTCCGATTACCTCTCCACACCATCCAGCCATAAGGCAGAGAATTAGGGCGGTATAGCTGATTAGGTTACGCTTCTCCAGAAAGCACCGCCCTTAGGGATTTCCTTGAACAGCCTTGGTGGGTTACTGCGCATGCCTGATGGGGCCGCTCTTCTAAAAGTATCCCGTCTTTCCCTGCAAGATTTAAGCCCTTCTGATTCGCAGGAGGCTACGCAGCCATAACGCGCTCACCAGCTTGGCCGTTTTACTTTATGCAGCAGGTAGAGCAGTACTCTATGGAGCTTATTGAAAGGCTTAAACCTAGCCCCATATAGACTACAAAATCTCGGCCTTGCCTCACCCTTGAGAGGCACAAATGCAGGATGAGAGAGCTCAAATCGAGTGGCTAAGAGAATAGTGCGAGATCTACTGCGAAAGATAGTCTCCTTAAAGTCCGCATGATCAGGCATTCTTTTAAGCCTGTAGATAAAAGGCATACCCGCGTAATGTAGCATCGTTATCAAGCAACTCTCTGACGGAAAAAGAGCTACGTAGGTTAGTCCTTGATCCACATCTCTACCTTCCTTGAATAAGAGCAGGCCCGGGCATTCCCAGCCAATTACCGCCGACTCTATAAGAAGGACATGTTTAGTCATTTTTACAATGTTCCTCACTGCAGCGAAAGGATTTTCCAAGTGGTATAGGATACCAAAGGCCAAAACTAGGTCGAAAGTGCCTAAGTCTGGAAGTGAGGGATCTTCCACATTTCTGCAGAGGAACTGAATATCTGGATGCCTACGCTGGGCCTCTTGTACATTCTCCTCCCTTCCCTCCACTCCTACCACCTCAAATCCCCTATCTTTTAGAAAACGGCTGAAATAGCCAACCCCAGCTCCTACATCCAAAGCCGACTTCAGCTCCACATAAGTTGAGAGAGTCTTTAGAAGGGAGTCAAGCATTTCCATGCGGGCCTTGTTGAGTGAAATCGCCTCCGGAGCGTCAAAGGGCAAATGCGAAGAGACCAGCCGGAGGGGCGAGTTTTCTTGAGGGAATTGAATGGGCTGATTGGACATGGGACAAAGCTACATAGTAACATCCAAATAGGTATTTTTGCTATATGTCTGCCGCTACCTCACAGCGCTTTGCCGGAAAAGCCGAAGTCCAGCCTTATAAATCCAAGTATCCGATCCGTATCGTAACGGCCGCTGCCCTCTTTGACGGACATGATGCAGCCATCAACCTCATGCGGCGCATCATGCAAGCCTCGGGAGCTGAAGTGATTCACCTGGCCCATAACCGCAGTGCCGCTGAGATTGTAACCGCTGCTCTCCAAGAAGATACCCAGGCCGTAGCCCTCACTTCCTACCAAGGCGGGCACATGGAATTTTTCACCTATGTGCGCGAGCTTCTGGATAAAGCCGGCGCATCCCACGTGCGGATTTTTGGCGGCGGTGGCGGCACCATCCTACCCGAAGAGGCCGAAGAGCTCCACCAGCGCAGCATCACTCGCATTTACCTACCCGACGACGGGCGAGCTATGGGCCTACAAGGCATGATTAGCGCCGTCCTAGAAAAATCCGACTTCACCCTCTAGGTCGATCAAATGGCGCCCTTACAGCCCTCCCCCAAGCTGAAGGGCCCTACTATCTCCCCCTCGCCCGCGCCCTAAGCCGACTAGAAAACGACCCTGGAGCCATCCGCAGCTATTTAGCTGAAACCCCCGTACCCCGCCGAGCGGTAGTAATTGGCGTCACAGGTACAGGCAGCTCGGGGAAGTCCTCCCTCACGGATGAGTTTGCCCAGCGCTTTTTGCGCCACTTCCCCGATAAACGACTGGCGATTCTCTTTATCGACCCCTCACACGCAAAAGCAGCAGAGCTCTCCCAGGCGACCGGCTGCGCATGAATAGCATCTATCATCCCCATGTCTATAGGCGCACTTTCGCCCCACGCACCGCTCACCGCTCCATACCGCCTTTCTTACGAGAGGCTATAGACCTTCTCTAATCGGCGGGCTTTGACCTCATCTGGGTAGAAACCGTCGGGATTGGGCAGGCCGATACGGAGATCGTGTATTATGCCAACATCTGTGTGTGTAACGATGGTTTGCCTACGATTATTCCCAACGAGTTAGTCCGCTCCAAGACCGAAGAGAAAGAGCAGCAGATTCGCAATCCGCGAGCTTTTCAGCAGCGCAACGCCGACAAAACCCCTCAGGCACTCAAAACCCTTCAGGAAGCTGCCCTATCTGGGGGGAATACCTTTACGGCGCTAATGGAGGTAGTGAAGATTGCTAGCTTAGGCCAGAGATCGGCTGCGCTGTACGAGGTAGGAGGAAGGTAGCATAGGAATATGTAGCTTTCAAGCCTACCAACAACACGCCCTGTACAAGCTAGTGGAAGCCTAACTTACGGTTAGCCACAGTCCGTGGCAGAAGAAAGGCATCACCCTCTGCCAGCACGAGAATAGAAGACACCCAGTATAGTACGCCGAGTGGTTAGAAATATGCCCCAGTAGGGTCGCACATCCGTCCTTATGCGGCCTGACGTAGTGGTCCTCGGATTCGGAAAGCGATGCGCTTCTCGTTTCTCCCCTCCTCTTACGCAAAGGAAAGACCCAAGACCTTGGGCCGAGGGCTAGCACAAATTCTCAAAGACTACAACGTACAAACTTACTGGCTATGCTTTTTTCACAAAAAGCTACTGGTGGGGCTAACGATAGGGCATGGGGTGCCCGGCCTGCTGGGTGGCTATCATCAAGAGCTGCCTTCCGTCCAGAAAGCCCGCAAATAGCGATGCCGGGTAGTGGCCTATATATAGGTGGGGAGCTTTTTTGAGAAAACCTCCTCGGCTGCGCCACATACTTGTAGCTATCAAAGCTCCTTTTTCTGCCTTTGCCCATAAGCGAGCCTGGCTTTGCATAGCTGGGCTATAATCAGGCCTAGGTTTGCGCAAGCCTAATTCCCCTGCCTCAAAAGTTGTGCTCCAAGCCCCTACTTGAACTAGGTCATACGAAACCATGTCTCGCCTGCCAGACCCTTATCCCCGCCTATCAAGCTACCTCTTGCACGGTTCCTAGACTCTTCAGCATCATCACTAGGGCCATTCCCTTTCCTATTAGCCGAGTGAGCGGCAAAAAAACCTAATTCCTCTTCCCAAAGCGCCTTTGTAGCGTCTGAACTCTTACTTCACCCCTTTTTTGAGAACTTATACTTATCAATCGCCCATTGGCTTCACTTTCTATAGTAGAGAAGAGGGGAATAGCCCGTAGAGGTCACCAAGAGACCTAGAGCTGATACAGAATAAGCTACAAAGGCCGAGTATAGGAGTCTTAGGCAATCCCAATTTACATAGATAGAATGGTTTTCCTTATTATAGCGAAGGAATTGCCTAAAGTGAAAATGCAGGAAGCCGACATTAGGACCAAGTTAGGCAGATCTATCTTGGAGGCGCTAGATTGCCCTGGGTACCTTCACCGTGAGAGCATCAGTAGGAGAGAAAGCCAGCACTCCCACTTAGGTTTGCAAAAATCAATTTATGCCCAGTTGGCTTCTTAGCCACTGCATCCTATATCGCATTTTGATTGGAAGACGTGATAAAAAGCCATAAAATTTGCTGAATGCTCTGTAAAATCTATTGAAAAGCCTAAATTTGGTGTCATCTAAATTGAGAGGGCTAGGCATTCCATTGAACCTAATGGGCACGAGAGCAGGATGAGAGACCTCAAACGGGGTAGCCACGAGAATCGTGCGAGCCTTATCATGAAGCCAGTAGCGTTTGAAGTCTTTGTGATTAGGCATCTTTTTAGGCTTGTAAATAAAAGGCATACCGGCGTAATAGAGCATAGCTACTAAGCAGCTCTCCGATGGATAAAATGATACATAGCTTAGGCCTTGATTGATAACCTTATATTCTTCAACCAGCAGCATGCTCGGATAATCCCACCCAATCACCATAGACTCTATTAGGAGTACCTGTTTAGTCATTCTTGCGAGATTTCTCACGGCAGCAAAGGGATTCTCTAAGTGGTACAGCAGACCCAAGGCTAAGACTAAGTCAAATGCACCTATCTCTGGAAGTGAAGGATCCTCTACATTTCTGCAGAGGAACTGAATATCCGGATGCCTACGCTGGGCCTCTTGTACATTCTCCTCCCTTCCCTCCACTCCTACCACCTCAAATCCCCTATCTTTTAGAAAACGGCTGAAATAGCCAACCCCAGCTCCTACATCCAAAGCCGACTTCAGCTCCACATAAGTTGAGAGAGTCTTTAGAAGGGAGTCAAGCATTTCCATGCGGGCCTTGTTGAGTGAAATCGCCTCCGGAGCGTCAAAGGGCAAATGCGAAGAGACCAGCCGGAGGGGCGAGTTTTCTTGAGGGAATTGAATGGGCTGATTGGACATGGGACAAAGCTACATAGTAACATCCAAATAGGTATTTTTGCTATATGTCTGCCGCTACCTCACAGCGCTTTGCCGGAAAAGCCGAAGTCCAGCCTTATAAATCCAAGTATCCGATCCGTATCGTAACGGCCGCTGCCCTCTTTGACGGACATGATGCAGCCATCAACCTCATGCGGCGCATCATGCAAGCCTCGGGAGCTGAAGTGATTCACCTGGCCCATAACCGCAGTGCCGCTGAGATTGTAACCGCTGCTCTCCAAGAAGATACCCAGGCCGTAGCCCTCACTTCCTACCAAGGCGGGCACATGGAATTTTTCACCTATGTGCGCGAGCTTCTGGATAAAGCCGGCGCATCCCACGTGCGGATTTTTGGCGGCGGTGGCGGCACCATCCTACCCGAAGAGGCCGAAGAACTCCACCGGCGCGGCATCACCCGCATTTACCTACCAGATGACGGACGGGCCATGGGGCTACAGGGCATGATTAATGACGTCTTGGAAAAATCCGATTTCGCCCCCTGGGCCGATCTAAATGGTGCCCTTACGGCCCTCCCACAAGCTGAAGGTCCTTACTATCTCCCCCTCGCCCGCACGCTAAGCCGACTAGAAAACGACCCCGAGGCCATCCGTAGTTATTTAGCCGAAACCCCCGTACCCCGCCGAGCGGTAGTAATTGGCGTCACAGGTACAGGCGGCTCGGGGAAGTCCTCCCTCACGGATGAATTTGCCCAGCGCTTTCTGCGTTACTTCCCTGATAAACGTCTGGCCATTCTCTCTATTGACCCTTCGCACCGCAAAAGCGGCGGGGCACTCTTAGGCGACCGGCTACGCATGAATAGCATCTACCACCCCAATGTCTATATGCGCTCTTTTGCCACACGCACCGCCCATCGCTCCGTACCGCCTTTCCTCAGAGAGGCTATAGACCTTCTCCAGCTTGCTGGCTTTGATCTCATCTGGGTAGAAACCGCAGGGATCGGGCAGGCCGATACAGAGATTGTGGATTATGCGGACATCTCGGTATATGTGATGACGCCGGAGTTTGGCGCGCCGAGCCAACTGGAAAAAATTGACATGCTGGAATATGCAGACTTTGTCGTGCTGAATAAGTTTGATCGCAAAGGCGCGCAGGATGCCCTCTTTGCCGTGCGCAAGCAGTACCAGCGCAACTTCAAGCGCTTCGGCGAGCCGGTGGATGCTATGCCCGTATTTCCCACCTTAGCCTCGCAGTTCAACGATCCGGGCGTCAATCGCTTCTTCCGGGCTTTGATGCAGGCCGTAGCGCACAAGCAGCCCGAGGCTTGGGAAGCCGTCGCCCAAATCCCTGAGGACACGCGCCCCTTAGGTGCGACGATGCTTATTCCGCCTCACCGCCAGCGCTACTTAGCCGAAATCGCCGAAACCATCCGTTCCTATAATCAGTGGGTAGAAGAGCAGGCCCAACTCGCCCACCAGCTTCAGGCTGTTCATGAGGTACAGGCGCTAAATTCTTCTGACGGTAATCATTTAGCCACCCTGCGCGAGGAGCTGGAGCAGCGGCTGGATCCTGCCGTCAAGTCCATCCTCAATAAATGGGACGAGACCTTGGCTCGGTACCAAGCCCCCGTTTTTGAATACACCGTTCGCGATAAGACGATTCGGGTGCAGACGCACACGGAGAGCCTATCCCATGTGCAGATTCCTAAGATAGCCGTACCTCGCCTGCGAGACTGGGGCGATCGCGTGCGCTGGGCCCTACAAGAGAACTTCCCTGGGGAGTTTCCCTATACGGCCGGCGTTTTCCCTTTCAAGCGCACGGAAGAAGAGGCAACCCGGATGTTTGCGGGGGAAGGCACGCCCGAGCGCACTAACCGCCGCTTCCATTACCTAGCTGAAGGCCTAAGCGCGCCCCGCTTGAGTACGGCGTTTGACTCGGTAACCCTTTATGGAGAAGACCCGGATTATCGCCCGGATATCTATGGAAAAATCGGTAACTCGGGCGTGTCCATCGCCACGCTGGATGATATGAAGAAGCTTTACTCAGGCTTTGACCTAGCAGACCCTAAGACCTCGGTTTCCATGACCATCAATGGCCCGGCGCCTGCCATCCTAGCGATGTTTATGAATACGGCGATTGAGCAGCAGTGCGAGAAGTACATTCGGGAAAATGGTCTGGTAGAGGAAGTAGAGCGCAGGATTGCCGAAAAATACGAGGCCTTAGGTATGCCGCGTCCCACCTACGAAGGAAAGCTGCCTGACCGTCATAATGGGCTGGGCTTGCTTCTCCTAGGCGTTACGGCGGATGAACTCCTTCCGCGGGAAGTCTATGAGCGCATCAAAGCCGATACCCTAGCGCGCGTCCGAGGTACTGTACAGGCCGATATCCTCAAAGAAGACCAAGCCCAAAATACCTGCATTTTCTCGGTAGAGTTTGCTATCCGCATGATGGGCGATGTGCAAGAGTATTTCATTCAAAATAAGGTGCGAAACTTTTATTCGGTCTCCATCTCTGGCTATCATATCGCCGAGGCAGGCGCCAATCCCATCACCCAATTAGCCTTCACTTTAGCGAATGGCTTCACCTACTTAGAATACTATCGCGCCCGGGGCATGAAGGTAGATGATTTTGCACCGAATTTCTCCTTCTTCTTCTCTAACGGCATGGACCCTGAATATGTGGTGATCGGGCGGGTAGCGCGGCGCATTTGGGCTAAAGCGCTCAAAATCCTCTATAAAGCGGCCCCCCGCAGCCAAATGTTCAAATACCACGTTCAAACTTCGGGCCGTTCCCTCCACGCCCAAGAGATCGCCTTCAACGATATTCGCACGACCTTAGAGGCGCTCTATGCCCTGGCGGATAATTGTAATTCCCTTCACACTAACGCCTATGATGAAGCGATTACAACCCCTACGGAAGAATCGGTGCGCCGAGCCGTAGCGATCCAGCTTATCATCCAGAAAGAGCTGGGACTCATGAAGAATGAAAATCCTTGGCAAGGGAGCTTCTTCATAGAATGGCTTACCGATGTGGTAGAAGAGGCTGTACTACAGGAGTTTGAGCGGCTCAATGAGCGCGGTGGGGTTTTAGGGGCTATGGAACTGGGCTACCAGCGCAACAAAATCCAAGAAGAATCGCTGTACTACGAGACCCTCAAGCATACCGGCCAGATCCCGATTATTGGCGTGAATACCTTTCTAGGTAAGGATGGCTCGCCTACGATTATTCCCAACGAGATAGTACGGTCTACGACCGAAGAGAAGGAGCAGCAGATTCGCAATCTACGGGCTTTTCAGCAGCGCAACGCTGACAAAGCTCCGCAGGCCCTCAAAACCCTTCAGGAAACCGCCCTCTCTGGGGGGAATACCTTCGCGGCGCTGATGGAGGTGGTGAAGGTGGCTAGCTTAGGTCAGATATCCGCTGCGCTATATGAGGTAGGAGGGAGGTATCGTAGGAATATGTAATGAACCCCCTCATTTCCCAAATCAAGAAGACCATACCCTCCCTAGCCGAAATGCATAGGGAACTTCAGAAGCGCCTCCGTGCCCAAGAAGCTCTAACGAATTTTGAAGAAAAGCTAGACTTTTTAGACAAAGAAGGAGAAGCACTCTTTCAAAACTATCAGCGACAAGCCCTGTACAAGCTGGCCGAAGCTTGGCTTGAGGCTAATCAGAGCCTTCGGCAAAAAGAATATGTTGCCCTTCTCCGACAAAAAGGCTGGAATCATTTCAAGGAGAAAGTCTTACCTAGACTTGTAGAGCTTTCTCAACTAGTACAGCGATTGGAGAAAGATTTAGGCAATATGCGCAAGGCGCGCGCAGGAGCCCTTTTTCAGGCCAACATTCAACATATACTAGTAAGCGAGGGTATTTCCTGCGAAATCCCTACTGGAAGTAAGGCTTTGGCTTTAGGAAGAATAGACCTAGTGGTGCCTAATAAGGATGAATTTGATTGCCTATGTTCGCTCTTCGGTCAAAGCAAAGCATGAAGCCAAAAGCTGGATACGAAGCCTAAAAGAGCTCCCTAAAGACCTAAGCGTATGAGCGATCTTTTTCAAACTTCCTCCGCTACCCTTCCCTATCGCCGCCTACGAGATGAGTCCTGGGACTTTCGGGGGATACCTGCTGGGCAAGGGGTATACAGCCTGCACCCCTATCCCGCCATGTTTCATTTCGGGGTAGTGCGCCGAGTACTTAGAGAATATGCCCCGGTAGGCTCACATATCTTGGACCCCTTCATGGGCTCAGGCGTAGCTGCCGTGGAGGCCTTAGCTCATGGCTGTGCTTTCACGGGCTGTGACCTCAACCCCCTAGCGGTTAAGCTTACCCAGGTTCGCACTACGCCTCTTCCCACTCCGCTCCTACATCAAACTTTAGCCCACCTGTGCGCCTTATACGAGCGGGCCTTACCGAGCTTCGTGCCGCCTGTCCCCCAGCTCCACTACTGGTTCAGCGAGCGGGTTATAGAGGAGCTTAGCCGGCTTCATGCCGCTATCTCTCAGATAGAGGCAGAAAAGGTTCGGGACTTCTTCTGGATAGCCTTCTCTGAGACCGTACGGGAGAGTTCGCTCACGGATTCTAAGGAATTCAAGCTTATTCGCCGAAAGTCTGAAGAAAGGCGCGCAGTATGGGCTATATTCTATGCTATTGCTCAGAGAAATATAGCGGCCTTAGCTACCTTGCGATTGCCCGCACGCCCTCCTGAGGTGCGGCTCTACCAGGGGAACATATTAGAGGTAGCCTCCCACCTTCCTCCAGAGCATTATGATTTGCTTTTGACTTCGCCGCCTTATGGCGACTCGCGCACGACGGTAGCCTATGGGCAGTTTTCCCGGCTGGCGCTCTGGTGGCTCGGCTACACGGAAGATGTAGATAAAGCGGCCTTAGGAAGCCAACGGCGCCCTATTCACTACGGCCTCCCCTCGCCCCTCTTATACGAAGTGCTTTCCCGCATCCAGCAAAAAGACCTCAAGCGTTCTGAAGAGGTGTTTAGCTTTTTTGCCGACTTTTATGAAGCCGCTAAGCGCCTGGCCCCTCTAGTCAAAAGAAAACGCTATGCCTTCTTCCTTGTAGGTAATCGGCGCGTGCGAGGGATAGAAGTACCTATGGACGCTATCCTGGCCGAATTTTTCCAGAGTTTGGGTTATCTGCATGAGCGAACGTACGTTCGTCAAATCTCCAACAAGCGCATGCCCAGCGAGAATAGCCCTACAAATATCCCAGGGCAAAAGGAAGACACCATGCGGTATGAATATTTAGTGCAGCTGCGGCGGGCGTAAGAATAAAGCCGATATTTCCACTAGCTAAAATGTCCTTTTCGGCTTTCCCTTTTCCCTCTAAAGAGTGGATATTTCACACCTATCAGCAGCTTCGGGAGGAGGAGAAGTCCGTTCAGGAAGCATGGAAAACGTTCAAAACGCGCTTTATGGAGGCACATTATGCTAGATTGCCTGCGAGCGATGCAAGGCAAGTATGGAAAAACTATAGCGGCTTGTCGTTTTAAGAATTAGTTCTGCAAGAGATAAATATGTAATTTTTTACTTTGATACATCATATACTCGCACTGCTAAATAATTGATCAAACTTATAATCCCAATCATTTGCTGAACACACTTTTCAGCTTACCTTCATGTAGAGCATTAAGATACACGCCTGACTCCTCATGGTGAGGCTCACTTGAGTATATTTGCCAATAAATGGATAGACCCTATCAGAGAGGCCTTATCTCTCAGGGGGAATTCTTTTCCCCGGAGACGCCATTTTATGAGCTGTCAGGGAGGCTTATGTTGTTCAGGGGTGATTTTCTCACGCTACCCTTGCCCCCACAAAGTGTAGACCTCATTGTAACTTCACCGCCTTACAACGTGGGAGTGGCTTATGGCAGTTATAAGGATAACATTAGCTACGAAGCATACTTGGATTTTACAGCTGCTTGGCTCTCTAAGGCCTATCACCTCCTACGTAGGGATGGACGTCTATGCTTGAATATTCCCATAGACAAGAATAAAGGCGGTCAGCAAAGCGTCTATGCCGATGTGGTCAGTATCGCTAAGCGCATAGGCTACAAATATCATGCGACTATTATTTGGAACGAAGGGAATATCTCACGCCGCACCGCATGGGGCTCGTGGAAAAGTGCTCGCGCGCCCTATGTAATAGCCCCCGTGGAAGCCATAGTTCTCCTATATAAGGAGGTCTGGAAGAAGCAGAAAGAAGGAGAGTCAGATATTACCCGCGAAGAGTTCATAGAATGGACCATGGGGATATGGAGCTTTTCTGGGGAAAGTAAGAAAGAGGTCGGACATCCTGCGCCTTTCCCTGAAGAGCTCCCTAAGCGCTGTATCAAACTTTTCTCCTATGTAGGGGATGTGGTTTTAGACCCCTTCTTAGGATCAGGAACGACCTTAGTAGCCGCACTCAAGCTCAAACGACGAGCCATAGGAGTAGAAATAGAGCCAGCTTTTTGCGAAATAGCAAAACGAAGGATTATTGAAGCAGCTTCCGATTTATGGCACCAGACTCTATAGACTTCCGCCAAAGTGAAGTTTCCCGACAGGGCAAAAAGTGGGAAAAATTCGTAGAAGTATATATTCAAGCCTACTACCAGAAGCTGATTAAGAAGTACAGCCAAGACTCCCCCGAGTATAAAATTTTAGAGGACCTCGGCGTAATGAGCCTCGCCACCAAAGGATCGCTCCAATCCATGGATACCTCTTCAGATACAACCAGAGCAAAATCCAAAGCAGTGGAAAAAATATATGACGCACTTTACATACCTATTTACTATAGACGCCGAAGGATTATGGGCGATATAGACATTGTGCTGTTTTCTAAGCGCGAATCCTATCCGCTGGTTGTTGTAAGCTGCAAGCTTAGTCTGCACGGGAGACTTACAGAAAGCCTTTTTTACGCCCTATACTATCGTTTGACTAGAAAAATCAAGTTCGTGCTGGCCACACCCGACAAAGGCAAGCAGAGTAAAGAAGACAAGTGGGAAAGCGAATGGGGAACCCCCGAAAGGCCTTCAAAATATAGGCTATTAGCTTCTGTGTTTTTGGACGGAGTCTATGTGAAAAATGAACCCGACTTCATGCCTAAAGGGTTTCAAGAAGACAGACACCAGACAGCGATGGGTGGCATTGTAAGGCCTTTGGAACAGCTGCTTCCCGATACCCTTCGGTGGTATCAAGAACTTCTGACCTAATGCCAACTACAGACTCTAGTCCCCTCATCCCCTACTTAGACAAAGTCCTGTGCGCCGATGCGCGGGTGGTGCTTCCTCAACTGCCCGAAAACTCCATAGACCTTGTGCTTACTGACCCGCCTTACTTTTTAGATAAGCTGGATGAGAGCTGGACGCCTGAGCGTGCCGCTCCCAAATCCTATAAAAGCCAGCAGGTGCATCACCTCCCGCCGGGCATGAAGTTTGACCCCAGCCAGGGAAGAAGGCTTTATGAGTGGTACTACCCTATTGCGCGAGAAATCCTACGGGTGCTCAAGCCGGGGGGATTTTTCTTCACTTTCGCTAGTCCTCGGCTTTTCCACCGGGTAGCCTGTGCCGTAGAGGATGCGGGCTTCTTCGTGCGCGATACCTTCCTATGGGTTTATACCCAGAGCCAGCCTAAAGCCATGAGCCTCCATCACTTTATTCGGCGGCTGGCGCTCCCCCAAGCCGTCAAAGAAACGCTCCATCAGAAGCTCCAAGGTTGGAAGACACCGCAGGTTAAGTCGGTATATGAACCCATCATCGTTGCGCAAAAGCCCTATGAGGGCACGCTTTTGGAAAATTTCCTCCGGCATCAAGTGGGCCTCTTTCAGACGGAAATTCCCGTCGGTAAAGGGATGTTCCCCGCTAACCTGCTTCTTTTAGAGGAGACGGAGACCCTCTTAGACAAGTACTTCCTCCTGCCCAAAGCAGCCGAAGACCTTCCCCATCCCACGGCCAAGCCTGTAGCCCTGTGCGAATACCTTATAGAACTAAGCACAATTCCCGGGGCCGTGGTGCTAGACCCCTTCGTAGGGAGCGGAAGTACGGCCGTGGCAGCCGTGCGGCGGAAGCGGCATTTTATAGGCATAGAGATTCATTCGGCCTACGCTGAGCTGGCGGCGAAAAGGGTGCGAGAAACTCTACCAGCTTTGCTTTGAGCCTTGCTAGCGCAGGCTTTCGCAGAGCGTGGGGACGGTAAAGACCCTGAGGCATAAGCCGAGCCCCTTTCGCCTCTCATGGCTTAGCAGAGGGCTTTTTCGCCCTTCCGCCAGCTGCAAACTTTCCTCTCAGCTAGGGAAAAAGCCCTAAGAGTAGCACTTCGCTTCTACCCAATGGATTTTCCGCATTTTCAGGGGAGAAAGAGCTAAAGGTGATAAGAGTCAAGCGTATTCTTTAGCCAGTTTTTCGGCTTGCTCCAGTAGTTTTTTAAGTTCATCCTCCGGCAGGTTAGGGCTCGCGAGCTGCTCTAAGGCTTGTTCTAAAATACCTTTGACCGACTTGCGCAGGTCGGGCTTTTGAAGAGCGGCCTTGATGAGCTCTTCCAAACTGGCCATACAGGAGCGAAGATAGGGGTTTTTTAGGAGTCATAGGAGGCTACCACGGCCTCGGGCAGGGTGCGACGCACCAGCCCCGCTAACACATTACCTGGGCCCAATTCGTAGAACGTACGCAGGCCATCAGCCCACATGTTTTGGAGGGTTTG
The DNA here is from genome assembly GCA_039630245.1 of Bacteroidia bacterium. Lineage (GTDB taxonomy): Bacteria > Bacteroidota > Bacteroidia > SpSt-205 > SpSt-205 > SpSt-205. The sequence continues at coordinate 199,213 of JBCNVK010000004.1, forward strand.
GGTCCAGCGTACGGGGGCGGTAAGCTGTTCTATGAGGAGGGCTTGGAGACGCTTGGGGTCGCGCTCGGCTTGGCCGGTTACGTTGGGATATACGGCTACCTTAGGGGCTTGGAAGGAAGTAGCCTCAATAGCCGCAGCTAATCGGGCACGAGCCGAAGCCATCAGCGGTGAGTGAAAAGCCCCATTTACGGCGAGCTTTTTGGCAAGTTTGGCCCCAGCGGCTCGGGCTTTTGCTATAACCGCTTCCACGGCGGCTACCTCTCCCGAGACTACTACCTGACCAGGGGAGTTGTAATTAGCGGGTACTACGAGGCCTTCGGAAACCTCCTGGCAGAGGGCCTCCACTTGGGTCTCAGAGAGGCCTATGATGGCCGCCATGGTGCTGGGCTTCTCATCGCAGGCGGCCTGCATGCCCTCCGCCCGAATTCGTACAAGCTCCAAACCTTCCTCAAAGCCGATAACCCCCGCCACGGCCAAGGCGGTGAATTCGCCCAAAGAGTGGCCCGCTACGGCTTGCGGCGTGAAGGCGCGCGCATAAGCCACCGCATACCCGTGGAGGTAAAGGGCCGGCTGCGTTACCGAGGTGCGCTGGAGCGCCTCCGCTGGCCCTTCAAACATCAGCTGCCGCAGCGGAAAGCCTGTTATCCGCTCAGCCGTTTCAAAAAACGGCCGCACGGCTGGAAAGGCCTCATAGAGGGCCTTCCCCATGCCTACCTGCTGAGACCCCTGGCCCGGAAAAAGTAGCGCTAAACTCATGCAGCCTGCTGCACCTGCGCCACGATAGCCGAAAAGGCCTCGGGCTGCGTTACGGCTAAATCAGCCAGCATTTTCCGATTGAGCGCAATCCCAGCCTGTTTGAGCTTGTGAATGAACTGGCTGTAGCTTAGCCCATGCGCACGCACCGCTGCATTGATGCGGGTAATCCAAAGGCGGCGGAAGTCCCGCTTTTTCCGCCGGCGGTGCGCATAGGCATACGTAAGCCCCTTTTGGAGCTGGTTATGGGCATGGCGGAAGACATTCTTTTTACGGCCCCAGTAGCCTTTCGTCTGGCGAAGGATGCGCCGCCGCCGCTCGCGCGAAGCTACCCTATTTCTGGCTCGCATAGGCTAGGAAAGATGAACCGTAAGAAGACGCACCCGTGCTATATCCGCGGTCTTTACCTGCCGATCCTTCCGAAGCTGGCGCTTACGTCGATGGGATTTAGTGGAAAAGTTATGGCGCCGCCCCGTAGCCTTATGCAGCACTTTGCCCGTAGCGGTGATCTTAAAGCGCTTTTGGCTGCCCGAATGCCCCTTCATAGGCGGCAAAAGTACTCAAAACCGCAGAATGGCATTCATGGCCCGCACGGCCTCAGCTGACGTATGGAGGAGGCGCTTTTCCTCCTCCGTCAGAGCCAGCTGAATAATCTCCTCTACCCCATTCCGCCCTATCTTAGCTGGCACGCCGATGTAGATATCATGCAGGTCATACGGCCCATTGAGATAAACGCTGCAAGGTAAAATCCGCTTTTGGTCTAAAATTATTGAGGCCACCATTTGGGCGATGGCGGCTCCAGGCGCATACCAGGCCGAGGTACCCAATAGTTTCGTGAGTTCTCCGCCCCCGTATTTTGTGCGCTCAATGATAGCATTGAGGCGGTCGGACGGAATAAGGTGCTCCACAGGAATGCCGGCCACCGTCGTATAGCGCGGCAGGGGTACCATAGTATCCCCATGCCCCCCCAGAAGCATAGCTTCTATCTCCTGAACGGAAGCGTTGAGCTCCTGCGCTAAGAAGTAGCGGTAACGCGCCGTATCCAGCACCCCAGCCATCCCAAAAATCCGCCGAGATGGCAGCTTAGAGAGCTTGTAGGCGTAGTAGGTCATTGTATCCAGCGGGTTCGTCACCATGATGAATATGGCATTTGGCGCGTAGAAAACCGCCGGTTCTATTACGGACTTGATGATTTCGGCATTTACATGGACAAGGTCGTCGCGGCTCATGCCTGGCCCCCGCGGCTTACCTGAGGTGATGACCACTACGTCGGAGTCCGCAATCGCTTTGTAATCATTCGTAACGCCCCGAACCTTGGTATCAAAGCCGAAAAGCGGCGCCGTCTGCCCGATATCTAAGGCTTTTCCTTCGGCAAGACCGGGCTTGATATCCAGAAGCACGACCTCTCGGCAGTATCCTGAGCGGGCGATTACATCGGCTGCAGTAGCTCCTACGTTCCCCGCTCCGATAATGGAAACCTTAGCCATGGCGCAAAAGTACAATCGCCCTTCAAAACTCCTTGAGAAAGGCTGGGTCGGTGGGGCGGAGGTGTATTTCGGTGCGGTAGGTTAGGCGTTCAGGCGCGTAGGTAAGCCAGGCGGTTAGCGGGAAGCCCGCACGGGTATAGCCAATCTCTAAGGTACGACCCGAGGGTAGCGCTTCCCAGAAATCCGCGGGGATTTGTGCTACGGGCTGGCCCTCCAGCGTCAGGAGGAGATCGCCTACCTCTAGGCCCGCTGCTTCGGCTAGGCTGCCAGGGAGCACTTCGGCTACCTTTAGGCCTTCGGTGTCAGGCTCAGTACGGGTAATCCCTACACTACCCCAGCCGGAAAGGCGCTGGCGCCGCTCCTGAACCGTAAGCGGGAGGCCTGCCAGAAGCTCAGAGTAAGCCGGCCGCTCTCGCCCCCATACGAAGCGCTGGAAAAACTCCGCCAGCGCGCTTCCACCCAGGCGTACCGCCGCACGCTCCACAGCCTCTTCTGGCAGGCCTTTGCCCCGTTCATAGTACTGCGCATACAGGTAGCGCAGAAGGGAATCCAGCGTAACCTTCCCCTTCGTTTCGCGCCGCAGAAGCATATCTAAGAGGAAGCCCACCCGCTTCCCTGCGGCGTAGAAAGAGCCTTGCAGATGGGCAGGGCGATAGGTAGAGGTAGCCAGCCAGCTGTCCAAACTAAGCTCCGCCGGCGAGAAGAGCTGATAGACTGGGGCATTCTCCACCTGGGAGAGCTCGGCGCTAAGCTGCCGCCAGTACTCCTCCACGCTCGTAAGCCCCGCCCGCAGCAGCGTAAGCCCTGTATAGTAGTCCGTAACCCCCTCGGTAAACCAGTGTAGGCTTGTATAAACCTCTCGGTCATACCGGTAGGGCCAGAGGGCCGCCGGCCGCAGGCGCTTGACATTCCAGAGGTGGAAAAATTCATGGGCCGAAATGCCTAAAAAGCTGCGCAGGGCTTCCTCGGAAGCTGCCCCCTCTTCGGGCAGCACAAACATAGCGCAGTTTTCGTGCTCTACGGCATGACGGAGGCGAAAAGGTACCAGCAGGTAGATAAAATGATACTCACTTACGGGCAGCTTCCCGCCCCATATGCGCTTTTGCGTCTGAATAATTTGGCAGAGATTCTGGAGGAAGGGCGAAAGATTTTGCGCGCCCACTCTACCGTAGAAATGCACATAAAAGGTGAGGCCCTCGCAGGCCATCTTTTCACTGCGCAGGGTAGGCGCAGCCAAAAAGGGGCAATCGGCCAGGTGATGGTAGCTGCGGGCGCAGAAGGTTTGCGGGCCGCAGCGGGGAAGGGCGGTAGCCACAGCCCAATCGGGCGGCAGAGAAGGAATCTCCAGCTCGCACGGCTCCTCCAGCCGCCGAGGAATGTACATAAAGAGGTTGACGGGATTGAAGTAGGCCAGCTCCTCAGTGAGGTAGCTAGAGCCCGCATCCAGCTGGCGGGCATAGAAATGGTAGCTTACCCGTATGCGGCCGCGCGGGGGGTTTTGAACTTCCCAGGTGTCCTTAGTAGTCTTGCGCCAGGGCAGAGGGCGCCCCGCCTCATCGTAAGCGGCGAAATGGGATACAGCCCCAGCGTAGTTCTGCAGGATGTAGCGGCCCGGCCGCCAGGCAGGTAGAGAAAACTGGGTGCGCCGCCCTGGCGAGGGCGAAGCCACAATCTCCACCATATAGGTGTAGCGTGGCGGTATCTCCCAGCGCAGCCGGTAGCGAATCGGCACCCCGAGGCCCATACTACTTAGCCAAAGCAGCCACCGCATCGGCAAAGCGGTCTATCTCCTCAGGTAGGTTATAGAGCGGCACAGGCGCCGCCCGAATAATATCCGGCTCCCGCCAATCCACAAAGAAGCCCTCCGCCAGTAGCCGTTTGAAGGCCTGGTAAGGTTCGGCTAAACGCAGGCGGAAGGAAAGCTGGGCGCCGTGCGCTTCCTCGGGGGTAATAAGCTCCACATGAGGCAGCTCCGCCAGCGCCGCACGCAGCTGGCCGTGCATCGCCTGAATAGCCTGATAGTACGCGGGAAGGTCCAACAGGGCAAAGATATCTAAGCTGGCCTCTAAGGCGCCCAGAAGGAGAGGCGAGGGGTTACTGTGCATCCAAGCCCGGCTGTCTGGCGCTGGGTCAAAGGTCGTACGCATAAGGAAACGGGTCTCCAGCCGGTTACCCCACCAGCCGGCCAGAAGGGGTACTTGTCCATGGTGGCGCGGATGCACATAGAGGCCGCCTACAGCCCCAGGCCCAGCATTGAGGTACTTATAGCTGCACCACACGGCGAAGTCCACCGCCCAGGCCTGAAGCGCCAGCGGGATATTCCCTACCGCATGGGCAAGGTCCCATCCGGCCCAAGCGCCTACCTCATGCGCCGCCGCCGTAATCGCCTGTATGTCCATCCGCTGCCCCGTAAGGTAATGCACGCCGCTTAGCCAAACCCCCGCCAGCCGCTCCCCCAAGCGGCGTATAGTCGCCACCACCTCTTCGGTAGAAGGGATGAGGCTTTCCAGCTCGCATATAGCCTGGGGGTAGCCCCAGCGCACGGCCCAGCTTTGGAGCGCATAGGCATCCGTAGGAAAAAGGGCCGCTTCGGTGAGAATCATAAAACGCTCGGGCGTTGGGCGGTAGAAGCTGGCTAGCAGGAGGTGCAGATTAGTGGTAAGCGTGTGGGCAATCGCAATGGCGCTGGGGTCAGCCCCTACCAGCGGAGCGAGCTTAGCGCGAAGCCGATCCGCATAATCCACCCAGTGAGCTCGCTCGGAGAAGTAGGCCCCTACGCCCTCCCACCGCCATTCCTCCAGCGCGCGCCGAACGTAGCTGGGTGCAGCCTTCGGCTGGGCCCCCAGCGAATGCCCGCAAAAATACACCCACTCCCTGTCCTTATCCCGACGCGGGATAGAAAACAGCTCCCGATACACTGCGCAAAGGTAGAAAAGGCCCCTCTCGGCCCGAATCTCGGAGGGCTGACGGCAGCCGGCTTACGGCTACCTTAGCCCCAGTGGCTTTAGTAGCCTTAGCCAAACCTCACGCTGAGCCTGCCTCAGCACCTCCCAAGAAGTAGGGCAGAAAGGCCCCTAATCTTTCTTAGGCGAGCAGGTATTTAGGCCGAGGAGGTAGTAGAGCCCGCAGCGCCCAATAAGCGCCGAAAGCCCCAGCAGCGCCCCAGCTCCCCCAAGTACCCATGAGGAGAAGTAAATTCCAGCTCCTACCAGTAGTCCGCCGACCACAGCGCGGATAAGTTTATCAGTAGGGCCTACGTTTTGTACGAGCTTCATGGTGAGGAAAAACAAAAATCGCCGCTACGACCGTCTCTAAGGGATAGCGCTAAAAGCCCTTAGCGCTTCGGCAAGGCGACCCAAAAAGATTTGGATCGCTTCGGGATTAGCTATATCTTTGCTCAAACTCTCGGCCTATGCGAACTTATACCTTATATTCCCCTTCTTTTAGGACTGGGGCGCCTGTCGTGGGCGCAGGAAGCTGCGGCAACTGCCGCTTTGAGTAAAGTCAATCGGAGCTTTTTCATTGAAAACAAGGGCCAGTGGCACCCCGATGTGCTGTACCTCTACCGCGGACCGGGCATGGACGCTTGGGTCACCCGCTACGGGCTCAATCTGACTTTCATCAAGATTGAAAAGCCCACCCTACCTCTTGCCCCACACCTCCCCTTGCACGAGCGGGATAGGCTGGAGCGGGAGCATACCCTTCTCCTCGGCCATCGGGTGCTCTTAGAGCTGGAGGAGGCGAATCCGCAGCCTCTTACCGAAGGGCTGGACAAGAAGCCCGGCTACTACAACTACCTCATCGGGAATGACCCTTCTAAGCATGCAACTAATGTAGGGCTGTACGGCGAAGTGCAGGTGAAAGAGGTGTATCCCGGCATCGCTTTGCGCTACTACTTGGCGGAGGGGCGGCTGCGGTATGACTACCTCGTAGCCCCCGGGGCTGACCCGAGCCAGATACGCTTTCGCCTCCGAGGGGCGGATAAGGTAGAGGTCCAAGGGCAGAAGCTGGTATTTGCCACCCGTTTTGGGGCGGTGGAGCTGTGTGAGCTGCGGGCCTATCAGGGGCGGCGTACCGTGCCGGCGCAGTTTGTAGCTGAGGGGGGAAGCTATCGGATAGCCGTGGGGCCTTACGACCGCACCCAGCCGCTGGTCATAGACCCGCTGGTGTATTCTACCTACATCGGAGGGTCTAGTTATCATTCTGCGGATGAAGGCCGAGGCATAGCGGTGGATGGCAGCGGGCACGTCTATGTAACGGGCTGGACTGCGAACGCCGACTATGATGTAACCCCCGGGGCCTTCCAGACAACATATGGAGGGAATATAGATGTCTTTGTGACGAAGCTGAATCCTGAGGGAAGCGGTCTCGTGTATTCTACCTACCTCGGCGGGTCTGGTGAGGATGTAGCCTATGGCATAGCGGTGGATGGCGGTGGGCACGCCTATGTAACGGGCCAGACTTGGAGCTCCAACTACGATGTGACCCCCGGGGCCTTCCAGACAAGGTATGGAGAGGGTGATGATGTTGTTGTGACGAAGCTGAATCGTGCGGGG
>JBCNVK010000005.1:0-187728 GCA_039630245.1 Bacteroidia bacterium
TTAGCCCTTCTACTTGCTGGCCATATCCATGGGATTTAGGCTGAGGCCGCACGTACCCTACAGGTAAGCCTAGGCGTTCCCCGAGCCAAGCCGCCCAGGGTATCCCACCAGTGGCCACCCCAGCTATACCCTTAGGCTCTATGCCCCGCTGGACGATGAGTCGGCTGATCTCTTCTACCACCCACCGCCGCCAAGTTGGATACCCTAGCAGCCGGCGATGATCCAAGTAAATAGGACTTTGCCGACCTGAACTCCAAACAAACCAGGGCGGCGACGTACGCAGCTGTGCTATTCCCGAGCTACGCAAGAAGCAGGCATATTCTCGCAGATCCATACCCCTCAAAAATAGAAGGAGGCTCACCCGCGTGGGTGAGCCTCTGGCTTGCCCGGAAGGGCTGCCGCTTACTTTACTTCGATGCGGGCGACCTGCGCCTTTTTCTCATCCTTGGGCAGATGGAGGCGCAGGATACCATCGGTGTACTCGGCCGTTACGGCCTCGGTCTTCACGTCATCGGGCAGGATGAAGCTCCGCGTGAAGGCGCCATACTGCGTCTCCACTCGGTGGAAGGTCTTCTTATCGCCTTCCTCCTTTTGGAACTTCCGCTCACCCGATACCGTGAGCCGGCCTTCGGTCAGCTCTACCTTGAAGTCTTCCTTCTTCATGCCCGGCACAGCCAGGTGGATTTCGTAGGCCTTGTCGGTTTCCACGATATCCACCCGCGGCATGAAGCTTTCCATACGCGTGAAATTGCTGGCGGTTTCATTGAAGATACGCTCCACCAGCTCCTGCATAGCGCGCACCCGTTCCGGGAGCGACTCCGTCCAGTCCATCAGTCGTACTAGGCTGCTCATAGGTACCTCCTTAGTTTTTTGCATGGAAGAGAAGGAGCAGAAAGTGTGCCACTGGCCTTGTATTTGCCCATATGGCAGGCCTCCTGCCGCTTCTACAGCCTTACTTGGGCGTATTGACATCTGGGTGTATTTTTGCCAGACAAAAGCCTCTATGGCCTCTGTCAAGTTCAAGGACTACTATGCCATTTTGGGTGTAGACCGCTCTGCTAGCCCAGAGGAGATTAAGCGGGCCTATAGGCGCTTAGCACGGCAATACCACCCCGATGCAAACCCGGGTAACAAAGAGGCCGAAGAGCGGTTCAAGGAAATCCAAGAGGCCTACGAGGTCTTAAGCAACCCCGAAACCCGCGCTAAGTATGATCAGCTTGGCGCCAACTGGCGCCAGTACGCTGATATTCCTTCCGCTAGCGGCGGCTGGCCCCATATCTCCATGGGCGACTTAGAGGGATTCTCCGATTTCTTTAGAATTTTCTTTGGGGAAGATTTTCTCCAGCGCCGCCCTAGGCCTGTGGAAGCCAACTTACGCGTCTCTCTGGAAGACCTCTATAAGGGCGGTACCAAGGTAGTGCAAATGGGGGATCAGGTTATAGAAGTGCCTATTCGGCCGGGGCTCTCCCCGAATACTCAGATCCGCCTCAAAGGAAGAGCGCCAGGCGGTCGAGATCTCGTCCTACGCCTAGAGGTGCCTCCTCATCCCCGGTTTACTCTCAAAGGCAAGGACCTCTACGCTCCGCTAGAAGTGCCCCTATACACGGCCCTTTTAGGGGGACAGGTGGAATTTACGCACATAGACGGCCAGCGGCTGCGCCTCAATATACCCCCTGAAATCCCTAACGGGCACATCCTCCAGCTGCGTGGAAAGGGCTGGCCCACTCAGCCACCTGGCGACCTATATCTAACCGTAAGCGTGCAACTGCCTAAAAACCTAACCCCACGCGAAAAAGAGCTCTTCCAAGAACTACGACGCCTGCGTCCATAGGAAAATCAGGGGAGGGCTTAGCAGCCGCTTTTCTCCGGCAGAGAGGCTACATACTCCTATTCCAGCATTGGCGAAAAGCCCCTTATGAGATAGACTTTATCGCCTGGAAGGACGGAGAACTAATCTTTGTTGAAGTACGCTCTTCCCTGCGCTGTGCGAGCTGGTTTCCCGAGCAGACTATTGACTCCCAGAAGATAGAAGCCCTGCGCCGCGCTGCCGAAACCTTCATAAGCGAAAATCCCTCTTATGCTCGCCTACCCGCTCGCATAGACGTGGTAGCAGTGTGCCTAGAGGTGCCAAACCAAATTCAGCTCTTTGAGGATATAGCTCGCTAGGACCTAGAGTTTTCGCCTTTTCTCTCTACTTCTCCTTCGCTAAAGAGCGTATGGAGAAAGGCAAGCTCGGCGCAGGCCGCTCCCGCCTCCTCTGGCGTAGCTGGAAGCCTCTGTAAAGCACGCCTTACTATCCACTCCACACAAGGGGCCTGCCGCTCCCAGTAAAGCTGAGAAGCTGCTTGCTGGGCATTCCGAGCTCGCTCCTCATAAGCCTGAGGGGAGGAGGCTATCTGCCCAAGAACTTGAGCAATTCGGTGAGGTAGCCACCTTTCCACTACCCAGCCGCACTGGTAATGCTCTACTAACCTTCGTATAAGAGGCGCTTCACCTACAAGCACGGGCAGCCCTACCTGAAGGTAGTCAAATACCTTATTAGGCAGCGCATAGCGATGATTAGGCGCGCGCGGGAGCTCTCCCGAAACCCCTACTGCTGCCTCCGCTGCGTAGGAAGCGAGCCGCTCAAATGGCACTAAACCTTCAAATGAAACACGCTCAGCTACCCCCTGAAGTTGGGCCAGCCTCTCTAGCCACTGTCGCAAAGGCCCATCTCCTACGATTAGTAACTCCCATCGCTTCGTATAAGCAAGCGCCCCTACCAGCTCTTCCAAGCCTCTTTCCATTTGGAGCATGCCCTGGTAGAGGATAAGTAACCGCTTCAGGGAGGGAGGGCGAGAACTAGGCTGACGTAGAGGTAGGTTATAAACCACCCATGCTTGCTGACGATACCTCGATCGGATGTAAGCGGCTATGGGGGGGCTCACCGTTAGAATATACGGTACGCGCGGATAAAGTAGCTTCTCCAGCTGCATCCATATCCATCGCCGTATCGGCCTACGCATAAGCACAGGAAGCCCTGTGTAAAGCTCCCTACTATCCAGCACTAGGGCCTTTCGGCGCAGCTTAGCCGCTAGCCAGCAGGCAGGAAGAATGTCTAAATCACACGCTATCACGGCATCCCAAGCTGAATGTCGCAGCAGATAAAGTAGGAAGGCCCCATTAGCCCACAAAAAAAACAGAGGACCGCCCCTCACAGGTACCTTTAGGTGCTTTACCTTGTAAGGACGCTCCGGAAGACTTACTCTCTCGCCAAAAGCTCTAACTCCCACTAGCTCCACCTCAAACAAACGACTTAGGGTAAGCCCTATCTTATGCAGACGCTGGTCATAGATGAGATTGTTGAGAATGCAGTGGATAACCCGCTGCATAGCCTGCACAAAGAAGGATAAAAAAAGCTACCCCAAAACCAATTCGCTCCGCCCTTCCCCCACCTATCAAGCAGATTTACCAGAGGCTTTCCACAACCGCCTCTCCTGACACCTCTCAGATAGTCAGCGATTTTTTGTTACACTTATCTAACTATGTTCCACATTTCCACAGCCTCTCTACCTTCTCCAGAAGAGATACATTCCCTGGTGAAGGAGTATGGGTATGTGCCTTTAGAGCCCCCACCTACGCTAGACCTCTTTGCGGAGATAGAGCGGCTCAAGAAAGCTAAGAATGCGATTATACTAGCTCACTACTATCAGGACGCAGACATTCAGGATATAGCGGACTTTGTCGGGGATAGCCTACAGCTTTCACAGAAAGCTGCTGAGACTCAGGCGGATATAATCGTGTTCGCAGGCGTGCATTTCATGGCGGAAACAGCTAAGATTCTCAATCCCAATAAGAAGGTGGTCATCCCTGATCTGAACGCCGGCTGTTCCCTTTCGGATAGCTGCCCTCCTGAGGCTTTTGCCGCCTTCAAGCAGCGCTATCCTGGGTACAAAGTAGTCAGCTACATAAATACTTCCGCCGCTATCAAGGCTATGAGTGATATTATCGTGACCTCTTCTAATGCCGTGCCTATAGTTCAAGCTCTTCCCCCAGATTGGCGGATTATATTTGCGCCGGATAAAAATCTGGGTGCTTATGTGATGAAAAAAACTGGACGCGAAATGGTTCTGTGGGAAGGGGTCTGTATGGTGCATACCATCTTCTCCTACCAGAAAGTGCGTGCGTTGCGGGCTCAGTACCCTGAGGCAGAGCTGATAGCCCATCCAGAGTGTGAGCCAGCTCTTTTAGAACTAGCGGACTTTATTGGCTCAACTACGGGTCTTCTCAACTATGTCATAAAGTCTCCTAAGCGGCAGTTTATTGTGGCTACTGAGCCAGGCATTCTCCACCAGATGCGAAAGGCCGCCCCTGATAAGGAGCTAATCCCTGCGCCTACGGAATACTCGTGCAGCTGTAATACCTGCCCTCATATGAAGCTCAACACGCTGGAGAAAATTTACAATGCGCTCTATTACGAAGCTCCTGAGGTTACTCTCTCTCCTGAGCTAATAGAGGCGGCGCGCCGGCCGATTGAGCGCATGTTGGAGATGAGTCGGCAGTTAGGCCTTATTTCTAAGTAAGGATTGACCGAGCTGGAGCTTTTAGCACGCTTAGAAGCCCGAATACAGGGCTCTCACCCTTTATTAGTGAAGGGGATAGGGGATGATGCAGCGGTATGGGAGTGGGAGGAGGGCATGTATGGTCTCCTTTCCGTGGATGTGCTCCACGAGCACTGGGACTTCGACCTTACTTATCACGCCCTGCGCTTCGTAGGGTATAAAGCGGCTACGAGTGCTATCAGCGACATATGCGCTATGAATGGGGAGCCGACTTTTCTGCTAGTGGCCCTGGGGATTCCCCGTCGCCTTCCTCCTGAGCGTTTAGAGGAGATTTATGAGGGGTTTCGGCAGGTAGAACAAAAGTATCAAGTAGCCGTAGTAGGCGGGGATCTCTCCCCTGCGCGTGATCTGTGGATTAGCGTGACTGTAGTGGGGCGCGTGGAAAAGCACCGCATTACCTACCGCTCGGGTGCACGGCCAGGGGAGCTAATATGCGTAACGGGCGACCTAGGAGGAGCCTACGCAGGCCTTAAGATCCTCCAGCGTGAGAAGGCTGTCTTCCTGAAGAATCCCTCTTTTCAGCCTGATGTGTCTGGCTTCACATATGTAGTGGGTCGCCAGCTCAAGCCCGAGGCACGCTGCGACATAGTTGCCCGGCTTAAGCAGTTAGGCGTTCAGCCTACAAGTATGGTGGATTTATCGGATGGGCTAGCAGCAGGCCTGCATGCGATAGCTCGTAGCTCTCAGTGCGGAATGTATGTTTATCTAGACCGGCTGCCCTATCACCCTCAAACCGAGCATGTAGCCCATCTCTTTGGAATGCCTCTCACGGCCCTTCTTCTTTATGGTGGAGAGGAGTATGAGCTCCTCTTCACTGTACCCAAGGAGGCTTACGAGGCTCTTCTGAAGGAGCCAGATATCCACCTTATCGGGCACACTCAGGAGAAGGCTGGGGTATACTTAGAAGACCCGCTGGGTCAAGTGGAGCCTATTCAGGAGATTAGTTGGGACTCCTTAAGCGGCCAAAGGGATTCTCCGAAGAGCTGACACGGGCTTTTCTGATGTAGCTTTGAATATGCCTGGGATGAATGTACTCCTGTGGCTTCAGAAGTCTCTCCTACTTTCTGGGCCTATGCTGGGGTATAGCCAGTATCGTGAGGCGGCTGTGTGGCTCCAGACACGTAAACCCTGCAAGGTTTGGATAGAATACGCCGATACTTCAGCGCCCCAGCGCAAGCAGCGCACCCCACCCGTCCAAACTCAGGCCGCTGAGGCCTGCGTGGCCAAAATCCTTCTCAGTCCCTTAGAGCCAGGCCGGGTATATACCTGCCAGGTGTACATAGATGGGAAACCCATTCCGTTGCCCCACAAGCTTCAGGTTCGTACCCTTCCGCAGTGGAAGTGGCGCACGTCCCCACCTGACTTTAGGTTCGTCATAGGAAGTTGTGCCTTTGTCAATGACTCGGCTTATGACCGTCCTGGCGAGCCCTACGGGGGAGAATACGAAATCTTCAAGGCGATTGCCGCCCAGAAGCCTGACTTCATGCTGTGGCTAGGCGATAATGTATATCTGCGCGAGGCGGACTGGAATAGTCGCACCGGTGTACTCTATCGCTATACTCATACCCGCAGCCTAGCTGAGCTGCAGCCTCTCTTAGCTACCTGCCCCCATTACGCCATATGGGATGACCATGATTTCGGCCCAAACGACGCCGATAGGAGCTTCTGGGGTAAAAGCTATACACGGGAAGCTTTTACCCTTTTTTGGGCTAACCCCTCCTATGGCGTACCTGAGGCTCCTGAAGGGATCAGTACCTTCTTTGAGTGGAGCGATGCGGATTTCTTCCTTCTAGATGGGCGCACCTATCGGGCACCCAATCGTCGCACTACAGGCCTGCGTACGATGTTTGGCGCCCAGCAGCTGGAGTGGCTCATAGACGCCCTCAAAACCAGCCGAGCTACCTTCAAGTTTGTAGCCACAGGCAGCCAAATCCTCAATCCCAGCCAGGGCTACGAAAACCTCATTAATTATCCCGAAGAGCGGGACCTCCTGCTGCGTCGCCTTGAAGAAGAGGGCATCTCGGGGGTTATATTCCTAACTGGCGATAGGCATTTTTCAGAAATAGCCGCTCTTACCCTAGGAAACGGTCAGAAAATCTATGAGATCACGGCTTCACCCCTTACGGCTTCGCCTTTTCGTTCGGCGGCCGACCAGGATAAGAACCCCCTACGCTTGCCAGGCACGCTAACCACTCAGCGCAATTTCCTTCTCCTCTCCGTGGAAGGGCCAGAAAACAATAGACGCCTCCTTGTAACTGCCTATAACAGTAAGGGAGAGAAGCTATGGGAGCATAGTATCTATGCCCGTGAGCTGCGGCGAGGAAGGTAGCTAAGGAAGGTTTTGTCCCCACCACTTCCGGCCGGCGAAACCTACCTGCAGACCTACCTGCAGGGGCGAGAGAGAAAAGGAAGGGAAAATAATCTCCCCCTGAAGAAAGGGTTCTACCGTAGCGCCATAGGCTTGGCGAAATATATACTGATAGCCAACGCTAAGGCCTAGCCCGCCGGCAGCACGAAGCGGCCCCTCGCGCAGGAAGAAAAGGCCTCCTGCCAGATGAAGTCCGCTCCAGAAACCCTGAGGGCTATACACGGGTCGAAGAGGATAGTACCGAAGACCAGGGCGTAAAAGTATCCCGTAAAGAGGCAAATGCCTAAAGAAAGCTACGCTTCCGATGGCCGTGAGACCTTCCCATTTAGGTCGCTCTACGCCAGCTACGAAGGGAGGGGCATATTCAAAAAGGCGATATTCGCCGCTTAGGCGCTGCTCCCGCCACAGAAAACTGAATATATCCGCCTTTAGCACATAGCGGGCCGGAAGCTGGCCCCACCCTACGACTAGACCGCTACTCCAGAGAAGCGTCCGCCACACTCTCACCGTCTATAAAGGGGCGTATAGTGCCATAAGCATAAAGAGCCGTCTGATTCTCACGGTCTAAAAGGGGGTTGATTTCCGTAACCTCCACAAATGCCGTTTCCTTCCAACGCAGGAGGTCATTCAGAAGGAGGCGTAGCTGGGCAATACTCAGCCCACCAGGCGCAGGTGAGCCTGTACCGCGCGCAAAGCTGGGGTCCCATACATCTACATCTAGGCTCACATATAGGCGCTGCGTACGCTGCCTCAAAGCCTCAATAGCCTCATGAACTGGTTCTATGCCCTGCTGAGCTATGGCCTCTGCCGTAAAGTACCTAATATGGTGAGCCTGTAAGATGTCTAATTCGGGCGGCTCATAGCTACGCAGCCCCACCATGAGCAGGTTATCGGGTGGAACAGCCTGGCGCACCAGACTTTCCCACATCTCCCAAGTAGCTTTAGGAATAGAGTGGAAGCGATAGGTATTTAGGCCTGTAGCCATTGCCAGCGGCATCCCGTGAAGGTTACCAGAGGGGGAGGTGGCAGGATTGTGAAAGTCCGCATGCGCATCTAGCCATATTACGCCTAAATCTCCCACCTTCGCCGCTAGAAAGGGTAGGATTATCCCCGCCCAGCTATGATCGCCTGTAAGGAAAAGCAGGCGCTCTGTGAGACTGAGGCTTTCAAGCGCTTTTTCTACCTCTTGGGCAAACTCTAGCCAGTATTCCAGCCGATGGGCATAGAGATGATTACCCGTATCCAACCATACAGGGTGGCGCAGCGTCGGCGCTATCCATAGGTGCTTTGCTTCTAGCCAGGCCAAGTGCTTGTAATGCTGAGCCAAGGCATACCAACTTTGGACACCGGCGGCACCTCCTGGCTGCTTAGCCCCCCAGTCACACGCAATCCCTACTACCTGGAGGCCCATAAAAAGGCTCTACTTTCCCATTTTCGCCCCATATTTGCTATGTGCAAAGTTACGCCGAGTTTTTAGACTTGAGCGTAGATTTTCCCCAAGAGGGATTTGAGGTGATAGAGGATGAGCTCCACTTCCATGGCATCAACCTCATAGAGCTGGTGGAGACTTTTGGCACGCCTTTACGCCTTACCTACCTTCCCATAATTGGAAAGAAAATTCAGCAGGCGCGCCTCTACTTCCAAGAGGCCTTTCTCAGAAATGATTACCGAGGGCAGTATATCTACGCCTACTGCACTAAAAGCTCGCACTTCCGCCATATCTTGGAGGAGGTCCTTCGGCATAACGTACACTTAGAAACCTCCTCGGCATTTGATATGGAGATTATAGAAGCCCTAGAGCGACGTGGGCTCATATCCAAGAAGGACACCATGATAATCTGCAACGGCTACAAAACCCCTGCTTATGCCCAACGCATCGTAGATTTCCTCCACGATGGCTTTGAGAATCTCATCCCTGTGCTGGACACTAAGCGCGAACTCAACTTCTATGCCAGCGAGCTGGAGGTGCCAGCCAAACTGGGAATCCGCCTCTCCATAGAAGAGCGCCCCGACTTCCCTGTTTATACCAGCCGTCTAGGCATACGCGCCGAGGATGTGATGGACCTCTACTTGGACAAAATTAAGCCCAACCCTAACTTTGAGCTCGTCATGCTTCACTTCTTTGTTAGCTCGGGCATACGCGATACCCCTTACTACTGGAATGAGCTGGATCGGATGATACACATCTACTGCGAGCTCAAAAAAGTAGCTCCTACCCTGCGCTACTTCAATATTGGCGGCGGCTTGCCCTTCCGAAACTCGCTGGATTTTGAATTTGACTACTCCTATGTGATTAATGAAATTGTGCGGCGGCTCAAAGTAGCCTGTACTCAATATGGCATAGAAGAGCCCGATATCGTTTCGGAATTCGGCAGCTATACGGTAGCCGAGTCAGGCGCTGTGCTCTTCAAGGTCCTAGAACGCAAGCGGCAGAACGACCGCGAAAGCTGGCTCATCTTAGATGGCAGCTTAATGACGGTACTACCCGATATATGGGCCCTCAAGCAGCGCTACATTATCCTGCCCCTAAATAACTGGTCAGCGGAATACGAGCGCGTGATCCTAGGCGGGATTACGTGCGATGAGCTGGATTTCTATCACACGGATGCCCATACAAATGTGCTTTTCCTGCCTAAGACACGCAAAGAAATGTACATCGGCTTTTTCCATACAGGGGCTTATCAAGAAGCCCTTAGCGGGGTAGGTGGCATTCATCACTGCCTCATTCCTACGCCGCGGCATATCCTTATACGCCGCGAGCGCGACGGACAGCCCCACTTTGAGGTGCTTTATGAAGAGCAAAACAGCAAGCAGGTTCTAAAAATACTGGGTTACCTATGATATGGCTGCGCGGGGAGCCAGTAGCGCAGAAGCTAATGGCGGAAGTAGAAGCTTACGCCCGGCAGCATGCTCTACGGCTGGATATTATTCTGGTAGGCCAGCAGGAAGCTAGCCGCATCTACGTAACGCGCAAGATGGAGCAGGCCAGAAAAGCTGGTATTCACGCCGTTTTACATCACTTCCCCGAATCTACTACGCCCCCTGAGCTTCTCCGCCATGTTGAGACCCTAAACGCAGATCCAGCCGTCACTGGAATCATAGTGCAGCTGCCTCTTCCCTCCCACTTTGCCGAGGATGAGATTTTGGAGGCTATAGCGCCTTCTAAGGATGTTGATGGTCTACATCCCTATAATTTGGGCCTCTTAATGCAAGGGCGCCCAAACTGGGCTCCTGCTACCCCTTGGGGAATAGTAGAGCTTCTTTTGCACTACGAGGTGCCTACAGAAGGACGGCATGTAGTAATAGTTGGGCGCGGGCGCTTGGTAGGCACTCCCTTAGCGCTGCTTCTCTCTCGCCCAGCGGCTTATGGAAATGCTACGGTTACCTTGTGCCACAGCCGCACGCAGAATCTTTTTGCCCTCACCCGTCAGGCGGATATTGTGGTAGTGGCTACTGGTCAGCCGCAGTGGTTTCCGCCGGAGGCCGTCCGTCCCGGCGCAGTGGTGATAGATGTGGGTATTCACCGGCAGGGTACGAAGCTAGTGGGAGATGTACAACCGGCCGTAGCTCAGGTAGCTGGGGCGCTTACGCCGGTGCCAGGCGGCGTGGGACCACTTACCGTGGCGTCGCTTCTGAGCAATCTCTGTCGCCTTCATCGCTATCAGAGCCGTTGCCAGTAGCGCCGCTGAGGCGTCCAGACCACTACCCAGCAGCTCTCACCCACACGCTGGACATCCCAGAGAAATACATTCTCTACCCCTCCATTTAGCCATCCATCGTAAATTCTCAGCTGCTCGGCGAAGCCGCAATCAAGCAGACGGATTTTTACAGGCTGGGAAGTAGCTACCCATAATCTTAGGCTTCCTGGCTGCGCTTCCATCCGAAAAGCCACCCGTTTAGGATCAAAAATCACCTCGGTCGTACCCGACTCATACCGCCAGCCGGGCTCAAGCTCGTAGGCTAGCCTATAGGCGTAAAGTCGATTAGGGATTACGTCGGCGTCGTAGTATTCCATGCGCCGCCGTACAGGTAGAGGTTGAGGGCAAGGGAAGCGGTGTAGAGGGCGCCAGGGGCCCCGCCCTTCCCGCCGCTCTAATAGGTAATTCCCGCAGGGGGCTCGTCCCTCTACTTCCCATACAATATGAACCGCCTGACTGCCCACCGAAGCAATCGGGAGAGAAAAACGCAGGGGTGCATGCAAGAGCGCTTCCTTTTGAGGATTAGCCACGGTATAGCGCCAGCTCCCTTCTATTTTTACAATGCCGATTATCGGATCAGGTTCCCATGGCACGTATTCCCACTGGGGCTGAGATTCTGGAGGTAAGTAGAAGGGAATGCGCTGGCCCTCACGCGTAATGTTGAAGCCAGAATCGGGTAGAAAAAGGACCTGCGGCGCCGGGGCTAAATACACCCCACCTTGGAATCGGCCCTGATTATCTAAGAGCGCCACATAGGCTCCAGGCTGGCTAGCTTGAGGAAATCGAATGAGAAAGTCTGGGTAGCCCATAAGGACCAAATCGCCCGTTCGCTTGCCTACTCGAAAGCGCTGTTTCGGCGGAATCACCAAAGAAAGGGGAAAGCGTACGGAATACTCCCGGGTAACGAGCAGCCATCCCCCTATAGCTAATGGGCGCGCGGAGGGATTGTATAAATGCACCTCATGGGTCTCACTTTCTAAAAAGCGGGCTGGAATAAAGCGAACAATCTGGGGGGCTTGGGCAAGGAAAAAACAGACTAGGTTCAGCGCTGCCAACTACCCATTTCTATGAGCGTATTCAATATATCGGCGCGCGTTACAATATCCCATCCGCCCTCTTCTAACTGCACCAGCACCGCTGGCATTTCCCGTGTGAGCATCTTAGATACAATATCTACAGGCGTAGAGGGGAGTACTATTACGGGTGGCTCGCCCATAAACCGCTCTACGGGGTGATCCTTAGCGGAAGGGTCATCCATGAGCACTTCGATAAGGCGAGATTCGGTAAGCAGGCCATACACTCTATCTCCGTCCAGTATAGGCAGTTGGGATATTTCATGCCGCTGCATTAGCTCTACGGCTCTTCGGAGGGGGTCGCTAGGGGCCACAGCCGCTAAGCCCACACCCTTGCGGGCCTTGATGCGCAGGATGTCGGTTACAGTTAGCTCAGAAGTAGGCTCTAAAAAGCCTTGCGCCCGCATCCAACTGTCGTTGTAAATCTTGTTGAGATAGCGGCTGCCGTGGTCAGGAAGGATTACTACCACTACGTCTTTTGGAGACAGTTCTTTGGCTACTTGGAGTGCGACCCACACGGCTGCTCCGCTAGACCATCCCACAAAAAGCCCCTCATAGCGCGCAAGCTTGCGTGCCATAAGGGCGGCATTTCGGTCGGTTACCTTTATCACGCGGTCTATGAGGGAAAGATCCAAGTTGCCTGGCACGATATCTTCCCCAATTCCTTCCGTTAGGTAGGGATAGATTTCCTTAGGATCAATCTGGCCCGTCTCGTGGAGCTTCTGGAAAAGTGAGCCATAGGTATCTACGCCGATTACCTGGACTTCAGGCTTTCGTTCCTTGAGATACTGGGCTGTACCGCAGATGGTGCCCGTCGTGCCCATCCCCGCTACAAAGTGGGTTATCTTTCCTTCGGTTTGCTCCCATATTTCGGGCCCGGTGGTCTCGTAGTGAGCTTGACGGTTGTCCAAGTTGTCATACTGGTTAGGGAAGAAGGCGCCCGGGATCTCTTGAGCCAAGCGGCGTGCTACGCTATAATAGGAACGCGGATCCTCGGGGGGGACATTAGTGGGCGTTACAATAACCTCTGCCCCCAAGGCACGCAAGGCGTCTATTTTTTCCTTAGATTGTTTATCGGGAATGGTGAATATACACCGGTAGCCTTTGATAGCGGCTACTAGGGCTAGCCCCATGCCAGTATTCCCCGAAGTCGCTTCTATAATCGTACCCCCTGGGCGGAGAAGGCCCTTTTGCTCGGCCTCCTCTATCATCTTGAGGGCGATTCGGTCTTTTACACTTTGGCCTGGATTGAAGTATTCTACCTTAGCTAGGACAGTAGCCGGTATCCCGCGCGTAAGGAAATTAAGGCGCACCAGAGGGGTGCGCCCTATAAGTTCTAGAAGGTTATTATACCACATACAGCGGGGGGATTAGCGGGGTCGTGGAGGAGGTGCACCGCCGCCTCCCGAATAGCGAATGCCGCCGCCGCTGCGTGGAGGGGTCGCCGGACGCGCCGGTAGCCCTCCACCGCCTCCACCCGGCGAAACTACGCGTACCCCCTCTACTCGGCGTGGGCCAGAAAGCGGAGGGGTATCGGTGCGGCGCGGGGGTGTATTGCCTCCTCCCCTGGGTGGGGTAGTAAAACTGCGCGGCGGCGTATAGGTAGTAGTGCTGCGGGGGCTAGTGTACGTGCGCGGACGGTAGTTATAGGAAGGGGATGAAGCGGGCCTAAAACCGCCATCGTTTGATACCCACCAGCCGCTCCAGTAGGCTCCTCCCCAGTAGGGAGAATAGCCAGCGTAATACGTCCAGCCCCATCCTGGCGTGTAGTACCAGCCAGGTACCCATCTGGGCCCGACCCAGACCTGCCAACCGCTCCACCAGCCCCACCAAGGATCATACCACGGGTCACACCATACCCCCGTGTAATACCGACGCAGCCGGCGCGAATAGGTATAATCCTCTTCTTCCCAGTTGGCTCGCCCTCTAGAGCTTTGTTCGTAGTTATCCTCTCGCGCATCTACCTCTTCTCCACTAGGAGAGGGAGACGCGCCTCTCAAAGCCGCTGCCTGTAACTGCTTGCGTTCCTTCGCCGTTAGGTAGGTATCATTTACAGCAGTGGCAGAGTGACTGCCACTACAGCCGATAAGTAGCCCTACCAGCGTAGTTGCTCCCCAGAAACCCGGTCGCATTTTCATAGGCGCGTTACATTTGTGCCTTATTACAAAAATACGAAAAACATGGCATTGCCGATGCAGGCTGTGAGCGAGTGGTATGCCGAGATTGTAGAGCGTGCGGGGCTAGCCGAGCATTCCCCTGTCCGGGGCTGTATGACGATTAAGCCCTATGGCTGGGCTCTGTGGGAAAATATCCAGCGTCCCTTAGATGAGGCTTTCAAGGCCACAGGGCATACTAACGCCTACTTTCCGCTTTTTATTCCCCTCAGCTTTCTTGCGCGTGAGGCGGCGCATGTAGAGGGCTTTGCCCAAGAGTGTGCGGTAGTTACGCACTACCGCATAAAGACAGATCCCATCACCAAAGCCGTCACCCCTGACCCCGAAGCCGAATTGGAAGAACCCTTGGTAGTACGCCCGACTTCTGAAACAATTATCTGGAATACCTTCAAAAATTGGATTCGGTCTTACAGGGATTTACCTTTGCTTATCAACCAGTGGGCGAATGTAGTGCGCTGGGAGAAACGCCCGCGCCTTTTTCTCCGTACTACGGAGTTTTTATGGCAAGAGGGCCATACGGCTCATGCTACCGCAGAGGAAGCTTTAGCCGAAGCACGCCGCATGCTTGACCTTTATGCCGATTTTATTCAGAACTACTTAGCTATACCCGTAGTTAAGGGCCGAAAAACCCCCTATGAACGCTTTGCAGGGGCTGTGGAGACCTTCACCGTGGAGACGCTCCTAATAGATGGCAAGGCCCTTCAAGCGGGCACCTCCCACTTCCTAGGGCAAAACTTCGCCAAGGCCTTTGAGGTGCGATTTCTGAATGCCAATAATGAGCTAGAGTATGTCTGGGCTACGTCTTGGGGCGTCTCTACGCGCCTTATTGGGGCGGTTATCCTATCGCACGGGGACGAGAAAGGCCTTATACTTCCCCCACGGATAGCACCTATTCAGGGTGTGATTGTGCCGATTTGGCGCACCGAGGCAGAAGAAAAGCTTGTGGTAGAGGCCGCTTATCGCCTAGCCGACTCGCTCAAAAAAGCTGGTTTTCGGCTCCATGTAGATGCAGACCCGCAACATCGCCCGGGCTGGAAATTCAATGAGTGGGAAATGAAGGGCGTCCCCCTCCGGCTCGTCTTAGGGCCGCGGGAAGTGGCTGAGGGTACCGTGGAAGTAGCTTGGCGGCATACGGGTGAAAAGCATACTCTCTCGCGGGAGGCTGCTATAGAGGCTTTTCCCAAGTGGCTGGAAACCATCCAAACGGAACTTTTCCAGCGGGCTTACCAGCGCATGAAGGCTTCTACCTTCACGGTAGATTCGTACGACGAGATGCGTACAATCTTAGAGGAAAAAGGCGGATTCATTTTGGCGCATTGGGATGGCACTACCGAAACTGAAATCGCTATAAAGGAGGAGACGGGCGCTACTATACGCTGTATTCCTCTGGAGGGATCTCAGGAGCCGGGGCGCTGTATTTACACAGGGCGTCCTTCGGCCCAGCGCGTACTCTTTGCGCGAGCCTACTGATCTGAGCTGCTGCCATAGAGCCATGCCGCGCCTAAAAGGAGCCCCGTAGGCCATAAAAACCGATTTATTTGGTGGATAGTTTGGGTATATAAAGCTACTCTACTGCGTCGGCCCTGCCAGATACGCAGCTCGGCGTATAGAGTAAGGTTGGGTATCCAGAGGGGCATTACGCGCTGTAAATCGCTCAGCGAAACTCCATTCCATTCTTGAATAGATTGGCCATCGGGGGTTTCATACTCCAGCATAAGTGTCTGCCCTAAGGCACGCAGAATTTGGAAGCCCCCGCCTATAGCTAGGGCGCCTTCGGCGTCAAAGGCCAGATGCCACAGCGCCTGCATGTACAAGTAATGCGTGTAGGTATGGGCGCGCGCTATGCCCGTAAGGGGCCTTCCCGTAAGAGGCGAAATGTAAATACTGCTATCTAGGAGAAGGCGAGAGTGGCCCATAAGGTAGCCAAAGCCTGCCAGAAGGCTGTGGTAAAGACGGCTTTTGCGACTGTGGAAAAGACTGACTCGGCCTACGGCGCCAAATTCCCCTCCTATGCGGGCAAAAAACTGCGCATAGGGCGTGCGATACTGATAAAGGCTAAAGCCTAAGCGTGCCCCAAATGCGTTTCCTTGGGCAAAAGCTACGAGGTGGCTCAGAAGCCCTAAGAGTAGCCTATTAGGTCTCATCCAGTCCTAAGTAAAAGGCTAGTTTGGCGCGGAAATCCCGTATGAGGGGAAGGTCACGGGCATCCTCGGCTAAATGCATGCCTTCCCGAAAGGTTTGGATAGCGGCACTCTCGCGCCCGGTCTGCTCCAAAAGTAAGCCTAGTTGATAGTAGGTGGCGGCGTGGTTAGGATCGCGTCGAAGCGCTTCTCGGAAGGCGGCCTCGGCCTCTTCCCAGCGCGCCTGGCCCAGGAGCAAGACCCCCAATGCATGCGGCCAAAAGGGATCCTCTGGATAGGCAGTCGCCTTCTCCCGTAGCTCCTTTTCCCTGTCCATAAGAGAAAAAATAAGAAGCTTTCACGGAAAAAGGGCTAATAGCTGGTCGTAGGCCTCATCGGGAAGGGCAGGGAAGTTGGCAAGGCGAAAAGTAGAGGCCTGCTTTTCGCCATAGCCCCATCCTAGGTAGAAGCCTTCGGCTTCCAGGTGTGCGCGCAGGCGGACAAGCTCCTGTTCTGAGGGGGCTTGAAAAGCTAATACGGTAGGCGCCCGGTAGGCCTCGGGTAGTAGAGGCTCATAGCCTTTGCTGCGCATGGCCTTGTAAAGGTAGGCCGCCCGCTGGCACAAAGAAGCCTCTATTTTTTCTATGGGCGGCCGCTGCGGTAAGCTGTGAGCTAGGAGATAAATTCCCAGCAGATTGGGGGTGTGTAGCGGCTGGGCTTGTTGAGCTTTTTCTATAATGAGCGGCAGGGCATCATAGCGCTGAGGGCTAAAGGCCGCAAATCGCTCAATAGCCCTAGGGCCTAAAATTAAGAGGCTCAGCCCAGCTGGCAGCCCTAAGCATTTTTGAACGGAAGCGAAAACCCCATCTACTTTTTCCCATGGGAGTTGTATCCCGCCTAAGCTGCTGCAGGCATCTATTAAGATGAGACTCTCGGGAAAGGCCATGCGCAAGCTGGCTAAGTCCGGGAGGTAACCGCCCACCGAGGTCTCTACGTGCACGGCGCAAAGCGTATGGACGGAGCTGTAGCGGTCTTGAAGCCTTTTCAGATGGAGGTCCCATGGCTCTTCTGGATGCACTTCATAGGCATACGCAAAGCCCGATAGGGCTTTTTGACGAGCGTACCAGCGTTTCCCAAAATCGCCTTGAAGCAGATGGAGAGAGGTCTCTTCGGCGGTGGCATCAGCCAGTATCTGCCAGATTTGAGTAGCCGAGCTGAGGAAGGCGACCAGCCAATCTGCTGGTAGGCCTAGAAAAGCCTTTACGGCTTCTTGAGCTTTGTGATAAAGTGCCTGCCAAAAAGGCTCGCGGTGGTAACGCACCAGAGCACCGCTCTCTATTGCTTGCTGGATAAGCGAAGGAATGTCAGGGTAAAGCTGGCCGGGGCCCGGCTGGAAGGAATAGCGCAGGGCACCCATGCCGCTTATCTACCTCCCTTGCCACTTCGGCGGACGCTTCTCCATAAAGGCGCGCATGCCTTCCTTCTGGTCCGCTGTGGCAAAGAGGAGATAAAAGTTGCGCCGCTCAAAATGCAGCCCTTCTTCCAGCGACAGCTCATAGGCCTTATTGACGGCTTGCTTGGCTAGCTGGACGGCTATAGGAGGCATGCTGGCAATCTCTTCTGCTAGGCGCAGCGCCTCCTCAAGATAGAGCTCCACTGGCACTACCCGTGTAACTAGGCCCCAGGCCTCAGCCTGCTGGGCAGAGAAGAACTTCCCTGTGAGGATATACTCCATGGCGCGTGCCTTACCGATAGCGCGTGTCAGGCGCTGCGTACCCCCTGCGCCCGGAATAACGCCTATCTTGATTTCAGGCTGCCCAAATTGCGCCGTTTCACTAGCGATAATAATGTCGCACAGCATCGCTAGCTCGCAGCCGCCACCTAGCGCGTAACCGCTTACGGCGGCGATAAGGGGTTTTTTGAGGCGCTTGATTTGGTCCCAGCGCTGGAACTGGTCCAGCAAGAGCATATCTACGGCTGAGTCTTCGGCCATTTCCTTTATGTCTGCGCCTGCAGCAAAGGCCCTTTCGTTTCCAGTGATGACTATGGCGCGGATGGCTTCCTCACGCTCCATCTCAAGGAGCGTGTCTGTTAGCTCCGCCACCAGAGCCCGATTGAGGGCATTTAGGCTTTCTGGTCTATTCAGACGAATCAGAGCTACGCCAGGCCGAATTCCTTTCTCAATAATTAGAAATCCCATGCCGCAAAGATAGCCGGTTTGGGTGTGGCAGGAGGTTTTGGAGGAATGCGTATCTTTGCTATTTGGACGCGCCATGCAGAACCTTTTGAGAGAGCGGCTGACGGCGTTTCGGGCGGCGTATTATCGTCTGCAGATTCTGCGGGGCCTTCTTCTTACAGGGCTTGGCACGGGCGCGCTTTTTCTGGTGTTTTCGCTTTCGGAGGGAGTTTTCTGGTGGAGCGTACCGGTGCGGCAGGGGCTTTGGGGGGTGTGGTTGGGCGTAGCGGCCTTTATTCTGGGGAAATGGGTAGTGTATCCGATTTTGCAGTATGGGCTGCGCCTGCGCGGCTATCTATCCGATGAGGAAGCGGCTCGCTGGATAGGTCGGCGCCTCCCTGAAGTGCGGGACAAGCTCTTAAATGCGCTTCAGCTGAGCCAGGAAGCGGAGGGAGCTCTTCAGGCCGCCGTGCTACTAGCTATAGAAGAGCGGATGCGTCAGCTTAGTCTTCTGCGCTGGGAGGTTACTCTGCCTTATCCGCAGCTTCGTCGCACGGCTCAACTGCTGCTAGGCCTTATAGGTGTGGGCCTTCTTCTCTGGTGGGCTAGTCCTCAGGTTTTTCGGCAGGGCACTCACCGCTTCCTTCATCCAAGCACGCCTTTTACGCCGCCGCTGCCCTATGAGATACAGGTAGAAGGTCTCAAGCCCTTCTATCGGGCTGGTGAAACGCTTCAGCTTACCTTTCGTCTAAAGGGACGTACGCTGCCAGCAGCCCTTTACGCCTACGAAGGTTCTCATCTGCTTCCGCTTGAACGCAAAAGCCCAACTCAATATACTCTTACCCTTCCCGTTTTACAGCGCAGCTTTTCGCTGCGGCTTGAGGCCGAGGGGCGGATTGTAGGGGAATACCTCGTGGCGGTTCAGCAGCCGCCTGCTTTACGCGCACTGGCTTTTATATGCCGCTATCCGGCCTATACAGGCCTTAGACCAGATACGCTGTACCAATCCGCGCTGCGTCTTCTGCGCGGCACCCAGGTACAAATGAAGGTGCTGGTAGAAAGTAGCCGACCTTATCAATTGTGGCTGGAAGCAGAGGGGCGGACTCAGCCTCTTCAAAAAACTCCTAACGGCTGGGTGTATCAATGGACCTGTGTCCAAACCACTTCCTATCAGCTCCACCTGCGGGATGCTTTCTTTCATGACTCTCTGAGTATCCAGGTGGAAGCCCTGCCCGACCATTTCCCCTCGGTTCAGCTTTTCTCGGAATGGTTCAACCCTCAAACTTGGGAGCAAGGCCTCAAGCTGCGGCTCATGGATGACTTCGGATTTAGCCGAGCGGTCTTATGGTATCGTATTGCGGAAAGCCCTACGCCAGGACGAGCGGAGGAAACGTTTCGCTCCTATCCTTTACCTATTGGGGGAGCCCCTGTGCAGGAGCCTAGCTTTCACCTAAGCTGGACAACGATGGGGGTTCAGAGTGGGGATAAAGTGGAGTACTATGTAGAGGCTTGGGATAACGACCAGCTCACTGGGCCTAAAGCAAGCCGCAGCGTCATTTACACCTTAGAGCCTGCCAGCGAAGCTACGAAGCAGGAGGTATTTGCTCAGCTTCAAGACTCGCTCTTTCAGGAATTAGAGCGTTTGCGGCGTGAGCTGGAAGGGCTTCTAGAGCAGAAAAGCCTTCTCCGAAGCGGCCGGCAGGCCGTAGAGCTTTCGGAGCGTTTTCGGTCGCTGCGCAGTGAGCTGCGGTCCTTACATCGCTTGGCCCAAGAGCAGCAGCTCTATACTCCTGAGCTTTTGCGGCAGATAGAGCGGCTTCAGAAGCTTTTAGAGTCCATTGAGCCGCAGAGGCCTGAGCAGCTTCTTTCGCAGGTTCAGGCCGCTTCGTCGGATTCGGCTAAAGTAGAGGAGCTTAGACGGGAGCTGGAGCGGGCTTATCAGCAATGGGAGGAGAAGCTTCAGCGCCTCTCGGAGCTTCTGCCTGAGTACCAGCAGGTACGCGAGCTGGAGCGGTTGATGACGCGCCTTTCGGATCTTATTGAGCAGGAGCGCCAGCTGAGCCAGCTGCACGACTCCCTTCAGTGGAGGCCTTCTAGTCATAAGCTGCAGGAGCGAATGGCCGACGAAACCCAGGCTATCCAAAAAGAGCTGGGGTCTTGGGGCAAGCAAGCGACGTCGGCTAAGCTGCGTGACAGTCTTCAAAGCGCTTTGAGGCATTTGGAGGAGGCGGAGCAGTCTATGCGGGAAGCTTTGGAGCGGATGCAACGGCAGGAAAGTGGGGCGCAGCCAGTCCAGCAGCGGGCCACCGAGGCTCTGGAAAGGGCCCTAAATGCCATGGATGAGGGTCTTCAAGCCGCCTTAACCGCCGAAGAGGCCGAGGATTACGAAGCTCTCCGCTACCTTCTCAAGGCTACTCTGACGCTCTCCTTCCGCCAAGAAAATGCCCGAAAGAAAACGCAAGAAAGTGCCCCTTTTGTGCCCCTCGCAAACACCCTAATAACCGAGCAAGAAGGCATCTCTAAGGACTATAAGCAGGTGCGCGATAGTCTTTTCGCTTTAGCTGGGCGTTCGCCTGTGGTAGAAGAAGCTATTTTGGACCTTCTTCGGGATATGGATCGCTATTTTCAGGGGCTCTCGTTTGCGCAGGTAGAGCCGCTTCTGCGGCGGCAGCAGTATATTCTGCAAGGGCTAAATAGGCTGGCCAATTTTCTCACGGAGCTTTTAGCCCAGCTGGAGGAGGAGCAGGCCCAGCGGATGCAAGGAGCTTCAGCGTGTCAGCAGTCTTTTCGGGTGCGCCGGAAATGCAAGGGGGCAGCGTGTGCGGCTCAGCCACGCGCGCAGGGGGAGCAGCCTAGCGCACAGCCCAGCCGTAGGGGTAATACTTCGCCTGGAGCACTTCATCAGCTTCAGCAGCAGCTCAATGAGGCGCTGGAGCGCGCCCTTACGCCTAATCCCGCTTCAGAAAGCCCTGGCGGCCTCTCGCCCGAAGAGCGCGCCCGTCTCTCAGCCCAACAGGAACTTATCCGCCTGCGCCTCCAAGAGATGCTAAAACAATCCCCTGGAGATATCGGTGCGCTGCAAAGTCTGATTGAAGAAATGCAACGCGCCGAAAAAGACCTTCTTATAGGCGCTATCACGCGGGAAAGGCTCATGCGCCAGCAGGCTATTCTCACCCGTCTCTTGGACTATGAGCGCTCGCAGCAGGAGCGCGAGCTTGAACCCGTACGGGAGTCGCGCACGGCGCAGCAGTTTTTCCAGCGTACTACGGGCTTCTACCCCCGTCCCAACTTGGAACCTCTGCCTGCTGCGCCTAGGCCAGCCTTCTGGCTGTATCGGCCATCCTATCAGAACCTCATAGAATACTATTTTCGCCAGCGATGAGCCAAACTTCTACAACTTTTCGCCCCTACTTCTCCGAAGAGAGCATTCCCAGTGATATTGACCAGATTTTCTACATGGAAGAGGTACTTCAGCGCGTGGCGCAGCAGATTAGACTCAAAGAGGAGCGCATACCGCTCTTTATCGTGGCGGTGATAGAAGCGGTAACGAACGCGATCCAGCATGGTAATCGGCATGACCCCACGAAGAAGGTTCGGGTAAGATTCTCTGCTCTTTCGGAGGTGGAGCTGATTGTAGAGGTAGAGGATGAAGGAGAGGGTTTTAATTATGCGGTACTACCTGATCCTACTGAGGAGGCGAATCTTCTGCGGGAGGGCGGACGCGGCATATTCCTGATGCGTAATTTAGCGGATGGCGTGGAGTTTTTGGAGGGGGGACGATGCGTGCGGCTCCACTTTCGCCTGTGATTCGCTTTTGGTATGCGCCTAGCGTTCAGCCCTGGCGTCTTCGGGCTGCCAACTGGCACCGTGCCTGGCTAAGGCTGCTATGGCAGCGCTATGCCGAAAGGGCACCGCTGCAGCGTATGGATTATATATTCGTTTCGTCGGAGGAGATAGCAACCTTACATAGGGCATTTTTGGGGGTGGCTACGCCGACGGATATCCTCACCTTTGACTACGGGAAGGAGGCGGAGCTATATATCGCGCCGGCCCAAGTGCGTCGTCAGGCCCAGTGGTATCAGGTAGATTTTGCTCAGGAGCTGCGGCGGGTACTAGCTCATGGCCTTCTGCACCTGGCGGGCTGGACAGACTCTACTCCCCAGGAGCGGCGCCGCATGCGTCGCGCTGAAAACCGCTGCTTGAAATTTTGGGATCAGTTGCGTTTCACATGAAACCTAGTGCGCCCGACTTTGACGTTATAGTCGTAGGTGCGGGCCATGCGGGCAATGAAGCCGCCGCTGCTGCTGCCCACCTTGGCTGTAGGACTTTGCTAATCACCCTAGACATGACCAAAATCGGCCAAATGTCCTGCAATCCCGCTATGGGTGGTATTGCTAAAGGCCAGCTCGTGCGTGAGATAGACGCCTTAGGTGGTCTGTCGGGCATCGTTACGGATGAGACTATGATCCAATTCCGCATGCTCAATCGCTCCAAGGGGCCAGCGCTCTGGAGCCCACGCGCCCAAAACGACCGCGCCGCCTTCGCCGCCCGCTGGCGCTGGCATTTAGAACAGATTCCCAATCTCTTCTTCTGGCAGGATGCTGTCGTGGGCCTCCACCTAAGTGCGGATAAGAAGCGTGTGGAGGGGGTATATACCCGCAGCCAGAAGCTATTCACCGCTCAGGCTGTTGTCCTCACCACAGGTACTTTCCTGCGGGGTATCATTCATATCGGCCTTAATCAGCAAACAGGGGGGCGTATAGGGGAGGCCGCGGCGTATGGTCTTACCGAGCAGCTTCAAGAGCTCGGCTTTGAGACTGGCCGCCTGAAAACTGGTACTCCCCCGCGCCTAGATGGACGCACAATTGACTACAGCCGTCTAGAAATGCAGCCTGGGGATGAACCCCCTGGGCGCTTTTCCTTTGAAGATACGCCGCCTCTGCGCGACCAGCTGCCTTGCTGGATTACCTACACAAATCCCAAAGTGCATGAGATTCTCAGCCGCGGCTTTAGCGAATCGCCTCTCTTTACGGGCCGGATCCAAGGGCGCGGGCCGCGCTACTGCCCTTCCATAGAAGATAAAATTGTGCGCTTTGCTGAGAAAGAGCGCCACCAGCTCTTTTTAGAACCCGAAGGCCGCCATACCATAGAGGTTTATCTAAATGGATTCTCCTCCTCTTTACCTGAACGCATTCAGGCTGAGGCGCTGCGCCACATCCCAGGGCTGGAAAACGCACGCATGTTTCGGCCCGGCTATGCCATTGAATACGACTACTTTCCGCCCTACCAGCTCAAACCTACTCTGGAAACCCATAGGATAGAGAATCTCTTCTTTGCGGGGCAGATAAATGGTACTACGGGCTATGAGGAGGCCGCAGCTCAGGGGCTCATAGCTGGTATCAATGCGGCGGCCAAAGTCAAAGGTCTGCCCCCCTTTACGCTAAGCCGCGATGAAGCGTACATAGGCGTACTCATAG
Source organism: Bacteroidia bacterium (assembly GCA_039630245.1). GTDB lineage: Bacteria > Bacteroidota > Bacteroidia > SpSt-205 > SpSt-205 > SpSt-205. The sequence continues at coordinate 23,688 of JBCNVK010000005.1, forward strand.
ACGATCTTATCACGAAAGGCGTGGATGAACCCTATCGGATGTTTACTTCGCGCGCCGAATTTCGCCTAATACTAAGGCAGGATAATGCAGACTTGCGCCTCACCCCTAAAAGCTACGCCATAGGATTAGCCTCAGAGCGCCGCTATGAGCGCATGCGTCAGCGGCAGGCCCAAATAGACCATCTTATTCATCTTCTCTCCTCTATTCGCCTAACGCCAGAAGCCCTGAACGGTTGGCTTGAACGTCAGGGAGAGTCGCCGGTGACGCAAAAAACCTCTCTTAGTGCACTCCTTCTGCGGCCCCGCCTGTCTTTAGAGAAGCTTAAGGAGCTTTCCCCCGAGCTCTGTCAGGCCCTTGAGACGATGGACCCCACAGCCGCCCTTACTGCGGAGATAGAGCTCAAGTATGCTGGCTACATAGAAAAAGAGAAGCAGCAGGCTCAAAAGCTTCAGCGTTTAGAAGAAGTGCCTTTGCCAGCTGATCTGGATTACACGCGGCTTACCTTCCTTTCCTTTGAGGCCCGAGAAAAACTCGCCAAATACCGTCCCACTACTATCCGCCAAGCCCGTCAAATTCCTGGTATAAGTCCTGCGGACATCGCTGGCCTTCTGACCTACTTAGGGCGATGAAGGCAGGCTGGGTTCTGCTTAGCTGGATGGTCTTATGGGCCCAATACCGTTATCAGGACTTTTCCGCTGAGCGAAAGAAGCTGGAACGGCGGCGCCAGCAGATAGAAGTTGAACTGCAGCAAAGTCAGCAGCTACTGCAGCAGACGCGCCAGGCTCGCCAACGCTCCCTCACCGAGCTTCTACTCCTGCGGCGCCAAATAGCCCTTCGCGAAAAACTCCTGCTTAGCCTTCAGTACGAGCTCAGCCTTTTGGAACAAGACATCCACCAGCTTAGCACCCTCAGCCAGGCTTTAGAAAAGGACCTAAAGCGCCTCTACCGCAGTTACGCATGGACCCTTTACCTTTTGGATAAAACGCAGCGGCAGATTAGCCCATGGGTATGGATTGTAAGCGCTGAGTCGTTTCGACAGGCCTATGAGCGGGCCTTCTACTTTAGGGCTGTCTCGGCCTTCCGCCTTGAGCAGCTGAGGCTGATAGAACGCACGCGCCGTTTCCTGCTCAACCGTACCGAATCCCTGCGTCGCAGCCGAGAAGAAAAAAATCGGCTTCTCCTCCTTTATGCCGAGCAGGCCACCGCTCTTCAGCGCAGCCAATCCGAAAAAAGGGCACTCTATCAGGAGCTGCGCCGGCAGGAGTCGGCCTACCGTCAGCGCATTCAGAGCGCCCGCCGGGAGCTAGTAGAGATACAGCGACGGATAGATGAGCTTATTCGGGCTGAAATGGAACAAGAACGCAGAGCGGCGCTCACCGCCGCAGAGCAGCGCTTAGGTGGGGCCTTTGAGCAAAATAAAGGCAATCTGCCCTGGCCGATTGCAGCTGATAGGCTAGTAGTTACTAGCCCCTTCGGCACAGTGGAAGATGAAAGTGGCGGCTTCATTACCAATCAGGGCGTTTATTTGGCCGCGCCACCCCAGGCTGAGGTGCGCGCCGTTTTTGCCGGTAAAGTAACCGCCGTAACTACGCTCCCAGGACAGGGAAAAGTCGTTATCATTCAGCATGGCTCCTATCGGACCGTTTATGCGCGCCTGCGCGAGACCTTTGTGCAGCCTGGTCAAATGGTTTCTATTCTCACGCCGATAGGTCGGTTGGGTGGGGCCAGCGGCGAGCCCCCTCAGCTTTACTTTCTGATTTACCGAGGTAAGACGCCCCTCAATCCCTTGGAATGGGTAGCCAGCCGCTAAGTCTGGCTGAGCTACGCCAGCAGGCCCTAGCCCAGCTTACATCTATCTACCCCCTAGCGGAAGCCCAAGCTTTAGTACGGCGGCTCCTTCGGCATTTCCTTCCCGACTGGGAGCAGCGCTGGCTAACCTCAGGGGGGAAGGCCCCCTTTCCCCTCTCTCTCTATGCTTCTTGGGAGCGGGCACTCCAGCGGCTCCAAAACCGCGAGCCCCTAGCCTATATTTTAGGACAGGTAGAATTTGCCGGTCTGACGCTCCGCCTTCGGCCTGGCGTTTTTATCCCACGGCCTGAAACGGAAGAGTGGGCTTTATGGACAGTAAAACGTCTATCCCCTGCCCCGCCGCAGACTATACTGGACATAGGTACAGGTTCGGGGGCCTTGGCTTTACTTTTTGCCCAGGCTTTCCCCAACGCCCGCGTGTATGCGGTGGATAAAAGCCCCTTTGCCTGCCAAACCGCTCGGGCCAACGCTCAGCGTCTCGGCCTCCACCTCCAGTTAGCTTGCTTGGCGTTTGGCCAATCCCCTCTTCCCTCTAACTGGCCCCAAAAGTGGGACCTCATTTTGGCTAATCCCCCGTATATCCCTTGGACCTATTGGGAGGCGACCGATCCAGTAGTACGGGCCTACGAGCCGCCCGAAGCCCTTTTTTGCCAGGATACCGCCCTCTATAAGTGCATCGCCGAATTTGCCGCCACCCACCTCTCATCAACGGGCGCTGGTGTAGTGGAGCTTTTTCCCCCTTTAGCGCAAGAGGTAAAGGCCCTCTTTGAAGCCTTAGGCCTCTTAGCGGAACTTCACTACGACTTTAGCGGGCGACTACGATGGCTATGGTTCCAACGAGACCCAAAAGAGATCCCCTCTCAAACATCTCTGCCCGATGGCTTAAGAGAAACCCCAGAAGGTACGCCTACATAGGCTATTTCTCTACCTCACCTCCCAGCCTGAATCGTGTATGGCTAAACTCAGCTGGGCTGGGAGCATAAGGCTCTAAACGGCCATAAAGCCCTCGGCTACCCCAGCTAAAAAAGCGAGAGAATTTGCGCTAAGGCCTAGACGGAAGGGTCAGTGATTGGACGAGGTTAGAGAACGATTAGAAGGAAGCCAGCAAAACACCTACCTCCCTCACCCTCAGTTGAGGGTGTAGCTATAAGACACTTTCGCCTAACCCTACTTCCACCTGAGGGTTAGGTGATGCGCACCCGGGAGGACTCGAACCCCCAACCGCCAGATCCGTAGTCTGGTGCTCTAATCCAATTGAGCTACGGGTGCTTGCCGACGCAAATATACGCAAATTTCCTCACACCCTACCTGGCCTTTGGCTGGACGCGCCTTCGCCGCAAGCGCCCAAAGTCTGTAGCTGGCCCTTCCCTCACCGCAGGCCGCCTTCCGATAATCCTATACTTAGGTAAGCTTTACTTGCCCTTCACAAAGCCGTTCTATTTTTGCTCGTGCTCTGGTTACTGGGTTTTCTCTGGCTCCAAGCTAGCTTCGTGGAAAAGCAAGCGAACCAGGGCAATTTTCGGGTTACGCTGAATAATCTAGGCATGATCGGGAATGCCTTTAAGGGCAGTTACTTGGTGCAAGGCTTTAAGTCCGCTGAATTTCCCAAAGGGGCCAGTATTGAGCACGTATTTGAAGGCGGGTTGTGGTTGGGGGTCAAAAAAGGAAATGCTGTTATCGTTTCCACGGGGGCCGTCGATGATCCGACGGGCTATACTACGGGTAAGGCAGGCTTTGAATTTTCGGCTGAACCTGGGGCTCAGCTTAGGGAACGCAGCACCCTACCCGACCAGCCCACCTACGATCCTTCGGCCGTCTCCCATCAGGACTTCGTGGCGGACTTTACCGATCGCTACACTATCGTACCAGGCACGCAGATACCCATACAGAATTTGGAAAATGGCCCCGCTGGCGCCGACATTCACTTTGAGGCCTATAATTGGAACTACAGCTTTGCCAATTTTTTTCTCGTTTATGCCTTTACAATTAGGAATGTGAGCCAAGAGCCGTGGGATACCTTGTACGTGGGGTACTGGGTAGATATGGTAATTCGCAACACGAGCATTACGCCGGCGGGTTCGGGCGGTACGCAGTTCTTCAATAAGGGCGGAAATGGCTATTTGGACACGCTGCATCTGGCCTATGAATTTGATGCCGCTGGCGATCCAGGCTTTACGGATACCTACTTGGGGCTCAAGTTTTTGGGCAGCGAGTACAAGGGCGAGTTTCTTCATCCCATGCGCCAGCCTACCCCGCCAGCTGGCTTTCGGGTGAATTTCCAAAGCTGGACGTTTAGGGATTTTGCCGGGCAGTTTCGTAGTCCTCAGAACGACGCCGAGCGGTGGGTAAAAATGACGCAGTCGCTGCGTGATCGGCCAGATTGGGCCACTATAGTTGTGCCCGCCCTGCGAATCCCTGGCAATCGGTCAGTCCTCCTTTCAGCAGGCCCTTATGTAAATGTGCGGCCTGGGGACAGTGTGCAGGTGGCTTTTGCTTTTGTCTTTGCTCGCAAAACGCCCGATGGAAACCCGAATTCCGCCGATACCCCCCAGCAAAAAGCCGAGCTTATTCAAAATGCCCGTTGGGCCCAAGCCGCTTATAACGGCGAGGATGCGAATTTCAACGGTATTTTAGACCCTGGCGAGGATTTGGATGGGAATGGACGGCTTACGCGATTCCTTCTGCCGAGCCCCCCGCGCATTCCTCGCTTCCGCTACGAAATAGAGCCAAATGTTATTCGCCTTTACTGGGACGCCTCCGCCGAGGAAAGCATTGACCCTATTTCCCGCCGAAAAGACTTTGAAGGCTATCGTATCTACAAGACCAGTCTGGGTTTTGAGCTAAAGGAGGTAATAGATGTGCTGCGTGAGCTCAAGCTCATAGCACAATTTGACCGGCCGGGTAACGGAATTGGCTATGATAATGGCTTTGAGGCTATTCGGCTGCCCCAGCCCAAATACTTTCCTAACGATCCCACGCCTTACCTATACATGTACGAGATTCGCGGCGTGGCGAATGGATGGCAGCAGGCCATAGCTCTCACCGCCTTTGATGAAGGTGATCCCGCACGCGGCTTAGAACCGCTGGAGAGTAGTCCGGAAGCTACGCTTCGGCGTGTCTTTGCTGGAACCCCGCCTAATCGTGGCTTTGCCCTCGGTGACCCTTACGTGTACCCCAACCCCTACTACGAGAAAGCCGCTTGGGAAGGGAATTCGCAGGCCCATGAGGATAAGCGTATCGTATTTGCTAATCTACCCCCTCACTGCGAGGTTTCTATCTATACTGTTGCAGGCGACTTAGTTTATCGGTTTGAGCATCATGGGGAAGATTTCGCCGCCCTAGCCAAAGACAGCCGATGGTACGAAACCTACAGCGACCCCGCCAAGCTCGTTACTAGCGGCGGCGAACACGGCTGGAATCTCCTCTCCCGCTCTGGGCAAATTATAGCCCGCGGCCTCTATGTATTCGCCGTAAAGGACCTAGAGACGGGCGAGGTGCGTACAGGAAAGTTTGTTATCATTCGCTAGCCTATGCGTAAGCCTCTGGCATACTTAACCGTCCTGCTGAGTGGGCTGGCTTGGGGCCAGCAGCCACCCTTGGTAACGATTGAGGAGATACAAACCCCACGCAACTTAGCCGCTGGCAATGATACTTCGGTACTGCATGGCCAGCGGGTACGCGTACGGGGTGTAGTCCTTACTCGCTGTGAGTGGCACCGCCACTTCAACCCCGACCCCCCTTCAAACAATTACCGATGTAGCATTTGGCTTTTAGCCTACGATCAAGCTAATAACACCACCCGGCGCGGTCCACGTACGGGTCTTCAAATCCGTCGGCAGAATAATACCGACCAGCCGCCGAATTTTACGACCCTTCAGCCAGGACAGCATGTTGAGCTAGTGGGTACTGTGAGCTATTTTCAGGGAGAAATCCAACTCCTTGTGGACATAAACACTCCTCCGCAAGTACTAGAGGTGGGCATACCGATTAGCCGCCCTGTAGAAATCACCTTGACCGATTTAAATAATCCAGATGGAAGCCATAATATGGCTGTAGGGGATCAGTGGCAGGGTTCGCTGGTCAAGGTACGCAACCTTACTGTAGTAAATGTTACGGCGAACCCCTGGCGCCTCACTGTACGAGATCAAAACGGAAACCAAGGGCTAATCTTCGGTGAGTTTAAGGGGCTAAATGGAGCTAATTTTCCCGTAGGTACGCGCTTAGACTCAGTTATTGGGATAGTTTTACATTATTACCCTCCCAGTGGCACACCCCTGTATGAAATTTGCCCATGGCATGATTCCCTCCTGTATGTAGGCGATCCCGTGCCTCGTATCAATAGCCTCACACGCCAACCGGTTTGCCCGCCACCTGGTACCCCTGTACGCGTGCAAGTAGATGCTGTATCAGGTCTGGCGGCTGATCCTATAGCTGGCGCTACCCTTTACTACGCTATTGGGACCAGTACCACTTATACCGCAGTACCGATGACTCAGGTAGGTGCTTCCTCTACCTATGAAGCCTCTATACCGGCCCAGAGTGAAGGCACTTATGTACATTACTATGTAGAAGTACGGGATCAGAGCGGCGATCGTGTGCGTTTCCCGCGGTTTGAGCCGCAGAGCTACCGCGTAAATGCCGGTGGCTGTCGAATAACCGATATACAGTATGTAATTCCCTCTGTCCTGTATGCCTATAATCCTACAGGGCGGCGCGATTACCTTGGCTCTGGCTATAGCAGACTTACAGTGGAAAATGTTCCTGGGGTAGTAACGGCTACGGAAAATGATTTAGGCTACATTTACATTCAGCAGCCCGGAGCTACAGAGTGGGCTGGCATATGGGTACGGCCCCAAGGCCAGCCGCCTACTTTAGCTATTGGCGATAGCGTCGTGGTGACGACTGCCGAAGTGGATGAGTACTTCGGTCTAACTAACCTCCGTAACGCCCAGCTCACTCGCATAGGGCCTGCCCGCAGCCACATCGAGCCTATACTTCTGCCTCTAAACCTCGTTTATGGCGATACCCAGTATGCTGCCACAGAGCCCTACGAAAGCATGCTAGTCCGCTTTCGCCACACTAACCCCACCCAACCGCTCTTTGTAGTACAGCCTAAAATAAGCACCCAATTCCCTCATGCAGGCGATTATCGGGTAGGGATGGACCCGGCCGAACCGCTCAAAGGTATCCGCGTGCTCGCGGGCCGGCAAACGAACAATATTTTCTCCTCTCTCTGCGTCTCTTATGTAAATGACAGCACTTGGGCTACTACGGATGGCCTGATAAATCCCACCATACGTCTGTGTGTAGTAGGGGATACTACGGAAATGGACAGCCTGCAAGGCATTCTTACCTATCAATGGAGTTTTATCAAGCTCTTGCCTCGCACTAATGCCGACTTCTTTAGAGTGCTTAAGACACCCTGTGGTACTCAGAGCCCTGGTGAGTGTGGTGTCACACAAAGCTTAGCAGTGGACTCGCGCTCTCTAAAGGTTTTCCCTAATCCAACCTCAGGCTATGTAGAAGTTTTGGCTTCTCCAGAGCTGGGCGAAATAAATCTCATACTTTATACACTTCTAGGCCAAAAGATATGGGAGCGGCGTTTTCGGGAAAGTTGGAGGGGCTTCTTAGGGGACTTGCCGGCAGGGGTTTATATACTTCAGGCGGTCACCGAAGGCGGTACAGCGGTAGTACGAATTCTCAAGTACTGAGTGACCTGAGGTAGCGTTAGGTCTAAGGGTGCTGGGGAGAGGCTTGCCTTACCCCCTTCTCTTCCCAGCACCCTTACGTATTTTCACCTCGCTTAAGCACGATTACCGTGTGGCGTACAATCGCTACTAGCTCACGCGATTCTACCTCATACACCCGAATATCCCATACATGGGTAGAGCGGCCTATGTGGATAGGGCGCGCCTCCGCCTCCACATATCCCTGCCGCACGGCGCGCAGGTGATTAGCGTTAATCTCCAGACCTACGCAGTAGTGTGTTTGGGGATTAACTACTAGGTTAGAGGCCGTGCTAGCGACACTTTCGGCTAAGGCTACAGTGGCGCCCCCATGTAAAAGGCCCATATACTGGCGCGTGCGGTGATCCACGGGCATCCGAGCCTTTAGATAATTTTTCCCTACCTCTGTAAATACGATCCCCAAGGCCTCTAATAAGGTGCCCCGTCCAAACTCATTCAAAGCAGCGGGCGATATCTCTACCTGCCACATCTATAGCTCGCTTAACCGAATTGCCTCGCCGCGTTCGTAGCGCCCAGGCTCTTTCTCTACTACTGTGCTGCACTCTATGAAGGGATCATGTTCGTAAAATACCAGCACCCTCTCCCGTACTAGCCAAGGGAGGATACGCTGCCTTTCTTCAAACGTAACTAGGGGGCGTATGTCGTAGGCCATTACATAAGGCAGAGGCAGATGAGCGCTCGTGGGGAAAAGGTCTGCCCCATACAAAAGGATGTGGTCCTTATAGCGCACCTCTACGAGCTGCTGTCCTTCGGTATGCCCATGCACCACGCGTATGTAAATATTTGGCAGGAGTTCGGTTTCCCCTTCTAATAGGACAAGCTGCCCCGACTCGGCGAGCGGGTCATAGTTTTCAGGGAAGAAGCTGGCTCTTTCGCGCGGGTTAGGGTTATGGGCCCATTCCCAGTGGCTACGCTGAAGGTAATAGCGGGCATTAGGAAAGGTTGGAACTAGCTGTCCATTTTGCCGCTGGGTGCTTCCGCCCGCATGATCAAAGTGCAGGTGGGTAAGTATCACATCAGTTACATCGGCGGGCGTGAAACCCAGCTTCCGGAGTTCGCCTTCCAGCGTATAGGTGGAGTGGTCTATAGCGTACAGATCGGCAAACTTAGGAGTATATTTATGCCCTACTCCTACATCTACGAGGAGGAGGCGATTGCCCGCCTCAATAAGAAGCGCTCGCATAGCCATAGGGATGCGGTGGCGGGCATCGGGGGGAATTAGCTTCTCCCATATTACGCGAGGCACTACTCCAAACATCGCTCCGCCGTCTAGGGCGAAGCGACCCGTTTCGACGGCATAGAGGCGCATGCCCTATTTAGAACGCTGCTTCAAAAAGGCCTGAAGCTGATCGCTGGAAATGAGCTTTTTATGGAAGCGAAGCCGTCCCTGACTATCCTGGACAGGATAAATCACCCGGGTCAAACCGGCTTTTCTATCGCCTGAGCGAAAAGTAGCTACCGTCTTCTTTGCCATAGGTGTGAGCCTTTATAGTTTTACTTGACTTCTCTGTGAAGGGTGTGCCGCCGCAGAATAGGGTTATATTTGTAAAGTTCTAAGCGATTAGGGGTGTTCTTACGATTTTTCCAGGTATAGTAGCGAGAGGTGCCAGGAAGGCCACTAGCCTTGTGCTCGGTGCATTCTAAAACTACCTGGATGCGGTTACCTTTCTTTTTAGCCATAGGGCCGAATCAGTAGAGAAAGCGCGCGCAGCCTATGCTTAGGCGGCTCTAGCTGCGTTTCCTGCAGTGGGGCGAAACACCCTCAGAAGAAGAATGCTCCTTTTCGGATTTACAGGCGGGGTACTCCTGATTAGAGACTAGGGTGTACTCTACCCCCGCTTCCTTGAGAGCGGCATGAATGCGGCTACAGCAGCCCAAAGTAGGCTTGTGGTAATATATTGTCAGTAGATTCTGCTCCTGATCATACTTTACGGCTTTGATGCCTCGCAAGCCAGAAAGGGCCTTTTCAGCGGCGGCTACCTGCTCTTTAGCCACCTTTAGTACCATTTTAGAAGCCTTCTCGTCGTGGGCGCGTCCTATACCCGTGCCCATCAGAAGGGCTAGTCCAACTCCTAAAAGTAGGCGCATAGGGCAAAGGTAAGAAAATTTTTATTTTCCCAAAAGGAAGAGGGTAGGCCCTTTGGGCAAAGGGGTAACGGACCATAGAGCTATGGGGCGAGTTTGTATAAAAGCGGTGGGGGCCGTGAGGTGGTGCGCTACGCAGAGGAGGAGGTCTGGCGGGCCCAGCCGAAGGATCTCTTCAAGAAGCTGGTTGGTACGACCAGGCGTCTCCATGAGAATTTGCGTGGTATGGTAGGCGCTCTGGAAAACCTCTTGGAGAAAGCGGCGCCGCTCTTTTGAGGGCAAGGGTGGGTATCCTCGGAAAGCAAAGCACTGTCCCTTTAGCCCCGAAGCCGCCAGCGCAAGGGTAATGCTGCTAGGCCCTGCTAGGGGAATCACTTGATATCCTTCGGCATGGGCACGTCGCACTACCGTATGCCCTGGATCCGCTACACCGGGCAGCCCCGCTTCACTGAGAAGAGCGGCTGGATAGCGCTGCCCAAAAACAGCCTCATACGCTTCCCATCGCCAGTCCTGTAGCTGGGAGTCATACTCGTAGAGGCAGGCACTCGGGGATTTGCCGCGGCGCTCCAAGAGTCCTCGCACCCGCGCCGCACGCTCTACAAAAAAATGCTCAAGGCGCTGTACTACCGCCTCCCACTGAGGATAAAGCCAGTAGGTAGCCTCGGACGCCAAGGGCATGGGTAAAATGTAGAGTTCCATTTACTTAAAGTTCGGTAAGCTTCTTTTTCCACAAGTGGAAGCCTTGGCCGCTTCACTATCTGTGTATCTTTTATGCGGGCTTCTCTCCTACCTTTGTCTTATGAGGTGGCTTGGCCTGCTCATACTACTATTTCAAATAGGGTGTGAAGGCGCAGGTGACGCCAGCGCGGCCATCGAGGAGCCCACACCCCTCCCTAGTACCATCAGCCGTGAAGGGGTGCGGATACGAGAAAAGTGGCGTCCTGTAGCCAGAATCGTCAGCCGTCGCCCTCACGAAACGGTCTTCCGAATTACAGGGAAAGAAGGACGCCTACACTGGAAAAATAAAGAACCTGGCGAATTTGTGATTATTCTGCGGGATGCGGACCAGCCCGAGTCCTCCTCCAGAATTGTAGCTAATGTGATGGCGCCCGATGAAGATGTCATTTTTCTAGAGGGTAAGAAGCGGTATGCGTTGGAAGTGATAGGGCGGCAAGCGTATGAGGTACTGGTAGAAGAGCTGCGTTGAGAGAGGTGCCGCAGCGGAAATGTTTCTGAGGACAGCGAGACCTGCCATGGCGGCCGCAGGGCCGACACGGTAAAGGGCCTGGCGGCTCAAGAATAAAATGGCGCTCGGCGCGCGGGCCAAACCCAAAAGCTGGCGTGGTAGAACAGAATACCGCCGCCGTAGGGCGATTCAGGGCCGTAGCCAAATGCATGACGGCACTGTCTACCGTATAAACTGCCTCCGCCTCGGCCACTAAAGCGGCTAATTCAAGCAAGGAAAGCCTACCCGCTAGTACCTCTACCTGCGGGTGAAATGCCTCAAAACCTATAAGCCGCTTGCGCTCCGCAGCCATCCCCGTGACGTATATTGTGAATTCCTGCCCTACACGCTGGAGAAAGGTCTTCCAAAATGCCCAAGGCGCTTCTTTGGTAGCCCAACGCGAAGTGGGAGCCAGAATAACATAAGGCTTTCGCTTACGCCAAGCTTCGGTAGTTTGATAGGCTGATTCGGGTGGAAAGAGCCATGGACGCGACGGTAGCTCCCCCGATAGTCCCAGCGGCTCACCTAAGGCTAAAACCCGTTCTATTTCGTGAGTCCCATCTCCAAATCTATGCGGTAAAGCGTGGGTATAGAGGAAACTTAGGGGATTTTTAGTGTAGGTTATGTACCTCTCTGCGGGGAGGAGCCGACCAAGCAGCCCCATTCGAAAAAAGCGCTGTACGACGATTATGGTGCGCCAGGGCCTTTGAGCGAGCTGCCGCCACAGCCCCCACCACCCGCGCCAGCTCTTATCCCACTCATGTGCGATAATCCTCCACGGGTGCTGGGCTACAAGCTCCCCTATGCCTTTTCGTACTAGCCAGTGAATCTCCGCCGAAGGAAAAGCCGCCCGCAGCTTTCCTAAAAGCGGAAGTGTCAAAAGCGCATCGCCCAAAAAAGCTGGCTGAATTACGAGATACCGATCCATTTCTGGAGCCTCTTTTGCCAGAAGTCCCTGTAAAGCCATCGGGCTTCGGTAGTAACCAGGAGAAGCAAGTATAAAGCTATCGGGCCTATTACCATGAGGGGCAGAAAAGCCCCTACGCTGGGCGAGAGCACACCCTCTCGGGCTAGCTTTTTACCTTGGGCATTGAGCACATAAAATAGAATAAAGAAGGCCGTAGATACTACTAAGGGCATGCCTAGCCCGCCTTTGCGGATTACGCCGCCTAAGCTAGCGCCTAGAATGAGAAACACTACCGTAGCCAGAGGATAGGCGAATTTGTAGTACCATTCTAGCTCATACCGCCGAAGGGTTTCGGCGAGGTTTTTGTACCTGTCCCGATAGAGTTCTAGAAGGGATTTATCGTGGCGAATAAGGTTCTCTCTAAGCTCGCGGGCCGGCGGAGGAAAAGGGGTAGCTGGGCCTGCTGGGGTAGGTTTAGGGAAGAGCTTGGGCCCTATATCTTGGGTCCCCTCCGCTATAACGCTTTGGACGAGACGCGCAAGGCTGTCCACCGCTTCCCTTAGCTTGAAGCCATCCAGCATATACTGGTGACTGGCTAGGGTGCTCCCATCTGAACGGCGAAGTCCAAGGCCCGAGATGTCCAGACGAAGCTCCAGCGTATCAAAGCAGCTCTGCACCCAAGTGGGCGAAGTTTGCGTCGGCGTTTCGTATTGGCAGCCGTTGTAAAGCCTTAGGCGGAGAAAAAGCCATTCTTTCTCTACACTTACTTCGCCTGAGTCTGCTAAGAGGGTACGGGCTATACCTCCATCGGGGGCGTACTCGTAAATAAGTACTTCTTCCATGAGGCGCTCATTCCGCAGGCGACCGATACGAAGCGCATAGCCCTCAATCCAGCGATTGAAGAGGCCGGGCTTTAGGGCTAAGGCGGGTCGGGCTCGCTCCATGTCCGAGAGAAGGGTATAAAGGCGAAGGTTAGCCCTTGGCACGAGGGTCCAGCCTAGCCATCCCGCCAAGGCTAAGCTACCTAAGCCCCAAATTAGCAGCGGTAGAAAAGTGCGAAAAAAAGGTACGCCAGCGCTTTGAAGCGCCGTAAGCTCTAGCCGTTCGCCTAGTCCGCCCATAGTCATCAGGCCGGCCATGAGAAGCCCCATTGGTAGAGCTAGAAGCGTAAGCGAAACAGAAGCGTAAAGAAAAAGTTCTATTAGCGCACTGGCGGGGAAACCTTTGCCCAGAATATCCTCCTGATAGCGTGAGAGAAATTGGAGAACTAGAATCACTAAGGTGGTGGCGAAGCTGGCTAAAAAGGGGCCCACGAAGAGCTGGAGGATATAGGTGTCCAGCCGCTTCATACCCATACCTCGGGCAGGGCGGCATAAGTAGGGAAATGAGCCACGACCTTTTCCCCTCGGAGAGCATGCAGCGTAGGGAAGTGCTGAGTGAGCTCGCCCGCTTTGGCATGGCGGAAGTAGAGTGGCTCGCCTACCTTTAAGAAGGCTGGGGTAGGAACGATCTGAAGGGGGGTCTGAATTTCGCCAGCGCCTTCATGAGGTAGGAACTTAGCGTGGGGCGGCAGCCACGGACGGGGCTGCTTTTGCGGCCCTATTGCCCCTGACGCAATATAGCCTCCCCCATGACAGGTAAAGATAGTAGGCGTAGGCTGGCGCACAATCTCTAGGCTAAATCCCGCCGCCGGCACAAAAGTTACTTGCTGATAATGGTCAAAGAGGGCGGGGGCAAAAAAAGCTGAGCCGGCGGTAAGTTCGGTTACGCTGGGGTCAGTGGCTGTCTCAGGCAGACTGCCCGTCCCACCGCCATTTACTATTGAAAGGGCAAAGCCTGCAGTACGGAGAGCCTGTACGACCTCGGCTCGGCGGGCTTGAACCTCCTGCCAAGAGCGCCGCTTCAGAAAGCGTACAATCGGTCCCTGCCAGCCAACATTTTTATCGCCCACACCAGCAATTTGGGCCTCGTAGGCTACCAGGCCGACTAGTTCTAACTTGCCTAAGTGCCGCAGCTGGTGGGCTAGGTGGAGTACCGCTTCCACCGTATAAAGCGGTGAGCGCCGCACGCCGAAGTAGAGCCACCCCCAGTCCGAAGCCATATCTACCTCCAAGCACACAGAGGCCGAAAAGGGCGTGCCACGAAGGGTATAGTTTAGGGCTTCCGCCTGGGCTAAGCTGTCTATAAGGGCAATCGCACGCTTTCCCAATTCCAGAAGCGCTAAATAAGCCGACTGCTCAGCGGGCTGATAAAAGGGATAGCCTATCAGAAAATCATCAAAACCCTCTTTGGCTAAATAGAGCGCCTCCCGCGCACTCATGCAGAAGAGGCCTTGAAAGCGCGGACTTATTTCCAAAATGTGGCGCAGGATAGCCGCACAGCGGATAGACTTGGTAGCGAGGCGCACAGGTAGCTTGCCTGCATACTTTAGGACGCGCTGAGCATTTTCCTCTAAGGCCTCTAGGTCTACAAAGGCAAGGGGGCGCGGAAGGTTGCGGAGAGCCGTGCTATAGCGTAGATAAAGGTCTTCCCAAACCATCGGTCAAATATAGTTAGGCTTCTATCAAAGCCTGCCAGATGCGGCTCACGCAGGCTTCCCAAGAGAAGTGCTGAGCGTGAGCGCGTCCCTGAAGCAGGCGCCTTTCACGCTCGGTGGGGGTAAGCGTGAGGGCCTGATAAAGTTGAGAGGCTATGGCCTCTGGGTCACCCGGATCGGCGTAAAACGCCGCAGGGCCCCCTACTTCGGGCAGGGAACTTGTATTACTTGTAACTACTAAAGTCCCACAGGCCATAGCTTCTACGACAGGATAGCCAAAACCTTCGTACCAGGAGGGATATACAAGTGCCTCCGCGGCCCCATAGACCTTTCGTAGCTCTTCATCGCCTAAGGGCGGATGAAAGATTACTTCGGCTTTGTAGCGCATGCGCTGGTAGGCCCTCTTGAAGGCTCTGGCGCCAAAAAGGATGCGACCCACGACCAGCAAACGCAGGGGCTCTTTATACCAACTCCGTAAGATATCGTAGGCCTGGAACAAGTGGAGAAGGTTTTTACGCGGATGAAAACTCCCTACATAAAGCAGGTAAGGTAGGCCTTGGGTGTAGTACTGGCGCGTGGCATGCCGCTCAGCTTCCGAAATAGGCTGAAAGAAGCTCGTGTCACACCCATTATACACTACGCGTAGGCGTTCCTTAGGTGCATCAAATAGCTCCATCAGGTCGTAGGCTACAGATTGGCTATTGGCTAGAAGGATAGTGGCATGTTGGACTACGGTCTGGGTGGTGCGCAGGTAGTAGCGCTGCCAGCCTTTAGGGAGATGGTCGGGGTAGCGGGCAAAAGCTACATCATGAATAAAAGCTACCACTCGGACGCGATGGGCGGCTTGGGCCGAGGCTTGCCCGTACGTAGCTAGAAGTACATTTGGCCGGTGGCGGGCTAGGTACGCAGGTACCGCCCACCGCCACCACATCTCGTAGAGAAGCCAGTGGCGTGTAGGAGGAAAAAGTACGAAGTTTCTCTGATTCTGCCCAAAGGTATATCCAGCTACTGGTGACCTATCAAAAAGAAAGTCCCACGTTACTTCAGGGTGCTGGCGTACGAGCCGCTGGCCGATTTCGCGCGTAAAGCGGCCAAATCCCTCCAAAGGCGGACGCAAGAACCGGCTATCTAAAGCTACCCGCATAGCGAAGGAAACGGAGAAGGCCATTTAGCCATGTCCAGAAGGGAAGGGCTACTAAAGCTAGCCCTAAGACACCCCAAGAAGACAACCCCAACCCATAGCGCCCTATTGCTAGCGTACTTAGATAGCCCACGGCTACGCCGCCCAACCGCAGAAGGAGGCCTATGGGCGGACGCAGCGGCGCTTTTCGGCTAAAGACCCAAACATACCCCCCACACTGCATTAGGTAGCTTAGGGTCAGCGCCCATGCAGCTCCTAAAGCCTGCCCCCAAGGCAGAAGGTAGGCACAGCCGGCCACATTTGCTACCGTAGAAGCTACCATAATCCATAGAATCGCCATCTCATGCCCGTTTGCAGTGAGGTAGGTGCTATAAATGGCAAAAAAGCCTTGAACCAGTAGAGAAAGCGCTAGTACCTGAAGTACCTGACTCATAAGTTTCTGTTCAGCAGGAGTGCTCTGACGCAGTAGAAGCATAAAAAGTTCGGGGGCATAGAGGAAAATCCCCGTAATTCCTATGATAGGAAGAGCGCTTACCACTTGGCCCCACTGGAAAGTCTGGCGCAGTTCTGGGCTATAAGTGCGCCCCAGCCGGGCAAAGCGCGCAAAGAAGAGGGGTAGTACGAGCCATAGGTACATCATGGCGGCGGAAAACCAGCGGTACGCACCCCAGTACAGTCCATTTGCGTAGGGGCTTTCCCAGCGCTCTAAAAGCACTTGATTGATCCGTTCATTGAGGGCGGTAACATGGGTCATTAGGGCGAAAGGGGTGATTTCTTGCAGCATACCCCACAGCAGGCTGGGATGAAAGCGCCAGGCGGGACGCCCATAAAGTCGCCATACCCAGCCAGCCGAGATAATCGCCACAATCACCCCACTCAGCGTCAGTAGCCCTACATAAAGGTTGCCAGAGAGGTAAGGCCATCCTAAAGCTAGGAAAAGAATAGCCACGGCCTTCTCTGCGGCGGAGAAGAACGCATCTGCCCTAAAGCGCTGAAAACCCTGGAGAAAGGCCCGAAAAAATTGGAGGTAGCTAATGCTAGTCTGGTAAATAAGAAGCAGCGCTAGCCATAGGAGCGCAAAATGCCTATATCCTATAAGCCAGCCGATCCAGAGAAATAGGAATATACCCGCAAAAGAAAGAAGGGTACGGAGGGAAAAGGTGATACTGCTTATCTCGGCATACTGTTGGGGGTTTTGAGCGATTCGACGGGCTACCATAAGGTACATCCCCCAATCCGATAGGGAGGTTGCCCACTGCCCAAGGCCCAAAAGCGCCTTTATAAGGCCATAGTCTGCGTGGCCGATTTTATCCTGCGCTAGGTTATCGGCTATCAGCCAGAGCGGCTTAGCGATAATATTGAGAAGTACTACTAGCCATACGTCGCGGTGGAAGCCTTTCATTCCACCGCTGGGTAGCCGCCATGCCACAGGTTAGCTAGCATGGCCCAGTAGCTTTTTAGGACGGCGCCTATACCAAAGTACCGCCGAAGAATGCCTGTGCGTACCCAAATGTGCTGAAGAATATACCTATCTGACCCGCCTTCCACAAGGTAGCCCACGAGTACTTTCTGTGTGTCATAGGTCTGGCAGGGTTTCTGTAAAATCCTTATAAGCCAATCTAAATCTCCAGCGAAGTGGAAGCGGCTGTTGTAAGCTGGGGCTAGCGTGCGGCGTACAAAGATAGCCTGATGACAAACTACCATCCCTGTATGCAGGTGCTTCAGTTGCAGGCCACCTCGGGGATAAGGGCGATGACGCCGGCGTAGAACCCTTTCTCCCTGTAGATTGATGTAGTAGTGGTCGCCGTAGAGCAAATCCGCTTCTGGCGGGGCTTGGGTGAAAAGCTCCTCTAGGGTGGTAGGCCGCCAAAAAATATCGCCCGCATTTAGGAAAACCACGAATTCGCCCTGGGCCATATCCAGGCCTTTGTTCATGGCGTCGTAGATCCCTTTATCGGGCTCACTTATCCAGCGTACGTTAGGCACCTGCTCGGCATATGCCTGTATAAGGCGGGGCGTATTGTCCGTAGAAGCCCCATCGACTAGAATGTGCTCCCAGTCGCGCCAAGTTTGGCTGGCTACGCTGCGCAGGGTAAGCGGTAGAACGGCTTCTGCCTGATAGGTAACGGTGATAATCGAAAGTTTAGGCATGCGGGGGCCTTCCACTTACTGGGGCACCGCCGGGGTAGGTCGCATAAATGTCCCGTATAATATGAGGCGGCAGAAGCCCTTCTAAATGCCCATGAAACCGAATAACCTCGCGCACAAGCGTTGAGGAGACAAACGAAGTCTCGGGGCTGCTGAGTAAGTAGAAGGTTTCTATATCTGGGTCTAAAGACTTGTTGAGAAGGTCTATATTCCGCTCGTATTCGTAGTCGGGGGCGGAGCGTAGGCCCCGCAGGATGAATTTGGCCCCTATCTGGCGCGCAAAGCGCACGGTTAGGCCCGTGTAGGTACATACTTTCACGCGGGCTTCTTTGCGGAAAGCCTCTTCTATCCATTTTTGGCGCTGGTCGGGACTAAACATGGGCTGCTTACTGGTATTGAGCCCTATGCCTACTACTATTTCGTCAAATAATGCTAGGCCGCGCCGAATAATCTCTATGTGGCCATTTGTAATAGGGTCGAAGCTGCCAGGAAAAAGGGCGCGCTTCACAGAGGGCCAAAGTTAGCGAAATTGGCTGCGGTACTGGGTATAAAAGGCGGCGTAGTCCTGCATGCGCTTTTGCGTAAAAGCTACGCGAAAGTTACTCTGAGAAATAGGAAAAAAGTCCTGAAACGCCTGTAGGCCTAGGCTGGTGTACCAAGGCTCACGCGCAATGGTCTGAATGTAATTTTCGGCGGTGCGGTAATCGGGGAATTGCGCTACATAGGCCAAGTGGTGGGTGTCGTTGTAAAGGAAAACTACAAGATTGAGGCGCTGGCCGCTGAAGTAGCGCTCATGGGCCCGACTAAGCTCTTGTCTGAGATTTTCGGCTGTTATGCGCTCTTTAGGTACTAGGAGGACCACGAGGAGCGCCTCGTCTGGACGTAGCTGAGCCACAAAGCCGCTGAGGTTGGCGGAGGTAGGTGGAGAGGGCGTCGGCGGAGGAGTAGGATTAGACTCTGCTATGAGTTGGGTCTGGCCGCGCTCTATACGAGTGAGCAGCTTTTGCGCTAGGGGCGTGCATTCCGCCTTGGGGTGTTTCTGGATAAGCTGACGAAGGATAGAGGCGGCTTTCTCCAACTCTTGCAGATGCACATACGCCGCAGCGGTCAGATAAAGAATAAAGGGCTCCGCTTCGGTACCTTGCCATCGACTTTGCGTAGCTTCGGCAAAACCTACTACTGCGGGGTAGTCCCCCTCCTCGTAGTCGTTCAAAAGCGCTTGGTGAATGGCTGTTACAGGGGTCTCTCTAGACTCTAATCGGCCCTTGCCAGTAAGCAAGCGGGCATATTCGGAGTCGGGAAAGCGGGTAAGGAGCTCACGCTTGTAAGTTTCGGCTGCAGGCTTGCCTGAAAGCAGGATATATAGGGCATAGAGGGCGGGTGCTTGGGCTTCAGGTCGGTGGGGCAATCGCCGAATAAGCCATTCGTAGAGGGCCTGAGCTGAGTCGGGACGTTGCAAAGCCTCCTGATAGAGCTGGGCTAAAGCTAAGGTAGATTCCATGAGCGTGTCTTCCACCGCTCGCTTCTGAGCCGGTGTACGCGGTAAAGTAGCCAAGAGTTGCTTCTTGAGCCGCTCTACCCGTAAAGGAGTGAGGTCAGCTGGGCTTTCGGGCCACTCTACCTTTTCTTCCGTAGACTCGGCTTTAGGGGGAGCGCTTTGCGACGCAGCAGCGGACTGGGCAGAAGCGCCTTTATGACGCCGGCGCCAGTGGTCCTCATCGGGCCGCTCACCCCATAGCCGGATAAATTCCTGACGACCGTTGGAAACTTGAATGGGATTATCGAAGTAAAAGCCGCTGCCCCTTCCGCTGGGGGAGCTAGCGGCGAGGAAAGGATTGGCGCCTGCAGCAGGAGCCGACTCGCTGGCCCGCTGACTTTTTTCTAAGGCGCGGCGCGCCACCTCCGCCTGAATGTAACTTTCAATGACCCGCTCTTGGGCCTCTGGATCTAAGGCCGCCAAAGTAAGGAGGCTATCTAGACGATGCACTTGGGCGCGCAAGCGGGCATATTCTTTAAAGCGGGCTTGAAGCATCTTTATTTCGGTGGCTCGGCTGTGCTTTTCAGGTATTAGGGTAGCGGCAGAGTCAAAGTGCTTCTGGGCAGCGGCTAGATCGTGAAACTTTTCAAAGTAGAGCAGGCCTGCCTCGTAATGGGCTAAGGCGCGAGCGGGAGATTGGCCGCTTTGGCCGGCTTTTTTGTAGGCCTGGAGGGCCGCCTCGTATTGCCCTTTCTCCGCATAAAGCTGGCCTATGCGGTAATAGATCTGGTCGCGGTAGTCTTCGTAGCGGGCGCTACGCGCCATCCGTTCCAAACGCCGAATTAGGCGAGGGTTTTTGGCGCCCACCAGCAAGCTGAGCTGAAATTGGGCCAGAAAGGTAAGACCATTGGTAGCATTGAGGCGGTAAGCCTTGCGGAAGGCCCGCTCGGCTTGGGCAAAATTTTTCTGGTGAAGGTAGAGCTGACCCATTAGATAGTGAGCCCGTGCCCGGCGCAGGCGGGTATCTAGCCGGTGGGCGCTACGCTGGAGGAAAGGCAAGGCTAATTCTGGCTGGCCTTTTGCAACAAGCGTCTGGGCCATGAGGGCATCTAAGTGCGGCTTATAGCGGCGCTTGAGACGGTCGGGGAGCCCTAAGGCGTCTGTAAGGCGTGTCTCGGCTCGGTAAGGATTATCCTCCTGAAGCGCTGCATACGCCTGCCACCAATATACCCGCGCACGCAGCGGCGTGTTGGGAAACGCATTTAGCACATAGTTGAAGTTCATTTCCGCATTCGGCAGATTACTTCGCAAAACCCACGTCTGGCCGATAAGCGTGCGGCTATCATCTATGTAGTTGCCATTTTTATGCCGGAAAATAATTACCTCGCACTTCTTAGCGGCTTCCTCTAAGCGGCTGTATTGGCTGCGGGCGTAATTCGGATCAGGAATAGGATAAATCCGAATAAAGCCTTCCACAGGGTCGGGGGTTTGTAGTTCTATCTCGCGTTGGCTCCATCGAAAGCGCTGCTCAGCGTGATAATAGCCGTTGAAGTAGGATACGAAAGTGTGCCACGTGCGCGCTAAAAACGTATTTTTTTCGGCGCTACACCCCAGCAAACCAATCCCTAATACTAGCGCGCCTATGGCTCGGTACATGGAAGAAAAACGGTCAGCCCTCCAAAGATAAGACTTTTATACCTTCGCACCGTGTGGCGTCTTGTGCTGTTCTTGCTTTGGGCCCAAGTAGACCCGCGAGCTGATCAGCTTATTCAACGATCGCATAAAAAGTTGAAGTCCTTTTCTTATATCACCGTTGACTTCACTTATACGCTGGAGGATAGGGCCGATACCACGCACAAGAAAATCCATTACCGCGGTACTTTTCGCTACAAGCCACGGCACAATAAGTTTGCTGTGGATATAGGCGATGTGGCCGTTTTTTGCGATGGTGCTACCGTCTGGCAGTTTCTCAAGAAGGAGCGCGAGGTAAATATCTCGGCTTATAACCCTAAAGAAGGTTTTAGCTTAGAACGGGTTTTCCGGCTGTATGAGCGGGATATGAAGGTGCGCTGGGATAAAACCGAAGCCCAGCTCGGACGCACCTTGCATAAGGTTTCGCTATTTCCTATAAGCGAAGTGGACTATTTCCGGGTAGAGGTATGGATTGAAGCCCAGAGCGAGCTGCCTTATCGAGTGCGGTTCTGGTATAGGGATGGACAGGTAGAGACATACGAACTGCGCAGCTATGGGACGCAGGCTATCCCTGACACGGCCTTTGTGTTTAATCCGGCGGTGCATCCTGGGGTACAGATTATTGATTTGCGGTGACGGCGCACCAGCTGTATGAGGTGATTCGGCGCAAGGCCTCGCTCCTTTGTGTGGGCCTGGATCCCTCCGAGGCGGCCTTGCCCGCATGGGTGTGGGCTGGCGGACTGGCGGCCGTAGAAGCCTACCTCCGCTGGGTAGTGGCGGAAACCGGCCCCTATGCCGTGGCTTATAAACTAAATATAGCCTTTTATGAGCGATGGGGTGCAAGCGGCTGGCACCTGCTCGAGCGCCTGCGCCAAGCTCTGCCCTCGGATGCGCTCATAATCGCCGATGCCAAACGGGCGGATATCACCCACACGAATCACGCCTACGCTCAGGCTTTCTGGGACACTCTGGCCTTCGAGGCGCTTACCCTCAACCCCTACTTGGGCTGGGAAGCGCTGCGACCATTTTGGAGCCGAAAAGACAAATGGGTGTTCGTGCTCCTGCGCACCACGGAAGCCCCAGTGTGGCAGGCTACCATATGGGAAGCCATCGTAAAGGAGAAGCCGCCCGAGCATGAAGCGATGATTGGCTGGGTATGGGGACTGCAGTACGGGTCTGAATTACCCCGCCTGCGCCGCCTGCGACCTACCGATTGGCTTCTTGTGCCTGGAGCGGGTGCTCAAGGCGCCAGTTTAGACCCTACCCTTCCTCTCTTCCCCGCCCTCCTCGTTATCGCTCGCCCTATCCTCCAAAACCCCCAAACCGCTGCTTTCTGGGCAAAACAAACCGCCTGTTACATTCCCTCTGATTTACCTTGAGATAACTGGCAGACTATATCTTCGCAGGAGTATGCGGAAAAAAAGTGGCTACGGAGGCGGCTTATTGTACTTACTTCTCCTAATAGAGGCGGGTTGGGCTCAAGGTACGCCTCTTCAAGGTAATTATACGATTACGGGGGTAAGTGACTTCAACAATCGCCAGTTTGCCACTATTCAGGAGGCATTTGACTCCCTCAATCAGCGTGGGGCTCGGGGGAATGTAGTAATTACCCTTCCGCCAGTCGGTAATTGGAATCCAGCGAACGAACCTTCTACCATCACGCTGGTAGGCTATAACTGCATAACCTGCCAGGTATCCGTGGTGCTTCAGCGCCAAGATACCCTTCGCAAGGCCCCATCTACCTCGTCTGGCGGCCGTTTCATATTCCGCTTTGGAGGCGCAACCCAAAGCAACTTATCTAATCCGCTCAATCGCGGTCAGTTGCGTAACTTCTCTCTGAGCGGTGCAGACGTATTTGCCCTAAAAAGCACTCAAAATGCTTCTAATTCTGGCACGAGTACAGGCCTTATCGGGATTGTTTCTACACAAGACGTGCCTCTTAACTTAGAGGGATTCACTATAGATGGGCTTATACTGCTAGGCGCTAGCCGCTCCCAAACCTTCAGTGGTATATACCTCGGTTCGGATCCGGCGACAGGTAATCTCGTATCGGCTCCTCTAACGCCAGGAAGTACCGTTCAAACTCTGCGCCTTACCTCTAATAAGATAGATAGCGTTAGCCGGCCGATTATGCTGCGGGGCTCATCCAATGCAGTACTCAATGGCGTGGAAGTAGAGAGAAATCAAATAGGCCAATCGGCCCCTGACTCCTGGGCCGCCACCTTCAACATAGGCGCCATCCACATATTCTGGGGAAGGAACATCAATGTAATGGCCAATCAGATTACAGGAGCGACAAGTGGCAGCATAACCGCCGCTAACCAATTAGCTGGGATACGTCTGGATACCTGCGAGAATTTTACCCTTGCGCGCAACTGGATATATGGTCTGCGCTATACGGGTGCGGATGGGCGCGGCCAGTACGGTATCTGCGTAATACTTCCCGCTACACTACAAGCCTCTTCTCAAAATAGGATTTTCAGCAATATGATTGCGGACATTGTCGGTGATGCGCGAGCCTCTACCACAGGAGTAGAGTATGTAAGTGGTATCTTTGTGAATGCTGCTGGAAATCTAACCGATGCGAAGCTGGCTATTTATCATAACTCTATTCACCTGTATGGGAATAATTCCGTTACTTCTACCCAATCCGAAGGCGGCTCTGCGGCGATAACTATAGGTCACAGAATCTCAGGTGGTCTGGTGATCTCAGGGAACATTTTGCAGAACTCTCTACGTGTAGCGCAGAATGGTACGCGCGCGGCCTACGGTATGCTCTTCTTTAGTAATTCCCTAAGTGGAGCCCAAATAAACCACAATGCCTATCGTATAGCTGCCCAGGGCGTTCCTAACTATATAGCTCGGCTTGGTAATACCGACTACGCTACGCTTTCGGCCTGGCGGGCTTCGGCGCCAGGGCGTGAGGCCAGAGGTCTTTTCTTGCGTGAGGATGTGCCTTTTGTCTCTCCTACTGACCTGCATTTGGTGAGCACAGCGCCGACAGCCGTGATTAATGCAGGCGATTTGGCTTATAATGGTACTCTTGACTTTGATGGACAGACTCGGCCGATAGGGGGCGTAGGGAGCGATCCAGGTACGGCGCCTGATATAGGAGCGGATGAGCTGGCGGGTACGCGTCCCCCCTGTCCTCCAGCACCCTTCGCACCCAGTGTGATTACCTCTACGCCGCCGCAAGTGGGCACAGCTTACTTATGGGGGACCGTGATAACCTTAGATACAGCAGGTACTAATCAACCCGCCATGCAAGGGGATGCGGAGATAATCTACTCCCTAAATAATGGCGCTACTTGGCAAGCTGGGGGCGTTGTGAGCGGCTTTCCGACCTCATTTGCCCTTCCAACCCTCAGCCCACCTACCTATACCGGGACCATACAGATAGCGCTGGTAGCGCGTATGCCCGATGGCTGCCCTAACGAGCCGCCCGATACCTCAAATGTGCCTCTCACCCTAGGCCTTACCGACCGACCGGGCAATCGGCCTTCTACCGCCCTTCCCCTTGTACTCAATTACAATTCTACTACAGGCTACTGGGAGGCGAGCGTGCAGGACAGTACGAGTGGGTTAGGTCTCTCTAATGAATACGGCGAACCAAATGCTACAGGAGTATCTACTAACCCACGTGGCACGGGCGCGCGTGACCTTTTCTTCCGTCTTACGCTACCAGTTTGTTTAGACTCCCTGCGGCTAAATACCTGCGATGGCGGCACGAACTTTGGCACCCGACTTAGCCTTATTAACCTTACGCTTCCTGACACTACTTCCGATGAGGACCAGGGTAGTGCTTGTAGTGCGGCGGGGTTTGGTGACCCGCGCTTTACGGCTCACATCTTAGCTATTGGCCGGCTAGGCTCTCAGCGCATAAAGCCAATGCCAGAGGATCCGCAAGCCCCCACGCGCGATACCCTTCCCTTGAGAGAAGGTGATGAACTGCTCATTATAGTGGAGGGTTTCAATGCCGCTTCGCAGGGACGCTTCCGTCTCAGTGTAACAGGCTATCCGGCGCAGCCCTTTACAAGGCGACCGGATTTGGGAGCTGACCGGCTTGTGTGCGTCAGTGCTGGGACGCTCACCTTAGATGCCGCAGTAGGAGGCGCCACTACCTACCGCTGGCTGGTGAATGGTCAGCCTGTCAGTGGTGTCAGCGGTTCTACCTATACGCTAAACTTAGCCGTAGGTAGCTACACCATAATAGCTCAGGCTATTCGGGAAAATCCCCAAACCCCAGTCTGTCGTAGCGATACCACGGCGGACACGGTAAGTATTACCGTTTCCCCACAGCCAAATGCTTCTATCTCCGTTGCTGGAAGGACGTATGCGAGTGGCGACACTTATACCCTCTCTGGCACGCCACCATCCGTTCAGGCTACCTTTGAAGCCACTAGCGCTACAGCAGGAAATGCCTATAACTGGGAGCTTTATAACCCTGGGGCTACGACCCCTTCCGCTACAGGCGATCAAGCCACCTTTACCCATACTTTTACGCAGGAAGGCAGGCACACGCTTGTGCTGCGTTCAAGAAACGGCGCCTGTGAGGAACGGGATACCCTTTTCGTAGAGGTACTATTACGGCCGAGTGGGCTTCCTTATAGGGGAGGCGAATTCGTCCTTTTCCCCAATCCAGCTCGTACCACCTTACATCTGGTAGCGCCTCGCATGGGTACCTACTCCTTGGTCTTTTCCGACCTTGCTGGGAAGGCGGTAGCTCACTATCCCTTTGAGGGAAGAGAGGGCGACATCGCTCTATCGCTTCCCGCTGGGTTATATCTCCTTACTATCAGCGAGGACTCGGCTCTACTTTGGCGCACTTACCTGCTGGTAGTAGAGTAAGAAGCGGAGGGCCTCAGAGGGGCACCCATAAGGCCATAATCGCCAGCGTGCCTAACCCTACCGATGCTAAGCCATTATGGGTGAAAAAGGCCCGATTGATGCGAGTCTTGTCGCGGCTCACCCAGTGCTGGTAAAACACAAACCCACTAAAAATCCCCCACCCTGTCCAGTAGAGGGGGTGAGCCCCATAAAGGGAAAGCCCTGCCCAGGCTAGAAAGATCGTACTGACCCCGTGACTGATAAGGCTTATACGGCGAGCGGGAACTTCACCAAAGCGAGCGGGA
Organism: Bacteroidia bacterium; assembly: GCA_039630245.1. Taxonomy (GTDB): domain Bacteria; phylum Bacteroidota; class Bacteroidia; order SpSt-205; family SpSt-205; genus SpSt-205. Next base: position 49,587 of record JBCNVK010000005.1, read on the forward strand.
ATGCTATGCAGCCCCGCCGCCCTATCAAAATCTATGTCCTGGAGCGCATAGAGAATATCAAACCCTGCTACCCAGAAGGCTACCGCTGCGCCTACACTCAAAATAAATAGAGAAAACCTGCCTGTTACGGCTAGATACGCCCCTACAGGGGCTAGGCCTAGGGCTAAGCCCAAAATATAATGGGAGAAATAAGTAAAGCGCTTTGTATAGGAGTAGCCCAGAAGTATAGAGAGGGCTAAAGGGGCTAAAGTGCCGCAGAGGGGGTTGAGCTGCCAAGCGGCAGCCACGAAGATGGCCGCTGATATCAGGGTAAGCCAGAGGGCTTCTTTAGGCTGAACTAGGCCACGCGGAATCTCGCGCTGGGCTGTGCGTGGATTCTGCGCGTCTAAGAAGTGATCTGCGTATCTATTGAACGCTAAAGCCGCCGTGCGTGCGCTTATAAGGGCTATCAAGACCCAGCCTAACTTAGGCAAAAGGGCTGAGCCCCCCATCTCCTTGACCCCTACGGCAAATCCCCATAAACCAAAAGGAAGGGCGAATACGGCATGTTCTAAAACTACTAGTCGGCTATATAGCTCTAAGCGTTTCCGAAGGCGCTGGAGGAAGGGGAAAATGAGCGGGAGACGGGATTCGAACCCGCGGCCCTCAGCTTGGAAGGCTGATGCTCTACCGGCTGAGCTACTCCCGCGTGGGGAGTGGAGGATTCGAACCTCCGTAGGCATGGCGCCACCTGATTTACAGTCAGGCCCGTTTGACCGCTCCGGCAACTCCCCAGATGGAATGCAAAGATAAAAAAAATGGGGCGATGCGCGCAGCGCATCGCCCCGTAAGAAGAGGTCGGATCACTTTACTCCACCACCACGAGCCGGTCAGCTACACGGCCATACTCGGTCTCTAAGAGGATAGTATAAATCCCCTTAGGTAGACGGAGCGAATAGCGGTGCTCGCCAGCGGCATACAAGCCCTCGTGGAGGTAAGCTTCACGGCCGTCCATGGTGAAGGCGCGCAGGCTCACGCGGGTAGGCGAGATGAGGATGAACCGAAGCTCCGTCTCACCCCAAGCCGGATTAGGGGATAAACGCATCTGTACAGAGTGGTTTCCTATATAGCCTGTATAGGTCGGAAGATTGCGGGTGATTTTCACTACGTACCGAAACACGGTATCTCCATAGGTGCGGTTACCACCCGCATCAGGAGTGTGAAGGGTAGTGGTGTCCTTATTATTCCCATCGCCTGCGAGGGTAGGTATGAAGAATCGTACGCGCACGCGCAGGGTGTCAGAGCCTTCTTGATTGGCCGCCTTGATGCAGAGACGGGCGCAACCGAAAGGGGGTGAGCCACCCGCTGTACCCCCAGCACCCCATTCCGTAGGCGAGGGATTGCGATATACTACAAATCTTGCCGTGTTAGGATTGTTCGGCTCATAGGCCTTGAGGCGGTGCGGTTGGTCAAAGTGGATGGGGCCAGCCTCAGGGTTATTACTGTTGTAAGCAAAGGGGTTACCGCTGCGGTCCGTCACCCGGTTGGAGTCTAGGCGCATACTATCTACCCAGATGGCATAATTAGGAAACACAGTGAAGAGCCCCCTTCTTACAGAGTCTGGAAAGGTGAAATGTACTACGAGCGTAGTGTCGGAACCAGGGCGAAGCCGCAGGGTGTCCGGATTGAAGCCGAACGGCAACCTAATCAAATTTCGATCAGGCGTGCACTGGGCGCACGTATTTTGGCTGTAAGCCTGAGCCCCTAAAAGGGCCACCGAAAATAGAGTAACGCTAGCGTAACGCATACCGCTCCAAATATACGGCTTTTTCCAAAAATCCAAATTCCTACCTTTGGCTGGTGAGCCGCTATCGCCGCCCGCTCGTGGAGCTAGATAAGCTGCTAGCCACGCCTTGGCAGCGGGTCATCTATCGCCTCTTGGGACCGTGGATAGAAAAGGCTTTAGGCATAGAACGGCTCAATCGTTTCTACGAACTCTGCGAAACCTCGGGCAAATCCCCCGCAGAGTTTGCCGATCGGGTACTGGAGCTTATAGGCGTCCAATACGTCTTGCCCTCTGAAGCTGAATTGGAAGCCCTGCGGGCCTACCAAGGCCCTCTGGTGGTAGTATGCAATCATCCCTTTGGCGGCATAGAAGCCATTTTTCTCGTGCGTTTTCTCAGTGAAATCCGGCCAGATTTTCGGATCATCGCAAATTTCTTCTTGGAGCGGGTGGAGGAGGTGCGGGAAATGCTTTTGCTGGTAGATCCCTTTGGGGGCGAAGGGGCCCAGCAGTTCAATCGCCAGCCCTTGCGTCAAGCCTTAGCCTACCTCAAAGGGGGCAATCTTTTAGGAATTTTTCCCTCAGGAGAGGTGGCCAGCTGGAACTGGCGCACGGGACGAGTGAGGGAGCCCGAATGGCATCCATTGGTAGGGCGCCTCATTTGGCAAAGCCAAGCCGCTGTCCTGCCACTCTATTTTCACGGTACGAATAGCCTATTTTTTCATTTAGCCGGGCTTATCCATGCGCGTTTTAGGACGGGACTCCTTATCCGCGAGTTTGTATCGCCTTCTGCGCGCAAGGTGCATTATCGGATGGGCCGCCTACACCTATTTGAACGCCTGCGCGAGCTGGGATCCCCGGAGCGCATTACCAGCTATTTGCGGGCTAAAACCTACTTAGTGGGCGAAGCCGTAGAAAACCGCTGGCGTCGCTTGCGGCTTTATCGCTGGCGCCAGCGCTTCCTGCCTACCTATCCCCCTCAACCCATCAAACCTCCCCTAGGACCTGAGGTTGTGGACCGATTGCTGCGTAGCTTGCCAACTTCCCAAAAGCTTCTAGAACAAGGGGAATGGGCCGTATATTACTTTCGCGGCAGTCAGCAGCCTGAGCTCCTTTATGAATTGGGACGGCTGCGGGAAACTACCTTCCGCGCCGCAGGAGAGGGTACAGGTAAAGCCTTAGACACGGATGCCTACGATACGTGGTATGACCACCTTGTGCTCTACCACACCAGCGAAAAGGAAATCGTGGGTGCCTATCGGATTGGTCGTTGCGACGAGATTCTTCAGACTCGCGGCCTGCGCGGCCTTTACCTTTACTCCCTCTTTCACCTGCGGCGCGCGCTTTTCCGTGAGGTTCAGCCAGCGTTAGAGTTGGGCCGCGCTTTTATCACAGAGAAGTACCAGCGCACCTATGCGCCGCTCTATCTATTGTGGCGGGGGATTGGCCAGTATATCCTCCAAAACCCGCGCTACCGCTTCCTCATAGGGCCTGTGAGCCTGAGTAGGCATTTTTCGGACCTGTCTAAGGCTTTTCTAGTGGCCTTTCTGGAGGACCATTATAAGGCTGAAGCCCTAATGGCAGAGGTTCGGCCGCGCAACCCCTATGTCGTTTCTCCTGACCATCGGAATTACTACTATACAGTAGCGGTTCAGAGCCTCCGAGATGTGGAAGACCTCATAGAGGAATTAGAAGGTAGTCCCATTCGGCTGCCTGCGCTAATCCGGCACTATTTGCGCATGGGCGCGCGCATTTTGGCCTTCAATATAGACCGCTCCTTTAGCGACGCCTTAGATATACTTATGCTTACAGACCTTCTGGAAGTAGAGCCAGAACTTATGCGTAAGTACATGGGTGAGGAGGGGTACGAGCAATACAAGGCGTTTCATAAGCGAGAAGCTATCGTCTGAGAGCTCCTAATTTTGCGGTATGTATGAGACCCTTTTGTATGAGGTGCGGGAGGCGGTAGCCTACCTCACCCTCAATCGGCCCGACCGCTACAATGCCTTTAACGAGAAAATGAGTGCGGAATTTCTGGAGGCGCTTAGAAAAGTAAGCAAAGACAAGGCCGTGCGCGTGTTGGTAGTAACAGGAGCGGGCAAGGCCTTCTGCTCGGGTCAAGACCTCAAAGAAGTAGCTGGGGTGGAGCGGTCGCTGGGGGATTCGGTAGCGCGTCGCTACAATCCCATGGTACGAGCCCTTCATGAGCTAGAAAAACCCGTAATAGCGAGCGTCAATGGGGTGGCTGCGGGTGCTGGCGTAGGCTTAGCCCTTGCCTGCGATTATGTAATAGCCGCCAAGTCGGCTACTTTCGTACTGGCCTTCGTGAATGTAGGCCTTTCGCTAGATACGGCTACCTCCTTTCACTTAGTGCGTACGGTAGGCCTCAAGCGGGCGTTTGCTTTGGCCACCTTAGGAGAGCCGCTGGGTGCAGAGCAGGCAGTACAATGGGGCCTTATCAACGAAGTAGTAGAAGAGGCTAAACTGGCTGAAGCTACTCACGCGCTGGCACTCAAACTGGCGGCGAAAGCACCCCGAGCCTTAGCCCTTATCAAAAAACTTCTTCTGCGCGCCGTTGAGCGCAGCTACGAAGAGGCGCTTCAGTACGAGCTCTACTATCAAGAAATCGCCGGACGGACGCAGGATTACAAAGAGGGCGTTCAGGCCTTCGTGGAGAAGCGGAAGCCGGTATTCCGAGGCGAATGACGGCGCCAGCCGACTGGCGGGAGTGGTTTTCGGGCGCAGCGGGTCGGCGCGCCTGCATCGTCGCCGGCCCATGCGTCGTAGAGTCCTATGCGATCTGTGCGCAGGTGGCCGAGCGGCTCCGACAAGCCTGCGAGGCGGAAAACTTCTTCTATATCTTCAAGGCCTCTTACCGTAAGGCTAATCGTACGCGCCTCTCGGCCTTTCAGGGAATTGGGGATGCGGCAGCTCTGGAAATCCTCGGCCAGGTACGCCACGACTTTGGCCTACCTGTCTTGACCGATGTCCATGAAACGAGCGAAGTTCCAGCCGCAGCCGCCGTAGCGGATGTGCTCCAAATCCCCGCTTTTTTAGCCCGCCAGACAGCCCTCTTATTAGCCGCAGGCCGTACGGGTAAAGTGGTGAATATAAAAAAGGGCCAATTTATGAGTGCCCAAGCCCTTCTCTTTGCAGCGGAAAAAGTAAGCTCCACGGGCAATAGACGTATATTTCTCACGGAGCGGGGAAATTTTTTTGGCTATGAAGACTTAGTGGTGGATTTTCGGAATATTCCGCGGCTGCGGGCGGGTGGGTATCCGGTGCTTATGGATGCGACGCATGCCGTCCAGCGCCCTAATTCCGCTGCGGGCTATACCAAGGGGGCCCGCGAATACGTGGCCCTTTACGCGCGGCTGGGCGTAGTAGCGGGTGCCGATGGGGTCTTTATGGAGGTCCATCCTAACCCAGCAGCTTCACCCAGCGATGCCGAGACCATGCTTTCGCTGGAAGAGGCGGAAGCCCTCTTGAGAGAGCTTAGTCGGCTTTACCCCTGATGGAGGGGAAGTTCTGCCTAAGGGCTTTCTGGAGCCTCCCGGAAGCGGAGAACTTAGCCCAGGCGGCGCGGAACTGGAAAGTGCTGGATAATCGGCCAGTTTATGCGCTGCCTAGAGGCGGCACAACCTGGGAGCTGCTCTCTGCCTTGGCAGACCGCCACGCGGAGGAGATAAAAGCGCTTGCACCGCAGGCCGTAGTTATTGGCTCGGCGCGAGGGGAAATGACTATGCTTTTCCAGGCCTACGACGCTTGGCGCTCTACCAAAGCCCTAACGCCTACCCTTTCTCCTGAAACTTCCTTGGGTACGCTGGCGAGCCGCTTAGCCCGTCGCTTGGGCATTCAAGGGCCAGCATGGACAGTAAGCCAAACCTGCCTTAGCGGCCTCGTAGCCTTATACCAAGCAGCCCTTCTGATTAGAGCAGGCGCGGCCCAGCGGGTACTTTTTGGGGCGGTAGAAGCTCCTCTCCACCCCTTCTTCGTAGAAGCTATGGCGGCTTTGCGGATTTATAGCCGTCAGAACGATTTTCCTTTTGTGCGGCCGCTAAGTGGGGAGAATACCTTTGCTTTAGGGGAGGCGGTGGCGTTAGGTGTTCTGACGGAAGGGACAGACGGCCCTTTTAGAGTAGAAGCCATTCACTTGACTACGGCCGCGCCGAGGGAAGGCCTAGCCTTTCCCGCTGTGGATGCGGAAGCTTTAGCGGCTTTCTTGAGGGAGTTTAGTGCCCCGCCCGACATGGTTTTTCTGCATGCCCCTGGGACGCGGCAGGGCGATGCGGCCGAATGGCAGGCCATTCGCTTAGCTTGGGGTGATGTACCCGCCTGCGCGCCCAAAGCCTTCTTCGGGCACAGCTTGGGGGCCTCCCCGCTGGTGAGCTTAGGCTTAGCTTGCGCTTTTCTCCGTCAGCGGCGTTGGGTCACAAGCCTTCCTTCTTCTAAAAGCCCTGCGCAGTGGCAGCGAGCCGTAGTCTTGGCTTTAGGCTATGGCGGGGTAATGGGTGCCATAGAGCTTAGCTATGCGCCTTCAGGAACGGATTCGGCGCACGCTTGATAAGCTACCCCCTAGGGGCTTCTGGCCCTTACCTTCAGAGGCCCCTGACTTCAGTACAAATGACTACCTCGGCCTCAATCGGGACGGCGTCATTCGGCAGATTTTACAGGCGGTACCCGCGGAGTGGCTGCGTGGGGGCAGCGCCTCTCGCTACTTAGGTGGCGAAGCTTCGCCCTTTGCCGCCTTAGAAGCTCTCGTCTGCGCCTTGTGGGGACCCCAAGAAGAGGCCCTTTTGTACCCAAGCGGGCTAGTGGCTAACCTTACCTTCTGGAGCGTGGTACCCGAGCGAGGAGATACAATAGTTTATGATAGGCGCGTCCATGCGTCTATCCGACAGGGGATACGACTTAGTGGCGCAAAAAGCTGGGGCTTTCCCCATCAGAATTGGGAGGAGGCTGAAAGGCTTATACGCCGGGCTTCGGGGGAGGTTTTTGTAGCGGTGGAGTCGCTCTACTCTATGGAAGGTACGAGCCCTTCGGTTGAAGCGCTGAGCTATTTTCAGGCGCATTACGGCTGCCATATCGTGGTAGATGAAGCCCATACCACGCTTATTCTTCCACAAGGCGCTAGCTGGTCTCAGAGGGTGGGCCTTAGGCCGCTGGCGCGTCTTTTTACTTTTGGTAAGGCGGTTGGCCTAGTGGGGGCCGTGTGGGTAGGGCCTTGGTGGCTTATAGAGCTTTTGCGGCGGAAAGGATGGGGCGGGATCTATACTACAGCGCTTCCGCCTCTTTTGGCTTGGGCGGTGGGGGAGGTCCTGCGCCGTTCAGCCGAATGGGAAAGCCGCCGCCAGCGCCTATGGCAGCTGATAGGCTGGACGCGTCAGTACCTCGCTGCGTGCGGCTATACTTATCAGGGGCTTGAGGGGCCTATTGCGCTGCTTTCGGACGTACATCCACTGCCCCTCAAGAAGCTCCATCCGCCTACCGTACCACAGCCAGCCTATCGCCTAAGTCTCCATGCCTTCAATACCGAGGCCGAAATCCAAGCCCTTTTCACTTCAGCCAATCCTACCCCTTCTGAGTAGGATTTTGCTGCTCTCTTAGTAACGGGCTAAAGATGACCTGATAGCGGCACGGTAGAATTCTGCCTAGCTAAAAATCCGCCAGCAGAGCTAGGGATACACCTTGTCTATAAGCCCTTATCCCTTTCTGGTCAGCAAGGGGCGTAGAAAGGTGCGCATTTGGCTTACCTTTGTGCGGTGGCGGAAAAGGCGCCTTCGGCACGCCGGCGCTGGTGGCGTGAGCTGATTATAGCTCTGGCGGTCATTCTCTTCCTGCGCACCTTCGTAGTGGAGGCCTTTCTTATTCCCACTAGCTCTATGGAGAAAACCCTTTTGGCCTGGGATCTCGTCTTTGTGAGCAAGCTTCATTATGGGCCGCGGCTGCCAATGGTGCCCTTAGCTATTCCGTTTATTCACAATCGTATCCCTTTCACGGGGATTCCCTCGTATTTGGATTGGATTGTTTTTCCCTATGTGCGGTTGCCTGGCTTCAAGCCTATTCAGCGAGGCGACATTATAGTCTTCAACTATCCCGCCGATGATGTAATGCCCAATAGTCCCGAGCTGGGTCCCGTACAAATCCCGAGCCTCAAGGAAAACTACGTCAAGCGGTGTGTAGGCATTCCCGGCGATACGATAGAAATACAAGCTGGGGAACTGTATGTAAATGGCCGACTGGCCTATGCGCCGCGCTATCTACAGGAGCGTTATCGGGCGGTTACGCAGGGCGAACCCCTTACCTATCGGGTGCTGCGGCCGTTTGGGTTCCGCCCGCCAGGAAGTTCCAACCTGAATTGGAGTATGCGGGATGCCCGTACCTACCTGCTGGATATGACGCGCGAGACAGCGCGCGCATTTCAGCAAAACTTTGCCTCCATCTTAGATACCTTTCACAGAGAAATAGACTCGGCCGGGCGCTTTATGCCGCTTATTTACCCTCAGGATACGAACTTTCGGTGGAATTTAGACTACTGGGGGCCCTTCTATCTACCCCGGCGAGGGGATAAAATTCGGCTCAACTATTATACCTTAGCTCTTTACCGACGGCTCATAGAGGGGTATGAAGGGCATAATGTGCAGGTAGTAGGCGGGCAGATATACATAGACGGGGAGCCCCGAACGGAATATACCTTTCAGCAGAATTACTACTTTGCGATGGGCGATAATCGCTATAACTCGCTAGATGGGCGCTTTTGGGGGCCCGTGCCAGAGGATCACATTATAGGGAAGCCGATTTTCGTCCTACTCTCTATTGAGGATTGGAAGCCGCGATGGGACCGGTTTCTGCGAGCCGTACAATAGCCCAGAAAGCGGGGCTTTCTGAAGCGGAGTATGAACGAATCTTGGGCCTTCTGGGCCGAGAGCCCACAGAGGTGGAAGTCTGGATTTTTTCCGCTCTTTGGAGCGAGCACTGCAGCTATAAGAGTTCTTTACTTCATCTGCGGCGTTTGCCGCGCCGTGGGCCGCGTACCCTCCGCCTGGCGGGAGAGGAAAACGCTGGTCTGCTGGATATTGGAGAGGGGTGGGCCGTAGCCTTCAAGGTAGAGTCGCATAACCATCCCAGTGCGGTTGCCCCCTACCAAGGCGCAGCCACAGGCGTAGGTGGTATCCATAGGGATATACTGGCTGTGGGGGCCCGGCCTATTGCGGCTTTGGACTCGCTTCACTTTGGCTATCCTATAGATGCTAGTACGCGGGCGCTGCTGGAGGGGGTAGTACGGGGTATAGCGGATTATGGGAATGCCCTAGGTGTGCCTACTATCGGCGGAGAGACCTACTTTGCGCCTGCGTATAGAGGTAAGCCTATCGTAAATGTGCTAAGTGTGGGGCTTGTGCCGAAGGATAGGGTGGTAAGTGCGCGCGCCCAAGGCGTAGGTAATCGAGTCCTATACCTCGGTGCGCCTACGGGGCCGGATGGGGTAGGGGGCGCCGCTTTCGCCTCCGAAGTGCTGGAGAGCGGAGACAAATCCTCACTGGCTGTGATTCAAGTGGGTAATCCATTTCGGGAAAAGCTTTTGCTGGAGGCCTTAGGAGAAATGGTGGCGGAAGGCCTGATTGTAGGGATGCAGGACATGGGCGCCGCTGGGCTGGCTAGCTCTACCGCCGAAACCGCCGCACGCGGAGGAGTAGGTATGCGCATCTGGCTAGACAAAGTGCCGCTCCGAGGGGGCGTACATACCCCTCAGGAAATCCTCCTTTCAGAGTCCCAGGAGCGCATGCTCCTTATAGCGACGCCCGAAGCTGTACCTGCCCTCCAGCGTATCGCTCAGAAGTGGGAGCTCCTTTTGGTAGATATTGGCGAAATCACGGAGGGCGAAGAGGTAGAGTACTGGTGGCAGGGCAGTAAGGTAGCTGCTTTGCCCCCTAAGCTCCTTTTAGCCGGCGAAGGTGCGCCCCTCTATGACTGGCCTAAAGAGCCTCCCGCCTACCTGCAGGAAATCGCCGCTTTCTCTCCCGCTAAGGTGCCCGATATCGGGTCGGTAGGCGAGTTAGAGGGTGCCTTAGAGCGGCTTCTTGCCCATCCAGATTTGGGAAGTAAGGCGTGGATTTATCGGCAATATGATAGGATGGTGGGGGGCTGTACCATAGGTAGTGCCAGCGAACTACCCGCTGCTGCACCGCTAATACGCCTTCCCTATACCGATCGGGCACTGGCGGTCACGCTGGACGGTAATCCTTGGTGGGTGGAGGCTTCCCCCCGAGTCGGTACAGCCTTAGCCGTAGCGGAGGCAGCTCGTCAGGTAGCTTGTACAGGGGCCGTGCCTTTAGGCGTTACCAACTGCCTAAACTTCGGCAGCCCTCAAAATCCCTCCATCTACTGGCAGTTTGTAGAAGCGGTGGAGGGCTTGCGGGAGGCCTGTGAAGTCTTAGAACTGCCCGTTACGGGTGGTAATGTAAGCTTTTATAATGAGGATACAGAAGGCGCTATTCTGCCGACGCCAGTCATAGGCGTAGTGGGGCTTTTAGAGGAGGCCCTCCAGCGGTGGGTGCCTATGGCCTTGCCAAAGTGTGCGGCTCGCCTGTATCTCATCGGTGGCCCAGCGAGCCTAGCGGAGCCCTCCTTAGGGGCTAGCCATTACCTTCGGGAAGTGCGGGGAATAAGGTATGCCCCACCGCCGAGGCTAGACCTAACTGCGGAGCGACGCCTTATACGGCTGCTTCCGGCCTTAGCGGCTCAAGGTCTACTTTTAGCCGCTCAGGATGTGTCGGATGGCGGCCTACTTCTGAGCCTTCTAGAAATGGCTCTAGCGGGGTCAAGCGGCTTTGTAGCGATTCAACCGCAGGGTGTGCGTACCGATGCTTTCTGGTTTGGGGAGGATGGCGGACGGGTGGTAGTGGCCGTAGCTTCTACTCAGGCCCAAGCCTTGGAACGCCAAGTGGCGGAGGCTGGCCTTTCGGCGCTTGCCTTAGGCGAAGTAGTGCCGGGAAGCGGGTATGGCATTCTCTATACGCCTTGTGGTATAGGGCGGCTTGACCTTCTACGCCTGCGAGCTAAGTACATGGGCTGTTTAGAGACCCATTTGGCGCTGGCTACTTAGCCAAGCCAGCCATTTTTGGAAGGCACGCGCCCGGTGCGAATGCTGGACTTTCCACGATTGGCCGAGTTCCGCTACCGTGCGCTCTTCCCCAGTGGGAATAAATATGGGATCATAGCCAAAGCCCTCTGTCCCACGCAGTTCGCGGCTGAGTCTACCCTCCCATAGGCCGTAAAAAAAGTAGTACTCGTGCTCGCTGAGATAGGCCACTACTACAGCGGCGAAGTACGCATAAGGTTCGGTATACGGGGGTAACTCCTGAAGGAGCCGTTCTGGACCACCATAGTGAGCGGAATGTACCCCTGGCTTGCCTCCAAGGGCTGGTACAAACAATCCGCTATCTTCGGCCAGAACGGGATAATTTACATACGGTCTGTAGAAGCGGGCTTTGGCTAAGGCGTTTCCGTAAAGCGTAGACTCCTTCTCTTCAGCGACGGGAAGGCCGGGCGGAAGGGACAGTAGGTGGACTGATGAACCTACTATTTGCTGGACTTCGGCGAGTTTGTGCGGATTCTGGGTAGCGAGTATCCATGTCGTCATTCGGGCCAGATACCGGGCTCGGTGATTTCTATGCTGTGGCCATCTGGGTCGCGGAAGTAAAAGGAGCGGCGCCCTAAGCGCCAGGTAGCCTCATGCTCTATAGGGAGCGAGTAAGCCGAAAGGTAGGCTTTCCACTGCTCATATGCTTCTGTGGAAGGGGCCTCAAAGGCAATATGCTGCACGCCATAGGCTCCATGCGCAGGTAGGGTAGGATTACGCTCGGAAAACTCCCGTACAAAGCACAGGAGCATGGTAGGGCCTAAGCGAAAGAAGGCAAACTGACCCGGCACTTCAGCGATACAGGTCAAACCTAGCAAGCCCTCATAGAAGGCCCGTGTGCGGGCGGTATCTTGAATATACAGGCAGCTTTCCTTGATATGGCTAAGGGAGGGCGGCGACCAGTTCGGCGTATCGGCCTTCATAGAGCTGAGTGCCTTGGCAGCCTAGCTCGCGTGCCTTATTTCGGATGTTATTTACCCTTTCGCCGGGATCGGGATGGGTGCTGAGGAAGGCGGGCGGTCGCGGACCTCCCTGCTGGATAATATATTCAAAAAAGTAGGCGGCACCATCAGCCGGGTATTCGGTGGGGCAGAGGTAGATTACGGAGTGGGCGTCGGCGTCCCGCTCGTGGTCGCGGCTGAAACTAAGAAGAACAAGGTTAGCGGCAATCTGTCCGAGTACACCTGGATTGCCGCCCGTGAGGATATTTAGGAGGGTTTGGACGCCGTAGGCTTGGGTAAGGAGCTGGGAGACGTGGCGGCGATCCGCATGCGCCATCTCGTGGCCTAATACACCCATGAGCTGCGCTTCATTACGGAGATACTTGATGATCCCAGTGTAGATGTAGATGTAGCCACCTGGGGCGCAGAAGGCATTTTGAATGGTATCGTTGTGGATGATTCGGATGCGCCAGGGGAAGCGGTCTGCGTATTGCAGTTTGCCCGTGGCTAAGAGGGTATTTCGCATGCGGTAGAGGTGCGCATACGCCGCAGCATAACGCGCCGAGTCCAGTATAGGGTATTCCTGCGGCTTGGATTCAATTTCGGCGGCAACCTGAGCACCCAGCTTGAGATCATCCTCTACGGTGAAAAGGTTGAACCAAGGCTCATCTTTTTTCTTCCGACAGGTAGTTAGTAAAATCGTTAGCGGAATTAGCCAGAGGCAGGACTTCTTCATAGCTTTACAAAAATAGCTTTGTAGGCGGTCTTACTTGCTCGGGAGAGGAGTTCTAAGAGATAGGGGCCTGGGGAGAGGCTGCCGATGGGTAGACGCATTTCCGTAAGGCCACGGTAGAGTCCTGAATGCACTTGATTGCCCTTTATGTCGTAAATCGCAAAGTCATAAAAGGCGAGGGTGGTGTCAAGGAGGAAAAGCGTAAGGTAGTCGCTGGCGGGATTAGGATAGAGCTGCAGCTGAGGGGCTAAGTTAGGGTTGTGGAGGCGAGTGAGGTGGGCAAGCGCGCGCTCGGCGTCGGGTAGGCCATAGCCATACAGGGTGTCGGGGTTATGGTAGCGGTCGGCTGAGCGGATAATCGCTTCTCGGATTTCCCAATTGCGTGCGTGAGGCATCGCCTGCCACAAGCAGGCCGCTAAAGCGCTAACAAGGGGAGCAGAGAAAGAGGTCCCTGCACTATATTGTACAGTGCCATTGAGGCCTAGTATTTGGGTACCCCATCCTAAGGCCACTACATCGGGCTTTATGCGTCTATCCGCAGAAGGCCCGCGCGAGGAGAAAGGGGTGATTTCCCCATTTACATTGATAGCCCCTACCCCTAAAATGCTGTCGGCATCAGATGGCGCAGTAATGTAATGCCAAGGGGAATTCCCTTCGTTGCCAGCCGAGGCTACTACTAAAATGCCTTTTTGAGTGGCTATGCGAGCCGCTTGGGTAGAGATAGCCGTGCGCCCGTTCATGTCGCGGTAGGTATAGTTTTCCGCTGGGTCATCAAAAGTGCTGTAGCCGAGCGAACTCTGGATGATATGAACGCCGTGGGAGTCGGCCCACTCAGCCGCTTCCGCCCAGTTCCATTCTTCTAAGCGTGTCTCAGAGAGGGCATTTTCGGTGCGTGCTAGAAGCACGCTTACATGGGGCGCGCCGCCGAGGTAGCCTGTGCCTTGCGGATCGTAGGCCACAATGACCGAGGCTACATGGGTGCCATGGGCATTATCTTCAAAGATAGACTGATTGCGATCCACAAAATCTCGCCCGCCTAAATAGCGGTTTTCTCTGAAAATGTGCTCAAAAGCGCGCATTTGATCAAAGTAAGGAAAGCCTGCATCAAAAATAGCCATACGGATGCCTTGTCCCGTATAACCCCGCTGATGGAGAAAAGGCAGTTTGAGCTGGTCCAGCTGGAAAGCATTTATGACCGAAGCCGACTGAGTAGGGGAAGCTTTGCTCTGAAGGGCCGGTAAGGGGGAGGGTGAGATAGGCTTAGGAGCGGGACAGAAATACTCCACACAGGCTACGCCAGGTAAAGACCCCAGAAGCTGAGGCGAAGTAGTCTCTACAAGGGCGGCATTTAGCCAGCGAGAGATTCCGTAAAGGCGGCCTGCCCGAGCAAGGCCTTCTATCCAAGCTAGCGGTATGGGAAGGTCTCGTCCGTCAATAGGCACACCGTGCAGGCGACGGCGCTCTATAGCAGCAGGACTCAAATACTGCTCAGGAAAAGGCAAAAGGGAGTCAGGCTTAGGCTGAAAATGCACTAAGTATAGCGCCGATTGCGTCCATCCCCCCAAGGGTAACAGCCAACTCCACAGCCACCGCATCTTCACAAATATAACTTACTTTTGCTCTATGGCTTTTGGGCTTATCCAGTGGGCTGAGGCGCAGCTGTCTGAGATTCGGCGTAGCGGCCTGTACAAAACAGAACGGGTTATTGATTCACCACAAGGGGTGGAGATCACTCTAGCGGATGGCCGGCGGGTCCTTAATTTTTGTGCTAATAACTATTTGGGTTTAGCTTCGCACCCGCGTGTGGTAGCGGCGGCCCATCGCGCACTGGAGCGGTGGGGCTACGGCATGGCTTCGGTTCGCTTCATTTGTGGCACGCAGACGCCCCATAAAGCTCTAGAGCGCGCCATCGCCGACTTCCTGCACTGTGAAGACGCCATTCTGTATGCAGCTTGCTTTGACGCCAATGGAGGTGTCTTTGAGCCCTTTTTCGGACCGGAGGATGCCATTTTTTCGGACGAGCTCAATCACGCCAGCCTGATAGATGGTATCCGCCTTACGAAAGCGCGGCGGCTGATTTATCGCCACTGTGATGTAGAGGATTTAGAGCGCAAGATCGTAGAAGCAGGGCCTGTACGCTTTCGGGCTATTGTTACGGACGGGGTTTTCTCCATGGATGGAGATTATGCCCCTTTGCCCGAACTTATGCGACTGGCCGAGCAGTATGATGCGCTACTTATCGTGGATGACTCGCATGCGACGGGCTTCGTAGGGCCGACGGGCCGAGGGACGCCCGAACGGTTCGGGATTTTAGGTGCTCCGCGTCTCCTAATTACGGGTACGCTGGGCAAAGCGCTAGGGGGAGCCATGGGCGGCTTCGTGGCCGGGGCAGCGCCGCTTATAGACCTATTGCGGCAGCGCTCACGCCCCTACCTTTTCTCCAATTCCCTCTCACCTGTAGTCGCCGCTACAGCGGCCGAGATTTTCTCATGGCTTGCCGATACTACGGAACTGCGCGACCGACTTGAGCAAAACACCCGACAGTTCCGGGAAGGCCTTAGCCGAGCGGGCTTTCAGATAAAACCCGGCGATCATCCGATTGTGCCGATTATGCTCTATGATGCGGTTCTGACTCAGGAAATGGCTGAAGCCTTGTTGGAGGAAGGCATTTATGTGGTGGGCTTTTCTTACCCAGTGGTGCCGCGTGGTCAGGCGCGCATTCGGGTACAGCTTAGCGCCGCCCATACGTCTGAGCACATTGCCCAAGCGCTTGCGGCCTTTGAGAAGGTAGGCGCGCGCTTAGGAGTTCTGGCCAAGTCCTAAACTAATCTGTTGTGCCCCGCCGCGCAGACTGAATATATCGGTACGGCCGGTCTGGCGGCGCAGCGCATAGGCAATTTGCCGACTACGCTCACCCTGCTCGCATACTATAATCACTGGCTGGCCTGAAAGCCGCCACTGGACCCAATTATACCAAGGGAGGTGTTGGGCCGGTACAGGCAGGGGGGGAAGGGGATTTTCGCGCAGGTCTATCCATTGGGCCGTAGGGAAGGCTTGTGTCGCTTCCCAGGAAAGCTCCAGCGGAGCGACTGGCTCAGCTGCCTCTAAGGCGAAGCTCTGCATGAGACCGCGCAGAAGGTCTAAGCGAAAGAGGATATTGACGGGCGCTAAGGCGGGCTGGGCTAAATACTGAGCCGCTAAGGCCGCTTGAAGGGCCCCTACTACCCCTGGAAGGGCCCCTAAAACGCCGCCTATACTACAGCTAGGACCGCCCTCTTCGGCGCCGAAAAAATCCCTGTACCGCACCCCGACGAGCAGAGCCGCTTGCCCCTCCCCCTGATATACGGAGCCATATACCCAAGGCTTTTGGCAGGTGGCCGCCGCTTCATCCAGCGCCAGGCGGCTTGCAAGGTTGTCGGTGCCATCAATCCAAATGCCAGCGGCTTTGCCATATGTCTCTAAAAAGGCTCTATCGGCCCATACAGCGTGGGTTTCTACCTTCAAGTCGGGGCGCAAGCGGCGAAGGTGAGCGGCCAAAACTTCTACCTTAGGCTTACCTAAATCGGCTTCTGTATAGAGGGGCTGGCGGTGCAGATTTGCCTCGGCTACCGCGTCTGGGTCGGCTAAAATGAGCTTACCGATCCCCATGGCGGCTAAGTAGAGCGCCGCCGGTTGCCCTATGCCACCTACGCCTACCACCAGCGCTGTGCTAGCCCCTAATTTTTCCTGGCTCCAGCCTGGGAGGCGCTGCTGCGGCTCGTAGCGCGAACTAGTTGCCATACCGCGGGCGTATTTCGCCCTTTTCGTATTCCCAGAGGCGGAAGCGATAGCGTTCGCACTGAGGGGGGAGGAGATAAGTATTCAGAAGACCAAGCATCTCTTTGCGGGGCAGGGGAGCGTTAGGGGTATAAGCGTTACTAAGCGTGGCTATCCAGAGGGCGGCGTCATACCCCTGCGCATGGTAAAGTGTACCAGGCTGAGCAAAAAGCTGGCGTACACGCTGATTTAGGCTCCGCCAGGCCGCACTATCAGGCAGAAATACCTGCGGTATCCAGATCCGAAGGCGACGGTAATCTCTAAAGTAAGTGTATTGGAAATCGTTCCAAGTAGCCATACCTATTACGAGCGGGGGGAGAGAGTCCCTTCCCAGCTTGTGGAGCAAGAAGCCCAATAAGTCTTCACGGTTGCAGGCAAGGGTGTACCAGCTAAGCCCTTGAAGGGAGTCTTTGAGGGTGGCCCAGCGCTGGGTTAGCTCTTTGAGGTCGGAGGGCAGTGCGTAGAGAGGACAGGGCCGAACCTGCCTAAACCCCTCGGCAAAAGCTACTGCCTGAGGGTCGGAGGCGTCGTAAAGGCATACCCCTGACCCATTTCCTTCAAGTTCCTTTCGGAGTTGCGCGCCTACGAATTGGCCCTGGCACTCTGCAGGAGGAAGCAGCGGAAAGGTATAGGGGTACTTAGGGTAAGCGGTGTTGATGGGCACGGCCTGCCAGATGCCTTTGCGCGCACAGAAGCTGCTAAGGGTTTGGTTGAGGCTCCAAGAAACCTCTCCTATGAGGATGTGGGGTGGGTGGGTTTCCCACTGCAAGAGGATTTCTTGAAGGCGGAGCGGATTGCGCTCGCTATCCTCTACGCGCACTTCCCAGACATAGTAAGGTGAGCGCGCCTCCCGAAGGCCCAGCTCAAATCCCTGCCAGAATTCCAAAAAGGGAGATGGTTTCTCCTGATTGGCTAAGAAAGGCATTAGAAGGGCTATGCGCAGGGTTTCGGGAGAGAGGGTATCTACCAGAGCAGCCCAGCTCCAAGGTAGGTGGGTCTCCTCGCCGCAGCGATAGCGGATTTCTTTTTCCCTTAGGCGCCAGAGCTCCCAGTAGCACCCCTGCCGAAGCTGATACAAAAGGGCTGGCAAAAAATAGGCTTGCAGGAGCGGGTGCCCCTCGTCAATGTAGGTCCATAAGAAACCCAAGTCCGCCTCATAATAGGCGAAATGAGTCAGGCGATAGGCCGCTTCAGTGCGTAGAGCTGGGGGAGTGTGAGGACTCTCTAAAAGGTCACGCAGGAGAAAGAGCGCCTCTTTGCGGGTAGAGCGCTTTCTAAGCAGTAAGTCGGCGCGCCAGTAGGTGGCTTCGCAGCCTAGAGCAGAATGCGGCGTATATTGCGAGAGGCGGTACCAGTAGCCAAGGGCTTCATTTTCGCGCCCGACGCGTGCAGCTACGTACCCTCGCAGAAGGAGGCTCTCCCAGCGTATGAGGCTATCGGGGCTTTCCTGGAGCTTTTGGAGCTGCCGCTGGGCGTTTAAGGTAAGGCCGCGCTGAATGGCCTGATATACAGGGGCCAAGGGGCTGGAGGGAGCCTGCGCCCAAGCCCCACAGCCTATCCCTATGCAGAGGAGCGCTAAGCTACTCCCACTCAATTGTAGCGGGCGGCTTAGTGGAGATATCATACACTACCCGGCTCACGTCAGGTACCTCGGCTAAGATGCGTTGGGCGGCCTCTTCTAAAAGCTCGTGGGGCAGGGCTACAGGTGTAGCCGTCATGCCATCCGTACTATGAACGGCCCGTAGGGCGATAACCTCGCCGTAAAGCCGCTGGTCTCCGCCCACTCCTACACTGCGTAGAGGTAGAAGTACGGCGAAGGCCTGCCACGTGCGGTCGTACCAGCCGTGCCGACGAAGGGTTTCTAAAAAAATAGCATCGGCCTGGCGGAGGCGTTCTATGCGCGCAGGTGTGATAGACCCCAGGATACGCACCGCTAAGCCGGGGCCTGGAAAAGGGTGGCGCTGGAGAAACCTTTCTGGCAGGCCTAACGCCCGCCCTATCGCGCGCACCTCGTCTTTGAAGAAAAGACGCAAGGGTTCTACCAGCCTAAGCCCCAGCCGATCCGGTAAGCCGCCTACATTATGATGAGACTTAATGCGGGCGGCTACTTCTGTACCGCTCTCTACCACATCGGGATAGATAGTGCCCTGAACCAGATACTGCACAGACCCGAGCTGCTGGGCTGCTTCTTCAAAAACCTGAATGAATAAGCGTCCAATAATTTGGCGCTTAGCCTCAGGGTCCGTAATGCCCTCTAAGGCAGTGTAAAAAAGATTGCGAGCGTCTATAAGCTGAACTGGAAGGCCGACGGCTTTGTAGGCGCTTAGGACCTCTTCGGTCTCACCCTGGCGCAGTAGGCCTGTATCCACGAAAATCCCCTGGAACCGGTCACCGATAGCGCGATAGGCTAAGGTGGCCGCTACCGTAGAGTCAATACCCCCTGAAAGAGCGCCTATGGCTCGGCCGGAGGGCATTTGCTTTTGGAGTTCGGCTATAAGGGTAGGTATTTGGGTCTCGGGCTTCCAACTGCCCGAAAACCCGCAAATGGCGTAGAGGAAATTCTGCAGGATTTGGGTGCCGATCTCCGTGTGGGCTACTTCAGGGTGAAATTGGACGGCGTAAAGCCGCTCAGAGGGCATTTCGTAGGCGGCTATGGGTATGGTGCGGGTGCGGGCTGTGGCTAGGGCGTTGGGGGGGAGGTGAGTGATAGTATCGCTATGGCTCATCCATACTCGGCTGCGAAGGGGTACACCCTGCCAGAGGGGGGAGGTAGGGCAGAGTACGTCTAGCTCTGCCGGGCCAAACTCGCGCGCGTAGCTTTCTTGTACAAGGCCGCCGTAATGTGCAGCTAGCCACTGCGCACTGTAGCAAATCGCTAAGATAGGTCGCTGTCCGACCCAAGCCGTAGGCAAAGCTGGCCCGCTAGAAACGGAAGCGTAGCTTCCAGAAAGTATAATTCCCTTGACGAAGGAGGGCAGCTCAGAACTTACCTGTGGCCACGGTATAAGCTCTGCATATACCCCGAGCTCCCGTGCGCGCCGTACAATCAGTAAGCTGTACTGAGACCCGAAGTCTACAACCCACAGCCGCTCCACTACCCGCCCTGTGCGGATCGGAAGTGCTTATCGGCCTGTTCCCAATTCACTACGTTCCACCAGGCCTTTATATAGTCGGCCCGGCGATTCTGATAGCGCAGGTAGTAGGCGTGCTCCCATACATCTAGTCCTAAGATGGGACGCCCTTTGAATTCGCTGATGTCCATGAGCGGATTATCCTGATTGGGGGTAGAGCCGATTTCCAGCTTGCCGTCCTTCCAGACGAGCCAGGCCCAGCCCGAGCCAAAGCGGCCCAAAGCTGCGGCGGTGAATTTTTCCTGAAAGGCCTCAAAGCTACCGAAGGTGCTCTGGATAGCCTCAGCGAGCGCCCCCACGGGTCGTCCTGGGCTTTTAGGCGTCATAAGCGGCCAGAAAAAGCTGTGATTCCAGTGGCCACCGCCGTTATTGCGCACCGCCGTGCGAATATCCTCCGGTAGACGGCTGATATTGGCCAAAATCTCCTCAAATGACTTAGCAGCCCAATCGGGATACTTCTCTAAGGCTGCTTTGAGATTATTGAGATAGGTGCCATGGTGCTTCTGGTGGTGTATTTCCATCGTCATTTTGTCTATATGCGGCTCTAAGGCATCGTAAGGGTAGGGAAGCTCAGGCAGGACGAACTCCATAAGCCAAAGGTACGACAAAGAAAGGTATCAGGGCGGGCAAAATAGACGGGTTTGCCACTCGTCTATAGTTAGCAGGTAGAGCCCGAGAGGGTTAGGAGGAAGCGGGAGAGTGAGATGCGGTCCGTGGATGTAGCCTTCGGCGAGCAGGCGGCCCGCCGTATCCAGTAGGCACCACCGCCGCCCTATATAAGGGGTTGGAAGCTCTAAATACAGAGTTCCTGCAGAGCAGAAAGACCGCGGTGTAGAATAGGAGGAGAACGGTCTCAGGAAAGTACTAAGGCTGAGAGTGAAAGTAGTTTCAGCGGTGCATCCGTGCGCGTCCCGCACAATTACCTGGTAGGTGCCCGGCCCAAGGCCGGTAGGATTAGGGCCGGTAAAGCCATGGCTCCAGATGTATTGATAGGGTGGCTGCCCTCCTTGAACACTGAGGCTAATGCTGCCGCTATTAGGGTTATCAGGGGTAGGGGGCGAAATCTGCGCAGAGAGGGAAAGGCGAGGATAGGCGCAGGTAGTGGAGTAGGTTATAAAGGTAGAGGCCAAGCTCGCCAGCGTATCTATGAAGCGTGCGGGACAGCTATCCCTAAGATAAGCATTCAGAAAGGGCCTTAGGATCCGAAGAGTAAGGGCCTGCTGCTGGGCGCGCGTGAGCGTGATGGTAGAGCCTGCGCTATTTTCACCGAAGTCACAGGCTGCATCAGGGTTAGCAAAGTAGCAGTGGCCCCCACCTGTAAGGCTGACGTAAGCCTTACAAGTAGCTGCAAGGTTGTTATAAATAGGTAGCTGATGCTGGCGAGGGGGAGTCACGCTATCTCCCGAACCAGCTATAATGAGGGTAGGCAGGGTTACCTGGGCGGCTGCTTGAATGGCGGAAGGATTAGTGTTAGCGGCTGCTAGGCCTACTACGCAGTGCGCGCCAGAGAAGTTAGCGGCGGCTAAGATGGCGCAGCCGCCCCCCATAGAGTGTCCCATCAGTGCAAGGCGCGGATAAATACGCCCGTAGAAAGGGCTAAAAGGATTTTGCCCTTCGGCTAAAAGGCGCTCGCCCACTAGCCGCAGGTCCAGCGCAAAGTCCCTATGGCTAGGGGAAAAACCGCCCTCCGTGCGTGGGAGGGCTACTATGTACCCCGCAGGTACTAACTCTTCCCATAAGTTCTGGTAGGCTGACCAAGGCATAAGAAATCCGTGACCAATAAGTATTACGGGAAAAGCGCCAGTCTGAATGGGTGTATTGTCCCCCGCTTGCACGGCGGGGTAATAGATCTCGGTTTGGATCTGTCGGCCCGGGCCGCCGCCCGATCCAAATCCTCCGCTGCGCGTGGGATCGTTGAAGACAAAAGTGCGATGACCTATTTGGGCAAAAGCCGCAAGGCCTAAGAAAAGAGGTAGTCCAAAAAGTTGTTGCATAATCTAGGAGTTCAACAAAAAACCCCTATCCCCTTCAGGTTGTGCTTATCTTTGGGCAGCATGAGAAAGGAATGGGCCTGCTCTCTCCTTAGCCTGGGTGTCTGGGGCTGGGCGCAGCGGCCGTACTTCCAGCAGCGCGTGGAGTACCAAATCAAGGTACAGTTGGATGCCCAGCAGCATCTCCTGAGGGGGCATATTCGCTTTGTCTATCGCAACAATAGCCCTGATACGCTCCCAGGGCTTTATATCCATCTATGGCCTAATGCTTACAGTCGTAGGGGCACAGCCTTAGATAAACAGCAGCGCGCCAGAGGCGAAAGCCGCTTCTTTTTTGCGCGTAAAAATGAGCGCGGCTACATAGACAGCCTGGACTTTCGGGTAGATGGCGTACCAGTACGACCTCTACCAGCCTGGCGCGGACCTAAGCCGGCTGAAGGCCATCCACGCCGGCTTCTCAAAAGTGCCCCCGACGTGGTATGGCTTCCTTTTCCCACACCCCTTCCCCCAGCGGGGCACCTGACTGTGGAGACACCTTTTCGGGTAAAGCTTCCGCCTATTTTCTCTCGCTTAGGTCACGACGGAAGCCAATATGCGATTACCCAGTGGTACCCTAAGCCGGCTGTGTATGATGCCCGCGGATGGCATCCGCTTCCCTACTTAGACCAAGGGGAGTTTTACAGCGAGTGGGGCCGATATGAGGTGGAAATCACTGTGCCGCAGAATTTTGTCGTAGCCGCTTCGGGCGTTTTACAGACGCCAGAGGAATGGCGCTGGCTGCGCCAGCGGGAGCTGGAAACCCGCCAGTGGATAGCCCAGCAGCCCGACACCCCCACCGCTGAGGAAAAAGTGCGCCGATTTTTGATAGTGAGCTTTAGACTCAGTGGGGGCAAAGCTACCCTTCCGCTAAATGCTCCCAGCTGGGCTCGCGACGATACGCCTGCCCCTGCCTACAAGACGCTGAGATTTACTCAGGACAGCATCCATGATTTTGCCTGGTTTGCCGACCCGCGGTATGCGCTGCTAAGCGATAGTACCGCAATAGCCCCAGGCAAGTGGGTCCGCTGCGTAGCGGTTTTTCGGCTGGAGGATTACCGTTCTTGGCAGTACGTGCCTTCTTACATCGCTGAAGCGCTGCAATCGCTTAGCGCCTGGGTAGGGCCCTATCCGTATGCGCATGCCACAGCCGTAGAAGGCCCCTTGGCCGCTGGCGGCGGAATGGAATACCCAATGATCACCATTATCAGTCCTATACGGGATACTTCCCAACTGCGCCGGGTAGTCGTGCATGAGGTGGGGCATAACTGGTTTCAAGGTTTGCTAGGCTCTAACGAACGGCTTCATCCCTGGCAGGACGAAGGCATCAATAGCTATTATGAGCGCCGAATTATAGAGGCGGATCCCATCTTCTCGGGAGGGGGCGAGGTAATACGCCCTATTGGTCCAGGGCGCTATACCAGCATACCAGCGGAGATGCTCTTTTACCACCATCTAAATGCCGATGTAGCCCCAGGAGCCTCCAGCTACCACTTTGGGTCTATATCCTATGGCTTAGGAGCTTATAACAAGACAGCCTATCTCCTGCGTTCGTTAGTGCTTTCGGTGGGCTCCGAACGGTGGGATGCGGCGATGCAGACCTACTTCCAGCGCTGGGCCTTTCGCCATCCATATCCCGAAGACTGGGCCGAAAGTTTGGAGTCCCAAGGCGTGCCAGGCCAAGCTATGCTGCGCCTTTTGCGTACAGATCGTGAGCCCGACCTGCGCCTGCGATTTCGTCGCCTTTCGGACTCCTTATACCAAGTACGCGTGGAGGAGCCTACGCGGCTCCTGCCTCGTCCCTTTCGGGTGGAAGCTCTAGCAATAGAACGCCCAGGCTGGATAGCCGAACGCTATACCCTACCCTTAGATAGTACGCTTGACCTTTCCCTGCCTCCTTCAGCCCATCTATTTGTGGTCAATCCCCAGCTCCTTATTTACGAGCGGCGGGTAGGAAATAACTTTTTCTACCGGCGCCGCTTCTTGCCGGGATGGCGGCGCCTTAAATGGGGAGTCGTAGCGCCGCTGACGCGTTTTTATCTCTACCAGTATCCTCTGGGCCTGTTACCGGCTTTGGGCTACAACTATCGGGATGGCCTTATGGCAGGGGCTCTGCTGTACGGAGGGCTCTTTCCTAAGCGCACTTTGGAGTTTCACTTACTACCCTTGTACAGCTTTCTACGTCAGGAGCTGCGGGGAAGTGCAGGGCTTACGCTGCGCGCCTTTCCAGCGGATGGGCGGTTACATCTGATTGAAATGCGGCTGCGTACCTCCAATTTTGCGGGACTGTGGCGGGTGAAAGCGGCAGTAGAAGGCTTCTTGCGGCGTAGTCCTGAGGCGCTCATAGGCTGGCGGCAGGTAGTACGCCTGCGCAGCTATCATCTAGCCTTTCAATCGCCCGAAAAGCTCAGCTATAATTGGGAAAATGGCGGGCGTCCCGCCTATGTGGCCCTGGACTGGGAAGGCCGCCGAGAAGAAGCCATTACCACGCTCTTTGTAATGGGTTCTGTAGGCCATGACCTAAGAGGCGGTTTTCGTACCGAAGGAGAGCTCAGGGCTTTCCACCGCTTCCGGCACTGGCATATTTGGGCCCGCCTCTACGGTGGCTGGGTAAGCGCCGACCGTGCGGATTACCTTCTTTTTCGGCCTGCTGGCTATGATCCTTTCGGGGAGTACGTATTACTTGACCGTTTCCGCGAGGGGAAGGGCGTAGTACGTAGGCAGTTTCCCGAGAATCAAGGTGGCTGGCGCACGCCAGCTGATACCCTCCGTACCTCAGCCCTCTTAGCGGTAAATTTGGAACTTCCCCTACCTTACTGGCACTCTATTGTGCTTCGAACCGATGCTGGCTACCTGCCCCAGATGCGCCGCACCTATTGGGGCATAAGCCTAGGGCTGCCCGTATACCGCTTTCGGGATAGGCTCTTAGTAGGCGGCTATTTCCCTCTGCTAGGCACAACCTTTGAGGGCGAAAGACCAAAAACGCTAAGGGCAGTAGTGGAGCGCTTCGTGTGGCAGATAGAGGTGCCCTTGGATCTGCGTTGGGCCATACCCTGGTAGGGCCGTGTGCCGCTACTTTGCTTATCTTAACTCACATGTACGACCTACTTATTGTAGGGGCTGGACCTTCGGGCCTAGCTACTCTGCGCCGAGCTAAGGAAGCTCGCCTCACCGCTCTGGCATTTGAAAAGCGGCACGATGTAGGCGGCCTCTGGCTTTATGAAGAAGATCCAGAGGGCCACTCAAGCGCCTACAAAACCCTCACGATGATTACCTCCAAGGCCTGTTCGCACTTTGAGGATTTTCCCTTTCCGGCCGAGTGGCCCGACTACCTCCCTTATCACTTAGCGCAGACTTACCTGCGGCGGTATGCCGAGCACTTTGGGCTGCTTAGCGCTATCCACTTTGAGGAGGCCGTAGTTTCGGCTCGTCCGATGCCAGAGGGATGGGAAGTTACCACATCCCGAGGCGAAACCTACTATGGCCGCTACCTCGTGGCGGCTTCGGGCCATCATTGGAAGCCACTTCTACCCGAGTATCCGGGCCACTTTACCGGTGAGGCATTCCATTCCCATGCCTACAAAAATCCCCTTCAACTGGCTGGGCGGCGCGTACTGGTAGTGGGCGCTGGAAACTCTGGAGCCGATATTGCCGTAGATGCCGTGCGCGTAGCTCGTTCGGTGGATATGTCTCTGCGACGCGGCTATTACATCCTACCCAAATTCGCCTTCTTTGGGCTGCCTACCGATGAGCTGTACCGCCGTCTCTTAGCGCCTCTGCCGAAGCCCCTGCGACGCTTCTTCTCCTATCTAACTCTACGCCTCATAGTAGGTCCGCTGCGCCGCTATGGTATGCCCGAGCCCGACCACCCGCTTTTCTACACGCATCCGCTTATGAATAGCGAGCTGCTCTACCACCTACGCCATGGCAAGGTGCGCCTGCGTCCAGGGATTGTTCGCTTAGAGGGGAATAAGGTGTACTTCACGGACGGCTCAAGCGGAGAGTACGATACGCTGGTCTGGGCCACGGGGTATGAGGTAGATTTTCCCTATCTCCCCGCCGACCTCGTGCCTAAAGGGGAGAAAGCCTATCGAGTTTATCTAAACATATTTCATTTGGATCAGCCGCGCCTCTTTTTCGTAGGGCTTATCCAGCCGAATGGGTGTATCTGGAACTTAGCCGAGAAGCAAGCCGCCCTCATCATGCGCTACATCCACGGCAGCTATAAGCTCCCAGCGGACGCAGAAGCTCAAACCCAGCGCTACTGGGAGGCCCATAAACAGCGTTTTGCCAGCAGTGCCCGCCACATCTGGGAAGTAGAATGGTACGAATATGCGGGGATTTTGGATCGCCTGATTGCGCGCCATCCGCTGCCAGCGGCCGTTTCCTCTATGGCCCATGCCTAAGGTACTGCTTACTGGGGCGGCTGGGGGCATCGGGGTAGCTACGGCCCGTCGCCTCTGGGAAAAGGGCTTCCAGCTCGTACTTACCGACCTGAGCCTAAGTGCCCTTGAGCGGGCCTTTCCTGAGGTGCCCTCGGGTTCAAGTCTGGAACCCCTGGATGTACAAAGTCTTGAAAATTGGGGGGAAATAGCTGAACGCCACTCTGATACCGAAATCCTTATTCAGCTGGCGGGGGTGATGCGAGTGGGAAAGTTCCTAGAGCAGCCCATAGAGCTTTGGCATCTTCAGCAAGGGGTTAATCTCACAGGTCTGGTGTATGGGGCGTGGGTATTTGGGCGGCGGTTTGCGGAGCGGGGGCATGGACACCTCATCCATGTGGCTTCGCTGGCCGGGATAGCTCCGGTGCCCGGAATTGCCGCCTACACCGCTACTAAATTTGGCGTGCGGGGGTTTAGCTTAGCGCTGGATTTGGAACTGCGGCCGCAGGGCGTGCCTGTAACGGTTATCTGCCCAGGTCCTGTAGCTACGCCGCTTATCTGGAATGAACTCCCCAAACCAGAAAGCGTTTATACCCTTGCGGCGGGAGGGCTTCTGGAGCCGGAAGCAGTGGCCCGAGCAATTGAGCGAGCTATTTGGGATCGTCCGCCCGAGATTGCTTTACCTGCCCATAAAGCCCGGGCGGCTCGGCTGGTAGGGGCTTTTCCCCGCCTACTTCCCTGGGCTGTGCGGTTCTTTACGAAAGGTGCGGCCCAGCGCCGCGCTAAATATCTCCAGACCTATCCTACGCCGTCCCAGTCCACGACCTAAGGCGCTTCATCCATTCTGCGGCTAAAGCCTCTGCTTCCTCCACGGTAGGGGCCTCTACAATAAGTCGCAGAAGCGGCTCCGTACCCGAGGGGCGAATGTGAATCCATCTATCTCTCCAGCTTACTTTGCATCCATCCTCCCAGTTCAGCTCGGCATCCGCTGCGTAGGCCTGCACATTTTTCCAGAAGTCCTGGGGTAAGGCCGTGTGAAGGGGTAGGCGCGCTTTTATCATGTGAAACTTAGGATAGCGCGCCCGAAGCGCCTGCATATCCCCGCCGAAGCGGCACAGGTGCGATAGGAAGAGGGCTACGCCTACGAGCGCATCGCGCCCATAATGCAAAGCCGGCCAGATAATCCCGCCATTACCTTCCCCGCCTATGACGGCGCCTACGGCACGCATTTTTTGCACTACGTGGTACTCGCCTACAGGACTTTCGTAGAAAGGGGCATTATGCCGCTCAGCTACCCAGCGTACAGCAGCTGTGGTGGAAAGGTTTGCCACTACGGGCCCGCGCTGATGGCCTAGCACGTAGTCGGCCACGGCTACCAAGGTGTATTCTTCTCCAAATGGAGTTCCGTCGGGCATCAGGAAAGCCACGCGATCGCCATCGGGATCTGTGGCTATACCTAAATGAGCCCCCTGCTGACGCACTTCCTGGGCCAGCTGCGTGAGGTTCTCGGGAAGTGGCTCGGGCGGATGGGCAAAGCGCCCATCCGGCGTGCCATTGAGCACGGTAATTTTGGCCACACCTAAGGCTTCTAAAAGGAGAGGTAGGGCGATAGCGCCGCTGCTATTGATGCCATCTACCACCACATGCAGGCCGGCCTGCGCAATGGAGCGGCGGTCTACCCAAGGGTGCTGAAGCAGCCGCTCTATGTGATAGGCTAAGAGGGAAGGGGCTTCCTCAGCTGGGGGTGGCGCATCCGTGGCGAGAAATTGGAGTTTGGCGCGCAAAGCGGTAATCTCTTGAAGCGCTTCGGGGGAGAGGAATTCGCCCCTTTCGTCCAGAAACTTTAGGGCATTCCAGCCGGCGGGGTTGTGGGAGGCCGTAATCATAAGCCCCCCACTAGCCTCTAAGAAAGGCACGCCCATAGCCAAGGTAGGGGTAGTTACAAGGCCGGCCTCCCATACCTTGTGGCCGAGTGCCCTCAGGGTATGAACGGCTATCGGCTGAAGCACTGAACCGCTGGGGCGACTATCTCGGCCTATTAGGACAGCCGTTGGTCCATACTTTTCCCGCAGCCACTGGCCCCAAGCGCCTACCCACTGGACTACTTCTAAGGGGGTAAGGTTTTCGCCTGCGGCACCTTCTACGGTGCCTCTTAGGCCAGAGGCCGATAGGATAAGCGGCATGGGGCGAAGTTAGCGGCCTTAGAAGTGCACGAGCCGCTGGGTTCTATTGCCTACTCGGTCGCTCGCCTCAATCCAAAACCGCCGTCCCTCCTTAGCCGGAAGGTATAGGATGGCCTGCGGCTCGTAGTATTCGGGAAAAAGGTTTCGCCTTTCGCTGCGCACTCGGATAGTGTGCGCGGCTACACCACTGCCTAAATCCTGAATAGCGACGAGATAAAAGGGTCCTGCTCGCTTCAAGGGGCGGATGGTGGGTGGGACGGTATCCTCATACATCACATAAGCCCCAGCCGTGGTAAAGGGAATATGCCAGACGTCGCCATAGCGGCGGGCCTCGGTGATAGGACTCCAAGCCCCGCCATTCCACGGGCGTAGGAGCGGATAGGCTTTGGGCGAGCCAGCTACCCGCCAGTGCAGCGAAGCCGAAAACCGAAGCGGCACATAAGGATCCCCCAAAAGCCACCCCGCCCCGTAAGGCGTCTGGAGGGGTACAGCCCGAAAGTATAGGGTATCGCCTATATTTTCCCCAAAGAAATAAAGCCGGCAGTCGGGGCTCAAAATCAGCGTATCTCTACAGCCCGGGCGTAAGCAGGCCCGTAGGTGGGTTGGCCAACCCTTACCATTTTCCTCATAAAGGGTATCGGGAAGCTGTCCGCTTAGGGGTAGGGGCGCTTCTGGGCGTACCACGGCGCCCCAAGGTAGGCGCAGAGGCCGATTCGCTAAAAGCAAGCCATCCTCTATGCTCCAAAGGCTTTTGGGATCAAGAGGCCGGCGCGGCGCTATAGGCTCCTTGGGCTTATCGCCTTTTAGAGTCAGGCGCACCTGAGCCGTATTTCCCTCAAAGTCCTGTGCCTCTATGGTTACCGTAACTAAACTTTCGGGCGGTATGAGGAGGATGCCCTTCCCTCGAGTCCAAGGCACGGTGGCTTGAGGGGGAAGCTCGTACAGCCGAGCAAGCCCGACACGATATACCTGCTGGAAAGGATAATCCTTATACCAGCGGAGGAAGCGCTGCCAGTCAAAATCCAAGGTCTCCCAGCGGGCTTGAAAGAGGATGGTCCCGCTAGCGTCTTTTAGGGTCAGGCGGGCAAGGCCCAGCCAGGCGCTACTGGGGGCTTGCCTATCGGCTGCGGTGCATTCCAAGCCTACAGCTCCGCCTACATGGAGGGTATCCCGGCATACATACAAGCGAGAGGAGGGCTGACACTGAAGCTGGAAGAAGGAAAGGAGCCGAAGGCCGCCCCAGCCCTCTATGTGGCTACTGGGCGTAAGGGCTCGCACGGCTATACGGATAAAAACAGGCGGGATAGTATCCTTGAGAGGTGGCAAGTACAGAAGCGGGCAAAGGGGTTTCTGATCTTTTGTGCGCACTTCAAAGTGCAGGTGCGGGCCAAAAGAATAGCCCGAATTCCCGGCCCAGCCCAGCGTTTCGCCCGGGGCTACAGGCCATTCCTCTGGGGTGAGATACTTCTCTACTTCAAATCGCTGGGCTTGGGCTTGTAGGGCCTCTACTAAGGCCTCGCCGCGCGGGGCGAAGTGGGAGAGGTGGCCATACACTGTAGTATAGCCCTCCGGATGCGATACATACAGAACTTTTCCAAATCCCCTGTGGCTTACTCGGATTCGGGACACGTAGCCTTTGCCTGCGGCTAAAACAGGCACGGTGCCGATCTTTTCGCCCACGCTAAGGTCTATACCGGTGTGGAATAGCTCGCCGCGCACTTCCCCATAACTGCCTGTAAGCGTGATGGGCCCGTGTAGGGGCCATAGAAACTGAAGGGCAACCCACGCCCCAATCACCGCAGGCGAAACCGAATGAAAACCGTGAGGCGCTGGATTTGATTAGTGGTTATAGGGGTAAATCGCCACTGAAGGATGGCCTCTTCGCCCGCGCGCTTGAGCTCAGGAGGCGCCTGAAGGTCTAAGGCGCGCGCCATAGCCACGCGGCCATCTGGCTGTATAAATAGCTCAAACTTAATGCGAGCTTCTCGCTGAACTTGGTATTTGGGAAGCACAAAATGGATAAGCTGGCGGTTTTCGCTGCCAGCATCCCCTTCGCCAAACTCTATTAGGCCTCCGCCCATTTCAGTGGCGCTTTTTTGGAGGTTGCCGCCTGGACGGAAAACCTCCACCTCTTCCGTTGTGTCCTCCTCTTCTTCTGTTTCCTGAGGCGCTTCTTCCGCGGTCTGCGGTTCGGGAGGGGTAGGTTTAGGCGAAGGCCGGTTAACCTCAGGCGGCTCTTGGACGGGGGAGGGCTCGGGAGAAGTAATCACAGGCTCCCGAGCGGCGGGCACAGGCGCGGGCGCCCGCGCTACCTTCGGACCTAAATTAGCCCCAAAATCTATCCGTCCTACCACGATATAGGGATTCTCATCAGGCGGCGGAATCGTGCTGCGTACTACCACCCAAAAGTAGGCCAAGAGAATGAGGAGAATAAGCAGGAAAATAGTGATCGTAAGGCTCGTACGGCGGGCTTCTAATTCGTCCTGTAGGTAAGAAGAAGCCTTCATGGCCGGCGCGTGGCTAAAACAACACTGCCCCGATATTCCGCAATCAGAGAGATTGCATAGGCCACCTCATCCATCGTTACGCTACGATCCACCCGGAGGGTTATCGTGCGCGCGGCGGGATCACGAGCATTACGCAGCGCGGCTTGGATATACCCCTCTAAGCGTTCCTTAGGGATGCGTTGATTATCCCAGTACCACTCGCGCTGGGCCGTAATCGTAATGCTATGTTGCCCAGGCGAAGGTTGCAGCGAGCGCCCTTGGGGTAGATTTACCTGTACGCCCGCCTGATTGACAAAGCTGGCCGTAAGCATAAAGTAGATGAGCAAGAGGAATACCATGTCGGCTATGCTGGCTAGGGCAAATTCGGATTGCGGCTGAAGCCGTCGGCGGAACATAGGCTAACGAACAGGTTCTTGCAGGACATCTAAAAAAGCAGTGCTAGCCACCTCCATCTTGAGAATAAAGCTTTGAATGCGGTTGACGAGGAAGTTATAGGCGAATTGCATTGGAATCGCTACGATGAGCCCTGCAGCAGTGGTAATCATAGCTTCATAAATCCCGTCCGCTAAGGCAGCTGGATTTACATTTCCCTGAAGCTGGGCAATCTTCATGAAGGCCTGGATGAGGCCCGTTACGGTGCCTAAAAAGCCCACCATAGGCGAGAGGGCAGCGATCGTGGCTAAGTAAGGGATATTTTTTTCCAATTGAAGGATTTCTAGGTTGCCTTGGTTTTGGACGGCGGCGGCGATGTCGGGGAGGGGCGAACCTAACCGGCTAATCCCTTTCCCCACCATACGAGCGAAGGGCGTAGGGTTAGCTGCGCAAAGCGCCTCTGCGCGTTGGATATCGCCTCTACGGATAGCGTTTTTGACCTGCTCCATAAAGGCCGCAGGGTCCTTGTCGTACTTCGCAATTAGGAGAAAACGCTCAAGGAAAATGTAAACGCCGACGGCGAAAAGAATGATTAGCACGGCCATGCTCCAGCCGCCCATTAGAATAAAATCCAGCAGGGTAAGCTCTACGGGCTGGGGGGTAGTGGGAGAAGGGGTTTCGGGAAGTGTCTGCAACCAGACCATACCCAAAGGTACGCGCTCATTCCTGCCCTGAGGCCACGTAGGCGCGCAGGGCTTGGTAAAGGGCCTGGGCTATCCGCTGCTGCCCATTCTCAGAGGCCAAATACTGCTCCTCCTGAGGGTGGGTAATGAAACCAATTTCACAGAGTACCGCTGGCATGCTCGTGCGCCAGAGTACGAGAAAGCCCGCCTGCTTGACGCCGCGACTGGGCCGCTGCGTAACCTCTACCAGCGCATCCTCAATTCGGCGGGCAAGCCGCAAGCTCTGCCTTAGGTAAGCATGCTGAACAAGGGAAAAGATAATATAGGCCTCCTCAGAGTTGGGATCAAAGCCCTCATAAGTGCGCTGGTATCCCTCTTCTAAAAGTATGGCGGAATTCTCCCGCATTACTACAGAGAGGTTTTCGGCTGTTTTGTGCTCGCCTAAGGCATAGGTTTCGGAGCCGTGAGCCTCCTTTTTAGGGTTGGCGTTGCAGTGGATGCTAAGGAAAAGGTCAGCATGCAGCTTATTAGCAGTATCGGCGCGACGGGAAAGCTCTACAAAAACGTCCGAGTCGCGCGTGAGGACTACGCGGAAGTGGGAGTCGCGACGCAGAAGTTCGGCTAGCTTAAGGGCCACCCCGAGGGTGATGTGCTTCTCTTTGGTGTGGCGGCCGCTGGCCCCGGGGTCTTTACCGCCATGACCGGGGTCTATAACGACCAGTACAGGCCGAAGCGGCCGCAGCGAAGTAGCGCATAGGGCAAGTAGCAGCCAAACCCATCTACCTTTGCCCATACGCTCATGCAAATATGCAAAACTAGTGTCTTTATGCTGGCGGTGGTGTGGGCACAGTTAGGCGTGCCGCCCCCGCGCGATACCCTTCCCTCAGGCCTGAAAAAAAAACTGGTAGAGGCTGCGCCCCTGCGCGATACGCTGGAATATGCCGCCGCCGACTCTATAGTTTTTGATCTGCATAGGCGAGAGGCGCGTCTCTATCGGCAGGCACGATTGGGTAAGCGTGGCTTTCGCTTAGAGAGCGGTCTAATTCTCCTCTCACATACCAGCGGCTGGCTCTATGCCCGTCCCTACGCAGCGGGAGATAGCCTACGTGAATATCCCGTGCTCTACAATTTAGGCGACCGCTATGAGGCGGATAGCCTGCGGTATCATCTTCAACAGCGGCGCGGGCAGCTTTTCGGGCTGCGTCAGCAGCTTACGGAGGAGGTCCTAGCCGGGCGTACCGTCCAGCTCAATCCTGATACGACTTTCTACGCGGCTAATGCCTACTATACTACCTGTACGGCACGCCCACCGCACTTCTATATCGCTGCAGGACGCATTAAGGTGTATAAGGAGCGCATTATTAGCGGGCCCCTCTATGCGGTAGTAGCGGATGTACCCCTGCCTATCTTTGCGCCTTTTGGCTACTTTCCTTTACTCAGCCGGCGCTCTTCTGGGCTGATTCTTCCTATCATTGGCGAAGCGGCCGATAGAGGATTTTTTCTGCGGGGTTTGGGGTATTACTGGGCTATTAGTCCGTATGCTGATGCGCGCTTAGAATTAGACCTCTTTACGCGTGGGGGCTTTCGTTCGGAGCTTCTCTGGACCTACCGCCGCCGCTACTGGTACGATGGGCTCTTTTCAGTTCAGTACGCCTACCTAAGCTTCAATGAACCCGGCGATCCGGATTACCAGGTCCAACGGCTGACCTTTGTGCGCTGGCAGCACCGCCAGACCCTTTCCCCTACGGCTTCCCTTAGCGCCAATGTCCAAGCGGGCTCCTCGGCCTTCCTCGCCCGCCAGAGCTATAGCGCTACGGAATTCCTTTCCACTAACCTCCAATCCAGCATCGCCCTGCAAAAAAACTTTCCCAATAGTCCTTGGCAGCTTACGGTAGCGGCGGGGCATACCCAGAATCTTATCCAGCGGCTCTGGAACATTCAGGTGCCTGTATTGGCCCTATACCAAAATCGCACTTTTCCCTTTCAGCGGCGCCAAAGCGTAGGACGGCGGCGCTGGTATGAGCTCATCGGCGTAACCTATCGGCTGGATGCTCAGGGGGCTGTGCAATTGCCCGAAAGCCTCCTTAGCCTGGCGGTCTTACAGGATACCTTCCGCTGGGGGGCGCGCCATAGCATACAAATAGCCGCCGGCTATACCCTCTTCCGCTACTTCCAGTTAGCTCCAGCCCTTACCTATAACGAGTACCTCTATAGCGAGTGGCGCCGCTATACCCTAGACCCAGCGAGGGATAGCGTAGTAGCCCAACGCGTAGTACGGCCGCGGACGGCGCGCGATTTTTCGGGTAGCGTTACCCTTTCTACCCGGCTCTACGGTATCCTGCGGATAGGAAGCCCGCGCCAAATAGCTGTGCGCCATACCCTTATTCCTTCAGTAGGTTTTCAGTGGCGCCCTGACTTTGGGGCGGCTTGGTGGGGGTACTACCAGTACCTTTCTATGCAGGGGCAGCCTCAGCGGTTTGACCCCTTTGTAGGTAGCTTTTACGGCAGTCCTCCTTCAGGGGCCCAGGCTGCCCTCTCCCTTTCCCTAAATAACCTTCTGGAGGCCCGCTACAAAGACCCCCAGGACCCCAAAGGCCGAAAGTACAAGTACCTTACACTGCTGGATAACTTTGGCGCCTCCGCCAGCTATAACCTTGCCGCCGATAGCTTTGCGCTTTCGCCTATTGCCCTCTTTGCTCGCACTAATCTTTTGGGCAATCTGCTCAATCTCAACTATACGGCTACTCTGGACCCCTATTTTTACGATACCTTAGGTCGGCGGCGGCCGATCTACCACTGGCGCAGGCATCGTGGCATTGGTACAATCGCCCAAATGAACTGGGCCATAGCGATGGCGCTACGCCCTTCCACTACCCTCTCCTCTACTGACATAAAGGAAGAAACTTTCGTATTCTTCAACCTTCCTTGGCGGCTGGATATCAGCTATAACCTCGTAGGCGTGCGCCAATATCATCCTGACTCCGTGCGATACAAATGGATACAAACGCTGGGCTTTTCAGGCGAGTTTAATCTCACGCGCTTTTGGCGGATCCAGGTAAGTTCAGGCTTTGATTTTACCCAAAAGCGCTTAGCCTTTACGGCTATCAATATTTACCGAGACTTGCACTGCTGGGAAATGAGCCTAAATTGGATTCCTTTTGGACCACGTCAGAGCTATTTTTTCACCCTGTCGGCGCGCGCACCTAAGCTGCAGGATCTGCGTCTTACCAAACGGCGGGATTGGCAGGACCGATTTGTACGCGGATTGTGAGAGAATAATTTTCTTCGCAGTATGCGCCTTCTATACTGGCTGGGGCTGGTAGGAGGATTAGGCGCGCAGGTGATTACGGGTACTGTCTATGATGCGGCTACCGGTGAGCCTCTGCCGGGTGCTACCGTACGCGTGCAAGGTACCAATCTCGGCGCCCTCACCAATGAACAAGGTAATTTCTCCATAAAAATAACCCAAAGGCTCCCAGTTTTTCTAATCGTCTCCTATGTGGGTTATGATACGGCTAAGGTGCTGGTTTCCGCCTTCAAGCCCCTGCGCATACCTCTGGGAGAAAAAGAAGTGCTCCAGCAGACCGTGGAGATTGTGGACATTCGCGTCAGCCAAAAGCAGCAGGAGTCGCCCCTTACTATAGAAACGATGGATGCCTTAGCCGTCAAAGAAAGCGCTTCTCCTGACTTCTACGAAAACCTAGCAAATCTCAAAGGCGTAGATATTACCACGGCTAGCTTAGGCTTCAAGATTATCAATACGCGCGGCTTCAATAGCACGCGTCCCGTACGCACCCTTCAAATTATAGATGGCATGGATAATCAGGCCCCAGGATTGAATTTTTCCTTGGGGAATTTCGTGGGGGCTTCGGAACTGGATATTCAATCCGTGGAGCTGGTGGTAGGGGCGCAGTCAGCCCTCTACGGTCCAAATGCCTTTAATGGCGTGATTCTTATGCACCTCAAGGACCCCTTTCTGCATCCGGGGACCTCAGTAAGCTTCAAGGTGGGGAATAGAAGTCTGGTCGAGACGGCCTTTCGCACGGTGCATGTACTTGGTTCAGCGGAGCGCTTTGCCTTCAAACTTAGCGGTAGCTTCATGCAGGCGGAGGACTGGCCAGCCGATAATAGAGCCCCCACCGCTCAGTCCCTCGTAGGTCCAGATAATCCCGGCGGCTACGACGCCGTAAACCGCTACGGCGACGAAAACCCTGACCCACGCTCAAATAACTACGACGCTTCGGCCTATAGCCGATTCTTTTTCCCTGGCCTGGGGATTTACCACCGCACAGGCTATTGGGAACGAGAACTGGTGGATTATACGGTCAAAAGCATCAAGCTCTCGGGCGGCCTGTATTACAAGCTCAACCCCGATCTGCGCGCCGAGTATGCAGCCAATTTCGGAACGGGTACTACCGTCTATCAAGGGGATAACCGCTACAGCGTACGCGATATCCTATTCTTCCAGCATAAGCTGGAATTTCGGGGAAAGGACTTTTACCTACGGGCTTATCATACGACAGAGGATGCGGGTAAGTCCTATGATATTGTATTTACAGCCCTTCTGCTTCAGAGGTATGTCAAGCCCTTGCTTCGCTGGAGCTTGGATTATCAGCGGGCCTTTATACCTTACTCAAATATCATCCGAAATGACCCCGATTTCCCCAGAACATTTGTGAATAATCCAAATTTCGATGCTCAGTATCAGTATGTTTTGAATAAGTATCGTGACTCTTTGTGGGTATGGCACCAGCGGGCACGAGCCTTTGCGGATGGGCCTGGAGGGGGACTGGGGTGTGATACCTGCCGCGCGCGGCTAGAGCCAGGCACCCCAGAG
Source organism: Bacteroidia bacterium (assembly GCA_039630245.1). Taxonomy (GTDB): domain Bacteria; phylum Bacteroidota; class Bacteroidia; order SpSt-205; family SpSt-205; genus SpSt-205. The sequence continues at coordinate 86,100 of JBCNVK010000005.1, forward strand.
TTCAACGAAGTCTTCCAGCGCATCATCTCTAATCCCAGCTTTTTGTATGGCGGAAGCCGATTTGTGGATAATTCCTCCCTTGTCCATTTTCAGGGCGGGCACGAATGGAAAATAAACCCCCACATTACCCTGCACTGGGGTGCTAACTATCGTAAGTACTTCCCGCGCTCGTATGGGACTATTTTCTCTGATACCCTGATAGACCCGAATAACCCCGCCCTAGGTTATCGCCGGATTACCCTGTATGAGTGGGGGGTATTTTTTCATTTAGAAACGCGCTGGCTGGAGGGCGATAGGCTGCGTATAGGTATAGCGGGTCGGGCCGATGCCCAGCAAAATTTTGTTCGCGAGCGCAACATTTTAGACGGCTTCTCCTTAGAAAAGCTCCGCCGGGCTATAGCCGGTAATTTTATCTACTCGCCTGCAGTAATGATTACCTATGATCTGCGCCGGTTTCATACGCTCCGAATAGCCTATACGTCGGCTCTACGCTACCCCACGCTCCAAGACCAGTACCTCTACTACAACGTAGGACGCGCTATCCTCAAAGGCAACCCAAATGGAATGGGGGGGATCATTCCTTTGGAGAACCTTTACGACTTTTTAGCTACGGGCGATACCCTCAAGCTGAGGCCAATTTTTGTACCCGGCGTGCGCCCTGAGCGCCTGCGCACCTTAGAGATTGGCTATAAGGGAATTTGGAAAGAAAGGCTCTTCATAGATGCGGGCTACTTCTTTAGCTGGTATTGGAATTTTCTAGGGTTTCGGCTAGTCTCTACCGTGCCTGATCTCACTACTAATCAGCCTGTACAGATATATCGCCTTTCGGCTAATGCCTCAGATATTGTTACAACGCAGGGCTTTGCGCTGGGCATTTATTATTACTTTGCTAAAAAGTATGCTTTTTCCGCTAGCTACACTTGGGCCGTGCTCAATAAGGGTGGAAGCTGGATGAATGATGTGGCTAATACCCTTAACCGCCTAGTAGGTCGGACTGTGCTGCGTCCGATTCCTCCTCATTCGGATCCTATCATACCAGCCTTCAATACGCCACCCCACAAGTACAATCTAGGCCTTAGTGCGCGTGATCTGATAGTGCGGATAGGCAGCCGAGAGATTCGGTATCTAGGCTTCAATGTTACCTGGCGGTGGGTGCATGGATTCTGGTTTGAAGGTTCGCCACAGTTTACAGGGTATGTGCCCTCTTATGGCACCTTAGATGCCCAGGTGAGCTGGCGCCCTGCCGCCACACCTGAGATTACCTATAAAGTGGGCGGTACAAATCTTTTAGGCCAGCGTTTCTTTCAGGCTTATGGCGCACCTTTCATAGGTCGCATGGTGTATGCGGGGGTCTGGATAGAGCTTTTCTGACCCTTCATACCTTTCTTTGTATGGACTAAGCTCGGGACTCATGGGATTTCTGCGGGCATGGGATGAGCAGCTCCTTTTATGGCTAAATCAGGCGGGTACGCCAGAGTGGGATGCGTTTATGTGGTATATTACGCAGACATGGGTTTGGGCGCCGCTTTTTTTGGGCTTAGGGATTTGGCTACTAAGACGCTACAAAAGGCGCACATGGGTGCCTATAGTTGGTGTTTTGGCTAGCGTGGGTCTGACGGATGGGCTTACGGGGCGGGTGCTAAAGCCCTGGGTGGCTCGCCTGCGGCCCTCCCATCAAGCGTCGCTCCGGCCTAGCTTGCGTATAGTTCGCGGCTATCGTGGGGGCCTTTATGGGTTTCCTTCCAGTCATGCTGCTAACAGCGCGGCTTTGCTTAGCGCCCTCTGGGTGTGGTTGCGTCGCCCCCTACTCCTTCCCATAGGACTTGGCTGGGTAGTACTCCACAGTGGTAGCCGAGTCTACTTAGGTGTGCACTACCCTAGCGATATTTTGGCTGGGTGGCTAATAGGTGCTAGCGTAGGGTATCTCCTAAACCGCTTACTCCTAAAGTTTATATGGGTCTAATGCAACACTGGGTATTGGGAGGCTTCATAGTCCTAGTGGGGTTCTACCTGCTATTAGACCTTGGGGTATTTCACCGAAAAGTACGCACCCTTACCTTTCGTCAAGCCGTCTGGCAGTCGCTTTTTATCGTACTTATTGCGCTAGCCTTCGGCATGTTTGTGCTGACTCAGAAGGGCATGGACGCAGCCTTAGAGTATTACTCGGCCTATTTCATGGAATACGCGCTCTCTATGGATAATGTATTCGTTATACTGCTCATCTTTCGGTATTTCTCCATAGAGCCGCCTTATTACCATCGGGTGCTTTTTTGGGGCGTGCTGGGAGCTATGCTCATGCGGGGTATATTTATATTTGCTGGCGTATTTCTGGTTCGTCGGTTTGAGTGGCTACTTTACATTTTTGGCTTATTCCTTATATGGGCTGGGATACGCAATCTTCTAGACTCTCAAAAGGAAGCACCCGACCTAAGCAAGAATTTACTGCTCCGATTCCTCAGCCGTTATCTTCGGATTACTACGGCGCCTCATCAGGGAAAGTTCATTCTAGTGCGCCGCGGTCGTCGCTTCTTTACCCTTTTAGCTCTGGCCCTTTTTATGGTAGAGATTTCCGACCTGCTATTTGCGGTAGATTCCATTCCCGCAGCCTTTGGAATTACCCGCGATGAAGAAGTTCTTTTTAGCTCTAATATTCTGGCAGTTATGGGCTTGCGTTCTATGTTCTTTCTTTTGGCGGCCGTGGTAGAGCGCTTTTGGGCCTTAGAGTACGGCATTTCTATCGTGCTTATTGGGATTGGGCTCAAGATGTTTCAAGGACTTTTAGGCTTCCACATTAGTCCGGCGTTCTCACTCATTTTTATCCTAAGCCTGCTGGGTGGAAGTATTTTACTTTCGCTAGCTTTTCCGCGCAGGTAGAGCTATGGCGCGCCTTCTACCGCATAAGCGTTTGGGTGTAAAGGGCCCATGGTTAGTGCTCATTCATGGGTATATGGTGAATGGGGGTATGTTTATGCCTGTGGAGGGTGCCTTAGCGCAGCACTATCGGCTCATTATTCCCGACTTACGGGGCTATGGAGGAGCCTGGAACTGGGAGGGACCCTATACGCTGAGTCAGCGGGCGGAAGATGTGATGGCGCTGATTTCGGCGCTAACTGAGGGTGAGCCCGTATGGGTTTTAGGCTATTCTATGGGCGGGGTGATAGCGCAGCTTTTGGCCGTGCGCTATCCCGAGCGGCTGGAGGGGCTTATTTTAGCCTGCACTTTCGCCTATAAGCCGAGTACGACTTTGGAGCAGTGGCAGGGGCGTCTATTGGGGCGGGTATTGCGCCTTCTCCCGCCCGCCTCTATAGCCAATCTGATCTATCCTCAGGCTTTTGGGAGCGAAACCTTTCCTGTAGAGGTGGTTGAGTGGTATCGGAAAGCGCTCCAATCCACACGCTTAGAGGTGCTCTTAGCGGATGCGGAGGAGATATTCCGCTACGATGGGCGGCCTTTCCTGCCTTCTATTCGGCATCCTACCTTAGTGATAGGAGGCACGGCAGATTTTATTGTGCCGGCCTATCACAGCCAGCAGATTAGCCGACTTATACCGCAGGCGCAGCTTATTCTCTACAAGGGAGCTACGCATGCGCTTATTTTTACGCATCGGCGGCCTTTCGTAAGGGACGTACATCGGTTTATTCTATCGGCGGTTCATACGCCTGCAGTACCCAATCCGCACTCCGCCCCGTCTCAATCTCCTCAATAATCGCTTCTATAAGCGGCTCTTGGGCTGGGTCGTAAGTGAGCCTGAGGTTAGAGCCGTAAAGACGCGCGGTAAGCTGCCAGAAGGTAGCCTGTAAGGGGCCGGTATAATCTCGTATCAAGCTGTAGGCGTCAATACCCGTCTCGCGGTGGATGAGCTTGATAAGCAGTATGCCTTGAGTTACGGTCATTTCGCGGAAAATGGGTTCATAGCGCTCGAAGAGCTCGCGCCGCAGGCGCCGCGCATATTTTTTGAAGTCGCGGCGGCTCAGTCGGGCTCTTTCGTTATCTACTTCCCGCACGATGCGCGCAGCTTCTTTAGCGAAGGGATAGACTAAATACACATTTTGCCGCAGCCGCTGGAAGGCGCGCCACTGTTTGCGAGTCTCAGCGATGCGTTCGGGCGGTGGAGCCTGCGCGATAATTTCCACCGGCTCCATAAGATAGATTGGAATACTGTCAGGGCCTAAAAGGAGACGGCGCTGGGCTGAAGCCCAAAGTGGCAAGAAATAGAGAAAAGTTTTTCCTACCTTTGCCCAAATATGGCCCTGGCGCATGAACGGGTATTTGGGCAGCGGAGCGGGGCGAGGGGAGAGCCAGCGCCGTATAAAGCCTACATAGAAACCTATGGCTGCCAAATGAACTTTGCCGACAGCGAATTGGTTGCGCGGATTTTGCACAGCGTAGGCTATGGCTTTACTTCGCAGCCGGAGGAGGCCGACCTGGTGCTTCTTAATACCTGTGCTATCCGTGAGCACGCCGAAGAGAAAATATGGCAGCGCCTAAAATACTTCCACTCGCTCAAACGTCGGCGGCCGCATTTAGTAGTGGGGGTATTAGGGTGTATGGCTGAGCGCCTACGCCAGAAGCTCCTGGCCGAAGCGCCTGTGGTAGACTTAGTGGCCGGGCCGGATTCATACCGGCACTTGCCCCAGCTCCTGCGCCAAGTGGAAGGCGGTCATAAAGCCATTCATGTCCTTCTTTCGCGGGAAGAGACATACGCTGATATCGCTCCATTGCGCGTTTCCCCCTATAAGGTGAATGCCTATATTTCCATTATGCGTGGCTGTAATAATATGTGTTCTTTTTGCATTGTGCCTTTCACGCGCGGGCGCGAGCGCAGCCGTCCCTGGGCTACTATCGTGGAAGAGGCTAAATACTTAGCCGAAGAAGGCTATAAAGAGATAGTGCTACTTGGCCAGAATGTAGATTCTTACCGCGATGGAGAGGTAGATTTTGCGCAGCTTTTGGCGCGCGTGGCTGAAGCGGTTCCTGAGGTATGGGTACGCTTCGCTACCTCTCACCCCAAGGACATGCGTGACGAGGTTTTGGAAACTATTGCCCGCTATCCTAATCTAACGCCTTACATTCACCTGCCCGTACAGTCGGGCAGCGATACGGTACTTGCGCGCATGAATAGAGGCTATACGGTGCAGTGGTATCTGCAGCGTATAGAGGCGATACGCCGGTATCTTCCAAAAGCGGTCATTTCTACGGACATTATTGTGGGCTTTTGCGGGGAGACCGAAGCCGAGTTCAGGGAAACTTTGGCGCTTATGGAGGCGGTGGAGTTTGATGCGGTCTATCAGTTCATGTATTCGGAGCGGCCGGGCACCTTAGCCGCGCGCCGCTACAAGGACGATGTGCCGCCCGCCGAGAAAAAAGCCCGTTTGGAGCAGGTAATTCAACTTGCCCACACCCTGAGCTTGAAACGGCATCGCACCCAAGTAGGCTCTGTCCAAGAGGTACTTCTAGAACGGCCAGCTCGTAAAAATCCCGCGGATCTAGCTGGACGAACCTTTTCAGGCTATCCAGTGGTAGTGCGGGACGCTGCGGAGAAGTATAAAATAGGCGCTAAAATACAGGTTCATATTACCTCAGCCACGCCTGCTACGCTTATAGGCTATGTGGCAAATGGTAACTGAGACGCCGCGCGAGGTAGCGCGCCGATTCCGCCTGATTGGCGAGGATCCCCTCCTACTGGAGGCCGTAGAGATAGCCATGCGGGTCGCCCCCACCGACGTGCCCGTCCTCATCTTAGGCGAAAATGGCACAGGCAAAGAAATTTTTGCGCACATCTTACACCAGCTGAGCCGCCGGCGGGATAAACCTCTGCTGGCTATAAACTGCGGCGCTATACCAGAAGGCACGATAGATTCGGAGCTCTTTGGCCATGAGAAAGGCGCCTTTACTTCCGCCTACGAGAGTCGCAAGGGTTATTTTGAAGTGGCTAATGGCGGGTCGCTCTTTTTAGACGAGATAGGCGAGATGCCTTTAGGCACACAAGCCCGCCTTCTGCGCGTCTTAGAGACTGGCGAGTTTCTGCGTGTAGGCAGCAGTAAGATTCAGAAAACGGATGTGCGCGTTATTGCGGCTACCAATAGGAATCTTGTCCAGCTTATTCAGCAGGGCAAGTTTCGGGAGGACCTTTACTATCGCCTCAATACGATTACGCTGCACATACCGCCTTTGCGAGAGCGAGGGCAGGATATAGAGCGGCTTTTTGACTTTTTTGCCGAGGAGTTTGCCCGGCAGTATAAGGTGGAACCAGTGGAGCTAGAGCCCGATGCGGTACGTCTGCTTTATGAGTATCACTGGCCAGGGAATGTCCGGGAGCTTCGCCATTTGGTGGAGCGGATTACGGTTATAGAAGCGGGCCGGCGACTTAGTCGGGCGCAGCTGGAGCGCCATCTGCCAGCGCGGGAGACGCGCTTGCCTATGCGTTATGTGCCGCCTTCGCCGGCTACCCAGCCTGAGCCAATTTCTGAGACTTCCTCTGGCCTCTACGCCCAATTAGCCAATCTGGAGCATCGCCTAATTCAGCTAAGCGAAGGGATGGCTACGATTCAGCAGCTTCTGCGTGAGATAGGGGCGCGCCTCATGGCCGGGGAGACGCCGCGCCTACCCGCCCCAGCCTCGCCTCCCTCCGACTTGAATTTGGAAAACAACGAGCAGCGCCTTATTCAAGAAGCTCTCCAGCGCGCCGGTGGGAATAGGAAATTAGCCGCCCGTCTTCTGGATATTTCCGAGCGTACCCTGTATCGTAAAATGGAGCGTTATGGACTTCGTCAAACGGTACGCTCCAGCTAGCTTAGCCTTACTGCTAGGCGCTTGTAGCTATTCCTTCCGCAGTGGGGCCCTTCCGGCGGATGTGCGTACCATCACCATTCTACCCCTTACGAATGAAGCCGCCTTAGTAGTGCCTACTCTCACCCAGACCTTAGCTGAGGCCCTCCGCCAGAAGTTTATTACGCAGTCCCCTCTTGTGCTGGTAGCCACGCAGGGCGATCTTGTTCTACAAGGCCGAATCGTTGAATTCAAGCTTGCCCCCGTTGCTATTCAAGGTACTCAGCAAGCCGCCCAAAATCGCCTGAGCCTTGTCCTCCATGTGCGCTGCACTAGCCTACGGTATCCTGAGATTTCGTGGGAACAAAGCTTTATGAATTTTGCGGATTTTCCGGCTGGGCAGTCTCTGGCTCAGGTTCAGGAGGTTCTGCTGGCCGATCTCTGTGATAGGATTGCCCAAGACGTAGTGAATAAGACGCTATCGCTTTGGTAGTGCCTATGAATTGGCCGAAACTATATCTACAAATGCGCATGGGGCTAGAGCTGACGGAGGCTAATCGGGAGCTGGTGGAAAGCGCGGTAAGCAAGTATCCCTTTTTTGCGATGGGTCGGATGATGCTGGCTAAGGTGGCGACAAAGCTGGGAGATGCTCAAGCTCAGCCCCTGCGATTTTTAGCCTCTCTCTATGCCCCTTCACGGCCGCACTATGCGTTTTTCTTAGAAGAGAAGCTCCGACCTAAAGTTGCACCGCCTCCTCGCCTTCAAGGCCCTACGGGACGAGAAGCCGAGACACCTTCAACCTCTACGAAGAGCCCCAGCGATGAATCCCCTGCCAGTCAAGAGGAACCTAATGAAGGGGCAATGGCCTATTCCCCCGCCTTTTGGCCGCCGCTTCAAGGGCGGCTGGCTGCCCGCCTGACGCTTTATAAAAACCTTTCCACGCGGCTTTTTGAGCAGCTGACCTTTCCTACTCCTTCCCTTCTTCCCTCTGAAGCTGCCCTTTCGTCGGGGGTAGAGGCCGTTCAACCCTTGCCTTTGGGCCCTCCTCAGGAGGCAAGCGAAGCAAAACTGGAAGAACATCTCGAAGACACTCAAGCGCCCCCTACAGCGTTTGAAGAAGTAGTCAAACCTGTTCTCAAGGCTGTTGATCCTTCCCCATTGCAGCATCAATTGATTTTGCCCTCGCCCGCTCTATGGCTTCTTCAAGTTGAACCGCCTTTAGCCAAAGGGCGCTCCCCTCAGGCCTCCTCAAATGATGTATTGACCTCATCCGATAGCCCTGTGGTCGTTAGTGCGACGGAGACGGCCCCCTTAGCGGAGCCAGTGCCCCCTCCTCCCGCTGAAAAACCGCTGGAAACTATCCCTATGCCTGATTTGCCTGCCTCCTCGTTTGCTTCTTCGGCCGAGGCGGAGGGTTCCGCCCCACTGACGGAATCTTCTACCTTGACTTCACCTACTATGGAAGCAGGGTCTCTCTCCTTCTTTCATAGGGCCTACCAGCCCTTGGAGGACCCTAAAGCTTCTATCCACCTACCTACTCATACGCCCCCAGAAGCGTCTGAACCCCCTAAGCCTGATGAGGGGGATATATCGTTTGTAAGCGAGTCGCCTATCCGTACGCTTACCGTACCCTTCGATATAGATGTTTCGGCTTCTATTCATCTGCCTATACCTGAGCCAAGCGAAGAGCCTTCCCCCCCTCCTGCCTCTACCACTTTATCTTCTCCAGAAGCGCCCCCATCCGCTCCTTCCGTCTCAATTCCCAAAAAGTGGCAATCCTTTCTCCAAGAGTTCCAGGAGCAGTCTTTCCTCTCGGAGGTAGGTCCCAGCCCCGTCTCTAAAGAGCTGGAGAATCTTCGGCGGGAGTTTATCCGTAAGCTTTTAGCCCAGCGCATCATTCAGCCGGTATTTTCGGAAAAGGAGAGCCGTTCGAACCTTATAGATCAGCTCATTGAGCGGCTTCAATCGTTTCCTAAATCCCCGCCGGTGGAGCGCGAGTTGGGCGAGCTTACGGTGCCGGTGTGGGAAGCGCCAGCCGCTGAACCTAAAGCCTATACTGAGACTATGGCGCGGCTTTATTGGCGGCAAGGCGATACGGCACGCGCCATCCAGGTATATGAACGCCTTATGGAGCGTCATCCCGAAAAGGCGGATTTCTACCAGGCGCAAATTGCGCGCATCCGGGCGGGTGAGCCGCCACCCTGAGGAAGTCCCATGTGGGACTGGCTTTTTCCCCGTTTGTGCGGCGCTTGCGGGCGGCCTCTCTTAAAGGGTGAGCACGGGGCTTGCCTATCTTGCCTGCTAGCTCTGCCCCAAACGTACTTTTGGAGCCACCCGCATAAAAATGCGGCCTACTATCGCTTAGCCCCTCATGTGCCGCAACTGGTAGGGGCCTTCAGCGGCTTTTGGTATGCCCCCGGCAGTCCCTTGCGGGAGTGGGTACATATGGCTAAATACCAAGGCCGCCCCTACCTTTTGTATGAAGCCGCCCATTTCCTGGCTTATTTGGCTCAGCAAGCCCTGCCGCTCAGCGAATTGAAGGGTCTTTTGCCTATCCCTATATCCCCTCAGCGTTTGCGTCAAAGAGGCTATAATCAGGCCGAATGGGTGGCGCGCGGCCTTCATGACGTATGGAGGCTACCTATTCTTAGCGGCTACTGGCAGCGGCGCGCTGGAGGAGTATCCCAGCTGTATAAGGTCCGTACCCAACGCTGGACCACCCTTCAAGGAGAATTTGTATGTCGGCGGCCAATCCCCTCCCCAGTAGTGGTAGTAGATGATGTGCTTACCACGGGGGCGACTTTAGCTGCGGCGATTGCGGCCCTTCCCGCTTCGGTGCAGGTGTGGGTAGTTACCGTGGGAATTACTCGCCCGCGCTGACTAAAGAGCGTCGGCGACGCCGCTCTGGTAAAAAGAACCCTTTTCGTAGGCGGATGCCAGCGCCTTGGCTGGTGGCTCCGACCGCCCCCCATAGGAAAGTCTGCCGGCTAAACCCCTCCACCTCCAATTGCCAGTCTGTGGGCTCGCTAAAACGGCGCGGTAAAAGGCGGTAGCGCGCCGAGAGGTTACCTAAGGTAGGATTATTGCTGCCAGGCCCTACCAGTATCCCATCACGCTCTATAGTAAGCCGCTGGCCCAAGTTGAGACGCAGTTGGGCTAGCAGTTCATTCCGCTGACCTACACTAAACGATACCCCTACTTCATTGCCCAGCGTCTGCCCTACCCAGCCAGCTAACTGAGCGGAGAGAAACTCTGCCAGTGTAGAACTTACACCTGAGCGTACCTGCCGTGAGCCAAATCCTTGCTCCATGGGTACAAAAGTGCCCAGCATGAGAAGGGCAAATACCTGCCTATTACGCTCCTGCTCGTCATTCCTAAGCCGCTGTAAAAATAGATTGACTAGGGGTGTCGCGCTGCCGCCCAGCGAGGGAATATCAATGGTAAAGTTCATGAGAGGTGCTAATAGAGTGCCCCGCACCAAGACGCGCAGTTCTACAGGGACAGTTTGGAAAAAAGCGGTGTCAATCTGTTGAAGGTTTGTGGAGGCGCGATAAAGGGCGGTGAGGTGAAGCCGACCGCTATAGAGGTCCCCATCCCAGCTGATGGTGCCCCCAGGCTCTAATACCAATCGCTTGGAAGCTACGCCTTGGAGATTAATGCGGTATTCGCCGCGCTGGATTTCATAGGAGCCCGCTAGATTGATTTTACCTTCCCTATCTATGCGCAAGAAGAGGTCGGCTGAACCTTGCGCAGCTATCTCATCGCCTGTACGCTCATCAAAAATGATCCTAAACTGTGTGCGTGGCACTGAGGTGATATGAAGATGAAGGTCCAGACCAGTAGGGGCAATAACCTGCCGGAGACTCTCGGGCTGGGTAGGCCCGACGAATCGCACATGATGCGCACTACTGCTGCGCTGGTAGGTGTGTAGGGGCATATGCAGTTCGGTGCCTTCGCCAAATCGCACATATCCTTCCAGTTGCGGGGTGTGCCAGAGGCCCTTGATCCTGAGAGAGCCCTCTTCTAATTCAGCACGGCCGTACAAATAGGCGTCCGAAGAAGGTGAAATAACCGCTAAAAGAAAACGGGGATCAGTGATCTTTATTTCTAAATTTAGGTGAGGCTCAAAGCCCTCTTGTAAAATAATGCTACCATCCACATGAGCCCGGTGAAATTGACTCTCTCGCAGTTCCAAACTTCGGAATATTATGCTATCATTGCGTAAAAGGAGAAAGCCTTCCACTGCATACACCATGCGAGTGAAGGGCAGGTAAAAGCTAAGATTATCGCAAAGGATTTCACCCCGGACATGAGGCTTTGTTGGCTTTCCCGATATGGCCAAATAGCGTGATTGAAAACTGCCACGTAAATTGAGGATATGTTCCCTTAGAAAAGGGCTAAGCCAGCGTGCTGGTAGGTAAAACTTGCGCAGCTCTACATACATAGGTGCAGCGGTATCCTGCCAGTTGTACCGCCCGCGAAATTGAAGGTAAGTGTTGTTGAGCTCTTGGACGACTCCTTGAAATTGCAGCGCCTTTTCGGCAAGCTTTCCTGTAAGGCGGATAGGCGGGTAAGCAAAGCCGGCGTAGTGCAGCGCCTCCATATCTACCCAAAAGCTGGCTTCCTCTTGGCCTTCCCAGCCTAAAGAGAGGCGGCCTTCTAAAGGCACCTCCTTACCTAGGCTGGTTAAGACGGGGCTGATAGGTAGCTGATGAACTTTTAGAGTGAGCCCTTCTGGCCCCTGCCTAAATCCTAGGCTACTTTCGCGGCTCTGAGCCTCCAAGAGAGACGCTATAGGTAAGCCTTGACTAATATCAAATTCTATCATGCTGCCTTGGCGAAAGGTCCATAGCTGATGCCCTAGGTAGAAATGCGAACGCAGAGTGTCTAACTGAATCTGCACTAGGGGGCTTGCGCCGGCACGCTGCCAACTTAGGGCTAAGAAAAAGGTATCCTGCATCGCCCCTACAATGCTGTAGAGATTCAAAAGACCTGACTGAGATGTGGATTGGCTTTGAAGCACAAGCGAGTGCCATTTTAGGTAAGTGGAACCCTCTTGGGCCTCAGCATGAATGTAGAGGGAGTCTGCGTACTTTCGTAGGGTTAGCCTGCCGTGGGCTAGGTAAAGATCCTGCCACTTCAAGGTATCCCAGCTTATGGCGCACTCCGCATGCGCCTCATCTATCTCTAGGCAACCCAAGGCGCCTCTCAATTCTACTTGGGCGGGCAGGCCTAGTAGCCAAAGCCAAACGGGATTATCCAGCACGAGTTCACCCGAAAGGCGCCAGGTGGGTGACCCTAAGGCAAGGGGAAAAAGGCCTTCGGCTTGCCAGATTTCCCAGCGCCGTCCCCAGTTTTGGAGGCCTTCCAGCCAATCGCCTTCGCTCTGCATAGCTAAGCTGAGCCCCGGTCCCCGCAGGCGGTAGTAGCAGCCATTCTGAAGGTAGACCTCCACCTGGTTCAGAAAGTAGGTGTGGTTCTCTCTAAGCCAAGAGAGGTTGGGAAGAATGAGGTTGGCCCAGCCTTTGGTCCAGGGGAGGCCAGCGCCGCTCACAATAAAAGTGCCCGTGCAGGTACCTGACGCACCCCACAGTTCGGCACTCAGCCCGTCAAACCATCCACTACCCTGATAAAAGCTACCCTCGTGAAGGGGTAGTCGCCCGCTGTAGAAAAACGTACCATAGGGCGTTTCGGCTTGCCAAGTGCCCTGAGCGTTGCCAGCTTCAAGATTAAGGTGGCCGGCTATTTGGACTCGGCCACCTTGGGGTAAGCGGCCGTGTAGCTCAGCTTGCAGAAGGCCCCTAAGCTGGGCTAGGTCAAAGCCTTTAGCTTCTAAATGCGCTTCCCCCCACAGCTCACTCAGGGGTAAGGTGAGTCCCCATCGCTGGGCTTCCCAATTCCTAAAGCTTACCTTCAGTAGGTAGGACCAATCATCGGTTTTCTGAAGCTTGCCCGTAGCCTGAAGCTCTGGGGCGTATGCGGTAAAGGTATATTGCTGCTGGTGTAGCCACCCTGCATGTTCAGCTTGAAGCCTAAGGGGCAGGTGAGTATGTATGCCTTTAGGTAAGCCGATCAGGGGCAAAGTGCGGTAAATACCTTCCCAGGACACGAAGGCATCGTGCAGCCGCACCTGCCAGCGCATCTTTTCCGGGCGAGCGTAATGGATAATCTCTCCTTCAGCCACTAGGTATTCGCACGCATCTAATTCAATGCGGAGCCGTGTAGCCTTTATACGGTAAAGGTCGCCAGTAGCCTGCAGGTCTATGGTCCATTGACTCTGAAGGGGAAGGGCCGTCCCAGCGAAAGCGGCCACATCAGCCCAGCCCAAGGTACCCCACAAATGGGCTTGAAAGAATTTAGTTTCAGTATTCCGAAAAAGCTTGTCTAGGCCTTCATGGGTAAAAGTGCCTCTACCGTGAAGTTCGCTGTGCGGTAGGCGAACATGCAAGTAGGGGATGAGAGTCTTATTTGGGAAGGCCTTCAGTACTAGACTAATGTGGTGGATGGGTAGGCTTGCGTAGGCCTCCTTGCCAGTGAGTTTGTGAATGGCAGCCCATACCTTCCCTCCAGTGCTTAGCTCAAGGCTGCTCTCTAAAAAAAGGCTGTCCAGCCATAGGTCCGCGTAATTGAGGTAGCCAACCTCATGGGTGAAGGGATAGGCCGTGGAATCCACCCAACGGAAGGTGCCATTTTTTAGGGAGAGGCGTCGTAAGCTGAGCCACCAGCGCTTTGGCCCTTCGGTGGAAGCGGAGGTATCCTTAGGAAAAAGTCGGTCTACATTTGTGAGGCCACTGTGGCGCTCCTTGTAGATGAATACGCTGGGGGCTTCCAGATCCACGTAGGATACGGGAAAGTACTGGCGCCCATTCCAGAAGCCCTCCCAAAAGGCATAAGGAACCCACTGCAGCCGCAAGGAGCGGGCCCGAATAAAGGGCTGGCAAGCCCGATCATAAAGAATAAAATGCTCTGCTTCTACCTCGGCTAGGCCGCGCAGGCGTAAAGCCCCCAGCTCTACCTCAGTTTGGAGGGCATTACTAAGCACCGTAACAAGAAGCCTACGCAGGGTCGCTTGGCCGGAAGGAGTAGCCAAAATAAGCTGAAGCCCAATCACCCCTATTCCCCCGAGAACTAATAGGGTAAGAAAAAGATAACCGAACCAGCGGCTTGTGCGTTTAGCTCGTGCCCAGAGCCGGACTCGAACCGGCACGGAGTTACCTCCACCAGTTTTTGAGACTGGCGCGTCTACCTGTTCCGCCATCTGGGCTTCCTACAAAGGTAGAAATTATGTTTGCAAATTGGTATGCGGCTTTTGGTAGGGGCAGTAGCGGTGGGCTTACTGCTAGCCTTCCTTGTGTTACGGCTAGGGGAGGAAGTAACGATTTATACAGACTTTCGCACGGCTCAAACTAACCCGCATCGCACTTATCACGTCATAGCCCAGTGGGTACAACGGGAGGCCAGCAGGTATGACCCGCAGGAGGATGCTTTCTGGTTTTGGGCCCAGGACAGCTTAGGTACAATCGTGCGCGTACGCTATCCCGATCCGAAGCCGGTCAATTTTGAAGCCGCCCAAAAAGTCGTACTTATTGGGCGTTATGCGGATAGCGTATTCTTAGCCGAAAAGATTCTTATGAAGTGTCCTTCTAAGTACAAAGCGGAGGGGCGGTGAGGTTAGATAGCCCTCTGGCTGGGAGGGGACGCTATTCAATCCTAAAACCTTCCTCGGCGCGCAAAGGGAGGTCGCGCTGAACTTCTACCCTTTCTACGCGGGCCGCGGGGGAGCCGCGATGGGCCCACTGGACAAAGCGTTCCAGATCCTCCACGGGGCCTTGCACCTCAGCTGTAACGGAGCCATCTAACTCATTTCGCACTAGCCCTGTAAGGCCTAAGGCCTGAGCAGTCATTTGGGCATATTTGCGGAAGAAGACGCCTTGCACCTTACCAAAGACCCGAACCCGCCACCGGGCCTTTGTCATAAAAGGGCCTTTAGTTTAGGCGCTCAAAGATACCAGCTATGCCTTGGCCACCTCCCACGCAAGCCGTTACTAAGCCATATTTCTGATTGCGTCGCCGCAGTTCATTTAGGATTTGTACGGTGAGCTTAGCGCCCGTACAGCCGAGCGGATGGCCTAACGCAATAGCCCCCCCATTGACATTTACCTTATCCAGTGGCAGCTCGGCTAGCTTGATTACGGCTAAGGATTGGGCGGCGAAGGCTTCATTTAGCTCGATAAGGTCTATATCGGCTAAGGAGAGTCCGGCGCGCCGTAGGGCCTTTGGTATGGCCTCTACAGGACCTATCCCCATAAGGCGCGGCTCTACGCCAGCCACGGCATAGCCGCGCAATACAGCTAAGGGCTTGAGGTTATGCCGTTTAAGGAAAGCCTCACTCACAACTAAAACAAACGCTGCGCCATCCGAAGTTTGAGAAGCATTGCCAGCCGTTACCTGACCATTAGCGGCAAAAACTGGCTTGAGCTTCGCTAAGGCTTCCAAGCTGGTATCTGCGCGCGGCCCTTCATCCGTATCGTGAATAAAGCGGCGCACCTGCCTTTTGCCATTCTCTACAATTACTTCTTCTACTTCAAGCGGCACGATCTCCTCCCGAAACTTGCCAGCGGCTATAGCGGCGAGCGCATTCTGGTGAGAGCGTAAAGCGAAGGCATCCGCCTCCGCCCGCGTAATCTGGTACGTACGGGCTACTTCCTCAGCAGTCATGCCCATATTGTAGTACCAGTCGGGCGCATGCAGGGCATAGTTGTAGTTGGGTGCGATCTTAAAGCCTCCCATAGGCACTAGGGACATCGTCTCAGTACCTCCTGCTATAATCGCCTCGGCATCACCCGTGCGGATTTTAGAAACAGCCATGGCTATGGCTTCCAGACCTGAAGCGCAGTAGCGATTGATAGTAACAGCGGGCACCTCTTTACCTAAGGCCTTCAGGGCGATGTAGCGGCCCATATTGAGCCCTTGCTCGGCTTCGGGAATAGCATTGCCGCAGATGAGGTCATCTATCTCTTGGGTGAAGTTTATTTGGGGGAAGTCGGCGCGCAGCTTCTCAATCACCGCTACGGCCATATCGTCGGGTCGTACGGTTCGTAACCTACCGCGCGGCGCCTTTCCCACAGCGGTGCGGTAACCGGCTACTAAGTAGGCTTCCTGCATGAAGCAAAAATAGTTTATCTGGGGGGTTGACGCAGGGCTTGTGGAGGAAGGTGGGCAGGGTCGGCTAAATAAAATCGCTCTGTCTCAGGGAGAATCTCCAGCCGCAGGACACCAATAAGGGTGTATTTGATAAGGATGCGTTCAGCCTTCCAGCCTTCTTTAGGGCCTAGGAGCTGGCGGAAGGTAGTGGCCTCAATAAACGGATGCGTCTGGAGGTACCTAAAGAGCTGGGCTTCGGCCTGGCGAAAAAATATATGCTGGGGCTGGCGGGCTGCTAGCCAGAGCCGCTCTAAGAGCCGGCCAGCCAGACGCGTTTTGTCCCCTGCACGCACATACGCCCGCCGAATTCCCCCTTCCTCCAGCACATATACAGGCCGCTTGTCAGGGTGCGCCGCCACTTGAATTTCCAACACGTATTTCTCCTCGCAGTTATACACTAAGCTTTCAAAGGGAATAGGCGGGGAGAGGTAGCGGTGGGCCGCTAATTCTACCATGTAAAACTCCTGTTCGGGGTCTATACCAGCGATGCGTCCATTGTCTTTCACACCAATGAGGAGGCTTCCGCCTGCTGTATTAGCGAAAGCCGAGAGGGTTCGGGCAATCTTGCGGGCACTTTCTATACGCTGCTTGAAATCTAGGTGCAACCCTTCCCCTTCTGCAATGCGGCTCAGAAGGGAAAGCAGCGCGCGCCCCTCCATTGTGGCCTTGCAAAATAATAAATTTGGGTCTAAAGTTCCCTTAGGTATGGCGCTAAGGTTTTAGCGTATTTTGAGGGCATGCACCATTTAGGGCATTTATTTTTGGCAGAGGGGCCGCCGGCCTTCCAGTTTGGGGCCTTTATAGCCGATGGGGTGCGCGGAAGCTTTTTAGATAGTTTGCCTGCTTTGGTGAAAGAAGGGGTGCGTTTTCATCGGTGGATAGATTGGCAGACCGATCGGCACCCGGCCTTTCAGGCAGCGCGCCGCCTTTTACGCCCTGTGGCTGGTCGGTATGCCGGCCTTTTAGTGGATTTCTGGCTGGATGCGGTTTTAGGCGAAAACTGGGCGCGCTTCTCACCTAATGAGCCTTTTGAAGCGTTTGAGCAGCACTTTATTCAGAAAGTCCTTTTGCCCCATCGGTTATGGGCGCCTCCCAGCTGGCAAGGCTTCCTTCAGAATCTAGTAGAGCAGCACCTTCTGCGTCAGTTTGCCCGGTATGAGAGCATGCTGGAGCACATAGAGCATTTTATTAGGCGTCATCACCTCCCGCTCTCGGCCGAGCGGGTGCGCACCGAACTGAAGCAGCATCAGGCCACCCTAGCCGAAATTTTACAAACATTTTGGGCAGAGGCCTTGGCCTGGCGTTGTACCGCCGCCTAAATCGCTTATCTTTGCTTAGGCATGATACCGCCAACTAATAGGCTGCCTAAGAACATCCTGAATAAAACCCGTGATCTGCGTGAAAAAAGAGCTACGGATACTTGGCAGATATTTCGAATTATGGCTGAATTCGTAGAGGGGTTTGAGACACTTTCTCGTATAGGACCCTGCGTTTCTATTTTTGGCTCAGCTCGCAGTAAGCCTGGCTCGCTGCACTACGAATTAGGTGTGGAGGTAGCCAAAGCCTTAGTGGAAAATGGCTACGGCATCATAACAGGGGGCGGTCCAGGGATTATGGAAGCCGCCAACAAGGGCGCTAAACTCCTAGGTGGCCATTCCGTAGGCCTCAATATCATCCTGCCCTACGAGCAGCATCCCAACCCGTATGTGGATGAAAATCTCCTCATAAACTTTGACTACTTTTTCGTGCGCAAAGTGATGTTTGTAAAATATGCTCAGGCCTTCGTGGTATTACCGGGAGGGTTTGGAACGATGGACGAGCTTTTTGAGGCCCTAACGCTTATTCAGACGCGGAAGATAGAGCGGTTTCCTGTTGTGATGGTAGGCAGCACCTACTGGCGAGGGCTTGTTGAATGGATGCGCCAGACGGTTATGGAAGAGTGGAACTACATCTCCCCTCAAGACATGTTTCTTTTTGCAGTCGTTGATACCCCCCAGGAGGTCGTAGAAACAATCAATACCTTCTATCGCCAGCGCTTAGAGCAGTTTCTTTTAGGCTAAGTGATCGGCTGGGTACTCCGACGTGCGGCTGAGCTATTGGGAGGGGTGGTAATCTGGATAGGTCTATGGATAGTGCTCCTGCGTTGGGTGCCTTTGCCGCCCGTAGGGTATGTGTTAGACTTACTGGGCGGTCGCGCGCCGCAATGGGGCTGGGTAGGCGATAAAGCGGCCCTGCAGCGATTTCAGCGATTTTGGGAAGCATGGGAAGAGATAGAAGCTACGCCCGCAAATGGGACAGTTTCTTTAGGCCAGCAGGCCGCCGAAGCTTACTTCTATCCACCTACCCTTCAAAATAAGTCTGGTAGCCACCTACTAGGCGCGCTGATTGCGTACGTATGGGGAACGGAGCGACTGTGGATAGTCTACCTCAATTCGCTTACCTTTTCAAAAGGGGTGTATGGCATAGAGGCTGCGGCCGAACGGTTCTTTGAGAAGCCCCTGCGCGCCCTAAATTCTGAGGAGCTTTCGGAGTTGGTGGTACGGCAGCGGAGTGGGTATTGGGATTCGCCGCTGCCCATACCCCTCTACCTAGCACAGAAACGGCTCCAACAGCGGGTTGCTGGCTATGACTCGTAGAAAATTACGCCCTAGGCTGAACCGGAAGAAGGCTAGGTGGATCGCGGCTTCTCTCTTCGGCTTAGCTGGACTAGGAAGCTTAGCCCTCCTGCAGCTTACGGCTAAGCTCTCTATCAGCAGGCTAGAGAAGGTTTGGCTGCCCTTAGCGACCGCCGCACGGTGCGATACCCAGGTCAAGGTGGCGACCTTTTTCCCCTTTTATACCATCTGGCACTGGCTGGTACGATATCAGAATTTAGCCCCAGGTTACTACGAACTTACCCCTCAGATGTCGGCGCTGGAGGCCTGGCTGCGCCTGCGTCAGGGCCGTCAGACGCCCCTGCGCTTCTATCTACCCCCTCAGCGCAGTCCGGGGCATTTAGCCCGTTTTCTAGGCACGCACCTAGCCCATGACTCGGCTCAGTGGGCCCTTATCTTCGCCTCTTACCCTTGGGAAAAGCTAGGCCTAAATACCCACACTTGGCTGGCTATCTTCTTGCCTGATGTGTATGAGGTGTATTGGACCATCGCGCCTGCACGCTTTATTGAGCGCATGAAAGAAAACTATGATCGCTTTTGGAATTCAGCCCGCCGGCAAGCCGCCGCTGCCTTGGGCTTTACGCCCATTGAAGTAATTACCCTGGCCTCCATCTTAGAATACGAAACCTGCCGACACGACGAGAAGCCCCTTATCGCAGGGGTCTACCTAAACCGCCTGCGGCTGGGGATGCCTCTCCAAGCTGATCCTACGGTGATTTATGCTTTAGGCAACTTCAATATCACGCGCGTTACGAAGCGTATGTTGGAGGTGGAATCCCCTTACAATACTTACCGCCGTCGTGGTTTGCCCCCTGGCCCTATTGGCACGCCGTCTTTAGAGAGTATAGAGGCGGTGCTACACTATAAGCCCAGCCGCTATCTTTACTTTTGTGCGCGTCCAGACGGCTCAGGCTACCATGACTTTTCGACGACCTATCCCGAACACTTAGTAAAGGCGCGCGCCTATCAGCGTTCGCTTAACCGATGGCTAGCTCAGAAGAAGTAGAAAGGCCTTTTTGGTCGCAGCCCCATGAGGTGCGCCTGCGCGTGCGTTATGCCGAAACCGACCAGATGGGGGTAGTGTATTACGCCCATTATGCCGTCTATTGTGAAGTAGCTCGTACCGAATGGCTGCGCCGCTTTGGGCTTACCTATGCGGAAATGGAACGCACGATGGGTATTCTCCTGCCGGTTCGCCACTTTCGGATTACTTACCACCGACCAGCGCGCTATGATGATGAGCTGCGGTTAGAAACGCGCCTACTGGCCCCACCGCAGACCCGCCTCCACTTCCACCACTTCATCTATCGTGAGGCAGAACTACTGGCCGAAGCTGAGGTGGTTCTGGTATTCATTGACCGGCATACCTGGCGGCCCTGCCGACCTCCCCAAGCCTTCTATGAAGCGCTGGCTCTGGCTAATTCTTAGGGTATTAGGACACTTAGAATTGCCCGGCTTTTCGGGGGTGCGTTTGGGGAGTGTAGCCTACCTTTTTTGGCGGAATATTACTCATCCTACCTTCACCCTACGGGGGAGTGCCATGGCCTTTAGTTTCTTTTTTGCGCTTTTTCCGGGCCTTCTCTTTGCCATGGCACTCATTAGCTACCTGCCTTTTGAGCGGTTTGAGGCCCTCTTCCAGAGCCAACTGGGCGCTGTGCTTCCGCCGCCTGTCTATCAGCTTGTACATGATGTGGTATTTGAAGAGGTATATAGCCGCCGTAACTTCACCCTGCTTTCTACCTCCTTCTTGCTGGCGTTTTACTCGCTCTGGCAGGGTATGCTAGCCATGCTGCGGGCTTTCTTTCATGAGGACCTCCCTCAGCCGCCTTTCTGGCAGCTCTGGCTGCGGGCCCTGGGCTTAGTCTTCCTGCTTCTGCTCCTCGTAATAGCCAACCTTCTATTCACCTTCGTGTATCATCATCACCTAGCCTGGCTATGGGCGAGGCTGCTGCACTCGCCCATAGGACCAGCTATCGCTATACTCTTGGGGGTAGCGGAATTCCTTCTGCTTTTCCTTCTTGTGGCTTTGGCCATAGAAATCATGTATCGGGCTGCTTTACCGCACCGCAGTCTGCCTTATTGGATCTCCCCGGGGGCGCTGCTGGCCACCTTTCTGCTAGGCGCAGCTATGAAGCTCCTCTCGTGGTATTTCTTAGCTGTGGCCAACTTTAGCCGATTCTACGGCAGTATTGCGGCGGTAATTGCGCTGATGGTGTGGTTTTATTGGCTTTCCATCGTGCTGCTGGTGGGCTTTGAGGTGAATTACAGCCTGTATCGCTCCCGCCTTCTGGCGCAAGCCAACCACATGGCGGCCTAAAAGCGTTATGTTTGTAGCCATGCCAACTATTTACATAGACGGCAAGCCCTTTACGTACGAAAAGCCGGCCAAGCTCCTCCAATTCTGTCTGGAGCATGGCATAGAGATACCTTTTTTCTGCTATCATCCTGCGCTGAGCATACCGGCCAATTGCCGCATGTGCCTCGTAGAGACGGGCCTTCCAGTGAAGGACAGGCAGACAGGCGAATATGTGCGGGAGGCCGATGGCTCACTCCGAATAGCTTGGGGGCCTAAGCCTACGCCTTCCTGCACTACGGACCTTGTGCCCGATCTGCACGTACGCACGCATCGTACCTCGGAAGTAGTGCGCCAAACCCAGCAGGCCGTTTTGGAATTCCTCCTTATCAATCATCCGCTGGACTGCCCTATCTGCGACCAGGCTGGGGAATGTCCCCTCCAAATCTGGACCTATAAGTATGGCCCCGAAGGCTCCCGCTTTGAGGAGCAAAAGGTGCATAAGCCCAAGCGGATTCGCTTAGGGCCGCGCGTGATTTTAGATGCTGAGCGCTGTATCAATTGCACGCGCTGCGTGCGTTTCACGGAAGAAATCTCTGGCACGCGTCAGCTTACGATTGTCCAGCGCGGCAATCAAAATTATCCTGCTACGGCTGATGGGCAGCCTTTTGATGACCCCTACTCGCTCAATACCGTAGATATCTGCCCCGTAGGCGCCCTTACCAGTGCGGCCCATCGGTTCAAGGCTCGTCCCTGGGAGATGAATTACAGCCCCACTATCTGTACTGGCTGTGCACGTGGCTGCAACGCCTACGTATGGGTGCGGGACAACCTCGTCATGCGCCTTACTCCCCGTAAAAATCTGGCCATCAATCAATACTGGCTCTGCGACGAGGGCCGACTGGATTACGAGAAGTACAACGAGGCACGGGCCTCTGGGCTCAGACGCCGAGG
The DNA here is from genome assembly GCA_039630245.1 of Bacteroidia bacterium. Classification (GTDB taxonomy): domain Bacteria; phylum Bacteroidota; class Bacteroidia; order SpSt-205; family SpSt-205; genus SpSt-205. Next base: position 107,973 of record JBCNVK010000005.1, read on the forward strand.
CGGTGTGCCTGTGGGGTGGGAGGAAGGTATCCAGGAGATAGCTCAACTCCTTCTTCAGCATACGGGACGCATCCTTTTCGTGGGTTCGGCATATGCAAGCATAGAGACGCTGTATGTTTTGCGTGAGTTTGTCCGGCGCTTTGCGCCCCAAAGTCCGCTCCTTTATGTGCCTTATATCCAGCTGGGTTGGGGTGATAACTTGCTGCGGCGCGACGATCGTACCCCGAATGCTACGGGTGCTGAGGCATTAGGCTTCCAGCCTATTTCGCTTGAAGACCTGCAGGCTCGCCTTCATACGGGCCAATATACCTTGCTCTATTGGGTGGAGGATGACAGGGCTCTCAAAGAGCTTCTGCCGCACCTGCCGCCTGACCTTCCCGTGGTGGCCCACCTTTACCAGCTTATTCCAGGCTTTGAGCGGCTTACGTGGGTCCTGCCTGCGGCCACGCATTTAGAGAGCTTTGGCACCTATGTTAACTTCGCTGGCCAAGCTCAAACGGTGGCGCCAGCCCGCCAGTGGCTGCAAATGACTCCTACGGACTGGTTTTACTTACCTAAAAGCCGTTTAGATGCGGCTGGTCAAGCTGTAGACCGCTGGCGCCATCCCCAGCATATTCCTGATTGTCTGCCTAGCTATCAGCTTCTCCTGCGTATCGCCGAAGCCGCAAAAGAAAGCCTCCGCTTGCCTCAAGAACACAAGCCCTTGTGGGAAAAGCTCAAAGCCAGCCTTTCTTTCTTAGAAAGCGCCACCTATCCTAAGCTCTTACGCAAAGAAATCTTCCGGCATAATCAGCTAGAATTTGCTTTGCCTGTATAGGGCTGCCTAATAGGCCCTGTTAGGTGGAGTGGGGAGCGGGTTTTGAAACCTATAGCGGCTGCCTGCAGAAGAATAGGATTAGCAGAATGGCCGCCCCAAGTAGCAGAAGGTGAAGATCAAGGAGGGGTAAGGGGCTGGAAAGTTATCTTTTCCCAGCCCATTTCGTGGCATAGTCGGCTCAGGAGGCGTTCGGCCTGGGCTTGGGCGGCCGCCTGCGGAAAATGCTGGCTAATACGCACTTTTAGCGTTTCCTGAGCCGCCGTAAGTACCTCGCGCAGTCGCTCAGCTTCGCCGCTACGCCACCACTCTAAAAAAGAAAAGTCGGCTTCATATACCTGAATGCTTTGGGGGTCAATTCGTACTTGACATACATAGGGCGGGGGCAGGGCTAATTTCAGCGTGCGCTGACGCCAGTCGGCCTCCTGAATCCGAATCTGGGCAAAATCCATACAAATACGGGCTTCTCCCGTGAGGATGATAAGAAGGCGTGAGCGGGCTAGCGGCAAATTATAGCTCCATTCTCGTCGCACTACGTCGCGCAATTGATAGGCCAGGAGTTCTAGTTGGCCTAAGGCTGTAAGACGCTCCACTAAGAGGGTTTGTTCCTCTTTAGCTTTTTTCGCCTCAGCTGAGCTTTGCTGCCAGTAGGCCAGTCCTAAGCCCCCTACAAGGCCTAAGCCCAGAAAGAGCGTATAGCGAAGCAGCAAGCGCAAAGCCCTAGCTCTGAGTGCGCAGCGCGCGCGGCACCTCTACCCGTGCAATTCCTGTATCTGGCGAAGCCACAATCTCTAGCCCCGGTATATTCACTTTAGCTACGGTGAGAGTTTTGCCCAGCTTGAGACTTGAAATGTCTATCTCCAGCGCAGGTGGGAGGTCTTTGACTTTGCCGCGTACGCGCAGCCGCCGCACTAAGGGCACAAGCTTGCCTCCCATCTGAACTCCTTCCGCCAGACCTACCAGCTTAACGGGTAGAGGAAGAGTTACTACATCCTCCAAATCGCACGCCATAAAATCCAAATGCAGTACATAATCATGGACAGGATGGAGCTGGTATTCGCGTAAGATGGCCGTGTAACTTTTCCCCTCTAAACGCAGCTCGAAGAGATAGACATTGGGGGTGAATACCACTTTGCGCGCTTCATTTTCAGGGAGGAGAAAGGGGATGTTTAGGCCTTTTCCGTAGAGGCTGCAGGGTACTTGGTGCTGGCGGCGGTAGCGGCGTGCCTCAGCCGTGCCTACTTTCGCCCGTAATACCCCTTCTAAAACATACCGCTGCATAGCGCACCCGGGAGGACTCGAACCCCCAACCGCCAGATCCGAAGTCTGGTGCTCTATCCAATTGAGCTACGGGTGCATAAGAAGCCCCTCAAAGGCGAAACAAAGATAAGGACAATACCACCTAACAACCCTTGAGTCATGCGGTACAGCTTAGCGCCTCTAACTATCCTTTGCCTTATTGAGGGCCTAAACTAAACCTACGCCCTCTTCAGCAAAAGGATAATGCGTTGGGCTTAGGCTAGGAGCGCTAGGTTTTCAGGTAGCGCAGGAGGAGGATCAGGAGAATAATTAGGCCTATAAGGGATACAATCACATTTACAGGCCAAGGGGTCAGCCAGACTACTATGCTGATGGCTATAGCTACAATGGCCACAATTATGAGAAGGCGAATTAGCTCTTGGTCGGACTGGAAAAGGCGCTTGATAGCTTGCCAGAAGCGGGTGGCTTTGGTCTGGAGGGTTCGCCAGAGAGACCGCTCCCCTTGTGGCTTACTAACTACTACAGAAGGTGAATTAAGAGGGGTGGGACAAGGGGTTGTAGCGCTTCCATAGAGCGAGGGTATACCCACAAGCCCCAGTAGGAATAGCCCGATTAGGCGCATACGGCCACAAAGGTAAGGAAAACCCCCACAGCCCAAAACTCAAACCAGGCAACAGTTGCGCAATACTTTTGCCCTATGCGGGCTACTCTCGGCTGGCTCGGAAGCCTTTTTCTAAGTGCTCAGAGCTTTATCCCGCGTGAGCGGCAGGTAGATATGCAGCATTTGCGTCTTGTCGTGCGTTTTGCGCCCGAGCGCGGGGTAGTATATGGCTTGGCTACCTTCGTATTTCAACCCCTACGCCCTAATCTTGAGACGCTAGCTCTGGATGCCGTCAAGCTGCAAATAGAGGAGGTACGCTCCCATGACCAGCCTGTACCCTTTGATTATACTGGGGAGAAACTAATACTGAAGTTCCCCCGGCCGCTGGAGGAGACCAAGCTAGACTCGGTTACTATTCGGTACATGGCTAAGCCGCGCAAGGGGCTTTACTTTGTCGGGTGGAATGACCCTACTGGCCGGGCGCGCCGGCAAATCTGGACGCAAGGCCAAGCCTACGACCACCGCTACTGGATCCCCTGTTACGACGACCCAAATGATAAGCTTATCACCGAGACGCTTATCACTTTTGACAGCCGGTATCAGGTCCTTTCCAATGGTACCTTATTAGACACCCTGCGTAATCCCGACGGTAGCCTCACTTGGCACTATCGCATGCAGAAACCCCATAGCCTGTACCTGCTCATGATAGCTGTAGGGGAGTATGGTATTGAGCGTCGGACTACCCGACGAGGCCTGCCGCTCTGGCTCTACTACTATCCCGACCGCAAAGAGTGTTGCCTTGAGCCTACCTACCGCTACAGCGTAGAGATGGTGGAAAAATTAGAGGCTGAGCTGGACGTACCTTTTCCTTGGGAGAAATATGCGCAGGTCCCCGTAGCCGACTATATCTACGGGGCTATGGAAAATACCACCGCGACCATTTTCGGCGATTTCTTCCATGTGGATGAGCGGGCCTACTTGGATCGCAGCTATGTGGAGGTAAATGCGCATGAGCTGAGTCATCAGTGGTTTGGCGACTATGTAACGGCGCGGTCAGCTGCACATATGTGGCTTCAGGAGGGTTTTGCCACCTATTATGCCCGCTGGCTTATGGGGCAGCTTTTTGGCCCAGAAGTCTATGCCTGGGGGCGTCGTACGGAGCATAACATGGCTTTGGCCGCAGGCCGGAAAGATACTTTGCCTATCGTCCATCCTAATGCCGGCTATGCCCGCATCTACCAAAAGGCCGCCGCAGTACTGGACATGATGCGCTATGTTTTTGGCGAAGCCGTCTTCAGGAAAGTCATTACTCACTACCTGCGTCAGCATCCCTACGGCCTAGTGGAGACAAATGACTTGTATCAAGCCTTTCAGGATGCAGCTGGCCTTAGTCCAGAATGGTTCTTTCGGCAATGGCTCTATCGGGGCGGTGAGCCGCACTATCGCATACGCTACCAGAGTATAGAGCGGGCAGGCAAAGCCTATACACAGATTTTCATTGAACAGATTCAGGATAGCAGCATAGGGCTTTTTCAAATGCCTATCAAAATAGCCGTATATTATCGAGATGGCACGGCGGATACAGCTCGGGTGTGGGTAGCGCGGGCCCAAGAATTCGTGGAAATCCCTAACCCGGCCCGCAAGCCCATTGCCTTTGTGCTCTTTGATGAGGGAGGTTATATTCTCAAGGAGGTTACCTTTGAAAAGGGGGTAGAAGAGCTTCTTCTGCAATTGGAAGGGGCGCCAGAGCTACTAGATAGGTATGATGCGCTGCTAGGGCTGCGAAATGTGCCGGTGGCAGCCAAGCGGGAGGCCCTTCTGCGTGCTTACAAGCGTGAGCGTTTCTGGGCCATGCGCGCCGAGATCGTAGCCCAGCTGACCCAGGATAGCCGTCTGCAGAGCTTTTTTCAGGAAGCCCTTCAAGATCCACACCCTCAGGTGCGTTTTGCCCTTCTGGCCCATCTGAATCCCCTTCCAGCCACCCTGCGGCCGGCCTTAGAAAATTTACTCCGCGACTCCTCCTATGTGGTACAAGCCTTGGCCTTGGAGCGGCTTAGCGAAGCCTTTCCGCGACGCTTGGAGGCCTACCTGCAGCTTACCGCTTCGTCGGTCGGCTTAGTAGGCCGAAATGTAGAAGTGAAGCGCCTGGAGCTGGCGGCGGCACAGGGCGATAGCCGTGCCGTAGAGCGACTCGTGGATTTAGCTAGCCCTTCCTTTGAATTTCGCACGCGCCAAAATGCCCTGCGGGCCCTCAAAGCCCTAAATATGCTGCCGCCTACTTTGCTGCCCCACCTCTTTGAGGCCCTCCTAAGCTTCAATAGTCGGCTCGCCAGCACAGCGCGCGAGGTAGTGGAATATTGGCTTCAGCAGAAGCGCTTTCAGCAAACGCTGCGGGAATACTACGAGCGTATAAATTGGTCGCCCGAGCAAAGGGCTATTCTAGAGCCCCTACTAGGCTATCGGCCACCGACGTTTTACCAGCGCAGCACGGGGCAGTGAAGGAGCGCAATCTAAAAGCTCAAAAGCCCTTCTCCCGACCCAGTATCCAACCCTGCACTGGCGAAGCGGAAGAAAAAGACCGAAAGGGTCTGATACTTCTCTAAGCGGACCGCCTATTCACTCGCCCTTAGCCGCTCTGCCCCGCTAGTCATATATATCCCACTGCACGCCGAAACCGAATACCCGCCCCGGCATCGGATACCAAGCGGTAAGAAAGTAGCCATCTTGCCATAGGCCTTCCGTCGCATGTTCTAATTTGAGATACACTACCACCCGGCGAATGAAGATAGCCAGGAAAGGTTCTATCCAGACTTGAGAAGGCTGTAAGGGGATAGAAGCTTGGGTATAAAATAGGCCTAAAGCAGGTTCGTAAAAAGGCGGGCGAAAGGGGCTAAAACCGCTTAGGCGCACCCCGACGTGATAAATAGGCTCGCGGCCCTTGAGCCTACCTCTGAGGAATACTTGAGCCCATCCACTTGCCACAGGTAGAAGCGTGGGGTAAGTAGAAAGGTGTTGCAGTTGGAAAAAGGTAGCTATGCCCAGAAAGCGGTAGGCTAGGCCTCCTTGAAGGGTTAGGCCTACGGCTTGGCCTGCCTGAGGACGCCAGTCTAACCATAAAGGAGCATAGCGGCTGTACCAGAGCCGTAGCTCTAAAGGAGGCAGCAGACTATCGCAACGAGGGAGTTTGTAGGCTATCCAGACCGTGCCCAAGCGTTCATTGGTAGGGAGCTGGGGGGCATAAGCCGTCTGGTAAAAAAGCCAAGGTAAATTTCGGCTAAGCCCCATAAAGCCTACTTGGGAGGGGCCTAAGTTAAGTCGGCCTTCTAGCCAAGTAGCAGGCTCAGGGACCGAATGAGGGAGCCAGCGTAGGTGGCCCAGGCGTAGGTATAGAAGGCTGTTCTGCCAAGTGGCTTCTACTAAGAGGGCTGTGGCGTGCCAGGAGGCAAAAGGCTGAGAAGCGCTTCCCCTAACAGCCTGCCAAGTAAAGCTTACTTGGGCGTATGTTGAAAAGGCAGCGCTGGCGCGCAGGGTATGCCGAAGCATTGAGGCACTCCATTCTACCCGTGTTGTGTCTAAACCCAGGGGCGATTCTACTCTGCGGGCAGGGAGGAAATAGGCCTGCAGCCGGTCTTCCTCTATTTTGCCTGTGCCTGTCAGGTGAAATGGACCTATAGCCGTACCGCTGGCCACTTCAGCTGCTCTGTACCATCGGCGCCAGCTTCCCTGAGGGAAGCGTACAGGCTGACTTTCTTTTTGAAAAGCCGCATAAGGCGAATCCTCATAAAGTACCCCTCCATTTATGGCGTCTTGTAATTGATTCCAAGCCACCTTAGCTTGGAGCCAAAAGTGCTTTGGACGTAGGTAAAAGGTAGCGGCGGCGCCGTAGTGGTCTGTAAGCTGGCCGAAGTATTCCCCTTCGCGCAGGCGTCGTTGGTAGGCTAGGCTTAGGCCGCCGCGTTTTCGGAAGGTTTGGCCATGCCAGACCGAAAGGAGCTGGGTGCGGCGGGTGGCCTGGTCAAATCGCACGCGCGAGAAAGGCTTAGAGGTCCAAAGGAGCGGTGCGGCACGAAGCAGATAGGCCTCCTGAGAAGCGGGCACAAGGGGCAGTAAGCCCGTTTCATAAATGGGTAAGCCTTGCCACCACGCCCAAAAAGGCTTGAAGTAACTCAGCCGAAAATTCCATTGCGCTGCGGTATCTAAGGGATCATACCAAGGGACGTAGGAGGGATAGTACAAAATTCCCTCTCCTCCTCCGGTATCTGCCAGCGTGACAAGAAGGCGCGTAGTCTGCGCCAGAAGAGGCCCAAAAAGGAATACTACAGCTCGGCTACAAGCTCGGTGAATATTCGGGTAAGTTTGGGTTCTGCTTCATTAGCGACCCGGATTATTTCCTCAAGGGAGACGGGCTTGAGGTTGTAGGGGTCGCCTAGGTCGGTAATGATGGACATGGCAAAGACGCGCATTCCCATGTGATTGGCTACAATGCATTCAGGTACGGTGGACATGCCTACCGCATCGCCTCCAATAATGCGCAGGAAGCGGTACTCCGCGCGCGTTTCAAGGTTGGGGCCTGGTACAGCCACATATACGCCTTCGCGGACGGGGATATTTAGGCGCTGGGCGATAGCTCGGGCCCGCTGAATAAGCTCGGGATGATACGGCGCACTCATATCAGGAAAGCGTGGCCCTAGCTGGTCTAAATTCATGCCCCGCAGCGGATTCTCTGGTAGCTGATTTATATGGTCGGTAATGATCATCAGATCGCCTAGCTGGAAAGAGGGATTTAGCGCGCCAGCTGCATTAGAAAGCAGCAGGGTATGAGCCCCTAAAAGCTTGATTATCCGAATGGGGTAGGTGATTTGGTACATCGTGTAGCCCTCATAGTAGTGAAAGCGGCCTTGCATGGCCACGACCCTCTTCCCACCTAAGCGGCCAAAGATGAGCCGCCCAAAGTGGCTTTCAACCGTGCTAATGGGAAAGTGGGGAATGAAATTGTAGGCTAGCTGGTGCTCTTTTTCAATTGCTTCGGCCAGCCTGCCTAATCCCGTCCCTAGAACTATCCCCACCTCTACCTCGCCGTTAAAGTAGCGCCGGATGTACTCCAGCGTCTCACGAAATTGACTATAGGCCTCAGAAGTAGTCATAGCTAACTTAGTTTGATGAGTTGGCTGAGGATTTTCTCCATACTTTCGGGGCTTAGGGGTTGCATCTCTATTTGAAGCGCATACAAAGGTAAGCCTTTCAGTTCAGCTAAGGCCTCCGTGTTTCGCAGGCGCATAAGGTCCTTTTCGGTAGTGAGCAGAAGGATATTATGGGAGCGTAGCTGATGCTGAACCTTATGAAAAAGCTTTCGTATGCGCCGCATATCGGCTAGTTTGTAGATATAATGGTCAGGAAATGTAAATATTTTTATGACATATAGGCGGATGTATCGTAATAGGCGTTCGAAACTCTCCGGATTTGCAATTCCACAGAAAGCTATGACGCTGCGGTTTTGAACGGCTTCTAATTCCAGGGCGGCTAGCTCGGGGAAGGCTGGCTTTAGCCCGATAGCTTCGTAGCGGACGCTTAGGGTCGGACCAGCTAAGGTAAAACTAGGGGGAGACTTTTTAGGGGGGCCAGCTTTATAGTTCAGTACAAAAAGGTGAGCACGTCGGTAGCCTCTCAGCGGCTCCCGCAGACGCCCTATGGGAAAAATCCAGTCGCGCCATATTGGGCTTTCTGTGTCTATGAGAAGGATGTCCAAATGACGGTGGAGGCGGCGGTGCTGGAAAGCATCGTCTAGGACTAACACCTGGAGGTCGGGATAGCGTTCTAAGAGTTTTCTTCCGCCCAGCACACGGTCTTCACATACGGCTACGGGGCACTCCGGAAAGCGTTCTTTGACCAGCAGGGCCTCATCCCCATACATCAGACCAGCTTGGGGCGCGTGGAGCTCTACTTCCGCAAATCCTTTAGAGAGGCGCTTATAACCGCGACTAAGATAAGCGGCCTTCAGGCCCCTTCGAGAGAGCCAGGCCAGCAGGAGTAAGCTAAAAGGCGTTTTGCCGCTTCCGCCCAGCGTAAGGTTCCCCACACTTATTACGAAACAAGGTAGCTCATAAATAGGCAACCATTTTCGGTCATACAGCCAGTTGCGCAGCTGCATGAATAGGCCGTAGAGAAGCCCGACGGGGAGAGCGAGGAGAAAGCGCAAAAACCAGAGCATAGACTTTAGGGATTCCCGCACGAGACAAAGTATATAGTTTTGCTGGGTGGAGAGGCCAAAGGTTCGTTCGGACTGGACGCGTGAAGAGGTTGCGCAGATATATCAGCGCCCCCTTTTGGCCCTTATTATGGAGGCGGCGGCCGTGCATAGAGAGTTCCACTCGCCAGGCGTTATCCAGACCTGTACGCTACTTTCCGTGAAGACTGGGGGGTGCTCGGAGGATTGCGCCTATTGCGCCCAATCCGTGCACTACCAGACGGGGCTAAAAGCCCACAAGCTACTGGATGTAGCGGTGGTAGAGGAAGCGGCTCGGCAGGCTAAGGCAGCGGGCGCCACCCGATTCTGTATCGGCGCCGCCTGGCGCGAAGTGCGACCGAATAGAGACTTTGCCAACCTTCTGGAAATGGTGCGGCGCGTCCGAGCCTTAGGGCTAGAAGTGTGCGCCACCCTCGGGATGCTTACCCCGTCGCAGGCCCAAGCCCTGCGCGAAGCCGGCCTGACAGCCTACAACCATAACCTAGATACCTCGGCCAATTACTATCCCCGTATTATTACTACACGCACCTACGCGGATCGGCTGCGCACCCTTCAAGCAGTGCGAGAAGCTGGCCTCCAGGTTTGCACGGGAGGTATTTTGGGCTTAGGCGAATCGGAAGCTGACCGCATAGACCTTTTGCATACGCTGGCTACTTTTGAGCCTCATCCTGAATCCGTGCCCATAAATAGGCTGGTGCCTATTCCGGGTACGCCTTTGGCTGAGGCTAAGCCACCTTCTATCTGGGAGACGGTGCGCGTAATTGCTACGGCACGGCTACTGATGCCAACTTCTAAAATTCGGTTAGCGGCTGGGCGCGAAAGCCTCAGCCCCGTTGAGCAAGCGCTCTGCTTTGTGGCTGGCGCAAATTCCATCTTTTTGGGTGAGCGTCTCCTTACCGCCCCTAATGCACCCCCCGAGGCCGATCAAGCCCTGTTTGAGGTGTTAGGTATCCAGACTCAGCCAGCCTTCGCCGAAAATTTACCTAGTTAGTTTATCCTTGCGGCGTGGTGGGGTTTGGGTTGATTCTCCTCCAGCTTTTGCCTAATCTAGGGGGTCAGCGGGTAGGGATTTCGGCGCTGACTTTCTTGCGGATAGACCCTTCTCCGCGGGCGGTTGGGTTAGCTGGGGCCGCTATAACCCTCAAGCAGGACCCGTTTGCCGCCTACTGGAATCCAGGAGCCCTGACCTCACTGCCCCACCTTAGCGTGGCTACCAGTCATACCTTCTGGATTGCCGGGCTGGACTATGCTTATGCTACTGTTCTTTTTCCTTTCCGCTATAGCCACCGGCTAGGCTTTCAAGGGCAATTTCTTACGAGCGGTCCAATGGAGCGCCGAACGGAATTCCAACCCAGTGGCACAGGCGAGTATTTCAGCGCTACCTATTGGGCTATGGGACCTGTATATGCCTACGAATTCAGCGACCGCTTTGCCGCCGGCGGTAGCCTTAAGCTCGTGCGCGAGCAATTGGATTTCTTTACCGCTACTACTTGGACGGTGGATGTAGGCTTTCTCTATCAAACGGATGTGCGCGATTTCCGCTTTGGTGTGGTAGTACAGAATTTCGGGCCTAATTCCCGTTTGAGGATGCGTAAAGGTCAGAGGGACAGAGCCGCTGACCTTACCTTAGGCTCCTACCCTGCGCCTACGCTCTTTGCCCTAGGGGCCGCTCTACGCGTGTGGGCCCATAACGCTCATAAGGTAGAGGCTTTCCTCCAATTGAATCATCCCAACGATAACGCAGAAAATCTACGGTTTGGCGTGGAGTACAGCTATACGGGCCTACTTTTTGTGCGGCTGGGCCAAAAGATCGGCGTAATGGAACAGTATGTGCCGACGGCGGGGTTAGGCTTAGCTAAGGGGTGGGGCCGGGGCCGACTTCGGCTGGACTATGCGGCAGAGTGGCTCGGCCCCCTCGGTCTGCAACATCGCATAGGCCTTGTATGGGAAAGGCTAGTATCCTCGGTCTCCCGCTCCTCCTCCTGAGCTGCGGAGACTTCTTTGGGCGTAAGACCCGTTTAGATTTCATAGAAGTGCCGCAGTATGATAACGCCCTAATTGCGTATGTACCTCTTCTGCCATACTGGGAGGGCTTTGAAATGCCCACTGATTTCTGCATAGGCTACGATGAGCTGATTTATGTGGCGGATTCGGGGGCAGGTCAAATTATTTGCTTAGATCAAGCGGGACGGCGCTTAGGGAGCTTTCGGCTGCCTGGCGTTCATGCCGTAGCTCAAGACAGGCGGCTGGACCTTCTCGCTGCGGCGCCTAAGGATACGCTAATCGGTGGCCAGCTCTATCGTCTGGAGGCTATCTACCGCATTCGCCTTGCAGGCTCCCAAGGGTATGGCCTAGCGCAAGCCCGAATTGTGAACACCCTTGTGCATCCCTTCTACTTCAAAAGCACGTTTGCGCTCTCGGACACGGCGGTGCGTTTCCGCCGCATCAAGGTACTGGGGGATAACTCCTATCTCGTGACGCGCAACGGCCGCGATAACGATCCAGCCAAGTTTGGAGGGCCGGACGATGCGGTTTTACGCTTCCGTAGTACGGACGAATGGCAGGAGGCTATCACCGTGCAAACCTCTACGGGTGAGCGGCCCGACTTCTTTCAAGGCGTTTGGGGCTTAGCTGTACCAGCTCACCCGCCCCAATCGCCCTTCGTCTCGCGCCGAGAAAACTTCTGGGTAGGGCTTACGGCACCGGGTTTACCGATCAAGATCCATGCCATAGTACCCAAGGAGGGTGAGCAAGGGCAATTTTACGAGTCAGAGGCCCGCTGGGCTCCTGAAGACCCGCGGCTAGCTGATGGTTTTATAACTACCCCTGGACGCCTTGGCCGTCCTGAAGGATTGGCTATTACCACTGAGAGTCGGCCCTACTTAGTGGTAGCGGATGCCGAAAAAGACTCGGTTTATGTATTTACCCTTTCAGGTTTAGAAGGGGTACTTCCGCCGGGTTTGGAAGGTGTAGTCCCCCCGCCTGCTGCCAGTTCGCGGCGTCCCGTGAGGGTTTCTTTTGGCGGTCGGGGCAAAGGCCCCCTTCAGCTCAATCGCCCCACAGCCGTAGCGCACTATAAAAAGGTGCTATATGTACTAGATGCGGGTAATAAGCGGATGCTTCGCTTGCGTCTCACGACAGATTTTTGATATCTTTGCAGCGGCAAACTGACCGCGAATGCGTGAGTTCCTATATGTATTCGAATGGGATGAACACAATCTGGCTTTTCGCCGGGTGGGATGGAGCTTTCGACGCTGGTGCGTAGCTGTGCTACGGGTCATGGTTATAGGGGCTAGTGTAGGTATTATGAGTGTGGGACCAGCTTGGCCTCTGTGGGAGCGCTTCTTCGTTGAAAGTACTCTGCGCCATATTAGTGCCTTGCGTACGAAAGCCGCCGAAATTGCTAGAGAAATTGCAGTGCTAGAAGAAAGCTGCTTAGGCTACTGGTATGAGCGGGCTCAACATCTTTATAGACCTCTATTAGGAGAGGCCCCCATGCCTGAGTCGGAGTGGGCGGGTCATATGGGGGGGGCGCCTATGGCTTTTCCTGACCGGGCGCTGTATCGGGGACGGCGGCTCCTTGCCGAGTACCAGCACCTTCATCAGCTTCTTGCCGCTCAAGCCGAGCGTCTGGCTTTTCTCCCTTGCCTCCTGCCTACCGAAGGCGTGATAGTAAGCGGCTATGGGGTGCGACGCGACCCTTTCTACAAGGATTGGCGCATGCATTTTGGGTTAGACATAGCGGCCCCTTATGGGACGCCCGTGCGCGCTACGGCCGCCGGTCGCATACGCCTAGCCAGCTGGGATGTAGGGGGGTACGGCCTCCAAGTAGAAATTGACCATCTCAACGGCCTGGTTACCAAGTATGCCCATCTCTCAAAAACGGTAGTCCAGCCTGGGCAGTACGTGCGCCGCAATCAAATCATCGGCTATGTCGGCTCAACGGGTTACTCTACCGCGCCTCATCTCCATTACGAGGTGATTGAGCGCGGAATCAAGGTGAACCCCCAGAAGTATATACTTTTGCCTCAAGATGTACGCTAAACTGACCGTAGCCGGGCGCCTGCCGCGTGATGCAGAACTGCGCAGCGGAGGGAATGCCCAAGTGATAAGTTTTTCGCTCCCCCTTCCTCAGCGGCTTCAATCCGGTGAAGAGAGAACCCTTTGGATAGAATGCTCCTATTGGCGCAACCCCGGCGAAAGTACTGAGGTAGTCAAGTATCTCAAGAAAGGCACGGTGGTCCTCGTGGAGGGTGTGCCTTATGTACGGATGTATATTCGGCAGGATAACTCGTCGGGGGTGGTGCTGGGCTGTCGCGTAAATCTGCTGCGTATTTTGCAGTATGTCTCCCCGCCGGCGGAGGAAAGTGTGCCTGTCGAAGTGCCGGAAAAAGCCCCAGAGCCAGCGCCAGATATCCCGCCACTAGAGCTGAGCGACGAGGGCGATCTTCCCTTCTGACAGCGGTCAAATTTCGGAATCTGAAGTTGCGCAGTGGCTGCGGCGCTTTGTGGCGCCAGGTGAGCCTATTCTGGTCGCATTTAGCGGTGGGCCAGACTCAGTAGCCCTAGTTCGGCTTCTTCAGCGCTTAGGGCAAGCCGTGGAGCTAGCCTACGTAAATCACAATTTACGTGGCCCTGATTCGCTAGCGGAAGAGGCATGGGTGTGCGCTTTTGCGGAAGCCCGAGGATTGCCGCTTCATGTGCGCCGCATAGAAGCGCACGAGTGGCAGCGTGGCCTAAGCCGTCAAGCCCAAGCCCGTCGTATTCGGTATAGTTGGATGCTTAGCCTTCTTCAGGCGCGTGGTCTGCGATGGGGCGCTACCGCCCATAATCGGGATGACCTTTTAGAAACCCTGCTCTATCGGCTTGTGCGCAGTCGCAGCCCGCTAATATGGGAACCTATACCGCGCCGGCGTGGCTGCTGGTTGCGTCCTCTGCTCCCTTACAGCCGCGCCGCCATCGTGGCTTATCTCAAACGGCAAGGCGAATCCTACCTCTTAGACGCAAGTAATTATCGGCCAGCTTATTTGCGTAATCGCCTGCGCTGGTGGGTAATGCCTATCCTGCAGGCCCTCAACCCGCGTCTAGCCGAGGCATGGCTTTTTCGGATGCGGCTTTATCGGTACTACTGGCAGCGCTTATTGAAGCTTTATAGCCGCAGGCGTGAGGCTTACTTTCGTCCCATGCCTTTCGGCCTATGGATTGGGTGTGAGGTACCTTGGGACCTCTTTCAGGTGGAATTATGGCGGCGATGGCGGCTAGGGTGGCGCCTCAGGCAGCGCCTCTGGCAGCAACTTCGCTCCCTCCAAGTCGGCCGTACCTGCCTTTTTCGGGATTCCCTAAGCATACGCACGCCAAATGGCATAGAAATTGGCCCGCAAGCCTTATGGACACCCCACTGGGCCCCCCTAGCGCTTTCGCCTAACTCCGCTTCTTACCAATGGGGCCTTTGGACCCTAGAAACTGGCTGGGGGCAGCCTTCAGGCGAAGGGGCTTTGGTATGGGACTATGATACTTTGGCGTTTCCCTTACGAGTACGGCTCTGGCGCGCCGGGGACCGCCTACAGCCTAGCCGCCTAAAGGGTGCCTCCAAAAAAGTAAGCGACATCTGGCCAGAAATTGGCTGGTACGGCTTTTTGCGGCGCCATGCCTTCGTGGTAGAGGCCGCAGACGGTCGCCTTATAGGTGTGCCCAGCTACGATGTGGCCTACGGTACCCACCCCTCGCCTAGCACCCGTCAAACTTTTTATCTTCGGGCTAAATATGGCAGTCCTCTCTCGGCTGAGCCCCCTTCTTCGTAGCCCTGATCTAGCCCGTCCTGAACTCTTTTTCAATCGCGAGCTAAGCTGGCTGGAATTCAACGCGCGCGTTTTAGAAGAATCGTTGCATGAGGTCCATCCCCTTCTCAGCCGCATGCGTTTCCTTTCCATCTTTTATAGCAATCTGGATGAGTTCTTTATGATTCGGGTGGCGGGGATCAAGGAGCAGATTCAGGCAGGGGTGCGTGAACGGGGTCCAGATGGCCTTACCCCACGCCAAACCCTTCAACGGATTCGGGAGCGGGTGCGCCAGCTTTTAGCCCGAGCCGAAGAAATTCTTCACCAAAACCTTCTCCCCGCCCTGGAAGAGGAAAACATCTTCGTCTATCGGAGTCGGAAGCTGCCGCGCCTCTCGCGTGAGGCCTTAGAAAGCTATTTTCAGGAGCAAATATTTCCCTTACTCACGCCGCTGGCTTTAGACTCGGCGCATCCTATGCCGCCGTTGCGCGGCCTTGAGCTGATCCTGTGGGTGGAACTCAAAGATGGCTCGGCCTTAGTACCTATCCCGCAGGTGCTGCCGCGCTTTGTGCCTTTTCATTCTAGTCATCGCTATGGATTTGTGCCTATAGAGATTTTGATAGGGCTATTTTTGGAGGACCTTTTCCCCGGGCGGCGGGTGCGCGCCTACTACCCTTTCCGGCTTACGCGCGATGCAGACCTAGAGATTTCGGAAGCGGAGGCCGATGATCTGCTAGTCTTAGTGGAGCGGGAACTGCGGCGCCGGCGCCTAGGCGCCGTTGTACGCCTAGAAGTAAGTGAAGGCATGCCTCCCGAAACCCTCCGCTTCCTAATGGAGGAGCTGGGCTTTGAGCCCGAAGATGTATATGAGGTAAAAAGCCTGCTAGGCCTAGAGAGGCTTTCAGACATTATTCGCGAAATAGACGAGCCGGCCCTTGTAGATAGGCCTTTTGTGCCAGCTATCCCCTCGGCGCTGCAAGGTAAGTCTAACATCTTTGAGGCGATAGCCCAAGAGGATATTCTCCTCCATCATCCCTATGACAGCTTTATGCCCGTAGTGGAGTTTATCCAGGCCGCCGCCCGCGATCCGAACGTCTTAGCTATCAAGCAGACCCTTTATCGAACTACTGGGGAAAAATCGCTCATTGTACAGGCCCTGCGTGAAGCGGTAGATAGAGGAAAGCAGGTAACTGTACTTATTGAGCTCAAGGCCCGCTTTGATGAGGAATCGAATATTTACTGGGCCAAAGAACTGGAAAAAGCCGGCGCTAATGTTGTTTATGGCATGCTAGGCCTAAAGATCCATTGTAAGGCCACGCTGGTCATTCGGCGTGAGGGAAATACGCTGCGTCGCTATGCCCACCTCAGCACGGGAAATTATAACGAGCGAACCGCCCTCATGTATGTGGATATAGGCCTTCTTACGGCGGATCCCGAGATTACGCGCGACATAGCCGAGCTGTTTAACTACCTAACGGGAAATTCTCGGCAGCAGCAGTGGCGACGGATAGCTGTCGCCCCAGAAAATCTGCGCGAAACTTTCTTAGAGGAGATTGAACGCTGCATTACCGAGCATACACCGGAGCGGCCCAGTCGTATTCTGCTAGTGCTAAATGCGTTAGTTGATGCCGAGATGATTCGGGCACTTTATGTGGCCTCCCAAGCTGGCGTAAAGGTGGATCTGGTCGTGCGCGGCATTTGCTGTTTAGTGCCCGAAACGCCTGTGAGCACCCATATCCGTGTGCATAGCATAATCGGGCGATTCTTAGAACACAGTCGGCTTTATATCTTTCAGAGTGGCGGTGAGGTGCGCGTCTATTCGGGGAGTGCGGATTGGATGCCACGCAATTTAGATCGCCGGGTGGAAATAGTTTATCCCTTACTTTCGCCAGGGGTGGCGGCGCGCGCCGTTCAGATCGCCGAAACGCTTCTGGCTGATACAGAGCATTGCTGGGTGCTGCGGCCTAACGGCAAATACCTACGGCGGCTTGAATTAGAACCAGACATGCCCTCTTTCTCAGCCCAGTTAGAATTTCTGCGTAGCCGTGGCCTCTATAAAGGGTGAGCTTTACCCGCTTGTAGAGCATTTCTATTCTGTGCAGGGGGAAGGGTATTGGAGTGGGCAGCCAGCCTATTTTCTGCGGTTAGGGGGGTGCGATGTCGGCTGTAGTTGGTGCGATACGCGCTACAGCTGGCCTCAAACTGGCTGGCCGGCTTACCCCGCCGAAGCCTTGGTAGAGCTTGTTCGGGCTACCCCCGCGCGTCATGTCGTCCTTACGGGCGGAGAGCCTACCCTGCATTCCTTAGAGCCCCTTATAGCGGCTTTACAGGAGGCGGGGTACTTCGTACAGCTAGAAACCTCAGGGGCTTATCCACCCCCTTCCGTTCTACCGAATTGGATCACCTTCTCTCCTAAGCGTTTCAAAGCCCCCTATCCGGCCTGGTATGAGCTAGCCCAAGAGCTTAAGGTGGTAATTCACGCTCCCAGCGACTTAGAATGGGCCGAAGCGCAGCGGAAGCGCTGCCCCTCAGCCCTGCCAGCCTTCCTGCAACCAGACTATTACCAACCTAGGGCGATTCAGTGGATATTAGAGTATATCAAGGCGCATCCGTCATGGCGGCTCAGCGTACAAGTGCATCGGTACTTAGCTATCCCCTGATTGTGGGGATTCTGTCGGCTCTGGGGTGGGCGCAGCCACGTCCTCCCAAAGGCGTCTCTAAACAGGCCTATAATCGCTACTTAGAGGCCGTACGCGCCACCCATTTTCAGCAGGAGGCGCGGGCGCTAAGTATCTTGGAGGAGGTGGTTCGGCTCGCCCCAAACTACGAAGAGGCTTGGGTGCTCAAGGGCAAACTCCACCTGCGGCGCAGCGAATGGCCAGCCGTCAAATCGGCTGGGCAGGTGTTACAAAATCTCCGTAATCGCTCCCGTGCAGGGGAAGCCTGGGGCCTATATTTTCTAGGCAAGGCCTATACTGCTGAGATGGCCTACGACTCGGCCAGAAAAGTATGGGAGAAGTTTCTCACCGCCAGTATGGGGGTGCTGCCGCGTGCGGTGCAGGATGAAGGGGCTATACTCTACAGTCAGGCCGAAAATGCCGCTCGGCTTATGCGGTCGCCTGTGCCTTTTGCTCCACGCAATTTAGGGCCAGCGGTAAATAGCGCAGCCGAAGAGTATCTACCTAGCCTTACGGCGGACGGGCAGCGGCTATTTTTCACTAGCCGGCGTCCTGTTCCAGGGCGCTCGCCGCATCCTATGAGTGGATGGGACGAAGACCTCTACTGGAGCGTGCGCGATTCGGCCACTGGACGGTGGCGGCCAGCTCAGCCCTTAGGCCCACCTGTCAATTCCCCCCAAAATGAAGGCGCTGCCTTCTTCTCCGCTGATGGGCAGTGGGCCTTCGTCACGCTCTGCGATAGGCCCGATGGTCAAGGCTCCTGCGATTTATACTTCTCGGAGCTTCAGGGCCTTACATGGTCCTCGCCTAGAAATTTAGGGCCCGAGGTCAATTCCCCTTTTTGGGACTCTCACCCCTCCCTCTCTCATGACCGGAAGCGGTTGTACTT
Organism: Bacteroidia bacterium; assembly: GCA_039630245.1. Classification (GTDB taxonomy): domain Bacteria; phylum Bacteroidota; class Bacteroidia; order SpSt-205; family SpSt-205; genus SpSt-205. Next base: position 126,236 of record JBCNVK010000005.1, read on the forward strand.
CGCCTCCTCGCGCCCCGGAGGCATGGGCGGCTCCGATCTCTGGTATAGCGAATGGCAAAATGGAAAATGGCAAAAGCCCGTCAACTTAGGCCCGCCCATCAATACCCCTGGCGATGAGTACAGCCCCATGATAGCCGCAGATGGCCGCACGCTTTACTTCGCCTCCAACTACCATCCGGGTATGGGAGGTCAGGACCTCTTTGTGAGCTTCCTAACCGATACTGGCTGGAGTGCCCCCCGTAACTTAGGCTATCCGCTGAATACCCCCGCCGATGAACAAACTCTGTGCGTAGATGCCCGAGGGGAGATTGGGTACGTGGCGTTAGTACGGCCTGAGGGGCTGGGTAAAGAGGATATTTATGAATTTCGGCTGTGGCCGGAGATTCGCCCAAAGGAGCGCGCCTCTTATGTACGGGGCTATGTCAAAGATGCTCAGCGTCGCACTCCTCTACGAGCTTATGTTGTCCTTGTGGATGTAGCTACGAAGGATACCCTACGCGCCCTTTACTCTAATGCCGCTACGGGAGAGTTCCTCCTTTCCTTGCCCGTAGGGCGGCGTTATGGGCTTTTCGCCTCCGCTCCGGGCTACCTATTTTACAGCGGTCATTTTGACTTAGTTCAAAGCGATAGCGCCTTTGTGATAGAAGTTCTTCTAGAACCGCTTCGGAAAGGCAGCCGCCTCACCCTCCGCAATATCTTCTTTGATTTTGCCAAGGCGGATTTGCGCCCTGAGTCGGAAGTGGAATTGGAGGAGGTAGTGCGCCTTTTGCAGGCTAATCCGAGCTGGCGCGTAGAAATTCAGGGCCATACGGACAGCCTTGGCTCGGCGGCGTATAATTTGGAACTTTCGCAGCGGCGGGCTGAAGCGGTGCGCCAATACCTCTTGCGCCGGGGCATCGCTGCAACGCGCCTAAGCGCAAAAGGCTACGGGCATACACGTCCCATAGCCGATAATGCCACTGAAGCTGGTCGCGCGCTCAACCGCCGCACCGAGATACTGTTTGTTGGTACCGATTAGCTACTCAATCTATATCGCCTGAGAGGCTCGTACTGAGCACCTGTAGGATAGAGGCGCGATTCGTAAAGAACCGCTTCAGGGAAAAAGAGGAGGGGTGCTGTAGTGAGGGGAAGGGGCTTCTCCCAAAGCGGTCGGTGCCTTCGAGCTAAGGTAATATGGGGGGAAAAGGACTTAGGCGGCAAAAGTCCTACAGCCCTGTGCAGCGTAGCTACAAGGGCCTCTAAGCGGGCATCTGGCTGCATATACACCCAAAAGGTGTAATGGTGCCATCCCTTGGAGGTCGGCGTAAGCCAAAAAGCCTGTGCGGTACCCAAAGGGGCCTCCAAGCACTGGAAAAGCGCCTCTACTTCAGAAGAAGGCCACCTTTCTAAGAAAAGAAGGGTAAGATGCAGGTACTCCGCTGGTGTGGGGCGGAAATTAGGAGAGAAAGCGCTGGGACACTGGGCTAAAAGCCACTCAACCGCCTCAGCCGCCGGTTTGAGCGCTACAAAAAGGCGCACGCACGACTAAGATAAGCTACCTGTATTTTTGCTTAGGTATGAGCTGGTGGGTGGGGCTAGGCCTAGTGTGGGCGCAGGGCATGGTACCTGTGGGGCAATGGGGAGTATATGCTTACCACGGCTACATAACCCGCTTAGGGTACTTAGCCCCTTATTTTTGGTGCCTAAGCGCGGAAGGAATAATTCTTCTGGATCCGAATACGGCGACGCGCCGCGAGCTCAATCGTACAAATGGCCTACTGCGCAGCCGTCCTACAGCTCTTTATACGGATTTGGCGGAGAAGTGGGTATTTCTCGGCTATGAGGATGGCCATGTGCAATTTGGCCGAGGACCCGAAGACCTTCAGGTACTTAGTGATATTGCGATGAATCCGTTTTATTCAGCTAAGGCAGTGCGCGACTTCTATGCGTACAGGGATACGGTAGCTATAGCTACGGATTTTGGGCTGGTTTTTTGGCATAGGCGGCAGCGTCGGATTCTGGGGGCGGTTACGCAGTTTCCGGGAGGAGCTTTCGGTGAGCCTGTTTTGCGGGTTTGGTGGGCTGAGGGCTTCTGGTGGGCCTTTGCCCAGAGCGGTCTGTATGCTGCTTCGGCCGCTACCCCTCTGGGTTTGGCTTGGCGCAAGCGATCTGGCCCCACGCTACCTATTCGAGATGATCCGCAGGACTTTCGAGGCTGGGCTTCTACCCCGCAAGGCCTACTGATAGCCTATCGGGACTCGGTATTTCGCTGGGCGCAGGGTCAGTGGGTCTATCACCCGCTCCCACCCCCCCTCACCGGTCGTAGGGTACAGGCGATAGGCGGCGAAGGAAGCTGGGGCGTTTCGGCTGATACCAATCTGGCCTTCTTCTTTAGCCCCCAAGGTACCTACCGAATGATGTGGAACCCCGACGCCCAGGTAGTATGGAGTAGCCCCACAGCGGACGAAATAGCGCTGGGCAGTGCTTGGGCTGGGGCTTATGTGGCTACCCCTACAGCCTCCATGATAAGTATAGCAACCGATAAACTGTGCGGGAGCGCTATTACCGAAGTGGTCCCTACCCAGGAGGGCCTATTTTTCATTCATGCGGGGGCGGGCTTCTGGGGCATGGATTGGGGCAGTCTGATCACCTTTTATCCTTTTGGAGCGCCGGCGGGCCGACCGCTGGATCTAGTCCGACTCACGGGGAAATACTTCTACGGCTTTTCAGAAGCGGCTTGGGCGCATAATTACTTATGGGTTGCGGCGGCTAATGGCCTGCTTCGGCTTCGTCCCGAAGGTACGGTAGATACCTTCACCGCCTATAATGCTCCCATGGACGGCGTAATACAGGATAATGCTGGCCGTCCTACCTACTTCAACTATACCGCCTTAGCCGTGGCAAGGGATGGCACCATCTGGGTAGGCAAGCGCTTCGGCCAGCGCAATCTCCTAGTCTTTCTTCCAGCGCAGCAGCGGTGGATAGATTTGCCCTATACGGATGGGCCAGTGGCTGGCATTCAGGTGGATCGGCGCGGCTACAAGTGGGTGCTTTACGAGGGCGGGGCCATTCGGGTTATAGACGATCAGGGGCGCCCAGAGGATCTCGCAGCTTATCGGAGCGTACTTTTGGGTACCCGAGGCCTCCCCCTGCCTAACCTTCCTAGCCCTAATATCCGCGTACTAGCTCCTGACCGTAAGGGGGCCATATGGCTGGGTACGGATAAAGGAATAGCCGTCCTGCACGGCGACCCTTTCCAAGGTACCCTTTCCGTTAGCCGCCCCGTAGTAAATAACCGCTATCTTCTGGAAGAAGAGGTTATCACCGCCATCGCCGTAGATGGGCATAATCGGAAGTGGATAGGTACGGAAAATAACGGCGTATATGTGGTAAGCGCTGATGGGCTGCGTGAGATTGCCACCTTCAACGTAGATAATAGCCCCCTGCCGAATAATAAAATCTATCGGATTCGGTGCTGGGATGCGGTAGGGGAGGTATTTCTGATTACTGCTCAGGGCACTGTAAGCTACAGGGACTGGGCCACGGATCCCTCCGAGTCGTTAGACACCCTACACATCTTCCCTAATCCGGTCTCAAGGCGATTTGAAGGCTGGGTAGGTATCCGCGGACTCTCCGAAGGGAGTACCGTGCGCATATTTACGCCCGATGGAGAGGTTATCCGCTACCTTCAGGCCTTCGGCGGACAGGCGGTATGGGATTTACGCACCCTAAGCGGCCATAAAGTTTCGGCGGGCATCTACCTCATAGGGGCGCTAGATGCCGAGGGTAAGCGCAGCGCCTTAAGTAAAATAGTTGTAATGGATTAGCATGGGACTGTACTTCTACCTGATTATGGGGGGAGAGGTGCGAGAGTGGCGCGCATGCTTGCGTCCTTTTCCTTCGGCGGAGATAATTATAGGGGTGCCTGAGGCAGGGGGCTCTGCAGGGGCTCGGCGACTTAGTGCCCTGCTTTCCGAACGCGGCTTTCCTAACCGCTGGATACCCCTCAAGTACCGACCAGATTGGCTAACGGTTTGGCTTAGCGAGCCCTGGGAAAGTAACCCCCTACATACGCTGCTGCATGAGACGCCCTATCTCATCTTAGAGGCTGAAATCCCTACTCTCCATCGGCTATGGGATAGTCTTCGGCGGCAACAGATTGCCCAAGAAGTGCGCCTCTTCTTTCCGCCCAGTTTAGCAAAGCCGCAGAGCGATTTAGTGGCGCCTTGGCAGCCCTGCCAAATCGTTTCTACTTTACCATGAGTAGCGAGGTGAAAACCCGTGCCCTTGTTTTGGCGCGCTACCCTTATGCGGAACGCAGTCAGGTGCTTCACCTTTATACGGAGGCGGAGGGACGTCTAGCCGTACTGGCCTTAGGAAAAAGGTGGGGTACTTTGCCTCCGGGTGCCCTCCTGCGCGTGTGCCTTCGCCTGCGCCCCCACCGCGAGCTCCAAAGGCTAACCGACGCAGAGTGGGACTATCCCTATCATACCCTCTTTCACGATCCCCAGCGCTATCCCTACCTAGCCCTAGCGATAGAGTGGTTTCAACGCTGTCTTTTGGCCTCGGACCCGCCCCTCTTTGTCTGGATTCGCGCCAAGCTAATTGAACTGGATGCACACCCCGACCCCCTCTTTTTTCTGCGGCAGACATTTTGCCAGCTCTTAGAACGGCTGGGGTTGGGTAGCTTGCCCTCGCTTCCCTCGCTTGAGCAGCTAGAGCAGATTTATCAGCGGAATTTTTCTAATTGGGGGCCTTTATATAGTTCTAAGCTTTTGGAAGCCCTATCTTTGCCCATCTATGGAAATAGACCCGACGCCGGTAGGTCCTCTTTTGCGGCAAATTGAATATCCGCCTCAGCTGCGGGCGCTGCCTGAGGAAAGTCTCCCGCAGCTAGTAGAGGAGCTGCGCAGTTTTCTGATTCATCACGCAGCGCGCTATGGCGGTCATTTTGCCGCTAGCCTCGGCGTAGTGGAGCTTACGGTAGCCCTCCATTACGTCTATGATACCCCTAGCGACCTTTTAGTATGGGACGTAGGTCATCAAGCCTATGGCCATAAGGCACTCACAGGGCGGCGGGCGCTTTTCCCTACTATGCGTACAAAGGATGGGCTCTCAGGCTTCCCCAAACGGGCCGAATCGCCTTATGATACGTTTGGCGTGGGGCATTCCTCTACAGCAATATCGGCCGCTTTAGGAATGGTTGAGGCGCTGCGTCATCAGGGCCAAACCCATCGGAAAGTAGTAGCCGTAGTAGGTGATGGCGCCTTTACCGCTGGGCTAGCTTACGAAGGCCTCAATAATGCCGGCGCCCTTCAAGCCGACCTTCTGGTTATCCTAAACGATAACCAGATTTCCATAGATGCTAATGTGGGAGCTATAAGGGATTATCTGGCCGGCATTACTACCTCACGCGGCTATAACCGCTTTCGGGAAGAGGTATGGCGCTGGCTTACTAAGATTCAGGAAAAGACCGGGGCGCCTATACGGGACTATGCGGCCCGTTTAGAAGAGGCGCTAACTGTGCTTATTGCTCGCCCTGCCGTGCTCTTTGAAAGTATGGGCTTTCGCTACTTCGGGCCTATCAATGGCCATGATATACGCGGGCTCGTAGACACGCTGCGAAATCTGCGCCGACTACCTGGGCCTAAGCTTCTTCACTGTCGCACGATAAAAGGCAAAGGCTTCCCCCCAGCTGAGAAAGATCCGGTGAAGTGGCATGCGCCAGCCTTTCGCTTCCATCCCCAAACGGGTGAGCCCTTAGATAAACCCAGCGCTAAACCGACCCCGCCGCGCTACCAGGACGTCTTTGGGGAGACGGTAATAGAGCTAGCCCAAATGGATCCGCGGGTGGTAGCCGTTACGCCGGCCATGCTCTCCGGTTCGGGTCTGGTCAAAATGCGCCAGCTTATGCCCGAGCGGTGCTACGATGTAGGCATCGCCGAGCAGCATGCGGTAACCTTCAGCGCCGGCCTCGCTACTCAAGGCATGAAGGTCTTCTGCGCTATCTACTCTACCTTCCTCCAGCGGGCCTATGATCAAGTCATACATGATGTAGCTATTCAAAATCTCCCCGTTATTTTCTGCTTGGATCGGGCTGGGGCAGTAGGGGCGGATGGGGCCACGCATCAGGGGCTCTACGATATTGCCTATCTGCGTCCGATTCCTAATCTTATCCTCTCAGCGCCCCTCAATGAATCGGAGCTTCGTAACCTCATGTATACTGCGCTCCACAGCGATAGGCCCTTCGTAATCCGTTACCCCCGTGGAAATGGCGTACTGATAGAATGGCGCACGCCATTTGCCGAAATTCCTATTGGAAAAGGCCGCAAGCTGCGTGAGGGTGAAGACGTGGCTATTTTAGCCTATGGGCATATTGGGAATGAAGTTTTAGCGGCTAGTGAGCTTTTAGCGGCTGAAGGCTTATATCCGGCGATTTACGACCTGCGTTTCGCTAAGCCTTTAGACGAGGAGCTACTAGATGAAGTAGCCCAAAAGTATAGGTATATCCTAACCGTGGAGGACGGCGTACGCCTGGGCGGGGTAGGTAGTGCCGTATTAGAATGGCTGACAGATAATGGGTATTTACGCCCTGTGCGTCGTCTCGGTGCCCCTGATAGGGTGATAGAACAGGCTACCCAAGCCGAGCAGTATCGCTTATGCGGGTATGACCGATACGCTATAGCGGAAGCTGTGCGTCAGGCGTACAAGGAGAGCCTACCTTTGCGCCTGTGGAAGCCCTAATTGTGCTCCTCTTTGTAGTAGGCTATGCCTTCATAGCGCTGGAATATCGCTTGCATATAGATAAGGCCGCAACGGCCATACTTATCGGTAGCCTTAGCTGGGTTTTCCTGTATACGTTGCCCCTATATTGGTATGGACATGTGCCCAAGCATACGGAGGAAGCCCTTTTCTATCACCTCGGGGAGGCCGCCGAAGTGCTCTTTTTCCTAGTGGGGGCCATGACGATTGTAGAGGTAGTGGATTCTTACTCAGGCTTTCAGTTTCTCCTGCGGATTCTGCGCGCGCGTACCGCAGAGCAATTTTTGGGTATGATAGTCCTCATGACCTTTTTTCTGTCGGCAGTCGTGGGCAGCTTTACGACTACCCTCCTTATGGTAGCGCTTCTTCAAAAATCCACCCCTGAAGAAGCCCGTTCGCTGCGCTTAGTAGGAGCCTCCCTTGTCGTACTGGCGGCTAATGCAGGAGGCGCTTGGAGCCCGCTAGGTGATATCACTACTACTATGCTGTGGATTAAAGGGCGGATTACAGAAGTAGGGCTAGTACGGCGGGTTTTTCTCCCTAGCCTTTTGGCAGTCCTAGTGCCATTTATTTTTCTGAAGCGGATCTTTAGAGGCCTGCCCATGAGCTTAGAAGCTATTCAAGAGAACGGGGACGACATTCCACGTCCCTTTAGCCTACTTGTCTTCATCGTAGGGATTGGCGGAATCCTGATGGTGCCCGTGTTGCGGGTGATTTTTCAGGTGCCGCCTTATTTGGCCATGCTTTTGGCTATGGGGCTGATATGGCTTGTAACCGAAATCTTTTACCGACGCCTCCATCGGCGCGTAGATGAGCCCCTACGCTTGCGCGCCGTATCTGCCCTAGAAAGGATAGATACCCCCAGCTTACTTTTCTTCTTGGGCATTCTCTTGGCTGTAGGGGCCTTGAGTGAGATTGGGGTGCTGCGTTGGACTGCCCAGGCCTTAGAAAAACTCATCGGTAATTTAGACCTTACAGCCTTTTTCCTAGGCATTCTCTCAGCCATAGTAGATAATGTACCGCTTATGGCCGCCGCGATTGAAATGTACCCCCTCACGCAATTTCCCACGGATCACCAGCTTTGGGAATTCCTCGCCTATACGGTAGGCGTAGGAGGAAATATTCTCATAATTGGCTCGGCCCCTGGCGTTATTGCCATGGGCATGGAGCGCATAGATTTCCTCTGGTACCTGCGGCGGATAAGCGGGCTTGCCTTTTTGGGGTATTCGGCAGGGGCTTTGGTCTATATCCTCCTCACAGAGCTAATCTAAACTATCCAGGGCTGAGCTTTAGAGGCAAGGTACTTCTGGAGAAAAAACCCCCCGCTTAGGATACCAACCGTGGCGGCTAAGGCAGCACTGAAAGGGAGAGGCGGTAGGCTAATCGTAGCCCCTGGCAGATCCGACACGAGCTTGACCCAAAATAAAAGAAGCCAGGCTAGGCCATGGCTCCCATAACCCAACAGAGGGGCAAGGATAGGCACGCCTATTAGCAAAACTAAAATCCACACCGCCCCTACGAAAGCCAAGAGGGTCGCTAACGGTACCGCCAGAAGGTTAGCTATGAGAAAATACACGGGAAACTTTCCAAAATGCGCCCAGCTTAGAAAGAAGGTGCCAAGCTGGGCTGCCAGAGAGACGGCTAAAATTTCCCACACATATCGTATAGCGCGCTTTTTAGTTGGGAGGAATTTTTGACCAGCTTGGCTAAGGGGGCTATAAAAGGCTAGTAGGCCTAGTACTGCTGCATAAGAAAGCTGAAAGCTAAGAGAGTGGAGGAGGAGGGGGTTGAATAGCAGCTGGAGAAAGGCCGCAAATCCCAGCGCATTTAGAGCCATGTAGGGCTGGTGGGTTAGCTGGGCAAGTAGAGCTATCACGCCCATAATCACGGCCCGCATGGCCGAGGGAGAACCCCCAGTGAAAAGGCCGTAGAAAACTAATAAAGCCATCAGGAGAAGTCGGCTCAAAGGCGCTTGAGCCCAAGTGGGCGGAAGCTGCCGAAAAAGAAAGAGCCAGAAGGATAGAACTATCCCCACATGCATCCCAGATACAGCTAATACGTGGGCTACTCCCGAGAGCTGAAAGGCTGCGCGAGTTTCAGGGTCTAAGCCGCGCTTGTAACCTAAAAGGAGCGCTTCTATTAGCGCCAAAGGCGGCCCAGGTAGGGGAGAGTGCTGAGTCAGTAGGCGGTGCAGACCGCTGCGCCATCGCTCCAAATAGCCTCCTAAGTAGCTTGGCTCTATTCCCCTTACTTCTACTCTCTCGGTAAAGCCCATGAGCTGTACCCCTTGCTGGCGCCAGTAAGCGGCTCCATAGGTAAGGGTATCTAAGCGGGTAATGGCATGTAGGCGAGCCCCGGCGGGTAGATACTGGGCCGCGCTGTCGCGTACATACAATAGGCATTTCCCTGAAACCGCATAGGTCTGCCGAAAGAGAAAAAAGTGGAGCGAATCTAGCTGTAAGAGGAGGCGGTAGGTTTTTCGGCTGCGTAGCGGCTCCTCTAAAAGGTAGCCAGAGAGGCGTACTAAATGGCTGCGTGCGGCTTCTAAGGATCGATGGGATTGGCTGAGTAGGTAGAGATGGGTGCGGACTGCCCCTACCATGCTGAAGAGCGGTAAGCTCCATACGGCTCGGCTCCAGCCCAAGGCAACCCACATCCATAAGGCGGCACCTAAGAGAATAAGTGTAAGAATGAGGCTTACTCGCCATCCCTGCTGGATGCCATAACTGCCTAAAATCCAACCTACGGCTGCCCAGGCAAAGGGGTATCGCCACCCAGGCATCCCGCCCAACCACTACTCTACCGTCACCGATTTGGCGAGGTTACGCGGCTGGTCTACATCGCACCCACGCAGTACAGCGGTATGGTAGGCTAAAAGCTGCAGCGGAAGTACGGTCAAAATGGGTGAGAGCGGCTCGGGCACCTCAGGCACATACAGGACGTGATCGGCATAGGATTGGATTTCGGTATCGCCCTGCGTAGCAATCGCTATAACGCGGCCACCACGGGCACGCACCTCTTGGATGTTTCCTAAGACTTTTTCATACAGGCTGTCCCGTAGCGCTATTACCACTACGGGCATGCCCCTATCTATGAGGGCAATAGGGCCATGCTTCATTTCCGCTGCTGGATACCCCTCGGCGTGGATGTACGAGATTTCCTTGAGTTTGAGTGCCCCTTCTAAAGCTACTGGGAAGTTATAGCCCCGCCCAAGGTAAAGCACATTGGAGGCACTCGCCATCATCTCCGCCAGCTGCGCCACTGGCTCATTAATCTGCTGCAGAGTAGCTGCTACGAGGTCTGGCAGGCGAAGAAGGTGCTCTATAAGTAAATCGTGGAAATTCCGGTCCAAAACATAGCGGTTTGCTCCAAGGTGAAGCGCAAATAGCGTAAGGGCCGTAAGTTGGGCGGTAAAGGCTTTAGTAGAGGCTACGCCTATTTCGGGCCCCGCATGGATATAAATGCCCGCATGGGTTTCGCGGGGTATGCTTGAACCTACTACATTCGTAATACCTAAAATCAGCGCGCCCTGCTTCTTAGCTAGGCGCAAGGCTGCTAGCGTATCCGCCGTTTCCCCGCTCTGGCTTATTCCAATCACTACATCTTGGCTGGAGATTACTGGATTGCGGTAGCGGAACTCTGACGCATACTCTACTTCTACAGGGATGCGTGCCAGCTGCTCAATAAGGTATTCACCTACAAGTGCTGCGTGCCAGCTTGTACCGCAACCCACGAGGGTAAGGCGGGGAGCGCTGATAAGGCGGTCCATAACCCTACTTATCCCACCCAGCCGCACTTCCAAGGGCTCTAAGCGAATCCGCCCACGCATGCAGTCCCGTAAGGCATTCGGCTGCTCAAATATCTCCTTGAGCATAAAATGGGGGTAGCCCCCCCGCTCTATGGCCGCTATGTCCCAGTCAATATGCTCTATCTTAGGGATGCGGGGCTGATCCCGTAGACTAAAAATAAGTGGTTCGGCTTGGTCTGGATGGAGAAAGGCGAATTCATCTTCCTCTAAGTGGATTACGCTACGGGTGTAGGGCACAAGCGGCGTGGCATCCGAAGCGGCGAAGTATTCCCCTTGGCCTACCCCAATCAAAAGCGGGCTAAAGCGGCGCAGTAGAATAACATAGCTAGGCAAAGAACGCACCAGCATGGCTATCCCGAAGGTGCCTTCTACATGCGCAAAAGCCTCGCGAATAACTTTTTCCCAGGAGGCTCCCGAGAGCTTCTGGCGCGTCCAAGCTATCCAGTGCGTCAAAACCTCCGTATCCGTGTCACTTGAAAAAGGGATGCCCTGTTCGATCAAGTACGCTTTCAGTATAGCATAATTCTCAATAATGCCGTTATGAACTAATACCACTTCGCCGTCGTAGCTTACGTGTGGGTGAGCGTTGGCGTCGGTGGGGGCGCCGTGGGTAGCCCAGCGCGTGTGCGCAATTCCTATGTGCGCTTCTAAGGAGAAGCCCTCTATGGCCTTAGCTAGGTCGGAAACTTTGCCCGCCTGTTTGAAGAGCTGATAACCTTCTCCATTCTGAACCGCTAGGCCCGCCGAATCATAGCCGCGATATTCCAAGCGTCGCAGCCCCTCCAAGAGCAGGGGCGCAGCTTGCCTAAAGCCAGTATAGGCAATAATCCCGCACATTTAGGCAATATTACGAAAATCGCCAAACTACTTATGTTTGTTCTGTGCGCAAGTGGCTTTTAGCTCTGATGGGTGTGTGGGGCTGTTCGGCTCCGCCTTCTCGGCAGCAAGGGGATGTTTTGGCTGAAGCGGTTCAGGTGCGGCGCTGGAGTTGTGAAAGCCTTCGGGTGGCCTTGCCTCTCCTAACGCGCTTTCCTCTCACGCTGCCTTCCGCACAGCCGCTAGAGCCCTTCGCGCCAGAGATTCAAGAGTGGTTTTATGAGCGCCTGCGGCCAGCTGGCATATATGCGCCAGTGGGCCGATGGCCTGGTCCTGAGGCTGCCGAGCTCTGGCTAATTGAGCACCTTTCAGTAGAAGGCAGCACCTACTACGCTATCTTGGCGGATACGGGGTGTGCAGTTCGGGATACCGCCGTATGGGCCTACCAATATGTAAGCACTGACACGCTGGAAAGGGGTGCGGCTCAGATAGACCAAGCTGGGAACTGTATAATGACCCAGGAAGCGGATTATACCACTTTTGGTGGTGAGCAGCCAAAGACTTATACTACGCGTCGTACTTTACGTTATGAGGTGGATTGGGCTGGCCGGCGTTTCCGCCGCTTATAGCCAGCCGCTCTATGCGCCTAGGCCTTTTTTCTGGGGGGCAAGTTGGGGGATAGGGGGTGTGCACCTTTGGGCCCGGCCTGCAGCAGCCTTGCGCTATGATAGGACTTTTTGGCATTTTTCTCCTTTCCCGCCTTACCTTTCTCTGGGTGTATCCCAGATAGTAGGGTATTTCCAAGCGCGGGAGCGACGTGACCGACCCCTCTACCTAGCGCTTCATGGGCACTGGCGCTACCTTCCTATGCGCGACCTGCGCTACGATAGGCGTATCACTTCTCTAGGGGGTGTGCGTCTATGGTTAGAGCCTTATCTACAGCGTTTCTACCTACAGGTGGGGGTGGGTATAACCTTTCACCAGATAGCTAGGCGGCTGTGGTACGTCTGGCCTACGGGCGAAGTCCAGCTAGGGGGCTTTTATCGACCGCACCGCTATGTGCCTAAGCGTTTGCACCACACGAGGCCGTATCGGTAGCTCCGCATCGCACTAGAAGGGCCAGCTTAACCTGAGCCTGCCACAGCCAAACGCCTAAAGCTATAAACCCTACGGCACTAAGGTAGAAAGTAAGCCGGTGGGGTAGGCTTATATCTTCTGGCCGGAAGGCTGGCGTACCCTCAGCCCCCGGATGAAGTCCCCCCAAATAGCGCGGAAGCAAAAAAGTGAGCGGAAATATCAGAATAGTAGCGATAATCCCATAGACGCTAGCAAGCCGGGCGCGCAGGGCTTCATTAGCTAGGCTCTGCCGCAGTATGAAATAAGCCCCATACATAAGTAGGGCAATTAGAGCAAAGGTTTGTTTTGGGTCCCACCCCCACCAGGCCTGGGGATCTGTATCGGGAAGGGCTTCTGCCCAAGTCACGCGCGACCAAAGGATACCCGTGATAAGACCTAGCAGGCCAAAGAACATAGCTACCTTCGCCGCCTCGCGTGCCTTGCAGTCAGCTTCAAGATCGGGTTTTACAAGGTAGCGCGCGCTCCAAAAAAAGCTTATGCCCATCAGCGCATACATACTAAACCACATGGGTACATGAAAGAAGAGGTTGCGATCGCTCCATCCTAAGCCAGCCAAAGGAGGAAAGCGACCCCAAAAAGCCGCAACAAAAGCTCCCAAAAGCGCCCCTATGGCGATAGTTGCGCTTAAGCGCACGACCGAAAGAACAAATTTTCCTTGGCATATTTGCTTGGATGGAGCGGGAACAGGTTATACGAGAGGCCGAGGCTTTACGGGACCTTTACCGCCGACTGCGCGAGCGTCTGGCCCAAGTGATTGTCGGTCAGGATGAACCGCTACATTATCTAGCACTTAGCCTTTTCGGCCGGGGTCATGCGCTGCTTATAGGGCCCCCTGGCGTAGCTAAAACCCTTATGGTAAGTAGCCTAGCTCAAGCTATGGGCCTTTCTTTTCACCGTATTCAATTTACGCCAGACCTTATGCCAGCGGACATTTTGGGTACGGAGATGCTGCAAATTGACCCTGAAACGGGGCGGCGCTACTTTCGCTTTACCCCAGGGCCCATCTTTGCCCATGTAATTCTAGCCGATGAAATCAACCGGGCCTCCCCAAAGACCCAATCGGCGCTCTTAGAGGCCATGCAGGAGCGCACGGTTTCCGTAGGTGGACAGAGTTATCCGCTACCCGACCCCTTCTTTGTCCTAGCGACACAGAACCCTATAGAGCAGGAAGGTACTTATCCCCTGCCCGAGGCCCAACTGGACCGGTTTATGTTTGCCATTTTTGTGGGCTATCCCACGCGAACGGAAGAAATGGAGATCATGCGGCGCACGACGGCGGTATGGGAGCCGCAGATAGAACCCCTCCTCTCGGCTGAACGGATCCTTGAGGTGCAGCGCTTAGTGCGGCGCATGCCTGTAGCAGAGAATGTTATTCGCTATGCCGTTGACCTTGCGCGCAGCACGCGCCCGCAGGAGAATAAAGACCCCTTTATCAAAGAGCATGTCAGTTGGGGGGTAGGCCCGCGCGCAGCCCAATTTCTCCTTATTGCGGCGAAAACCCATGCCCTCCTCTCAGGTAAATACGCGCCCGATGTAGAAGATGTCCAACGAGTGGCTATTCCCGTGCTGCGCCATCGGATGGTCCTCTCCTATCAAGCGGAGGCGGAAGGCATCTCCCCCGAGCGTATAATCCGCTACCTCATAGAAGAAAAAGTGCCTGTGGTATGAGTGATCTGCTTCTTGCGCTGGACGAGGGGACTAGTTCGGCGCGAGCTATAGTTTTTACGCTGGCGGGGGAGATAGTGGGGCTAGGGCGGCGCTCTTTTGCCCTCTACTATCCTGAGCCGGGCTGGGTAGAGCAAGACCCCGAAGAGCTATGGGAGGCGCAATATGAGGCGGTCGGGGAGGCGCTGCGCAGTGCGGGGGTAGGCCCTTCCGCCATCCGGGCTGTCGGTATCACTAATCAGCGGGAAACGACTATCGCTTGGGACCTAGCTACGGGGAAGCCGTATGGGCGAGCTATTGTGTGGCAGGATCGGCGTACAGCCTCCCTCTGTGAGGCCCTTAGGCCTCATACCGAGCAGCTGCGTCAAGAAACTGGGCTCCTACCCGACCCTTACTTTTCGGCTACGAAGATTCGCTGGTTTTTAGAGGAGGGCGGGGTGCCGCGCACGGCTCAATTTGGCACGGTAGATGCTTGGCTGCTGTATAAGCTTACAGGTCAGGTCCTTACGGACGTCTCCAATGCCTCGCGTACCTTACTTTTTAGCCTGAGGACGCTAAGCTGGTCGCCGGCGCTTTTAGCGCTCTTGGGTCTTGAGGGGATTCGCTTGCCGGAGGTGCGTCCCAGTGGCAGCTTTTTCGGCGAGACTACCCTCTGGGGTGGGCGGCTGCCTATATGGGCGGTATTAGGCGATCAGCAGGCGGCGCTATATGGCCATGGAGCCCATCAGCCCGGCCAAGCTAAAAATACCTACGGCACGGGCTGCTTTCTCCTCAAGAATATTGGTACCACACCACTACCTCCGCCACCTGGATGGCTGACTACTGTCGCCTGGCAATTAGAGGGAGAGCCAGCTGTATACGCTTGGGAGGCAGCTATCTTCAATGCTGCTGCAGCCCTCCAGTGGTTAGAGCAGGTAGGCCTGCTGCGAGATTATGCTGAACTGGACTCCCTTAGCGCTTCGGCAGGGGACGTGTTTTTCGTACCAGCCTTTACGGGGCTAGGAGCACCTTATTGGGACCCGTACGCGCGCGGATTGATTATCGGCCTTACGCGGGAAACGGATAGGCAGACCCTATTAGTAGCCGCCCTTGAGTCTATAGCCTACCAGAGTGCGGATGCCTTAGCGGCTCTTGGGAAGTTGGAGGCGCTGTATGTAGATGGCGGCGTAAGCGTAAATGGGCGCCTTATGCAGTTTCAGGCAGACCTTATAGATTGCCCTGTGATTCGGCCGGTACACGGGGAGGTAACGGCGTGGGGCGCCGCCGCGTTAGCGGCGTATAAATGCGGGCTAAAGCCGGCTAAGCTCCCGGAAGCTGCCCGATGGCTACCGCGTCAGCCCGCTCCTACCCTCCAGCGATGGCGCGAGGCCGTGCGCCGCGCACAGAACTGGCACGTCCCCTAACTCTTGCCTATCTTTGCCTCTAATGCACTGGATTTTTCTATCCCCTGAGTTCCCACCTAACTACCATCTTTTTGCCTGGCATTTCCGAGAGTTGGGAGGTTATGCGTCGGGCATCGGGGGCCCTTCTTATAACGAGCTGCCACCCCATATCACCCAAGCTCTCCACCGCTACATAAGCGTGGGCGACCTTCATCACACAGACCAAGTAATAGAAGCGGCGCAGATTTTAGCGAATGAGCTTGGGCGCCCAGATGGCGTAGATTCTTTCAATGAGTACTGGCTTCCGCTAGAGGCTCAGGTGCGCGAGGCCTTGGATATTCCAGGCCCGCGCCCCTCTGACCTACCGGCTTTTCAGCAAAAAAGCCTAATGAAGGCCTACTTTCAAAAGGCTGGCCTCACACCCATTCCAGGCGCCGTAGCCCGCACCTTCGCCGATGTGGAGGATTTCGTGCATACCTATGGCCTTCCCATAATCGCTAAGCCCGATAAAGGCGTCGGCGCCGGCTCAACCTTCAAAATAAATAGCCCTGACGATCTCAAGCGGTTTCAACAGGCGTTCCGTCCCGGCTATCTTTTAGAGAAGTTTATCACAGGCACCATCCAGACCTATGATGGACTGGTGGATAAAAAAGGGCGCATAGTGTTTGCCGCTTCCATGGAGTATAGTCGCGGCGTAGCCGAAGTAGTGAATGAAGATACGGATATTTTTTACTTTGTTCAGCGTACCATACCAGCCGATTTGGCCCAATTTGGGCCTAAGATAGTTCAAGCCTATGAACTAAGAGGACGCTTTTTCCATTTTGAGTTTATACGCTCTACGGAGGGCACGCTTTACCCTTTAGAGGTGAATATGCGCCCGCCGGGCTATCCTACGCTAGACCTTTTTGACTTTGCCCATGATATAGACCTTTATCGGATTTGGGCCCAGGTGATCCATGGGCATGAAGTGCCTGAGCTGCCGCCGGCGCGCTACTTCGCCTGCTACGTATCCCGCAAAAACCACATTGGCTACGCCCATACGCATGAAGAGGTGCTTCGGCATTTAGGCCCATATCTAATCTATCATGCCCCTACTAATCCGCTCTTTCGTGCCGCTATGGGCGACTATCACTACATCCTACGCACCCCTCACTGGGATGAGATGGTAGAACTGGCTTCGTATGTTCAGCGCCGACTAATCCTATAATAGAAAGCAACTATGCAGGTAGCCCACTATTTCTGGGAAGTACCAGAGCTAGGCCGGCCCATACGCCTCAATCGATACGGTACGGAGGGTCAGCCGCTTCTCGGTTTTCCCGCTCAGGAGGGTGATCATCGTAACCTAGAAGACTTCGGCCTCATAGCCGCTATACAACCCTTTATTGAAAGGGGTGAAGTTCAAATCTTTACTATAGATAGCTATGATAAAGAAAGCTGGACAAATCCCGAACTACCCCCATGGGAGCGCGCAAGTAGGTACGAAATGTATGTAAATTTTGTGCGTCAGACTGTGCTGCCCTTTATTCGGCAGCACACGTCTAAGCCGATTTGGACTACAGGCGTCAGCATGGGGGCCTACCATGCGGCCAATTTTCTCTTCCGTTTCCCCCATGATTTCGGCGGCGTAATAGCCTTGAGTGGGGTATATGAGCTCTCAGAATTTATTGGCTCTTATGGGGATGAGCAGGTGTACTACAACAGCCCGCTCTGGTTTTTGCCTAATCTGGAGGATCCCTACTATCTGGAGGAGCTGCGGCGCAAAGTGATTGTGCTCTGCGTGGGGCAGGGGGCTTGGGAGGAGCCTATGCTTAGCCAAACCCGTCGCATGCAGGCCATCCTTGCCCAGAAAGGCATACCTGCCTGGGTAGATATCTGGGGGCCCGATGTATATCACGACTGGCCTTGGTGGCATCGCCAGCTGCCGTACTTTTTGGAAAAGCTTTTGCCTAAAACTTATTGAAGTAGCGGTCTTCCTAACTCTTAGGAAACCCCTGGAAGGGCTTCTTTTCAAGATAAGCAAGTATGCTATCTACTTGTTCTTCTGGTATAGCTAAATAGTTCCTACCTAGCGCAGTGCCTGGGGTGTAACGAAAAGGTTGTAAGCCTTCCTTCTGCGTTATATACCACTGGTAGCCGTGGGTTTCAAGAAACCTTATGACCTCTTCGGCCGCATAGCCCCATGGTAG
The DNA here is from genome assembly GCA_039630245.1 of Bacteroidia bacterium. Lineage (GTDB taxonomy): Bacteria > Bacteroidota > Bacteroidia > SpSt-205 > SpSt-205 > SpSt-205. The sequence continues at coordinate 143,971 of JBCNVK010000005.1, forward strand.
GGTGCGTTGGGTCGCCACTTCTATCAACCATACTGGTCGTATTCGTGTCACGACATTAATGCTGCCGCGTAGTATGCTTAGTTCGGCGCCTTCTGCATCCATTTTTATCAGACGTATAGATTGAATGGAGTGTTCTCTGACATAGTCATCTAAAGTATGGGTCTGGACGGTGATAGGGGTGGAATGGCTAAATGTTGTTACATTAGGGGGCCGCAAGCTGTTCATGCCACTCTCGTAATAAGGTGCTAAGAAAAGGGTAGCTTCGCCTTTTTTGTCGGCTAAGGCGTAGGGTTCTACGTGTATAATCTCTTCGAGGTTGTTGACAGCTATGTTTCGCAGTAATCGGGCGCGTTCTCGAGGAGAGGGTTCGAAGCTTATAACTTTTCCTGAGGGTTTTACGCAGAGCGCAGCTAATAGAGAATAAATCCCGTGATGAGCTCCTATGTCTATAAAGAGATCACCTTCCTGAAGGAATCGAGCTACAAAACGTAGATCACTTTCTTCTAAGAAGTGCTCACGGTGGAAGAAGGAATGAATGGAATTTTCATCAAAGGTAGGGACCCATCTAAATCCATAACGGGTCTTGATGGGCAGGTGAAGCCAGTCAAGCAGGGTTAGGTAGCCGGCAAATCCTCTATATCGCAAGCCCTGTATTCTCCAGAAAATCCACTCTCTTACTCGGCGTAGCATGTACCACGAAGGTAATGTGCCGAGGGGCAAACTGCCCCTAGGCTTATTTTATCTCAACAAACTGGCATATAATGCAGCTTGGCAAAAGGAAAAGTACCTGTATGCATGAAGCATTGTGAGATTAAGCAAACAAAGATGTAGTATCAAGGAGGACCAAATTTTTTTCTCCGCTAATGTCGGTCAAACCTTAGGAAATCCCTGAAAGGGCCTTCGTTGGAGATAAGCCAATATGTTGTCTACCTGTTCCTGTGGTAGGGCTAAGTAATTCCTATTCAATTCGGTTCCCGAGGTATAATGGAAGGGCTCTAGCCCTTCCCGCCGAGTTATATACCATTGATAGCCGTAGGTTTCGAGAAACCGTAAAATCTCCTCAGCGGCGTAACCCCATGGTAGTGTGCGCCGAGCATCTACCTCCACTAGCCACACCGGTCGTATTTGGGTCAGAACGTAGGTACTACTGCGCAATATACTCAGCTCTGCACCTTCTGCATCCATCTTAATCAAGCGAATGGTATGAATAGAGCGTTCCCTGACGTAATCATCTAAAGTATAGGTCAGAACAGTAACAGGAACTGCCTCGCCTAGAGGTGTATTAGGAGGAGATAGACTATTTAAGCCGCTTTCATAGGAAGGGGATATAAAAAGAGTCGCCTTACCTTGCTTATCTGCTAAGGCATGTGACTCTACGTGTATAATATTTTCAAGTTTATTGGCCGATATGTTGCATAGTAATCGCCTACGCTCGCGCGGAGAAGGCTCGAAACTTATAACTTTTCCGGACGGTCTCACGCAGACTCCACCTAATAGGGAATAAAGGCCATGGTGCGCCCCTATATCTATAAAGAGGTCGCCTGGCCTAAGGAATCGAGTTACGAAGCGTAGATCATCTTCTTCATGGGGATGCTCAGGGCGAAAAAGAATGAAAATTGAATTGGCGTCAAGAGTAGGAATTTACCTGAATCCGTAGCGAGTTTTAGTGGATAATTGGAGGCGATCGAGCAATTTCACATACCTTACAAATGTTTTGAACCGCCATTCTTGAATTTTCTGCGAGATCCAATTTTTTAGTACATGTACCATTGGATCAAAAGCAATTATGGAAATTTGAAGTGGGCCCTGAAAAGAATTATAGTTCTATCCAGCTTGCCTCAATAAGCTGGCATATGATGTGGCCGAGTAGGAGATGAGCTTCCTGGATGCGTGCGGTATCGTGGGAGGGTATGCGGACGAGGTAATCGCACCAGGGGGCCATTTTCTCCCCCCCAGCGCCTGTAAAGCCTATGGTGATCATGCCTAAAGCACGAGCGGTTTCTAAGGCGCGTAGGATATTGAGCGAGCGGCCTGAGGTACTGAAGGCCCAGAGCACATCGCCCGGTTTGCCCCACGCATGTAAAAGGCGCGCAAACACTTCCTCGTACCCGTAGTCGTTAGCCACTGCTGTAAGGTAAGAGGTATTGACGTGGAGGGCTTCAGCAGGTAGCGGCGCTCTATCGCGATAGTAGCGCCCAGTCAATTCGGCGGCCAAATGTTGGGCTTCTGCCGCGCTTCCACCATTACCGCAGAGGTATAGTTTATGACCCTGACGGAGGGCTTTTAGCGTAACATACGCTATGCGTTCAACCATCTCTATCGTAGCGGGCTGAAGAAGCGCCTCGTGAAGGCGCCAAGCTTCTTCTAAGGCCTTCTGAATAGTAGCCTGCACGGGCAAAAGTAAGAAATCTACACTGACATTTTGTCATGGCGCGCAATTTGCCCCTTCCTCAGCATGAACTGGAATCAGTTTACGGTAAGGGCCCAAGAGGCCCTTCAAAGGGCCGTAGAAATGGCCCAATCGCATAATCATAGCACGGTGGAAAGCGGGCATCTGCTTTTAGCCCTTTTGCGGCGGGATGATCTGGTGACGCCTTTCCTCCTCCAGAAGGTGGGGGTATCGCCAGAGGCGCTTTTAGCCGGCGCCGAGAAATGGCTGAACGAGCAGCCTAAACTTACTACGCCAGCTGGTACACCTAATCTCGGTCCTACGCTGAGTGAAGCGCTTCAGCGGGCTTTAGCCCATGCTGCCCGCCTAAAAGATACCTACGCCAGCGTGGAGCACCTCTGGTTGGCCTTAGCCGAAGGCAAAGAGGCAGTCGGACGCCTACTACGGGAGAAGGGCCTCACCGTAGAGGCACTAGAAAAGGCTATTCTATCGCTGCGGGGAGGTAAAAAGGTTACAGACCCTTCCGCGGAAGAGAAATTCAACGCGCTCCAGCGCTACGCCATAGACCTTACCGACCTAGCGCGCCGAGGCAAACTAGACCCTGTTATTGGACGCGACGAGGAAATTCGAAGAACCCTTCAGATTCTAGCGCGCCGCACTAAAAACAACCCCGTATTGATTGGCCATCCGGGGGTAGGTAAGACGGCTATTGTAGAAGGTATAGCGCACCGAATCGCCCTGGGCGACGTGCCCGAAAATCTCAAGCATAAGCGCCTTTTTTCCTTGGATATGGCCGCCCTACTAGCGGGGGCCATGTACCGCGGCCAATTTGAAGAGCGGCTCAAAGCCGTAATCCAAGAAGTAGTACAGTCCGAGGGCCAGGTTATCCTTTTCATAGATGAGCTGCATAACCTTATCGGCGCAGGTAAGGCCGAGGGCGCTATGGACGCCGGCAATATCCTCAAGCCTGCGCTGGCGCGAGGGGAATTGCGCGTAATTGGCGCCACTACGCTAGATGAGTACCAAAAGTACATTGAAAAAGACAAGGCCCTAGAGCGGCGCTTCCAGCCCGTCTATGTAGATGAGCCATCGGTAGAAGAGACCATATCTATCCTCCGCGGGCTTAAAGAGCGGTATGAGGTGCATCATGGGATTCGGATCACCGATGAGGCGATAGTAGCCGCCGCAGAACTCTCGCACCGCTATATTACCGACCGTTTCTTACCTGATAAAGCCATAGACCTCATAGATGAGGCGGCGGCTCGCCTTCGGTTGGCTATTGATTCTTTGCCGGAGCCGCTGGATAATTTAGAGCGGCGCATCCGCCAGCTTGAAGTAGAGCGCGAGGCACTCAAAATAGAAAAGGATGAGCGTAAAGTAGCGGAGCTCACGCGCACCTTAGAGGAACTGTATCAGAAGCGTCAAGCTCTGCGCAGTCAATGGGAAGCCGAAAAGGCCCTAATTGCTCAAATTCGGGCCGCGCGCGAGGAGATAGAGCGGCTTCGCAATGAAGCCGAATACGCTGAGCGGCAAATGGAGTGGGGGAAAGCCGCCGAACTACGCTACGGCCGTATCCCCGCCGCCGAAAAGAAAATAGAAGAGCTTACCACCCAGCTTAGCGCCCTGACGGAAAAGGGCGAAAGGCTATTGCGGGAAGAAGTAACCGCCGAGGATATCGCTTCCGTTGTAAGCCGCTGGACGGGTATCCCCGTAGCTAAAATGCTCCAGTCAGAGCGCGAAAAGCTTCTACAACTGGAGGCTATCCTACACCAGCGCGTAGTAGGTCAAGAAGAGGCCGTACGCGCCGTGGCCCACGCCATTCGGCGCAGCCGAGCCGGCATCCAAGACCCTAACCGGCCCATCGGTTCTTTCCTCTTCATAGGCCCCACGGGTGTAGGTAAAACCGAACTGGCCAAAGCTCTAGCCGAAGCGCTCTTCAATTCGGAGCAGGCGATGGTGCGAATTGATATGTCCGAATATCAGGAGAAGCACACGGTAAGTCGCCTAATTGGCGCCCCGCCGGGGTATGTAGGCTACGAAGAAGGCGGGCAGCTTACAGAGGCCGTACGCCGTCGCCCTTATAGCGTCATTCTACTGGACGAAATAGAGAAGGCTCATCCCGATGTGTTCAATATTCTCCTTCAGGTGTTAGATGATGGCCGCCTTACGGATAGCAAGGGCCGTGTGGTCAACTTCAAGAATACCCTAATCATTATGACCTCCAATATTGGGGCGCCGCTTATCATGGAGCGGCTTTCGGAGAGCGCGCTGGCGGATGAGGAAAAGCTGATGGAGGGGCTAAGGGCGGAGATTATGGGGCTTCTCAAGCGCACTTTTCGGCCAGAGTTTCTCAACCGGATTGATGAGATTGTGCTCTTTAGGCCTTTGACGGCGGCGCTTTTGCGCCAGATAGTAGAGCTTCAGCTTCGGCAGGTGCAGCGGCGCCTAGAAGAGCAGGGCATCGCCCTTGGCTGGGAGCCTGAAGTAGTGGAATACCTGGCTGAGGTAGGCTATGATGTGCAGTTTGGCGCCCGGCCGCTTCGCCGCGCTATCCAGCAGCTTATTCTGAATCCCCTTGCGGAGAAGCTCCTGCGTGGGGATGTGCCCGCCGAAGGAATTTACCTGCGTCAGGTAGAAGGCGTGATTTTCTTCACGCCCATGTCCGTAGCGCAGGAAACCCGCTAAAGATAAAGAGGGGGCTCACCGAGGCGAGCCCCCTCTTCTTTTTGCTTTGCAGGCCTTTCTACCGCAGGATAGTTACATGGAAGGCCGCTGCTCCTAAGCTGCTCTGCACCCGCAGTAAGTAATGCCCCATAGGAAGATCACCTACATCTAGGGCTATAGTAGATTCGCCGCTAGGGACAGGCCGAGGTGCCCAGCGCTTTACTTCACGTCCATCGAGCGTATAGAGCATGGTATTGAGGGTAGTAGCTTCCTGACTGTTCAGCCGCAGGTAGAAGCAGTCGGTAGTAGGATTAGGATAAGGGGTCAGGAAGCGCTGATACGCCCCTTCAATCCATACACCTCCTCCTATATCTTGAGCATACACTATGGGAAATACCACCCAGTTGAGCCCATTTCGGAAGATAGGAAGGCCAAAAAAGAAGATGGGAATCCAGCTTTGCTCGGGACGCCTGAGAGCAAATTCCCCTGTGGTTGTATCATAATACGCCATAGATACGAGACTGCGTCCAAGGAGGGCAGTGTCGCCATTGAAGCAGGGGTGATTGTTCGGATTGCCATTATACGCGGGCCCCCACATGAAATAAAGGGTGTCTGTAAGAACATAGTTGCGTAGATTATAAGCCTCTGTCTCTACGGCTACGTAATAGGAGGCGGAGTCCGTGATATCCAGTGGTCGTTGGAAGTATACAAAATCAAACATTTCTACTACGGATTCCTGAGGATTTACGCACTGAGGGCCGCTCTGATTACCTGGGGGGATTACACGAAGCTCTGAGGCCCGCTTAGTAGCGGAGCGCACAGCTACTGCCTCAGGAGCAGTCCCCGGACGACCCGGGTTGTTACCCCAACGAACCTGCTGCGAGGGATATAAGCTATAGGTGAATGTATAAGCCCCATCTGGATCGTTGGCCCCACCTGGCGGCGCAAGGCTTATCTGACAGGCTTGATTCCGATTCTGAGCAAAATTCACAAGGGCTACCGCGACCCCTTTTATTGTTACAGTCCTATTGAAGTTACCCGCATCAGGGGTGAAGTCATACCGCTCGGCAATCCCACCGTCTAAGTGAAGGCAGCTATCGGTATTTTGAATGCATATCGCGCCTCGGTTATCCTCCAGCCTTATGCGCTCATTCGCTAGTACGATGTAGGCTAAGGCCGCTTCCAAAGAGTCAAAGAAGGTGCCTATGCAGGCCTGAGGCGGATTATTGCGGGTATTTGGGCCCGTACCGTTGCTTATAAGGGTATCCCCCTTGTACGGCTCATCGGCTGCATCAGGAACTATGGTGAAGTCCTGATTTGGCAGAAGCCAAGGTAGGTTCTGCTGACGCGCCTGGGGCAAAGGGCGAGGAAGGCGCACCGTGCGCACAGGCAGCCTAGTAGTTATACGCTCCACTTGTAAAGCTTGCGCCCAGAGGAAGGCGCCTAAGAAGGATAAAATCCCTACACTTCGCATATCATCACAAAGTTAGGAGGGAATTCCAAATTACGCAACTGGCTCAAAAGGGGTACAAACGCTTCTGAAACCCCTTTCCTATGTGCTACACAGCTTTTTGAACACTGCAGACTAGATTTCTGAAAAGATTTTTGCAAATCTGAGTTGCTTTCTTAGCCTAGGGATGGCCTAGCGAAGGTCAGAGCGTAATTCTGAGGAAGGCTTTTATGCCAGCTGGCGGAAGGTGGGTAACTACCCCCATCAGGGCTCCACCGATGATTGTAATTTTGCACATGCCGAATTTAGCGCGGCGGGCTCTGGAGGCTCCTCCTTCACCGATTCGCAAGCTCGTCCCCTACGCCAATAAAGCCAAAGCTCAGGGTAAAAAGGTACTTCATTTGAATATCGGGCAGCCGGACTTACCTACCCCGGCTGAGTTCTGGGAAGGTCTGCAGCGGGCCAATATCGCGGTTTTAGACTATACTGAGTCGGGTGGGCTGCCGGCCTTTCGGGAGGCCTATGCCCGCTTCTACACGGAGATTTATGACATTCCTCTGGAGGCCAAGCACTTTCTTACTACTACGGGCGGCTCAGAGGCCCTTCTGTTCGCTTTTCTCACGCTTTTTGCCCCAGGTGATGAGGTAGTAGTGATTGAGCCGACCTATGCGAACTACATCGGTTTAGGCAAGGCTACGGGGATTAGGCTGCGGCCCGTGGAGAGTTTTATAACCGAAGACTTTGCCTTGCCAGCCCCAGCTGTGCTGGAAGAAGCCTTAACCGAAAAGACGCGCGGGATTCTGCTCTGTAATCCTTCCAATCCCACGGGCAAGCTCTACTCCAAGCAAGAAGTACTTCAGATAGGGGATATCTGCCGACGGCATGGGCTTTTCCTAATTAGCGATGAGTCCTATCGGGACTATTGCTACGATGGCGTGGAGTTTTTCTCGGCTTTGCAGATACCGGCGGGAGAGGACTTTGTGGTGGTAGTTGATACCCTGTCTAAGCGCTATTCGCTCTGCGGCGCGCGCGTGGGGGCCCTAATTTCCCGAAATACCGAGATTATAGACACAGCACTCAAATGGGCGCAGGCCCGTTTAGCCCCGCCTACCTTAGGCCAAATAGGCGGGATAGAGGTGCTCCAGCTGCCGCGCCGCTATTATGACTACGTGCGGGAGGTCTTTCAAGCGCGTCGCGATACGCTTCTGCGGGGCCTGCGGAGCCTGCCTGGCGTGGTATGTCCAGCCGCCCAGGGCGCCTTTTACCTCATGCCGCAATTTCCCATACAGGATAGCGATGCCTTTGCCCAATGGCTTTTAGAGTCTTTTGATGTAGGAGGTACTACCGTGATGGTTGCCCCGGGAACTGGATTTTTCACTGACCCGACGAAAGGTAAGCGCCTACTACGGATTGCCTACGTGTTAGACACGCCCTATCTAGAGCAGGCCGTGGAGATTTTAGGCGCGGCGCTGAAAGCCTACGCCACCGTGGGCGTAGAAGCGTAAAAGCGCAAAATCCCCCTTGCTATCCTTTCTTTCGGAAAAGGGGATGGGCGTGGCGCAAATCACGCCCTTGTGCTTGAAGCTTATTGACGCTGCGTACCAGCTTGCGCATTTGCTCAAACTCCCGCAAAAGCTGATTTACCTGCTGGATGGAAGTACCGCTGCCGGCGGCTATGCGCCGACGCCGCGAGCCGTTGATAATCGCTGGATTGCGCCGCTCCTCGGGGGTCATGGATAGGATTATGGCTTCTACATGCTTGAGCGCTTTCTCATCTAACTGGAGGTCCTTGGCCTGGGCAAAGCCAGGGATCATAGAAATAAGCTCGCGCAAATTACCCATCTTGCGCAACGTGCGGATTTGGTCGAGAAGATCTTCAAAGTCCAGCTTATTCTTGCGGAGTTTTTCTTGAAGTTTTTGGGCCTTTTCAGCGTCGTACTGCGCCTGGGCGCGCTCTACAAACGAGACAATATCCCCCATTCCTAAAATCCGGCTGGCTATACGGTCGGGGTAGAAGGGGTCTAGGTCTTCGGGCTTTTCGCCCGTGCCGATGAACTTGATGGGTAGGCCCGTAGCGGCTCGTAGGGAGAGGGCTGCCCCGCCGCGGGCGTCGCCATCCATTTTAGATAGCACAAAGCCGGTAACCTGCACCGCCTCCCGAAAGGCTTGGGCGGTAGTTACGGCGTCCTGGCCAGTCATTCCATCCAGTACCAGAAGCACTTCGGTAGGCTGCAGCGCGGCTTCCATTTGGCGCAATTCGGTCATAAGCTCCGTATCGGGGGTTTGGCGGCCGGCTGTATCCACGATTACTACTTCGCGGGCCTGCTGCTTAGCCGCCTGTAAGCCGCGCCGCACGAGTTCTACGGCATTTGTGGCGCTTTCTTCCCGATAGTAAGGCACCTCTATCCTTTCACCCAGCACAGCCAATTGCTCTGCAGCGGCTGGCCTATAAATATCTGCTGCAATAAGGTATGGTGCTCTACCCCGCTTCTTGAGATAGAGGGCGAGCTTAGCCGCAAAGGTGGTCTTACCAGCCCCATTTAGCCCTACGATAAGGTAGATAGTAGGCGGTACAGCAGCGAAACGCAGCGGCTCCTGACGCTCACCCAAAAGTCTAACCATCTCATCATAGACTATCTTCACAAAAAGCTGAGCCGGTGTAACCGACTTGATGACTTCTTGTCCGATGGCCTTCTCCTTGACGCTTTCGGTAAATTCCTTAGCGATTTTGTAATTCACGTCGGCTTCTAAGAGAGCGCGACGGATGTCTTTGATAGCATCGGCGATGTTAGCTTCCGTGATCCGTGCTTTACCCGCTAAGCTGCGAAAGGCCTGCGAAAGGCGCTCAGCAATCGCCTCAAACATACCTCAAATATACAGCGCCTATTCGGGGCGCAGAAGGGGAAAAAGTAATACTTCCTGAATGCTATGAGCGTTACAGAGGAGCATTGTCAGGCGGTCTATACCCAAGCCTAAGCCCGCTGTAGGTGGAAGGCCGTACTCCAGTGCCCGTAGGAAGTCCTCGTCTAAGGGCATAGCTTCAGCACCGCCTGCAGCGCGCAGCGCCGCCTGCGCCTCCAGGCGCCGGCGCTGATCCAGCGGGTCATTCAGCTCGGAGTAGGCGTTAGCTAGCTCCTTGCCCGCTACGAAAAGCTCAAAGCGCTCTACTAGCTCAGGGTCTTCTCTATGGCGTCGGGCCAGAGGGCTGAGCTCTAACGGATAATCCAATACAAAAGTGGGCTGAATAAGGGTCGGTTCTACCAGCTTGTCAAAAAGCCGCTCAACAAGGTGAATGCGCTCGTACGGCGGCTCGGGCAGAGGTATGTTCCGCTGGAGAAGCAGCGCTTTGAGGTCTTCTTCCGAGAGAGAACGTACATCGGTGCCCGCTGCCTGGGCTAGAGCTTCGTAATACCTCACTCGGCGATAGGGCGGGGTAAGGTTTATAGGCTGCCCCTCGTATTCTATTTCTAGGCGGCCTATTACCTGCTGGGCTACTCGCTCCATCAGTCCTTCTACAAATTCCATCATCCAGTAGTAGTCCTGGAAGGCTACATACAGCTCTACCTGCGTGAATTCGGGATTGTGGTAGCGATCTAGGCCTTCGTTGCGAAAGTCCTTGGAAAATTCAAATACGCCGGTGAAGCCGCCTACGATAAGCCGTTTGAGGTAGAGCTCGTTTGAGATGCGTAGGTAGAGGGGCATGTTTAGGGCGTTGTGGTAAGTAGTGAAGGGGCGCGCAAAAGCTCCCCCATAAATCGGCTGCAAAATAGGCGTCTCTACCTCCAAATACCCATGCGCTAAAAAATAGTCTCTGATTGCTTGAATAATCCGCGCACGCTTTCGGAAGATTTCTCGTACAGGATGATGCACGATAAGGTCCACATACCGCATGCGGTAGCGGAGTTCAGGGTCGGTAAAAGCGGCATATTTCTTCTCCTCAGTTTCCTTCTCTATGGGTAAGGGGTTCAGACATTTAGCGAGGAGCCGGAAGTGCTGTACATGAACGGTAATTTCTCCGGTCTTAGTCGTGAAAACGAAACCCTCTACGCCGATGTAGTCGCCGAGGTCTAAAAGCTTTTTGAATACGGTATCGTACCACTCGGGGTTATCGGCAAAAGTGTCGCGCTGGAAGTAGAGCTGGATATCACCGCTTTCATCGCGCAGGACGGCAAAGGAGGCTTTGCCCATGAGCCGCTTGCGCCAGAGCCGCCCCGCTAGGCGTACGGCCTTGAAGTCCAATTTCTGCTGGGGGTAGTAGCGTAGAATCGCTGCTGCCGTGGTATTTACCGAGAAGGGTTCTACGGGAAAAGGGTCTATACCCAGTGCGGCTAAGGCTTGGAGCTTTTCCGCCCGTATGGGGTCCATAGGACAAACCTATAGCATATCCTGCACCGAGTATAGAGTGCGGTAAAGCAGCTCTAAATCCGCCAGCGTATTAGCCTCTGAGGCTGACTTATCCTTGCGCCAGCGCAGAATGCGCGGGAAACGCACAGCAAAGCCGCATTTATGCCGATTGGATCGCTGAATGCCCTCAAAGCCGATTTCAAAAACCCATACGGGAGGGACTTTAGCTATGGGGCCGATTTTCTCTAAGGTGTTCTTTCGCACCCAGCGGCTGAGGGTTTGCATTTCCTCGTCCGTAAGGCCTGAATAGGCTTTAGTGAAGGTTACCAGCTCGCCGCTACCGTTCCACAGCGCAAAGGTGAGGTCCGTGTACCAGCCTGAGCGTCGGCCATGGCCTTGTTGGGCATATACCAGCACGGCATCTAAGCGAAAAGGCTCGCGCTTCCACTTCCACCAGTAGCCGCGCCGGCGCCCGGTTAGGTAAGGACTGTCTAGGCGCTTGATCATAAACCCTTCTGCTCCAGTGGGGGTAAAGGCGCTTAGGCGATAAAGCTCCGACCAGTCAGCCACCTGCAGTACAGGGGAAAGCTCTAAAGCAGGTATGGTAGCAGCTAACTCTTCCAAATGGCGGCGCCTTTCCGCTAAAGGCAGGCCGCGTAAATCGGTGCCCCGCAGTTCCAAAAGGTCATATAGCCATACGGTGGCTGGAAGTTCGCGCAGGAGGGCGGGGGTAACCTTCTTTCGCAGGAGGCGCCGCTGCAGCGCCCCAAAGGGTTGAACTTGGCCCCCTTTGACAATCAGCAGTTCGCCATCTACTACGGTGGCGGGTGGAAGGCACTGAAAGCGTTCTACGAGTTCAGGAAAGCCAGCGTCTATCCTTACGCCGTTGCGGGAAAAAATCGCCACTTCGCTTGGGCGCCGCACTACCTGTACGCGCACTCCGTCCCACTTCCATTCCACCTGGTAGTGGGCCGTAGGGCCCAGTTTTTCCACAAAATTTGGCCCTAATTCCTCTATAGGATAGGCTAGAAAGAAGGGATAAGGCTCCGCCGTAAGGGGGGTAGGCTGCCGCAGGTAGTCGTAGAAGGTGGGGGAGGGATGCCAATTAGCTTGGAGCTTTTGGGCGATGTGGGCTTCCGGCAGGTTGAGCGCTTCGGCTAAGGCTCGCTGCACCAGCCCCTCCGCCACGCCTACCCGTAAGGCCCCCAGAAGCAGCTTGTGTAGCAAGAAGGTTTCCCAGAAGGCCAATTTTTCCCACCACTGCTCTAGCCACTGCCGTTGGACCGATTCGGAGGCCTTCAGAAGGGCGGGCAGCTCTACCTCGGCTAGGTAGGGTAAAGGTGGTAATCCTCCAGGTGGTCGGTGACGGTTAGGCAGGAGAAGCGCTACGGTCTCTGCTAAGTCCCCGACCTGATGGTGGCATTCTTCCACTAGCTCTAAAGGTAGGTTTAGATAGTCGGCCAGCCAGCTTTTGAGCTGGCGGGGAGAGAGGAAGCGCCGGGCATGTCCTCCTTGTAGCAGCTGTACCACCCAAGCAGCTTCATGGGGATCCGCCGTACTAAAATAGGCCCGTAAATGGCTGAGCTTCTCCAAAGTACGCCGGGTTTGATCTAAGGCCTGGTATAGCGCCAAAAAGCGCTCCATTGCTATGACTTAGCAAACAAAATCGCGGGCGGTTGTATTTTTGCCGCATGGTATGGCGCCTTTTCTGTATGGGCCTAGGCCTAGTGTGGGCGCAGGCCGATTTACAGCCCAAAGAGGAGCTCAATAAGAACATCCGTTTCTACCGCAGTATCGCCCGGCGCACAGGGGTTTTTCGCACCAAAGCCTTGCCTAAGCTGAATGGCATACGGTGGCAACTCAAGATTCAAAATGGCGTCTCCGAAAACGCTGCCCCTGTCGCCGTAGCGGGCAAGGTTTACGTGGGCGGTAAAGACAAAAATATGTATGCTATTACCCTGGCCGACGGCAAAATATTCTGGAAGTTTAGCACGGGGGATTATGTAGCCTGCCCCGTGGCCTATTATGAGGGCAAGGTGTATTTTGGCAGCGATGACGGCTACTTTTATGCTTTAGAGGAGAGCCGTAAAGAGATATGGCGCTTCCAAGCCAATGCCTCTATCCAAAGTCCCCCTGCCATAACTGGAGATATTGTAGTTTTTGGCTCACATGACTATAACGTGTATGCATTGGACCGCAATACAGGTGAAAAGCTATGGGAATACACCACAGGCCGCGTAGTGCAATCCGGCCCCGCTATCGCCGAAGACATGGTATATATAGGCTCGGATGACTACAATCTCTATGCCCTTCGTCTGAAAACGGGTGAGCTGGTTTGGCAGTTCAAGACGGAGAATGAAGTAAATACCACTCCCGTTGTGGGGGAGGGAATAGTCTATTTTGGTAGCGATGATGGAAATCTGTATGCGGTAGATGCTAAGACAGGGAAGGAGCGATGGCGTTATAATACGGGGGGTAAGGTTACGGGCTCGCCTGCCTTAGCAGAGGACATTGATGTAGTGTTTGTGGCCAGCGAGTCGGGGCTCTTAGCGGCCCTCAATAGCAAAACGGGTGAGGAGAAGTGGACTTTCCGCATAAAGGGTGGGTTTAGGGCCTCGCCCGCTCTAGCGGAGGGGTATGTATATATCGGCGGTATGGATGGCCAATTTTATGCCTTGGAGGTGCCTACGGGCAAAGTAGCCTGGAAAACTAAGCTAGACGGCCCTATCCAAGCGGCGGCCCACGTGTTAGATGGCAGTGTGTATGTGCTAACTAGTGTGGGTACGCTGTATGCCCTGCATTAGGCTAGCCTTAGGGCTTGTAATGGTAGAGGGGATCATGGCTCAGCGCGTGGCAATTGCTATACATGGCGGAGCGGGAAATCTTCAGCCTACTGACCTGCCTCCTGCCCGTCAGCAGCAGGTAGAAACCTACCTTCGCCAAGTAGTCCAAGAAGGCTATGAGCTCCTGCGTAGCGGACGCAGCGCGCTGGACGTGGTAGAAATTGCGGTGCGCCGGCTGGAAGACTCGGGCCTATTCAACGCCGGGCGCGGCGCAGTACGGAATAGCCAAGGCACTGTAGAACTGGATGCTTCCATCATGGATGGACGCACGCAGGCAGTAGGGGCTGTAGCAGCAGTACGCCAGGTGCAAAACCCCATTTCGCTGGCGCGTCAGGTTATGGAGCGGACCCGCCATGTGCTAATTGTAGGCCCTGCGGCGGATGAACTGGCCCGCGCATGGGCCCTCCCTCTGCGGAATGAGATGGAATTTTCAGAGCCGGCGGCTACCTCTTGGGGCACCGTAGGGGCTGTCGCTCTAGATGCCCAAGGGAATCTGGCTGCGGCTACCTCCACCGGTGGCCTTTCGGGTAAGTTGCCTGGGCGAGTAGGCGATTCCCCCATCCCCGGCGCCGGTACCTATGCCGAAAATGGCCTAGTAGCCCTCTCTGCCACCGGTGAGGGCGAATACTTCCTGCGTAGTGTGCTGGCCTATGATATTGCAGCGCGCCTACGCTATCAAAAAGTGCCTCTCAATCAGGCCCTAGCCAGCGCTTTCCAAGAGCGCTTGGAGCGTATCGGAGGGCACGGCGGCGTAATTGCTGTAACCCCTACCGGCGAGGTGGCCTTCTACTTCAATACCTCCTGCCTCTTCCGAGCCGCCATAGACGGGGAAGGGCGGCTCACCGTAGGCACCTTCCGATGACCGTCCAAGCTCTGCCTCGCTGGCTGGACGACCTAGCGCGCCAGTATCACGCCGGACGCACCGCCGTCTTTCTCCTCTACGGTAATATCCACGATCTGGTTTGGTACGAAAATCGCCCCTATCCCCTCCGAGAATTCTTAGCGCAGGTGGTCTTTCGTCGGCGAGAAGTAGTGCTCCTCTATAACCGAGGTACAGGCCTGACCTTCCGGGATGAAAAGTCTCGCAGCGACATGGAGGCATACCTGCGTCAGGTTGGTGAGCGCTTTGAGTCGCTGCGCTTCACCGCGGAGCTTTTCCCTCTGCTGCATCGGTATTTTCACCACCGCCTTTCCGAAGGCTGTCGCCTAGCGCTTATTCTGGAATATGGCGAGATGCTCGTGCCCAATAGCGGCCCTTACTTAGCTAACGAAGAACGGACGGCCCTCCTTTATCTTCTCCAGTGGGCCCAGTCGCCGCTTTTCCTGCGCTCGGATATCACTATCCTTCTCCTAGCGGAGAGCCTAAGCGAAGTCCATCCGAAGCTCACCGCAAATCCCCATATTTCCTCCATTTCCATCCCTTACCCTAATGCGGAAGTGCGACGCCTCTTTCTGGAGTACCTTTGGCGGAATAAGCCCAATCTAAGCGAAAAATTAAAGGAGGGTATTTCCTTGGAGGCCCTTACCATAGCTCTGGGTGGCCTTACGCTGGTACAAATAGAGAAGCTGATAGCCGAAATAGCTCAGAGTACTACGCCTTGGGAAGAGGCACAAATTTTAGAGCGCAAGAAAGTGCTGGTGGAGGCCCAGGCTGGCGGGCTACTGGAATTTATGAGCACGCACCTCACCTTAGAAGCCGTAGCCGGCCACAGAGCGGCTAAGGCCTATCTGCGGTCCATCGCTCAGGCTATCAAAAACGGCCATACAAGCTGTATCCCGATGGGTTTCCTCATCACTGGCCCAGTGGGTACGGGTAAAACTTTTCTCCTGCGCTGTTTTGCTGGGGAGATTGGGGTGCCTATGGTTCAGCTCAAAAACTTTCGCTCTAAGTGGGTAGGGGAGACAGAAGCGAATCTGGAGCGCATTCTAGCCCTTTTAGAGGCTTTAGCGCCTATAGCGGTAGTAATAGATGA
Source organism: Bacteroidia bacterium (assembly GCA_039630245.1). Taxonomy (GTDB): domain Bacteria; phylum Bacteroidota; class Bacteroidia; order SpSt-205; family SpSt-205; genus SpSt-205. The sequence goes on from JBCNVK010000005.1 coordinate 159,634, forward strand.
GGCCGATACTCAGCTGGGCCAGCGCGCCAGTGAGGGCGACAGCGGCCTAAATGCCCGCATCTTTGGTCGTTTGGCTAGCTTTATGAGTGATACACGCCATCGGGGGCGTATTTTGTGGTTTCTAATCACTGCTCGTCCGGACCTTCTCCCGATAGACCTCAAGCGCCAGGGCCGAGCCGAAGAGCACATTCCTCTTTTTCCGCCTACTACGGCTGAGGAAAAGCGGGAAGTCGTTACGGCTCTGGCCCGCCGGCTGGGTATGCCTAACCTAGAATTTCCCACTTCCGACACGTTTTGGGAAGAGCTGCCTACCTTCTCAGGAGCGGAATGGGAAGCTATCCTCACGCGAGCTCGCTTTCAGGCTACCTTAGCTGGAAAGGGTGAGCCTACATGGGCCGATGTAATGCAGGCGCTGAACGACTTTTTGCCGCCCAGCTATCCAGAAGAAGTGGCCTACATGAACTACCTCGCCGTATTGGAATGCACCCGGCGTAGCCTACTCCCGCCAGCCTATCAGACCCTTAGCCGAGAAGAGCTTTTTCGGCGTCTGGAAGCCTTACAGGCGCGCCTCCAGTGATTTGAGGCCGATTTGTCTCCTTCTTGATATCAGCAGGCTATCGCCTGTATTCCGGGATAGGGTTTTTCCAATGGGGTAAAATCAAGTAATCTCCCTTATGTGCCAGCACCCCATTCTCAAGAGGATAAGGCTGCAGGTAGGGTTTGGACCAGTAAAGTTACTCGTAACCTGCATGTCCCGCCTCCGAGGGATGAGCCAGCCTGACCCTGTAGAGTGGCTTGATAGGATACCCTAACTAACATAACTTTGTCATGTGCAACGGAATGAAGGTGAGGAAGTCTTCCTATCTTCTAAGAAGGGGCTCTGTAGTGTAAGGGACGCCGTAGATTGGAATAGGTGCAATTCCCCCATACGCTGTATGCGCCGCCCTGCACCCTGCTTAAGTAGGTAGCTCTAATCTGAGATACTGTGTTCACCTTAATTTCTACGCCCAAGCCTTTCACTGAACCAAACGTTATTCAACAGCAGACTCAAGCGCTTGAGAGCTGGTTGCTTTTACGCCCTCGTCCTCAAATTATATACATAGGAGAGGAGGTGGGAGTCGAAAGAGTATGTCGGGAATACGGCATAGAGCTAATTCCTGAAGTAGAGCGCAGCCCTACAGGTATACCTCTTCTAAACAGCATACTCAGGCAGGGGGAGCAGGCTGCGCGGTATAACATTCTAGTCTATGTAAATGCTGATATAGTTATTGCGCCTACACTTCCTGAAGCTATACAGATAGTTCAAAAACGATGGAAACGTTTTCTTCTCATCTCTACCCCCTATTTGGCTGATTTGGGGAATCTGCGGATACAAGAGGGTTTTGAGCAGGAGGCTCTCAAGGGAGTAAAAAGACCGCCTGCTTTGCGAGGGGCGGACTTGTTTGTTTTTTCTAAAGGCGTGTATAAGGTCGTTCCCTCTCTCGCCGTGGGGCGATTTTTCTGGGATAATTGGCTTATCTGTGATCCTGGTTTGCGCGGCATACCTGTGGTAGATGCAAGCGAGTTTGCTCTGACCTTTCATCCTGTGGAAGAAACCAGCAGCCACTATTTAGATTACCTCAAGGAAAAAGCTCCCAATGAATTTGAACAAGCATGCCAGCGAGTTATACAGCGACTCAAAGAAGATATGGACCGAAACTTCTCCTACATGGATAATGGCCATTTACTAGGCCGCTCGGCGGTGCCCTACTACATCAATAAAGAGGGTAAAATCCTATCACGAGGGTGGGGGAGCCGCTATCGTTTTTGGCTTCAACTCCAATTTCAGTCTTGGATTTACCGCACCGCTTCCCTTCGCCGGAAGCTTGGACTTTACCGCTGGTGGCGCTACCAGACTTGAGTTAGATTTAGTGTGCAAATTTGATATATTTGAAGTATGCTGAGTGTCTCGCCGCGTGCCGCTGAGCGGATTCGGGCCATTATGGTGGAGGAGGGGCGTAGTCTCCCGCGCCTGCGAATAGAGGTTAAGGCGGGTGGCTGCTCTGGCCTTCTGTACGAGCTGCACTTTACCGAAAGCATACGACCCGATGAGCTCGTCTTTACCTCAGAGGGGATTGAACTGGTGGTGCCTAAAAAAAGCCTTCTTTACTTAGCTGGCACGCAGTTAGATTTTTCGGATGGTCTTGAGGGCAAGGGCTTTCATTTTCATAATCCTAATGCTACCCGCAGTTGTGCTTGTGGTATGAGTTTTGCCCTCTAAGCATAGCGATGTATAGGCTGCGTCCTGGGTGGTTTCTGGAAGGGCTATGGGATGCAGAGTACCAGCAGTATCGCCTGCTGGCCTATCTCCAAGAAGTATATCGGAGTTTTCTAGCTCAAAAGCTCTATCCGCCCCTCAGTGATCTTATTGCCTCTTATGCGGAGCTGGCGAAGCTAGCGGAAAGTGTCCAGCAGATGAATCTGTCTGAAGCGCCTATGGCCTTATCTACGCTGGAGGAGATTATTGAATTCGCTCTGCCGCGCCTTCAATCGGCCATAGAAGAAGGGAAAACCTTATATGAGACGATTGCGCAGGCACTGCAGGTGCATGTAGTTGGAATAATACCCCTTTATCGGGATGAAGGGTATATGCTGCTGCGGCGCGGGGCTGAGAGCGTGATACGCGGGTATCGGTATGAGATTCGGCATCTCTATTATCCTGAAGGGCAGCAAGTGGCGATTCGGCTCAGCCTGGTAGGCGAATATCCTAGCAGTTGGCTGGGGTGGGGCCTTCAGCGAGTGCGGGAAGAGCTTATCCGCCAGAGGTCCGATTTACCTGTACCTCTTACCCTTGTGGTAGAAAGTCCCTGGGTACTGCCGCTGGAGGAGACGCTTTTACCTATCATTCAGCGGGCGCTTCCGCGCTGGACGCAAGAAGCGTCCCACATGGGTTTTGGCTAAGCCTAAAAGCGCCTGACGAGACCCCTTCAAAAAACCCAGCTTGTAGGGCCAGGTACGATCCAAGATTTCCATCCCTACATAAGCCACACTCAAGCCTAAAAGGCTGAAGGAGCTCCATATAGGCTCTGGCCAGTAAAAGTAAATCCCTGCTCCTATGGCCCACGCTCCCAATCGGCGCGCTAGCGAAGGCAAAATCCATACCCTCCACAAAAATCGCTCACTGTAGTGAGCCTGGGCTCTAAGGTAATGAGAAATGGCGGCTACTATATTACCTACCAGCATACTCCAGAAGATTAGGCCATGCGGCAGAAAGAGCAACTGGCTAATTATCATGGCCAGGTGCACGCAGAAGGAGAGCAGGGTAAGGCTTCGGAAGTCGCCCTGGCTTTGGCGGTAGGTATTTAGGGGGAGGAGGGGAAAGGCCAGCTGAGAGGCGCCAAAGGCGGCAATGATAAGAAGCCGTTCTGGGGCTGAGAGCGAGATTCGCAAAGCGGAGAGCCCCCAGGGTATAGCCGCCCAGAGCATAAAGCTAGCTACAGCCCAGCCTAGCCCATATATCCAGCTTACTTGGCCCACGCGCATGGCGCGCCTTAGCGGAGAGTCGGCCACATTTCCAAAGAAAGGCAGGAAGGTTTCGGTCAAACGGCCAGAGAGCGAATTTGTGCGGCTGTATAGAAAAAAGACTGCAGTATATAACCCTAGCATATCTAAGGAAATCCAGCGAGCGATGAGTAAGCCCTCTAGGGCGCTAGCGAGGGCGTGGAAGAGATGGGGAAGAATCACCCATATTCCTTCAGGGAAGAGCCGCCAAGCCGAGAAAGGCGCAAGGGGCCAGAGGGTGTGATTTAGGGCCTGCCTAATTAGAGCGTGTAGCGTCAGGCCTAGCCCAAATTGCCCTATTAGCGTGCCTTGCAGGGCCACTGCCCCTGTCTTAACTTCAGCAAGCGCCAGCCAGAGTAAAGGAAAAAGATTCTGCCAAAAGCTGAAGACCATAGAGAAAGCCGTGGTCAGCTGGTAGTGTTTTAGGGCTATAGGAATCCAGTAAAGTAGGGTAGCGGTCTGAATACCCCAGACGGCTGGCGGTACCCAGAGCGAATTTTGGCTAAGCCAAAGGACCATAGAAGGCGAGAGGCTCAGGGCCCGACCTAAAGTTTGAGGACCTACTAAGAACCAGAGTAGGCCTATTACTGCTGTGTTGAGTACAATTAGGCCTGCGACAGAGCGTAAAAGGGTCAAAAGCTCTCTAGGGAAACTTCCTGCGAAAGAAGCTGCTAGCCGCTGCCCTATCAGTTCCGCTAGCCCAAAATTTAGGAGATAGGAATAATTCAAGAGGTTCAGCAGGTAGCTGACTACGCCATAGGACTCGCGTCCTATCCATTTGATGACTAGCCAGGGGTAGAGGAGAGCAAGGAAACCATTTATGGCTGTGCCTAAGCTGCGCCACGCTATACCGCGCAGGGCTTCCCGCTGACGCACCACCCGAAAATGCGTAAGTTTGCTAAATGCGCGCACTGGGAGAGTACGATATTCATGAGGGCCGCGGCTTTTTACCGGCGGAGGATCCGCTTAGGGAGCTGCCGCCGGCCTTGGGCCTTTGGGATGAGCTAGCCTATGAGCTACCCAAACTGCTAGCCTCTGGACGCGTGCGCCACTTCCTCAGGCAAATGCCTCTGCTTGATCCTCTGCCTTACCTCAAGACTGAGGCTGCATGGCGCCGGGCAATGCAAGTTCTTTCTTATTTCGGCCATGCCTGGGTTTGGGGCGAGGAACCCCCGGCGGATGCCCTGCCTGAGGCTATAGCCCTACCCTGGTACATAGTTGCCCAGCACCTTGGGCGGCCGCCCGTGCTCTCCTATGCCTCCTACGCTCTAGATAACTGGTACCGCTTCGAAAAAGAGGGGCCTATAGACCTGGGAAATATTGCCCTCATCCAGAATTTTCTAGGTGGGCTGGATGAAGAGTGGTTTATTTTGGTGCATGTGGCGATTGAGGCGGCGGCGGCGCCTGCTCTGCGGCAGCTTCCCCGGCTTGTAGGCGCCGTAGAGGAAGAAAATCCGACCGCGGTAGAGGTGGCCTTGGAGGCCATACTTCCTGCTCTAGAGGCTATGTACCGAATTCTTTTGCGTATGCCTGAGCGGTGCGATCCTTACATTTATTACCACCGCGTGCGTCCCTACATCCACGGCTGGAAGGATAACCCGAGCCTGCCTAACGGCGTCATCTACGAGGGGGTCGCGGCCTATGAAGGCCAGCCGCAGCGGTTTCGGGGCGAAACTGGCGCCCAAAGCTCTATCATTCCGGCCTTAGATGCGGCCTTAGGGATCCGCCACGCCGAAGACCCCCTGCGGGTATATCTAAGGGAAATGCGCCTCTACATGCCCCCTAAACATAGGGCCTTTATTGAAGATCTGGAGCGGTATGAGGTAAATAATGATTTTTTCAAGCGTACGCCGCGGCTGCGCACGCTTTATAATGAGGCGATTCACTGGATTGAGCAGTTCCGAACCAAGCACCTAGAATATGCGGCTCAGTATATTGCGCGCCAACATCAGCGCAGTATGGCCAATCCTACTTCCGTAGGCACGGGAGGTACGCCTTTCATGCCCTACTTAGCTAAACATCGGGATGAGACGAGCGCGCATAAACTCTCGTAGCCTATGGCCGAAGTTATTGAAATGCCGCGCTTGAGCGACACGATGACGGAGGGCGTAGTAGCCCGCTGGCATAAAAAGGTGGGAGATACCGTGCGGCCCGGCGAGCTTTTAGCCGAGATTGAAACGGATAAAGCCACTTTAGAATTTGAAGCACCAGTGGGTGGTGTCCTCCTCCACATCGGCGTGCCAGAAGGGCAACCCGTACCTATTGGCACCGTTATAGCGATTATCGGCAAAGCAGGTGAAGATATCCAGCCACTCCTGGCTGGTAAGCTGGCGTCGGCCGCGCCGGCGTCTCCAACGCCCTCTTCTCCACCTGCGCCTCCTCCCTCTCAGTCAAAGCCCGAACCTGCCTCGGTCTTAGCCGCACCACCTGTAGAAACGGCACCCGAACGCATCAAGGTGTCACCGTTAGCTCGGGCTATGGCACGCGAGCGGGGGATAGACCTGCGTACGCTTACGGGGACCGGCGAAGGCGGCCGAATCATCCGACGAGATATAGAGGCTTTTCTAAGCCGCCAAGCCCAAGCCGCCCTACCTTCTGCTACCTCAGCCTATACGGAAGTACCTGTCAGCCAAATGCGCAAAACTATTGCCCGTCGTCTCACTAGCAGCGTCCAAGAAGCGCCCCACTTCTACCTCACCATCTCGGTCAGCATGGAAAATTCCGCCCACTGGCGCGAGCGGCTCAATACCCTTTCTCCTGTGAAGATTTCATTCAATGATTTGATTATCAAGGCCTGTGCCCAGGCGCTCCGACGGCATCCCTATCTCAATGCCTCTTGGACTGGGGAGACCATTCGGCTTTACAAGGATATTCATATTGGCTTTGCGGTGGCGGTAGAAGAGGGGCTAATTGTACCTGTGATCCGTCATGCGGATCGCAAGGGACTCTCTGAGATAGCCCAAGAGACCCAGGTCCTAGCCGAAAAAGCCCGCCAGCGCAAACTCACGCCAGAGGATTACACGGGTAGTACCTTTAGCATCTCCAATCTGGGAATGTATGGGATAGAGGAGTTTACGGCGGTTATCAACCCGCCTGAGGCCGCTATATTAGCAGTGGGGGCTATCCAACCTGTGCCGGTAGTGCGAGATGGGCAGGTTCAAGTAGAACGTCGCATGCGGCTCACACTTTCCTGTGACCATCGGGTGGTGGATGGAGCTACGGGGGCGGATTTCCTTCAGACCCTCAAGCAGCTTTTGGAAGAGCCGGAACGCCTCATACTCTAGAGCGGATGCCCGAGCCGGCTCCCTCAACCCCCTATCTCAGCGTAGTTTGTGTCTCGCGCAACGATAACTATGGCGAACATCTTATAGAGCGGCTCAATGCCTTCCTCCGTTACCTTTCTTATTTCTGCAATAAGTATGAAATTCCTTCGGAGTTAGTTCTGGTGGAGTGGAATCCGCCTCCCGATCGGAAGCCCCTGCGAGAGGTACTAAAGTGGCCCTCCGCTAGGGAAACGAAGTATCTGCCGCGCCGCATTATTCGCGTGCCGCCTGAGGTGCATGAGGCGGTAAAAGGGGCCTCTAACAGCCCTTTTTTTGAGTTTGTAGGGAAAAATGTAGGGATTCGGCGAGCAAGAGGTCAATTTATTTTATGTACTAATCAAGACAACCTGTTTTCCGAGGAAGTATTTCGTCGTATAGCGCAATTCAATCTCAAAGAATCCACCTTTTATCGGTTAGATAGGCTGGATGTGCGGGATAGGGTCATGGCGATTTCGGATCCCGAGGAAATGGCGCGCTTTTGCCAGCAAAATGTGGTATATAAGCACGGCTACTGGGCCAGTTATGCTTCATGGTGGGACCTTTTGCGGCCAGGACGTAAGGCAGAACGGTGGAAAGGCTACGCAAAGATAGTGGCGCTGCGGCTGGGTTACTGGTTATTCCGTCTCTCTTCTCTGCGTCCTCGCATAGGTCATACAAATGCCTCAGGCGATTTTTTCCTAGCTGGGCGCAAGCTGTGGCATGCTCTTCGCGGCTATGCGGAGCTTGAACCGCTTGGCCTAAGTCGCAATCACATAGATACTTTTCTCGTATGGGCCGCTCTTAGCCATAACTATAGCCAAACTATCTGGAAAGGGCAAGCAGTTACCTACCACATCATCCATCAGCCAGCTGGTGTAATGTACCTGCGTGAATACTTTCGGCGCTTTCCCTCAGTCCGCCAGCTATCCGAGAAAAAATACGCGCCGAATGGGGAGGATTGGGGGCTCGGTACTTACGCGCTAGAGGAAGAGTGGGTATGAAGAGGAATCTTCGTACTAGTGAGTGAGGAGGGCGCCGGTGCGTTTCTGAGTCTATATTATGATATGCCCATGGTACGGTGGATAACCGGTGTAGTGGGGTTAGGCCTAGGCTGGGCTCAGTTAGAGGAGAGCTTCGCCGATGGGGATTTTACCCAAAATCCGCTCTGGCAGGGTACGGCGACCTACTGGACGGTTACTCCCGACCAGCGCCTGCGCAGTAATGGTCCTACCACTAATGCCACCCTGTATTTAGCTACTTCTAATATCCTTCTCCATGATACCGAATGGGAATTCTGGGTACGCTTAGCCTTCAATCCTTCTACCCAGAATTTTGTGCGGGTTTATCTGGTAGCCGATCAGGCAGACCTGACCGACCCTAATCTCAATGGGTATTATTTACGGTTGGGGGGCATTACGGGCACGCAGGATAGCCTAGAGCTATGGCGTCAGCAGAGCGGCACCCATACACGCTTAGCTGGAGGCCGGCGCGGGCGATTTGGAGGTAACAACAACGTGCTGCGCATACGTGTGCTGCGCAGTGCAGGCGGGGAATGGCAGGTCTTTTCGGATAGCCTTGGCTTTTGGGAGCCTGAATTCACCACTACCGATGCTGCCCTAACTACGACCGCTTACTTTGGGATTTATTTCCAGCATACTTCTTCTAATCGCCAAAATCTCTGGCTGGATGACTTTTACATAGGCCCTATTCGCACCGACCAAGACCCCCCTCAGCTTAGCTCCGCTGAGGTTCTAACCCCAACGGAAATTCGGCTTACCTTTTCGGAACCCCTAGATCCAGCCTCAGCGACTAATACCGCCAATTACGCCATAACTCCCTCTGTAGGCATTTCAAGTGCAACTCGCCTCTTGCCGAACACAGTTCATCTAAACCTATCTACCTCGCTTACACCGTCGGTAGTTTATACGCTGAGCTACGCTAACCTTCAGGATCTAGCGGGTAACTCCGCCTCGGGTAGTGTGGAAGTCGTGCTTCCCGAGCTACCTACTTTAGGCGATCTGCTTATCTCCGAGCTTATGCCAAAGCCTACTCCAAGCGTAGGCCTTCCGCCCTACGAATACGTAGAATTGTACAACCGATCGGCAAAATGGTTGAACTTGCAGGGTTGTCGGCTTTGCGACGCGACTGGCTGCGCTACCTTTCCGCGCTGGGTGCTATCGCCTCGGGCTTATCTGCTTTTAGTGCCTACGGCGGCCTCGGCCAGCTACCCCCAAGCGCTACCGCTCAGTAGCTGGCCTACGCTCAATGACAGCGGTGATAGCCTTTACCTGTGGAACGCGGATGAAACTCTTTTGGATTTTGTGCCTTATCGCAGCAGCTGGTACCGCGATCCGAACCGAGCCCAAGGCGGCTGGAGTCTGGAACGCATAGACCTTCAAAACCTCTGCGCCCAAGATTCCAACTGGATAGCTTCCCAAGATCCTCGGGGCGGCACCCCGGGGGCGCGCAATAGCGTAGAAAACCTCTGGCGCGACCAGACACCCCCAGCTCTACGCGCCTGGAGCTGCCTTTCGCCTACGCTTCTACAACTTGACTTCAACGAGGGGCTAGATACCCTCTTCATGAGTAATCCGGCGCGGTACCAGTGGGAATCCTCAGGGCCTTCAATTAGCCAAGTACAAGCCTTGCCACAGTCGGTGCTTTTGCACTTAGCGGCGCCGCTCGCTCCGGCTACTACTTACACCCTCCGCCTAGAGGCGCGCGACTGCATGGGAAATTCCACCACCCTACGGCTTTCACTAGGTTTACCTCAGCCAGCCGCAAGGGGGGATATTCGCTTCAGTGAGGTGATGGCTAAACCCGCTCCGCCGGTCCAGCTGCCGCCATATGAATACGTAGAGCTTTACAATGCTTCGGCTAAGTGGATTGACCTAACGGGGTGGCAGTTCTGTGATGCGAGCCGCTGTGGCGAAATAGCCCGCGGAGTAATACCGCCAGGCGGCTACGCGGTACTAGTCTCCCCTACTGGCGCTTCGGCCTTTCCCGAAGCCCTAACCGTAACCGGCTTTCCCACCTTAAATGACGATGGGGATACCCTTTTTCTCAAGACTGCTGATGGAACCCTAATTGAAGAGCTGGCTTACCACACGAGCTGGTACCGCGATCCCGTCAAGGCTCAGGGTGGCTGGAGCCTAGAGCGGATAGACCTCACCAACCCCTGTGCGGCTGACTCTAATTGGATCGCCTCCCGAGACCCTAGTGGCGGTACGCCCGGAAGAGCTAATAGTGTGGCTGGGATTTGGCGCGATACCATAGGCCCTAAATTAGAGGAACTCCGTCTACGCAGCGCTACCGAAATCCTCTTGCGTTTTTCTGAGCCTTTAGACACGCTAGCCATGCAGCAGCCCTCGCAATACCAGCTTAGCCCTGCCCTACCTATCCAGCGCCTAGAAATCTGGCAGCAAAGAGAGGTAATCCTGTACTTGGGCACGCCGCTTCACCCCGATTCCTTGTATGAATTGCACTTAGAAGCGCTAGACTGCATGGGTAATCGCCGGCTAATTCGGCAAACCTTTGGCCTTCCCGTACCCGCTGCGCCTTATGAAGTGATTTTCTCCGAGATTATGGCGGATCCGGACCCGCCAGTGGGCCTTCCCCCTTATGAGTACATAGAGATTTACAACCGCTCTGCGCATTTTATTGACCTTAGCGGATGGCGCTTAAAGGTGGGGAGCTTAGAACGCCCCCTGCCTACCTATCTTTTAGCGCCTCGCACCTACCTTACCCTCGCTTCGCCTGAAGGGGCCTTGGCTTTATCGGCCTATGGGCCCGTGCTGGGCATTTCTGGATTTCCCCTTCTCTCTAACCGCGGGGCGCTCCTTCGCCTCTTAGATGCCCAGGGCGGCGTCATAGACGAGCTAACCTACAGCGACCGTTGGTATGGGGAAGGCGCTAAGAAAGAAGGGGGGTGGAGCTTAGAGCGTGTGCGGCTGGACTGGTTATGCGGTACGGCCGCTAATTGGCAGGCTAGCCAGGCGCCCCAAGGTGGCACGCCTAGCCAGCCCAATAGCGTAGTAACTCCCCTTCCCCCACCGCCTGTGCAAATCCAGCAAATCACCTACGAGCCACCTGAGATTCTAGTGCGCTTCAGTGAGCGATTAGACACGCTTAGCCTAAGCCAGATAGAAAATTATCGCTGCACACCCGAGCTCCCCCTCCTTGCGGCCACTCCTACTGAGGCGGGCGAAGGCGTACGCCTCCTCCCCATGCAAGACCCTGCGGAAAATACGCGCTACTTGCTACGTCTTACAAACCTTCGCACCTGTGCAGGTGTTCCCTTAGATACCCTCTTTGGCTCTTTAGTGATTCCCGGTAAGGTGCAGAAGGGAGATGTTATTATCAACGAAATCCTTCCCGAACCGCACACTGGCGGGAGCCGATATGTAGAGCTCTACAATATCTCCTCAAAGGTGCTGGATCTAAGGGACTTACTTTTGGCTCGGGGTGAGGCGCCTGTAAGCCTTCAGGAAGTGGCGGCGGTGCCCGTACTTTTGGCACCTGGGGCATATGTGTGCCTTACGCCGGATACGCTGGATGTACAGCAGCGCTATCTGCCACCTCCCTTGGCGCGGTTTCATCAGGTACGACGCCTGCCCGCTTATGACTATCAGCGCGATACGGTCTGGCTTTTACGGAAGGCGGATTCCCTTGTATTAGACCGAGTTCCCTATGCGGCCACCTACCACTTCCCAGAGCTGCGCAGCCGTAAGGGCATAGCGCTTGAGCGGCTTTCCCCTACCCGGCCCTCCGACTCGCCAGAAAACTGGTTTTCCGCTGCAAGCACCCATCGCTTTGGTACGCCCGGCTATCCAAACTCTCAGCGTGAGGGGGGGGCAGCGGCAAAAGAGCCTGTCCGCTTAGAACCGCGCACCATTTCGCCCGATGGGGATGGCTACGATGACCTCCTTTGGGTATATGTTCAGGCTGATGAACCCGATACGCGGGCTGATATCGCTGTATATACCCTAAGTGGCTACAGGCTGCGCTGGATTGCGCAAGGCGCCCTCCTTGCCAGGGGGGAAAATGCCTTCCGATGGGAGGGGGTAGATGAGAATGGCCGCCGCCTACCCGCTGGAATCTACCTTGTGGTAGTTTCGCTCACTGAGCCCACGCGCGGGGAAAGCCGTACCTACCGCCTCCCCTGCGGCATAGCCGAAAAGATCTACTGAGGAAGTACTAAGAGCCGCTGCACCCGCTCTTTTCCTTGACCAAAGAAGCGGACGACATAAAGGCCAGGGGAGAGGCCCCGAAGCGCCTCCTTAGATATGGGGGCAGTGAGTCGGGCTATCAGGCTTCCATAAGCCTCTATCACCTCCAGTTCTTGGATCTGTTCTGGGTGTATTAGGTAAGGTCCACCTGGGGCAGGGTTTGGGTATAAGAGGGGATCGCTTGACCCCCACCGATACTCTACGACGGGACTATATTCTACGGCGCCGCTGCGCAGCGGCGCGGAGAGGCGATAGAATCCTTCTTCTTGGAGAAGGTATTGCCCAGCCAAAGGCAGCCCTGACTCTACCACCTGCCAGGCCATTCCAATCTCTGGAGTATGCCATAGGGTAAGGCGAGCCGTCGCCTCGCTCTCAAGGCCTACAGCTTCCCAGATAAGCCTCTCTCCTTCTATCCGCACACGTGCCCAGAGAATAGGTAGCACCGAAATCGGAGGTAACGGACAAGTTCCTCCTGCATTTCCTAAAGACACCCCATTTCTATTAGTAGAGGAAGCGTAGTAACAGGCGTCTGGAGGGGGCACTGCGTTATTTTGGCCCTCCGTTCGGCCGATGCATATAGTTGGGTCTATAAGGAGGTAATTTCCATTTTGATCTGGGTTTATGTTTCGGTAGTTCACCGTCATGGCGCATTCTGGCCTACCAACGAAGTTTATAATCGTCCGTCTATTTTGCGCATTAGTAGGATTGTTTAGATAGCGGCCCGCGCCGTCGGTATTATTGGCAAACATGACATAAACCGTACCCGCACCGCATAGGTTTGATGGATTAGGATAAGGATTAGCATTCTGATAGCCTGTAAAGAGTATTACCCATGAGTTAGGTGGTATATTGACATTAGCGCCAGCGCATTGAAATACGTTTGATCCACAGGTGGCGTTCCATGAATTTATTACACTAGTGTTACACTGGCTTAGGGTGTTAGCCCCACAGGTGGTGTTACACCAGGTGGTGGTAGCTGGGTTAGGGAAGGTTATTTGGAGCTGGTTAGTATTAAAGCCCGTGCTACCAGACCAAAAAATAAGGAATTCGTCATTTCCCTCGCTGCCGCTGCATGCATCAAACAGAATATAGCGCACGTAAGGGCAGGTATTAGCTTGGGCCCACAGAAGGCCGAGGAGTGCAGCTACTCGCCATCTGCTCATATCGGTGCAAAGTAGGCTTGAGTTGGTAAAGCCTGTATAAACACATATAAAGCTGAGGGTGGGGTCAGCGTTGAGGGATTGGGGAGAGGCTGGCTAAAAGAAATACGTGCCTGCCTTCAGAGTAAGGGAGTATAACAAGTAGCTTCCCAAGAAACCCAGTGATTGGGGCGTAGCGGCCTTTTTCCTATTTACTTTTGCGGCGTGGCCGTATCGCTAGTAACCGGAGGGGCCGGCTTTATTGGGAGCCACGTGGCTGACGCCCTTCTTGAAATGGGCCATGAAATAGTTGTGCTAGATGATCTAAGTGGTGGCTTCTTAGACAATGTTCCCCATAAGGCCATTTTCGTTCAAGGAAGTATCAATAACTATTCACTTCTTGAGCAGCTCTTCCAAAAATACCGCTTTACTTACGTCTATCATTTAGCCGCCTATGCGGCAGAGGGCCTAAGCCACTTTATACGCCGATTCAACTACGAAAATAACCTCATAGGCAGCATCAATCTCCTCAATCTCTCGGTCCGCTATAAGGTGGAATGCTTTGTTTTTACCTCTTCTATCGCTGTGTATGGCCGCAATCAGCTTCCCATGCATGAGGACCTTGTGCCGCAGCCTGAGGACCCCTATGGCATCGCCAAATACGCCGTAGAGCTAGACCTTAAGGCGGCCCATGAACTTTTCGGGCTGAACTACATAATCTTCCGACCTCATAATGTGTATGGGGAGCGGCAAAACATCGGTGACCGCTATCGGAATGTAGTGGGCATTTTCATGAATCAACTTCTTCTCGGGAAGCCTCTTACGATTTTTGGGGATGGGACTCAAACGCGGGCCTTTTCGTACATAGCCGATGTAGCGCCTCACATAGCACGCAGCGTACATATACCTGAGGCCTATAATCAAGTATTCAATATAGGTGGGGACACCCCCTATACTATAAATGAACTGGCTGAAGCCGTGATGGAAGTGATGGACCTACGGCAACCTATCCGCTATCTGCCACCCCGCAACGAGGTAGTCCATGCTTACGCCGACCATACGAAAGTGTACCGCGTATTTGGCATTGATCCTGCCTCTTTAGTCCCTCTCAAAGAAGGCCTCTACCGAATGGCCCAGTGGGTCAAAGCCAAAGGTGCCCGCAAAACTTCCGCCTTCCAAAACATAGAAATATTTGAAAAACTTCCTTCTGTCTGGCTGGAAGAGTGAGTCTTCGGATAGCTTTAGTTACCGTCTATCCCCCAAATAGAGTACCGGGCCTTCGCTTTCGCATAGAACAGTATCTACCTTTCCTTCGGGAAGCAGGTTATACGATAGAATGGAAGGCTTTCTTGCCCTCTCAGGCCTATGAGCGCTTTGTAGCCCCTCAGACTGGCCTTTTGGCTAAATCCTTGCTAATAGGCGGGTCTTTTCTGAAGGCATTTTGGCAGGCGCTCTTCCGCGAAAAGTGGGACGGCCTGTACCTATACCGAGAAGCTACGCTGCTGGGCACAAGCCTAGTAGAAAGGCTATGGATGCGACATCTGCCTACTATTTTAGATTTTGACGACGCTATATGGCTCAAGGATGTATCCCAAGCCAATAGACGCTTTGCCTGGCTCAAAAGTAGCCAGAAGGTAGTTACCCTTATCAAGCGGGCCAAGGTAGTTACGGTATGCAATAGCTTTCTAAGTGCCTACGCTCAGCAACATGCTAGGGCTGTGCGCATCATTCCTACTACTATAGATACCGAACTTTACCGCCCGAAAGGGGGTGAGGGAGAAGGCCCAGTAGTAATAGGCTGGAGCGGAAGCGCTACTACGACCGCCCATTTGCGTACGATTGAACCTGCGCTTCGTCAGCTTTATGAAAAATACGGCTCGGCCCTCCGTTTCCGTTTTATTGGTACGATGGGGTACACGCCGCCTTTTCCAGCTGAGCTACTTCCCTGGCGTCCTGAAACGGAAGTACAGGACCTTCAGGGTATTACGATTGGGCTTATGCCCCTTCCTCATGATGAGTGGAGCCGAGGCAAATGCGCCCTCAAGGCCCTCCAATACATGGCTCTAGGCATACCTACTGTAGTCTCTCCCGTCGGGATGAATACTGAAGTAATTCAAGAAGGCGTAAATGGCCTTTTTGCCCGTACCCCTGAGGAGTGGGTAGAAAAGCTCAGCTATCTTATTGAAAATCCCGAGGTCCGCCAGCGCCTCGGCCAGGCTGCCCGCGCTACTGTGGAGGCCTACTACTCCGTAAAGGCTAACCAGGCTAAGTACTTAGAAGTATTTGAGGCGGCATTTGGTAAGCCGTAAGTTTAGATAAATTAACAACAATAAGCTCTATATTTTTCATTTTATTTACGACTTGACCTAAAATATCTACATTAAGCCCGAATAGCGAGACTAGGGTAGGATGGAGGTGAATAACATTTACTATTTTTGCTTCATTCCAAGCGAGCCTCGTCTCCACATCATTTTAGAAGGGCGCTATGCATCCCGAGGCCGTATTCCGATCGCATATTGTGCGAGCTTCTTGGAGACTCTGCGGGCGATTTTACGGGAGATAGCCTTATCTTTCCTTGAAGCCGGCGTATATACCAAAGGCGAGACCCGAAAGCTGGCGAACCTTACTCTAGAGGGCATTTCCGATGAAGAGGCGCTAACCCACCTTTCTCTAACTAGGCCTCTATCCGACAATCTGTTTGTTGGAAAACATTATCCCCTTCTCATAGAGCGTACTGTAGAAGGTTTGCGTCTATTAGGCATGCGGCAGGTACCTGAATACTACACCTTTGAGGCTCTCAAGCATCTGGCGAAGCTGGGCAAAGCGCTACGCTCGGGGGCCTTAACGTACATCCGTCTGAGCACGAATGGCCAGGAAGCCCTCTACGATAGAGCGCTTTATGAGTACCTCTCTGAGCGAGTGAATCGTACGCAGAAGCGTTCTGTATTGATAGCGGGGCATGTGGAAATGATAGACTTAGGCCGCCGCCCCTATCGCCTGAGGCTCTATACCCCCTTCCTGCCCAGGGGCCTCTATGCCGTTTTTTCGCCTGAGCTCAAAGCCGAGGTAGTTCAGAGCCTAGACCGCCTCGCCATTATATCCGGAGAAGCCGTTACTGATGGGCTTACCGATGAGATTTATAGCATAGCGATCCAAAATCTACATCTCCTTGAAGGGGCTCCCAAGCTGGAGGCCTCGTTTGTAGAATCCCTTCCCCCTTTCTCCTTAGATGACCTTCAGGAAATGTGGGGCCGCTTTACCGAAGATTTACCCCCGGATTTTGCTGAGTGGGTGAGAAGTGAACGAAATAGGCACATACCTCCTTCAGAGAATGAATGAAAGAGTCCTACTGGATACCAATGTACTTTCTTTCTTGCTCTCCGGAAAACCTGAGGCCAAGCTTTGTGAGAAATACCTCGTTGGAAAGCCGATTTACATTTCCTTCGTAACCGAAGCCGAATTACTTATCGGTGCTAAAAAAGCCAACTGGAGCGCCAAAAGAGTGAGAAGCCTTCAAGTATGCATTTCGGCATTTGGAAGGATTTATGCGACGCCCGAGGTAGTGAAGCACTTTGTAACCGTATGGGAGCTTACAAAATCTCAGCCTATTCCGTATCCTTACATGTGGATTGCTGCGTGTGCTCTTGCTTACGATATGACCCTGGTTACCCATGACCACCACTTTAGGCGCCTACCTAGACTAAAGGTTATCCAGAGCGAGCCTCCCGCCTCCTAGACGCATTTTACCGGCACTTTCCAGCTTTTTCACTAGGGATAAAGAGGGTTGGGCTTGATAGGGCTGAAAAAGCCCTCAAGGAGGGGAAATCCTAACCAGTAACCCAGAGGAGTATGAGGAGTATAAAGATTCCTACTCCGATGCCTCCATAGAAGCCCCATACCGAGAAAGAGCCCAAAGCCTCAATTGTCCTACGAAATAAGGCCTGAACCGGCTCAATTTTATATAGCTCTGTAGGATAGAGGATGCCTGTGTGGAGCTTCTGGATAACCTGGTTATACTGCTGGCGAAACCACCGCTCTAAGGCTAAGTAATAGGCGTCCAGAAGCATAAAAAGTAAGGTCGGCAGTAGGGCTATGGCGGCGAGGAGCGGCTTGCCCTTATCGGCGCTCAGGGTCAGGAGCGCCGCTACAATCGCTGGGCACTGGGTTTTCACCGAAGCGCTACTGCCCGCCGTCTGCTGGATAATCCCCTGCAGAAGGGTCAGGTAGGTCTGGATGGCCAGCGAGTGGGGGAAAAGGGAGTTTGCTAGGAAAGCCGATTCGGATTGGGTATGGCTTCCTCTACCCAATCTGTAAGGCATTCTTTGATAAAGCTGTAGAGGGCATGGCTGTCAGTACATGGAAGATCATATGCCTTTAACCTTCTACATGGGAGGAAATTCATCTTAAGCGGGATAGTCTTATTGGCGGAAGGAGGTCCCGTCACACCCTGAGAGCTCCATACCGAGAACCTGAGAATTTCATAAAATAGTCCTTACTTAGCCAGCTATGATGCGCACGAGAGTCGTTCATCTCTCTCTTTCAATCCGAGTACCCTTGGTACTCTACAGGCCTCTCAGATACCTATATCGCAAACTCCGCCCAGACATACTTCCCCGTATACCTAACTTGCTGGGCGATAGAGACGTAGAATACTCCTTCGCTATCAAGCACATCCCAAAAGCCGGGGATAAGGTCCTAGACTTTGGCTCAGGCGGCTCTTTCATACCTCTTGTCCTTGCGCAGTTCTTCAACGAGGTTATTGCTATGGACAAGCTAGCGATCCATTCTCCTTGGAACCACCCTAGAATAAAAGAGGTTCAGGCGGATATTTTGGATGATTCCATTTCCTACCCAGAGTACTTTGACGCTATCACGAATATATCTACTATAGAACATATAGGCTTGGCAGGCCGATTTGATAACGCTAGGCATGTTCCGGATGGCGACCTCATAGCCATGAAGAAACTGAAGGATTGGCTCAAGCCGAATGGAATCCACATACTTACCATACCCGTAGGAAGAGACACTGTTTATATGCCCTATCACCGAATCTACGGCGAGAAAAGACTTCCGCTTCTTTTAGAAGGCTACAGGGTGATACACGAGGAATACTGGGCAAAGCCGAATAAAGACAATAAGTGGTATCTTGTAGATAAGACCTATGCGCTAAACTATGAGACAGACGCAGGGAGTCCAACGGCTACCCATAACATCTATGCTTTGGGCTGTTTTGTGCTACAGAAGTAGTTCCTAGAACCTTAAGGCTACTGAGGTACTCCTGCGGCTACAGCCGCCTTCAGAGCAAGGGGCAGGCAGGATATGGGCGCAAATCCGCTGGGTCAAAGGGGAGGCCGCTACTAAGCACTCTAAGCAGGTACTCACCGATCTCACATAAGAGCCGGGGCTGCCAGCTAAAACCTATGGGCAGAAGAAGACTAAGCTCGTACGAAAAGCAGCAATAGGCCTTTATGAGGGCGCGCTACGCAGCTTTTCAAGGAACTCCAGCCCCTGTATTGCGGCCCAGATAGCGTCTATGTTTCTGCTTAGGCTGGCTAAAAAGGAAAGCATCTAACCAGTTTTGGACACGCAGGGGATCGCTTTCGGTGAGGAGGTTGAGCGTACTGAGCCTTTGAAGCACTCCGTCTCGCAGCGCATACGCTATAAGCTGCCGCCCATCCGTGAGAAGGCCTAAGGACGCCTCAGGTGTATGCGTCAAATAGCTTTTTAGCTGATCTTCCCCTTTTCTGCGGCTGGCTTCATCGGTGAGGTCGCGCTTGAACTCTATGATAATCTTACCCAGCAGGGCATCTAAGCGCCCCCGCACTTCTAGGCTGGGAACTTTTTCCTCTAAGAGAATTGCCTTCGGTTCGGCTAAATAGGGAAAGCCTTCACGCAGAAACTGCAAAAAGCGGTCGCGCAGGGTGGCTTCGGTGGGGTTGGAGGTAGCCTCAAGCATCTGGCGATAAGCTGAGAGCGCCGCTGAGAAGCCCATGATACTGAGCAAAAGTAAGAGAAGGGCCTCAGCCCTATGCTCCTGCGTTCTTGCCTGTAATACTTTAATTCCCAGCCTTCCAGCTCGGGAACGGCTGAGCCCAGCGCTAAGCCTCGGTCCTACCGCCCTAAAAGACGGGCGCGTTCCTTTTTTAGGATTTGTACCAGCTCTTTAGGGGAGCGTATGGCCTTCTCGTGCAGTTGATAGATGAGGCAGGAGCTTTGGCCGTGCATGGAGGTTATGTTGGCCTTCTGGGGCATTTCAGCGAGCCAGTTCCAGCCCATGATTTGCACGGCATGCCGATTTTCCGCTCGCAGGCGAAGGACGGCGCACCAGATGACGAGGGTAGAGCGCCGGCAAAGAAGCGGATACTGTTCCACCGGTAAGCTACGGCCCCACTTCTGCCAGTTTTCTAGGCGCCACGTTTTGACCTCTACGCCCACGCGCTGCTCATAATCTACTGAAATGCGTAGGTCAGGCCAGTCCTCCACTCCGCTATCAGCTTCCCAATAGACGCCGCGGAGGCCTTCCTCCCCATAAAGCCATTTCCATGCGCCCCACTCGCCCAGTAGCCCTATCTTGTGCTTTTCTACGCTATTCTCATAATAGCCCTCTTCGGCCAAAAAAACCTCTGCTTCAAACTGGCGCTTCTCAGCCAAATCTAAGATACGGAAGAATTCCTCAGCTGAAGGAATGAGGATAGGAAAGCTGCCCATGCGGGCAAAAATAGGAGAGGTTTTACAAGGAGAAAGCAGGCCAGTAAAAGAGCTCTAAGCTTAGGGCTGAGTGAGGGGGTTCATCCTGCAAGACGATGCGGGTCTGTCCCGCTGGCCGCCTATCAGCAAAGGCAGAGGGGGCATGGCCGAAAGTTTAGGAGCGTACTACTTTTGGCCCATGTGGTGCGGGATGCTCGTAGGCTGGATGGTATGGAGTTCCGATACGCTGTACCTGAGTCTGGCCGCTGCGGAGGCGCGCTTTCTGCAGAAAAACCTTCTGCTGATAGCGAAGCGTTTAGACATTCAGGCGGAGAGGGCGCTTGTCCTCCAGGCGCGCCTCTGGCCTAATCCGACTATTAGTCTGGATCAGATGGATGTTTTTACCCAGGCGGAGGCGCCGATCCCGCCTTGGCTTTCCACGCCGCGCGTCAATCAGCTTGCCTTTACGCTCTCTCAGCTTGTCCTTACGGCGGGGAAGCGCCTCAAGGGCGTCGCGCTGGCGGAAGCCGCCGTAGCGGTCCAAGAAGCCGCGCTGGGAGAGCTCCTGCGGCAGCTGCGGTACAATCTCTACACGACCCTTTACAGCCTGCAGCGGGATCAGATACTTATGGGGGTATTTGAGCGGCAGAGCCAACTGCTGCGGCAGTTAGCCGATCGGTACCGTCAGCTCAGCGCGCAGGGCCTCGCTCCCCTGCCGGAATATTTGCGCATAGAGAACCTATATCTCCAAGTGCAGGCAGATTTGCGCGAGGTTAGGCAGCGCTGGGAGGAGTCGCAAATGGCGCTGCGGGAGCTTTTGCGTCCTGAGCCGTTCTCGGCTATTTTATGGATAGATACGACGGGTTTCTGGCAGCCCCCTCTGCCTGAGGTGGGCGAGCTGGACAGCCTCCTGCTAAAGGTGTATCGGCGCGGTGACGTGCGCGTGGCCGAAGCGCAACTTCGGTTGCAGCAGAGCGCACTTGCAGTAGAAAAGGCTCTGGCTTATCCCGATGTAGCCGTGAATGTTAGTATGGATAGGCTAGGGGGGTATCGTCCCAATCAGTGGGGCGTAGGCGTGGCCCTTCCGCTACCGCTTTTCAATCGCAATCAAGGGCGGATTCAGGCCGCTCGGTATGCCTTAGAGGCGGCGCAGGTGCGCTACGAGCAGACAGTAGTTACGGCGCAATCGGAAGTGATCGGCGCATGGCGCAAACTGCTCTATTTACGCCGCCAATGGGAAGAGATTTCGCCGGATCTACTGGAGCGCTATCAGCGCAGTGAGGCCCTCTATCGGGAGAACCTACTGGCCAGCCGCATCAACTTCCTGACGTATGTGGATTTTTTTCAGAGTTACCGCGATCTTATCACGCGCTTAGTGGAAACGCGCTACCTAATTCATCAGACCCTGAACGAGCTCAGGTATGCGGTGGGTGTGGTGGAGTAGCTGGCTTTGGATGGGGTGTTCTACCGTAGTTGAACCGAATGGCGGCGCGCCCCTGTGTAGCGATAGCCTTCGGCGAGCTGTCGCGCTGGAGCAGGTAAGGCGTGAGCCTATCGTAGTGGAGCTACGGGTACCTGGGGAGGTAGTGCCTGTGCCAGCCCAGACCACGGAGCTGCGCGCACCCGTAGGCGGCACGGTGCTGGAGGTGTATGTCCAAGTGGGGCAATCCGTAACGCAAGGACAGCCCCTCCTCCGGCTTCGCTCGCCGACCTTGCTGGAACGGTTGGGTCGTCTGCGCGCCCTGCGCGCCCAAATAGAAGCGCTGCGCTTCCGCTTAGGCGCCTATCAGCAGATGCAGCGGGATAGCCTAGTCTCACTCTTAGACCTGCGGAACCTGCAGGCCGAGCTGCTTTCCGCCGAGGCCGAACAGCAGCAGCTCCAAGAGCAGCTCCAGCTCTTTCGCCAGCAGGGGGAAGATTTTATTCTTATTGCCCCCCGTCCAGGGACTGTGCTTTCCGTAGGGGTAAGCGCTGGGGCTAACCTTAGTGAAGGCGATTTTATCGCTCGTCTTTCAGACCTCAGCCGGGTCCGTCTCCAAGTCTATCTTTACATGGAGCAGTTTCTGCAAGCTAGAGTAGGCGCGCAGGGCGAAGCCCGATTCCCCGGCTGGGATAGCACGCTTCGCTTTGCCTTAGGCCAGTTTCTGCCTGCAATGAATGAAGAGACCCGTACCGTCACGGGATTCGTGGATATTCCTAATCCCGCTCGGCGGCTCCTACCGGGCCTGTTCTTTCTGGCGAAGTTTCGGATAGCGACGGCGGACTCAGCGATAGCTGTACCCGCTCAGGCAGTGGTATTGGACGCCGATCAGCGATTTGTAGTGAGGTTTCGTGCCCCTTGCCAGTGGGAAGTACGGTCCGTAGAAGTCCTACGGCAAGCCGGCGATAAGGTGTATCTGCGTGGATTGGAGCCGGGGGATACCATAGCGATGCATCAGGTTCTATTTCTGTATCAGCAGCTTACGCGCAGCCTATGAGGGGTATTGTGAGTTTTGCGCTTAGGCGGCCGGCATTCGTAGTATTTCTCACCCTTCTTATGGGGCTGGCGGGGTTTTGGGCTTACCAGACCATGCCCATAGAGGCGTATCCCGACGTCACCAGCACGCGCACGCGCGTTATAGTTCAGTGGCCGGGGCGCAGCGCCGAAGAGGTAGAGAAGTTTATCACTCTCCCGCTTACCCAGGCCCTGAGTACCATCCCGCGCAAACGCACTATCCGCTCCATCTCGCTCTTTGGCTTAGCCGTAGTAACGGTGCTTTTTGAGGATGAGGTAGAGGATTTTTATGCCCAGCAGGTAACGGCAGCCCGGCTCAATAGCGTAAAATTACCCGAGGGTGCCGAGCCCTACTTAGAGCCGCCCTACGGCGCCACCGGGGAGATTTTTAGGTACGTGCTTGTAGGGAATCGCCCCCTACGCGACCTCTATGCGCTGCAAACGTGGGTCGTAGAGCGCGAGCTAGTCCAAGTGCCAGGGGTAGCCGATGTAGTGTCTTTCGGCGGCGAAGAAAAAATCTACGAGGTTCAAATAGACCCTATCCGCCTGCAGGCGTATGACCTCACGCCGCTGGACGTAGTGGAGGCCCTCGCCCGTAGTAACATCAACGTAGGCGGCGATATCATAGAACAAGGCGATCAAGCCTACGTGGTCCGAGGCATAGGCCTTTTAGAATCCGTGGAGGATATTGAAAATCTCCTCGTGGCTACCCGACATGACGTGCCTATTTATATCAAAAACATAGGGCAGGTCATCATCACCGCTAAGCCGCGCTTAGGGCAGTGCGGCCTAAATGAGCTGGAAGATGTGGTCCAAGGCATTGTACTGATGCGGCGCGGCGAGGACCCTTCTCGGGTGATTCCTAAAATCCGAGAGAAGATAGAAGAGCTCAACACCCGCCTTTTGCCTCCGGGCGTGCATATCCGGCCTTTTTTAGACCGAACCGAGCTGGTGCAGACTACCGTACGCACCGTGACTCATAACCTCGTAGAAGGGGCGCTCCTAGTCGCAGGAGTGGTAGGCCTCTTTCTTTGGGAATGGCGCGCCGCCGTAATCATCGTCTCAGTGATTCCCTTGGCTTTTCTAATAGCCATGCTGTTTTTACGCCTACAGGGGCTGCCGGCTAACCTGATTTCCATGGGGGCTTTGGACTTTGGGCTCCTATTAGAGGGTCCCCTAGTGATTGTAGAGAGCGCGCTGGTCGCCTTGGGCGCTTTGCGGGCCCAGCTCCCTCCCGAGCAGTTGGCTACCCGCGCAAAGGGCGGACTCCTGCGGCGCGTAATTCTCCCTAATACCCGCTACATCTTCACGGCGCAGCTCATCTTGATTTTAGCCCTGCTGCCTATCTTTCTCTTTCAACATGTAGAAGGCAAGCTTTTCCGTCCGTTGGCTTTTACGCTGGGGTATGCGATGACTGCTGCCCTGCTGCTGAGCCTTACCTATGTGCCGGCTATGCTGAAGCTCCTCTACCAGCAAGTGCCCCAAGAGCGGCACCGGCCAGCGGTTGAGGGCTTTATTCGTCTCTGGCATTATCTCCCAGACCTCGGGTGGAAAGCTCCTAAGGGGGTATTGACGGCTTACGCCTTGGTAGTGGGGGGAATGGGCGTAGCCTTCGTCTTCTACGGCTCCGAGTTTGTCCCTAAGCTCAACGAAGGCGCCCTTTACATTCGGGGTACTTTGCCCATCAGCGTCAAGCTAAGTGAGACGGTAGAGCTAGCCCAGAAACTCAAGGCCCAGCTTCTTCAGCTTCCTGAGGTGCGATTTGTCCTATTCCAAGCCGGCCGTCCCAACGATGGCACGGACCCCACCGGCTTCTTCAACGTAGAATTTCATGTCCAGCTCCATCCCCCCGAGCGCTGGCGCGCCGGCATGAACCGAGAAAGGCTTCTCCAAGAGGTGCGTCATTTACTCGCGCAGTACATCGGCGTGCGGTGGGGCATTAGCCAGCCCATCCAGGACAACGTAGAAGAATACGTCTCAGGGGTCAAAAGCTCCATAGCCGTGAAAATCTATGGGTACGACCTGAAAGAGCTGGAGGAGTATGCGGCACAAGTAGCCGCTATCCTTCAAAAAGTACCCTCTATAACGGATGTGGTCATGTTTCAAAGTTTAGGCCTTCCGGAGCTGCGTATTCGGCTGGATGAAAACCGCATGGCACGCTATGGCGTGAGCCTGCGCGAGGCCCAAGCCGTAATTCAAACCGCTATCGGCGGCCACACGGCTACCTACTTCTATGAGCGTGAGCGGTATTACGACGTTCGCGTGCGTTTAGAGAAGGCCCATCGGGACAACCCCCAAGCCATCGCGGCTATCCGGGTGCCTACCCTGACTGGCCGCCAGGTGCCTCTGAGTGAAATCGCTGACATTCAAATTCGCACGGGTGCAGCGTTTATTTATCGTGAAGGCATGCAGCGGTACGTAGCCGTGGGCTTTTCGGTAGCCCGTCGGGATTTAGGGGGAACGATAGCGGAGGCGCAGCGGCAGGTCCAAAAAAGCCTGACCTTCCCGCGCCACCTCAGAATAAGCTGGGAAGGCGAATTTGAAAGCAAGCAGCGAGCGACTCGCCAACTTTCCCTCATCGTGCCAATCGTAGTAGGGCTCATTCTATTTGTGCTTTACTTTCATTTCGGCTCGGTGCGGTATGTGCTGCTGGCGGCGCTTACGCTCCCTTTTGCTTTCGTGGGAGGAATGGCGGCCTGGATGCTTACAGGCACGCCTTTCGGCATATCGGCGGGGGTAGGGATGATTATACTCTTGGGCGTAAATGTGATAAACGCGCTGATTCTCTTAGGGGACTTACGTGGCCAGCGCCTTCTCTCCGAAGCGCGGCTTATAGTTCGGCGGCGCATTCGCCCGCTTGTAATGGTCATGCTGATTGGGGCCTTTGGGCTTATTCCTGCGGCGCTCTCCCAGCGCATGGGCGCTGAGGTTCAAAAGCCCCTCGCCATCACGATTGTCTTAGGCCTGCCGATTACGCTTCTATTGGCCCTGACTGTAGTGCCGGCGCTTTACCGCCTTTTCTACCCTCTGCGTGCGCAGACCTGAATAGGGGAAGCCCTGCGTGCCTACTTCCTAAGTGCGGCCGCCAGGGCAAGTGAGGCAGATAAAGGAAAATACCCGAGGCTTCCATACTCGTTTCAGCTGCGGAGAGCCCTTGCGCTGAAACGGCCAAAAAGGGGTCGCGCAGGGCGGCTTCCGTGGGGCAAGGAAGAGCCTTTAGGGCTCGGCTGCGCTCTCAGAGCACTTTAGCTAAGCTCATGAAGGCAGGGTAAAGTGAAGCCAAAAGAACACCCTCTGGACCTTGATAATCCTCTGGCCTACTTAGGAATAGCCAGTAGGCCTAAAGGTAAGTGCCTGAATTGGACTATCTTTGTGTAAGTCTATGAATATATTTCGGCTGCTTCGTAATCTAGCTGGATACACGGATGATCCTTATGTCATGCCCTATCCCTTAGAGTTAGCGGAACCGATGGCTACCTGCTTCCCCGGGCCTGTATTTGTATTAGATGCCCAAAAAGATCGTATTCTTTGGGCTAGTCCTGGGGGACTTAGATTAGCCAACCTTCCTGCAAGTGAGGCTAAGAAGCTATCCGCGACAGACTTTCTAAAGAAGTACTTCGCTTCCGACTACCTAATGAAGCTGTATGAAAGTCGGGCCGAAAGGGGAGAGTTCAGTTCGCCGTTTTACTGTGAGTACGGACAGTGCTACGTAGTAGGGGTGTGGTATGCCATAGACGATAGCAAAAAGCATACGCCCAGTCGCTTCATGCTGGTGTTCATGGATGCTACTGAGATGCATGTTACGCATCAAACACTCCTTTCTCAATATGCTGAGGAGCTCAGGCAGCACATAGAGCTTAATAAAAGGCTTGCGGAAGAGAAGGATGCTTTAGAGTCCTCTCAGCACGACTTTCAAGCATCCCTTCTTTCAGCCCGTCGCTTATATACCAGCTTTTTGCCTGACATCGGTTCTCTCAAAAAGATTTTCAGTTCCGTCGCAGTATGGTTTGAGCCTAAGGACCAGATTGGAGGAGACTTCTATGTCGTAGAGGTAGATGAGTCAGCGAAGCAGGCTTTTATTGCGGTAGGTGATAGCGTAGGGCATGGCGTAGCCAGTGCACTGCTCAGTATATACCTCATAGCCGAGATTAGGGAAGCGAATCCAGAGGTTAAGTGCGACCTTGTCCAAATTTTTAGCTATCTATCTGAGCGTCTATCAAAAGCCTTCCTACTTGATGGCTCTCGTGGCTCTGATCTCATAGTGAGCTGTGAAATGGCTTTTTTGCAGGTGGATTTAGCTGAGTATAGGCTTTCCTTCCTAGGCGCTAAGCGCCCCTTATGGGTTCTGCGAGGGGGTGAGATTCATGAGATAAGCCCTTCGCGGACAGACATTGGCTTGGTGAAAAGGTCAGATCTACTCGTGCATTCCCTTTCTTTGGAGAAAGGGGATAGGTTGTACCTTTTTTCTGATGGGCTTACCCACCAGCTCAATCCTCAGGGGAAAAAATTCTCCCTTCACAGGCTGCGTGAGATTCTGACCCAGACAGCAGGGAATGATTTAGACCAGCAGGTTGAACGCGTGAAGGCTGAGGTACGCCTTTGGGCCGGTAGCGAGCCGCAGACGGATGATATCCTCTTGGTAGGGCTGGAAGTGTAAGGGTTAGGCTTTAGGGCCCCTAAGAGTACGAAGCCCTCTTTAGAAGTACCCTCTTTACCTTATTAGGTGAATCCACCTAAGTGCTTCCAGAGGCAAAGGTTCTACGCAAAAACTCTGAGAAAGGATCAGGCCGTTGCTTTGGTAAGAATACTCTGATAGGGGTTATAGCGCCTTGCCATAGGCCATGATCCTTATTGGGAAGGCTATAGGTGCAGCAGGCTTATTTCTGGTATCTGACGGGAAAAGAGCTTCTTTTTATCTCAGCACATGCCATCGTAGGATAGCCGTGGCGCCCCTCTCTAGCCAGACCTGCACGATATAAGTCCCTGCGCTATACTCCTCTAGAAGCCAACGATTAGCATAACCCTCCCTCCTTTGAAGCAGCCGCCCGGCTAAATCTCTTACTTCTACCTGGGTGATAGCTTCCTCTGCCACGAGCCAGCTAGGCCCTTCCGTAGGATTAGGGTACAGAGAGATATAAATGCCCCTATTTGTCGGAAAGACTGAGGAAGTAGTAATCCCCACAAAGTAGCACCTTGAGGTATCCTGGCAGCTGGTGGAATTGTCCTGGGCTATCATGGCGTACTGTCCTGAGGTGGAGGGGGTGAAGGAGGTGCCGGTGTGGAGTATGGTGCCGGGATTGGCGCAATTGATCCAGCGGTAGGTGTAGTTGGGGCGCACGTTTACGGGGGAGAGAGTAGTGCCTGTGAGTTGGACGGCGGTATCTACTGGGGGGTGGTAGGACACGACGACGGTATTGGAGGTAGCCTGACAGTTACCGCTGGTGCCTATGGCATAATAGGAGCCTGGTTGGGAGACTACGATGGAGGGGCCGGTTTGGCCGGTGTTCCAGGTGTAGGAGGTAGCGCCGCTGGCGGTGAGGGTGATGGTTTCGCCTGGGCAGAGGGTAGGGGGATTGGAGGGGGAGACGGAGACGGAGAAGCCTGTACATGACACATCTACATACCGGCAGCTGGAGGTATCCTGGCAGCTGGTGGAATTGTCCTGGGCTATCATGGCGTACTGTCCTGAGGTGGAGGGGGTGAAG
>JBCNVK010000006.1:0-95300 GCA_039630245.1 Bacteroidia bacterium
TGGCTCATCCCACCGAAAAAACAACAAAACAAACAACAACCCCCGCCCGCCCGGGCCATCCTGTTGGGCGGGGGGGGGCGGGGGGGGGGGGGCCCCCCCCCCCCCCCCCCCCCCCCCGCCCCTATTCCCTCTACCTATCACCGCTACTCTTCTACTATAAGCCGGAAGTGAATCAGGCCCTCCACGGTGCGCAGTTGCAGCAGATACACCCCTGCCGGTACCCGCAGGGAGAGGCGAGCCGGTACGCTTTCAATCTCTTCCTGGCTCAACTCACGGCCTGTAAGGTCATACATGCGCAGTAGAACCTTACCCGCATACGTAGGATGGGTTAGGTAGATCTCGCCATTTGTGGGGTTAGGATAAAGGCGCCAAGCCCTAAGGCTATTTTCAGAAGCGAAACTAGTGGTAACCTGGACAGTGCGCGTCTCCGAGCGCGGCCCACAGCCATTATAGGCAGTTACCCGTACGGTATAATTTCCAGCAGTCGTATAGGTGTGGGTACCTGACAGACCGCGAGCGCTATTCCCGTCGCCAAATTCCCACACAACCGAGTCGGCCTCAGTGGCTACTACAGAGTAAGAAAGCGTGTTTCCAGAAACGCTAACATTCAGGTCTGAAAGCGTAGGGGGAGCGTCGTAGATGCGTACTAGCTTCTCTGCTATACTGTAGCCACAGGTTTGGCTATTAACGGCAAGATGTACCCTATAGAGGCCTGGCTGAGTATAAGTATGGCTGACGGTGCGCCCCCTATCATACGAGCGAGGACTACCATCACCGAAGTTCCACTCCACCGAAATAAGTCCATTATCTGAGCCTAGTCGTTGGAAGCTTACAGGCCGATTTACGCAGCCACTGAGTGGTGTGCTGAAGTCGGCATAGGCCTCTCCAGGTAAGACATTTAGGCGGACTAGCGCACTGTCTCGCACGCCTCCGCATCCTATGCCCACAATTTTCCAGGTCTGCATTCCTATAGGCGCTAGGACCCGCATCCTGAGGACTACCATAAAGTTGCCGCTTGGACCGTTAGTAACAGGCTCACGCTGAATTAGGGCGTTACTAGGATCATATACTTCTACTACTTGAGCACCTGAACCAAAGACGGTAATATCTATTGTGCTTCCCCTACAAGCTTCAGGAGAGAAAGATGGATTGGCTGAGATCTGCACAGGCCCAGTGGAACCAGTAGGGACGGCGAGCGATGTAAAAACCTCACCGCAAGGGGTCTCACCTTCTATCGTTATACCTGTTACATTTGGAGGAATCCTTAGCCAGTGCGTATCACGCGGCGCATACCAATCGGTTACCTGACCGTTAGAAAAGATGTATCGTATGCGCGTTATGGAAGAGGAAAGATTGGGATAGTAGATACCTATGCTGTCCGAAGCACTGCATATACGCCCAATTATTCTGGGCTGCCCTAAGGAGTGACCTAAGAATACTGGTAGGGACAGCTGGGGAGAAGACTGGCCGCAGGCATTATGGAGCTGGTAGTTAATAGTATAAGAGCCGAGGGTTTGCGGAGCGGCTATAGTGGTTTCCGGGCGATATACTCGGAAGGGCGTCCCGCCATTTAGCCAAGGCACTGTGAGCTCAATATAAGTGCCAGCAGAGCTAAAATTCATATTCTGGTAGTTCTCCAGCCTTAGATTTATTGAACTATTGGGACATACACCTATAACGGAATAGTTAAGAAAGCCTAAGGGTCTAGGGTCGACTGTAGTGGGATTAAACTCAAAGGTATCCTGTCGGGCGGCGCAGTCTAGTTCCTGACGGATTATATAGCGTCTGGGCAAAGCCCTAGGGGTGTCTGTGATGGACAGAGCACCCGTAACCCCACGCTCATAATCCCAAGTTTGATCGCCTCCTACATCTACCTTTAGCAAACCATCTGCATAGACATTAATCTGAATGGGTGCGCCTAGGCAGTAATTACTGCTGGGGGTAAATGCCACAAATGGTGGTGAGAGCGTGGTGTCACCCCCGTGAATCTTGAATGCAATGCTTCCTTGGACTTGACCACACGGATAGGAAAGGGTGTATTCTGCTACGTAGTTTCCTCTCACAGGTAGGGCTGATGGAATTTCCCACGTATAGGGTATGGTAGAGGCTGTATGTACTACCGTGCCTGCTGGATTGCGTATAGTGAGGCTATAACTCTCTACATTCTCAGTGTATGTTTCAGGATAGAAGCTGAATTGAACAGCCTGACCCGGGCAGAAACCTGCATTAATTTGAGGCGCATAGCGCAAAGCGGGTGGAAAGGGATCGCCAGTAGGATAGGACTGGGAAATAGTAAAAGTCCGCCCGCAAGCATAGTAGATTACCTGTATCTGTAGGTTCTGGCTAGGGTCTGACGGCACATTTAGCTGGAATTCGGTTTGGTTTCGGATAGTATCGGAAGGGCTAGGACCAAACCCAACCTTGAAACTATCCACATCTACAACCCTCAACCGAAATCTTATAGAAGAACCGGCACAGATCAAGGGAATGTTCCAAGGAAAGGGTGAGATTACGAGTTGTGGATTTCTAATTCGGCCTAGGGAACGGGTTATAACTAAGGAGTCCCCGTTTGCGTAGTAGGTGGTCAGAGTTACGTTAACGCTTACCCCAGCGACGAAGAATTGCACGCCCACCTTGCGTGTATTGGCCAGCCCTTCCCATGGAAAGAAGCCAGTGGTAGGGTAAAACATCTGGGCGGGGTGTGAGATACGCCAGCGATAGCCTGTAACGCCTGCAGCGCTCATGCCCGCTGTATCTACTACTAACCAGACAGTGTCATTCGGGCATAGCGATAGGCCTTCTACCGGGTCAACGCCGTTTCCTGTGGAGTCGCCGTAGATATTCCAGCGCACCCAAGGTGTTTGGGCTAAAAGCCAGCCGCTTAGCAAGCCTACGAGCCCTTTTACGAGTAAGCGAGAAGTCATGTAGAGGGGAGAGCAAATTATATGCCATTCTGAGGCTCTCGGCGAAAAGGCCTGTGCTGATAAGTCTGAGGGGGCCAGCGCTCTTGGAGGGGCCTACAAGTGTACTCAAAATTAGACAGGGTTGGGTAGTTACACTCTCAGCCTTCCTTAGGCTCATGAGGTTCTAAAGGAGGCGACAAGGGGGGTAAAGTAGCCCTGCGTTACACCGCTTAGTTGTTTTACTTTTGACTAAGTGGAGGCTCAGCAGGCCCTTGCCTACTTACCCGAGCTGCCTGGGGTATACAAGTTTCTGAATGCTCGGGGGCAGGTGATCTATGTGGGTAAGGCGCGCAATCTGCGCCGGCGCGTGCTGAGCTACTTCACGCGTGCTGAGGATCCGACCTGCGACTACAAGACGCGCCTTCTCGTGCGTCATATCGCTGGGATAGAATGGATAATCACCGACACCGAGTGGGACGCGCTTCTCTTGGAGAATAACCTCATCAAGCACTATAATCCCCGCTTTAATGTCCTGCTCAAGGATGGCAAGACCTATCCCTACCTGTGCATTACGGAGGAGCCTTATCCACGGCTACTTTTTGTGCGTCAGAAAGTTTATCCGAATGCCCACTATTATGGGCCTTTCCCCGGCGGGGGTATGCTGCGGCAGCTTCTGGCGCTTCTACATGAGCTGTATAAACTGCGCGATTGCGACCTTCGGCTGACGGAGGAGTCCGTGAAGGCTGGCCGTTTCCGGGCTTGTGTGAAGTACTACATCGGCAACTGCGCTGCCCCCTGCATCGGAAAACAGTCCATAGCCGACTATCGGGCGGCGGTGGAAGAGGTGCGGCATCTTTTGGAGGGTCGCTGGGATTTGGTCTTGGGCGCATTGGAACAGCAGCGCCAGGCCGCCGTACAGCAGTGGGAATTTGAGCGGGCCCACGAACTGCGCAAGCGTATAGAACAGCTTCGGGCTTACCAGCAGCGCAGCATCGTAGCTGATGCGGGTTTAGGCGATATAGAGGTTATAAGTTTTGCAGCTGGCGTGCGCACTACGATCGCCCATCACCTGCGGGTGCAAGGCGGGCGTGTGGTGGCCAGCCACACCTGGCGTTTCCTACTAAGCGATTGGGAAGAGCGCCCTACGGAAGTTTTAGAGCGAATTTTGGCCCATTTGGCTCAAGAACAGCAGGTTCTCGCCTCCCAAGTGCTCTTAGATGGCTGGCCGGCCACTGCGCCCCTGCCCGAAAGCGATGAGCTGAGCTTTCTTTTCCCCGAACAGCCTGAATTAGAGGCCCTATCTGCCCTTGCGCGTAAAACCGCTCGCAGTATCGCTGAAGAAAAAGACGCCTTTCTGGCTGATAAGGTATCAAAGAAGTCAATGGTGCTCCATGAGCTTCAAAAAGTGCTAGAGCTACCGCAGCTACCCTATAGGATAGAGTGCGTGGATAACTCGCATTTTCAGGGTAGCCATATGGTTTCGGCCGTGGTGGTATTTGTGGAAGGAAAGCCGCGTCGCAGCGAATACCGCCGCTATGTGCATACGGAATTGGATACAGGCGATGACTTTGCAGCTATGCGGGCGGTAATTCGGCGGCGCTACGCCAAGCGTCTACAGGAGGGTGTACCCCTTCCAGACCTTCTCCTGGTGGATGGCGGAAAGCCTCAGCTGGCGGCCGCCCTCACCGCCTTGCGAGAGCTTGGCGCAGACTTTCCCGTAGCCGCTCTGGCTAAGAAAAAAGAAGAGGTTTTCCTACCTGGGCGCGGTGAGCCAGTGTACATAGACACACGCAGCGCAGTTCTTCAGCTTCTTCAACAGATTCGGGATGAGGCGCATAGGACGGCGGTAAGTCTCCATCGGCAGCGGCGCGATACAGCGGTGCTCCATACGACCCTCACGCAGTTTCCTGGCATAGGGCCTAAGCTGGCTGAACGCCTTCTGGAAGTCTATGGTTCTTTAGAAGCGCTGCGTGCCGCCTCGCTGGATGAGCTAGCTAAGGTTATTGGTAAAGCCCGTGCCGCACGCCTTTACCATCACCTCCACGATGGCTGAGCGGCTAGGGGAGCTTCTACAGGCCTTCTTAGCAAATCAGCTAGCGGATAAGCCCTTACTTGAGGCTAGGCTCCAAGAGGTATGGCCTGCGTTAGTGGGGCAGGCGGCCGCGCAGGCTACCCGCGCCCTGCGGGTGCGTAAGCGAACGCTCATAGTTTATGTCGAAGACGCTTTAGTGCGAGAAGCGCTAACCTTTCAGGTGCCTGGCCTCCTTCGTGCCCTTCAAGAGAAGGGGTTGAGCCAGATAGCTCGGATAGAAGTGCGCCTTAGCGCCGCTTGAGGAAATAGGTACAGGAGAGGCGCGCAGGACTCTGCGTAGGGCGAAGGTAAAAACGCAAGATTAGGCTATCCCAGCGCTGCTCGCCAGAGCCTTCTACAAGGACGGCGGTATCGCGCAGGGTTTGAGGCGTACAAAGCACGCGGTAGCTTTCCACTAGGCGCAGTTGCAGCGTGTCCTGGTAATCCGCTACGAAAGGGCCAGCTAAGTAAAGGAAAGTGCTTAGGGTATCCTTCCAGCTGACAAAGTCTAGGCCGCTGCGTCCGGTTTCGCATACTTGGCGGCCCTGCCAGCGGCCTACAAACTTATCTCGGGCATCGGTTTCGCAGGTGGGGCCTTCGTAGGGCAGGCTGCACTGGCAGACCCCTTCTACACAGGGCATACCATATTGACAGGGAGGATTGCAGGGGCGGGGCGCGCGCTCACACCCTACCAGCCCGAAAAATCCTAATCCCCACACCCAACGGCGCACAACCCAAAATTAAGGCCGCTCGTCCTTTTTGAGGGGTGCGCCGAAGCTCCAATTTAGGCCGATGAAAACCTGCCGAGGGGGTAAGTAGCGGGCGGGATCAATAGGCGGCGGACCCGAATCTAAAGGATTAGGATATTTAGGATCGCGCCAGCTAAAAGGCACATCGTCCGGATATTCATAGGCCCTACCGGTAACGGGATTAATGATAGCGGCATTTTTCCAGCTGAAAATATTGCGCCCTTCTATGAATAAGGCGAGGCGCTTCCTCCAGAAAGAACGGGTAAGGCGTATATCTACCCAGCGCCACGGGCTCCCTATGGCAGTATTCGGTGGGCCGGGAACGCGCTCATAAATCGGACGGCCGCTAAAGTCATCCCGCCCGACTAACCTATAAGGCGTATAACGTAGGCCTGATTTCCAAGTGAAGGAAAGAAATAGAGTCCAGTCGGCGAAAAGGCTTCTTTGCCACTCGGGGGGTGATTGAAGAATGCCCCAGAGCTTGATGTCCCAGGGACGATCCCAAGCGAGGTAAAACTCCTGAATGGCCTCGTTACGCCCAGTCTGGCGAATCTGTAAAAGCGATTCTAAAGCGGAGTTGGATTTACCTGTAGCTACCTGGTAGGTAATGGAAGCAGCCAGCTTCGCCCATTTGCCGATTTGCTTTTGGAGGAATACATCTAGCCCGCGGATGCGTGCATAGTCCAGATTCACGGCAAAGGTGCGTTCGGTAAAGCGGCCTGTGCGATCCCGAATCGTGATGAGGCGATTGACGATAAAGTCAAACTTGTCATTGTAAAAGGCGCTAACTTGTAGGCTCCAGCCGTGACCTAGGTTGGATTTGAGGCCTACCTCGTAGCCGACATTGACTTCAGGATTGAGGTTAGGGTTTCCGAGGTTAGCTAGGAAAGAACGGTCTTGGTACACAGGATCTAAACCGGCATATACAAAGCGTGGGTGGGGCAGCCGCATGGCATGGGTGTAATTGAAGAAAAGCACATGGTTATCCGTCACAGGGAAGGATACGCGCAGGCGTGGGAGGAGGCGCATTTTGAAACGCCGGCCTAAGAGTGGGAGGCTCTGCCGGCGGTAGGCGGCGCGCACGGTTTCCAAAATCGGAGCGGTAGGGTCTCCTATGGCCTCATCCACATAACGGCCGGGCGCCCAGTAGCCCAGCCGTACCCCTAAGCTCGCAACGATGCCCTTGTAACGAATGCGATCCTCTACGAAAATGCCGCCTGTAGCCGGTCGCACGCGCCAGATATCACAGCTACTTCCGATTCGGTTAGAGGCGAAAACCTGCCCATCCTCCAGCCGAATCGGCGCACCTACCCAAGGCCGCGTAACATCTATCCACTGGTAATGCTGCTCCCGGTGCTCTAGCCCAAAGACCCAAAAATGCGCTGGGCTCTTAGGCTGGAAGGTAAATTTGGCCTTGAAGGTATATTCCTCTGCGAAGTGGTCGTGCCAAAGCGTAGCAATCCCGCCATTATTGTACAGCCCTGAGGGGGCATTTACATAAATGATTGTATCGTTAGGATTGAAGAGCGAAAGGGGTAGCGTAATAATAGAGGCTGGATCGTAAATCTGGCGTATTAAGGAGTCGCGGAAGGGCCGCCCATTCGCGTCGGCGCGTAAATTGACGAAAAGGCGGCCTATTGTGACTTCGGTAGTCCATACGCGTGAGAGAATACGGTTAAGCTTGAGAACGGTTAGGTTAGATCGGTGGGTATAGGTATTAGCGTTATCAGGCTGAAGGGCAAAAAGGTATTGAAAGCCAGGTACCATAACCTGATCGCTACCTATGATTTGAAGGGAGCGGGTATTCTGATTGATGGCTAGGCTTTGTTGGAGAGAGAGGGAGAGACGGGTGCGAGAGTCTAAGAAATAGACGGTTTTGAGGGTACCTGACCAGCGGTTATCCTGCCGAGGAGCAAAGAAGGCGCTTTTGCTGGGCGTTCCAGTAAGGCGCTGAAGGAGCTGGAAGGGAAGGTCAGGGGTTGTACTTTCTTCCAAGAGGCTACTGCGCAGTTGCTGGGCGCGTATGCCGAAGTACTCATCGGTAAGGCGCAGGTCGGCGCTGCCAAAAAAGGTAAGGCGCGGCTTGCTTAGGCTATCGCGCCAGAGCGGCCCACCTAAAGCGAGGTTGAATATGTCGGTATTCCATCCCCAAGGACGCACAAGCCCGCCCAGCCCATCTTTCATGTAGCGTCCGTTCCAGTGCCAGCGGTTGCCGCCTTCTTTGAGACGCACGGCTATAACCCCAGAGGTACCGTCGCCATACTCTGCGTCTACGCCGCCGGTGATTACCTCCATCTCCTCTATGGCTACTTGAGAGATATCCACGCCGAAACCTGTCCCAGCCAAAGGATCTTGGGCGTTGATGCCTTCTACGACGTACTGCGTCTCGTATACCCTTCCGCCGCGCAATTGAAGGCCATCTAGCGTCTGAGCCACACCGGGAAGAAGCGCTGCCATAGTTTGCACATCGACTGCGGTAGTTTGGCTAATCTCTTCCCCCGTGATCTTGAGATCGGATTTGCCTGATTCTAAGTTGAGCGTAGGGCGGTCGCCAATAATCTCAACGGTTTGGAGCGTAGTACCCGTGGGGGTAAGTCGGAGGTTTAGGACTAAGGTCTGACCTGGTTGAACCTTGAGGTTAGTAAGTAGCAGCTCATTATACCCCACATATGTCGCCCGCAGGGTGTAGGTGCCAGGGGTTAGGTCCTCTAGGGTAAAGCGGCCATTTTCATCCGTATAAGCGCCCTTATAGGTGCCTACGAGGGCTACAGTGGCTCCTATGAGGGGGTCACCTGTAGTTTTGTCAAAAACGGTTCCAGTTATTCGGCCTTTCTGCGCTAAGGCTACACTAAGTAGGCAGAGTAAAGCTAGACGTTTCATGGGAGAAAGGCGTTTTGTAGGGCGGTGAGGAAAGCGGTGCGCGGTCCGCCTAGTTGGTGAAGGGGTAAAATGAGGTAGATTTGGAGAAACTTACCAGAAGCGGTGGGAAAACCTACGGCAGCGGTGCGCGGGAGACCGCTGGGCCACGGCTGACCATTCCCTCTAATCAACCCAGGCATTTCATACAGGACTTGAGCTGTGCCTTTCGCATAGGGGGGATTGATACCGCTGAGGAAGAAAGGGAGTCCGTTAGTGAGATTAGGAAAGCCGCTTACCTGAGCCTGGACGGGACTGTTAGGAGGTAGAAGGCCATCCCGCTCCTGACGCGACAGGCTATCCATGGGACTCCAGCGGAAAATGGCGGAAGTTGTATCTAAGCGGGCTGTAAGAGGAAAATTCACACAGAGACGTCCGCCTTGCTGGAGGTATTTTTCTATGAGGACCTCCGCTGCCTCTAAGTCTTCTAAGGCGAGAGAGCTACCTATCCAGAAGATGCGTGGATAGAGGCGCCAAATGTGGAGCCAAGTGGGGATAAGGGCAGGGGGCCGATGGGTGCTTAGTCGGAGGTTCCAATAGTCGTAGCTCCCCCAGCTGCTACGCAGGTCGGCTTCTAAGGCGGTATAGGCTTCATCGTTATTCCAACTGTCCAGAAAGAGCCAATCGGCGGTCTTGCGACGCACGTAAATGGGCCGGGTAGTCTCTACTTCAGAAAAGAGGCCGCCTTGGTCTTTTACACGCAGGGCTATGCGTACGGTGTCCTCCAAGGGCAGAGGGGTAGGGATAGTGGCGATGGGGGTTAGACTGGTACCGGCGAAAATGTGCGTAGGCGAAGAGGTCGTAGGGTCTACGGGTACAAGGGTTAGGAGGCGGTGGCGCGGGGAAAGGGCAAACCACGGGCCATTCCCTATGCGCAGGTAAAGGCTGTCCAAGGTTTCACTCCCATCGGGGTCCTCTAAGGTGAAACTAAGAGTTATCGCTGGTAGGGTGGTATCGGGGGGAGCTAGCTGCGATTGGAGCTTACAGAGCGGAGGCGAATTGCGTAGAGGCACGCGCAAACGAGCCGGGGGGGTAGTGCGCAGCCCATCGTTATCTACGGCGCGCACTTCCACCACTACGTCCTTGTACTGCTCTCCAGCGCCGAAAGGCACTACGAATGTACTTTCCTGCTGCGTGGTGAAGCGCCAGTCTTGCGGGTTGAGGCGTACTTCGTAGCCTACGATGTAGCCATCTGGGTCATCCCCTGACCATCGCAGGGTGAAACGAGAGGGCAGGCGGCTTTCCCCCTCCAGCCCAATGCTATCCAAAAAAAAGCGTACTACGGGCGGCTGTTTTGGGCGAGGAGTATCCTTTTTCTGGCACGCCAGAGGTAAGCACAGCAGAGCAAGCCCTAACCAGCGCATCCCGCCAAAGATAGAGGACGGGCATAAAGCGGATGTAAAACCTACTCAAGGCTAAAGAAGGCGTACTTCTGGCTCTAGAGATATTCCCCAGGTTTCCTGCACGCGTGCTTGGACGTAAGCGGCCAGGGCTAAAACCTCTTCTGGCGTAGCAGTGCCCGTATTTACCAGCACTAGGGGCTGGCGCGGATGCACCATAGCGCCGCCAATCCGATAGCCTTTGAGGCCCAGTCTGTCTATCAGCCAAGCCGCTGGCACCTTGTACCTCTCGGCATCGTAGGGGAAAGCGGGCGCGTCAGGGGCTTTCTGACGCAAACGCTCCAGTTCAGCATAACTAAGAATGGGGTTCTTGAAGAAGCTGCCGGCATTTCCCTTACTAGGGAGTTTCTCGGATCGTATCTGACGCACGGTTTGGTAAAGGTGCCAAGGGTCGTGCTGCTTCTCAGGATTTAGGCGGGCTGCTACGTCGGGGTAGTCTAAGACGGGCACGAAGCGGCGGCGCAGGCGCAGCCTCAGGCGGGTGATTATGAACCGATCCCGCCATTCCGGGGTCTGGAAGATACTGGTACGATAGCCTAAGGCGCAGGCTTCTACAGGTAGAGTAAGCCAAGCTTTGCGCTCCTTATGCCAACCGTAGACGCTAATAAGAAACGGGGCTAGCTCTACGCCATAGGCACCGATGTTTTGCACGGCGGCGGCTCCTACAGAACCCGGGATAGCGGCTAAGTTTTCTAATCCGTACCAGCCCCTATAAAGGGTGTATCGTACCCATCCGTCCCAGTTTTCTCCTGCTGCTACCTCTACTTCTACTTCGGTGCGGCTCTCGCGCAGCAGCTGAAAGCCTAATAGGCCGCGCGTTGTAAGAAGTGCTGGGCAGTTGCCTGTGGGGAGAATATTACTGCCTTCACCAATAACATAGGTGGCTTGCTCGGCCAGGGTCTGGACCTCAGCCTCACTCTGGGGAAAAAGTAGCCGCTCAGCATATACGCGTAGGCCGAAGCTGTGATAGTTAGCCAGAGAAACTTTGGCGCAGGCGCTGCCAGACACTTTGGGCGATTTGCTGGGCCTCTTGGTGGAGATTATGCCATCGGCGAGCCAGAAGCTGACGCAGCCGTTTCTCCAGCTTGTATTGTTCGGCGCAGTATTCGCAGTCGGTTATGAGTCTTTCTACTTCCGCACGCTCTTTGCTATGCAGTTGGCCGTCCAAGAAGAGTTCTAGCTTTTGAATTATGACTTCACACTCCTCTTGGGAGTACGGCGAATCTGGCCTATAAACCCCCACCTTTTTAGTCTTCCGGCAGCTCATAACCGTGTGAGGCGGCATAGTCTATAAGAAGTTCGCGTAGAATTTTCCGGGCTCTATGTAGGCGCGAGCGTATGGTACCCACAGGTATGCGTAGCACTTGGCTGATCTCCTTATACGAAAGCCCCTCTACATCCGCAAGGATAACAATGGTACGGAAATCCTCGGGCAGTTGGTGGAGGGCATTCGTAACTTCATCGCCGAAAAGACCTTCTACGGGGTCTTGGTAGTTATGATAGGCGTAGATGTCCTCGGCGTCATAAAGGCTATTTTCGTTATGCTCTTCTAGCGAATAAGGTTGTTTGCTGGCTTTACGGTAGTGATTTATAAAGGTATTACGGAGAATGCGAAAGAGCCAAGCTTTAGCGTTTGTAGAAGGTTTATAGCGGTAAAGGAAGCGGTAGGCCCGAAAGAGGGTTTCCTGCATGAGGTCACGCGCTACCTCTCGATCATTTACAAGCCGCAAGGCGAAATGATAGATAGAAGACGCATGAGGCATTACCTCTCGCTCAAAGAGTGCATCGTAGGCCGCCTTTTGCTCGGGGGTCATCTCGGGCATCTTCTTAGGCTTACGCCCTCGGGTTCGGATTTCCATGACGGTAAATATAACACATATCGAGGGATTTGAGTGCCCAAGTTCTGAAAACGCTTAAGTTTGCCCCGCTCATGGCCGGGGTTATCCAGCGCATTCGGGACAAGGCCGGGCTCGTGGTGCTTCTGATAGGGCTTTCACTCCTCATATTTATTCTTACGGACCTTCTGCAGAGCAATGCCTTTATCCAAGAGGTGCTATTTGGGCGTAGCGATGTGGTGGCGCGCATTGGGGGCGAGACCGTATCTTATAATGAATATCAGCGCGTGTATGAGCGAGAAATGCGGGGCAGCACACCTGACAATCCCTTTGCCGAGGACCAAATGCGTGCAGCTATTTGGCAGCGTTTTTTGACCCGCCGCCTGTATGAATACGAAGCAGCGCGCGCAAGCCTTACCGTAACGCCCGAAGAGCTTTATGAGATGTTTGTGTCCGACGATCCCCATCCTGTAGTAGTTCAGCTCTTTACGCGGGAAAATCAGACGTACGACAAAAACAAGATGCAGCAGGTGCTGGCGCGGGCGGCGAATGACCCAAACCTAGCGGCCCAACTGCGCGATTTTGAGGATTACTTAGTGGAAACTCGGCTGAGGGAAAAGTACGACGCCCTCATACGTGCCGGTGACTACCTTCCCTCTACCTTAGTAGCCTACAAGAATGCGTTGGATAGCATTACGGTAAGTCTCAGGTGTCTGATCGTTAGCTATAGTGCCGTAGCCGACAGCCTAGTGCCGATTTCGGAGCCAGATCTTCGCCGCTACTATGAGGCGCATAAGGCGGAGTATCAGCTGCGTGAGCCAGAACGTAAGATTCACTATGTAGTATTTTTCAAGGACCCATCTTCGGAGGATTCAGCGCTTACCTACCAGCGCCTGATAGAATTGCGGGAGCCTTTTGCTCGTACCACTGAAGATTCACTGTTTGCCGCCAGCAATTCCGACATTCCTCAGCCGTTTTCCTTTGTGCGCTGGCCAGAGGTAATGAAGGAAGTGCAAGACTCTATCAAAACAGTGGGGCAGATAATAGGGCCTTATCGTATAGACCAAGGATATGCTTTGACTAAAGTGGATACCATAGTGCGGGATAGCCAGCCGATATATCGCCTACGGCATATTATGATAGGCAAGGGTCTGGATACGGTGGCAGCTCGACGAAAAGCCGACAGCCTTTGGCGCACCTTCCGGCGAGAGCGGTTTGCGGAGCTGGCCAATCAATACTCCGACGATTTACAGAGCAAATACGCCAGTGGCGAACTGGGCTGGTATGGCCCGGATGGCCGCTTTGGCAAGGCTTTCTACGAAGCGCTGGCTAAGCTGCCCATAGGGAAGCCTTACGGAATTATTACTTCCGAGGTAGGCTACCACATCGTAGAGGTGCAGGAGAAAGAGGATCGGCGGGTGCGTCTGGCCACTATCGTGAAGGAAATCACGCCCAGTACTCGTACCTTAGCTCAGCTTCGGCAAAAGGCCCAGCAATTTGCGCGTCTGGCGGAAAAAGGGTTTGATGCGGCCGCTCAACAAACGCACATGAATGTACGCGTAACTATTCCCCCCCTGCGTCCCTCTAACTCTTCCCTTCCCGCTTTGACCGGAATCCAAAATCTTGTTCGCTGGGCTTTTTCTAGTCGGGTCGGGCAGCTTTCAGGCGTAATAGAGATCCAAAACGCTTTTGTGGTAGCCCAGCTGGTGGAAGCCGTGGATCCACCCTACAGGCCCTTAGAGAGCGTGCGGGATACAATTAGGCTGAAAGCCCTCAATCAACAGAAAGCAGCCTATATTCGGAAGCGCCTACGCCTCCAGCCTAATACCTCTCTGGAAGCTCTGCAGGCCAGCTACGGGCCAGGGGCCTACATTGAACAGGTGGAACGGCTTATGTATGGGGGGACTTCACCTCATCGTTTCAGTCGAGAGGAGCCTGTACTGCTTGGCGTAGCGGCAGCGCTGGAGCCTCAACAACTAAGCGCGCCAATAGAAGGAAATGGCGGGGTGTTTGTGCTTCAGCTGACGCAAAAGGAAGCCCCGAAACCGCACTTTCCTGACCGCACCCAGTCCCGTGATCGTGGACGCCTACTCTCGCAAATGGCCTTTCTCCAATATCGCCTCTCAGAGGCTCTTCAAGAACGCCTAAAAATAGAAGATTTTCGGTATCGGTTTGGCTTCTGAGGCGAGCGGCGCTAGCGATTCTAGGAATAGGTTTGGGAGGGGCGGTATGGCTGCCGCCAGCCTTACCCGCAGTAGAATTAGTCTATGAATTTGCTCGTTTTGGCCCCTTAGGCCATTACTACGCCGCTCATCCCTTTCCAGCGGATCCGTTGTTTGCGCTGCTTGCTTCGCAAGAGGCAGAGGCCTTTCGGTGGGGGCTTCGCCTTTGGAAGGTTTGGGGTATTCTAGCCCTTCTCCTATTTCTCTGGCAAAGCCGGCCGCGTGAGCCACGTCCCGATACGCTCTTACCCCTAATGGCCTTGCCTATGGTAGCCAGTGCCTTATGTCCTTGGGCCTTGCCTTTGGAGCTGGGTGAGCCGGCCCTCTGGACTCTCCTCCTTTTGAGCCGCCCAACCCATGCGCCGTTTAGGCAAGGTGTCCTCTGGGCAATCGGAATCAGTGTATTTCCCTTAGTCCTCTTGGGTCTTCTTTGGGTTGTCTATAGGCGTTTGGAGGAGCAGCGTCCTCATGCCCTTGGCTTACTTTTTGTTGGGCTGGGCTGGGGGCTGCTTGCTAGCGCTGCGCTGCTCAAAGCCCTTGGCCTCCTTCAAGGATACTGGCAGAATTACTGGCTTTTTAGCCTCCATCTAAGCCTTACCTCTCTGCCGTCGTATGCGGATATAGGGCTTTTACTGATTCTGCTGACTGCTGGCCAGTTTTATATGTATCGGCCTTATCGGGAACGCTTAGGGTATCGGGATAGGCTATGGACGGCGATAGTTTCCCTCCCCCTTCCAGTGAGTGCGGCGCTCTGGAGCAGCTTCCTGCGGGAGTGGGAGGGACTTTCCCCTCTACGCTATGTGGGCCTTTTATTTTTAGCTCTGCGTGGCTATGAAGTAGGGCAGGCGATTGCGAGCCGGCCCTCTTGTACCGTAGAACTGCCCGCAGGCAGCTGTATCTTGGGGACTCCCCCCTGCTATGTACGGCTAAAGGGTCCTAGCGGGTGTGCCCTTTCTAGCCCCTTCGTATGGCAAGAGATTCAAAAACACCAGAATTGGCTTCTTTTAGCACGCCTGTGGCAAGGCCCTTCCTTTGTATGGGATCCAGAGGGAAATTGGGCTGAGGTGCGCTACTATCTCCCCTATTTTACCGCTTCCTACCAGCGCACTACGGCCGGTTCGCTGCCCCCTGCCCTCTATCAGCGCCGGTAGTCGTAGCCCCAAATCTGATACTCCTTTGGCAGACGCATACTGGCTGGATCCAACCGCATGGCACGCACCTGTATTGCCGTAGTTTCTATAGTAAGACCTTCACGCTTGCGGATAATTTTGAGGGGGATAGCGCCATACAACCCTTCGTTCAAAAAGAAAGCCTGAGCGTGCTTCTTGCCGGCAAAAAGGGCAGTATTCACGCGGTATTTGGGGCTGGCGTAGTAGATAATTTCCTCGTCGGGCTTTTTTACTCTGAAGCCATAGCACCATACACCTGCTACTTGAAGGCTATCACCTATATATTGGGCGGGGTAGTTTTGGGCTTTCTTTCGGTACTTTTCGTAGCGAAAGGCGCGCTTATTGCGAGGGTCTAAGACGTATACCCAGTCGGAGTCTGGCTCGTAAAGTCGGCTTACAGGAAATGCGCCTCCTGTTTCATTCACCAAAAAGCGATTGCCTTGGATATAAATCTGCATCTCATTATTGGGCGCATTTTCGCGCAGAATTTCAGCCTTAGGGCCACTTATTCGAACTTTATAGAAAATAACCCCCTCGAAATAAGGAGCTGGGGCTTGGAAGGCGCTACTTTGGCTCCACAACAGCTTACTCCACAATCCGAATACCCACCAGTGTCGCATCATCGGTAGGTGGCATGTCGCCCATCCACTCACGTTTCCAGACGTTGTTGAAGAGAGCTCGTTGCTTCACCATGCTTGGCTCACGATGAATCTCAAGTAGAGTCTGGCGCAGGCGCGGTGTGCCGAATCGCTTCTCTTGCGGCCCTCCAAATTGGTCGGTTATTCCATCCGTGAAAAGGTAAATCCGATCCTCCGGCTGAAGCTCCACCGTGAAAAGCTGAAATTCAATATCCTCCGATAGCCGTTCTCCCCCGATCGTCTGTTTGTCCGTTTTGTACTCTTTCAGTTCGCCGTCTCGGATAAGC
This sequence comes from Bacteroidia bacterium, assembly GCA_039630245.1. Taxonomy (GTDB): domain Bacteria; phylum Bacteroidota; class Bacteroidia; order SpSt-205; family SpSt-205; genus SpSt-205. Next base: position 16,191 of record JBCNVK010000006.1, read on the forward strand.
CAGAGCGGCCGGTTAGCTCCGGCAAACTGCAGCTCAGTCATACCGTAATCAAAACTGCATAGAATAATGTCCATGCCATCCTTTATGAACTTGTTTTCTTCGGATTCTTCTTGGAGGAAGTAGGCCCGCAGGCCTTTATGGAGCTCGGCTAGAACCTGGTGGGGTACGCTAATCCCGCGGTAGAGTACTATTTGATTGAGGAGATTGTAGCCAATCATCGTGAGAAGGCCGCCGGAGACACCATGACCTGTGCAATCCGCTACGGCTAAAAAGGTGCGATTACCCATGGGGGTGCGAGCTACCCAGCAAAAGTCCCCGCTTACAATATCCCGGCTATTCGTGAGAAGAAAGCTTTCTGGGAAAAATTTTTGAAGGGCATTTACTTTCGTAGGGAAAATGGCGCGCTGGATGCGTCGGGCATACTGGAGACCCTCTCGCATATCCTCACGCAGCTGCTCTAAGGCCATCTCCGCCGCTAATCGGTGCGAAGTGTTATAGGCTAAGCCTAAGTAGCGGTATATCTCGCGGGTATTTGGAACGAAAATTGGGATAATCAGTAAATCAATCTGATAGAGCTCATAGTCCTTAGTGCGATTGTTTATCTTACCGCGCCAGGGCTGGCCCTGGCTAATAGTGCGCCAAAGATGGCGGAAATAGCCTGCTTCATTTTTATCGCTGCGCAGGATGTTGATATTTTGGCCAAGTAGCTCGGCAGGCTCATAACCGCTGGCCCGCGCAAAAGCTTCATTCACATACGTAATGATCCCCGAAGGATCTGTCTCTACAATCATTAGCTCGGGGTGGTACTCGCGGTAAAACTGATCTAAGGCCTCTATAAAGGGTAGGTTTTCGGAAGTGGGGGTGAGATGCGGGTAAAACTGCTGAACCTTTTCCCAAAGCGGGGTAGGAAGAACCTGTTCAGGCGAGATGGGCATAGGTAGCGAAGGTCTGGAGGAAGCGGTAGTTATTTTCGCCAAAAAGGCGTAAATCAGGGATGCGGAAGAAAAGCTGGGCCAGCCGTTCTACCCCTAGCCCAAAGGCAAAGCCTGTATAGCGCTCGGGGTCAATGCCGCAGGCAGCAAGCACATTAGGGTCTACCATGCCACAGCCCAAAACTTCTACCCAGCCAGTGAATTTACACACAGGACAACCTTTCCCTTGGCAAATGCGGCAGGCTATATCCACCTCAGCGCTCATTTCGGTAAAGGGGAAGTAGGAGGCGCGCCAGCGCAGCCGTGTATCGCTTCCAAAAAGCTGGGTCAGAAAATACTCTAAAGTTGCGCGCAGGTCGGCGGCACTTACGCCTTCATCCACATAGAGGCCTTCAATCTGGTGAAAATATACATGAGCGCGCGCAGAAATCGTTTCGTGCCGATACACGCGTCCCGGGGCTAAAATCCGCAGGGGTGGCGCTTGCCGCTCCATCACGCGAATCTGCACCGTAGAGGTATGGGTACGGAGAAGCTTACCCTGGGCTGGGTCTATAAAGAACGTATCCTGCATGTCGCGTGCGGGGTGGTCTGGCTCAAAATTGAGCGCGGTAAAGTTATGCCAGTCATCTTCTATTTCAGGGCCATCGGCTAAGGCGTAGCCCAGCCGGTGGAATATTCCTATGACGCGCTGCTCTATCAGGCTGAGGGGGTGTCGCGCACCAGGCTGGAAGCCTAAGAAAGGGAAGGTTAGATCCGCAAAAGCTGGGTGGGAGGTAGGGGTAGAGGCGAAATGGGTCTCGGCCTCCGCTAAACGCTGGTGGGCTAACTGGCGCAGGGCATTTAGCCGCTGGCCGCGCAGGCGGCGCTCCTCTAGTGGGAGAGTAGGGAGCTCCGCAAAAAGCCTATCCAAAATACCCCCCTTCCGCAAGAAGCGCTGCCGAAAAGAACTCCGCCCCTCCGCCGTACTCAAGTCATAATTACGCACCTCTTCCTCTAACACCGAAAGGTCCATGTGCTACAAAAATACCAACTTTAACCTATGTGGGCTTGGCGATTGCATGCCTCCTTACCGCGTACGGCGACTAGTTTGGAAGCGGCTGACTGGCTTAGGGTGCTTCGCTGGGAAGAAGTAGACCTACCTAAGCTCCCAGAGGGATGGGCCCGGGTGCGTCTTTTAGCCGCCGCGCTCAATCGGCGCGACCTGTGGATAACCTTAGGCCTCTACCCTGGCATACAATATCCCGCTATTTTAGGCTCGGATGGCTGCGGCGAAGTAGTAGCTGTGGGCGCAGGGGTGTCATCCGACTGGTTAGGTCAGCGTGTCCTTATAAACCCCAGCCTAAACTGGGGGCGGGATGAGCGCGTCCAAGGAGAGCGCTACCATATCTTAGGGATGCCTTCTTGGGGTACGCTGGCAGAATACGTAGATGTACCAGCGGAGAACCTACATCCCATGCCAGCTTATCTCAGTCCTGTGGAGGCTGCCGCAATACCTTTAGCCGGGCTTACCGCCTATCGGGCTGTTTTTGTTCAGGGGGCACTTCAGCCAGGCGAAAAGGTACTTATCCCGGGCATCGGTGGCGGCGTAGCGGTATGGGCCCTACAATTAGCCGTAGCCGCAGGCGCCGAAGTATGGGTGGCCTCAAGCCGACCCGAAAAAATTGAAACCGCCCAGCGCCTAGGCGCTAAAGGTGGTATCCTTTATACGGAAAAAAATTGGGCGGAGAGCCTCCTTCAGCGCGCCGGCTCCTTTGACCTTATTGTAGATGGGGTGGGTGGGGAGGTTTTCTCAGCCTACCAGCTCTTACTGGCGCCAGCTGGTCGCGTGGTTATATATGGCGCCACGCGCGGTAATCCGCCCTCTTTTGATTTGCGCCGGCTTTTCTGGCGGCAGAGCCGGGTTATCGGTTCTACTATGGGAAGCCCTCGCAATTTCAGCGATCTTTTGAGCTTCATTGAACGTCATCAAATCCGTCCTTTGGTGGAGCACACCTATCCTATTACCGCTCTGCCGCAAGCCTTAGCCCGTCTCTGGCAAGGCGACCAAATGGGAAAAATTGTTTTGCATTCGGCTTAGCTTTTCCTTTTATGCGCCGGCTTGATTACTTTTGCCTCGGTATGCGCAGGATCGCTTGCCTAGGCTTACTGAGTGGCTTTTTGGGCCTGTATGCCCAAAGTGGATGTGATAGCTGCATAGTTAATAACTCCCTAGCGCCACGAAGCTTTGACCCACCACTTCTGGTACTTACTGCGGGGCGCGATACCGAAGTGGTAATTCAGTTTGCCCTGGCTGAAACGGTACGCGTATCCTTTGAATTTGGCGGCCAAACTTACAGCGTTGACCCGTATCCGAATGTCGCAATTTTTGTAGATAGTCTCCGAATGAAGGGCGGTACGCAGTATGTTGCGCTCCGCGGCCAGCCTAATGTAGCGGTTGGGTATAATGCGGCTAATCCATCTGCGGGAGCCTTGCGCTTTAATCAAGCCCACCGCTATAAGCAGGTGGAAAGTTCGCCGGATCGCTATGCAAATGTGGTAGTTTACCGAAATCCGGGTGGGGGATCGCCCCAAAATCCTACACCTCCGCGTGGCTGCGTGCGAGCCTGCGTACGCGGCGTAAATCCCACACCCCAAGGCCAGCCTGATACGCTCCTGATTTACCTCCGGGGCTTTGTAGACCCAGCTACGATTCAGATTAACCCTCTAAATAATCCTCCTATAACTGCTACCGATGAGGATAGTAAAGATACCGCTAACCTTATGCCCACCATTCAAGGATTTAGTGCCTGGCGTGACATATGGACTGGTTATCCTGTGGAAGTGCGCGCCGCTTCTCCTTCTACTTCCCTGCATGCGGCGCTTGGTACTCTGGCGCTATCTCCTAATCCCGCTTGGGGTAGGGCTGAGCTCCGTTTTGACCTTCTCTACGCCGCTAGAGTGGAGATTGCAGTAAGCACCCTTTCGGGCCAGCGCGTGTTCTATCATTCTCTGGGAGCGATCCTCCCAGGCACTTATGCGGTGCCCCTCGCCCTCCCTAGTGGCGTCTATCTTGTGCAGCTCAGTGTAGATGGGACTTCTCTACCCCCTCAAAAGCTTCTGATAGTGGAATAAAGAAGGCAAAAAGCCTCCTGGGCCATTCCCATGGGAATGGCCCAGGATTTGTATTTTTGTTTCCATGCACATAGAAGTACAACCAGCATCGGCGGCAGGGCAGGTGCAGGTAAGCCTAGATGGGGAGCTAGACGCCCTCACCGCCCCTAAGCTCTACGAAAGGCTTACCCAACTTGTTCAGCAAAATCCTAGCCTAAAGAAAATCATTCTTTCCTGCCAAAGGCTTACTTACCTCTCTAGTGCGGGTGCTGGCATTCTTCTCATGTGTGTAGATAATTTTAGCCCCAAGGGCATAGCGCTAGAGCTTACTCAGGTGCAGCCCGAGGTTTATAACATTCTGGATCTTTTAGGGCTTACTAAGCTTATTCCGATTAATCATGCCTAAGACGGCCCTTCAGTTTGGTGCCACAGCTGAAAATCTTCCTATCATTAGACATTTCGTTCGTACGCATTTAGCTAAAGTAGTTTTGAATTCTGTAGAGCTCAACCAGATAACCGTGGCGATTGAGGAGCTTTGCGCCAATTCTATTTTGCATGGTAATAAGGAGGATGCGCAGAAGGAACTGCGTTTAGAGCTTTCGGTGCAAAAAGGGGAAGTCCATGCCTATTTATACGACCCTGCGCCGCCGTATGATATCCATAGCTATCCGCAGGAGCCGCGTCTTTTACGAGCTGATACAACTCGGCCAGGCGGCTTTGGGATTTACCTATTGCGGTGCTTTATGGATGAAATACGGGTTCGTCGGCGCAAAGGTGGTAGCTCCCTCTACCATCTGGTGAAGCGGCTGAGCTCGGTCCCGGAGGGATGTTAGATCCCGAGGAGAAGGCGCTTCGACCAAAGCGGTTGGAGGAATTTATTGGGGATCGGCCGTTTTTACGCAACCTCAGGGTTTTCTTGGAGGCTGCCCGGCAAAGGGGCGAGCCCTTAGATCATACGCTTTTTTATGGTCCTCCCGGGCTGGGCAAAACTACCCTGGCTAATATTATCGCCCAAGAGATGGGCCGGCGCCTCTTTACGGCAAGCGGGCCAGCCCTCCAGCGCCCAGCGGATTTAGCCGGTCTCCTTACCCAGCTAGACCATGGAGATGTGCTTTTCATTGACGAGATTCATCGGCTACATCCCTCTGTGGAAGAGTACCTCTATACGGCGATGGAGGACTATCGGCTGGATATCGTGCTGGACAGTGGCCCGCATGCGCGCACCCTTCAGTTACCTCTGCGGCCTTTCACCCTCGTGGGAGCTACTACCCGCTTAGGTCTTCTTACAGCGCCCCTCGTAGCACGGTTCGGGATTACCATTCACGTGGAGTACTATAACCAAGAGGAGCTGCGCCAGATAGCTTTACGCTCCAGCCGAATTTTAGGGATTAATCTGACTGAGGCGGGGGCGGAGGCGATTGCGCGCCGTAGCCGCGGCACCCCTCGTACGGCTAATCGCCTTCTGCGCCGCATACGCGATTTTGCCCAGGTAGAGGGTGTCCAGGTAATTACGGGCGAATTTGCCGAGAAGGTGCTTATGCACCTTCAAATTGACCCGGCTGGGCTAGAGGAGATTGATAAAAAGCTTCTAGTTACGCTCATAGATCGGTTTGGGGGTGGGCCTACGGGCCTGCAGACTTTAGCTGTAGCCGTAGGTGAGGAGAGTGAGACATTAGAAGAGGTGTATGAGCCCTACTTGATTATGGAAGGCTTTTTGGAGCGCACGCCGCGAGGCCGTAGGGCTCTGCCTCGCGCCTATGCCCATTTAGGTAGGCCTCTCCGAGGGGCTCAGCCCTCGCTTTTCGGATGAGCCTAGCGCTTACGCAAGCCGTGCGCGCCTTGGCGCATGGCTTGGGCTTTGACGCCTGCGGTATCGCTTCGGTATATGATTTGCGCGCCCGTACCGATAGGCCAGCAGCCCAGGCTTACCGAAACTTTCTAAAATGGCTCAGTAGCGGCAAGCAGGCGGAGATGACCTACCTAAGCGCTACAGCCGAATTGCGTGCCAATCCCCAAACCGTCCTCTCCGAAGCCCGGAGCATGGTGGTAGTACTCCAGAGCTATTTTCAAACGCGCCGCTTTGTTTCACCTATTGCCCAATACGCCTGGGGTAAAGACTACCATATCCAGATGCGCCGTAGGCTTCAAATCCTAGCGGATTACCTTATTCGGCATGGATTTGCCGCGCGGCCCTTCGTAGATACGGCCCCCATTTTAGAAAAAGCCTGGGCAGTGGAGGCTGGATTAGGGTGGATAGGTAAGAATACCCTTCTCATTAGCAGGCGGCTGGGTAGTTTTACCTTTATAGGCGGGGTACTCACTACGGCGCCGCTTTATCCTGATGAACCTTTTTTGGAGGATTTCTGCGGCAGCTGCCAGCGCTGCATTGAGGCTTGTCCTACAGGGGCGCTGAGCCCTTACGTGCTGGATGCCACCCGTTGTATTGCCTACTGGACGATAGAAGCGCCGGCGCTACCGGAGGAGGTGCCGCCGACCCATGGATGGATTTTTGGCTGTGATATTTGTCAGGCGGTTTGTCCGTGGAATCGCTTTGCCCAGCCGCAGGGGGAGTTCCAACCTCAAGCTGCCATGTTTTACACCCCCCAAGAATGGGCTACCCTCTCCCCAAGCCAGGTGAAGCGCCTCCAGCAGGGATCGGCTTTACGCCGGACTCGCCCTGTAAAACTTCAGCGGCTAGCCCAAGCCGCCTCAGCCCATAAACGGGTAGCGGTAGTCCGAGGGCGGAAGGAAGTTCTCTTTGATGGCACGGGGACTTACCCAGCGGAGGAGGTTCCAAGGTGATCCTGCCTTATCATTAGTGCCAGAAGCTCTGGCCCCACCGAAGGGCTGCTGATTGACCACGGCGCCCGTAGGCTTGTCATTGATGTAAATATTCCCTGCGGCGTAGCGTAGCTTCTCCAAAGCCGTAGCGATAACTTGCCGGTCGCGAGCCCATATAGCTCCCGTTAGCCCATAGGGTGAAGTTTTATCTACCATTTCCAGGGAGGCCTCCCACTGCGCATCGGGATAAACATACACCGTTAGAACAGGCCCAAATATCTCCTCCTGCATAAGGCGGTGGAAAGGGTCACTGGACAAAAAGAGCGTTGGTGTGATAAAGTAGCCTATACTTTCGTCGTAGCTACCCCCTTCTACGAGCGTAATGGCGGGGTCAGCCTTGCCCATTTCAATGTAGCTTACTATCTTATCAAATGCCTTCTTGTCTATCACGGCCGTGATGAAGTTGCGAAAATCTTCTGGCGGCCCAATCCGAAAATCCTTCATCATGCTTACTAAACGATGGAGAATATCCTCCGCTAGCGAGGCAGGCAGGTAGGCGCGGGAGGCGGCCGAGCATTTTTGGCCTTGGTACTCGTAGGCGCCACGCGCTAAGGCCACCGCTACCCCCTGCGGGTCTGCGGAGCTGTGTACCCATACAAAATCTTTTCCGCCAGTCTCGCCTACGATGCGAGGGTAATTCCGAAAAAGGTGGAGGTTGTCGGAAATCCTGCGCCAAAGCCACTGGAAGGTGGTAGAAGAGCCCGTGAAGTGTAGCCCAGCAAAGTAAGGGTGCGAGAGGGCTACGTCGGAAACAGTAGGGCCATCGGCTACTACGAGATTGATAACGCCTTCAGGCAGTCCCGCTTCCAAAAGCACCTCCAAAATGACCCGTGCCGAGTAAAGCTGCGTCTCAGCCGGTTTCCATACCACTACATTACCCATGAGGGCGGGGGCCGTAGGCAGGTTGCCTGCAATAGAAGCGAAGTTGAAGGGGGTAATGGCTAATACAAAGCCTTCCAGCGGGCGGTACTCTAGCACATTTCGCGTAAGGGGCGGGCTAGTGGGCTGCCAGCGCATCAGCCACTCGGCATAATGGACGTTGAAGCGCCAGAAGTCGCATAGCTCGGCTATAATGTCTATTTCGGATTGGAAGATAGTTTTGGATTGGCCTATCATGCAGGCGGCGTTAGCGTAGAAGCGGTATTTATGAGCGAGTAGGTCGGCGGCTTTGAGGAAGATTTCGGCGCGCCGCTCAAAGGGCCACTGCGACCAGAAGGTGTGCGCTCGCAAGGCCGCTTCTATAGCCTCATGCACCTCTTCTGCGCCTACGCGCCAGGCTGTGCCCACCACGTGGGATTTGCGGTGAGGGGGCGTAAGGGGAAAAGGCGTTCCTTCCCTAAAGCGGCCCCCGATGTAGCTGCGCACTTCGGCCGTTTGGGCGTAGGCTTGTTCTAAGGCTTTTTCTAAATGCTGCCTCTCGCCACTGCCGGGCGCATACCCCAGCGTAGGCTCGTTAGCGGGAAAGGGAAATAGGAAAGACACCGACAAAGATAAGGCCTATTTAGCGCAGTAGGGTGAGGGTGCCGCTGCGCCGAAAAGTTTCCCCATCAAGGAGAATGGCCTCCACTATGTAGACGTACACGCCTTCGGGGCAGAGTTGGCCGTTCTTTCGGCCGTCCCAGCGGGCGGTGCGGCCCTCGCCTTGAGCTAAAACCATGCCCCAGCGGTCATAAATCCACCACTGCAGGCGGCGCACCTCCCCTTGTACCAAAGGCTGCCAAAAATCATTAATGCCATCGCCATTCGGCGTAAAAGCGGTAGGTATGAGAATTTGACTGGGAAAGATAACTACGATTTGACGGCGGGCGGTGTCGCTGCAGGGGGCGGCACTTACTTGAACCGTGTAAGTACCGGGGGCAGTGTAGGTATAATTCTGCGTACCGCCGCCAGCTAAAGTAGTACCATCGCCGAAATTCCACTGGTAGGTAGAAGCGGGTGGCTGACTTGAGGCGGTAAGGGTAACGGGTACTCCTACTTCCACCGTCTCGCGCGAGGCGGTGAGGCTGAGGCGCAGTCGCCGCTCGGAAAAGGCGAAGTAGGGGTCTTGGAAGTCATTCCACGCTGAGAGGGCCCAGCCATTTGGAATGGCGGTAGCGGGCGTAGGTATCCATAGCGCCGTTTTCCACTGAGCCACGGGGCCAGTCACGGGGTCTCCTGACTCGTAGTAGAGGCGCAGCTCGGCCGCTCCGGTGCCTTCCGTGCGGTTAATGTAGTGGTAGTAGAGGGGATTGATTTGGCAAAGGTCGGGGTGGAGCTGGTCGCGCGGGCGGCCTTCGGCATTCGGATCCACATTGGCCAGCCGCACGGCAAAGCGATGCGGCGCAGCGCTAGTGGGTATAATCTCCACAGGGCGATAGCGTAGAGGGGTATGGCCCCCTACGGGGAAAAGGTAAGTCGCGCTGCGGTCTGTGCGACGCTCTAAAGCGCCGCCTGCCTCACTGGAAACCAAACCGCTCTGACGGCGGATGGCAGCTGGGTCAGGATTGCGCACAGAAGCCGTATAAGTCTGCGTACGCAGCTCAGCCTCGCCCAAATCCAAGAACCGGTCTATGTAAAGCGTCGTAGCCAAAATCTTTGGCTCCCTCCCCAAAAGACGCAAGGTATCGGTACGGATAGGCGCCTGGCCCGAGAGCGTCTGAGTAAGACCATTCAGAACGAGGGTGCCGGGGGAAGCGCTCGTGGCAAAGAACCCATTAGGGTCGTCATTCCGAATATCGCCAGCGATATATACCGTACCCTGATTGAGGAAGCTGCCTCCTGGATTGTTTTGCCAGCCCCCAGCGCACCACACAATACCGCCGGGTTCTAAGGCTAAAACAGTGCCCGTATTTACCGCTAGAGGCGGCGCCTGAGCTTTCAGGTAAAATAAGGCGACGCTGGGCCAGAACCGGCCTATACCCCTTAGTGGCATCGTTCAAAGATAGGGGATTTTTTTTATCTTTGCTTTTCCTGGGGGTGAATGGGCTTGACAGCTAGGGGAGCGGTGGCGGTGCATGCGAGGTTCCTGTCCTCCTCGCAAAAGGGCAGAGGCACAAGAAGTGCCGAAACCTCTTACGCGCTCGCTGCCTAATAGGACTTAGGCGGCTGGGGAGGGGAAGCCAGGCCTGAGGCGGCTCCTTCCCGAAGGGAAAATCAGGCTTGGGGAGGGGAGGGCGCCGGCCCCTTCCGACGCTTGGCGGCGCTTGGGAGAAAGGTACCGGGCCTTTGGCGGACCTTCTCCGACACCCGACCGAAGGCTAAGCATGTAGGACCGCCCCGGGTACCTTAGACTGGACGCGGGTTCGATTCCCGCCACCTCCACATCAGCCTGAAGGGAAGAGCGGCCGGGCTAATTCTTATCGGGCTGGCCGTAGGGGGAGCTTATTTTTTACCCGTAGAAACCTCCTGCTACCTCTGTGCCCCCAGTGCAAAGGATTACTGGCTAGGCACCGATCCCCTGGGACGCAATATAGCCGTGCGTCTTTTGCGAGGCTGGGGGCTTAGCCTCATGGTGGGTTTAGTAGCAGGCGGCGGGGCCTTGCTTTTAGGTACCGCTCTGGGCCTTCTGGCCAGCAGCGCACCCAAATGGCTAGAGGAACTTATTCTTCTAATTATCCAGAGCCTCTGGGTCATACCAGCGGTTTTGTGGGCTACGGCGCTCGCCTTTGTACTAGGCAAATCGTTTATAGGTGTGGTGGGGGCGATAGTTCTCAGCACCTGGACCGACACGGCGCGTCTGGTGCGAGTAGAAGGCCGCCGTTTATGGCAGATGCCTTACATGGATGCGGCACGTAGTTTAGGGCTGCCGTTTTTGGGTCTAGTGCGGCGTCACCTGCTACCCAATCTAGTCCCCCTTCTTCAGACGCAGTTTCTGCAAAGTTTTGCTACGGCCGTTTTTGTGGAAGCGGGGCTAGGGTTTGTGGGCTTAGGGTTAGGGCCGCCGTATGTAAGCCTGGGTGCGCTGCTTTTTGAAGCCTTAGGTTGGCTTACCCTTCCTCAGGGGCAGCTTCAAGGCGGTTTAGCGGCCCTGCTGCTGGGTGGCACGGTATTTGCACTCTACTGGGCTATTAGGACTAAAGGCAACCCGATTGGATGATTTATCGTATATTCACCGGCTGGGTATGACGGAATTACCTTTTGAGGCTTCGGGCGGTCTTACGGCTCAGCAGCTGATTCAGCGGATTGAGCTGCGCCGTAACGAACTGGAAGCCGTACAGGAGGTAGTCCGTCTTTTAGCGCCTAAAACTGGCGATACCCCCCTCCTTATCTCGGTAGCTTCTATTTTACGAAGCTGTTTTGGGGTAGAAAGATTAGCCTATATTCATACTTTTACTCCTAATCGGCAGCCGCGCTTAGCCTACTTTCACAATTTTCCCAGCATCTCTCAGGATGCTATTCGTGAATGTTTGGAATACACCACTACAAGTGTACCTGAGCCAGGTAGTTTTTTGGCGCACATGGGGGTGGAGGTTATAATGCCCTTGGGGCGCTTTGTAGGGCCTTCGGCGCGCGTGCGTATCGTGGAGCCGCAGGCTTGGTGGCTTCTAGGGGCCTTTGCCGAGACGGAGGAAGAGCAGAAAAGCGATCTTATCTATCTGGAGATTATCGGTAGCATTATTACCGTATACTTGGAAAATGCCTTTTTTCAGGAGCAGCAGCGTCAGGCGGAGATTTTGCGCCTTCAGCAGCAAGCCTATGAGCAAGAGATTAGGCTAGCCTCGCGCATTCAGCGCCGCATCCTCTCAGCCACGACGCCAGCGGTGCACTCCCGCCTAGACATCGCTACGTTTCATGTGGCCCATAAGGGCGTAGGAGGTGACCTGTTTGATTTTATTCGGCTCTCGGATAGGGAAGTGCTCTTCTATATTGGGGATGTGTCGGGTAAAGGCATCTCGGCTGCCCTAGTGATGTCTAATTTACAAGGGCACATTCGGACCTTGGCCGAGCTGGGATTACCCCTTCCTAAGCTGCTTGCCCAGCTTCATCGCCGTCTTACCCAGATTTATGGGGAGGAGGACTCAGGCTTTGTAACCCTATTCTTAGCTAAGCTTACGCTAGAAGAGAATGGCGAAGCCCAGCTGGAGTATTATAACGCCGGCCATCCACCCGCTTTCCTAATTAGTGCCCAGCGTGGCATAGTACCCTTACCGGCTAACCTTACGCCCATAGGCATTTTTATCCCAGGGGCTCAATTAGAGGCCACGAAACCGCAAAACCTTATAGGTCTTCAACAGGGCGATATTCTTTTTGCCTATACGGATGGCCTAATAGAGCAGCCCAGTCCAATGGGAGAGGATTTGGGGCTGGAGCGTTTAGAGCGCTACTTATCTAACTTGGGTAGTATGTCGTCCGATCAACTTTTGGCCTGCGTACGCCAAGCTATGGATGAATACCGCCAAACTAAGGAGCTTCAGGATGACATGAGCCTCTTAGCGTGCCGCATTTTATGAGTGAAATAGAGTTCTGGCGGTTTACGCATCCCTTGGAAGGTGAAAATCTACCTGCCCGTGATCTACCTACTCTCCTGCGTAGCTACCCGTATGTATGGCTGCAATTTTTGCGGCACTTAGGCTGCATGTACTGCAAAGGTCTTGTGAAGGATATTCGGGCCTTTTTAGAGAGTTGGCAGGACTCTATTCGGCCCTTTCTGGTGTTTGTCCATCCAAATACGCTGGAGGAGGGGCGTCTCTTCTTTCAGCGGTTTTATCCAGGGGCTGTGCATGTTGCGGATCCTCACCAGCGGCTTTATCGGCTATTTAGGGTGCGGCGCCTAAGAGGGTTCTGGGATTTGAGGTGGCGTGATTTGTGGGAGGCGGTGAAACTATGGCGGCGCGGTCTGTCTAACGAATGGCCGAAAGCCGATCCGCTTGTTTTACATGCGTCCTTTCTTTTTCGTGGTGGTCAGCTGGTTTGGTACTACTACGCAAATAGTCTAAGCGATGTCCCAAATTGGCGAAAAGGATTTTCGAGTGCTCGTGCCGCTCGCGCTTGAGTCAGCGGGTGAGGAAGAGACGCTAGCGAGCTTAGGGTATCTCGTGCGAGGGGTAAAGGGGCCGGTGCATTTTCGGCTGTATCATGCTCTTCGCCCTGAGAGCCTGCGGCTCGGTTGGAGCCGGGAAGAGAGTTTCCTGCGGCAGATAGAGTCCCTACGTTTGGCTGCCGAGGCTAAGCTCCAGCAGTACGCGGCCCTCTTGCGAGAGCGTTTGCCCGCCTCGGCCCAGGTAGATATATGGGTGGAAAGCCAAGAAGTAGCAGACCCGGCGGACGAAATTGTAGCCTACTTGCAGCGAGAGTCTTTCACCCTTATGGTGACTACCTTCAAGCACCGCAAAAAATGGGAGCGTTTCTTCGGTACCACTACGCTGTGGGACCTCTTGGAAAAAGCCCCTGTGCCCCTTCTGCTCATACCTAATCCCCTTACCCTGCCCCCGCGCCGTATCCTGTGGGCCACCGAACTAAAGCCAGAAGAATATAGAATTCTCCATACGCTTATACCCCTTATACGCCAGTGGCATGCGACCTTATATTGCGTACGCGTGAATACGCCCTATCGTTTCCAAACTCATCGCGGCTTTCAAAGGCATGTTTTAGATATGTGCGATTATATTATTGAACATGTGGACCCAGAGTTTGTGCCTGAGGAGTGCCTCTTGTATGCGGATAAGAATCTGTCTGAGGGCATTCTCCACGCCGCTCAGGATTTTATGATGGATGTGATAGCGCTAAATGCCGAGGAGGCTGAGGCCAAAGTAGTGGATGTATTTATGGAGCAGGGTCTTCCCCTCCTTCTTCTGCGCTAGCATGGCGACTTGGCTGATTACAGGGGCTAATAGGGGTATTGGTCGGGCGATTGCGGAGGTGGTATTAGGGGCGGGGCATAGGGCTATTCTTACAGCCCGTCGGCCCCTTGAGCTTGAGGGACTGGTGAAGGTAGCGGAAGGGCGGGCCTTAGCCCTTCCTTTAGATGTGCGGCAGCGGAGTCAGGCCTTTGCCGTAGTCCAAGAAGCCGTAGCACAGGGTTTTGTGCCCAGCGTGCTAGTAAATAATGCTGGCTACGGGCTGGTAGGCGCTTTAGAGGAGCTTCCGGAAGATGCGATTGTGCGCCAAGTAGAAACAAATCTGCTCGGCTGTATATGGCTCTGTCAAGCCGTACTGCCTTATCTACGTGCGCAGCGACATGGCTTCATCTTCAACATTACGTCCGTGGCCGGTTATTATGGGTTTAAGGGAGCCTCGTTATACAATGCAACGAAGTTTGGGCTGGTAGGACTTAGTGAGGCTTTGGCCCAGGAAGTGGCGCCGTGGGGCATATGGGTGTGTAGCGTAGCGCCAGGGCCTTATCGCACGGACTGGGCGGGCCGTTCTTTAGAAAAAGCCCCTAGCTTAGCTGCTTTGGATCCTCAGAGCCCTTATTATGAGTTGCATGCCCTTATGGCTCAGCGGTATGCGGAAATGGATGGCCAGCAGCCGGGCGATCCTTATCATATTGGGCGGCTTCTGCTGCGGTGCGTAGAGGCGAATTGGGCCCCCAAGCATCTTATAGTAGGGGATGAGGCGCAGCAGATTTGGCAGAAGTATGCGCTGCTGCGCAGTTTCCCTGAGCTGCAGTTTATTCCGCACCATTGTGAGGCCCCAGAGCGCCCTCAGGCAGGCTGATGCTGGAAGCGGTGGCCGGGTGGATCTATCGGCGCGAGCCACGGATTGCGCCGGTACGCGATGCCCTTAGTCCCACTTTAGAACAGCATCTAAGGCAGGATCCGTGGCAATCCTTACACTTTGCCCTTCCCCAGGAAGAAAATCTGGAAGCGCGCTGGCGGCTTTGGCAGCAGGCTCAGGTGATAATACCCGAGCCTTTACCGGCTTTCTACGTATATAGTCAGGCGTTTTATGCGCCTACATTTCGTCAGCAATGGGGGCTTATCGGCCTTTTGCCTGCCTCGGCCTCTATCTTACCGCATGAGGGTACCCTGCCTGAGCGGGTTCAAGAAATGGCTGAAAGTTTCCGACGCTTTCCCCTTCAGACCACCCCAATTCAGCTTTTTATAGACCTTCCTGTAGCGCCGGTGGAGCGGCTAATCAGGGAATACTTGAGCTGTCCGCTTTTTTCGGTAAGTGGGGAGGAGGGGGTAATGCATCGCTGGACCCCTATTCATCATTATAGGCATCAAGCGGAGCTGCGCCAGTGGCTAGGTACAGGGCCTTTTTTGCTGGCCGATGGACATCACCGCTGGGCGGCGCTGCGTAGGGCTGGGCTAGCGTATATCCTGGCGTATGTTATTCCTTTGGAAAATGCGCCGCCGCTTCTGGCGCCTATTCATCGGCTTTTGCGGGGCGTGGATGAGGTCTTTTTAGAGGCGATTGAGCCTTATTTTAGTGTCCAGCGCTCGCGCAGTCGGCTGCCTCTGTGGCAAGAGGTGCAGGGGATTCGGTATAGCCTAGGGTTGGTTTCGCCGCGTGGGGAATTCTTTCTGGCCAAGCTAAGACCGGCGCTCTGGGCGGAAGCCGAAGCGGAGCCACTTCCCGCCTGCTTTTATCGTTGGGTATTGAGCCGGCTTTCCGAAGCCGTGGTAGAATATAGCCGAGAGCCGGCCTCCATCGTGGAGTCGGCTATGCGGGGGGCCGGATGGGGGGTTATTTTTCCGCCTTTTTCCTTTAGCTATGTGCGCCGGGCGGCGGTTCAGCAGCGTCTACTTCCGCCTAAAACCACTTATTTTTATCCCAAAGTAGTGAGTGGCTTGTGCTTTTACTATGAGGGTGATTTTGGCCTCCGCTTCGCCGCGCCGGCGCGCGCTTCTTGAAGCCCTAGGGTGGAAGATAGACGTACGGCCGGTGGATGTGCCTGAAATCCTTCAACCGGGGCTTCCTCCTGCCGAGCAGGCTATGTGTTTAGCTGCGCGCAAAGCCACAGCCCTTTTGGACGCGCTAGACCCCGATGTCGTCCTCCTAGCTGCCGATACGTTGGTGGTACACCATGGCACTATTTTGGGTAAGCCCTCTGATCTGGCAGAGGCTCGCCGCTTTCTCCAAAGGCTTTCGGGAGATTGGCACACGGTTTTTACGGGCGTAGCAGTGGCTACGGCGCAGCGGCTTTGGCTTTTCCACGAGTCTACCGCTGTACGCTTTCATAAGCTGCCCCCTGAGTGGATTGAGTGGTATTTAGGTCATAGTCCCCCCTTAGATAAGGCCGGCGCCTATGGGGCACAAGATTTTATTGGGCTGGCGGGGATTGCCGAGATTCACGGGGATTTCTACAACGTGATGGGGCTGCCGGTTCAGCGGCTCCTGCAATTCTGGCATACAACCTTCGGCAACAATTGGCCTACAACCTCCTAAAATCCTTACCTTCGCTAGAAGAAGTGCGGTGGGTGCGGTTCAGCCTATTATTAGCCCTTTTGGGGGTGGGTGGGCTGGAGGCTCAGGTACTCCAGCAAATAGACTCTTTGGAGCAGCTACTACGCACGCGACGCGCCCCAGACTCCGTAGTTCTGGCTACTTACATTACTTTATCCAATCTCTACCTGAATATCAACGAGCGGCGGGCTTTGGACTATGCTCGGCGTGCGGAGCCTTTGGCGCGCCGGCTAGGGGATAAGCGGCGAGAGGTTCTAAGCCTATATTACCAAGCCTCTGCGCTATACTACGGCGCCTCTTACGAGCAGGCTGGGCGGCTTCTTGGACGGGCTGATACCCTTTTTCAAGCAATTCCAGCCGATACAGGGATTTTAGTGCAGATGCTCAATCTTAGAGCCTCTATGGCTGAGAGTATGGGAGATCTTTTGGCCGCACAAGGATTCTATGAGCGCTCTTTAGCTTTAGCCCAAAATAATCGTAATCCTCGCTTAGAACTCATGACGCGCATCAATATGGGTGGTCTTTATCGGAAGCAGCGCCTATATGAGCTGGCAGAAGAGCAGATTATGCAGGCTATCGCTCAAGCCGAGAAGGCCAAAGAATTAGAGTACCTGCGGAACGCTCTCAAGGAATTATTCCTCCTGCGCTTAGCGGAGGGACGCATAGAAGAGGCGCTAAAAGTACAGGCGCGGATTTTGGACTTAGCGCGTCAGAGTAAAATTCAAGCGTGGCTCTGGGAGGCTTATGGATTTGCGATTTGCCAGGCCGCCAGTGCGAAACTCCCTCAGGCCGATACTCTGCTCCAGGCCGCCGAAGCGGAGCTTCAAGATCCCATCCGTCGGGCTAGCCTCTATAACTGGGTGGCTTCCGAAGGCTTCGATCAAGCCGGCAATTTAGCCCGCGCTAAAGACCTCTACCAGAAAGCCTTAGAATTGGCCGAAGAACATGGAGACACTACCTTAGCGATTAAGGTACTTTTGAACTTAGGCAACCTCTACACCCGTCAGGCTCTTTACCCACAGGCCATGGAGCGGCTCCTTAGGGCGCGGCGCTTCTGCGAACTGCGTAGCGATTCTACCCTCCTACCCATGGTGCTCAACGCAATCGGCGAAATCTATTACAACCAGGGGGAGTGGGATAAAGCCTTGGAACTCTTTAGCTATGCGGCCGATTACGCCAATCTTGCCCCTAACCCCACCTTTCCCTTTAGGGTAGCTACCAATTTAGCCGTGGCGCAGGCTAAAAAAGGCAACCTAGAAGCGGCCCGTAATCTTTTTCGCGAATCGCGCCTACTAGCTGAGGAAAACGAAGATTGGCGCGCAGCAGCTGAAACCAGCATAAACTCGGCCCGATTAGAAATGGAGCAAAATCAGTTAGACTCGGCCGCCCACCACTTAGAGGTAGCCTTACGCTACGCCCAACGCAGCCGATCGGACTTCGCCTTAGCCCATGTGCTCATGAATAAAGGCGAGCTCCTCTGGCGCAAAAAGCAACCTAAAAAGGCTATCACCCACTACGAAGAAGCGCGCCAGATTTTGGAACCTTTAGAAGCCTACAGTGAGCTGGCGGAAGTATATGACAAGCTTATTCGCCTGTATGGGGAGACGGGTGGCTATGCGCAGGCCTATCGTTACATCCAGCCCCTTATAAATGCACTCCAACGCGTATCCAACGAGGAGAATGTGCGCGCCCTTACCAGTATGGAGCTGAATTACCTCCATCAGAAGGAAAAAGACATGCAGGAGCGCCGGATAGAGGCGGAGCGCCTGCGGGCCGAAAAAGCGCGCCAAGTTACCTGGATAATTGTCCTCAGTGCTTTTCTCCTGATTGGGGCTGCCGCCGTAGTTTTAGTGGTACTGTACCGAGCCAATAGGCGCGAGCGGGAAATCAATGCGCAGCTGGCTGAGCGCAACCGCCTCATAGAAGAACAAAAGAATCTCCTAGAAGAAAAGAACGAAGCGCTGGCCAAAGCCAAGCAAGACATAGAAGAAAGTATCCTGTACGCGCGGCGTATTCAGATGGCCATTTTGCCCGACCTTACGCCTTTTTATAATCAGTTTCCTGAAGCTTTCGTGCTCTATCTACCGAAAGATGTAGTAAGTGGCGACTTTTACTATTTCTACCCCATTTCTCCTACGGAAAGTCTGTTGGCGGTAGCGGATTGCACGGGACATGGTGTGCCAGGCGCTTTCATGAGTATGATAGGTACGACCCTTCTCAATCGCCTAGCCCAGGAAGAAGGACCTAAAAATCCCTCCCTGCTCTTAGAACGGCTGGACGAGGAGCTGCGGTATACCTTGCATCAAACGCTCAGTGAAGGCCAAGTCAAAGATGGGATGGATATTGCGCTCTGTTACATTAACCTTCAGCGGCGCGAGCTTCACTTTGCGGGGGCGCGACGGCCCCTTTTCCTCTTCACGCCCGAGGGCGAGTTCGTAGAAATCAAAGGCTCGCGCCGAAGCATCGGCGGTGACCAACTTCTGCAGGGCACTGCCTTTGAGTCCCACCTCATACCGCTGCGCCCTAACCTGAGTTTTTATCTCTTCTCTGATGGCATAGTGGATCAGCAGGGCTATGAAAAAAAGCCCGATGGGACTCTACACCGGTCAAAATTCCTGCCCAAACGCCTGCGAGAAGTGCTTGCACGGGTGCATACTTACTCCCCTCAGCAGCAAAAGCAGGTAATTGAAGAAACTATTCTGGCCTGGCGGGGTAATATTGAGCAGATGGATGATATATGCCTTATTGGCGTGCGCTATACGGGCTGATAGCGGGGGGACTTCTAACCGCACAGGTAAAGTATAGTAATGAGTTTCTCAAAATCGGAGTAGGGGCGCGCGCAGCTGGGCTAGGGAATGCGCAGGTAGCCGCCGTAGTGGATGCTACGGCCGCCTACTGGAACCCAGCGGCGCTCGTAGAAACCCCCACCTATCCTCAGCTCGTGCTCATGCACAGTGAGTATTTTGCCAGCGTGGCTAAATACGATTATGGCACCTTGGCGCTGAGCCTGCCAGAAAACCGGCGCCTAGCCCTTAGTTTTATCCGCTTAGGCATAGATGACATCCCAAATACGCTTCGCTTTTATGATGGAGCGAGCTACGATTTTAGCCGAATTACGCGCTTTTCTGTG
The DNA here is from genome assembly GCA_039630245.1 of Bacteroidia bacterium. Lineage (GTDB taxonomy): Bacteria > Bacteroidota > Bacteroidia > SpSt-205 > SpSt-205 > SpSt-205. The sequence goes on from JBCNVK010000006.1 coordinate 35,514, forward strand.
GCAGACATGGCGGCTTACATTTCGTATGCCCAGTGGCTGCGGGATACTACGCTGGCGATAGGCGGTTCGGTAAAAGTTATCCATCGCCTCTTAGGTCCTTTTGCTACGGCATGGGGGTTTGGGTTAGATGCTGGCCTATTCTACCGGCACGGTCCTTGGCGCGCAGGCTTAGCGCTATACGATGGCACCTCTACCTTCAACGCTTGGACTTTCAATACCGAAGCCTTTGAAACCGCTTTCCTTCTTACGGGCAATGTGATTCCCCAAAACTCCATAGAATGGACGCGTCCCAGCTTACGATTAGGTGTGGCGTATAAGCTACTGGCTCATCGACCGATTGCTCTCTGGCCTACGGCGGATGTGGTAATTTTTACCGATGGCCCGCGCAATACCTTGCTGGTAGGACGGCCGCTGAGCGCCGACCTAAGTATAGGCTTAGAGGTCAGCTACAAGCAATGGGCTGCCCTCCGCCTTGGCCTCACTAACTTCCAGCGCGCCGCCACCGCCAGCGGCCAAAGGGTTTTTACCTTTTACCCTACCGCTGGCGTGGGACTTCGTATTTGGCACTTTGGGCTAGACTATGCCTTAGCTAACTTCACCGGCTTCAGTCAAGGTCTCTACTCTCATCTTATTTCGCTGCGTTTGGACTTTCATCCGAGCTTTACCCGCCGCCTTTTACCTACTAGGGGCGGGTAATGCGCAGCAGGATAGGGGGCAAGTCTATCCCCGCTGCGCACCCATGATGGAGGTAGCAGGTAGAGCGTACGGTATAGGTGCCCGTCATTCCATAAATATGAGAGACCTCAAGCCCCTCTGCCGTACTTCCATCCCCGAAATCCCACACTACTTTGCTCAGCGAATACTCTGCTGGGGCTTCCACCCAGAACCGAATTGGTTTTCCTGCCTTTTCCCGAAAGGAAGGTGCGTCCGTGCGGAGAGTTAGGGGAATCTCGGCACAGGGCACCTGCTTGAGAAGAAGTACCCAACTGTCGGCATTGGCGGGGTGCTCGGAGAAGCGATTCTCCTTAGCGGCTATCAATGCTAAGCCAGAAGGTAAGACCAGAAGGGCTATTCCCCGTTCATCTTGGGGTCCGCCGAAGCCGCGTTCCCACAGCACTTTGCCTTCCTTAGCAAAAGCCACAAGCCAGATATCTTCGCCGCCTTTTTGCTCGGGGGACTGGAGGGTCGTACTGAAAATCCAACCTATGGCGAAAAGCACGCCTTCGGCCCCTTCGGTAAGGGCCGAAAGGGCTCCCGTAGGGCTACTTTCGGGCCAGATGTATTCCCGTACTACCCGGCCTGCCGTAGGTTCTAATGCCAGCAGACACCAGCGGGTACCGTACCGTCCGCCTACCCATATTTGCCCCTCTGTACTGCCATACAGGGCATATAGCGCTGAAGGTAGTGGATAGCGCTGTAGGACCGTACGCCAGATAATCTGACCCGTGTAGTCTAGGGCCCCGACGACGGGTTTATAAGCCTGCTCGCCAATGCAGACATACAGACCTGTGCCCGAAATAGGCCGAACTTTGCGCAGAAGGCTTGGGGCTGGGCCCCACACGCGGCGCTCACGCACCTCACCCGTAACGGTATTTAGGAGGAAAATGGTGGCCTGCATCGTGGTCTCCGGCACACCCCACGTATAGCCTACTACTAAGAGGCCGTGGTAAGTAGTAAGACAGAGGCTTAGCGCTTCATCCGGTAGGGGGCTACCCCAGCGGGCCTGCCAGAGCAAACGCCCTGTGTGCTTATGCACGGCTCCTACCCAGTAGTCCGAACGCCGCTCTAAAGGCAATTCCTCGGGGTGATTCAAGGCCGAACCGCTACTACCGCAGAAATATACTACTGAGTCATCCAACGCAAGGTCGGTGATGCGTTCGGGGCCAAGCCCGCCTAAGGTTAGGCGCCAGAGTACCTCCCCCTGGGCCGAAAGGCTTACTAGCCAACCATCTGGGAGCCCAGCCGCAGTAGGTAAGGCATGCCCGCCTATAAAAAGGCGTCCCTCCCCATCATAGGCCGAACAGGTAGGCGTTTCATGCAGCGCCGTACCAGCAAAAAAATGCCTTTCCCGAATAAGGGTATAACTCTGCGCTAAAATCAAGAGAGGCAGGAGGAAGCCAGCATAAGCCATACCGCAAAGCTACAGCAGTAGCTTTGCGGGAATGCCGCGGGTGGTAATGACCATCATGGCTCATCCAGATGATGCGGAGCTGAGCTGTGGGGGAAGCCTTCTTCGGTGGCGGGCTGAGGGAGCAGAGTTAGTTTTAGTGGACCTTACAGCGGGGCAGCTGGGTACGCGTGGATCGCCAGCTCAGCGCTATCAGGAGGCCCAAGCCGCCACGCGCCTGCTTCGGCCACAGGCTCGTCTATGCTTGGGCTGGGAGGATGGCTTTTTCTCCGATACGCCCGAAAATCTTCACTGCCTCATAGACGTCATTCGCCAGTTTCGTCCCCATCTCCTCATCACGAATGCTTTATCGGATCGCCATCCAGACCATGTCCGAGCGGCGCATTTAGTAGAGCGAGCGGCCTTTCTCAGTGGCCTTAGCCGTCTGCGCACGGCTTACCCGCCCTATCGCCCTCGCTGGCTCTTCTTCGCCATCCAAGATCGCTGGCTACGGCCTTCGCTCGTAGTAGATATCACGCCTTACTGGGAGATGAAACTCGCCCTGGTGCGCGCCTATAAAAGCCAATTTTTCCATGAGCCTGGCGATACTGACCCGCCGACCTACCTTACGCGCGCAGACTTTTTCCCTCACTTAGAGGCCCGGGCGCGCGAGATGGGCCATTTTATAGGGGTAACCTTTGGGGAGGGCTTCGTACTGCGCACGCCGCCTCCCGCCCCGCCTCTCATGCATCTCCCCTGACTATAACGCTGTACCTTCGCCCTATGGCCGGCGAAAAAATCATCTACACCATGGTGCGCGTGGCTAAAATCGTTCCCCCTGGCCGCTACATTCTGCGCGACATATCGCTGTCTTACTTCTACGGGGCTAAGATTGGCGTAGTAGGACCGAATGGCTCGGGTAAAAGCACGCTCCTGCGCATCATGGCAGGCGTAGATAAGGACTTTCAAGGTGAGGCTAAACTTTCCCCGGGGTATTCTTTAGGCTACTTGCCTCAGGAGCCCTATCTGGATGAGTCTAAGACGGCGATAGAAATCGTTCGGGAAGGGGCGCGAGAGGTTTATGAGCTCCTTGAGCGTTACGAGGCGATCAGCCTGCGATTTGCGGAGCCGCTCTCGGAAGCCGAAATGAATACTCTCTTAGAAGAGCAAGCCAAGCTGCAGGAGCAGATTGAGGCGATGGATGGCTGGAATATAGATACCTACATTCAGCAGGCTATGGAGGCCCTCCACTGCCCGCCGCCTGATGCCCCCGTGGCCGTGCTTTCAGGGGGCGAAAAGCGCCGCTTAGCTCTTGCGCGCCTACTTATCCAAGAGCCCGATATCCTGCTTCTAGATGAGCCTACTAATCACTTGGACGCTGAGTCGGTAGCTTGGCTGGAGGCCCACCTCCAGCAGTATCAGGGTACTGTAATCGCCGTTACGCATGACCGCTACTTTTTGGAGAAGGTAGCTGAATGGATTTTAGAATTAGACCATGGGCGGGGGGTGCCATGGAAGGGCAACTATTCCAGCTGGCTGCGCCAAAAGGAAACCCAGCTTAGGCAAGAAGGCGCTACCCCTGAGCGCCAAAAGGCCGTGCGGCGCGAGCTAGATTGGATTCAAATGACGCCGAAGGATCGGGAAGCCCAGCGCAAAGCCCGCCTGGCTTCCTACGAGCGCCCTTCAGCCGAAGGACGAGAAATCTTTATTGCGCCCGCTCCACCCTTGGGTGAATGGGCCCTGAAGGTGGAGAACCTCACCTTACGCTTTGGCGATCGCACGCTTTTTGAAAAGCTTTCCTTCGCCGTGCCGCGCGGGGCCATCGTAGGGATTATCGGCCCTAACGGCTCGGGTAAAACCTCCCTTTTCCGCCTTATCGTGGGCGAGCTGGCGCCTACAGAAGGAAAGCTGACCCTCTCACCTAAAGCCGTGCTGGCCTATGTGGATCAAGAGCACAAGGCTCTAGACCCTCAGAAAAAGCTTTTAGAGCAGCTCTCAGGTGGAGCAGAGCACCTTACGATAGGAGGCCGAAGCCTCCCCGTGCGGGCCTACCTAGCCCGCTTTGGCTTTACAGGAGCTGACCAGGAAAAACGCATCGGCGAGCTCTCCGGCGGCGAAAAAATGCGCTTCCATCTCGCCTATAGCCTCCAGCAGGGCGCCAACCTCCTCCTCCTGGATGAGCCGACAAATAATTTAGATGTGCATACCATCCGAGCTTTGGAAGAGGCATTAGAAACCTTCACAGGATCAGCGCTTATCATTTCCCATGATAGGTGGTTTTTGGATCGCATAGCCACGCATATCTTAGCCTTTGAGCCGCCGGAGGGCGTATTTTTTGTGGAGGGAAGTTGGAGTGATTATGAGCAGATTTGGCGGCCGCGCCTAGTTAAACGCCCGCCGCCCAAGCACCTCTACCGCCGCCTGAGGGCTGTGGGCAGCTAGCCTAAGGGCCATAGCTTTGACGCAGTAGGTTCTGATTTTCTAAAAGGATGACGGCATCGTTAGCGGTTACCTGCCCGTCTGCGTCTAAGTCAGCCCACGAGAAGCCCGTCGTAACCCCATTACGCATAAGGAGGAATTCTAAATCGGCGGCGTTGATGACGCCCCTATCGTGGTGCGGTCCAGAGAGGAAATTCTGAGAGAGGTCGGCGCAGTTGCCAGCCCAGGCGCCAGCGCGCATCTGCACTCCAGGTCCTGTAGTGTCTCCCAGTAGGGCGTAATGCTGGCCGGGTACGCCTTCCAAGAAGCTCGGGTCGGTAAGGTCTAGCGCATCCGCCTCCCCCACGCCTCGTGCGGGGAAAGAAAGGGTGCGCGTGTAAAGCGGAAGGTGATTGGGCGTGCGGAGGACGAAGTACTTCGGCGTATTGGGGTCGCACCGGCAGAAGTGTAGCGTATCTCCATTGCCCAGTCCACTTGAAATATCGCCTACTGGGGCGCGGTAAAGGTAGAGGCGGCCGAGGGTGTCTATGAGGGCATACGCCGTATCCACGCCTCGGCCATCTGTCTCATATACTTCTATGCGCGCTAAATTAGTCCAAATCGGGTTGCAGAAAAAGGGGTCGGGATTTGGTCCATCGCAGTTCTGTGAAAACAGAAGATCTGATTGCCATAGCCGTTTTAGGGAGTCGCTGGGGTAGCGCGGCAGCCGCCAGAGCGAGTCGGCGGTAATCGTAGGGCGGGATTCGTTGTAGGTGCCTAAGTTATGCCGGCTAAGGAAGGGGTGGGGATTCATCCAGCGGGTTGAGTTAGGATGGGCGGCCCAAGGGCCTTGGAGGGCGGTGCGCAGGCGCAGGCGATACCCCCGGCGGATGGAGAGCGAAGCCGAAGCCTGGGGATTTGATAGAAGCCAGCCCCACTTAGCGCCAACCGATCCACCCATCGTGATAACTTCCGTTCCGGCTGCTGTGGCTTTTAGCCAGTAGAAGTAATGAGGGGGGAAGGCAGCGCTGGCGAGCACCCCAACTCGGCTGTGCTGTATGCGGATTTGTTCAAGCCTACGGCTAAGTCCCTCCCCAATTTTACACACGTCCTCTTGGGGTAGGGAGCCGCCTTGCAGCTCGCCGAAGCCGCTAAAGGCCATCCCCTCGCATACCTCAGACGGGACGACTAAGCGAAGCGTCAGATTCGGAAAGCGTAGCCGACCGTACCAGAAGGGCTTGCCTTGGGCTTGAGCCATGCCGCAGGTGTACACGCGAAGCCACAGGGAGTCTGTAGGGGATAGGAAAAGGGTGTCATGAACGAAGGTCCCTGTAGAGGCCTGAAGTATGTGAGTCTCAGCCACAAGTGTATCAGACTGGTTTTCTGAAAGCACGGGCAAAGCGGCCTTGGCCTGACTGAAGGGAGAAGCCGAGACGTACAGTAATACTCCGCTACGCATGACGGCTCCGGAGGCGGGGATTGAGGGTTCCCTCACCCAATCGCTCAGCTCATAGGCGCAGCAGGGCGGATCTAAGCAGCCTATGAGGGTATCCACCCGCTGGCTAGCTAAATCAAACCAGAGAATTCCAAACTCTAATAAGCCTAATTCAGCAGCTATGTAAAGCCCGCGTTGGGGCACGCGGCCAAAAGCTAAAAGGTTGTAGCCTGACCTATCTGGAAAATTGTATAGGGTTTGGACGGCATAGGTTTTGCGTTCAGGGGTAGTAGGCCAGGCGCGCCGCAGCCGCCAGCTGGCCTGACCCCCACAGGTAACCCTTTCAAGCCAGTAAATCGTATCCCCCTCACTCACCAGCGGATTACCTGGCAAGGAAGCGGTAAAAGTTGCCTGAGTGCCTTGACCATCATTAGGGCACGGGCTATTAGTACCTCCCCCAGCTACGAAGAGGGCACTGTCGCGCAGGGGATCAATGCGTACTAACCGAATGCGACCAGTGGATCCGCTAATAAAGCCTACGAGGTCTCCATTTTCTGTGGCTATGAAGTTAGAGGATGAGGGGCTCTTCCATACCTGGGGGTGGCGGAGTGGGTACCCTGTAGGCGAAAAGCTGGCTGTATTTGTGCCAGTGTAGAGCACCACGGAATCATCGCGTGTGGGGTCGGTGGGGTGGAGGCGCCACAGGACGCGCTCACCTTGGGTCCAAAGCTCGCCGCGTACAGGGTCTACGATGAGGTTTTGGCCGCGGTAGTTAGGGTCGCTAGGGGAAGCGGGCCATTGCCGCAGGTGGGTGATCTGCCCCGTGCTGAAATCTAAGCGATACAACTGGTAGGAAGCACCTACAGAATAATTCCTGCGCTCCAAGAGGTAAAGGAGCTCTTTACTCCCCTCGTGGGCGCTCCAAGGGAGGTAGGCAATCCGCTCTATGTTGGCAAAGTGGCGGGCTTTGCGATAAAAGTCGGTGCCCAGTGGGGCATCGCTGGCGGCTGGGCGGTCGCTCGGCGCGCCGGCTAAAGGCAGTACAGCGCGCCGCCAGCGTAGGGCTCCTGCGCGCTGAAGGGCTGGCGTCGTCGTACCTACCACCTGAATTTTCAGCGTATCTACCACATCGGCGAAGTGGTCGCCCATAGGGGCTGGCGCGCGCAGGGCCAAAAAGTACTCCCCAGGCGGCAGGCGCCCAGGAACGATTAGGGAAGGTCGTACTAATTCGTACTGATCCGTTAGTTGATTATGCGTGAGTCGGGTGGCTGTAGCAGCGGCCCAGCCATTTTTTGCTCGGAGGCGTCGCTCTGGCTCAAGGGGCACCCAAACCAGCTCGGCCGATTTTCCTGCTGGTAAGTAGGCATAAAGGCTCAACGGCTCGTTCTGAATTACTGTATCGGGTACGCAGGCGGAGACTACTCCTGTAGGATTAATTAGACCTATTAGGCGATGGAGGGCTAATTCGCCCAGCCAGAGGCGCGGTGGATTCGTAGGGGTAGGGGCGGGGCGGACGATGGCGCTATCTCCATCGGGCCAGCGCGGCTCTACCAAGAGGCTATCCAGCGCCCAGCCGTAGAGATAGGCCCGAGTAGGGGTAGTTGCGATACCGCCTGATACCACCTGCTGGCGAGGTCCTACTTGCCCTATCCCATGGAGAAACTTATAGCCTATGAGCTGCCAAGAAGCTAAAGGCCGCTTGCGCACGCCTAAAAGGAACGTGCCTACTCCATTAGGTGCAGGGGCTGCAGGGAGGGTTCTAAGGTTCCCGTTGCTTAGGTCTTCTAATTCCCAGGTATCGTTGCGCAGGCTACCACTGACTAAGCAGCCTCCCGGCTTGATATCGTTTGCCAGTCCGCTGAGGTAAAGCCCGCGCACAGGTTTAGAGGCCAGAGGCGGCTGAATCTGGAGCGATCCAGGTCCTGTTAGGACAGCTTCGGTAAGGATAAGGCGCGGCTCGGATACCTTGTTTAGAGTTATGTTACCCTGCGTCGTAGAGAGGTAATAAGCGGCTGTATCGGCAGTGGCCCAAAAAAACTTTGTAGAATTACCTGACTGGGCGACACTTATATGGTAAAAGCCGGGGGCTTCGTCTGAGTTAGGCGCAAATTCAGCAAATTCTATGTTGTTGAGCAGCTGTAGGTTATTGGGCTCTATGAGAAAAATCCGCAGACTTGGGTCAAGTCCATTATAGGTGCTAGGGAGGATATTGGCGCTGGATCGGTATTCTATGCCGCCTGTTTCGCGTTTGGCTATGAACCAGGCTAATGAGCCGCTGTGCCAGAAGGGTATTCGGCCAAAGCAGCGTGCGTTAGAGCTAGCGGCATTGCGTAGTGTAACGGCGCCAGTTAGGCTAAGATCAGTGGCATCCAGGCGGAGCAGGGTGGCGTGAGGAATCAAGGTACCGCTTGTGTTGGCTAAGCTGAAAAGGGCCTCTAACACGGCATTTGTGAGTGAGCTGAGTGTGGCTATGAGGAAGTTGCCCCCTGCTGCGCTTCCGCTTGTGCGGATGGTACCGCTGATCCATAGGTTGTTTTCTTGAAGGAAGAGATGAAATAGACCAGCTTGAAAGTTGTTGTCATTGCATGTGCCTAAAAGAAAAGTGCTACAGGCGAAGCGCTGAACGGCCCAGTCGGTTACATTCGTTCCATCTACCCGAAATCGGATGACAAAGTGGCTGCTATAGTCAAAAGTCTGGTTAGGTGATAAGGTGATGTCGGCCTGATTCCCGGGGCGGTAAAAGCGCGCGCCCAAGCTACCTGAGCGGCGCGTATGAAGAAGGACATATACGCGGTGATTTCCATCCACGACGAGGTCTATGCCGCGCACGGTGATGCTACCAGAGGCGCTGCGGAAGTGCATGGCCCATAGCCAGGTGCCATCGGGGGTGTAGGCCGCTACATAGGCTGAGGTATCGCCGCTATTGACGCCAGTTAGGGTTACTGAAGTGTTAGGTAGGGCTAAACCGTCCCCTCCATTTATATGGGCGATAGTGCCGAGGATATAAACGATGTTATCCTGGACTGCTACCTTTCCGGGCAAGGTTTGGTAGGGCTTGCCAGGGTTCGGGAACCAGCCCGGTATGGGCGTACCTTCTCCGGTTTCACTATGGTAATGCCAGCGCCATACGCCGCCCGATTGCGCCAGAGCCAGGGTGAGGAAACAGGCAAGCCCGTAGCGTTTAGCGCACAGGAACATGATTGAGCAAAGATAAAAAGGGGGCAGGCTACTTTGGCTAGGCTCGGGGGTTATTTTACTAATTTTGCGGCATGAGCCGAACGGAAGTCGTACTGATGTACGAGACGGCGGCGGAGAGTGCGGCGTTGGAGGCTGCGCGCGAGAGCCTTCAGCAGATGGGGATTTCCTTCCGGGAAGAGGATTTACCCAGCGTAATGGGCTTAGGGGCTTTGCGCCAGCTTTTGGAACGCATAGGTTCAAGTGCCTGTGTGTGGGCTGCGGGACGCAGTGCCTACCTTCTCCCTTTGGTAGTGGCTTCGGGCAGCTTAGCCTATCCCCTGATTATTATTCCTTGTCCTTCTGAAGCTATGCCCTCTTCGGCTTTAGACCCCCTTTTAGACCTTTTACGGGGCTACCCCGTGGCGTTCACGCGTCCCTGGGATGCGCAGGGGGCTATCCTTTTAGCCGTTCATGTGCTGGCCGCCCGTCATCCCAGCTATGCTGACCTTCTTTCGGCTTTTCTTCAAAAGCGCGCCCTGCAGCTTAGCTAAGGCAGATGAGTTGAGGAAGAAGGCATGGTAAAAACTATCCTAAGTATGCTCCACGAGGTAAAGGTTAAACGCATTCAGGTGCTCCTACGAACTCTACTGCCAAAGAATCACATGTCAACCCTATGATGTATAGGAACCTAATCTACATTCCAGTCCCAATACCTATACCGCTATACAAGCCTCTCAAGCGCCTGCAAAGAAAGCTCCGATTGCTAAAAGTACCCAATATTCTAGGGGATAGAGATGTAGAGTATTCTTTTGCCATCCGACACCTCCCACAGTCAGGCGATAGGGCTTTAGACTTTGGTTCAGGCGATACCTATGTACCTCTTATACTTGCCAGATTTTTTAATGAAGTTGTCGCCCTAGATAGAGAAAAGACCCAGTTTTTTTGGTCTCATCCTAAGGTAAAAGAGGTTCAAGCCGATATTCTGGAGGATGATCTTCCATATACCGAATACTTTGATGTAATTACGAATATCTCTAGTGTAGAGCATGTGGGACTAGCAGGCAGATATGGTACAATCAAAAACACTCCAGATGGTGACCTAATAGCCATGAAGAAGCTGTACAATTGGCTTAAGAAAGGTGGGATTCACCTACTTACCGTTCCGGTTGGAAGAGATGCCGTGTATATGCCTTTATGCCGAGTTTATGGGGAGAACAGACTTCCGCTGCTCTTGGAAGGCTATAAAGTGGTACACGAAGAGTATTGGGCCAAACCGGGTAAGGACAATAAATGGTATCCTGTGGAAAAGGCGTACGCCTTAAACTATGAGACGAGTGTAAGAAGCTGGAGTCCCGCCTATAACATCTACGCTTTAGGCTGCTTTGTGCTACAGAAATGATAGAGCGTCGCTTATCAGTCAGGCTAGGAAACCTACAGAGCTCCTCTAATTCACCTCTGGACAATGCAGCAGGCTACAACCTCTGAACTCATTCAACTTCTTCAGCGGCTCTCGCAAAATCTCTCCCAATACGACGAGCTTCAAGAGCGGGTAAGGGCCTTGGAGCGTGAACTTCGGGACCGAAAAGCCATCTTAGACCAGTTTGCCATTATCAGTGAAACGGATACGCGCGGCATTATTACTTATGCTAATCCTAAGTTTTGCGAGGTTTCCGGTTACTCTGCAGAAGAACTTATAGGGCGGCCGCATAATATCATCCGGCATCCTGATATGCCTAAAGAGGCCTTTAAGGAACTGTGGGATACTATCAAGGCAGGCAAAATCTGGCAGGGGGAGGTAAAGAATCGGCGTAAGGACGGCTCGGCTTACTGGGTATTAGCGACGGTAGGCCCTCTGCTGGATGCGGAGGGCCGTCCTTACCGCTATGTCTCCATGCGGATAGATATTACGCGCCTAAAGACGCTGGAGGCGCAGCTGAGGGAAGAGCGTAACCAGCTGGCGCTTGAGCTCCAGCAGAATCTGCAGTTAGCCGCAGCCCTTCAGCGCGCCCTGCTGCCACCTATGAAAGCGCCCGCTGATCCAAAAGCCACTTTGTTACCCTACTTCGTCCTCTGGCGGCCCCTTCACGAGGTAAGCGGGGACTTTTTCTGGCTTCACGAGACACGGGGACGCCTCGTGCTCTTTGTAGGCGACAGTTTGGGCCATGGGGTAGTGGGCGCCTTGATTTCGGCTCTCTTTATTCAAGAGCTGCGTCATTTAGTGGTAGATCAGGGGCTTACGGCGCCCGAACGCTTAGCTGAGGAGCTAGACACGCGATTGGGTCAGCTTTTTGGGCGGCGCTTGGGTGTGCCTATCACGGTGGATGGGGTGGTAGCCCTTTTGGACCTTCCACGCTATCGCCTATACTATCTAGCGCTGCGGGGGCGCGCAGCGCTAGCCCGCGGCGGTACGCTTCTGCGACTAGATAGCTACCCCTTCAGCTTCGGGGAACTTCTCGGCAAGGCCGCCACGGAGGTGATGGTGGAGCTTGAGCCCGGCGATAGGCTTTACTTCTACACGGATGGCGTGGCCGACCAGATCGGCGGCCCTCAAGGCAAACGCTGGGGCAACCGAGCTTGGCTAGAGTACCTGCGTGACCTTCAAAACCTCCCCCTAATGGCTCAGTATGAAACCCTAACCGACACCCTCCGCACTTGGCAAGGTGATCTAGCTCAGTCCGATGACATCCTCGTAGTGGGCCTGGAAATTCCTACTCAAAGAACCTAACTTCCATGAAAATTGTACCTAACCTAATCAAATATCCTGCCTATGGACACCGAAAAGCGCGAGCTATCCAACCTACTCCAAACGCTAGCCATCAAGCTGGCTAACTATGAGGCGGAGGAAGCCTCGCTTCGGGAGAGGACAGCCCTCCTTGAGAATGAGCAGCGCGACCTCAAAAATATTTTGGACCGGTTTGCGCTCATCAGTGAGACCGACACGCGCGGCGTTATCACCTATGCAAACCCTAAGTTTTGCGAGGTTTCGGGGTATTCGTTGGAGGAGCTTCTGGGCAAGCCCCATAATGTGGTCCGCCACCCTGACATGCCTAAGGAGGTCTTTAAGGAACTGTGGGATACCATAAAGGCGGGCAAGATCTGGCAAGGGGAGATTAAGAACCGGCGGAAGGATGGCTCGCCCTACTGGGTATTAGCCACCGTAGGTCCTCTACTGGATAAGGAGGGCAGGCCGTACCGGTATGTCTCCATCCGCGTGGACATCACGCGACAGAAGGAGCTGGAGGAGGAGCTGCGTCACGAGCGGCGCCTTCTGGAGAAGGACCTGCTGGAGAATCTGGAAATGGCGCGGGATGTACAGCAGGCCCTTCTCTCGCTTGGCGAGTTGGATGGCGATTCCGCTCTGCAGCGCTACCCCCATTTTGTTTTATGGGAGCCGCTTCAGATGGTGAGCGGCGACTTCTACTGGACCCATGAGGAAAAGGGCCGCCTGCTAATCTTTATCGGGGATAGTGTGGGGCATGGCGTTACGGGCGGGCTGGTGAGCGCGCTATTCCTGCAGGAGATTCGCCATCAGGTATTAGAGCGCGGGATATGGGGAGCTGAGCGGCTGGCTGAGGAGCTGGACGAACGGCTCGGTCGCCTCTTCCGCCACCGCCTCCCTCAGCCCATCACCGTAGACGGAAGCATTATCGTGATTGACCGCACTCGGCTCAAAATGAGCTATGTAGCCTTTCAGAACAAAATCCTTTTTGCCCGGGGTGGCAAGGTAGAGATACTAGAACGCTATCCTTTCAGCTTTGGCGAGCGCTTGGGGGAGGCGGCTGTAGAGCGCACTATTACGCTTGAGCCAGGCGATCGCCTGTACTTACTCAGCGATGGGCTGGCTAACCAGCTCAACCCTGAAGGCAAGCGGTTAGGCCTGCGGCACCTCCAGGAGATTCTGACCTCTGTGCAGTCCCTTCCTCTGCCTGAGCAGAAGGAGGTTTTGCAGGCTTCCGTGGCGGAGTGGCAGGGGAGCGCACCGCCCAGCGACGATCGCCTCCTGATAGCCTTGGAGATAGCGGATATTGGTCTGGGTAGGGCTGCCTAGCCGGCTAGAGGCAGAGGCGGTAGAGACAGCTTTTCAGGGGATAACGCCTTTGCGCCTACTAGTTACGGGCGTGGGGGCACTGGCTTCGTTACAGGCATTATGGCAGGCCTGGGTCATAGCTGAGGCTCGGCCAGTCGCCTTTGTGGCGCTAGGGATTGCGGGGAGTTATGACAGGCGCTTAGCGCCGCCTCAGCCCGTCTACGTCCAGCGCGAGCGGTGGGGCGACTTAGGCAAGCGGCGTGGAAATGCGTTTGAGCCTACGCCCGAAGCGCTGCGCGGCGGCTTCCCCCTCACCTACGAAAGTGCCCTTCCGCCTCCTGAATGGCCTTTTCCTTCTGTAGAAGGCCTTACCCTCCACACCGTGAGCGGTAGCCGGCGCGAAGCCCGCTTTTGGCAGCGCCACTTTCCCACGGCGCAAATAGAAACTCAAGAAAATATAGCCTACTTTCTTTTTGCCCAAGCCCAAGGCCTTCCCCTTTATCCCTTGCGGGTAATTTCCAATTTTGCTGGCGCGCGCCGTTGGGCGAAGGCGGCGGCCTTGGCTCAGCTGCATGAATTAGCCCAGACCTATGTGGCGCCATTTTGCCGAAAACTCTTGGCAGGAGGCGCCTCCACCTAACCGCGGGCTGCTCTTTGGGGATGGGTTTTTTGAAACGCTTCACCTGCGGCGCGGCCGGGTGCTTTTCGCTCACTGGCATAAAGCCCGCTTTGAGGAGGCGCTCAGAGTTTTAGCCCTAGTTCCGCCGCTTTCCGTAGAGGCCATTTTTGAGGCTGTGGCGCAGCATGGGGGGACCTATGAAGCGGCTCGGGCAAAAATCGTGGTGTTTCGTCAGGGGGAGGGAGCCTACGCCCCGCCTACTACGGCTGCTGGCCTTTACCTGGGTGTCTTTCCTCAGGCTGTATGGCCCTTTCCTTTGGGGCCGGCGCAAAGGCTAGTGCTTTTCCCCACGGCCTGCATGTATCCGGCGCCATGGCAGACCTTTAAGACGCTTAGTGCTACGGCTTATGTGCAGGCTGCAGCTTACGCCCAGCGCTGCGGCGCTGACGATGCCCTTCTCTTGACCACCTCTGGGTTCCTAGCGGAGACCAGCCGAGCTAACCTTTTCTTTTACGATGGGGCTTGCCTTCATACGCCAGCCTTAGAGACAGGCTGTGTGAAGGGCATCCTCCGTACCGTCCTACTTGAGCTGGCGGACAAGCTTGGTCTAAAAGTAGAAGAAGGCTTCTACCCCTTAGAGGCCCTTTGGAAGGCGCAGGAGGTTTTCACTACGAATGTGATACAGGGGATTGCTCCTGTGGGGCAGCTGGAAAGTCATACTTATCCCACCGGAGAAGGGACGCTGGCAGCGTATTTAGCGGCGCAGCTTCAGGCAGAGCTTTCGGCCTTAGGAATGGGCGTAAGCTCGTGGTAAAGGAGGCTTAGAACTTCGGCTTCGGCTTCGCTGAGGGTTTGACCGCGACGCGCCTTCATGCGGCGGGCGGTCTCTAAGGCCTGAGCCAGCTGCCACACCGCCCCCTCCGCCCAGTGAAAGGGCGGTATATACTTCGGCGTGAAGCTCGTGCTGACGATATTCGCGAAAATATCTACCACGCAGCCCGTGGTAAAGGGGGTCTGGATACCGCAGCGGGCATAATCGCCCATAAGAAGGCCGCAGAACTGAAGCCCCGTGGGGCGCAGCTCCCCCGAGGCCGGATGGTAGAGACGGACTGGCCCGTAGGTGTTTTTGAGGTTGGAGGTATTAGAGCCGGCGCCGATATTGCACCACTCGCCGATAACCGAATGGCCTACGAAGCCCTCATGGGATTTGTTAGAGTAGCCTAAAAAGGTGCTTACGGCTACTTCACCACCGATTTTGCACCAGGGGCCGAAGCTGTTATGGGTGCGGATGTGGGCGGTAGCCATGATAGTGGTATGGGGGCCTATAGCGCTGGGGCCATAGATGACCGCGCCATGTTGGATTTCGGCGCCGGGGCCTATCCAAAGTGGCCCAGCCGTGGCATCTAAGAAAGCCAGACCTATCCGTGCGCTTGGGTGAAGGTAGAGGTTATCCCGACCAAGTACTTGGGCAGTCGGGGGCGGGGTAGCCGAGGGAGCCTGAAGCGCCTGCCAATCCGCCCGTAAAATCGCCTCAGTCTCCGTGAAAAGCTGTGTAGGTGTTCTGAGCCACCTCAGAGGAAGGTCCGCAGGCACTTCAGCGGTAGGAAAAGGCTGACCAAAAGTTTGCGGATCCTCGGGGTTTCGGCAAGGCAGGCGATTTGTACGCAGGGCCACGGCTTCGCCAGCTCCCGTTAGATAGAGCCGGTCTGGCGCTAAGTCGCAAAGCCATCGGTTGAGCTCGCTGTTAAGGGGCAGAAGGCGCGCATTGACCCATACCGTGTCGCCCTCAGGGAAAATAGGGGGGAAAAGCCGCCAGAGCTTTTTCTGGGCGGGAAGTTGGCCCGCTGCGTGCCAGCCGTAGTAGGCCGACCATTTCTCGGCGAGGGTACTTGTGCCCCACCAGATCGCCCATACAGGCCTCAGGCGCGTAAAGGGCAGTAGCTCTATCCAGCCGCCGTCTTCAAAAAAGGCTATTTGCATCCAAACTTCTGACGAAGGGCTTGCGCCGTGTAGCTATGGGGATGCTGGAGAATCCCCTTTAGAGGCCCTTGATAGAGGACCTCGCCGCCCGCCTCGCCGCCTTCGGACCCTAAGTCTATAATCCAGTCCGCCTGTGCAATAAAATCTAGGTTGTGCTCAATCACAATAAGGGTGTGGCCCTGCTGCACAAGGCGGCGGAAAGCCTGAAGAAGGCGGGCTACATCGTCAAAATGCAAGCCAGTAGTTGGCTCGTCTATAAGGAATAGGGTCGGGGCGGCCTTAGGGTGGAGGTAAGGCAGAAGCTTGAGGCGGGTGGCTTCCCCCCCCGAAAGTTCCACGGTAGATTGACCTAAGCGGAGATAGCCCAGACCCACCGTAAGAAGCGGCTTGAGGCTTTCGATGATATCTTCAGCCATCTTAGGGGGTATCTCGGACGCCTGAGCAAAAAAGTTTATGGCTTCCTCTACCGTAAGGTCCAGCACCTCGGCGATGTTTTTGCCGCTCAGACGCACGTCTAAGATAAAGGGCTGAAAGCGCTGGCCATTACAGCTGGGGCAAGGCAGCCGAATGTCCGCCAGAAATTGCATGGATTTGATGAGGACGCCTTCGCCTTGGCAGGTTTCACAGCGACCCCCTGGCACATTGAAGGAGAAGTAGGAGGGCGGAATTTCGTCTGGGCTTATCTGGGCAAAGGCCTGCCGAATTGCCTCATAAGCCCCGCTTACTGTAGCCACGATAGAGCGGCGGTTACGCGTAAGACTCTGAGGCGAAAGGATTTCAACAGCTTCAAAAAACTTAGGCTTTGCTCGCAGTTCTAAAAAGGTATAGCCCTGCTTAGGATGGCGAAATTCAATCTGGTCGCCTTCTCTATTCCACACGCTCTCGCTGAGAATATGGCCAAGCAGATGGAGGACGAGCGTCGTCTTACCCGAGCCGCTTACGCCCGTAACTACAGTGAGGCAGTGGGCAGGAAACTGAACGGTGATGTTTTTGAGGTTATGGAGGCAGGCGCTCTTTAGGGTAAGAAAGCCTTTGGGGGTAAAGGTGGATTTTGGAAGAGGCGGCGGAGGCTGGCGAAGGTAGCGCGCCGTCGGCGTGTGGCGCTGAAGGAGTTCGGAAAGGCTGCCAGCAAAAATCACCTCGCCTCCAGCTGCGCCCGCCTTCGGCCCCATCTCAATAAGGTGGTCCGCCGCACGAATGAAAAGCTCGTCGTGCTCTACCACTACAACTGTGTTGGGCGCGGAACGCAGCTTCTGGATACTACTGAGGAGCCGATGCGTATCGCGCGGGTGGAGACCGATCGTAGGCTCATCCAGAACGTAGATAGCCCCTGTAAGCTGGCTGCCAAGCACAATCGCTAGCTGCAGGCGCTGGCTTTCGCCGCCGGAGAGGCTTTCGCCGGGCCGATCTAGGGGTAAGTAGCCAAGCCCGACTTCCTCTAAGATAGCGGTGCGATGGCGCAATTCATTCAGAAGCGGCTCGGCGATTGTGCGTTTGGGTTCGGGTAGCTCCAGGTGGCGCAGCCAGGCGGCTAGCTCACCTATGGTCATAGTGAAGAGGTCAGCGAGGCTTTTGCCTTGTAGGCGGAACCAGCGCGTGTCGGGGTGGAGCCGACTGCCTTCGCAGGCTAGGCAGGGGCCCTCTCCCTGAAAGGGATAAAGAAGGCTCCGGCTAACGCCCTGCTTTTGGGCATGCAGGTAGCTTTCGGCAATCCCAGGCAAGCGACGCAGGGGATCGCCCCACCAGAGCAGGCGCCGCTGCGCCGCCGTATAACGATAGTAGGGAAGGTCAGGAGGTATCTCATGGGCGGCCTGGGCGATAAACCGCTCCTTATACGGCGCAAGCTGAGGAATAGCCTCCCATAGCGCTACCAGTCCTTCCTTTAGGCTAAGGCGTGGATTAGGCAGCACTGCGCGCGGATTTAGTCCTAAGCTTACGCCTCGTCCCTGACAGATGGGACAGGCCCCATACGCACTGAGGTAATTGAAAAGCTCGGGTACGGGCTCGCGCAGGCTATATTCGGCCGTCCGTACCTTCCCCGAAAAGTGGAACTCGCCTTTGCCCGAAATACCTACCCATACTTGCTGGTCATGCGCATACCAAACCTCTTCTAGGCTTTCCATGAGGCGCGCCCGCAGCTCTACCTCTTTGGGATCTACAAAGACTCTATCTACCACTACGAACCACTCTTCCTCGGCGGATATAGGGGGAAAGTCGGGCCATTCGTAGGTTTGGCCATTCCAGTAGAAGCGGTCGTAACCCTCGGCCGCTAAGGTTTCGGCTATAACGTGGGGGGAATCGGAGCGGCGCGGCGGCGGCTTGAGAATCCATATGCAGGAGCCCTCTGGCTGCTGAAGGAGAAATTCTACTACTTCATTCAGGGTGTAGCGTTCTACGGGCTCGCCGGTCAGGGGCGAGTGCAGCTGGCTAACGCGCGCAAAAAGTAGTCGTACATAGGGATAGAGCTCGCTGAGGCTAAAGACGGTGGAGCGGAACCCACTGGTGAAGCGGTTTTGCTGGAGGGCAATGGCGGGGGCTAGGCCTTCTATGCGGTCTACGGCCGGGCGAGGGAGGCGCGGTAGAAATTGGCGTACGTAGGTACTTAGGCTTTCTACATACGCACTGAAGCCTTCGGCATACAGCGTGTCAAAGGCGAGCGTTGTCTTGCCCGAGCCGCTCCAGCCGCAGATCACCGTGAGCTGGTGGCGAGGAATTTCTACGGTGATATTCTTGAGCGTATGCTGGCGTGCGCCGACGATGCGAATGGTAGGAGGTAGGACTTCGGTCATGCGACTACGGCCAGCGGGTTAGGCTGGGCGCTCCGAATCTCCTCCGAAGCAAAGCTTTCGTACTTGGCGAAGTTTTCTCGGAAAAGGCGGGCTAAGTGGGCGGCTTGCCGGTCGTATTGGGTAGGATCGGGCCAGGTAGCACGCGGGAAAAGGTACTCAGGAGGTACGCCGGGGACCTCCGTCGGTATGCTCAGACCGAATATCGGCTCGGTAATATAGCTCACCTTTTCAAGGGCGCCGCTAAGGGCGGCACGCACCATCGCGCGCGTATAGGGCAGAGGAATCCGCCGACCTACCCCATACGGCCCGCCCGTCCAGCCCGTATTGATAAGCCATACACTTACCTTGTGCCGCTCAATCCGCTGACCGAAAAGCTCCGCATAGCGCGTGGGATGGAGGGGTAGGAAGGCCTGGCCGAAGCAGGCTGAGAAAGTTGCCTGAGGCTCCTTAATGCCCGTTTCGGTTCCAGCGACCTTGGCCGTATAGCCTGAGAGGAAGTGATACATCGTTTGGGCCTTTGTTAGGCGGGCAATAGGCGGCAAAATCCCAAAAGCATCCGCCGTAAGCAGGAAAATGTGGCTCGGATGAGGGCCTACCGAAGGATAAACCGCCCCTGGAATATAGCTGAGCGGGTACGCCGCCCGTGTGTTTTCCGTAATGCTGGCATCATCAAAATTGATGGTGCGCGTGCGGGGGTAAAAGGTTACGTTTTCCACCACAGTGCCGTAACGGATAGCCTCCCAGATCTGCGGTTCCTTTTCCTTGGAGAGGTTGATGCACTTAGCGTAGCAGCCCCCTTCAAAGTTGAAGATCCCTTCATCGTCCCAGCCGTGTTCGTCGTCGCCGATAAGATAGCGCTCGGGGTCTGCCGAGAGGGTCGTCTTTCCAGTGCCCGAGAGGCCGAAAAAGAGCGCTACATCTCCCCCTTTGCCTATGTTGGCCGAGCAGTGCATCGGCATAATCCCGCGCTGAGGCAGAAGGAAATTGAGAAGCGTAAAGACGCTTTTCTTCATTTCGCCAGCGTAGGCTGAGCCGCCGATGAGGATGAGGCGTTTGCTCAGGTTGAGGATAGTGAAATTATGCTGGCGGGTGCCATCAATGGCCGGCTCAGCCCGAAAACCCGGCACCACAATCATAAGGTAGTCCGGCTCAAAGGTTTCTAGCTCCTGTGGCGTAGGCTCTATAAAGAGATTGCGGACAAAAAGGTTATGCCAGGGCAACTCATTTACGATTCGTAGGCGGATGCGGTAGCTGGCCCGAGCGGAGGCATAGACATCCCGCAGGTAGAGGCGCCGATTCTGAAGGTAGGCTCGTACGCGCTGGTAGAGAACTTCAAACTTTTCCGCTGGCAGGGGATTATTTACCTCCCCCCACCAGATGAGGTTTTCGGTGAAGCTATCTCGTACGACGAATTTGTCGCGCGGCGCCCGACCGGTGAATTCGCCTGTGGAGACGACGAGGGCGCCATTATCGGCTAAAGCGCCTAATCCGGCCCGTAGGGTATGCTCAATAAGCTCGGAAACAGGGAGATTGACATATACCTCGTTAGTGAGGTTACTGCGGCGTGGCTCAGAGATGAGAGGAAACATACGGCAAAGCTAAGTAGAAAGTTCTACGCGGGTGCGGAGATTTTGAGATGGGAAAGTAAGTTTTGTACGAACCTTTCGGGGGTGAGGGTGGGGGGCGGGGTGAGGGTGGGTAGAATTTGGGGTAGCTCTGTAGGGTGAGTATAGACGGCTTGGGCGTAGGCTGCCAGGGGATGGGCCTTAGGGCATACCCAAGGGGCGCCAAGACGGATGAGCACTTCCTCGGTAGGTTGGCGGCTCAGCGTAACGCACGCCCAGCTTGCAGCTAGAGCCAGTTCAGCCTCTAGCCAAGAGGAGCCCACGCATAAATGGAGGCGAGGGCGGAAGCGATTGGCGGCTTGGCGGAGCGGCGTTATGGACGCAGGCGTCCCTACCACGCATACCTCCCATTGGCTCAGGGCTAAAAGCTCAGCCAAAAAAGCTGCTTCTTCAGCCTGGCGGGGGCCTACGAGGAGGGTTACCCGATGCGCGGCCTGGGGCCGCTCCACAGGAAGGCCAGAGTAGGGGAGATAGAGGGGCTGCGCTTCGCTCAGGGGCAGGGGGAGGCAGTACGGTCAAAGTGTATTGCCGCCGCCAGCGCCGACTTAAGGCCAGCATCCAGCGCGCCCGCCCCAGCAGAAGCCACCGAGGCTGGAAATTTTCCAGGCGCCATAGCTGTTCCACCTCTTTCTGGAGATCCCCAGGGTGCCAGGGCCCTCGGAAGCCTATTAGGCGGCCTTGAGCGTTCCACACCGCCAGCGCATAGGTTTTTTGGCGCACGGGGAAGTGGGGATTCCAAGCCAGCCCCCATACAGGTATCTTCTGCGAAAGGGCCTGAAGAAGCCAGCCGTAAAGTTCGCCTATAGGGTCTAAATGGGTTGCTTCGGCGGCAGGCAGAAGCCACACTACCCCCTCCATTATCCAACGGATAGAGAGGCGGCGTGGCGCCGTCGCCAGATAGCTAAACCCTCCCAAACTGCAGCCAAAAGGCTGCTTGGCTCCACTTCCTCTTTTCCGGCTTTATCGTAGGCCACCCCATGGTCCGGGGCCGTGCGTACAAAGGGCAGCCCAGCCGTGTACTGAAAACCCTCCCAACCCACTAACAGCTTGAAGGGGATAAGGCCTTGGTCATGGTACAGCGCTAGTACCGCCTCTACATCCCGATGTTTACCTGCCGCAAAAAAGCCATCGCTGGAGAAGAAACCGCTTACCAGAATGCCTTTTTCCCAGGCTTCATTGAGGGCGGGAAGGAGATGGGTCTCTTCGTGGCCGATGACGCCGCTATCCCCGGCATGGGGGTTGAGGCCTAATACGGCAATTCGCGGGGCAGGTAGGGCAAAGTCCTGACGCAAGGCCTGATGAAGCGTAAAGATACCCCGGCGTAAAAGGTCTGCGGTCAGGGTATCTGCCACCTGGCGCAGGGGTAGGTGTTCGGTAAGAAGGGCCACGCGCAGCCCTTCCCCCACCATAACCATCAAAAGAAAATGCTCGGGGAAGGCCGCTCGCAGGTATTCCGTATGGCCACGATAGGGAAAATGCGTAGGGTCGTAAAAGGTGGATTTATCCACGGGGAGCGTTACAAGGAGGTCTAAGTGGCCAGCCGCCGCTTCGGCGACACTGGCTTGAAAGGCTAGGCGCGCTACTTTCCCTCCGGCTTCGGAAGGCTTTCCGATGGCAAAGTCCCCTAGCTCCCCGCACTCAATTAGATTGATCTGCTGGGGCCGGGCTTCGGTAGGGCGGCGAATAGCGTGGTAACGCAGAGTGCGCAGGCCTAAGTAAGCCCGCCATTTCTCAATAGCCCGCCGCGGGCCAAACAGAATAGGAGTAAAACTTTCCTGCCACCCCTCATTCTCTAAGAAAGTAAGAAGAAGCTGAAGGCCAATCCCCGCCGGCTCGCCTAAGCTAAAACCAACGCGCGGGTTAGCTGCCGAAGAGTCGTTCGCCATGCCGCATAAGAAAGGCAACGGTGAGGCGCACCCCCACCCCTGAAGCGTACTTGACTTGGTAGTGGCGCGGAAAGCCCCGCTCCGGCGCCGTAGGCTTATTTAGGTACGCTGTACCTGCAATATCTATATGCGCCCAAGGGTATCGCACGAAATACTCTAAGAACTTGGCGGCTGTGATAGCGCCCGCTTCCCGCCCAGCCGAATTTTTGATAGCTGCAATATCGCTGCGAATCATGTAACCGTACTCCTCCCATAGCGGAAATTCTACCAGCCGCTCGTAGGTGTGCCAGCCCGCTTCTATTAGGGCATCTCGGATAGCGGGAGAGGCATTGGTAAATAGGACGGAGGCGTAATGGCCTACGGCCATTGCCGCCGCACCTGTCAGCGTGGCAAAATCCAGTACAAAGGCGGGGTTGTAGCGGCGGGCATAAACTAACGCATCGGCCAAAATCAGGCGCCCTTCCGCATCGGTATTGCGGATTTCCACCGGCGTGCCATCGGAGATGTAGATGATATCATTGGGGGTATAGGCATTTTCGCCAGGACGGTTGTCCGTAGCCGGGACTAGGGCTATCACATGAAAGGGAAGCCTGAGGAGGGCGATGGCTCGGAGCGCGCCGATTACGGCGGCCGCCCCAGCCATATCGCACTTCATGTAGTCCATGCTGTCTGTAGTGGGCTTGAGGCTCAGACCCCCCGTGTCAAAAACTAACCCTTTGCCTACTAAAATGATAGGCTGCTTGTTTTTAGGGGCTTCGGGGCGGTATTCGGCGATAGTGAAGGTAGGTGGCAAAAGGCTGCCTCGGTTAACGGCTAAAAGGCCGCCCATTTTTTCTTGTTCTATTTGGGCTTTGTGGAGCACCTGTACTTGGAAGCCCACTTCCGCTCCTACTTCTTGGATGCGGCGCGCCAGCTCCTCCGCCGTAAGGATATTCGGCGGCTCATTCACCCAATCGCGCGCCATATTTACGCTTTCCCCGATTATGAAACCCTCCTCTACAGCCTGAGCTGCTTCGGCTGAAGGCGTATATACGAAAATCTCCTCTACGGAGGTAGGAGGCTCTACGGCATACTTGAGGAAGCGATACAGGCTCATGTGCGCCATCTCGCCAATAGCGCGATAGTAGCTGCGCAGATCACTTTCTTCCTCATACACCCATACGAGTTGGACCTTCGTCCAGCCTACCTCTTCGGCCTTGCGCAGACTGTAATACACTCCTCGCCGCAGGTGATCTAAGGTAGGCTGGGGCAGTTGTACCTGAAGGCCCTGACGCGTGCCATCGTTATAGAAGGTTAGCTTTTCTCTGAGCGGAAATTGCGCCGGGCTAAGGCCCCATAAGCTTAGGGCCTGGGCCCATGCGCGCGTTGCCCCAGGGGATACTACCCACAGGACGGGGATTTCGGGCTGAAGCGCTTGCGTGCAACTTGCCTTCATGAGGGCAAAATTAGAGGGTTACAGGGTAGTGGCGTTTTTGTTGGAAAGGACATGCGTTACTGGCTTATTGGCGGAAGTCATGGCATCGGCCGCAGTTTGGTCGACCTGCTCCTCCAAGAAGGTCATGAGGTAATAGTTTTTGCCCGCACGCCCGGCGATCTGCCGCCTACCGTGCAGTATTTTGCTGGGGACATTCTTAAGGATGAACTCCCCCCACTCCAGCCTCCCCTGCATGGGCTGGTTTATTTGCCGGGTAGTATTACGCTGCGGCCTTTTCATCAGCTGCGTGAGGCGGATTTTTTGGCTGATTGGCAAATCAATTGCGGTGGGGCTATCCGGGCCCTTCAGCACGCCTATAAAGTGCTGCGCGAAACGGGTGAGGGGGCCAGTGTAGTGCTTGTAAGTACGGTAGCGGTGCAGGTAGGAATGCCTTTTCACGCCAGCATTGCGGCGGCTAAGGGGGCCTTAGAAGGGCTTGTACGGAGCCTAGCGGCAGAATGGGCCCCCTCCATTCGCGTCAATGCTGTAGCCCCCTCTCTTACTCAGACCCCCTTAGCCGCTAAGCTCCTCCAGACCCCTGAACGAGTCCAGCAGGCCGCTCAGCGCCATCCCCTCCGTCGCATAGGAACCCCTCAGGACATCGCTGCGGCCATCGCCTTTCTCCTCTCGCCCCGTAGCGCCTGGCTGACTGGCCAAGTGCTTTTCGTAGATGGAGGATTGAGCGCCCTGCGATTGATTTGAACTACATTTTTTTACTTTGCCTCATGCGTGCATGGGTGATTGGCCTTCTCGTAGGCCTAGGGGCAGCGCAGCGGGCCTACCGAAGCTACCTAGCGGCCGGCCCTTCGGTAGGCATCACCAACTACAAAGGCGATCTAGACGATGACTTCACTATCAAGTTCACGCGGCCAGGCTTTGGCGTTAACCTCTTCTACAACTTTCATCCTCACTTGCGCGTACGCCTTACCTTCACGCAGGGCTGGATTGGGGCCGCCGACTCTATGAGCAACAATCGGTTTCGCAAATGGCGAAACCTACATTTTCAGTCCCATATTACGGAGTTTAGCCTTCAGCTTACCTACGATTTCTTCGCCTCGCCGCGTATTTACCGCTTTCGTCCAGACTTCACTCCTTTTATTTTTGCGGGCATAGGGGTTTTCAACTTTGATCCGCGGGCTAAAGGACCGGATGGGCGCTGGTATCGCTTACAGCCTTTAGGTACAGAAGGTCAGTACCTCAATGACCCTACGCGCAACTACCCTAAGCCTTACGCCCTCACGCAGATATGCATTCCAATGGGGATTGGGGCGCGCTGGCGGCTTTCTCGGCGTTGGGATCTCCTCTTTGAAATCGGGCTTCGCAAAACCTTTACCGACTATCTGGACGATGTGAGCGATCGTTACCCGCCTCCTGATCTCATGCTGGCGCAGATGGGGCCGATAGCCGCCGCCCTTTCAGATCGCAGCGGCTACCGAGCGCAAGGGAGCAGTGGCTTCGCCGCTAACGATATACGAGGCTTTGCCAACCAGAAAGATTGGTATGTCTACACGGGCTTCACCCTCCTTTACATCATAGATCCGGGCGAGCGTTGTCCAAAGTTTCGCTAGTGGAGGCGATAAACCCTCATCAGCTTGATCCGGCGCGCCTACCCCAGCATGTGGCGATTATTATGGATGGGAATGGGCGCTGGGCACAAAGGCGGGGCAGACGGCGCATAGAAGGGCACCGAGCCGCCCTCACCGCTGTGCGCGAGGCCGTAGAGACGGCTGCCGAACTAGGCATACGCTACCTGACCCTGTATGCCTTCTCCACCGAAAATTGGCA
Organism: Bacteroidia bacterium; assembly: GCA_039630245.1. Lineage (GTDB taxonomy): Bacteria > Bacteroidota > Bacteroidia > SpSt-205 > SpSt-205 > SpSt-205. The sequence continues at coordinate 60,836 of JBCNVK010000006.1, forward strand.
GCGCCCCCGCGAAGAAGTGCAAGCTCTCATGCGGCTCTTGGAAGAAGTTGTGGCGCGCGAGGAAACTAACCTCATCCAAAAAGAAGTGGCCCTAAATGTGATTGGCTCTATAGGCGACCTACCGGCGGCGGTACGCCAGCGGTTGGCTTTAGCGCAGCAGCGCACCCGCTACGGCCAGCGCCTCACACTCACCCTGGCCCTCAGCTACGGAGGGCGTCAAGATATCCTCCAGGCGGTCCGCCGCATCGCCCAAGCCGTAAGGGAGGGCGAATTTCCCGCTGAGGCCATCACTGAAGCCCTCTTCCGGCGCTTTCTTTGGACCGCCGATCTGCCAGATCCCGAGCTACTCATCCGTACCAGTGGCGAGCATCGCCTGAGCAACTTCCTCCTGTGGGAATGTGCTTACACCGAATTCGTTTTCCTTCCCATATTCTGGCCCGATTTTCGGCGGGAGCATTTCTACCAAGCCCTATGGGAATATCAGCGACGCGAGCGGCGCTTTGGTCAAGTGCTTTCCTCCTAATCTATGCCCAGGGTACACTGGAACCAAGTACCCTAACTATCGCTGGCCTGCGTGTAGAAGGTAACCAGTACATAGATGCTCAGGCGATTCTGATTACCAGTGGGCTTTATCTAAGCCAGAAGATACGCGTTCCAGGGGATGATCTGGCTGCTGCCGTCCAGAAATTGTGGCGGCAAGGAATTTTTGGAGATGTCCAAATTTTAGCCGACAGTATCAAGGACAATAAAATATGGCTAGCCATCCGTGTAGAGGAGCGGCCGCGCCTTAGCCGCTTTGCCCTACGCGGCGTGAATAAAAGTCAGGCGAAGGAAATCTCGGAAAAGATCGGGCTGGTGCGCGGGACTATCTTTACCGAGACCCAGCGCTTGAATGCTCAGCGTATCATCTCAAATTACCTGCAAAGCAAAGGCTACTATCAAGTGCGCCTTACCACCGACATCGAGCCGGATACGGGTAAAAATATGGTCAAGGTAACCTTTCGGGTAGAGCGCGGCCCGCGCGTGAAGATTGAACGTATCACCTTTGAAGGCCTTCAACAACTTTCGGCTAGCTGGGCTAAACGCAAACTCAAGGAAACTAAAGAGCGCCGATTTTACCGCTTCTGGAAGCGCTCCCGCTTCCAACGCAAAGAATTTGACGAGGATTTGGAGCGGCTTATCCGAGCCTTGCATGAGCGCGGCTACCGAGATGCTCGTATTTTATCCGATAGCGTCTGGCTTGTTTCCCCTAAACGCCTGCGCGTACATATCAAGCTCTATCAGGGCCGGCGCTACTACTTCCGCCATATCTATTGGGAAGGGAATAGCCTACACGACTCTACTACCCTCAGCCGCATTCTAGGGATTCGGCGCGGGGAGGTGTATAATCCTACCCTTCTGGAGCGGCGCCTAAATATGGACCCTAACGGCAATGATGTCGCTTCGCTCTACTTGGATGACGGGTATCTTTTCTTTCGGGCTGAGCCAGTAGAGCGCATCGCAGGGGAGGACTCGGTGGATGTAGTGATTCGGATTTTTGAGGGGCCGCAGGCTACGATTCGACGGCTCCTTACAGAAGGGAATGACCGCACGCGCGATCGGGTGATTCTGCGGGAGGTGCGCACCCTGCCGGGCGATAAATTCAGTCGCAGTGCCCTTATCCGCTCCCAGCGCGAGCTTTTAGCCTTAGGCTACTTTGATCAAGAAAAGACCCAAATCCTTCCCCTGCCAGACCCCAGTGAGGGTGTGGTGGACCTCAAATACGTCTTAGAAGAGCGGCCTTCGGACCAAGTCTTCCTACAGGGCGGCTGGGGCGGACGCATCCGGGATGCTTATGGGAATGTAATCGGCGGCGGGCTTATCCTTACTCTCGGCCTGCGCTTCAATAATTTCTCCTTCAGCCGAATTCCCTACAAGCGGGCCTGGCGTCCCCTACCTACCGGCGATGGGCAGCAGCTCGGCCTCCAGGTCCAGCTAAATGGCCGCAACTTCCAAAACTACGCCATCAACTTCTTAGACCCCTGGTTTGGCGGGCGCAAGCCCAATTCCTTCGGGGTTTCGGCCTACTACTCGGTTCAAACGGGCATCCTATCGGACTTTCACCTCTCCATTCTGGGATTATCCATGGATTTGGGGCGGCGGCTGCGCTTTCCGGATGACTTCTTCCGAAGCTACCTTACGGTGGCTTACCGCTACTACACTGCCCGGAACGCCTTCACCCTTCTTGGCGATCGAGGTCAAGCGTATGTCAATATCTTCGCCCTTCGGCAAGCGATAGAGCGCACGAGTATAGATGCGCCCATTTACCCGCGCTCGGGTTCTTCGGTTATTCTCTCGGTGGAGGCTACGCCACCATGGTCCTATATCCTGCGCAGCGGTTATGTGCCCCAGCGCGATGCCCTGCGCCTCCTTGAGTTCCATAAATGGCGCATGGATGCGCAGTTCTTTGTGCGGGTGGTAGGCAACATGGTGCTAGCCCCACGCTTTCGCCTCGGTCTGCTAGGCCGCTATAATCCCCAATTGCCTTTCTCCCCTTTTGAGCGCTTTTTCCTCGGGGGGGACGGGATTCAAGGCTTTAGTATTGATGGCCGAGAAATCATTGCCCTGCGCGGGTATGCTTCGCCTTTTATTGGCCCAGCGAATGGGTCTTTGGCCTTCACTAAATTTACTTTGGAGCTGCGCCAGCCTATCTCCCTCAACCCGGCCGCTACGCTATGGGTACACATTTTTGCTGAAGGGGGTAATGCTTGGGGGAACCTACGGGTGGTCAATCCGCTCCAGCTACGCCGCTCTTTTGGCGTAGGTGCTCGGATATTTCTGCCCATGTTTGGCCTGCTGGGGGTAGACTACGGCTACGGCATAGACGATGCGCGCGATCCAAATGGCTTTCCTTTAGGCGGCGGACGCTTTCACTTCATGATAGGTCAGCAGCTATGAAAAAGTGCATAGGTTTAGGACTCGTCCTCCTCTTTACGGGAGGGCTTTTGGCGCAGAAAGTGGGCTTCGTAGATAGCCAGGCTATTTTAGAAAAACTGCCTGAGTATAAAGCCGCTGAACAGGAGATTGAGCGGCTTACACAGCAGTGGCAGAAAGAAATTGAGGAGCAGTATGCGCGGGTGGAGCAGCTTTTCCAGCAGTATCGTGAGCAAGAGCCACTTATGTCGCCCGAAATGAAGCGCCGCAAGCAGGAAGAGATAGAGGCCGAAGAGCGTAAGGTCCGTGAGCTTCAGCGTCGGCGCTTCGGCCCAAACGGCGACCTCTTCAAGCAGCGCGAGGAAAAAATGAAGCCCATTTTGGATCGTCTCCAACAGGCTATTCAAGCCGTAGCTCAGGAGCGTCGCTTCTCTATCATTCTGGATCGCAGTGTAGGAGGTGTGCTGCTATATGGAGAAGCGGCCTATGACGTCACCGAAGCCGTGGCTAATAAGCTTGGCGCACGCTGAGAAATTCCTACCTTTGGCTGATGTGGCCGATACGCCTACGCCTAGCCGGCATTGCTATCCTCCTCTCCTGTAGCCAACCTTCCGTTTCGCCGGCTCAGCCTACGCCTAAACCGCTCCGTATAGGCTATACGAACTTAGAACTTGTGCTTAGCTACATGCCCGAAGCCCAGCAGGTAGAGCAGCAACTGCGTAGCTATGAGCGCAAAGTAATTGAGCAGCTCAACATCAAGCAGAGCTACCTTCAAACTAAAGTAGAGGAATATACCGAACTCAAGCAGCAGGGCAAGCTGACCGCTGCCCAAGAGGAAGAGAGACGCAAGGAAATCATGAAGCTGGATGAAGAAATCAAGCGCTTCCAAGAAGAGTCTGAGCAAAGCTACCTCAAGAAAAAAGCGGAGCTTCTCCAACCGATTATAGAAAAGCTTCAAAAGGCTATAACGGAATTGGCTGTGGCGGAGGGTTATGACTACATTCTGAATAACTCCAACGCTACGGGTGTGGCTTTTATTCTTCACGGGCCTAAGGCGGATGATGTTACGGAGCGGCTTCTGCGGCGTTTGGGGATAGATACAACGCGGATTCAGCGTCCTTCGGGCGATACGCTGAGGGCCCTGCCAAGTACTGGGGCTACCCCAGGCCCGGGCTTACCGCGCCGATGAGGCGCATCGGCTTATTTGACTCGGGCTTAGGCGGGCTTATTACGGCGCGCTGGGTGTGGATGCGCCGACCCAGTGTGGATTTGCTCTACTACGGCGATACAGCCCACCTGCCCTATGGCGATAAATCCCCTGCTCAACTGCGGGGGTACGTACGCGAAATTGTGCGTTTCCTTATAGCCGCTGGCGCGGAAGGGATCGGAATAGCCTGTAATACAGCCTCAGCGGTAGCGGTGGATGTAGCCCAGGAAGTAGCGGCCGGCCTCCCCGTTTGGGATGCTATCCAGCCCACGCTAGCCTACTTTCGCGCGCACCGCCTGCCCGAACCTGTGGGGGTCATTGGTACTTACACTACCATTCGTTCGCACCTTTACGGCAGAGCTCTAAGCCAAATGGGCTATACGGTAAAAGAACTGGCTACCCCTCTCCTGGTGCCGCTAATTGAGGAGGGATGGATTAAGCACCCTGCTACCCGTGCTGCGCTGCGCACCTATCTGACAGAGCTAGGGGAAGTGCGGACGCTGGTTTTAGCCTGTACGCACTATCCCCTCTTAGTCCCGCTTATTCGCCGCTACTACCTAGCGCGCGGCCAGGTTGTGAAAATAATCAGCACGGCGCGCCTCTTAGCGGAAGCCATCTACAGCACGCTCGCTGAGTCTGAGCAAAAGGGCTCTTTGACCCTATGGCTATCCGACCCCAATCCCCGCTTTGTAGCCTTGGCGAGTCGCTTCTGGGGTAAGCCCCTTCGGCCTATGCCCCTTCCTTGCCCCTCATGAGGCCAGAAAGCCGTCAAATCCACCCTGCCGCCAATGGATTCTGTAAATGCCTTCAACAAGCAGGGAAAAGCTACGAGTACCTAAAGGGCTTCCACCAGTGCATAAAGACCTTGGACCTGTGACTAGCTTGAGGCGTTTAGCGGCTAAATCCCCTGAGGTGGAACGACTTCACGCGGTGCTCCAAACGCAGCCTCATCTCAATCCTTACCTCAAGCGGTACTGGTGGCACCAGTTTTCTATAGGGTGGTTTCACCTGCGGCCTTTTCTGGTTGCTCAGGAGGCTTTTCAGCCAGGGATGCGGGTGATAGAGGTGGGCTGTGCCGAAGCTGGGGTTTTAGCAGCCTTCCTTTTGGCGGGGCCTCGGAAGCCGTAGGTACGGATATTGAACGGCTGCGCTTGGAAGCTGGCGAAACCGTAGCCCGAGCCCTCCAACTCCCCCTTAGGCTTGCGTACCATGACATCCTACGCCAAGAGATACCTTCGGGTTGGCAAGGCTACTTTCACTTGGCTATCCTGCGGGATGTGATAGAACATTTAGAAGATACCGAATTGGCGCTACGCAGGATAAAAAGCCTTCTGCAGCCCGGGGGCTTTCTCTTAGTGGTTTTTCCGCCTTATCCCTCGCCCTTCGGTGGGCATCAGCACCTCAGCCGCAGCCCATGGGGGAAAGTACCCTACCTCCACCTCCTTCCAGATAAAATTTTTAGCCAGCTTCTTGGGGCGGAGACCTCTCAGGAAAATTCAGAGGTATTCCGCCTAAGGGCTATAAAACTTTCTGTGCCAAAGTTCCTACGGGCGGTGAGGCGGGTAGGGTTGAGCCTGAAAGCAGAGCGCCACTACCTTCTTCGGCCTGCGCTTTGGTATCGGGTGGGGCTTCCCTTTCTTCCTATCATTCCCCTTACACCTTTTGTGCGCCTCTGGCCAGATCTCCTACAATATTTCTGTACAGAGGCCGGGTTACCTGCTTCAAAAGCCTTCCGATAGCTAAACTGGCCCTAGCTTTCTTCCCTGAGTGATCTCTCGGATTGCTATACGCAAGCTGCATTTGGCGCTCTGAAGGAAAGCCATACTTTTGTTATATGCGCTTAGTCTGTATAGGATTGGCCGGGGGGCTAATCGTAGGAAGCACCTGGGGCCAGGATATGCGTAGCGCCTTCTTAGGCAATTGGCAGCAAGCAGGAACCTGCCAAGTAAAGGTTATCAAAAGTAACACGATTTCTCAAAGTGATGCTTCTGAGGCAGCCACCACTCGGAATAGCACCCTCACCATTTCCGCCGATCCCCAAAATGCGCGTGGTATCCTCATCAAGATCAAGTACCGTAGCCGAGCGGAAAATGAAGCGACTTCAATTTCCGCTGATGCAGAAGAAGAGCTGCGGGGTGAGGTGGTCTCTAATTCCGAATTTCGCCTTCCGCGTCAGGCAGGAGCTATGAGCGATATAGAAGGCACAGGCAAGCTGGAAGGGGGGCGACTAATCCTTCGCATGCGGGTAGTTACCAGCCATGAAGGGATGTATTATGAAGCCGAGGAATTCTGCACCTATAATCGCAGCGGTGGTAATCGCCCCCCTATTCAGCGGGCCCCGCTTGGGCCGATGCGTGGGCGCTAGCCTAAGAGTCGCTGAATAGCCTCACCCGCATCATATACGGGTTGGAAGCCGGCCCCCAAAAGGAGACTGCTTCCAATAGCCGAACGGTAGCCGCCGGCGCAGTGTACGATTATCGGGCGCGTGCGCGGTATCTCACTTAGCCGCTCTCTCAGCTCGTCTAAAGGAATCTGAAGGGCTCCCCTGATACTGGGCCCACCTACGGCCTCGTCTGCCCCCCGTACGTCCAGCACCGTATAGGACTGTCCATCGCTTCTTAGGCTTTCCACTTGAGGGAAAAGCTCAGGCCCTGTCTCCTCGCTATACTCCAGGCCTACAAAAACGCCCTGAAGATTGGCCTCATACCCAATTGCAAGGATCTGATCGATCGCCATTTCATAAGCAGGTTCTGAACTTACGATGAGATAATACGGCTCGCGTGGATCTACGATGGTGCCCAGCCAGGTATTGAAGCTTTTGCCTAGAGGGATGTTGATAGCACCTTTTAGGTGACCAGCCCGGAAAAGGCTAGCTGGACGCGCATCTATAAGGAGAGCTGACCGATTGAGGCCCTTAGCCCGCTCGGCGGTAAGAGGACCGAGCTTAGCAATCGTTTGAAGGGCTTCCTCATAGCCTGTAGGCCCGCGTCGGTTCACCTCTACGCTATTTGGAAAATACTTGGGAATATGGGGCTGTCCCGTTACGAGCGCCTCTACGAAGGCCGCCTCATCGACTGTGTGGGCTAAAACTACGGCCCAGTTGTCCAGGCGTTCTACGCCGATAGTGCTGGCGTTGAATTGCTTGAGGGCTTTTCCACACAGCGTACCAGCGCCGTGGGCTGGATAGACTAAAGTAGTGTCCTTAAGAAAGGCAAAGAGGCGCCGCAAGCTGTGGTACATGTCGCGTGCCTGGGCCTCACGCTCACGCTGAATATTCCCCGCCTTAGCGCGCAGGTCGGCCCGGCCTACATCTCCAATAAAAAGCCAATCGCCCGTAAAGGCGGCATACTCCCGCCCCTCCTCATCGTATAGCACATATGTGATACTATCAGGGGAGTGGCCTGGAGTTAGATAGGCCTTGAGCCGCGCCCGGCCTACAGGGATTTCATCCCCATCCTTAAGCCCCACATAGGGAACCTGCAGACCGATAAGTTCGCTCGCATACACGGTGGCCCCCGTTTTGCGGGCAATAGCCCAGTAGCTACTTACAAAGTCCGCATGAGGATGGGTAAGACAGGAGGCTACAATCCGGGCCCCTACTGCCTGAGCCAGCTCTAAGTACGGCCTTTCGTCGCGGCCGGGGTCGATAACGGCCATCTCCCCGGCGCTCACAATCGCATACCCATACTGAGCCAGAGGCTCGTCATAAAACTGCTTGACTAGCATAGGCGAACTGGATTAGCTACGCTCATACGCAAAGCCCGCTTGAATAAGCTCGGCGATCCCTCCAGCGTTATACGCCTCAAAGCCTTTCTGGCGGAGGAAGCTCACAGCGGCTTGACTGCGGCCACCAGAAGCGCAGTACAGGATGTAGATCTTAGTTTTGTCCAGCCGATCTACCTGACGCTCAAAGCCATTGTAGAAGTCTAAATTCTGGGATTCCTTGAGGCGCAACTGCCGATACTCAGCTGGCGTGCGCACATCCAGTAGGACTACTTTATCGGGCCGAGCCCGATACTTCTCCATTGCTTCTGCACCCGTGATACGCATAGGATATACGGTTTTAGGTTTTATTCGGTAGGAAAGCCGGCTTGGGCGGCGCTATCATAGCCGCCTATATTGTAGGCTTTGAAACCCTGCTGGCGCATGATTTCCGTGGCTTGAGCGCTTCGGCGGCCAGAAGCGCAGTAAAGGAAATAGAGCTTATCCTTAGGAAGCTGTTGGATGGCCTTAGCGAAGTCCGCATACAGGTTCATATTCTGGGCGCCGCGCAGATGGCCGCTCTGGTACTCCTGCGGCGTGCGTACATCCAGGAGAATTATACCTTCAGGATTTTCTTTCCAGCGTTTATAGGCTTCCTGGGCTGGAAGCGAAGTGCCGGCTTGGGCCCATACAAGCCCTGCCACGAGCAAGCTTACTTTTGCAACTATGTTGCGCATACTGGGAGATAGAAACACTAAAATCCTCAGAAAAAGTTCCCTGTGGGCCTAAGGGCCGGTTTTGTATTTTGGGGGTATGCGGTGGGCGTTGAGTCTGGGGCTGATTGTAGGGGGTGGGTGGGGGCAGGCTGGACTGATAGAGGAGGGGGAGGCCTCCTATTATGGGGCTGAGTTTCATGGCCGGCGAACGGCCTCTGGCGAAATTTACCATCGGGATAGTCTTACGGCGGCGCATCGGCGCCTGCCTTTTGGCACCTACGTACGGGTTACCTGCAAGTCTACGGGACGCTCAGTAGTAGTGCGCATCAATGACCGCGGGCCGCATCGGCGTGGGCGAATCCTAGACCTTTCTGAAGGCGCAGCGCGCGCAATAGGTCTTATTCGACTTGGCGTGGGGCGGGTGCATTTGGAGGTGGTCCAATTCCCGCCTGCCGATGAGACTGTGTTTGAAGCCCCTTTTTGCGATTTAGAAGGCAAGCGGGTTCAACCCTTGCCCTATGCGGTACAAGTAGGGGCTTTTACTGAAGCGCATAATGCGCGCCTGCTGGCGCTTAACCTTCAGCGAGAGGTACGGCAAAAGGTATTTATCTGGCGGCTTTGGTTACGCGGGCGGCCGCTTTATAGGGTTCTTGTGGGCAGTTTTCCCAGCCGGCATGAGGCTGAGCAGCTACGGCAGCGCCTTAAAGCAGAAGGCTGGCCTACATTTGTTGTACATTTGCCCACATGAACGAGAGCCGTAGTAGCGGGGCTTTCTGGGCTTTTTTGGCGGGGGTAGCTGTGGGTACGCTGGTAGGCATTCTCATAGCGCCGGACAGCGGGGTGAATACCCGCCGCCGCCTGCGCAAAAAACTCGCTGAGTATTGGCAAGCCCTCAAGAAAGGCTTTACGGGCGAACCCCCCCCCTCTACCTATGAAGAAGCCCGCCAAAAGGCCTTCATGGAAAGCGGTCTCCGACCCGACGAGTATAAAAAAGCTGAGCAGCTTCTCTTGGAAATAGAAGGCCTTTTGGGCGAGATGCGCAGTACTACGGGATAGCGCTATTTCTTTACCTTTGCCTGACTTATGCGGGTCGGCCTAGGAATTAGTCTCGGGCTTCTCCTCTGGTTAGCCTGTAGTCCTGTACAAAAAGAAGGTTCTGGGTCGGCTCCTACGGCTACGGTAGCGCCTCAAGATACGAGTGGGTTAGGCGCTATAGGGGCGGTGCCGGCTACAGCACCCAATCCAGCTATGCAAGGTACCTCCGGCGCCACATCCAAAGCCTCCCCTTCGGCCCTCGCTAAAATCCGATTTGATAAGATGGAGCATGACTTCGGTACGATCCGAGAAGGCGAGATGGTAAGATACCGCTTTCGCGTCACTAACCCCGGTACGGTACCGCTTGTAATTACCGACGTCAAGCCCTCCTGTGGCTGTACCGTGCCTGCCTGGACTAAGGAGCCTATCCCTCCTAGCGGGGAGGGTTTCGTGGAAGTAGTATTTGACTCTCGTGGGCGCTCGGGCATGCAGCTCAAAACCGTTACCGTATATGCTAACACCGATCCGCCCACCCACCTTCTGCGGTTTCGGGGTGAGGTTATCTCCAGTGCCAAGCGATGATGTGGCTTCAGAGCACCACGCCGCCAAACGCCTTTCTCTTCCAACTCATTTTTTTAGTCGCTATAATAGCAGTATTCTACTTTTTTATCATCCTACCTCAGCGACGGCAGCAGAAACGTGAGCAAGAGTTTCGCAATTCCCTAAAAAAGGGCGACAAAGTGGTAACGAACTCAGGGATTTATGGTGAAATCGTAGCAGTGGAAGGGGATACTTTACTCTTAGAGGTGGATAAGAACGTAAAGCTACGGGTGGAGCGGGGCGCTATTCGTGCTTACGCCCAGCCGCCCAATGAACGATGAGAGCACTATGGCTACTTAGCGGGGCTTTAGGCGGTGCAGTGGCGCTATGGTTTCTAGTGAAATTGGACGCTACGTATGTGGTCACTTATCGTGTGACGCTTAGCCCGCGTCCGCTAGAAGAGCTTCCTGAATATGTAGAGGTAGAAGCAAAAGGGAGTGGGTATGAGCTTCTTTTGGCGCGGCGCTATGACACGATCTCCCCTATTCGGCTTTGTATAGCGCCACCTGAGCGGGTGGGCTCGCTTCTTCTGCGCTGGAACCTAGCTGAGTTTTACCAGCGCATGCCCTGCCACCGCCTCAAACAGCTCACTTACCGACCGCTTATACGCTGGATCCATCCCGAAGGCATGGACTTCGTCGGATCTGTGGTATGGGCAAAGGATACAGTATGGGTATGGGAGAAGGACACCTTGCCCCCCTGGGAATACACCTGCGTAGCACGCGAGGGCCGTCACCGATACCCTATCCCCCTTCCCCCGCAGTGGGGCGTGTATCCTGAGACGCTCTGGGTAGAGGCCGAAGTAGCCCCCTTTGTATTCGCTACGGTAACGGTTACCCCACGCCTAGAAGGGGCAGAAAATACGCCCATAAACCTAACTCCCAATCGCATAGAGGTGCGCTTCTGGCTGCCTCAGCCCTACCTTCGCAAGTGGAAACCAGAAGACTTTGAGGTTGTGGTAAATATGCGTAAAGTGCTTCCAAACGACTCATTTGTGTATCCCGAGCTACGCCGCTATCCCCCTTTCATTTATCAGGTGGAAATGGTTCCTTCCAAGCTAAGCTTTACCCGCCTTCCCTGAGGTGCGGATCGTAGGTATTACAGGGGGAATAGGATGCGGCAAAACCTATGTGCTTCACCAGATAGCCGCTAAGGGGTATCCAGTTTATGTGGCTGACCAGGCTGCACGCCGTCTCATGGAAACCTCAGCAGATATCCGCCAGAAGGTAGTAGCAATTTTTGGCGAAAAAGCTTATACTCAGGAAGGTTCATTGAATAGAAGCTTTATAGCAGAGCAGATATTTCATAATCCTTTGCTTCGTCAGGCCCTCAATGCTATAGTACATCCAGCTACTTTTGAGGATTTTGCCCGATGGGTAGCTGTCCGTGCGGGCGAGGGGCATTCGGTCGTCTTCAAAGAAGCCGCTATTACCGTAGAAACCCAAGCTTGGCGTCAAGTAGATGTGCTAGTAGTGGTGTATGCGCCGCTCTATGTGCGCCTGCGCCGGCTTCAAACGCGCGATGGGCTATCGGAAGCCGAATGCTGGCAGCGCCTTACCGCTCAATGGCCCGAATGGCGCAAAATACCCTACGCCGACTTTCTCATACTGAATGATGGGCGCTTGCCCCTAGAGCCTCAAATCGCTGAGCTACTCAATTATGTGGAAGCTATCTGAGGAAAGTCTATTAGCCACACCGTAAGGTCATCTACGGGAGCTACTTGGGCTCGGTAGGCTTCCCAGCGCTGCTGAAGGATACGAAGGGCTTCAGCCGGTGAATAGGCCGCTGTTTCCTCTAAAAGCGTTCGCCAAGTCCGACGGCCCCACCGCTTGCCCGCTGGATTGAGCTGGTCTGTAAGGCCGTCCGTGGCTAGAACAAGTCGACTTTTCTCCGCTAAGGTGAAAGATTGAGGCTTCCATAAAACCTCTCCTAGGCCACGGCGCAGGCCTATGCTTGGTCCTAAGGGCGGTATCTCTTCCACGCGTCCCTGACGGTCTATCCACCAAGCATAACTACCCGCTGTCAGGATTTCGCCCTTCCCTTCAGTCAAGCTTAACCAGAAAAAAGTGCCTTCCATCCCATCACGCACGCCCTGCGCTTCCTCTGTGTGGAGAAGGGCTAAAAAGTTTTCGTGTAAGAATTCTGCAAGGGCGGGCAGGGAGAGCCTACCCTCGGTTTTGAGGGCCTGTTCCAGAAGGCTTATGGCTAAGACGGTCATGAAACCGCCGGGCACCCCATGGCCTGTGCAATCGCCCAGTACGCCTAAGTAAAGGCCTGACTGAATGGACTGAGTCCAGTAAAAGTCGCCGCTGACTATGCCTTGTGGCTGATACCACAGCGCATTCGGCAAGGGGAAGGTTTTCTCTTCCCCTGAAAGAAGGGCATTCTGAATGCGGCGAGCATAACGCAGACTCTGCTGAATCTCCTCGTGTTGCTGCGCAATAATCTGATAAGAGTTCTGGAGTGCTGCCTTTTGCTCCGAGATAAGATCCCGTTGGGCCCGAATTCGGCGATTGAGCCGCCAGAGTACGCCAGCGGTGGTAACAAGCCCTAAAGCAATAAACCCTAAAAAGCCTATCCACAACTGCTGGCGTTTTTGTCGCTCTTCGGCGGCTATTTGCTGCCGCAGCATGGCTTCCCGAAGGCTGCGCTCGTGCTGAAACCATTCGTACTGGTAGCGAGCCTCCAAAGCCTTGCGCTGGTTTTTGAGATTGCGCAGACTATCGCGGTAGAGTATGTACTGCTGGTGATGGCTGTAGGCTTCGGCATAACGGCCCAAGGTCTTAAATAGGCGCTGGCTATTTAGATGGAAATCCATGAGCGCTTCTAAGTCGTAGATAGAGCTATTTCTTAGTAAGTGGCCAGCTTTTTGCTGCCAGGCTAGGGCTTGGGCCGCATAAGAAGCTTTTTGGGAGGGTGGAAGGCTTTCTAGGCGCAGAAGGAAGAAATTCAGGAGCCCTGTGTAGGCCTTGAAGCGTTCGACGGGACTGAGCCTTTCACGCAGTTGGCTAGCTCGGTGCAGGTAGGCATATGCACTATCCCATTGCCCGCAGCTAAGGTAGGTCGCCCCTAAGCTGCTGGCAACGGCAGCCTGTACGGCTAAAGTACCCGCCCGGCGGGCTGTCTCATAGGCCCCTCGGTAATAAATGATGGCTGAGTCTATACGCTGCTTTTTTCGATAAAGGTAGCCCAGAAGCGAAAGAATATTCGCTAACGTAGAGGAGTCGGTTGTATTTTGCGCTAACTTGCGGCTTTCGTGCGCATAGTGCAGCGCATAATCCCACAGCTCTTGGCTTTCGTAGAGCGAGGCCAGATTATGGAGGGTGTACATTTTGAGGGGGGGATTCCCTACGGAGTCGGCTAAAAAAAGCGCCTCCTTATAGAAAGCGGCGGCCGTGTCTAAAAGGCCGATTTCGGCAAAAAGTGCGCCTAGGTTATTGAGGGCGTAGAAGAGGAGGCGTCCCAATCCCCGCCTACGCCCCATTTGAATGACGGCCTGATGCGCCGCAATAGCTTGCGGTATCAGACCTTTCTGATGGTAATAGTAAGCGATGTTTTCCTTGACTTCGGCTGCCTTTTCAAAATGGCCGAAACGATTAAGTAGGCGATAGGCTGAGTCGCTCCAAAAGAGCGCCGAGTCAAATTGACCTCGGTAGGCTGCCCCGTAGCCCAATAGATCAAGCGCCTGGCCCACATAAAGGGCCACCAGCGAATCCGCAATTGAAGAAGAGAAATAATTCCTAAAGTAGCTCAGGGCCGCTTGGGCCTTAGACTCTACCTGCGATTCGGGGGCATTTTCGGCCTCTTCTACTAGCTGTTTGAGATGGGCTAAAGGCGATTGGGCAAAAAGTAGCAGCGCGCCGCAGACCGCAAAGCGCGTCAAGGATTGGGACAGCTTTGGGCTGGCTTAGGTTTAGAACGGGCGCTTGCGCGGCTCTGCGCCTGACTCATTCGGCGGACGCCCTTTGAACTCCCCTCTAGTAAAGCTTTTTTGTGCTGCTCACGGACATATTCTTCATGCTTAGGATGATTACAGTTAGCCCGGGGATCCCGAAAGAGGCTGCAGCCCCCCATCAGTCCAATCCAAAGCCAGACCAGCAGGTCAATCCTCCGCAGACGTATCATTTTCTGATGAATTTTCACGCACAAATTCACCGCTCTCGGCAAGTAGCTTTCGTATTTTTTCTATCTTATTGGGCAATTCAGGAGGGCAATTTACCCGGCAGACTATTTTTCTCTCCTTGCCCTCCCACTTATAAGTAAGAATGGTAGAGGGTAGGTCACTTATGTTGGGGTTGTCGTATACTTCGGCGTACTGGTTGAATTGGGATTGAAGAAAAAGCCGCTGCACTTCCTCCCTCTCTTTTGGGGTAAGGCGGCGGCGGTAGGTGCCTATTTGCGGTACAAACCGCCTGCCATGGTAGCGCACTTCTCCCGAAGGCAAAAGCTCTACTTCGTCTATAGGGCATCTACCATAGCAGCCCGTGCGCGCTATATGGAGGTAAAGTTCGGGCCTTTGGGAGGTATCTTGCTTAGCGCACTCTCGTAGCTCGCCGCTACCCGCGAGTAGACCTATTACTAGCCATCGCATGAGCTTCAAAAGTAAAACTTTTGGCTTTATCCTTGGCGGAGGCGACTGGGGGCCTTTAAGCAGGCTAAAAAAGTCGTTTCCCTAAGAGAAAGCGTGCTCCTTAGGCCAGTAGATGCTCTTGGCGCTTAGGCGCAGAGGTATCAGCTCTACTAATCGCCTTACAGTCTTTGGGGAAATTTTCCCAAAAGCTGTTTTGATAACTTAGGGCCCTTAGAAGGCTTTAGGTCTGAATCACTCCTACGGGGAAGGGCTGGGGTTCGTAGCCCCACTGGGCAGCCTCTATAAGCTGGGAAAGGTAGTGGCGGGTTTCGTGCGGATGAATTACCTCATCCACCCACAAGCGGGCGGCGGCATAGAGGGGGCTCATCTGCCGCTCGTACTTTTCGCGAATTTGCTTCAGTAGGTGCGCTTCCTCCTCGGGACTGAGATTCTGGTCTTTCTTATAGGTTTGGAGGAGGGTCTGGGCGGCTTGCGTGCCCCCCATGACTGCGATTCGGGCGGTAGGCCAGGCTACTATCAGACGCGGATCGTATGCCCGCCCACACATCGCATAATTGCCTGCCCCATAGGAGTTGCCCACGATTACCGTATATTTAGGCACGACGCTATTAGCCACTACATTTACTAGTTTAGCTCCATCCTTGATGATGCCGCCATGCTCCGCCCGAGTGCCTACCATAAAGCCCGTCACATCCTGGAGAAAAAGGATGGGGATTTGCTTCTGGTTGCAATTCAGGATAAATCGGGCAGCTTTGTCGGCTGAGTCGGAGTAGATTACGCCGCCGAATTGCATTTCACCTCTTCCAGAGCGGACCACGGAGCGCTGATTAGCTACGATACCTATGGGCCAGCCTTCAATACGGCCATAGCCAGTAATGAGAGTACGCCCATACTCGGCTTTGTATTCGGTAAAAGAGTCGGCATCAAGCAGAGCATCCAGAATTTTGTACATATCGTAAGGTTGGGTAGGGTCAGAGGGAAGGAGGTTGGGGATTTCCGTGGGAGGTATGCGGGGCGGGCGCGGCGTGGCGCGCTGCCAAGCGAAAGTAGAGCGCCGCTGCGTCTGAGCTAAAAGGCGTTTGAGGATATCTAACGCTTCTTGGTCGTTTTGGGCGCGGTAATCCGCCACGCCTGAGATTTGCGTATGGGTGCGTGCGCCGCCCAAGGTTTCCGTATCTACCACTTCACCAATAGCCGCTTTTACTAGATAGGGTCCAGCTAAAAACACCGACCCCGTCCGCTCCACGATGATCGCTTCATCGCTCATAATGGGAAGGTAGGCACCGCCCGCTACGCACGGCCCCATAATCGCCGCATACTGCGGGATACCCATCGCACTCATCACGGCGTTATTGCGAAAGATTCGTCCGAAGTGCTCCTTATCGGGAAAAACCTCATCCTGCATGGGTAAGAAGACGCCTGCGCTATCCACAAGGTAGATGATAGGAATGCGGTTTTGCATGGCTATTTCTTGGGCGCGCAGGTTTTTCTTGGCGGTTATAGGGAACCAGGCGCCAGCCTTTACGGTGGCGTCGTTGGCTACGATGACGCAGGGTATTCCTTGGACTTTGCCGATTACCACGATCACGCCGCCGGCGGGGCAAGCCTCCTCGTAAAGCTCATAACCTGCTAGAAGGCCTATTTCTACGGCTTCGTCGGGGTTGTCCAAGAGGTAGTGGATGCGTTGGCGCGCCGACCACTTACCTTGGGCCGCCTGTCGAGCATGGGCTTTTTCTCCTCCTCCCCGCCGAATTTGGGCCCTCAGTGCCTCTAGCTGCGTCGCCGATAGCATACCGCAAAAGTAACGGCGCCCAATAATTTGGCACGATCTGTGCAAGTAACTACCTGCGTGTGGGTAGGGGTGCTTTGGCTAGGGTGTAGCCTCTTTCTACAGGGTGCGGAGCGGACGCTGGCAGCTGTAGAAGAAGGGCTGCGTCGAGGCGATGCCGCCCAAGTAGCCCGCTATTTTGCGCCTCAGGTGGAGATCTATATACAGGGTACAGCCCGGCTTTACTCCGACGTCCAGGCCCATTTCGTATTGAGGGAGTTTTTTCAAAGGCACCCCCCACGCACATTTACTCTACTTCATAAAGGGCGTTCGGACCAGATGCTCTATGGTATCGGTTCTTACATCAGCCTATATGGCCGATGGGATGTGAGCTTTTTTACGCGCCTTCGTAATGGCCGCTATCAGATAGAACAGCTTCGGTTTGAGGCGGTGGAAGACTAAGGGGAACGCTCGCATAGTGTGTGAGGCCGCGACGCTGAAAAGCGTCGCAGGCTCTTTTTTATTTTGACCTCCATGGATCTGGATAGTCTTCTGCGGGCAGCTTTAGCCGAAGATGTCGGGGCGGGTGATATCACGAGCCGTGCCATAAATGCCTCCCAACGCGCCGCCGTAGGACGGTGTATTGTAAAAAAGACAGGTGTATTGGCTGGGATTCGGCTAGCGGCGAAGGTGTATAAAATGATTGACACAAGTGTTGAGTTTTTGGCACACCTAGACGATGGTGCGCTAGCGGAAGAGGGTGGGCTAGCGTTTGAGGTGTATGGAAATGCATACAGTCTCCTTATTGGGGAGCGGCTCGTACTCAATCTCCTGCAGCGTTTGAGCGGCATAGCGACGCTGACGCGCCAGTACGTAGAAGCCCTAGCGGGTACTGGCTGTGAGGTATTGGACACCCGAAAAACTACACCCCTTTGGCGCGCCTTAGAGAAATGGGCCGTACGGTTAGGGGGAGGCACCAATCACCGGTTTGGTCTTTATGACCAGTTTCTTATAAAAGATAATCACATAGACTTAGTCGGGGGCGTAGCCCCCGCTATTGAGGCGGTGCTGCATTATCGGGCTCAGCATAACCTTAAGGCGCCGATTGTAGTAGAAGTGCGAAACCTGCGGGAAATTCACGCAGCCCTGGCTTACGCGGCTGAGATAGACCGGCTTTTGCTGGATAATTTTTCGCCTGAGCAGGTGCGGCGGGCCGTGGATTATATCGGCGGGCGATTGCCTGTAGAAGTGTCAGGCGGAATTACGCTGGAGGCGGCGCGCGCGTATGCGGAAGCGGGCGCTCGGTATATCTCGGCTGGGGCCCTGACGCACTCAGCACCCGCCTTAGACCTTAGCCTCAAAATTCAAGGCGCATAATCCTTTTTGCTTACTTTGCAGCATGCGCCGCGTATTTTTAGGACTGCTGACCAGCGCTCTGCTAGCGCAGGAAGACCCTGAAGCCTTGTGGCGTGAGCGGGACAACCCGGAAAAAGCCCAGCAGCTTATCCCTGTCTTGGAAGCTGCTTTACAGGAAAATCCCCATCAGCCAGAAAAAGTCATGCGCCTAGCCCGGCTTTACTACCTAATAGCAGAGCAAACGGAGGAAAAGAGTAAGAAATTAGAGCTTTACGATAAAGCCTTCCGCGCATGTCGGGCGGAGTTAGCTTATCAGGTAGGCCTCCCTAGTGAAGCTAAAGATGCTGAGATTGTCAAGAAAGCCACAGCTGAACATCTTCCGGTGCTTTACTGGGCGGCGGCTTCTATTGCTCGGTGGGCGAAAAATGCGGCTTTTGCCCAGCGCGTGAAAGTACGCCCTACCATCCGGCTCTATTGGGATCGGATAATGGAGATTCAGCCGGACTACTTCCATGGCGGCGGCTACCGCTTCTTTGGCGGCTACTATGCCCTCGTACCTGCGATTACGGGTGAGCAGGATGTAAATAAGTCTAAGGAGATGTTTGAAAAGTCTCTATCGGTAGCCCCCTACTATCTAGAGACCAAGGTGCTTTATGCCGAGGCGTATGCGACCCATGGTAAGGTGCGCGATCGGGAGCTTTTCCGCCGCCTTCTCAAGGAAGTACTAGAAGCTGATCCAGGCACGGACCCAGACTATGCTGCGGAAAATCGCTTGGCTAAAAAGAAAGCCCAGCGCCTCCAAGAGCGCGAAAAGGAATTCTTTGACTGAAATATGTGGCTTCTCAGAGTAGGGCTGCTGCTGGGTCTCCTTTCAGCCCAGGTAAAGCTGCGTGTGGGCTCTACAATACCCTACGATAGTCCATGGGAGGAGGCCCTGAATAACTACATAAAAGCCGTAGAAGCAGCCGCAGGGCCTGGTAAGATAAGCTTCCGTAAGTTTCTTAGTGGGCAGCTCGGCGGCGAAGTTGAGATGGTACGCAACCTACGCATGGGCTTCCTAGACGTGGGTGTGATCTCTATCGGCGGTCTAGCCGAGGGGCTCTCTATGCCTGAGCTTTTAGCCTTAGAAATGCCTTTCCTGTTTGAGAGCGAAGGTGAGGTGGACTATGTGCTGGATCAGCTCTTTGACGAATTCAATCGGCGTCTCAGCGAAAAAGGTATAGTCTTAGTTCTCTGGGGCGTGAATGGCTGGCGGAATTTTGGCTGTGCTACTCGCCCTATCCTGACCCCCGCCGACCTAAAAGGCCTAAAAATGCGCGCCCAGGAAACTCCCCTCTACATAGAAATGTACAAGACCTTCGGAGCTACCCCTGTGCCTATGCCTACTCCGGATGTACTTATGGCGTTAAAAAATCGCATGGTAGAAGGCTTTGATCAGACCGCTGTATTCAGCGTATCTTCTGGTTGGCTGGGGCAGATTAAGTATTACACGCTCAGCCAGCACGTGTACCAGCCAGGCGGGATTGTAATTTCTAAGAAGGTTTTGGACAAGCTACCCCCCGACCTTCAGAAAGCTGTATTAGTACGAGAGCGGCGATTAGAGCTTCAGGAAATTGGTCGCAAGCTGGTGCGGGATGAAGAACAGTCTATTTTAGCGGGCATAGAAAGTGAGGGGAATGTACAGATCTACCGTCTCACGCCGGCGCAGCGGGAGGCTTTTCGAAAGGTAGTAGAAGCCGCCCGACCTAAATTTGAGGCACACTTAGGCCCGGCGGGAAAAACCCTATTAGCCCAAATCCAAGCTAAAATAGCCGAATACCGTAAAAAACGCTCTAGTCAGCGGTGAGCCGCCTGCTTGAAGCGTATCAGCGTCTCCAACACCGCTTATATACGGTGGAAAAGACCGTAGCCGCACTCCTCATGCTAGCAATTAGTGCGGTGGTGCTGGCTGGTGTCTTTTCCCGCTACCTCTTACGCGAGCCCTTTTATGGCACCGATCGCCTAGCTACTTACCTCTTTGTACTTCTGAGCTTTTGGGGGTTACAGATGGCTAGCGGCTACTATGAGCACATCACCGTGGGAGTAGTACGGCACTGGCTGGGCCCGAAAGGACAGGCCCTCCTATCCGCGCTGGCCGCAATCGTTTCGGCTGGCTTCCTAGGCTATTTAGCCTGGGCCGCCTATGGCTTTGTACGCTTTCTATACGAGAATAACGAGACTGACCTGGTTTTACGGCTTCCCCTGTGGATTGTGTATAGCTTTTTTGTATTAGCCGCTATTATAGCAGCGCTGCGCTATCTTATTGGCAGCTACTTGTGGTGGGAGGTGCTGCGTGGGCGCCTTTTACCTGAGCGCTTTCAGCGAAAATCCTTTGTATGAAAGCCCTTCTCCTGATTCTCTTTGCCCTTGTACTCATTGCTCTGGGTGTACCGCTTTTTGTGCTTTTGGGCGGGATAAGCTTTGGGCTATTTGCGGCGTATGAGCCGCTACCCCCTGAAGCTCTGCTTAAGTATGTGCTAGAAACTTTGACGAAACCGGCGCTTCTGGCCATACCCATGTATATTCTTTCGGGTGTGCTTGTGGCGCGTGGGCGCACGGCCCAACGCCTAGTGGAGGTGGCGCAAAGCTGGCTTGGATGGCTGCCAGGCGGCTTGGCGGTCGCTGCCGTGCTAGCCTGCATGGCCTTCGGGGCGATTTCGGGCTCTTCCCCCGTAACAATGGTAGCAATCGGCAGCTTTCTCTACCCCGCCATGCGGGCACGCGGCTATCCTGAAACCTTAGCCTTAGGGAGTGTGGCCGTAGGCGGCTCGCTCGGCATCCTAATTCCCCCCAGCATTCCTATGATTGTTTATGGGCTTGTTACGCGTACCGATATTGAGCGGCTTTTCCTCGCTAGCGTCATCCCTGGGCTATGGGCTGGCGCAATTCTGATAGGGGTAGCTGTAGTATTAGGGGCTTGGTATCGCCTACCGCGCGAGCGGTTTCAGCTGAATTCGGCCCTGCGTACTACGCTGGCGGCCTTGCCTGCCCTTGGCTTGCCCGTCGTAGTATTAGGCGGGATCTACGCAGGGCTGTACAATATCACCGAAGCCGCCGGCGTAGCTGTGCTCTACCTTTTCCTTCTGGAAGGCCTTCTCTACCGTACGCTGCGCTGGTCGGGGCTGCGGGACGCCCTAGCTGAAGCCACTACAGCCTTGGGAAGCATCCTAGCGATAGTTCTGATGGCCTCTCTCCTCAGTTACTTTCTGCTTCTTGCGGAGCTACCCTTCCGAGTCGTGGAATGGGTAGAGAACCTTCACCTTAGTGCCCATATGCTTATTCTGGCTGTAGTAGCGGTTCTTCTCATCGCTGGGATGGTGATGGATGTGCTTTCGGCCATCCTTATTTTTGCGCCTGCCTTTCTACCTGCGGCTCAGGGCTTAGCTATCTCGCCCATCTTTTTAGGCGTGCTCTTCATACTTGCTCTAGAAATTGGCTACCTCACCCCCCCCGTAGGCCTAAATCTCTTCGTAGCGATGGGTTACTTTCAAAAAAGTATGGGGAGGGTGGTGCGAGCTAGCTTGCCGTTTCTTTTTGGGCTTCTTCTCACCTTGGCGCTCATGGTAGCCTGGCCCGCTTTATTTGGTCTTTCGGTCTGAATGCTGAGGCTTCTAGCGGGTATTGCTTAGTTCTGGGTCTCAGTAACCGAAATGCGTGTCTTAGGACCTAGCGAGCTGGCCTGTGAGGGCAAACCCACCTAACGTGGCCTGAATAATTTAGATATTGCTTACTTTGAGGCTGACTACTGGTTGGCTGTACGGACAGCCCCTTCATACTTTCCTTTTGCCCAGACTAAGTTGCGGCTATTTCGATCCCCTGACCTTAGACAGCAGCAGGGCGTCAGGCGTTACCAATTTGGGCGTGACGTGTGCAAGCTGCGCTGGCTGATTTGGAAGGACAGCCTGTACCTTTGCTTTTTCTTAGGGCCTAAACATCGGTGGCAGTTTAGCTCTGCGGGTATCTAGGGGCTTGTGGGGCATGGGGGGGTTGTTGGGGTGCGTTTGAGGTAGGTATGCTAGGGTGAGTGCCGTGGCGCGTTTGGACAGCATATACCGCTATCTACCTCTCAGTCTACCAGGGACGAAGCCTTTATAGCCTCGGCTACAAGGCTCAGGTGCGCCTGTGGCAGAGCTATGATGGACGCTGCGATGGCGATCACTGAGCGCTGCGCCCCAGCTTACCTCGGACTGCGGAAACAGATTTTTGGATCTTTCCTAACGGGTGCCTTTGGGCGATAGCCCGCTCAGAGGGCGGGGGAAGCTACTTACGCCCAGCGCCTTCACCCCCTGCTTGGGAGTGCCACCGTCTAGCAGAGAAATGCGATAGCCCTCTACTTATTCCTAGCCCCGATAGGCTATATCTTATAGCTTGGCGTAATGTAGCGGCTAAAGCCGACAAAGCCCTGCGCCGGTGGCCCCAATCCTTACGCCGCTATTATGACCTGCTTCTGTACCCCCTTAGCCGTAGGCGTACGGCTCTTTACCGCTTAGATACCACAGCCTGGCGGGTGGAATGGGTTCAAGATCTTCCAGGGTGGGGTGATACGGCCTTCCCAGCTGCCTATTTGCGCAGCCCTAGCGAAGTTGTGCTGGTGAATCGCACCACGCCCTTTGAGAAAGGCGATTATTGGTGGTTTCGAGCACAGCTGGGTCGACCATACTCTATCAAGCCCTACTACGCTGGCGGTATCCGCAGTAGGTACCCTTAATCCTGTGCTTCCCTCTATTTTTGCCCCCATGTGGGCGCTCTGGGCGAAAGAGGTCCGTCTTTTTCTTTACACTTGGGTAGCCTATCTTATAGCGGGTATTTTTCTGGTGGGCACGGGGGCGTTTGTGTGGGTATTTTCGGGCGGAGTGATTCAGACAGGCATAGCCGAGATGGATGCCTTCTTTAGCATAGCGCCCTGGTTCCTACTTTTTCTGGCGCCGGCTTTGACTATGCGCAGCTTCGCCGAGGAATTTCGCACGGGTACATACGAGCTGCTGGCTACCGCACCGCTTACGGCTTGGGAAATCCTCCTAGCTAAATATTTGGCGGCCTTAGTGATTCTCCTCTTTGCGATTCTGCCTACAGGTATCTTTTACCTGTCCTTAGGGTGGCTGGCCCAACCGCGCTGGGGATTGGATCATGGGGCGATTCAGGGGGCTTACCTCGGCCTTTTTGGAATGGGTGCGGCCCTCACGGCCATAGGCCTATGGGCCTCTACCCTGACCGCTCATACTATTATTGCCTTTCTATGGGGGCTTTTCTGGGGATTTGTGGGCCTAATTGGGGTAGAATTCATATCCGAGCTGCCTATAGGACAACTTTTACAGGTATTTTTTGCCGAGCTCAGCCTCATGGAACACTACCGCAGCCTCAGCCGCGGCGTTTTAGATAGTCGCGACCTTGTGTATTTCGGCGGGGTGATTGCGTTAGGACTGGGTCTAGCGCGCTTGCAGTTAGCTCGCCGTCATCCATGAAACCAGCCCTGCGGGACTTTCTGATTCTCTTAGGCCTTGTGGGCGGGGCGCTGCTCCTTAGCCAGCGCTATTTCTTTCGTTTAGACCTTACGGCGGATAAGCGCTACACGCTCTCTACTGGTACGCGGACCCTTCTCCAGCGCCTGCCTCAAGCCGTGTATATTACCGTCTATTTAGAAGGGGACTTTCC
Organism: Bacteroidia bacterium; assembly: GCA_039630245.1. GTDB lineage: Bacteria > Bacteroidota > Bacteroidia > SpSt-205 > SpSt-205 > SpSt-205. The sequence goes on from JBCNVK010000006.1 coordinate 84,415, forward strand.
CTATCCCATACAGCGCTATCGGCGGGCTATAGAGACCATGCTGGCCGAGATGCGCATATATGCGCAGAAGCCGTTGAATTACGTCTTTGTCAATCCTTCGCGTCATCGCGACGTGATTCAGCAGTTCAAGGCGCAGGGAATCCAACCTATACCCATCAATGTGCGGGTATCGCAGACCGAGACACGCAAGCAGTATATCTATCCGATTATGGTGGTTCAGTCTGGCCAGCAAAAGGTCTGGCTAGACCTCTTGAAAGGGCATTTTGGGCCTACGGGCGGCCTAAACCTTTTAGAAGCGGAGCAGGAAGTAGAATATAAAATTGCCTCCGCCCTTCGGCAAATTGTCGTATATGAGGAGCCACCTATTTTGGGTATTCTGGAGGGGCATGGGGAGTACAAGTTAGAGGCGATGCCCCAGCTACGGGCGGAGCTGAGCCGCTTTTATCGCCTTTTACCCGTGCGCGTACGCGAAGGGCAATCGCTAGCCCCGGCTAAGGCCTACCTTCCCGAGAGCCTCCGCTGGCGCTTCTCTGGCGAAGGCTTTGCAGCGGTCCTCGTCCTGGGCCCAGATAGCGCCTTTACCGAGCGGGAAAAGTACGAGCTGGAGCAGTACCTTCTGCGTGGCGGGCGGCTCCTCTGGCTTCTAGACCATCAACGGCTGAATCTCTCCGAAGGTAAGGCTCTTACCCAACTGCGTGAGCTCAATCTGGATGATCTATTCTTTCGGTGGGGCTGGCGGCCCGGGTATGACTTGGTTCAGGACCTCTCCTGCGGTTTCATAGAGGTGCTACGGGAGCATTACAATGGGCCAGTATGGGGCGCCGAGCGATGGCCCTACTATCCCCTTGTGTATATCTTCCCTTCGCATCCCATTACGCGAACAATCGATGCGGTGCTTTACCGCTATGCCAGCAGCGTGGATACGCTTGAACGGCCGGGACTACGCCATACTATTTTGGCTCTTAGTTCGCCCCTCAGCCGCTCTATCAAGGGCACCCAAATCATGGACATTGACCTTACCATAAAGCGTCCTCCACCTCCAGAAGTCTTCAAAGGCAAAGGGTTTCGGCCTATGGCGGTGCTTACGGAAGGCTGGTTCAGCTCGGTTTTTCGGGATCGGGAGCCGCCCGTGGATAAGTTTGCCCCCCAGCCCCCTACGGCTAAGTTTTTGCCTGCTTCGGCCTTGCCAGGAAAAGCTATACTTATTACGGATGGCGAATTTGCCCTACCAGCGGAGGTGCAAGGGCGTGCCGCCGACTACGCGCCTTTAGATAATGTGGCTTTCGTGCTAAACTGCATAGATTACCTTACTGGGGATGTGGCCCTTACGCAGGTACGCAGCCGGAGCATCCAGCTTCGCAAGCTCAATCCCGCTATCGTCCAGCAGCATGCTTTACTTATTCAGATTATTAACTTGGCGGTGCCGCTGGGCGTTATGGGACTGATGGGACTTGGGTTTTACTTCTGGCGGTGGTGGCGGTATGGACGCCAGCGCGTATGAGGGTAAATATTACGCTGATACTCTTTTTACTCGTGCTGGCCGTGGGGGTGGGGGTGGTGTGGTGGGGCGGTTGGCTGGCTGCCCGTCGGGCGGAGGCAGAGCGCCGCTTTCAGTTTCCCGATACGGCCAATATCGTGGAAATTCACTTAGTAGAGAAGCATGAGGACACGGCTTTTTTTGCGCTTCGGCTTGTGCGTCGTGGGGGAAGCTGGTGGATAGGCGATACGCTTGAGGCTTTTATGCAGCCAGTGACTTCGCTTCTTCAAACCCTAGCGCAGCAGATGCCGCGGGCTCCCGTAGCTTCCCCCGCTGTCCGAAATGTGCTTGAATTCCTCCGCTCGCGCCGAGTAGAAGTAACCCTTTATTTCCGCGATGGTCAAAAGGAGGTATTTTATGTAGGCGGTCCTACGCCCGATCAGCTGGCGACCTATATGCTACGGCCTGGCAGTTCCCAGCCCTATGAGGTTTTTCTACCTGGGCTGGAGGGCTACCTTACCCCCCGCTATAGGCCGGACCTTAGTGCGTGGCAGCCTAATAAAATCTTTGCGGCCTTGGCTGTAGAGCTGCGGGCGATTCAGTTGGATTACTTTGGCAAGCCTCAGGAAAGCTGGCGCTTAGAGCGGTTAGCCCCAAATGGACCCTGGCAGCTAGCCAGCGGTGAAGCCTTAGATTCGGCGCGACTCAGTGACTACCTGCTGGCCTATAGCGGCCCTTTCTATGCGGACGACCTTGTCTCGCCCGACTCGCTAGCCGACCTGCCTACCTTCGCTGATATGCGCTTGGAACTGTGGTCGGGCAAAGTGTATCACTGGAGCCTCTATCTCCACCCTAATAGCCCCCTCCATTACTATGTGCGGCTGTGGCACTCGCCCTATTTCTGCTATGTTATCGGACGTTATACCATGGATCGGCTGCTTTACCGGCGGATGGATTTTCTAAGGCCTCTCCGCTAGCTTTAGAGCGCTAGACGCACCGCCCCCTATTCCATAACAAAATCGTACAGCCAAACCGCTGTTTGATAGCGCCGGCTTCTGATTTAGATAAGTAAAGCCTGAGATATTCTACCCTTAGAACGCCTTGTTGGGACTTTGAACCTCCTCTGGGGAAGCTTATTGCCCTTTGTACTTTACTTTTGTTTCGTGCTAGGGCAAGTGCTTAGGCTCATGATAGGAAGCCGTGAGGAGGGGGATGTAGCATGATTCCTCTGCGCGACATAAATCCTTCCCGCAGCCTGCCCCTTTTTACCGTTCTCCTGATTGGCATAAATGTGGGCCTATTTTGGAAATATTCCACGGGTGAGACACCCTTTGAGCAGGTGATTCTCCAGTTAGGCTATCTACCGGCGGAGGGTTTCTCGCTAGAGCGTGCCATTACTTCTATGTTCATGCATGGCAGCTGGCTGCATCTGCTGGTAAATATGTGGTTTCTGTGGGTATTTGGCGATAATGTGGAGGATGCGCTGGGCCGCTTGGGCTTTCTTGTGCTGTATGGGCTATCGGGCTTAGGTGCGCTTGGCCTACATGGCTATCTCTATACCCACTCGGAAGTCCCTGTAGTAGGGGCTTCGGGTGCTATCTCCGGGATCATGGGCGCCTATCTGGTGCTTTTTCCACGGGCCCAGATCTTAGCTTGGGTACCTCCGCTCTACTTTACGACTATCTCGAGCCGCTTCTTTTTGGGCCTGTGGTTTGTGCTGCAGGTTATAGAAGGGCTATTGGATCGATGGAGTGGGTGGCGGGTCGGTGAGGCCGGTGGCGTAGCCTTTTGGGCTCATGTAGGGGGCTTCGTCGTAGGGTGGATAGTAGCCCGGGTATGGTCGGGACGTCGGGATACTTTTGAGCTGTGAGGTAGCCCCTTGGGGCAAAAGGCCTAAGGCAGCTCGTAGAGGCCCCACAGCGCGGGTCTATCCAAAGCGAGTCCAAAGGAACCTCTTCTTCCTCTGGGGGAGATAGGTCGGTAGGTAGCGGTGGATGCCCAGCCTTGTGCCAGGCGGAATACCACACGCAGGCAAGCCGGTAAATAGCCTGACGCAAACGCTGCTCTACCATTCCCCCTAGCTGGGCATGGTAAGCCGCTAAGAACGCTTCCGAATACGTGCGAACTGTCTGCTGACCCCGAGTACGATAGGTAAATTTCCGCCCTTCCCCTACCATCTGGGTAGCTTCCCGCTCCGCCTCAAGCACAAGCGGAACTAAGCGATGACTTTCATAAATAATATGCCAGAAGCTATCGCGCGGCGCCCGCCATAGCCTCGCCGAACCTACCCAGTAATCATAACTTTCGCCATATTGCTCAGGCAAGAAGGATTCCCACAGGGCATGTACCCCATGCTGACCAGTAAGCTGGCCGTTGTAATTTGCGGTGGTGTGCAGCGGCACGTGGGCATCCCCCAGGTAATGTCCTATCTCAGCGGAAAGTTTGAGGATGCGGGGGGTAGCCCTTTGGCGAAATGCCTCTACGAGTTCCCAGAATACCTTTTCCAAATGCCAGGGAAGGAGGCCATGCTGCCGCAGGCTATCTTCACCCAGTTGGTCTACCGCTTCAGCCCAAGTGTGCGGCACCTCTGGCGGGTACTGATCCAAGTCAATGTAGTGGCGCGGCGCTTCCTCTGGAAAAAGCCCGCGCCGCTCATCTGGCTTAGTAGCAGCACGCGTAAGGTACTCAATATGGGGCCGATAGAAGGCAAAAAGCGTCTCTGGCAGGGCAAATACAGCCAGGCGGTTGATACGGCGATGGGCCCAAAACCCCCACGCCAATGCCACCTCTCCAAATAGAAGAATTCCTAAACCTCTGGGCATTTGAACTAATATATGGCTTCTCCACGCTGGTGGCGTTGTACTGGCTTATTTTGGGATTAGCCTGGTGGTGGAAGGCTAACCTACCAAGACCTAAGGGTTCGGCCTCCCCTTTCTCCCTCTTGGTGGCTACCAGTCGCCCAGCGGAGGTATTAGCAGGGCTCCTAGAGGAGCTAAGTAAATGGCCGGCCAAGGGAAACTGGGAGATAGTGCTGGCGGTGGGGCGGCCCCTAAGCGAGTACAAGCCGCTTATGCAGAGGTGGGGGGAGCGCCTGCCGCTGCGCTGGGTAGAGGCTACACCTACCCCCCCAGGTTGGAGTCCCAAGAAGTATGCCCTATGGCGGGCCTGTGCAGCGGCCCAGTACGACTGGTGCCTTCTGCGCGACGATGATACCTGGGGCAGGGCGCCGTGGCTGGCCCAAATGCAAAAGGCCCTCCAAGCGCCCTACGAAGCTATAATTGCCCCAGCCTGGCTGGTCCCTCAAGGCACCTTAGCCGGCTGGCTGGCGGCCTATGAGGCAGCCTTAGTCCAAGTAGAGGCGTTGGGTCGGGCTGCCTTAGGATTTCCGTATATGGCTACGGGGCGCGGCTGGGCGGTACGTCGGAAGTGGCTCGCTCTTGCGCTTTACCGCTGGCGGGGCGAACTTTCGGGCGATGATGACCTTACCTTGCAGCTCATTCCGCCTCAGTGGGTGGGCCTCAGTCCTGCTTGTACCTTCTCTGCCGCACCGCCTACCTTCCTTCAGGCCATCCGGCGCAAATGGCGTCACCTGCAGACGGCCCGCCATTACCCTTGGGGCTTGCGGTTAAGCTTGGGTTTTTTCCCCTTTCTGCAGGTGGCAGCCCTTCTTCTCCTCCCTTGGGCGCCCTCGGCCAGTGTAGCCCTTCTCTTCCCACCCCTAGCTAAAAGCCTGGCTTTGCGGCTTTTCCAAGCACCTCTCGGCTGGCTCGTAATCCTTTTAGATTGGCCCTTAGTACTTCTCCAAGGGACTTATCTTGTTGGGGCCCAGCTCCGCAAAACTACCTGGTGTATCTTTGCCTAAATCCTACATGGCTCTGAATTTAGAGGCCTATAACGACCAAGAATTGGTGGCCCTTTATAAAGCTTCTGGATCACAAGCCGAAGAAGCCTATAACCTTTTAGTGAATAGGTACTATACCCTCATCGTCAAAACCTGCCGCTATTACCTTTTTCAATATAGCAGCCCTCAGCTGCTGCGGGAAGATATCGGTGCGCATGCCAGCGATATCGCCCATGACTTCTTTATGGATCAACTTCCCCGGGTGCTCCAGCGCTACGAAACCAGCCGGGGCAGCTTCCGAACTTGGCTGGTACGCTGTGTAATAAACTTTACTATGGACTATCTGCGCCGCCGGCCCAGAGGACGCGTGGAACCCCTCCAGGTGGAAGAGGAAGAGTGGAAAAGCTATGAAATCATTGTCCATGTACTGGGAGAGGATGTGCTCCATCGCCAGCGCGATGTAGCGGAGCTTCGCCAAGTCCTGCTTCGGTATCTTTCGGAACTACCCGATCATTATCGCCAGCCCCTAGAGTTGCGCTTCTGGGAAAACCTCTCGGTGGAAGAGGTAGCCAAGCGCCTACGTCTCCCCATAGGCACCGTGAAATCCCAGTTGAGTCGTGCCATGAAGATTCTACGTCAGCGCCTTGAGGCCGAGGGGCTAGCGGAGGAGTTGCGTAGCTAAACGCGTAGGTTTGCGGTATGTTTACGCTAGAAGGCAAAACAATTCTCGTAACCGGCGGCACCCGCGGGATAGGGCGCGCTATCGTGGAAGCCGTATTGGCCGCTGGGGCTCAGGTAGCCTTTACCTATCGCGGCTCTCAGCAACTAGCCGAGGCGCTCGTAGCTCAAGCCCCTGAGCGCCTACGCAGCTATCAGGCTGACGTTACCGACGGAAAACGCGCCGAAGCCATTGTAAATGACATTCTTCAGGTGTGGAAGCGTCTAGACGGACTGGTCAATAACGCCGGGATTACCCAAGATAACCTTCTCCTGCGCATGACGGAAGCCCAGTGGGACGCCGTGCTCAATACAAATCTCAAAGGCCCTTTCCTCTACACTAAAGCTGCACTCAAGCCAATGCTGGCCCAGCGCAGCGGGAGCATTGTGAATATCAGTTCTATCGTAGGGCTTCAGGGCAATCCAGGGCAGGCTAACTACGCCGCAGCCAAAGCCGGCCTTATCGCCTTTACTCGTTCCGTAGCGCGGGAAGTGGGCTCCCGTAACATTCGCGTAAATGCGATTGCCCCAGGCTTTATTCGTACGGATATGACGGCAAATCTCCCGGCTGAGGAGTGGCGCAAAACTATCCCGCTTGGTCGGCTGGGTGAGCCGCAGGAAGTAGCGGCCCTCTGTGCCTTTCTCCTCTCGGACCAAGCTGCCTATATCACCGGCCAAGTCTTCGTGGTGGACGGTGGCATGACCTGATATTCGTTCTACCTTCGCGCTTATAGATGGCTACCTGCCGTACATCTTTATTAGGCTGGCCCTATTGGCCCTGTATTACAGTATCATGGTGCTTCCCGGGTATTAGCGTCTTGTGGTTTTACGCCTCGGTCGGGCCCTACCTCAGGCCAAAGGCCCTAGCTTAGTCGTAGTAATTCCCGTAATAGATACACCAATACGAGTGGATCTGCGCGAGCGCATAATGGAAATCCCTAAGCAAACCTGTATCACGCGCGACAATGCGCCGATATCCATTGACTTCCTTATCTACCTTCAGATTGTGGATCCTTTGGCTTCGGTGGTAAATGTGCAGAATATGTTTCAAGCGACGGAGGGTTTAGCTACTACTACTTTGCGGGCTGTGATAGGGGATATTGCTTTAGATGATGTACTCTCTAGGCGGGATGAGATTAATCAAAAGCTGCGGGTCAGGCTGGATGAGGTAATGCATCGCTGAGGTGCTCAAGTGAATGCGGTAGAAATCAAAGAGATCCTACCTCCTGCGGAGGTGCAAGAATCTATGACCAAGCAAATGGCGGCAGAGCGTAACCATGGATCTCTGGCCCATACACGCGCATGCGGGCCTCTACCAAGAATACATTAGGGAAGGCTTCAGCTAACTGCGCTGAGACCCATGCAGTTAGCCGCTCTTCTATTTCTCGTAGAGCTCGCGCTTGAGGCAAAGGTAGCTGTTTCCCTTACAAGAGCCAGCTTGAGATAATCATTGACTTTTTATGTTTGTGTTTGTGATACTTAACCCAAAACTGATAGTGATATGAGTCAGGCGAATCATTTCCAGGTACTCATTGTCGGGGGCGGTAATGCAGGATTATCTGTCATGAACTATCTTCTGCGCAAACGCCCCAACTTACGCATTGGGCTGGTAGAACCGAGTGAGACGCATTACTACCAGCCAGCATGGACTCTGGTAGGTGGGGGAGCCTACAAGCTGGAGAATACCATCCGGCGTGAGGCGGACTATATTCCCGATAAGGTAACATGGATAAAGGATCGGGTAGAGATTTTTGAGCCAGAGCAGAATGCAGTCCTCACCCAGCAGGGTCGACGGCTTACTTACGACTTCATGGTAGTGGCCCCTGGCATTCAGCTGGATTGGCATAAAATCAAGGGCGCTAAAGAGTGGCTGGGCAAAAACGGGATATGTAGCGTCTACACTCCTGAAATGGCTGCCTATACCCACCAAGTCATCGAATCCTTGACAGGTAAGGGTAAAGCTGTATTTACAGCACCAGGCACACCTGTCAAATGTGGAGGAGCTCCCATGAAGATTATGTTCTTGACTTCTGATAACCTACGACGGCGAGGCCTTCTCAAGCCAGGCATAGTACATTATTACTCTGCCGGTACCGTGCTTTTTGCTGTAAAAAAATATGCGGAGACCCTTATCAAAGTGGCAGACCGCTATTACATAGAACGACACTTCAAGCATGAGCTGGTAGAAATAGACGGACAAAATAAAGTGGCTTACTTTGAGGATCGAAATGGTCCAGAGCCGACGCGGGTAGCAGTGGAATTCGAAATGCTGCATGTTGTCCCCCCTCAAAGCGCCCCCGATTTTATCAAGCGCAGTCCGCTGGCGGTTCCAGACAATCCGCTCGGCTGGATAGATGTGAATAAATACACTCTCCAACATAATCGCTACCCCAATATTTTTGCTTTGGGCGATGCCAGTAACCTTCCCACCTCAAAGACTGGAGCAGCAATCCGTAAACAAGTAACCCCACTTGTAGAAAACCTCTTGTACTGTATTGACAATAACACCACCGAGCTCAAGCAGCCTAAACAATACAATGGCTATAGTGCCTGTCCTATCATTACAGGCTATGGCAAGCTCGTCTTGGCCGAGTTTGACTATAATCTTACTCCTCAAGAGACCTTTCCATTCGACCAGAGCAAAGAGCGATACTCTATGTGGCTTCTCAAGCGAGAGGTCCTTCCCCGTCTATATTGGTGGGCGATCTTGAAAGGGCGGATGCAGGGTTGAAGTTCCTTTTGGAGAGGAACCTTAAGCATTGATAGCCGGTCCTTGTGCAGAGGGATGTGGCGAGCTAAGCTAGGCAGGCATGCTCTGCCCTAACCTGCCCACCTTGCTTTTTGATAGCCTGACGTGAGACCCCAGTCTTTTACGCTCTAAGGCTTAGATCATTTGAACGGAATGGCGTAGTCTATCCGCGCTTGCCAACTGACCTATATTTTGTAGATCGAGAGATCATGCTTACCTCCGGGCTTATGGTCTGGCTAGAAGTTAGGTAGACAGGGCTTTTAGAAACTGGGGAAGATACCCTCGTCGTGTCCTAATCCCACCTCGTATTTTCACTAAGCCTGTTCCATTCATTTCAGGCGAGAAGCTGGTTTCCTGAGTACATCATGGCTGTCCGACTGCTTGAATATATACCATAAGAGGGTTACCAGCATATGTATTTTTAGGGCAGTGGTAAAGCAGGATTAGCTTTTGAATGGTTTTACAAGGTTCGGGACACATCGACTCTTGCGTTGATACGGCTCAGATGCGCCCCCTTCTCTAATATCGATGAGTGAATGAAGGTGATTTCCACTTCGTGGATACAATGGTTTTTTGATTATGAGCGATACCTAAAGAGGCATTTCCCTTCCCCAGCCGTATCCCCCGAAGAATATCTCGAACTCACGGACCGCTTTCCTGTACATACAAGTAGCGGAAGCCTTCTAGGCTAATGAGGAAGGGATTTTGCTAAGAAAGCCGGCGGGGGATGTAGGCTCCATCTTGGGATGGGGATTTGCGCCTTTTACGGGAGGGGCATTGTACTTCATAGAATGGATAGGCAAGGAGCGATTTTACCAGCGAGCCCAATATTTGGCAGAAAAACCACGGGGAGCGATTTCAGGTACGCCGAGGGTTAGTGCTTGAGTAGATAGAAACCCCTTTACTCAAGGGCTGAGCCCTAACCTGTGGCGTTTTGTCCTAAAGCCCTACCTTTGAGGGTATGCTCACCTACATTCTGATAGGGCTATTGATTTTATTGCTGACAGCCAGTCTCAAAGTCTTACCGGAATATCAAAGGTTAGTGGTGCTGCGTTTAGGACGTGCTTTACCTCAGGCTAAAGGGCCAGGGTTGGTGGTAATTATACCTGTCATTGATACTCCTATCCGAGTAGATCTGCGGGAGCGCATTATGGAAATCCCCAAACAAACCTGCATCACTCGGGATAATGCTCCCATATCTATAGACTTTCTTATCTATCTGCAAATCGTGGATCCCTTAGCTTCAGTGGTAAATGTGCAGAATGTGTTTCAAGCGACGGAGGGTTTAGCTACTACGACCTTGCGGGCGGTTATCGGAGATATACCGCTGGACGATGTGCTTTCTAAGCGGGATGAAATCAATCAGAAACTGCGTGTCAAGCTGGATGAAGTAACGCACCGATGGGGCGTGCAGGTAAATGCTGTGGAAATTAAGGAAATTCTCCCGCCTACGGAGGTACAGGAGTCCATGACTAAGCAGATGGCGGCTGAACGCAATCGGCGCGCTATGGTAACGGAAGCCGAAGGTACCAAGCAGGCCCAAATTCTGCGTGCTGAGGGCGAGAAGACAGCCCGTATTCTGGAAGCCGAAGCGCAGAAAGAGTCTCTCATTCTCCAAGCGGAGGCTCAGCGCCAGGCCCAGCTGCTGGCCGCTGAGGGCTACGCCCTAGCCCTTCAAAAAATCAACGAAGCCGCCAGCCAGCTCAGCCAAAATGCCCTTACCCTCCAATACCTAGAAATGCTGAAAAACTTAGGCCAATCTACCTCCACTAAATGGGTTATTCCCATGGAAATTCTAGGAGTGGCCCAGCAGATAGGTACGCTGGTGAAGGGACGCGCCTCTTAGAAGCAAAAGGCCTTTATAGGGTCTTACGGCGGGAGATTCTCAGCGCAGTGGATAGAGAAGGGTAAATCTTTTCATCTATTAGGGGTTGTTGCTAGGGGGGCTGCCGGAAGTAAGAGGCTTTTGAGGAGGAAGTCTCTATGGAGAAGCTTCTGGGCGGGGGGGCCCCCAGACTGGGGCCCCCCCCCCCCAACCCCCCCAACAAAAGGGGGGAAAAAAAAACCCCCCACGCGACACCCCCCCACCCACACACCACACC
>JBCNVK010000006.1:95310-173332 GCA_039630245.1 Bacteroidia bacterium
ACTTTTTGGGGTGTTTGGGGGGGGGGGGCGCCCCCTTTGTCTGTGTTTTTTCTGTCGTCTTCTCGCGCGCCCCGGTGGGGGGGGCGGCCCCCCCGGGGGGGCCCCCCGCCCAAACCTGCCCACCTGAGAAGTGCGGTCAAAGCTACCCCCGCTTCGCTAACCCCCTCCAACGAACTCAGCCGACCTAGCTCAAGGTAGAACTAGCACCTTTTGCTGCGCCAGCACCTCTCCCCTAAGCCCAATCCACTGCCCAATATATACCCCAGGCGCCAAGGAAGGTGCTGAAAATACGTACTGCCCCCGCTGAAACTCGCCAGACACCTCCCACACCACCTTGCCTTCCAAGGACCTCAGCTGAAGCCGGTGAAATGCCGCCTCCGCCCCTATGGCTACTTCGCTCGTGAGAGGCGAACGCATCCAGAAGGTGGACGCTGCAGGCGGTTCAGACATCTGCGCCTGCTCTTCATAAGCCAGGGGTGGCGGCGCCCCAACCGCAAATCCCGACAACTGATTGAAACTACCCCATATCCATCGTCCTGTAGTGCCATAAGTCCCTACGGCGCGGACTGAGCTGAGTTGGTAGGTAGGGGAAGGCGCCAAGAACTCACTTGCGATGCTTCCAGCCGTTTTGACGACATAAGGTCCAGAGGTCCAGCTTTGGCCCGTTGCGCTTTCGTAGCCACTCACTTCAGCACTGGTATAATAAAGGGTAATGTTGTACGGATTAGCTGCGTTAGCTGCTGGGATGAGACGGAAAGTCTTATCAGTCACGTACTGAGCGGCGGTATGGAGAGGCCGAAGGGCTTGAGCCGACGTCCCTATTCGGTCTATCTCAATCTGAGTGCATCCGTAGTTTGCTGTACCCTTATTTACCCAGCATAGCATGAGCTCGCCGTCCGCACTGCTGTAGGCATACAGAGAGTCCCCAGGCCCGCAGTAGACGGTCGCAGAGGCTAAGGCGCTTTCAATGTTTGGCATTCGGCGTCCATAGAGCACGATGTTATCTATAGCGAGGGGCGGCTGCGTTCCCGTATTATCTCCGTCATTATCCCATCGCCACGCTAGCCATAGGTTAGGCTGATTCCATGTAGCGGGGGGAAGCGGTACCACAATCCGTCTTACCTGATTGGGGTAGCCGTATAGGCTTTGGGCGCGCGGCATACTTGCAAGGACGCAGGTGTTGTTAGTCCAAGCACAGCCTATCACCGGCTGAAATCCACTGGTAGCCGAAGTAATGGAATAAAAGAGTCGTCCAAAATCTTGGAGGTTAGGCGAGGCGTATTCTCCCCCTACCAGCACATCAAAAGCCAAAACTAAGTCTGTAGCACCCGTGGTATTTATGGCAGGGGATACTGCGGCGACGCGACTAACGGAAGTGGCGGTATATTGGTGGGGTGGTGGGTTTCCAGCTGGATTATTGGAGATGTAAAGGGCGTTTCCCGAACCCACGTTAGCTCCCGTGCCACGAACCCATTGGTTACTGCCAGCGGCTATGGTGAGTTGTGTAAATCCTCCAAGGCCCGTTTCAAAGTCCTGCTGGTAAAGGATTACTTCGGGGGGGAAGAAGTCGTTATCTTCTATCCAGAGACGGTAGGTCTGGCGATTTAGCGCTACCGTAGCAGGGCCGCTGGTGATGGTGAGGATGAGCTCCGCATAACGAAGCGGTTCTATGGCTTGGTCATCAAAAACGCGTAGGATGACGCTGCGAGGGGCGGTACTGCCGGCGGGAAAGGTCAGCGTAGGGGTCTGGATGGCGAAATCTATACCATTTCGGGCTGTGCTGCTGGGGGTCGCACTTACCGCTACGGTTACATCGGCGGAGGGAGCCGCAGATATTTGTACTGGTATCTGTATGTCTCGGTAGCGGCGACAATCACCCGCTAATAGAGGCCAGCTGAGCTCTTCCCGAATAACTTGACCTGAATCTACCCAGGCCACCATCGGCTGATGCGTGATGCGCACATTATCTATCCAGATACAGTTGCCGTACCGATTGATAGTAACGAACCGTAGGCGGATACGCTGCCCTATATAGCTATTTAGGCTCACCGTGCGGGTTTGCCATTCGCCAGCAGCAGTGGGTACGAATCGAGCGGTGGTGTTGGTTCCTGTGGCTAGAACGGCGCCAGATTGTTGGAAAAGTGGGGTAGCTACCCAGCTTGTGCCACAATTCGTCGCTACTTCTACCCGTAATTCATCATTGCTTGTATTGTCATAGCGGCGGTAAGCTACGTCAAAGCTTAGTTGTACTCCTACGGGGGCGTTGGTCAAGTCTATGATAGGAGTATAGACTTCATCTCGCCGCCCTGTTTGGCTATAGGCCCAGCAATTCACATACATGGCGATAGTGCGCTGACCGTTGCTACCTATGCAGTGGGCCGGACGCCAAGTGAAGCAGTCGTTGTCGGGATTCACCACGCGCCATAGGTTTGGCGGGATAGGCTGGCCCTCCCAGCCATGCTCAAAAGTTTCATACAGGGGGTAAAAGCCGTTATGTACCACGAAGCGCGTGGTAACGGTGTCCTCGGTGCGGTCGGGGTCACTGGCTAAGTCCGAACAGGCAGTAAAGGTATGCTCGCCTGATGTGGTCAGGTTGATGCCTAAGAGGCTAAAAGAGGTTGTAGTACCTGCAGGTAAATTGCCTGTCCAAGTCTGGGTCTGCCAGGCCCCATCATTGATTCTATAGGCGACGGGGATGCTGGTAAGGGTATTTGTACCGTTATTGCGCAGGGTAGTGGGAATTGTGTAAGTGCCGGGACAGACATCTTGTGGAATAGGTAGCTCAATCAGAGCGGCGTCGGTAGTAGCGGGCGGCACAAGCGCCGGCGAGGTAATGAGACTTCGTCTGCGGGGGCAGTATTCCAATACTACCCGCATGCGTAAGGCTTGGTCCAAAGTGAATAGGTTCATGCAGCCATCATCCGAATAGTCCATGTAGTTTTCTATCATGCGTCGCACCCCTGGGACGCAAGAGGTAGGATTGGCCTGACACCCATAGAGGGCTCCGTTACACAGAGGGGTATCGTCACAGAAGTCATCTACGGTGCAGTCGCCATCTCCCCAGGTATGACGCAAGCCTAGCCAGTGTCCTACTTCATGGGTCAGCGTGCGTCCTAAATGATAGGGAGGATTGAGACCCGTAGAGCCCTTCAAGGCACTGCCAAAAGCACTACTCAACAGGACGACGCCATCGGTATTAGCCGGCGTATTACAAGGTCCCATACCTTGATCGCCCGGCAGGCCCAGCAGGCCAGAGGCATCTGGAAACTGGGCATAACCCAATAGCCCACCCGCCAGATCAGCCACCCAAATATTTAGATAGCGGTTTGGGTCCCACTGGGTGGCAGGCTTTATGGTTCCCTCCATGTAGGCCTGGTTATAGGGAGGAGCGGCCCATCCTTGGGTATTCCGATTCCATCGCACGATCCCCGTGGTAGGATTGCCATTTGGGTCTCTTTTGGCAAGGACGAATTCAATCCGCACGTCCGCGCCCCTAGGGTGATTGTTCCAGCCCGGCGTCCCTGGTCTGCGACGAAAATCCTCATTGAGTACCTCTATCTGGTGATAGATATTAGCCTCAGGAATATTAGTACCTGTGCCGAGAGGTTCGCCATTATGGATTACATGTACTACGACGGGTATTCGGTACACCTCTCCAATTACCCGCGTGCGTTCCAAAAGGGCCTTTTTTTCGGCTACCTTTTCCTTGATAAGCGGTTCATAGAGCTCTAACTTTGGCCAGTCGGGATATAGGGCGCGCATCAGGCTATCTACCTGCATGGTGCCACAGCGGATCCACGTCCCTTGGGCCTGCAAGCCAGCTAAAAGCCCTAATAGGAGGAGATTTCTCTCTCGCATACGAGACAAATATACCCATCGTATTCTGTATCTGCAACGCTTCCTTGGGGCCTCTTTCTGAGGGCCTTGGGCAGGCTTCCTCTGGCCTGAGTCCTGTCAGGCGTCACACGCTTTGAGTTTGCTTCATGATAGGGGAGGGCTATGGAATAGGGCGGCTTAGGCGTACCTTGTCCTTGCAAAGTTCTCAATCGCTGCGCGCAATTGCGATTTGGGGAAAACCTCGTATTCAGGAAAAAGCCCTAAATTTGCTCCTGCTATGCGTAAACCAGGCAGAATAGCTGTATGGAGCGGCATTATAGCTGCCGTTTTCATGGGCAGTTGCCGAAAAAAAGAGCGCTTTGACCCAGCACTCTATCAGGAGGTTGCGGCAGATAATGCGCGGGTGACAGGGGAGCAGAATTACCTTACAGACGCAGTGGATAATCAAGGGGAAGAGGGTAGCCTTCGGCGGGAGACCCAAAGCGATTCTACCTTCCTCCCACGCTGCGCTAATGTTACCTACAATAGCCAGCAGCGCCGCCTAATTATTGATTTTGGCGCGACTAACTGCCTATGCCGGGACGGCGTATATAGGCGTGGAAAGGTAATAGTGGATTTTTCGGGACCCTCTTGGCGAGAAGCGGGCGCGCGGGCCTACATTACCACCGATAACTACTTTGTAAATGATAACCAGCACATCGTCGAAAAGGTTCTCTTCCATGAGGGAGTAAATGCGAGCGGTGAGCGGGTAATACGCGATACCGTGCGGTTGCATCGGGTAATTACGCCAGATGGGACCTTGGAGTGGCGCGCTGAAAGAACCTATCGCCAAACGGCCGGTCAAAACACCTGGCGGCGATGGGATGATATTTGGCTGATAGAGGACAACGGGCAGGGAACCACTCGTCGGGGACGCCCCTTCACAACCCAGACACAAGAGGCCTTAAAAGTTTTGGGAAGCTGTAGCTTCCGTGTGCCGGTTCGGGGCGTCTGGCAGATAAGTACAGATGAGCGCACGGTGCGCGTGAATTTCGATCCATATGGAAATGAGGCTTGTGATCGGGTAGTTTCGGTGCAGGTGAATGATCGGCCGGCGGTAAATGTTACGCTGTAAGGATTCGTTTGATGCTGTGTGCCAGCGCCTTTGGCGCTGGCACACGCTTTTTTATTTGGGCGCATTAAAACCACAAGCCCCCCAAACGGGGGGCTGGCTGGGCTTGCCGGAAAGACCACCTGCACTCTTTTAGGTATTTGCTTCTAATACGCCTCGGGCTAAGCTGAGGTTGCAAAGCACCTTATAGCTTGAAAGTAAAGTGCAGGAGGAGAGCGACGTATTGGGGCTGGAAGTAGTATTGGTGTTGAAAGAGAACCTCTTTGCCTGCTGGGCTATACAGGATACCTTCATATTTAGCTGGAAGGCCAGCTACCCATGCCGTGCTTAGGGACAGGCCCAGCCAGTTCGCGCTTTTAGGGTCTAGGTGATGCCAAAGGGTGCCGCGCAACCCCGCACCTATGAAGCTATTACTATCCAGAATGAGGGCAAATGCGTTGCCATTTTGGAGGGGGATCTCGTAGTCCGGGTAGCTTAGATAGACAATGCGCAGATCCGTAGCGAGCGTGATAGCCCACCGGGCGCCCAGACGCTGGCGCAGTAGGAGGCCTCCGCCGCCGCTATTGAGGAAGGGGGCGCGGGCAGGGACTTGATAGCCTTCGGCAAGCCTTTGCCCCTCAGGCAAAAGGGCCTCTATTAGCTTCTGGCTAGCCAAAGCGAGTTGAAACCCTTCGAAGAATACAAAACCTCCTAAGTTGGCGTGAGCGGTATAGTACTCTTTAGCAATTAGAAACCCGAAGCCCCCTTGAAGGTAACCTCTCTGGGGAAAGGGAGCGCTTGTACCTTGCCAAGGGCCAAAGAGAAAAAGGGGGCCTAGAGCAAAGTTAAACGGCCGAAAGGGCTTCTGGGCCATGCCGCACATCAGACTCAGCCCACCCAGAAAAATTCGGCTTCCCATAAAGAGTGGCGGTTTATATGGACTTTCGCTTCGTAGATCCAGTGCAGTAGACGCAGGAAAGCTAAAATCTGATAGAATCGATTAGCAGGAAGCCTAGCCCATAGGGCGGAAAGAAGCCATTGCGGCTGCTGGTGAAAAAGGGCTTCCAGCGTTTGTACCACTTCCTCTTCCCTGAGGGGCCACTGGGCTAGAAGGTGTCGGCGGTGTCGCTGAAGGTAGGCTTCGGCTAGCTCCGTATAAGCCCGTAAAAGCCGAAACGCAGTAAGTCCTACAATCTCCGCTAAGGGCCTAAGGGGGGTAGCCGAAGTAGGCCGCGCTAAGCGGTAGGCCTGAGCCGTCAGACGCTCTTGCCACCATAGATAGAGGTGCTCGGGTAAGGGAGAAGGAGGAGGGGAGGGGGGTGGCGGTTCGGCAGAAGGCGACTCAAGAAGCGGTGGGGGCAGTAGGGCAAAAGCCCGCCAGCGCACCAACTGAGTTAAAAAGAATAAAACCTCCAAACGCGCCTCTAAATCTACTTCCTCTAAGATTGCACTTACGCGCTCGATGAGTTCAAGTATGTCTATGTCTGTCCATTTTATCTCGGCGCGTTGGGCAAAGAGCAGAAGGAGTTCATGGGTGCCTTCGTAGGCGGGCATTTTCAGCCACAGTCGGCCCTCCTCCCAGTAAGCCTCCACCTGGGCAAAGGTAAAGGCTATCTTTGCCTGCGTGCATCGGCAGGCATGGGTAGGGCTTTTTCTGATTACGCTGCTTATGTTTCTCTGGACTTTCTGGCTCAGTTACACATATGCCCCTTCAGAGCGGCTCTCTAGCGAGCCTAAAGCGGTAGATACAACTGCTCGAACTGGAGTGTCCTCATCTCCGCCTGCGCCCTCCCGGCAGGCGGTATTTGGCCCCTATACGCCTTTTACGGAGGGACGGGATAGCATAGTGATAGTAGAGACCGCCGTAGCGCGCTACATTTTTGGCACGCGTGGCGCCCGCTTAGTTCAACACCAGCTGAAAGATTATACCACCTCAGCCGGCAAACCCGTCCAGCTGTGGGATAGTACCCAAAAAAGTGCTTTTATTTTTGCCGAGGGTCGGAATATAATCCCCAGCGATTCCCTGTACTTTCAGCTAGTTCATGCGCCTAGAAGCCCGATTAGAGAGGGGAGTGATAGCGTAGTTTTTAGACTAAGCTTTAGTCCAGATACTTTTATCCAAGTTACTTACCTTTTGCAGGGACTGCGGTACGAGCTAAAGTGGCGGGTGTGGTTTAGAGGTTTGCGTGCGCGCCTGCGCAATCCCTACCTCATTCATAGCGTGGCCTATGCTACGCCGCAGACCGAACCCTCAGCCAAGCAAATGTGGCCACACTGTGCCCTTTACTACCTGCAGGCAGAGGATGTAGAATCCCTAACACCTGAAGAGGATGAAAAGGTCCAGCGCAGTCTACACGGCAAAATCCACTGGGTAGCCGCTAAAGGCCAGTTTTTTTGTGCTATTTTTCATGGCGAGGAGCCTTTCGTAGCGGCTGAAATTCAGTCCCTTCCTACCCCCGCTCTGCCGGTTTATCACTTGAATCTGATGGTACCTTTTCAAGGTGAAAAGGTCGGCGAGGTATGGTATTTGGGGCCTACTCGCTACGGCCTTTTGCGCAGTTATGGGGCCCAGTACGAGGCGCAGCTCAGCTTAGGATGGGCTTTCATCCGCTACATAAATACCCTCTTCATCATACCTGTCTTTGCATTTCTTGAGCGCTACATCGCCAACTACGGCCTGATTATCCTGATTCTGGCCCTGCTAGTTAAGATTATTCTTTCTCCCATAACTTGGCGTACCTATCTCATAGGGGCCAAGATGCAGGTGGCCTATGAGCTGCCCGAGGTCAAGGCTCTGGAGGAGAAGTACAAAGATCAGCCCGATAAGCTGATGATAGAGCGTACGCTGCTTTTACGACAGCTTGGGATTAATCCCCTTAGTGGCTGCGTACCGGCTCTTCTTCAGATGCCTATCTTCTTTGCTATGGTCAGCTTTTTTCCAAATGCCTTTGAGCTGCGGCAGAAAAAGTTTCTTTGGGCTTCAGACCTGTCTTCCTATGACGATCTGATTCGATGGGGCTTCAATCTACCCCTTTTAGGCGATCATTTGAGCCTTTTTGCGCTGCTTATGACGCTCTCTCTTGTAGCCTACACCTATTTTACGCAGCAGTCTCAGCCTGCCGCCGCTAACCCGGCCCTTAAATGGCTGCCTTACATCACGCCGATAGTTTTCTTCTTTTTCCTCAATAGCTCTTCCGCCGCGCTAAGCTGGTATTACACGGTGCTGAACGGTCTAACTATAGTTCAGGTGATTTTTATGAAGCGCCTAGTGAATAAAGAAGAGATTGTACGGCGGCTGCGCGCCTATCAGCAAAAGCAGCAGCGGCGCACTTTAGGGGCGGAGCGGGCACGTTTGCGACGCTGGCTTGGACGGTGAGGGGCATTTTAGGCTTTTTGGCCCTAGGGCTAGCGCAGATTGGTCCGCCCCTAAGCTACTACCAGCAGGCTCAGGCTTATACCCGCCAAGGTAAATGGGACAGCGCCTTAGTGCTCTGGCGCCTGCTGTGGAATAGGGAGCGCGACTCCATACGGCAAGCCCTTATTACCCAGCAGATGGGGTATATCGCCTTGCGACGCGGGGATAGCTTAGATGCCCTAAAGCTATGGGAACTGAGCCTAAGGTATAGGCCCGACTATGCCATAGCCGAGGCCAATTACCGTTGGCTTCGCGCTAAACTGCGCTTTCCTCCTCCCGCCCCCCTCAAGCCTCTATACCAACCTCCCGTTAGGATCTCGGAGAATGCGCCGCCTCATTTAGGTCAGACGCCTCCGCTACCTTTACCTTCTGTGCGATGGCTGCCAGCCGCCCGATTGCTCAAAAAATGAGTATATCTTTGCTCCATGCGGCTTAGCTTGGCTACACTAAGTCTCTTGCTTTTACTTTCGTTCAGACAGCAACCCACCCTCCTTAGAGTCCAAACGTCAGCTAGTTATTATCCTTGGGAGTTTGTGGGTCCGAGAAACTTGGGGGGGAACTATACCACGCTCTTGCGGGCGGGAAATACCATTTATCTGGGTTTAGGCTTTGGGGGCCTTTACCGCTCGCGCGATGAAGGCAGTTCATGGGAATTGGTGTCGAGCTTTGTGCTCAATCGGAATGGCGAAGAAGTGTATCGCTGTCCTGCGGTTACGGCCTTAGCGGCCGACGGCAATATACTGTATGTAGGTACAGGGAATATCACCCAGTACAACCCCTCGCGCGTCCTTTCGGGGGCGGTGGATACCTTCAAGTCTGGCGTGATAGGCGCCTTTGGGCGACCTGGGATGGGGGTATTTGTCTCCACCGACGGCGGACAAACTTTTACTAACCAGAATGCCACCTGGCGTCTAAGCTACCCTAACATGGCCTACAACCAGAGGACAGGCTTAATAGACGTAGTGGGAATCAGTGTACAAGCAGGCAAGGTAGCCGTGATCACACCAGACTCGCTTTTTATTTCCACTGATACGCTGAGGTCTTATCGGGCCCTTCGTATCTCGCGTGTGGCTGGCCCTTTACGGAGTGTGGCCTGGGGTAGTGATGGGGTGCTGCTGGTAGGGAGTCGGGATTCGCTGTACCGCTCTACAGATGGCGGGGAGACTTTTCAGCGCGTTACGGACATACCGCTGCCTGAAGGCAAATCTAAGCTGGCAGAGGGAGGGGTAGTGGTCCGATCGGCCCCTTCAAATCCGTCTATCTTCTACATGGCTACGGCAGACGACCGCGGCCGCCTAGTGGGGGTGTGGCTTAGCACCGATAATGGCGCAAGCTGGAGCCTAATCTCCCAAGCCGAAAACCCCGCCTTTGCGGTTTTAGGCGGTAGGGGCACTGAAGCTCTGGCTCTGAGTGTAGATCCAGCCGATCCCTCGCACATTGTGGTAGGCGGAACCCAGCTGTGGGAATTCTCCCCAGCGCTTTCCTGGGAGCGTATCAATCCAGGCAGTCCATTGGACTTTATTCTACGCCTGCCCAGTCCTATCCGGGATGTGCTCTTTTTACCTAATGGGGATCTTCTTGTAGCTGGAGATGGGCGCGTAGTACGCGTTACGGACAATCGCCGGCGCTTGCGCGACGCTACGTATGGCATCCAGGGCGCTACGCGCTTTCTCTCCCTCGCGCTCTCGCCCTTGGGGGATATTTACGCTTCTGGGGCTGAACCGACTTACTTAGCTTTGCAATATAGAGGCGATTTCACGGGTCTCTTTCGCACGTTCAACGAAGCCAATTTCTTCAACAGCCGCGGCTTTGTGCCGCCTCTGGGCAATATCGTAGTAAGCCACCGCCTGCCCGAAAAAAGCTTTATTGCTTACTCGAATGGACGCGTCAAGGTTTCTGAGGATAGAGGAATATCGTATTCATCCTTCTATGCTCCGCCGCATCCTTCTGCGCGCTACAAAACACGTTTAGAAGACAGTATCCAGCCTGGCTCTATAGTGCCCCCCGGCCAACCTTCGCCTCTTATAAATGAGGATAGGCCTTACCTGTACGGCCCCTTGTATCCGCCGATAGTTCTTCTGGAAAAATTTCCAGAAGTTGTGCGCAACCGGGATGGGCGCCTGCAAGGCGAAAGCCATCTTTTCATAGCTACTTCACAAAGCTTATGGTATATTCACAACGTAGCCCCTGAAGAGGTCAGGCCGGGCCAGCAAATTAACTACTGGTCCCGTATAATCCCTCAAGCCGTGTCTAATGTAAGCACGAATCATACCTATTCTACCTATCTCTCCTCTTCTAACCGCGTCCCGACAGCTATGGCGGTAGATACGGCTTATACTCTCTGGCTAGGGAATTCAGGAGGCGAACTGTACAGGTTGCCGCGGGCGCATCGGGATACCACGGACAGGACGCAGCGTGATACTTTAGAGAACCTAACCGCCGCTATCGCTCCGCTAGTTCAGGGGCGGTGGATAAGCGCTATAGCGGTTCATCCGCGCAATCCCAATCTTTTAGCTATTGCGGTAGGCAGTTATGCTGACCCTGCGGCCCGCATCTTCCTCAGTCAGAATGCCACCGC
Source organism: Bacteroidia bacterium (assembly GCA_039630245.1). Lineage (GTDB taxonomy): Bacteria > Bacteroidota > Bacteroidia > SpSt-205 > SpSt-205 > SpSt-205. The sequence goes on from JBCNVK010000006.1 coordinate 106,231, forward strand.
TCCTACCCCTACTTTCACGGCGATTCATGCGAACCTGCCGAATGTCCCCGTCTACAGCCTCTACTTCTATCCTGACTCTTCTGCACTGCTCTTTGCTGGTACAGAATGGGGGCTGTGGCGGTGCCTAGATGTGCGTAATCCAAACTGGGAAGAGCTTACGGGTGAGACAGTCGGCCGTATCCCAGTAACAGCGATTGGCTGTAAGCTTTACCGCTACGTAGTAGATACGCTGGATGCCTCTAATCCTGATAATCCAGTTACCCAGGCTCGCTTAGTGCCTGATCCGGAGAAGCCTATCTACATCGCCACATGGGGGCGGGGTATTTGGCGGCTGAATAGCTTTTATGCTACGGCGCTGCCAGCGGGTGAGATCCCTGGCGGTCTAAAGGTGAATGTTTATCCAAACCCTTTTGAGGAGACGATTACAATCGGGTTGAGCCTGCCACAGGGTGCGGCTTCCGTCCAAGCCGTGCTCTATACCCTTAGTGGTCAGGCTGTTACTAGTCGCACCTTAGCGGAAGGTCTGGGGGCTGGGCATCATACCTTGACTTGGTCTTTAGGAGGCCTAGCGCGCGGGATTTACCTTCTCCAGCTGCAGGTGCAGGATGCGAAAGGCCATCGCCACCTTCATGTAGCTAAAGTGCTTCGGGAGTAAAGCTGTACCTTTGCATGCTCATATGTACGCGGTGATTGAATTGGGAGGGCAGCAGTGGAAAGTAGCCGTAGGGGATCGCTTAGCGGTAAATCGCCTGCCTTATCCCGAGGGGTCGGAGTTTACGGTAGAGCAGGCCCTGCTCGTGGCGGAAGGGGAAAATGTGCGCGTAGGCAGGCCCTATGTGCCAGTGGCGGTGCGGCTTCGTGTAGAACAGCACCTGCGTGGCCCTAAGGTAGTGGTATTCAAGAAGAAACGCCGCAAAGGCTATAAGCGCAAGTACGGCCACCGCCAGCCCCTCACTATCGTAAGTGTGCAATCCTTATAGGCTATGGCGCATAAGAAAGGCTTGGGTAGTACGCGCAATGGGCGTGAGTCGGAAAGCAAGCGATTGGGTATTAAGCTTTTCGGCGGCCAATGGGCGCGGCCTGGCAACATCCTTGTACGGCAGCGGGGAACTAAGTTCTGGCCAGGGCGCGGCGTAGGTATGGGGCGCGATTATACCCTTTTCGCCCTTCAAGAGGGCACCGTCCACTTTCGTGAAAGAAAAGGTCGGCACTACGTGGAGGTCCTCCCCTCCTAATCGCTTCGCCATACGCGTAATACGGCGCGGGTTTCGGTTATTTCCACTTGGCTCCAAGCTCCTATGGGGAGGGGGTAGTTGAGACGGCCGTGCCCTACAGGTAGTCCGCCCGCACACACTAGGCCATCTGGTAAAGCGCTTAGAATGATTTCTTGAGGCGTTTGGCCTAGGGGTGCATCCTCCTCGTCTAGAAGTTCGCGCATATCCCCTATGAGGAGTGCGACACTGCGGGCATACCAAGTTGCGTTGCGCAGGTGCCAAGTCATTCGATCTAACCGGTAGAGGTATTCGCCTACCTCTTCCCAAAAGAGGATAGGTGGTTCTGGCCAGTTGGCCAAATCAAGTGAGGTACCGCAAAGGGTCTGAAGAAGCGAGAGATTACCGCCTAAAAGGAGACCCCTTGCGCAGCCGGGGCGCCAAGGCTGCATGGGGAGGCGTGACCAGCTAATGGAATATTCTATCTGGCTGCCCTGAAGAATCGCTAAAAGCTGAGCCAGCGCGTCGGGATCTACCCGGTGCGGTACTAAGGAGGCTAAGGGCGCATGCAGGGCTACTACGCCGGCGTAGGCGGCAGCCCACAGAAGAGGCGTAATGTCGCTGAATCCAATAAGCCATTTGGGAAACTGCCGAAATTTTTCCCAGTTCAGGAAGGGCCACAGGCGCGTGCTCCCATGTCCGCCTCGCACGCACCATATGGCGCGGATTTCGGGCGCGTCTAAGGCTTCTTGGAGGGCTTTTTGGCGAAGCGCGTCGGGCCCCGCAAAACGACCGGCTTGCGCAAAAAGTACGGCCGGTTCATATACTACTTTCCACCCTTGACTTTCCGCAAAGGCCTGAAAAGGGGCAATCAGTTCGGGTGAAATGGCTCGGGCGGGTGCTACAAGCGCTATTCGATCGCCCCGCTGCAAAGGGGGCGGCCACTCCACTCTGCAAAAGTAGCTACCTTTGCCCGCGTGAGTGGTCCATCTCCTACTATTGGTGTAATAGGGCTTGGGTATGTGGGACTCCCTGTAGCTGTTGCCTTTGCCCGCCACTACAAAGTGATAGGCTTTGATATCTCTGTAGAACGCGTACAAGAGCTTCGCGCTGGCTATGATCGCACTAAGGTCTTTTCCGCCTCCCACCTTCAACAGTCTAGCCTAAGCTTTACGGCTAACCCCTCTGACTTACGAGCCGCTAACTTTTATTTGGTAACTGTGCCTACGCCCATAGACACCTACAAAGTACCCGATTTACGCCCGGTTATTCAAGCGAGTGAGCTGCTGGCACAAGTGCTCAAGCCTGGCGATACTGTAGTATATGAAAGCACGGTATATCCGGGTTGTACTGAGGAGGTATGCCTGCCTATTTTGGAAAAAAGCGGCCTGAAAGGCGGGAAGGATTTCTATTTGGGCTACTCACCTGAACGCATAAACCCCGGCGATCCAGAGCATCCGCTGGAAAAGATTGTAAAGGTTGTAGCCGGGCATACCCCAGAAGCCCTAGCATACATAGCCGCTGTCTATGAACGAGTAATAGAGGCGGGCATTCACAAGGCGCCTTCCATCCGAGTCGCCGAAGCGGCCAAAGTGATAGAAAACACCCAGCGCGACCTAAATATCGCCCTTATCAATGAGCTAGCCATGCTTTTTCAGGAAATGGGCATAAGCCTTTACGATGTCTTGGATGCGGCGCGCACTAAGTGGAACTTCCATCACTACCTACCTGGCCTAGTGGGCGGACATTGTATCGGGGTAGACCCTTACTACCTTACCTACAAGGCCAACGAGAAAAACTTTTACCCTCAGGTAATTTTAGCTGGGCGGCGCATTAACGATACCTTTCCGCGCTACTTGGCCGAGCGTGTGCTGCAGAAGCTTACCCAGCTCCATCGGCTTCCGCCCTTTCAAATTTTAGTGTTGGGCTTTACCTTCAAGGAAAATGTGCCCGATATCCGCAATACTAAGGTGTATGATTTCGTGCAGGTTCTCCGAGCGCATGGCGCTATAGTAGAGGTCGCAGACCCGCTGGCCTATCCCGAAGAAGTCGAGAAGGAATACAATATCCGCTTGATTACACCTCGGGAGAATGCCTACGATGCCATTGTTTTGGCTGTGCCGCATACGGTCTATCGGGAGTTGCGCACAGAAGATTTTCAGCGCTGGGGCAAACCCGGCGTCCTAGTGGTAGATATCAAGGGGGTATACCGAGGCAAGCTGAACGAAACGATTCACTACTGGACCCTGTGAGTAAAATCACCGCCTTTAGCTTATGAGACCGCTTAGGATGGTGGATTTAGGCCTAGAGCAGCAGTTTTTTGGGTCGCGCCTTCAAGCGGTTATGGCCGAGGTATTAGCCCATGGGCAGTTTATTCGTGGTCCAGAAGTTCAGCAGTTTGCCCAAGAACTTGGCACTTATTTGGGTGGGGTGCACGTAGTGCCATGTGCCAATGGCACGGATGCCCTTCAGCTAGCGCTTATGGCCTTAGACTTGGAGCCGGGGGATGCGGTAATCGTTCCCGCCTTCACCTACGTCTCCACGGCCGAAGTAGCCGCCCTTTTACGCTTGCAAATCCGCTGGGTCGACGTTTCGCTAGACCACTTCAATCTGCTTCCTGAGGCGCTGGAAGCTGCCTATACGCCTCGCGTCAGAGCTATTGTGCCGGTGCATCTTTTTGGGCAGGCGGCGCCTATGGCAGAGATTTTGGCCTTTGCCCAGGCTAAAGGCCTCGCCGTCGTGGAAGATGCGGCTCAGGCTCTGGGCACCGAATACATCTTTCCCGATGGTCAGCGCGCTAAAGCCGGTACCTTAGGGACTATCGGCTGCACGTCTTTTTTCCCTTCCAAAAATTTGGGCTGTTATGGGGACGGCGGGGCTCTATGGACAAAGGATACGGCGCTGGCCCAGCGCCTGGCCCGCTTGGCCAATCACGGCCAAGACGTCCTGTATGAATTCGTAGAAGTGGGGGTGAATTCCCGCTTGGATACCCTTCAAGCGGCGATCCTACGCCTAAAGCTGCCCTATCTGGAAGAGTTCAATCGGCGGCGGCGAGCCATAGCGGATTTGTACGATAGCTATCTGGGGGATGTAGCGGCGCTTCAGCTACCTGTGCGTGTGCCTTGGAGTACCCACATTTTTCACCAATATACCTTGCGTGTGCTGGATGGACGGCGCGACCAGCTGCGGGCTTATCTGGCCGCCCGGGCAGTGCCTGCAATGGTGTATTATCCTAAGCCGCTTCACCTTCAGCCGGCCTACCAGCACCCAGACTTTCCACCAGGCAGCTTCCCAAATGCGGAACAGCTTGCGCGCGAGGTTATTTCCCTACCTATGCATCCTTTCCTCAGTGAGGATCAAGTGGCCTACATCGCCGAGGCGGTGCGCGACTTTTTCCGCTAATGGGATGGGCTGTCGTAGGATATGTGGCCCTTTCGCTCCTCATCGGCTTCTGGGCCGCCCGAAGAGTAAAAAATAGTCAGGATTTCCTTGTAGCAAGCCGCCGCCTACCCCTGCTCTGGTCGCTTTCGCTGCTTTTTTCTACCTGGTTCGGCTCGGAAACTATTTTGGGAGCTTCGGAGACTATTGCCCGCGGCGGTCTTTTAGCCGTTATAGAAGACCCTTTCGGTAGTGCGCTTTGCCTCTTTCTTGTAGGGGTATGGCTTGCCCGCCCTTTTTACCGCCTTTCGCTACGCACCTTTGGTGACTTTTACGGCCTCTACTTCGGTAAATGGACCGAATGGATCGCCAATCCGCTGATGATTTTTTCCTACTTCGGCTGGATTGCGGCTCAGCTGGTCGCTTTGGGCCAAGTAATACACCATTTCACGAGCTGGAGCCTAGGATTCAGTACGAGCCTCGCTACCTTGCTTATCCTCTCCTACACCTTATGGGGGGGTATGTGGTCGGTAGCCGCTGTAGACCTAGTGCAGAATTTTTTCATCTTAGTGGGGCTTATAGCGCTTGTATTCTTTCTGCCAGCGGGCTGGTGGGCTCAGTTGGAACGCCTGCCAGAAGGCTACCTGCACTTCTTTCCTCCGCCTTCAGGGCAGGCTTGGCTAGAGTATCTGGCGGCCTGGATGGTGATAGGTCTAGGCTCTCTCCCTCAGCAGGATATGTATCAGCGCGTAATTGCTGCGCGCAGTGAGCGGGTAGCCGTGCAAGCAGCCTTAGGAGCAGCCCTACTTTACCTTACCGTAGGCCTTTTTCCGCTTATAGGGGGGATTTTTGTGCGCCTGTACCATGCAGAGTGGCTAGAAGGAGCCCAGGGGGCCCCACTTCTGCGTCTGGTAGAAACCTATCTCCCTAAAGGCATACAGGTGCTTTTCTGGGGCGCCCTCATATCCGCTATCATGAGCTCAGCCAGTGGAGGAATTTTGGCGCCTGCGGCTATTTTAGCTGAGAATGTACTCCACCGCTGGTCCCGCTGGGGTCCCTTAGGGCGCGCCCGATTCGCTGTACTTTTAGTGGGCCTTCTATGCCTCCTCATGGCCCTGTATGAGCAAAATATCTACCACCTAGTAGGCGAATCTTCCATATTTAGTCTGGTTACACTTTTTTGGCCTATGGTGGTGGGGCTTCATCTGCCGCGCTGGCGCAGCCAAGGCGGCGCTATCCTAAGCATGATCGGCGGGCTAAGTGCTTATTACCTAGCTAAATGGCTGGAATCCCCCATACCACCCCTCTGGTACGGCTTTTTAGCTGGCCTTTTAGGGTACGGCTTAGGATGGACTGTAGAATGGCGCCTAAAATACCACCGTCATGCACAGACCGCTTGAGGGACTTATAGTCGTGGAACTGGCTCGGCTTCTGCCAGCCCCGCTGGTAGGCATGGTCCTGCGTGACTTAGGGGCTACGGTATTCAAGATAGAATTCCTGCCGCGCGGCGATTCCCTGCGAGGCAGCCTGCTTTTTGACCTGCTCAATAGGGGTAAATACAGCCTAGCTATACCGCCCACCGAGCTATCGGCCCTACTGGCTAAGCTCCTTCCTCGCGCTCAGGTGCTTCTTACGAACTACCGCCCTGCTACCCAGCGCGAATTAGGCCTTCTGCCGGAAGTGCTCCTGAAGGCATACCCTCACCTCGTGTATGTCAATCTCTTGGGCTTTTCCGACGGGCGGCCGGGGCATGACCTCAACTTCTTAGCCGAGAGTGGAGTATTAGAGCGTTTACGCCCAAGTCCAGCCCATCCGCCGATTGTGCCGGGCTTCCTTTTTGGCGATATCTTGGGCGGAAGCGCTTCAGCCCTTATTCGCCTTCTGGCCTCGCTCTATCACCAAGCCCGTACAGGCCAAGGTGGCTACCTTCCCATAACCATGCGCGAAGAGATACTGCGCTGGAGCTTAGCTACGGCACACCTCTACCAGCTAAGCGGGGGCCAGCTGCCACCGCCAGGAGCCGATTTTCTCTCGGGGGGCATGCCTGCCTACCGCGTGTATGCCACCGCCGATGGCCGTTACATAGCCGTAGCCGCCTTGGAAGAAAAATTCTGGGAGGAGTTCTGCCAGTTTCTGGGGCGCCCCGACCTTATTCCCTACGGACGGACGCTTCATGACCCTTACCCCCATCAGGAAATAGAAAAAATTTTTGCGGCGGCTTCCTGGGCAGAATGGGTAGAGCGACTCAAGGATACCGCTTTTTGCGTTACACCGGTCTATACCTTCGCCGAGGCGATTCAGGCTCCCTGGGCTCAGGAAATATGGCAAAAAGGCTTTTTGTGCTTTACTCCACCTGGGGAGGAGTTGCACGTTCCAGCTTTAGGCGAGCATAACGCCTACCTAACCCGCTGGCTAGAGTAGGCAGGGCTTGCCCGCTTTTGCTCTAAAAGCTTCTCTAATAACCGCATCTCATCGCGGTAGCGTGCGGCACGCAGATACTCTTCCGCCTCGGCCGCCTCCAGCATACGGCGCCGCGTCTCCTCTATAAGGACTTCCAGTTCGAGAGGGGAGAGGCGCTGTACTTCAGGCGGCAGCTGAGGGAACTTCTCCGCTTCGGCATTTTCGGCAGCGATTTTAGGCAGGCTAGCGCGCTTCTGCACAGTGCGCGGGGTAATGCCATGTTGGGCATTATAGGCGAGCTGCTTTTGCCGGCGCCGTTCGGCTTCTTGGATAAAGCGGGCCATGGAGCCTGTAACCCGATCGGCATATAGAATCACTTCGCCATGGATGTTGCGGGCGGCGCGTCCAGCAATCTGAATGAGCGAAGTTTCCGAGCGCAAAAAGCCCTCTTTATCCGCCTCTAAGATAGCTACGAGCGAAACTTCTGGCAGATCTAGCCCTTCGCGCAGGAGATTTACCCCTACTATCACGTCTATTTCCCCCTGACGCAGTTTATCTAGCACTTCCACGCGCTGGAGAGCGTTTAGGTCGGAGTGAAGGTAGGCAGCTGGTACCCGCAGCCGGGTGAGGTATTCGGCTACTTCTTCCGCAAGCTTTTTCGTGAGGGTGATCACGAGGGCGCGTCCGCTAAGCCGCCGATGCCGCTGGATAGCGCCTAAAAGGTGGTCAATAGCTCCCTCCATAGGCTGCACGTGTACGGGCGGGTCTACCAAGCCAGTCGGTCGCACCACCTGCTCTACAAAAGCCCCACCCGTTTTGCTCATCTCGTAAGGCCCAGGCGTAGCACTGACATAAATAACCTGCTCCACCAGATGCTCAAACTCCTCAAAGCGTAAAGGACGATTATCTAAGGCAGAAGGCAGGCGAAAGCCATACTCCACAAGTACCAGCTTACGCGACTGATCGCCTCCAATCATAGCCTTGAGCTGGGGCACCGTGACATGGCTTTCATCTATGACCGTGAGGAAGGGGCGGGGAAAATAATCTATAAGGGTATAAGGACGTTCCCCTGGCGCCCGCCCCGTGAGGTGTCGCGAGTAGTTTTCAATTCCGTTGCAGTACCCTAGCGTGCGCAGCTGCTCTATATCGTACAGCGTACGCTTGCGCAGGCGAATAGCCTCTTCTATCTTACCCTGGCTTTCTAAGTATTTTACCTGGGCCTCCAGCTCCTCTTGGATGCGGGCTAAGGCTACTTCCAATTTCTCGGGCGAGAGCACAAACATATCGGCAGAGTACAGGGTAAGTTCCGAAAACCGCTGAAGGGGCTGGTAGGTTAGGGGGTCTATGGCCTCTATCCCTTCTATCGCTGGGCCAAAGAAGCTAAAGCGATACCCCCGGCTTTCATAAGGGGGAAAGACGAAGAGCCTATCGCCGCGCGTCCAAAACGTACCGGGGGTATTTCCGCCACTGGTGCGCCGATAAAGCATCTGCGTAAGCTGATGGATAACGGCTTGTCGGGGGTAGGTTTGGCCTACCGCCAAACTCAGTACATGCTGGCGAAACTCCGCTGGATCCGATAACCCATAGATGGCCGAAACCGAGGCCACAACGATTACGTCGCGCCGCCCGCTCACTAAGGCGGTAAGCGTCTCCAGCCGATACCGCTCTATCTCCTTGAGGATGCTTAGCTCCTTTTCTATGTAAGTATCCGTCTCGGGTAGGTAGGCTTCGGGTTGATAGTAATCGTAGTGCGAGATCCAATAGCAGACGAGGTTGTGCGGAAAGAAGCTTTTGAATTCCGTGTAGAGCTGCCAAGTAAGGGTTTTATTGTGGCTTAGGATGAGGGTGGGGCGCTGGACTTGGGCAATTACGTGGGCTATGGTGAAGGTTTTGCCTGAGCCGGTTACGCCCAAAAGCACTTGGTGGCGTTCGCCGCGCCGAATACCCTCTACCAGCTCGGCGATTGCTTGGGGTTGGTCGCCGCGCGGCGTCCACTCTGACACAAGCTGAAACGGCATATGAGTCAAAATACTAACTTTTTCCGCATATTCGTCGGTGGGTATGGCCAGCGGCATACCTCTACGGCCTGATGGAGCGGTGTATCATTTAGGCCTCCAGCCTGGCCAAGCGGCCCATCGTTGCCTCCTTGTGGGCGACCCTGGGCGCCTAGCTCTCGTGGAGCCTCTCCTAGACCAAGTGCTTCACCGGGGAGGCAATCGGGAATTTGTCTGGATAACTGGCCTCTACGGCGGCGTGGCGCTTACGGCCATCGGTACGGGCATAGGCATAGACAACACTGAAATTGCCGTAATAGAACTGGATGCCCTACAGAATATAGACCTTACGCGCGGACAGCCCTTCCCTACGCATAAGAAAATGTACTTTTTGCGGGTAGGTACCTCTGGTCTTCTGCAGGCGGAACGGCCCCTGGCTACCGTGGTATTTAGCCGATGGGCAGTGAGTGTAGACCCGTATCCTATCTTCTATGACTTCAAACCTGAGCCTGAGCTGACCCGCGCTTTGCAGCACTACTGGCTTGAGCAGACGGGGCAGCCACTTAGCTGGTACGGCGTACAGGCGACGGAGTTTTTTCTACGCTGCGCCCAGAATACTCCCAAGCTAAACCTGCCTTGGGCGGAAGGCATCACCTATACGGCCCTAGGGTTTTATGCGCCTCAGGGACGCTGCGGTAGGCTCTCCATTCGCTTTCCAGAGCTCCCCGCCCAGCTAGCGGGATTTGTCTATGCGGGGTATAAAGTGGAGAATATTGAGATGGAGACGGCGGCGCTTTACCTTTTGGCCCAGCGACTAGGTCATGAGGCGGGGGCGCTCTGTTTAGGGATAGCCCATCGGCAGACGGGAGAATTCATCTATCAGGACGGAGGTATTAGCCCGCAAGCCGCTATGCAGGAGGTCCTGCGGCTGGCGTTAGAGTGGTTACGGCAGGCGCCCTGAGGGCTGGGCGGCGAGGGCGCTGGCTTTTTCTTTCAGAAGGGCAAATTGGCTGAGGGTAAGCTGCTGCGCTGCGTCGGATTGGGCCGTGAGAGGGTCGGGGTGCACTTCTACCAGAAGGCCTTCGGCACCCGCCGCTATCGCAGCTAAGGCTAGCGGAGTTACATACCGCCAGTGCCCAGCTGCATGCGAAGGATCCGCAATGCACGGTAAGGCTGTCTGCGCAGCTACCACCGGAATCGCCCCCACATCTAGCGTATAGCGAAGGCTCCGCTCAAACGTGCGAATGCCCCGCTCACAGAGAAGCACCCAAGGAGTGCCATGAAGAAGGAGGTATTCCGCCGCTAAGAGCCATTCTTCTACAGTTGCTTGGGGGTTGCGCTTGAGAAGCACAGGCCGACCTAATTCCCCTACGGCTCGAAGAAGCCAATAGTTGTCCATGTTGCGCGCACCTATTTGGATAAGGTCTACGTCGGCGTAAAGGGGCAGGTGGGTTTCGCTAAGGATTTCTACGCATATGGGCAGGCCTGTAAGGGCGCGTGCTTCTCGCAGCCAGTCTAAAGCTTGGGCCCCTAGGCCTTGGAAGGAATAGGGCGAAGTGCGTGCTTTGAAGGCGCCCCCACGCAGGGCCTGTACGCCCAGCGCCTTTAGTGCCTCGGCTAGCTGCAGAAGGCTTTGCCGATTCTCCACGCTGCATGGACCCGCTATCCAGAGGAGTTCCTCGCCCCGCTGCCACGTCCCTAAGCGTATTCCACCCTGCCAACTGCTTACTAGCGGCATGGCCCGCTCGGATACAAACACCTTTTCCACTTCTTCTAAGCGGAGCAAGGCTTCGGCTTGGCCGTCCGAGACCTCTACCTCTATAATCCAACGCTCCCCCAGCGACCTAAGCTGGGCTCCTAGGCCTTGAGCCTCTAGCCAAGCTAGTACGCCTTGGGGTTGTACGCCCGGCCGAAGAAGCAGCCACATATGCTCTCTTAACAAGAAACCGCTCAAAGGTAGAGCAATACTTTTGTCTATGCGTTTAGCTATCATAGGGCAGGGGCGTATGGGGCAGGTGCTGCGTCAAGTAGCGGAGCAAAAGGGGCATGCGGTCGTAGCGCAGGTTGCGCGCCCCAATCCCGATTTTTGGGCGGACCTCACAGCAGAGGTCGTCCTGGATTTCTCCCATGCTACTCAGGTGCCTGAGATAGTACCGGTTTGCTTAGCTAAGGGCCTACCGCTTGTTACGGGCACCACAGGCTGGGCTCCTTACGAGCCTGCCTTACAGGAGCTAGCTCGCACTTATCCCTATGCGCGGTGGCTGTGGAGTAGCAATTTCAGCCGCGGCATCCTTCTCCTAAAGCTCCTGCTTGAACGGCTGGCGGCCTTCTGGCCTCAGCTTCCCGACTGGCAAGCCGCCCTTGTGGAGGTTCATCACGCCCACAAGAAGGATGCTCCCAGTGGTACCGCTCATGAGCTTCAGAAGTACTTCCCTCCTCTAAGGGGCATAAGTAGCCTGCGGGTAGGTGAGGTAATAGGGGAGCATCAGCTCTGGCTGAGCGCCTCGGGGGAAGAGGTCCTTATCATCCATCGGGCGCACCACCGAGCTATCTTCGCAGAGGGGGCTTTATGGGCTGCGCAGTGGCTTTGTAAGCAAACCCACTTCGTAGGGCCGTGGGAAGCCGCTTTCCTATCGTAAATTGTTTCTCTCTCCATGGAACAACTCCCGCTCAAAGAGGCTACCCTGCGCCGCTGGATATGGGCCATCTCCCTAGCCATACCCCTTACAGTGGTGCTCCTCCTGCGCCTCCCGCGCATAGATTTAGGAATTGATACCCGCTTCATCCCGCGCGTAAATGCGCTCATCAATAGTAGCGTTTCGGTACTTTTAGCAGTTGGATACTTTTTGGCTCGCCGTCGGCAGATAGCCCTGCATCGCAAGGTGATGCTTACGGCTTTTGGCCTGAGCACGCTCTTTCTCATTCTGTATGTCCTGTATCATCTTACGCAGGAGGAGGTCCGATTTGGAGGTACTGGATGGGTGCGTGCAGTCTATCTTTTCATTCTCTTCAGCCATATAGGCCTGAGCGTGTTTATAGTACCCTTGGCACTTTTTGCTATCTACCCTGCTCTACTGGGACGGTATGCGCAGCATCGTAGGGTAGCGCGCTGGGCTCTTCCCCTCTGGCTGTATGTGGCGGTTACGGGTGTGCTAGTTTATGTATTTTTGGCGCCATACTACTCCTATTAGTATGCGGCGGTGGCTGATTAGGCTAACTTTTTGGGTGCTTCCCTTATCTCTGGCATATGGCCAGTGCGCCATGTGCCGGAAAAATGCCGAAGCGGCTCAGCCAGGTTTCCTGCGCGGGCTACGGGTGGGGATTGGCTTCCTCTTCGTAATGCCCTATTTGATAGCCGGCCTAATGGGATGGCTGTGGTACAAGCGCTTCTATCGCTATGATAGAATGGAAGCTGGTGGTGGAGACCAGCGGTCCGAGCCTCCAGGTAGGACTTCTTAGAAATGGGGAAATTGAGGGGGGAATCAGGTGGGACTGGCCGCGCCGGCAGGCCGAGTATCTAATAACGGTGGTGGAGCAGGTTTTGGCCAGCAGCCAGCTGCACTGGAGCGATATTGAGGGCGTGATTTACCATCAGGGACCTGGCTCGCATACGGGCCTGCGCATAGGCCTGGCGGCGGTAAAGGCCTGGGCGCTTTCGCTAGGCTGGGTGGTATATCCCGTAGGTCTTATGGAAGTGCTTCGGGTTTTCGCCCAGGCGAAGGGGGTCAGCGCTCAGCGCCTTTTTACCTTCTGGGAGAGTCGGCCGGCAAGCTGGTATGGGCAGCTCTGGGATGGCGAGGTACCTCTTACTTCCCCTCGGCTAGCACCTTTAGCGGAGTGGGAGGCCTTAGCGCAGGGATCCTTCTGGGTAGGAAACTCTCTAAAAGCCCATCTACCAGTGTGGGAAGTGCAGTGGCCTATGGTAGCAGAGGCCGGGCTCAAAGCTAAGGCGTTGCGTCAAACCGCTGAGATCATCGCCCTCATGCCTTTGTACTTTCGGCCCTTTGAGCCTAATCGGCGCAAGCATTCATGAAAGGCTTTACAGTGCGTCCCCTCACCGCTCAAGAAGAAGAGCTTCTGGGCAATCTGCGGATTTCAGAGTTACAGCGGCGCTTTCTACCGCCTCGACCGCTTACGGAGCGGCTTTTTCAGCGGTGGGGGCTCTGGGAGAGCGAGAAGCTGATAGGGGTGGTGGAAGTAGTAGGCCGACCACCGACGGTGTGGATAGCAACTATTCAGGTAGATTTGAACTATCAAGGGCTAGGCTATGGCACGCGCGGGCTAGCGGAGGTACTTAAAGCTCTGCGGCGGCGCGCTCGCATACGCGAGGTGCGCGCCGCCGTGCATATGGAGAATACACCCGCTCGTCGCCTCTTTCAGCGGCTGGGTTTCTGGCCTGTCGGCAGCCCCGACCCCTTTGGCGAAGAGGTCTTCGTGCTGTCTTTAGAAGATTCCACTAACCTAAATACTGGCGTAGCGGCTCCATGACCGCAGGGTTAGTGCGCAGCTTACGAATAGCCTTCTCCTTGATTTGGCGCACGCGCTCGCGCGTGAGGTTGAGCTTCTCGGCGATCTCATCCAGCGTCATGGGGTAGCGCTGACCAATACCAAAGTGCATTCGGACGATTTCGGCCTCGCGCTCCTCTAGCGTAGCCAGAGCCTTAGAAATCTCCTGACGCAAGCTTTCCTGCATTAGGATTTGGTCTGGCTGGGGTAAATCGGGATTTTCCAATACGTCAATAAATCGGGTCTCTTCCCCTGGGGCGATAGGCGCATCTAGCGAGACATGGCGAGCGGATTGGCGTATAATTTCCGCTACTTCTTCGGGGGTAAGGGCCCCTTCTAAGGCTTCGGCGATCTCCTCGGCCGAAGGCTCCCGCTCATACTCCTGCTCTAAGCGGGCAAAAACCTTATTAATCTTGTTAAGAGCCCCGACGCGATTGAGCGGCAGGCGTACGATTCGGCTTTGTTCGGCTAAGGCTTGCAGGATGCTCTGACGAATCCACCATACGGCATACGAAATAAACTTAAAGCCGCGCGTTTCGTCAAAGCGCTTAGCGGCCTTGATAAGCCCTAGGTTACCTTCACTAATTAGGTCCGTAAGGGGTAAGCCCTGATTTTGGTACTGCTTAGCCACTGAAACTACGAATCGCAAGTTTGCCTTGACTAGCTTTTCCAGAGCCTCCTCGTCGCCCTGCCGAATGCGGCGGGCCAGTTCGGCTTCCTCCTCTACGGTCAGCAAGGGTACTTTGCCGATTTCCTGAAGGTACTTGTCTAGGGATTGGGATTCCCGATTGGTGATTTGCTTCTGTATTTTGAGCTGACGCATCGCCATAGCCCTAAAACTTAATATACGGAAAAAGGTAACCTACTGGTTGCAGAGATAGGGAAGTCAGGGAGAGGGGGTGGTGAGCTGGAAAACCTTACGCTCAGGTTTTGACGAGGGTTGGACGATTTTCCCCTCAGGATTCGCCAAAAAATCGGGAATAGTGTCCAGCTTTACCTTGCGTTGGTCGCTCTGGCAGTCTACGTCTATTTTGAATTCGGTGTAGAAGACCATTGGGAGCGGGACGGGTTTGTAGCGGAGGCCTTTGAGGACTTCAGGGGTAGCCTTAGCTATCTCGGGCGTGTTAGCGCGTAAGATGCGATAGCCACGTAGGTTGCCCTGGGCATCTATTGCGATTTCTAGGAGCACCTGCACTAGCCCACACACGCCCTGCTTGCGGTATTCTTGCTTGAGGTAGATGGCTTTGGCGACAGGTCCATGGATGTAATCGGGCTCGCTGTAGCGCGGACCAGTAGTATTTGTGAAGGAATTGAGATGAGAGTTAGGAGGGCGTTTTTCACCCGTACTTTGGTAATGGGAGGGTATATCCGCTTTGAGGGGTTTGGGAGTGGTGTCGGCGGGTAAAGCCCCTACGAGAGCGGGTGGATTAGGAGGGCGGGCTTCCGTAGGTGGTTCGGGACCTGGTTGGTAGCCTTTGCGGGCGGGCTCGCTGCGCGGCCGAACTGGCTTGGGTTTGGAAGGGGGCGGAGATGGGGCGGCCTCCGCCACTGGAGGAGGTGGAGTAGGTTGGGCGGAAGGCTTAGGGGGGGCTTCTCCTTCTGGCGTGAAGGGGGCGGAAGGGGAGGCCTCAGCTTTTTCGGGGGCAGCTGGCGGGGCAGGCTTGGGCGACTCCGCTGATGGAGCAGAAGGCTCTTCGGGCTTCGGTGTAGCTGGAGGGGCAGAAGGCTCTTGAGGCTTTGGCTCAGCCAGCGGAGCCGAAGGCGCCGATGGTCCCTCCGCTAAAGCTGGTGGCGTCGGCGAAATAGGCGTGTATTTATTATCCCTATCGGATCCGCAATCCTCATTTAGCCGAAATTCCCGATATAAAGGGCGCCCTGAACGAATATTTTCTACTTTCCACCGAGTAGATAAAAGGATATCGCGAATAGACTGCGTATAGCATTTGTTCTCCCCAAGTTTTATGCCTACGCTTTTTACGGTGCCGTCGGGATTGAAGCGCAGTTCTACCCAGACATTATCTATACCACAGCAGCGAGTGCGACGCCGAATCTGGTCTATCACATACTCGTCTAAGGTAGTGCGCCCGTCTTCAAAGGTAAAGGTGAGGGGGTCTATGCGCTGCTGCGTGATATCTACAGGCTGGGCTATCAAAAAAAAACCCCACAACCCCACCCCGACTCTCCGCATAAGACAAAGGTAAAGATTTTCAGCTATCTTTGCCGCATGCTCACAAGTCGTCATTTTTGGGATGGGATCGGGGGGCTGGCCTATGCTTTTGCGAAAGCGGATGCTGAGATAGATGAGCGTGAGATGCGTAAGTTTGCCGCGCGGATAGAGGCGGCTTTCCGCCACCTTCCTACGAATTTCCCTGGTCGTTCCGAGGCTATTCTTCAGCTATTTCATAATCTAAACTACACGCCTGAAAAAGCCTATCAGGAGGCTCTATCGAAATTTGAGCAGGTTAGGGATGAAGTCGCCTACTATCGGCATGAAATCCTGCGAATTTTTCGGGAAGTGATCGCCGCTGACGGAAAAGTGCACCCTCATGAAGTAACTTTTTTGACCAAACTAGAAGCTGATCTGAACCGCATAGCGGGGCTTTCATGAAGCATGGATACGGGCTTTATATTTCCCGCCTGCCGAAAGGAGAGAGTGTGTGGGAATGGCAAATAGGTCGGGAGCTCTTGGCGGCGGTAGGGGCGGATTATGAGATTCAGGGGCTTGAGGTTCAGGCGCGTGTGCGGGCCCAGCGCGAGAGCCGCTACCTCCGGCTACACTTCCTTTTATCTGGTTGGGTGGAGGTGCTATGCGACCGGGGCGGCGAGCTTATCCGCCTACCTATAGAAGCTACCCATACTCAGGTGTACAGTTGGGACCCGCTTTACGCCGCACCTGAGGAGGAATTTTTCGTGGTAGGCCCACGCGAGGACTGGATAGATCTTCTGCAGACCTTCTACGACTACATTGCTCTGGCGATCCCCCTCAAGCGGGTGCGGCCTACCTGTCCCGATGACGCCTGCCCCGCTGTAGTATGGGAGTACCTTTTTCCTTCCAAACCCTCCTAAGTCCCTATATTTGCTGGAAGTATGGCGAATCCAAAGCGCAAGCATTCTAAAAGCCGACGGGATAAGCGACGCACCCATCATAAGCTACCTATCCCCGCCTATTATATAGATCCGCAAAGTGGCGAGCCTACCCTCTTTCATCGGGTGAATTTGATAAGCGGCTACTATCGCGGTAAGAAGGTGCTCTCCACTCCTGAAGATACGACAGGCTGATGCGAATAGGCTTAGACGCATTTGGGGGGGACTATGCACCAGAAAACCCCATACGCGGGTTACAGCTTGCGCTGGCCGATCTACCAACGGAAGTAGAGGTATGGCTAATAGGTAAAGAAACGGAGATTCGTCGGGTAGCGGCGCGGGTTGGGCTACCTCTCCAAGACCCCGTACACATCCTGCCCGCCGATGAAGTAATTGAAATGGACGAGAACCCGGCCCGCTCTATTGTACAGAAGCCCAACTCTTCTATTGTTGTGGGTATCCAAGCGCTCAAGGAAAAGAAACTGGATGCCTTCGTAAGTGCGGGCAATACAGGGGCTATTGTAGCGGCTTCGGTACTTAGGCTGGGTAACCTACCTGGCGTTTCGCGGCCCACCTTAGGCGCCTTTTACCCTTACAGCGACACACGCTATTCCATAATTTGCGATGTAGGGGCTAATGTGGATTGCAAACCTGAGCACCTGGTACAGTTTGCTCAGCTTGGCAGCGTCTATATGCGGGAAGTGATGGGCATTGCTCGGCCGCGCGTGGCTCTGCTAAATATCGGCGAAGAGCCCAGCAAAGGCAACGTGCTCGTCCAGCACGCTTATGCCCTCCTGCAGCAGCATCCCGATATCTACTTCGTAGGTAACGCCGAGGGCCGCGTCCTCACCCGCGGGTTTGCGGATGTGTATGTAGTGGATGGGTTTGTAGGGAATATTTTGCTCAAGTTTGGCGAATCTTTGTATGAGCTTTTGCGTGAAAAGGTGGCTCATCACCCCATTCTAGAGCGGCTCAACTACGAAAACATAGGCGGGCTTCCCTTCATAGGCGCGCAGGGCAATGTAATCATAGGCCATGGCATATCCTCCCCTAAGGCCTTTCGGAATATGCTGCGGGTAGCGATAGCTACCGTGCGGGCGCGCCTTACGGAGAAGATTGCGCTGGCCTTTCAGGCTCATGCGTAGGGCGGCTATCAAGGCTGTAGGGGCTTACCTACCTGAGCGGCGGCTAACTAACCAAGATTTAGAGCAGCTAGTAGATACGTCGGACGCTTGGATCGTAGAGCGCACGGGCATCCGAGAGCGTCGTATCTTGGAGCGGGGCAAGGGCACGGCTTATATGGCGACTCAAGCCGCTCAGGCAGCTTTAGCCAAGCGCCAGTTGCCCGCCGAAGCTATAGACCTAATCATTGTAGCTACTGTTACGCCGGATCACCCTTTTCCAGCTACCGCTAACTTAGTGGCGCATGCCCTAGGCGCCCGAAAAGCTTGGGGCTTTGACCTAAGCGCAGCCTGTAGCGGCTTCCTCTACGCCCTAAGCATTGCCGCTGATTCCATCGCCGCAGGCCACGCAGAGCGAGCCTTAGTGATTGGCGCCGATAAAATGTCTAGTATTATAGACTATCGGGATCGGGCTACTTGCGTGATTTTTGGTGATGGTGCAGGGGCAGTGCTCTTGGAGCCTACGGAGGAAGAGCTCGGCGTTATGGATTACCTTCATTTCACCGATGGAAGCGGCTGCGCCTACTTGCATATGAAAGCAGGGGGGAGCCTGCTACCGGCCTCGGTGCGCACGGTGCGTAAGCGCCTACACTACGTGTATCAGGAAGGGCGGCAGGTCTTCAAGCAAGCCGTGGTCCAAATGGCCGCTGTAACCGAGCAGCTCATGCAAAAAAACGGGCTGAAGCCAGAAGATATCGCCTTTTTTGTACCTCATCAGGCTAATCGGCGCATCATTGAGGCCGTAGCCGAGCGCCTTCAATTTCCCTTAAGCAAGGTTATGATAAACATTGACCGCTATGGCAATACTACCGCTGGAACGCTACCCCTATGCTTGTACGACTACGAATCCGAACTGCGCAAAGGAGACAACTTAATCCTGGCCACCTTCGGTGGGGGCTATACGTGGGGGGCGCTCTGGCTGCGCTGGGCCTACTGAAAGGCTGTCGGGGGGAAGAGGATGCACGCTACTTTCCTAAACCCTTAGGGGTTTACCTTCAGCTAGACAGCAGTTTATGGTGGGTCTCTCATACTGGTGCAGTGCAGCGTCTGCCTTGGCGTGTGCGCGCCCTGCAGGGGTTAGAGGCCTATCTCTTAGCCCTCTCTGCCCAAGGTGACTCGCTGCTGGCATTTCCAGCGGGTAGCACGACCCCCCGCTGGACTTTACGCCTGCCTTATCGGATGAAGGGATTAGCGGCCTCCCTAGAGCCGCCGCGCTTCTATTTAGTAGGGGAAAGTTGGGCGGGCATAGGGGGAGTCTTTCCGTTAGAAGGACCGCGGGTATGGAAGTGGTATAGGCTTTCTGGGCCCGCTACGCATGTGGCTGTGGCGCCAGCCTTTGGCCTGATGGCCGGCCCGGGCTATGCTACGGCCTTTCGTCTGGAGGATATGGCGCCTTATGCCCATTTAGCCTTGCCTGGTCAGCCCGAGTACCTCTGGATAGAGCATCCGGGGGGCGCTAGCGGGGTATGCCGACAAGATAGTCTTTACTACGCCTTTAGCTACCAACATGCGGCGCGCACAGGTAGCGTTCAAGCCGTAGGGGGCGATTTCCCCTTGGAGCGCCTTACTTCCCCTTATTTGAAAGCCTACTTCGGTCAGGAGTACACTGGCGCCGTTACGCGCTCACGCACTGGGCACTTGACGCCAGGCGGCTATACGGCCGTAGAAAGCATAGGCGCGGATTTCTTCGGTGGCATGGTATATTTTCTTCGTCGGGACTCTATTTGGCGCTTCCCCACCAGCGCACCGAATAGATTGGAGCTAGTAACTATCCAGCCGCAGGCTCAGCGTCTAGCGGTAGTACCCGTCTATACTTATGGATCGGCAGAGGTAACGATGAGATAAGGTCGCTGAGGCTTAGTCGTGCCACTGCCCACCCATCGCTGGAGGGTATAATTCCGTCCTGTCACCCAGAGGTAAAACCGCTGGGGTGGTGCACGCCGTCCCAGACTTATTTCCTGAACGGGGCGGCTAAGCTCCCAGGTAAGCGTGGTACCTTCCCATTCGCTAAAACCCCAAGAGGCTGTGGCCACCTCGCCGCTAGTGTCTGCATACAGAGCTAAGCTAGAAGGACGGGGATAAAAGGGGCTATAAGTAGCGTAGGCCGCACTGTCGGAAGCCCACCGCAAATAAGCGCTTATGATAGGCCGGCGACGCAGCTTCTCCCAATCCTGTATTTGGCATTCAAGGCCTACGGGCAGGCCGCCAGCGATAAGTAGCTTCTGTTGCCACTGAGCGGAATCGCTCTCCAGCATATCTCGCAGGGTAGGGGGATTGAGCCGATGCCGCACGAGTCGATAGGCCCACACGCAAGTATCCGAGATGAAGAAATCGTAGCGTTGGGGCACTTCTTGGCCTTGAAGCCGCTCCCGATAGTACACACGCAGTACCGTGCCTATACTACGGGGGAAAATCGTATAGATAGCCCCACTGGCCTGGGCCTCAAAGGGCGAAGCCTCTACATATAAGCCGGGAAAGGCCGCTTGAAAGGCCGCTTGCCCCGTAAGGGCCTCAGGAGGTAACCTCAGTAGGTACTCCCCTAAGGCTGGACTTAGAGGCAGCCGGTGACTGCGGGGGGTAAAGGCCGTAAAAAACAAGCTGTCCTTCCCAGGAAGGCATAAATTCTGGCCATCATGGATGAATACGCTCTCGGTGGTATACTCCTGGGCGGAACTGAGGGGCTGAGTAAGTCGGAACACCCTTACCTGCATGGGCTTTCCGAAATTCCCATATACCCCCGCCAAAAAGAGCTCTAGGATAACCGAGTCTACGCCTATCAGTTCGTTGGTGTAGAAACGCACGTTAGTGCCGCCTAGGGCGAATTGCGTGGCCCAGCTGCCTTCCCATCGGCCTATTAGGGAGTCGGTAGTGGTGCCTAAGAAGACAAAGGGGGCATTCCGGCTGGAGGGCGGGGGAAGAAAGATCTGGCGTATTTGACGAACAAAAAGCGTGTCTGTACGCACGGTAGGCGGAGGAAAAAGTACTTCGCCCGTGCGATTAGGATTGCGGCAGGCGGCTAAAACGAGCAGGATGAGCCCAGCGTTTCGCTTCAGACGGGCGAGTGCGAAAGTAAGCTCTGGTAGTATTCCACCCACGTTTCTGGGGCGGGAAACCCTTGATGGGTTTCTACACCGCAGCGGGTCTCTTCTAAGAGGCGGGCGTAGGGATCCCCCGCTAGCCGAAGAAACGGCTCAGGTATGTGCCCATCTATGCGGGCCTTTTCAGGGAGATTAGGCGAAAAGCGTAAGTCGGGAATGCTCGTTTCGTATTGCGTGAAAAGCAGCTTTACCCCGCTAAAGAAGGGGTCGCGGCTAAGGTGGTATTTGAGGTAGAGGGTAAGTAGGGCCGTCATCCAGCCATTGCAATGAATAATGTGAGGGGCCCACTTGAGGGTTTTGAGCACCGCTATGACGCCTTTGCTAAAGAAGATAATCCGCTCATCATTATCGGCATAGGGAAGCTGCGTCTCAGGGTCTGTGAAGAGCCCTTTACGACCCCAGAATTCATGATTGTCCAGAAAATACACCTGCGTGCGCGTGCCGGGGATGCTGGCGACTTTACCATAAAGCGCATAGTCCATATGCCCCACGCGTATATTTATACCTGAGAGGCGCTTGACTTCATGGAGCCGCCAGCGGCGGTCATCTATAAGACCGTATTTGGGCATGATGATGCGCACATCGTATTGAGCGGCTAGCCGCTGAGGTAGCTGGGAGACATAATGGGCGGCTGCGGTTTCTTCCCAGAAGGGCTCGCACTCCGTAGTTACCACTAGTACCCGCAAACGCTCGCTCCCCAGGCTACTCATGTTGTACAAAGTTACATAAAACTCGGCATATTTGAAGCATGCTCCAGGTGGTATCCAAAGCCCAGCTTCAAGAGGCCTACACGCTAATGTGCTATACCTACCACATGGCCCAGCTCTACGATACCCACCGGGATATAGCGAAGTATGTCCATTCTACTTCTCGGGGGCATGAAGCCATTCAGATTGCGGTAGGCTTTCTGCTGCGCCCCGAGGACTATGTGTATCCCTACTATCGGGATGAGGCCATGCTGCTGGCCATGGGCTTTTCGCCGTATGAACTCATGCTTCAGCTTCTTGCTAAGGCGCCAGATCCTTTTTCAGGTGGACGCACCTACTACAATCATGCCAGTGCTCGCCTATCCGACCGACCGAAGATTCCCCATCAATCGTCGGCTACGGGGATGCAGGCGATTCCGGCTACAGGAGCGGCTCAGGGCCTTAAGTACCTTCGCCAGCAAGGGCTGAGGCAGGATGAGGCCATAGTAGTGTGCAGCCTGGGCGATGGTGCCCTTACCGAAGGTGAAGTCGCCGAAGCCTTCCAGATGGCCATTCTCAAATCCCTGCCTATTCTGTATGTAGTTCAGGATAATGGCTGGGCTATCTCGGCTCATGAGACCGAGCTGCGGGCTATGACCCCTGTGGAATACGCCCAGGGGTTCCCTGGCCTTAGGGTATTTAGTGTGCCGGAGGGGAATAGCTTTCTTTCCTGTTATGCAGTGGCGCAGGAGGCCTTTGCGTGGGTGCGCTCGGGAAAGGGACCTGCTATGCTGTATGCGCGCGTGCCCTTGATTGGGCATCATACCTCCGGCGTGCGGCGCGAAGCCTACCGCCCTCCGGAGGAGTATCAAGAGGCCTTAGCCGCTGACCCAAGACTCGTGCTCCAGCGCTATCTGAAAGAATACTACCCCGAAGTACAGCTAGAAGAGATAGAAGAAGCGGCTCAGCGCCGCATAGCGGTGGATTTTGCCCGAGCGGCAGCCGCCCCCGACCCCGACCCTAAGAGCTTAGAAGAATTTGTGCTGGCCCCCACGCCCATAACCGTGGAGGAAGGGCAGCGCCATCCCCCAGGCGCCCCTGAAGTGCTTATGGTAGATGCGGCGCTGCATGCCTTAGAGGAGATTTTAGCCGCGCATCCCGAAGCCCTCTTCTATGGGCAAGACGTAGGGCGGCGGTTAGGCGGCGTCTTTCGAGAAGCTGCTCGCCTAGCGGAAAAATTCGGGGATCACCGCGTTTTTAATACACCTATCCAAGAAGCCTATATTATCGGTAGCAGCGCCGGTATGGCGGTAGTAGGCTGCAAGCCAATTGTAGAAATTCAATTTGCCGATTACCTCTGGCCAGGACTCAATCAGCTTTTTACCGAACTCAGCCGTTCCCTCTACCTATCTTATGGCAAGTGGCCGCTTCCCGTAGTGATTCGTGTGCCATGCGGCGCATACATGGGCGGGGGGCCTTACCACTCCTCTAGCGTAGAAAGTGTGCTAACCGCTATCCGCGGCATCAAGGTCGTCTACCCTTCCAACGCTGCGGATATGAAGGGCCTCTTCAAGGCCGCCTTTTATGACCCCAATCCGGTGGTGATTTTGGAGCACAAGGGCCTTTACTGGTCTAAGGTGCCAGGCACGCGTGCGGCTAAGACCCCCGAGCCTGATGCCGCCTATAGGGTACCGATCGGTAAGGCCCGCTGGTGGCTAGAAGCGTCTCAGACGCCAGCCTTAGTTGTAATCAGCTATGGGATGGGGGTGCATTGGGGGCTTGAGCTTGCTCGGCAGCTGCCCGGTCAAGTTGCCCTTTTAGATCTGCGCAGCCTCTCCCCCTTAGACTATGAGGCAGTCTATGAGGCAGTAAGGCGATATCACCGGGTTCTGCTTCTGACGGAGGAGCCGCCAGCGTATAGCTTTACCCAGGCTTTGGCTGGCTGGATTGCGGAAAATGCGTTTGAATGGCTGGATGCCCCGCCGCGTGTCCTCGGAAGCGCCGAAGTGCCCGCTGTGCCGCTCAGCCTTACGCTAGAGCAAGCTTACCTCCCTAGCCCAGCTCGCCTCTTAGAGGCTGCTCAAGCCCTCCTACGGTACTGACCCAGAGTCTTTAACCGCAACCTTTCTCAGGGTCAGAAACCCCTTAGCGAGGCTTCGTTTGAAGAAGAGGGACCTGCCTCAGCCCAAACTCGCTTCCCTTCAAAGTAGGCTTGAAGCGCAACATTTGTTTTACATACCCTCCGCTGCTTTGCCGAAGTGGGGAAGTGGATGGGCTTTTTTCTCTTCCTCCTTTTTGGTTGTACGGATCGGGCCGTCCTGCGCATCAAGGGCAGTGATACGGTACTCCCCCTAAGCCAAATATTTGCCGAGCATTTTATGCAGCAGCGGGGCGGGCTTCTTGTGAGCGTTACGGGAGGCGGAAGTGGCGTAGGCCTGGCGGCTTTACTGAATGGAGATACCGAAATCGCTATGTCCTCGCGCCCGCTCAAAGTCTCTGAGCGCCTTCGCTTCGCTGCGCGGGGCATCGCTGTAGTGGAGGATACCGTAGCTTGGGATGTACTGGCCATCTGCGTCCATCCAGCTAATCCCATAAGCCGATTGACGTGGGAGGACTTAGAACGGATTTACACCGGTCAGGTGCGCAACTGGCGTGAGCTTGGGGGGCCAGACCTCCCTATCCACCCCTACTCCCGCGAGTCAAGCTCAGGCACCTTTGAATTCTTTCGGGAGCGGGTGCTACGCGGAAAAGATTTTGCGACCCATGTGCGCTTTCTCCCCGCCACTGGTACCATGGTACAGGCAATTGCCCAGAATGTAAGCGCCATCGGCTACATCGGGATTGCCTACACTAATCCTAACCTAAAAGTTTTGGCTATCGCAACGGCACCGGGTAAGCCTTACCGTATGCCAGCGCGCAGTCGCCAAGAACTTGCGGATTATCCTATAGCCCGGCCCCTATACTACTATTACGACCAGCGCAACCAAAAGAAAGTAAGGGAATTTTTAGCTTTTGTCCATTCCGACGAAGGCAGAGCTTTGACCGCTAAAATGGGCTATGTCCCATGAAAAAGAAAGTTTTTGCTGTCGCTGGCTGGAGTACCTTTTTGGTGCTTATAGGGCTGACGGTTTTTCTTTTTCGGGAGGGTCTGCCAGCGCTGTATAAATTTCCTCAGCCAGAGCTTGTTTTTGCGGTGCATCCTGCTAATCCTGTGGAGCGGCTTTCGGCGGAGGCTGTGCGGGCTTTGGCGGAGGGAAAAGCTGATTGGGCGGCTTTTGGCGGCCCAGCTCGGCCAGCCCGCCTAGTGCATCTGGCTAACCTGGATCGGTATTTGCCTGCTCACGCCTCGGCGGCTGAGACCCAGCGGGTCTTAGCGGATTTGGCGGCGGATACGGCTATCCTCCTAGCCCTTCCAGCGCCCCTTCTACCCAATGCGGCCAAACCCATCTCTGTCACTTGGCAAGGATGGCGGGAGCTTTTCGGTAGCGCGCACTGGTCGCCTACTTACGAGCCCCTGCCTCGGGTAGGCGTATGGCCTCTCTTGGTAGGTAGCCTTTGGGTAACCTTCATCGGGCTGGTGCTGGTAGTACCACTGGGGCTAGCGATGGCTATCTATGTAGCGGAATTTCTGCCCCGCACCCTTTACTATCCTATCAAGGTACTTTGGGAAGTGCTGGCTGGGCTGCCTTCGGTAGTAGTGGGCTTCTGGGGGCTTGTGGTAGTAGTGCCAGTCGTAAAAAGCACCCTGCAGCTTTCGGCGGGAGAGACGGCTTTTACGGCCGGGCTGCTGCTGGGGTGGATAACGCTTCCGCTTATGGCCAGTCTAGTGGAAGAGGCCCTTCAAGCGGTACCGCGCCTGCTGGTAGAGTCCAGCTATGGCTTAGGCGCTACGCGCTGGCAAACTATTTTGCGGCTCAAGCTGCCCTATGTCTTGCCCTCTATAGCCACGGCTGCTCTGCTTTCAGCCGGGCGAATTTTAGGCGAAACGATGGTAGTACTCATGGTAAGCGGAAATGCCCCGCTCTTAGCTACCACCCCCTTTCAGCCTGTGCGAACCCTGCCTGCTACCCTAGCGGCTGAACTCGGTGAGGCCCCCATCGGCAGCTACCACTACCACGTCCTGTTCTTTTTGGGTGCTCTACTTTTCCTCCTTACCCTAACCCTAAATCTGGCGGCCTATGCGATACAAAGCCGTTACCTCCGTGCCCAAACGCTGGGTTGAAGGCTTAGCCACGGCGCTGATTACGCTGATTAGCTGGGTGGCATTAGGGGCATTAGGTGGAGTAGTCGCCTTCCTCCTCTACAAAGGTGCGGGCGTGCTGAGCTGGGCGTTCTTTACCGACCTACCGCGCCGGGGCATGCAGAGTGGCGGTATAGGCCCAGCCCTCGTAGGAAGCATTTATGTAACCCTAGTAGCTATCGGGGTAGGTAGCCTCGTAGCTACGGCCGCCGGCGCCTATATGAGCGAATTTGCTACCAGCCGACGCATCGTACGCTTTCTTGAATTTCTCATCAATACGCTGGCGGGTATTCCCTCTGTAGTATATGGGCTTTTTGGGTTGGCGCTTTTTGTAGTGGCGCTGGGCTTAGGGGCTTCTATTCTGGCTGGGGGTCTTACGCTGGCCCTTCTCTCGCTTCCTTTACTTGTTCGGAATGCCCAGGAGGCCTTTGGGGCAGTTCCTAAGGCGCTCAAGGAAGCCAGCATCGGGCTAGGCGCCTCCGAGCTTCAAACTTTCTTCCGCATTACGCTGCCGATAGCTTTACCGCGCATTCTTACGGGCCTAGCTTTGGCTACGGGTCGGGTGCTGGGTGAAACGGCCCCTATTCTTTTCACGGCGGCAGTCTATTACCTCCCCACGTACCCTAAAGGCCTTCTGGAGCCTACCATGCTTTTGCCTTACCACCTTTATGTGCTAGTCACCAGCGGCGTGGATATTCGGCAGACCTATCCCATGGCTTTTGGTACGGCGCTTACGTTGCTGGGCTTGACGCTTGCATTTACGGGCCTAGCGGCTTATCTTCGCTTTCGTCTTAAGCGGCACTACCGTGTATAAGCTGGAGACAAGGGCTGTGTCGGTCTGGTATGGCAACTATCAAGCCTTGAAGGGGGTTTCCTTAGCCCTTGAGCGTAATCAAGTACTGGCCCTCATAGGGCCCTCCGGCTGCGGCAAATCCACTTTCCTTCGGCTTTTCAATCGTATGAATGACTTTATAGAGGGCTTCCGGCTGGAGGGGGAGGTGCTTATTGATGGCGAGAACATCTATGCGCCGCAGGTGGACCCGGTCCATTTGCGTCGGCGCGTGGGCATGGTCTTCCAAAAGCCTACCCCCTTTCCCTTCTCCATCTATGAAAATGTTGCATATGGCCTGCGGCTTCAAAATCGCCTGCCTGAATCGCAGATACGAGAGCGGGTGGAACATGCCCTGCGCCAGGCCGCTCTATGGGAAGAGGTACGCGATAATTTGAAGAAGTCCGCCCTAATGCTCTCGGGCGGTCAGCAGCAGCGTCTCTGTATCGCCCGAGCGCTGGCCGTGCGGCCCTCCCTCCTGCTTATGGATGAGCCTACCTCGGCCTTAGACCCCATTTCCACAGCGAAAATAGAAGAGCTTATTCACGAACTGCGCCAGCATTACACTATTGTCATAGTAACCCATAACATGCAGCAGGCCGCTCGAGTCAGCGACATGACGGCTTTTTTCTATATGGGGCAGCTGATAGAGTATGGGCGCACGAAGGACTTTTTCACGAACCCTCAGCATCCCGAGACTATTCGGTATATAACAGGACGTTTCGGCTGAGATGAGCCTCATAGATACCGAAATAGCCAAACTGCGCGCTCGGGCCTACCAGGTGGTTCAGAATGTGCGCCAGCAGCTGGTATTTCTAGAGGAGCAGGTGCGGAGGGGCGATTGGGCGCGTTTGCGCACTATTGAGGAGCTTCGTGCTGGGGCCTTAGAAGAAGATATGCGGCTGGATCGGCGCTGTGCCCGTATTTTGGCTTTGCATCAGCCTGTGGCCAACGATCTCCGCTTCGTCCTAGCGGTCTTACGCATGCACTTCTACCTTGACGAGGTGGCGGAGCGCCTCGTAGCCGTAGGGCGCCGCTTAGCCGAATACATGCCGCACCTTCCTAAGGCGGCTTACCAAGATATACCCATGGCCGAGTTGGTAACGCGGGTGGCTCGCCTTCTAGATACCTGCCTAGAGGCTTTCTTTCAAAGTGATACCGAAAAGGCCAAACAAATTGATCAGGAAGACCAAGAGGTGGATGAGACCTATGAGCGCTGTGTCCATCAAATCATTCAAGCCCTTACGACCCCTCTTAGCCCCGCCGAGGCAGCCGCCTGGATGGAGATGGCTATAGCGGTAAAAACCCTCGAAAAGATAGCGGATTATGCCATAGACATAGCCGATGCCTCTATCTACTACACGGAGGGCATTTACTATTGGCACAGGTTTCTGCGTCGAGAACGGCAACCCTAACCCTTTGTGCTGCCGCGCTGGCCCGAGTATGAGGTGGAAGGTATTTTGTATGAGGTTTTAGAGCTTATTACCGTAGGGCGGGCGCGCCGCCCTCGACAAAAGTTTATTCTTCTCAGCGCTACGGCCGAGCCGCAGTACATTCCTTTAGAGGCAGAGGGGGAACTCGTGGAGCGTTTGCACCGTCTCCCCCTGAAAGCGCGTCTGCGTGTGCGCTTTTACTTGGAAGGGCGGCTTTGGTATCCCCCCCAAGGGGCGCCGCGCTACCACCTACGCCTCGTGGCACTTGAGCTTATCCCCCTTCCCGCCTTCTGAGTTGGCATAGCCAAAAAAACCGATATTTATCCTCGTATGAGTAGCCCAGTGCCTATAGATATTGAAAAGCAGCGTCAGGCTATAGACGAGCTGAATGCGCGCGCCTACGAGGAGCGCTATAACAATACTAAGCTGGCCCTTCAGCTGGCCATGGATGCGCTCTCACGCGCCATGGATGCACGGTATCCAGAGGGGCAAGCGTGGGCGCTGCGCAATGTAGGTATAGCCTATGCGATTCTGGGTGAGTCCGCTCAGGCAGAGCCCTTCTTCCAAGAAGCCCTAGCCCTCTTCGAACGGCTGGAAAATATGCGCGGCCTTGGTCTTACCTACTCTAACTTAGGCACGCTCTATCAGCAAGTGGGCAAGCTTGACCGAGCTATAGAATTCCTCAGTAAGTCCCTGCGCTATTTGCAGCTTATCCCAGATTTGACCTTCTTTTATGCACAAACTTTATATAACCTCGCCGTGCTCTTTAGCGAGCTGGAGCAGGACGACTTGTCACGCGAGTATCAAGAGCAAGCCCTGAAGCTCTACGAGAAAATTCAGGCGCCGCGCGGTGTTTTATTTAGTCTGCTAAATCTTACGAGGTATTACCAGAAAGATGGGAAGCTGGATCAAGCCGAAGAGCTCGTTAAGCGGGCTTTAGAGATAGCTTCCGACATTGGTGAGGAGGACTTGGTGGTTCGGGTGCTGCTGGCACAGGCCGAGCTACTCAACCGGATGAACCGCTATCAGGAAGCCATAGAACAGCTCCAGAAGGCGGAGGCGCTGGCTACCGAAATCCGTAACCCCAGCCTTATACTAGCCATTCAGGTCAATTTAGCCGATACTTACCTCAACCTTGGCCTTCTGGATAAGGCTAAGCAGGCTATTGATCGGATAGAAGAGCTGCGGCCTAAGACCCAGAGCACCCTCTCGGATTATATTTTGGCTGAGATACGGGCTAAATACGCCGAGCGCATAGGCGATTATGCTGAGGCTTATCGGCAATATCAAAGCTATGTCCAAAGGCGTCTAGCGCTGCAAAGGGCGGCTACTAAGAATGCCCTTTCCGCGGTAGAGCGGATTATTCGCGAGGACCTTTTGGGGGTAGCCCAGGAAGCGCCGCCTGAGCTGCAGGTAGCCCGTCGCATACAGGAGGTTATTCTCCATAGCCAAGAGGAGCTGCGCCAGACCTTCGCCGATAGCGCCCTCTGGTTGCTGCCGAAAAGCCTAGTAAGTGGCGATTTCCTTTGGGTAGGGCGGGGTAAAGACGGCGCGCAAATCCTTATTGTAGGGGATGCTTCTGGGGCAGGCATATCTGCGGCTATGCTTTCTACCTTAGCCCATACCCTCTTATACGAAATCGTAACTATGCGCGGCGTTACCGACCCTGGACGCATCCTGAGCCAAATGCACAAAAGCCTCTTAGACCTCCTCTATCCACCCGCTAAGAAGAGCTCCCCTGAGCTGGAAGCCATGCAGGCCGAAGGCTTTCAAATGGGCGTATGTGTCGTCTTCCCCTCCTTAGGGGAGGTGCATTATGCGGGAGCCAACATCCCGCTGTGGGTGTTCAATCCTCTGGTGGGGTGGGAGTCTTTTACCCCTGACCGGCGCCTGCTAGGGCAAAAGATGGAAGGCGAAGAGCGCAGCCCGCGGGTTTATACCAGTGTAATCGTACCTATAGAAAAGCAGTGGGTGCTAGTATTTATGACAGATGGCTGGGAGCGTCAGGTCCGCGCTTCCGATGGCAAGCGCTACGGACGCAGCGCCGTGCGCGACTTTCTCATGCAGAATCCCCCGAAAAATCTGCAAGAATGGGTCTTAGCGGTGCGCCAAGAATTTGATAACTGGCGGCAAGGGGCGGCTCCTACCGATGACGTACTGGTAGTAGCCGTGCGTTTATGAGGATCTTGGCTCTCCTAGGCCTAGCTTTGGCCCAAGAGCCTACTATCTACCAACTCTCAGGTATGGTGCTTAGTGC
Source organism: Bacteroidia bacterium (assembly GCA_039630245.1). Classification (GTDB taxonomy): domain Bacteria; phylum Bacteroidota; class Bacteroidia; order SpSt-205; family SpSt-205; genus SpSt-205. The sequence continues at coordinate 136,528 of JBCNVK010000006.1, forward strand.
TTCTACAGGCGAACCCATCCCATATGTAAGCATCCATATTGCTGGTACGCGACGCGGCGGCATAGCTAATGCCGATGGCTTCTATAGCCTGCCCGTACTGCGCAGCGATACCCTACTTTTCTCGGCTATAGGCTACAAGCGCGCCCGTTTCATTATAGCCGATTACCTCAAAGCCTACACGGGTGATACCACCGAAGGCTTCCTATACGCCATAAATTACCTAACCGAAGACACTATAGAGCTTCCTCCTGTGCGGATTACCGCTATTCAAAGCCCAGAGGCGCTTAAAGCGGCTATCCTAAACATTCCTTTAGAATCTCAAGGCTTCGTGGCACGCGAGAATGTGAGCCCTGAACTTATTGCGTATTTTATTCAAAATTTGCCCGCTGATCCTCAAGAGCGCATCAAGGTAGCCCAGCAGCGGTATAGGGACCTATACTACGAGCGAACTTTACGCCCTACCTATCCTATTATAGACCCCATAGCTGTGTATCGCTTAGTAGAGTACCTCTCGCAAAAGGCGCGCGTGAAGCGCGAAAAGCTCTACGACTACTGGCGCGACGACTGAACCAGATGCTTCTGGATATATGCCGTGAGGGCTTCGTACAAAGGGGCTAAATCAGGTAGATGCTGTTGCAGGTAGGTCTGGTGACGTAGGAGGGTAGAGGTATCGCCGCGGCGTGCAGGGCCTGTCTGGCTTTCTAAGGGGGTAAGGGTATAAAGCTTCTGGAGTACCTGAGTTGCTAGCGGTAGGAATACCCTATGATCCCATTTGGGCGCGCTCAAGCGGCCAGCCATTTCCAGAAGGGCATTTAGAAAGTTGGCCGCAAACACGGCGCCGATGTGGAGGCGTAGGCGCTCCTCCGAGGAAGCATGCTGCACCCACTGCGGATGGCCCGCTAATACCAGCGCTAGCTCCTCAAAGATCGGATGGCCCTCCCAAAATATAGGAAAGGTACCCCAGCTAATAGGAAAAGCCGGGGTAAAGCTTTGAAGGGGATATACCACGCCGGCTTGATCCGCAAAAAACTCTTGCAGGACAGCTAAGGGTACCGATCCGGCCGTATGGGCCACGGGAACATAAGCTGGTAAGTGCCCCTTCAAAGCTGCGGCAAGCGAAGGGATTTGCTGGTCGCGTACGGCTAAAATTATGGCACGGGCCTGATTAAGAGGCGCTTCATGCCAGTTTGTCCAAGTCGGAAAGGCCTCGGCCAAGTTCTGATAGGGCCGGCCGACCAAACCGACGGGCTGAGCGAGCCCATGAAGCCGCTGCGCTAGGGCACGTCCTACCCCTCCTGCCCCTATGATGAGCCACATAGTTCCAATTATTGTACCTATTTTGCGGCTAAGTATGAGCTTACCGCAAAAGGGCCGGCCCCCTGAGGCGATTCTAGCTGACCTAGAGGCCTTCAAAAAAGCGGATGCGGACGCTAAGGGCGGACGGCTATGGAGCCTAGTGTATTACCTAAATCCAGAGCTTTTAGACCTTGCGGCTAAAGCCTATCGCCAGTATATTTTGGAAAATCCGCTCAATCCGGCGGCTTTTCCTAGCCTAAAGCGCTTACAAGGCGACATCCTACGGGCGACCTACGAACTTTTTCATCTACCGCCAGAGGGCGGAGGAACGCTCACCAGCGGAGGCACTGAAAGCCTCTTTTTAGCCCTTTATGCGGCACGGTCTTACGCTCAGCAGCACCGACCTGAGATAACTCAGCCTGAAGTGGTGGCGCCCTCCTCCATCCATCCAGCTGTGGATAAAGCGGCGCACTATTTGGGCCTTAGGTTGATTCGCACGCCTCTTACGGAGGGTGGAACGGCGGATCCTGAGGCTATGGAAAAGGCTATTTCTCCTAATACCATTCTGCTGCTGGCCTCTGCGCCGGCGTATCCGCATGGGGTTATGGATCCGATCGCTGAAGTGGCTGCCCTGGCCCGTCGGTATAACCTCCTCTTCCATGTGGATGCCTGCATAGGGGGGTTTATATTGCCCTTTTTAGAACGGCTGGGGGTAGAGATTCCGCCTTTTGACTTTCGGGTAGAGGGGGTTACCAGTCTTTCGGCCGACCTTCATAAGTATGGCTATACGCCAAAAGGTCTCTCGGTGCTTTTGTATCGTACGCGTGCCTTGCGCCGCTATCAATTTTTCGTACAGGAGGCGTGGTCGGGGGGGATATACGGCTCGGTGGGTTTTGCAGGCACGCGTTCAGCGGGCGTCCTAGCGGCGGGCTGGGCCGTACTCCAATACCTCGGCCAAAATGGCTACCTAGCAGCTGCCCAGCAGGCTTGGACCGCTACCCAGCGCCTTAAGGCCGCCCTGACTGAGATACCTGCACTTTACCTCGTGGGAAAGCCCGTAGCTACTATCGTGGCTTTGGCTGCCCATCCGCCACTCAATATCTATGAAATAGCGGATGAGTTAGCCCAGCGGGGCTGGTTCTTGGATCGCCAGCAAAATCCGCCCTCCATTCACTTAACTATTACGGCGGCGCATGCCACCGTTATGGACGCTTTTATTGAGGATTTACGGGCGGTGGTGGCTAAGCTGCAGCGAGGTGCTCGGCCGCGCTACTGGTACGAACGGCTGCGACAGGGTCTTATAGCCCGTGTGCTGCGCTGGCTGCCCCAGTCATGGGTAGATAGGCTGGTGCAGCGATTTCGTCCGCAGGCGTCTGAGCTCTCACCTAAGCGTCTAGCGCCCATCTACGGACTATTGGGCGCACTTCCTTCAGGGGGTCCTACCCGAGAAGTCGTTCTGGACTTCTTAGAAAAAAGCCTTGACGCTTGAGCCATGCGGGTAATAGGCGCCATGATCTTACGGGAGGGAATTCGGCTGGATTATCCTTTTCGGGAGGCTATCCGCTCGGCTCTCCCGCTCTGCGAGGCCTTCTTTGTAAGCGTGGGTCAGAGTTCGGATGGCACGAAAGAGGCTCTCCAAGCGCTAGGCCTTGCTAAGCTTCATATTTTGGACTCTGAGTGGGACCTGAGTCGGCGGGAAGGCGGACAGGTCCTAGCGCAGGAAACCAATAAGCTACTGCGCCAGCTGCCGCCAGCGGATTGGGTACTTTGCCTTCAGGCCGACGAGGTGCTACATGAGGCGGATTATTCGGCCCTTCAGGCGAGCATGGCGCGCTGGAAGGATGACCCACGCGTGGAAGGGCTACTATTTGATTACCTTCATTTTTACGGCAGCTACGATTGGGTAGGGGCCTCGCGACGGTGGTACCGGCGAGAAGTGCGGATTATCCGACCTTATCCGGATATTGAGGCCTACCGCGATGCGCAAGGCTTCCGCCGTCAAGGACGAAAGCTTTGGGTCAAGCCCAGCGGTGGCCGTATCTTTCACTATGGCTGGGTGCGTACGCCTAAAGCCCAAGAGGAAAAATTTGTAGAGGTTAGCCGCTTCTGGCATGATGACGCCTGGATTGCGCAGCACAAACCTGTGCAATTCAGCTATGACACCCGAGAAGTGCTAAAGCCCTTTTCAGGTACGCACCCAGCCGTTATGGCAGAGCGTATAGCCGCGCAGAATTGGGAATTTGTCTATGACCCGCATAAGGTACGCCCCTCTTGGAAAGAGCGGCTTTTAGGGTATATAGAGCGCTTCAGCGGGTGGAGGCCCGGCGAGTTTCGGAATTACCGGCTGCTTCCATAAGCCGGAGCCGATCCCGAATCTTACGCAGGTGGCTCAGAATAAAGCGGAAAAGGCCTTCCAGCTCTTTCGCCTCAAAGAAGAACTTAATGCCAGCGGCTTGGTATATTTCAGGCACAGTGCGGGTATAGCCTAAGGAAAGGGCGTAGAGGTATTTCTCTATGGTAGCTTGGGGGTTAGCATCGTAATGCTGCCATATTTGCAGAGCGCCGATCTGGGCTAGGCCATACTCTATGTAGTATAAAGGCAACTCAAAGAGGTGAAGCTGCTTGTGCCACAGAGTTTCTAAGGTGCCCGCTGGCCACTGTACAAAGTCACCATGGAAACGGCGATAAAGCGCCACCCATGTACGATGCCTTTCAGCACGGCTATGCTGCGGATTCCGGTATATCCACTCTTGAAAGGCATCTACCGTAGCGATCCAAGGTAAGAGGGTAATGATGCGGCTTATTTGATAGAACCAGGCGCGGGCTTGGTCTTGGGGGTTCGTATAGAATACGCTCGGATAAAGGGCGATTAGCTCCATACTCATAGAGGCCAGTTCTGCAACTTCAGCCGGATAGTCGCGCTGAAGGAGGAAGGTCAGGTGCCGGCTCTGAAATGTATGCACGGCATGACCTACTTCATGGACAAAGGTCACTAGGTCGGTATGAGAGCCTGCGGCGTTCATGAAGATAAACGGTAGGCCAGACTCTTGGAGGGAGTAGTTATAGCCGCCCGGGGCCTTACCTGGGCGGGAGAAAAGGTCTAAATGCCCAATGTCGCGCAGAAGGGCCACCATTTCGCCGATGCGCGGATGGATCTGGCGAAAGAGGGCAATCCCTTTCTCAATAAGTTCTTCTTCGGTCTGAAAAGGACGTAGGGGTTGATGGTGGTCGCAGGGGTCTACGGCAAGGTCCCACGGATAAAGCGTCTCAAGCCCTAGACGATTACCCTTATAGCGGAGGAGACGCAGATAGAGACGGCGTACCGAGCGCTCTACAAGGGCATGGAAGTTGTGACATAGCTCTACGGTCCAGTCAAAGCGCCCCAGCTGGCGAAAGCGAAAATCGTAGTAGTTGTCAAAGCCCGCATTATGGCTAATTTGCGTGCGCACCGCTAGAAGTTCTTCAAAGAGCTCCTCTATTTCGTTGGCATGGGCGGCGCGCACGGCCTGAATTTTCTCCCATACCTCTTTTCGCCGCTCCCGTTCGGCCGATTCTAAGAAGAGGCTCGCTTGGGGCAGGGTAAAGGTCTTGCCGTCAATTTCTACAGTCAGACTACCTATGATTTCGTTGTAGGATTTAGCCAGCAGTTCAGCTTTTGTTTCTAATGGGATATTCTCGGGCCGGTAGAGGGCAAGGTAGTTTTGAACGATTCGGTTGAAGTTGAGGAAATCTTCTTGAGGCAGGAGGGCACGCCAAGGAGACTCCCAATAGCGCTTATACAGGTGGTAACGCAATTCATTTAGGTAGGGCTGGATATGCTGGATGTAGTTTTCGTAGGCGCGGCGGCTTTCTAAGTCTTGGGTATTTTGGGTAAAACGGATGAAGCTCCAGGCGGCTTCTTCATGGAGGGCAGCTTCCAGTTCGTTGAGGCGCTTGAGCCATTCGTAAAAATCCGCAAAGGAGCGCCATGGCATGGTCCGCAGCTCTTCGGCATAAGGCACGATGGTTTCCCATTCCGTAAGAGGGAGCGTATTGGGCAGCCAGGTGCGTACCGGACGTGCGGTGGGCATAATGCAAATAAAACAAAATTTCACTTTCCGCTTGGCGGCACGGGGTAGCGACGGTTTTGGAGGCGGAGGTAACCAGCCCGGGCCTTTTGGATGACGCCGGTGCGGTGGCTTGCTTCGCCTAAGGCTTCGGCTTGCTGGTAATAGCGGCGAGCGTTGTGCCAATCGGCTAGTTTTTCGTACAGCTGGCCTAAGTAAAGGGCGGCATAGGCCTGCATCCAGCGATTGGTGCCAGCGGCCTGTTGCAGGCATTGAAAGTAGGCAAAGCGCGCGGCTTCTTCGCGGTTCCAGCGGTGGTAAAGCCGGCCGTACGTGTAGTAGAGAGCGGTGCGTTGGTCGGGTGTAAGCGCATAGAGTCTTTGACGCAGAGGCTCTAAGGTATCGTAGGCGGCCTGCCAAGCGCCTTGGTGTAAGAGCCAGCGGGCCGTCCAGAGGCGTTCCTCCTCGGGGGTAGGGGGACTGCGGAGCCACTGAGCCGCTAACCGCTGGGCTATGGCATCTTCCTCCCATGGACTTTCGTAGCTCAAGGCGGCTTTCCAGAGCGTTTGGGCCGCCACGCTATCGCCCTCTACCCAAGCTAAATAGCCACGCCAGGCGTACTGAGCCGCCAAGCCCGAAGAGCTGCGCTGAAGCTGTACAAACGTCTGCCAAGCCTGCTGCGCCGCAGAAGCTTTGCCTTGGTAAAGGTAAACCTTGCCCAGCCAATACCACGGATAAGGAAAGCGGCTAGCCTGAGGGAGACGGCCAAGACTCAAAAAGATTGATTCGGCTCGGCTGAGAGAGCCCTGCTCAAACTCATAAACCCCTATAGCAAACCGCCATAAAAAAGGTGGGGTTTGAGTAGGGAAAAGGGTTTGGCGGCACGTATCCAGCCACCTGCCCGCCAAGGTATCCATGTTCCGAAGCAGCAGAAAGTACAAGAGGCTAGCCTCCCAAGCTAAGGGCGAAGGGGGCAAAGCAGCCTGCCGCAAATTAGCTAAGGCATTTTCCCAGAGAAATTCAGGCCTGAAGCGCAGCCATTTTTGGTAGGAGGCGGGCAGAGTAGCTAGGGCTACTTGCCAGAGGCCTGCCCATTCCCAAGCTAAGGGGGTCTGTTTCGGGCTTCGGTGCAGGTAACGCCAGCTCTGCCAAACCGCTAGGCCAGCCTGCAGCCACTGCCGCTCCCACGCAGCGTAAATCGCCCGCGTGCCATACAGATCGGCTTTCAGGGGGAAGACGGCCGGCGTCCGCTGCGCCGCAAACTGCCGCTCACAGACCCCCGAAAAAGTCCAAAAATCCTTCTTCTCGGTATCATGGAGAGGGAAAAGAGCCTTGAAGAAGGCTAGGCGATGAGCCGCCCACGTAAGATAGCTCGGCCGCCACTCATGAACAAGTGCCTGTTCTGCGGCCTCTAAATTCAAGTCCCATAAAGCGTAAATAAAAGCCGAAGACTGGGACAGACTCAGGTTAAGGCATACTATCGCGCACGCTAGTAAAAAGCTCCGCATCCACTAAGAACCTTCCGCAGCTTTCGCAGACATAGAGTTTGTTGCGCTTAGCGAGCTCTATTTGCAGTTGAGAAGGGAGCAGGATGTAGCAGCCTGAACATACGATGCGTGCCGAGGAAGGGGATTCGGGGGTCAAGCCATCCACTTTTGGCCTGGAGAGGGTGGTTTTGGCGAGGTTAGCTAAGCTAAGGACAGGGACGAGGGCTTTGCCTTCTCGTAAGGCGCGGCGCCGCCGCTCAAATAAGGTAAATAACCGCGGATCAGCCTGGTGGAGGTGGGCACTTAGGGCTTGTATCCGAGTCAAAAGCGCCTGCATCTGGTGCTCTGTCTCTTCTTGGATGTCCTGCAGACGGGCCTGCTTCTCCGCTATGGCTTGCTGGATTTCACGCAATTTCTCCGACTCTTCGGCCAGCACCTTTTTGTAGCCCTCTACTTTCTGCTGCATGCGGCCGATATCCCGGATATTTTTCTGGATGGTCAGAACCGTTTCTTGGTGTTCGGTCTGAAGTTGCAGGATTTGCTCGCCGCGGGCCTGGTTGAGCGCGCGCAGAAGCTTCTGCTCAAGGTCGCGCAAGTTGTCATTGCTAATGTGCAGGGCGCGGATGTCCGATTCCAGCTGCTGAATCTGTCCCTCCAGCTCCCGAATACGCTTCTGGAGCCCCGAAGCTTTATCCTGAAGCTTCTCTATCTGATCGGGAAGGTCGCCTTGCCGCTGCCGCACAGCTTGCAGGCGATCATACAGGACTTGCAGTTGAATAAGCTCTACAAGGCGTTCTTCGGCATTTGTAATCTCTACGGCTATCATACCCAGTATTCTATGGGTGTAGTTTTCATGCGGCTGGCAAAAACAGGTAAATCAGGAAATTTGGCGTGCAGAAAATCGGCGATGAGGTGGCTAACGAGGCGTTCGGACTCATAGTGCCCTATGTCCGCTAGCCAGATTTGGCCTTGGGCTTCTAGGAAGCGGTGGTAGGGGATATCGGCGGTTAGGAAGATATCAGCCCCCGCCGCTAGGGCCTGGGCCAAAAGGCTAGCCCCTGCCCCTCCACACACCGCTACACTTTGGAAAGTCTGGGCTTTGCCTCGCACAAAGCGTATAGCTGGCAGGTCTAAGCGCTGCTGGAGATAAGGGAAAAAAGCTTCTGGGGCCATAGGAGGCTCCATTTGGCCTAAGTAGCCCATCCCATGCCCATCGGGATGGCTTTGAAGGGGGGCGATAGGCGTCAAGCCCAAGGCTTTACAAAGAGCCCAGTTTAGCCCCGCTGGCGCACTGTCTAAATTTGTATGAAGGGCATACACGGCTATATCCGCTTGGATAAGCTCGTATATAAGACGGTCGGTAGAACTTGCCCAGTTGAGCCGAAGCCGCTGGCCAAACCACAGAGGATGATGAGCTACGATTAGGTTGGCCCCTACATGGCGCGCTTCTTGGACTACGGCAGGGGTAATATCTAGGGTAGTCAATACGCCCTGTAGGGGCATAGCGGGATTGCCCCAGAGAAGGCCTACATTATCGTAGGGCTCGGCCCAGTGCAGAGGCACCCACTCCTCTAGGGCCGCTATTAGCGCACCTAAGGTAATCACGAAATGGGCTTCTTTCTAGCCCGGCGGGTGGGTTTGGGTAGGCTTGGCGCGGGCTCCACCGACTCTGGCAATAGGTCGGGCACAGGGAGCTTAGGCGCTACCGCCTCTTGCATCCGCTCAATATAGCCCGTACCAGCGGGTATTTTTTGCCCAGTGATAACATTTTCCTTAAGGCCGAGCAGTTCATCCGTGCGTGCCGTTACCGCCGCATCAATAAGCACCCGAAGGGTATCTTGGAAGGAGGCCGCCGAGAGCCAGCTACGCGTAGAAGCCGCCGCTTTGCTTATGCCCATAAGGCGGGGTTGAGCTATAGCCGGCTGAGCCTCTCGCGCCTGGATAGGCTGGCGTCCCGCCGCTATAAGCGCCTGATTAGCCTCCTCTAACTCAGCCCGTGAGAGTATATGCCCCGCCTGCACCTTTGGATCATCGCCCGGGTGCGTAACAATAAACTTGCCCTGCAAATAGGCATTTTCTTGGAGGAACTCTGATTTATCTACGACCTCTTCGGGGAGGAAAATGGTATCGCCTGGGTCTACGATTTCTACTTTTTGCAGCATCTGGCGCAGAATGATTTCTAGATGCTTTGTGCTAATGCGTACGGCTTGGGGGGCATAGATGAGCTGGATGTTACGCAGGAGGTATTCGGCTACGCCTGAGATACCCAAAATGCGAAGGATATCATGGGGGCTTTTAGCGCCATCGCATAGAGGCTGCCCAGCGCGTACCTTATCCCCATCCTGCACAAGCAGGAGGCTCGTAGTGGGCACTATGTGGGTAATGCGCAGCCGCTTGTCCAGCGACTCAATGTCAATCTCATGGCGGTTGGCTCGGCGTCGCCGCATATGAACCGTACCATCAATTTCGGCTAGCGTAGCGGCGCTACCGGGAGCACGCGCCTCAAAAAGGTCCGTAACTTTCGGCAATCCACCCGTAATATCGGCTGTGCGGGCCAGTTGCACTGGGGTACGCGCTAAAGTATCGCCCGGGCTTACCCTATCCCCATCCCGCACCATAAGGCGGGCATTTACAGGTAGGGTATAAGTTTCTACTATCTCGCCGTAGTCATTGACGATATGGAGGGTAGGGGAACGCAGGCGGTCTGACGATTCCACAACGATATACTCCTCTTGGCCAGTTTCTTCAATACGCTCGCGCCGATAGGTATCCCCTTCTATCAAGTCATTCCAGCGGACATAGCCGGCGTTAGTGGCGAGGATGTGGCGTGCATACGGGTCCCATTCGCAGAGGATAGTGCCTTTCTCTACGAATTCCCCAGCCTGCACGCGTAGAGTGGAGGCATAGGGAATATCCTGACGCCAAATAATCTGGTGGGTTTGAGGATGGCGCAGGAAAAGTTCCGAGGTGCGGCTAATCACGACCGTTACGGGCGGATCTGTGCCGCGCTGAATAGTTTTGAGATCTTCGCTGAAATCCACTATGCCGTCGTATTTAGCTCGCAGCGCGCTTTGGCCTGTGATGCGTTGGGCGGCCCCGCCTGTGTGGAAGGTTCGCAGCGTGAGCTGGGTGCCTGGCTCGCCGATGGACTGGGCGGCGATTATACCCACGGCTTCGCCTAGTTCTACAAGGCGGCCGATGGCTAAATGCCGCCCATAGCACTTCTGGCAAATGCCCCGCTCGGCCTCACAGAAGATCGGCGACCGTACTTCCACGCTTTCTATACCAGCGGCTTCAATAGCCTTGGCTATCTCTTCGGTAATCTCCTCGCCGCTTCCACAGAGCTTTTCACCCGTGAGCGGATGGTAGATGTCATTCAGGGCGAAGCGGCCTTCAATCCGAGCGGCTAGCGACTCCACGAGTTCGTCATTCTCGTCGTAGAGCGCTGTAAGGCGCAGGCCGCGCAGGGTGCCACAATCCACTTCGGTTACCACCACATCTTGAGCTACATCGACGAGCTTACGGGTGAGGTAGCCCGCATCGGCCGTCTTGAGCGCCGTGTCGGCGAGCCCTTTGCGGGCCCCATGGGTAGAGATAAAGTACTCTATTACATTCAGCCCTTCCCGTAAGCTAGAGAGGATGGGAGTTTCTATGATTTCTCGGGCGCCCAGGCGGCGTTGCGGTTTGTTCATTAGCCCGCGCAGAGCGCAGAGCTGGCGTACCTGCTCCCGTGAACCCCGCGCACCCGAATGCATCATCATGTAAATCGGATTGAAGCCGTCCTGGTGCTTCTTGAGCTCTTGGATAAGCTGATCCGTGATCTCGTTGGAAATGCGCGTCCAAAGGTCTATAATTTTATTGTAGCGCTCGCTGTCGCCGATATAACCGAAGTTGAATTCTTGTTGAATGTTTTCCCGCTCGGCGAAGCCTGCTTGGATAAGCTTCTCGCGGTTAGAAGGAACGATCACGTCATAGAGGGTGAAAGAAAGCCCACCCTTGAAGGCCGATTCGAATCCCAGTTCTTTGATTTTGTCTAGAAATTCGGCCGTACGACGGTGGTCGGTGCGGCGAAAAACCTCCATAATTACATCACGGATGGCACCTTTAGTGAGGAGGCCATTCACGTAGGGCATTTCGGGCGGCAGCGTGTGATTGAAGATGACCCGGCCAGCGGTAGTTGTGAGGCGCTTATAGCGGCCTACCAGCTGGATATGCCGATCCTCTGGCTCATCGCCTAAGACCCAAACGTCTTTATCTGCTGGCAGGCGTACAGTAATGATGGCATGCAGGTCTATCTTACCTGCGTGGTAGGCCTGAAGCACATCGGCTAAATCGCTAAAACTCAGACCTTCCCCTTTAGCCCCACGGCGCAGCTTGGTGATGTAGTAAAGACCTAACACCATGTCTTGGGAAGGCACGGCTATCGGAGCGCCATTAGCCGGGTGAAGGATATTATGACTGGAAAGTAGGAGGACATTCGCCTCCATGATGGCGGCCTGACTGAGAGGGACATGGACCGCCATTTGGTCGCCGTCAAAATCCGCATTATACCCTGTACATACTAAGGGGTGCAGCTGGATAGCTTTGCCTTCTACCAGCTTAGGCTGGAAGGCCTGGATGCCTAAGCGGTGAAGGGTAGGGGCCCGATTCAGGAGAACAGGATGGCCGCGCAGGACATTTTCTAAAATCGGCCAGATTTCTGGGCTTTTGCGCTCTACGAGGCGCCGGGCACTTTTTTCTGTGCGGGCGATCCGCTGGGCTAAAAGGTCCCGGATGATGAAGGGCTTGAAGAGTTCTACGGCCATGTCTTTGGGTAGGCCGCATTCGTGGAGCTTGAGGTGAGGGCCTACCACGATGACGGAGCGACCCGAGTAATCCACGCGCTTACCCAGGAGGTTTTGACGGAAGCGGCCCTGTTTGCCTTTTATATTCTCGCTGAGTGAGCGCAGCGTGCGGCTAGTGTTACTTTCGGAGGAGGCGGCCGCGCGCGTCTGGTTACGTTTGCGGGCCGAATCCAGAAGGGCATCTACCCCCTCCTGCAGCATGCGGCGCTCATTATTGAGGAGGATGAGAGGGCTGCGCGTTTCAAGCATGCGCCGAAGCCGATTATTCCGCTGGATAAGCCGGCGGTAGAGTTCGTTGAGATCCGCAGCCGTGAAGCGTCCGCCCGGTAAGGGGATGAGCGGCCTCAGCTCAGGCGGAATCACCGGAATCTCGCGCAGAATCATCCATTCAGGCTTATTTTCCACGCGCCGGTTAGCCATGCGGAATTCTTCTACAACCTTGAGGCGGCGCAGGATGTCGGTGCGCCGCTGCTGCGAAACCTCCTGCTCTAGCTGAGCCCGCAAACTGCGCGCAAGCTCATCTAAGTCTAAATTCCGCAGAAGCTCTAAAAGCGCCTGGGCGCCCGTTTTGGCGACGAAAGAGTCTACCTGGATGTTCGGATCATTGGCGGCTAAGGCTTTGAGCTGGCGTAGAATTTTTTCGTACTCTTCGCTGGAGAGCGTATCACCTTCTTGGAGGCCTTTCTGGACATGCGCCGCATCCCCTACGCGGATAACAACAAAGCGTTCGTAATACACCACCTGTTCCAGCTTCTTGATGCCCAGAAGGGCGCCGAGCTTAGAGGGGGTGTGGCGGAAGAACCAGGGGTGTACAACCGGCTCCAGAAGGGTGATATGGCCCATTCGGACCCGCCGCCACTTTTTCTCTATAACCTCTACGCCGCAATTGTCGCAGCGAATGCCCTTGTAGCGGGCACCTTTATATTTGCCGCAGGCGCACTCGTAATCTCGGATAGGTCCGAAGATTTGCTCACAGAAGAGCCCGCCACGCTCAGGCCGGTGCGTGCGGTAATCTATCGTTTCAGCACGCACGACTTCCCCCTTGCTCCACTCGCGTATTTCATCCGGCGAAGCCAGGGAAAGCGTTACCCGTCGAATAGGTATAGGTATATTCACCACAGCATGTTTAGTCATTGGACTGCGCGTTGCTTCCATATGTATCGGGTTTTTGAAGGAAAGGTTAGTCAAATTGTACTTTTAGGCACAGGCCGCGTAGTTCATTCACCAGCACTTGGAAGGAGTCGGGCACGCCGAAGTAGGTGATGTTTTCGCCTTTGATAATGGCTTCGTGGGCCTTCATGCGGCCTTCAATGTCGTCGGATTTGATGGTAAGCATTTCTTGGAGGAGATTAGCGGCGCCGAAAGCTTCTAGGGCCCACACTTCCATTTCGCCGAAGCGCTGCCCGCCAGAATGCGAGCGCCCACCTAGCGGTTGCGACGTCACGATGCCATAAGGACCTACCGAGCGGGCGTGTATCTTGTCCTCCACCATGTGGTTGAGCTTGAGCATGTAAATGACGCCTACCGTAGCAGGCTGGTCAAATCGCTCACCCGTCTGGCCATCGTAAAGATAGACCCGCCCATCGGGTGGAAGGCCTGCCTTAGCTAGCCAGGCATTTACCTCCTCATACGAAGGGCCAGCAAACGGCTGAACCTCAAAAAGTACGCCCAGCTTTTGCCCAGCCCATCCGAGTATAGCCTCATAAATCTGTCCAATATTCATGCGGGAAGGCACGCCCAAAGGATTGAGCACAATATCCACTGGTGTCCCATCTTCTAAATAAGGCATGTCTTCAATAGGGGCTATTTTGGCGATCACACCTTTGTTTCCGTGCCGTCCTGCCAGCTTGTCCCCTACCTTGATTTTGCGCTTAGTGGCTACATACACTTTGGCCATCTTGAGCACGCCGCTGGGTAGCTCATCCCCCGAAGTAATATAAACCTTCTCGCGCTGAGCATCAGCTAAATAGCGGGAATACAAGGCCATGTAATTCTGGAAAAGCCGCTCGATCAGCAGGTTAGTATGAGAGTCGGCGGTCCAACCTATAGGATTGAGCTCCTCAAATTTCCATGTCTCTAGCTCGCGCGCGGAAAGGTGAGAGGGAGCTGCCCCTTTTTTCTGGAGTACTGTGCGCTCTGGAGGGAAGACCTGTAGGCCGCGCTTGTCGTAGATGGCCATTATTTCTTTACCCTTTAGGAGTACCTCCAGCTTTTGGGCCATTTTTCGGCGCAGCTCTCTGATGAGCTTTTCATAATGCTGATCTATCTCGCGCTCCTTGCGCTTGCGCTCTTCGGCATTTAGGATGCGGCGATCTTTGCGGTAGAGGTGGGTGGCGATTACGTAGCCGTGGGTGGCGGGAGGCACTACCAAGGGCGTACTTTTGACTTCGGCGCTGCGCTCCCCAAAGAGATGCCGGAGGAGCTTCTCTTCGGGCGTAAGTTCGGCGCTCTGGCCCTTTGGCGTGATTTTACCCACTAAGATATCGCTTTCCCGCACCTCCGTACCCACATATACGATGCCCTCTTCATCCAGATTCTTCAAACGATCCTCGGATTCATTGGGTAGCTCGCGCGTGAATTCTTCGGGGCCGGCCTTAGTCTCACGCACCTCTACCTCAAACTCCTGAATGGCGATGCTAGTCAGCACATCGTCTCTTACGAGCCTTTCTGAGATAACGATGGCGTCTTCAAAGTTGTATCCTTTCCAGGGCATGAAAGCCACGAGGAGGTTTTTGCCCAGAGCGAGCTCGCCTTTTTCTATGGAGAAGCCTTCTACGAGCGGTTCGCCTTTTTTCACGCGCTGGCCTTTCCGCACGATAGGGCGGAGATTGAGGCAGGTGTTTTCATTTGTCCGACGGAACTTAGGGATTTTATAGGTAACTACATCCTCCTCAAAGGAAACGAGCCGCTCTTCGGGGGGTACTTCGTAACGGATGCGAATGGTCTGAGCATCCACGTACTCTACTTCGCCATCGTATTCAGCATATATCAGGACGCGACTATCGCGCGCCACGAGTTTCTCCATGCCGGTGCCTACGATGGGGGCTTCGGGGCGCAGGAGGGGTACAGCTTGGCGCTGCATGTTAGACCCCATAAGAGCACGGTTAGCGTCGTCATGTTCCAAGAAGGGTATAAGGCTAGCGGAGAGGCCCAAAAGCTGGTCGGGCGCCACATCTACGTACTTGACCTCTTCCAGTGAGAGCTCAGGATATTCCCCGCCGTACCGCACCTGGAGGGACTTAGGGGGCCGCCCATTTGCGCCATTCAAAAAGGGGCGCAAAGGTGCTATCGGCACGATTTCTTCCTGATCGGCCGAAAGATACACTACTTTATCGCTGCTTGGCTTGTTAGATTCATAAGGGTAATAGGGCGTCTCTAGGAAGCCCAGCTCGTTCACACGCGCATAAATAGCTAAGGAGGTTATAAGACCTATATTGGCGCCTTCGGGCGTTTCTATGGGGCAGATGCGGCCATAGTGCGAGTAATGCACATCACGCGCTTCCATCCCAGCGTGTTCGCGATTGAGACCGCCCGGTCCCATGGCCGTAATGCGGCGCTTATGCGCTAGTTCAGCCAGAGGGTTGGTTTGATCTAGGAGGGGTGTGAGCGTGCCTTGAGCGAAATAGCTAATGAGGGCGCTATTGAAGGCACGCGTATGAATAACGTCCTCAGGGTGGAAGTCCTCCCCTTCGTAGGTGCTCATTTTTTCGCGTATGGTGCGGGTAAGCCGGCTCAGGGCCGTAGAGAAGAGGCTATACATCTGCTCCCCCACGGTCCGCACGCGCCGGTGGCTTAGATGATCTTCCTCATCGCCTTCCGCTTCGCGTATGAAGATTTTCTGAAGGCGCTCCACAATCGCCGCCAGATCTTCTAACCGGAGGGTACGGTCTTCGTAGCGCTGCTCGCCGTGGAGCTTGCGATTGATTTGGAAGCGTCCTACCCGCCCAAAGTCATAGCGCTTATCTGTAAGGACTTGCTTCTCAACAAAGGCCCGCGCTGCTTCCTCGTCGGTCGTATTTTCAAACCCACGCAGCAGCTTGTAGATTTCTATGCAGGCTGAGGTGCGAGAATAGCTAGGGTCTTTAGCCAGCGTGGCCAGAATAATATGGCGGGTTCGCTCGTACTCGGGCTTCAGGACATAAATCGTATCAATGTGCTTGCTGCGCAGCTCATGAAAGTCCTTTTCTTGCAGCACATGTTCTATTTCCCGGATCCGCTCTAGCCGGTGCTCTAGGTGGATTATATCGCCTGATTCGGGGTCGGCTATGTCTTGGCCGTGGCCTATCCACATAAGCCGGGTGGCCAAGCGCCGGCCGATATAGGGCGCAAACTGCTTCTCCGAGCGCATTTGGCTGAGCTTGACCTCCTCCGCCAAGCCGAAGTAGGATACAATATCCGCATCCGAACTCAGCCCCATGGCGCGCAAAAGCAGCGTGATAGGCACCCACTTTTTGCGGTCAAAGTACACGCGCGTAAAGCCCTTCTCATCTGTGGCAAATTCTATCCAAGAACCCTTTTGCGGAATAATCTTTGCGCCTATAGCCATTCCAGCAGCGCCAGCCCGCTGCTTAGCCCAAAAAAGGATGCCTGGCGAACGGTGTAGCTGATTGATAACTACCCGCTCTACGCCATTTACAATAAAGGTGCCGTGGGGCGTCATGTAAGGGACCGTCCCTAAGTAGATCCAAGACGACTTAGGGGTAAGAATGGTGTTTTCGGGCTTGAGGGGGCGTAGGTGAAATTGTACCTTCAGCTGGACGCCGTACGTAAGGCCGCGAATTTTGCACTCTTCTGGGGTATAGCGCGGCGGTTCTAAGATATATCCATCAAAGTCTATCTCGTACTCCTCCCGACTGTCGCGCACAGGAAAGTGCTCCTTAAATACTTGATAAAGACCTTCGCTCGCCTGCCTTTCTGGCGGCGTGCGCAGGTCCATAAATTTGCGAAACGACTCTAGCTGAATACCCAAGAGGTCCTGCACCAGTTCTGCAGGACGATGAGAAGCGAAGCGAACCCGTTCGCGCATACGTTAGGTGCAGATAAGGTATAAACAAAACACCCAGACCGCCAAATTGCAGTTCAGGTGAGCGGAGGAGGGTAAGAAGCGGAAAGGGTTACTTGACCTCAACGTCCGCTCCTAATTCAGCCAGCTGCTGGCGAATTTGCTCCGCCTCTTCTTTAGATATTTTCTCCTTGATGGGTTGGGGGGCTTTATCTACGAGCTCCTTAGCCTCTTTGAGGCCTAGACCTGTGATATTTTTGACGACCTTGATTACATCCAGTTTGCGCTCACCAGGGGCCTTGAGGATGACATCAAACTCCGTTTTAGCTGGAGCTGAGGCCTCGGCTGGGGCAGCGGTAGTCGGGCCGGCTGCTGCCACTACTACAGGTCCAGCGGCTACGGGCTTGATACCGTATTCTTTCTCCAAGATAGCCGCTAGCTCATTCACCTCTTTTACGGTCAGATTTACCAGCGTTTCTGCTAAGGCTTTCAAGTCAGCCATACGTATAGGGAGTTTTTAGGATTTGCGTTCGGATAAGGCTTGCAGGATACCGTGGAGGGTAATACCAGCCTGCTGGAGGCTTTGGGTGAGGCGGTGCAGGGGGGCTTGGAGTTGGCTGAGCACCTCAGCCAAGAGATCCTGCTTGGATTTGATGCGGGTTAGCTCGGCTAAGGCATTCTCGCCTACAAATACCATGTCCTCCACATAGGCTGCCTTAAGTACAGGGAAAGGCTTCCCCGACTTCTTTTGAAAATCCTCCAGTACTTGCGCCGGTACTTTAGGATCGCCTTGATAGAGAATTAGAGCGGTGCTTTGCTGCAAAGCCGAATGGAACGGCTCTAAGGCGCACCTACCCCACCTCTCTATGGCTTTAGCTAAGAGGGTATTCTTCACAAAGCGCAGGCGAAGGCCTTTCTCATAGAGCTGCCGGCGCAGGTTCAGCGTCTCCGCCGCATTGAGCGGGCCAGGTTGGATAAGGTAAAACCCGCGCGCTTGACTCAAAGAGTCTGTAAGCTCGGCGATAAGCTGGGTTTTTTCGCTTCGGGTCATAGGCGGCTTCGGTCTATGGGAATGCTTGGACTCATGGTAGTAGAAAGGTACACCGAGAGGATATAATTCCCCTTCACGCCAGCGGGGCGTAGGGCTTCCACCGTACGCAGGACTTCTATAGCATTTTCCCGCAGCTTTTGCGTATCAAAAGACGCTTTGCCGATGGGGACGTGGATGACGCCCGTTTTGTCGTTGCGAATCTCAATTTTACCCGCCTTAACCTCGCGGATGGCTCGGGCGATATCGGTGGCTACGGTACCACTTTTAGGATTGGGCATAAGGCCGCGCGGGCCGAGAATTTTCCCTAGCCGGGCTACCTTAGGCATTACCTCAGGGGTGCATACCACTACGTCAAACTCCAGCCAGCCCTGTTCAATCTGAGCGATGTAATTCTCTAGCCCGGCGTAGTCGGCCCCCGCTTGGAGGGCTTCTTTTTCCTTGTCGGCCATCACTAGGGCTAATACACGCACGCTCCGGCCCGTACCATGCGGTAGGGTGGCCGTGCCGCGCACAAGCTGATTAGCCTGGCGCGGGTCTATGTTCAAATCAATAGCCAGCTCAAACGTAGCATCAAATTTCTCGTAGCGAATGCGCTTCAAAGTATCAATAGCCTCTGGCAGCGGATAGAGGCGATTCTCTATCTGCTTCAGGGCGTTTAGGTATTTCTTTCCGCGTCGGGCCATTTCACTGCTCCCCTTGGATAACTAGGCCTAGACTGCGCGCTGTGCCCGCTATCATACGCATGGCGGCTTCTAAGGTATAGCAGTTGAGGTCAGGCATTTTCTTCGCAGCTATTTCCCTGATCTGTGCCCATGTAACCGTACCAACTTTTTTGCGGTTGGGTTCGGCCGAGCCCTTCTCTATTTTGGCAGCTTTTTTGAGCAATTCAGCAGCAGGGGGCGTTTTGATGATAAATTCAAACGACTTATCCTTGTAAACGGTTACAATAACGGGCAGCACTTCGCCTGGGCGATCTTGGGTGCGCGCATTGAACTGCTTGCAAAACTCCATGATATTTACCCCCTTAGACCCTAAGGCTGGGCCTATGGGAGGGGCGGGATTAGCCTGGCCGCCTTTGATTTGCAGCTTGACTACCGCAGCTACTTCCTTCATGATTTTTTCTCAGCTTGGGAATAAGGGAGTTCTACAGGGGTTTCGCGATTGAAAATTCGGACTCGCACTTGGATGCGCTGCTTTTCGGGATACACCTCAGCCACATACCCCTCGAAGTCTTTGAAAGGCCCTTCTATAATGCGTACTAGCTGACCTACCTCAAACGTTTGGGTAGTGTCTAGGGGAGCAGCAGCGCTGGCTCGCACGCGTTGGAGGATAGGCTGAATTTCACTCTCGCTTAGGGGCACAGGGGCCGCACGCCGTGCGGGCGAAACGAAATAAAGCACATCTGGCACGCTCCGCACCAGCGTCATAAGCTCAGGCAATACCTCCTCCGAGGCTACATCCAAAAAAAGATAGCCTGGCATGAAGATTTTATCTTTTTCCCGCTTTTTGCCGCCTTTGCGCGCCTCCAGCACGCGCTCCATCGGCACAAGGATATCCCGTACCCAGTGCGAGACCCCCGCTTTTTGCAGGGCCTGAAGAATTCGGTCAGCTATTTTTTTCTCCTGCGAGGAACGCACTTTTAGCGCATACCAGCTCATAGAACTTAGAAAAGGGAATAAACGCCGCGCATAATCGTACTGAATAGCAAATCTATCAGACCTATTACGATGGCAATGAGGAAGCTTCCCACCAGCACAGTGATAGTGGTGCTGAAAAGGTGGGCCCACGAGGGCCATTCCACCTTTTCGCGCCACTCGGTGGTATATTCTTTCCACAGGCGCAGCAGCTTAGCGCGCATGTGCACGGGTGGCAGGACTCGAACCCGCAACCTGCGGTTTTGGAGACCGCTGCTCTACCAGTTGAGCTACACCCGTGTAGGCCGGCAAATTTAGTCTAAAATTTCGGTAACTTGCCCGGCACCTATTGTACGTCCGCCTTCGCGTATAGCGAAGCGGAGGTTTTTCTCCATCGCAATAGGGTAGATAAGCTCTACCTCTATGCTTACATTGTCGCCCGGCATTACCATGGGCACTTCGGGGGGCAGCTTGATCGTACCGGTCACATCAGCCGTACGGAAGAAAAACTGCGGCCGGTAATTAGTGGTGAAGGGCGTATGGCGCCCGCCTTCTTCCTTGGTGAGTATATATACTTCGGCTTTGAACTTCTTATGGGGCGTAACGCTATTGGGCGCACAGACCACCATACCGCGGCGCACCTGATCCTTATCAATACCGCGCAAGAGGAGGCCTACATTATCACCGGCCTGACCTTCTTCCAGGATTTTACGGAACATTTCTATGCCCGTGACCACGGAAGTGAGTTTTTCTTCGCGCAGGCCTACGATATCTACAGGGTCGTTTAGCCGGATGCGGCCTCTTTCAATGCGTCCGGTAACGACCGTGCCGCGCCCCGTAATAGAAACCACATCCTCTACAGGCATGAGGAAGGGCTTATCTATGATGCGTGGGGGGGTAGGGATATAGGTATCTAAGGTTTCAATGAGCTCCAGCACGCTTTTTTCCCATTTTGGATCGCCATTGAGGGCGCCCAAGGCCGAGCCGCGAATGATGGGAGTAGTATCGCCAGGATAGCCGTAGAAGTTGAGAAGGTCCCGAATCTCCATCTCCGCCAGCTCTAAGAGCTCCTCATCATCTACGGCATCCACTTTATTGAGAAATACTACAATATGTGGCACGCCTACTTGGCGGGCAAGGAGGATGTGCTCGCGCGTCTGGGCCTTAGGGCCATCCGTAGCAGCCACCACTAGGATAGCCGCATCCATTTGGGCAGCCCCTGTAACCATGTTTTTCACATAGTCGGCGTGCCCTGGGCAGTCTATGTGGGCATAATGCCGCTTTTCGCTATTGTACTCTACGTGCGCCGTGTTTATAGTAATCCCGCGCTCTTTTTCTTCTGGCGCACTGTCTATGGATTCGTAGGTACGCTCTTGGGCCAGACCCTTCTTAGAGAGGACCTTTGTGATAGCGGCCGTAAGGGTAGTTTTGCCATGATCCACGTGCCCAATAGTTCCGACATTTACGTGCTCCTTATCGCGGACGAAAACCTCCTTAGCCATAAGTGCCACACCCCGGAGTCGAACCGGCCTTTCCTCTGACGCCGCAGAGGCGCTCCCCCGAGCACGGGTGGCAGAAAGCAGCGCAAAGGTAGAAAAATTCAACCGAACCTCACATCCCTCCAGACCCAAAGTAAATCCCTATCCGCAAGATGAACCAGGCAGGATTTATGCGCCCTTCCTTAGGTTGCTTGATGTTGATGAAGCTGTAGGCAGCTCTTAGGTCTATGGTAACTACCGTCGTAGGGCTCTCATAAGAAAACCCTAATCCCCCTAAGAGGGAGCCTGCGAACCGGCTGTAGGAGGTTGTATTCCGAACGAAGCTGCTACCTTCTATCTTTTGGCGAGCGCTGAGAAGGATATCTGACTGCAGGCCCACTACGGCGGTCAGGCCAGCAGTTTCGGTAAAAGGCAGCCACTGCGCTCGTACATACAAAGGCACTTGAAGGGTGCTAAAGCGGTGTTCCGAGCGTGGGGCGGTTTGGATGAGGGTGTATTCCTCTTGCTTCCAGCCTGCAAAGGAAGCCAAGATATCCATGCCCACAGCGGCGCGCTCCGTAAAAGGCATCTCGCCCGTAACCCCCGTGGCTACCCCTACCACCACATAGTCCTTGTCCATTTCTCCCTTAGCCGTAGTAGCCTGTGGCGCAACTACGACACCCAGACGCACTTGGGCCCAGAGAGAGAAGCCCAATACGGCTAAAAATCCGTACCGCATTCCCATCCGATGAGCCATCGGCCGGGATTGAACCGGCGACCTCTTCCTTACCAAGGAAGTGCTCTACCACTGAGCTACGATGGCGCGCTCCACAAAGGTAGCAAAACCGATGAATGCGCAATTTTGTACTGTGGCTTACCGCAACGTTGTAGCTTTTTTGCTTGCTAGTCTCGCTTTTCCCCAACGGCCCCCCTGCACCGAAACCCTAGAAGCTAAGGGCCCTTGGCCCCAAGCGCGGCTATATATTTTGCCCGAAAGCCTGTGGGTGCAGGCAGATACCAGCGGATTTTTTCGTTGGGAAGGCCTCTGTCCAGGCAAGCGTCGGCTTCAGGTATGGTGGAGTGGCGAATTAGTCTTAGATACCCTTGTGTCTATACCCAGCCGCTTTATTGAGCTGAGAGGGGCCTCCCGGGAGCTTGATCCTATTGTTATAGAGGCCCGTCAGGACTCCACGTGGACTATTCCTTCTGTGCTGGCTGGGCGAAGTTTAGAAAAGGGGCTTGTGGGCGTGCTGCAAACCCTCCCTTGTGCATGGCAGATACAGGCTGGCCCGCTTATTCAAAAACCCATACTGGAGGGGCTGCGCGGCACGCGTCTGGCTTACTGGCAGGGTGGTTTGCCTTTGGCTTCGCAGCAGTGGGGCGAGGAGCACCCGCCTGAGATGGACCCGCTCAGCAGTGAAGAGGTCGTGGTAGAGCTGGGTCCTTCGCCCGTGCGGTATGGGTGCGAGGCTATAGGGGGAGTTATCCGCTTACCCGTCCCTACCCTAAGCCAGCTACCCCCTAAGCAGGGGCGCTTCCTTTCGGGCTTACTTTGGAATGGCCGCGGGGGCTTTGCCAGCGCGCGCCTCCAAGGCAGCTGGCGTAACTGGGGCTACCGCACCCAAGGTACGCTCCTCCGCCTGGGCACCATCCAGACGCCTCGCTACTTTCTCACTGGTACTGCCGCCGCCCAGGCCCACCTAAGCGCTACGCTAGAACACTTCTGGGAACGCACCTCTTTGCGCTTCTTTTACGCGCTCTACAACGCCCAAATCGGCATTTACCGAGGCATGCAGGTTGGCAATCTTAGCGATTTTATTCAAGCCGTAAACTTAGGCACTCCCCGGATAGGCTCGGAGTTCAGCTATCCCCTGCGCCCTCCCTTTCAAACCGTAGTGCATGAATTGGCCTCGTTGTACTTAGCGCATGCGCTTTCGCCAAAGGTTATGGTCACCCTGCTTTTAGGCCGCCAGTTCAATCGACGCCGCGAATACGATGCGCCTAGCCTTTCAAATGCCCTAAGCGGCGTAGCCTTAGACCTCCAGCTTACTGCCTACCGAGCCGAACTGGGGCTGGAAGTCAGCGCCCTAAAAGCTGGCCTATTTTTTGAGTATCAGCGGAATTACCGCCAATACATCTACTTCGTTCCTAGTTATAGGCGGCTTCAGGGGGGGCTTTTCCTTTGGTGGAGCCGCGCTGGATGGGAGATAGGCGGAAGGCTTGAGCCGCTACGCTATGCCTTTTTTCGAGCCGTGCATAAGGGCAACCTCTTTCCCCACGATACGACTCGGTTTTTTTGGCCTTGGGCTCTGGAAATGCGCCGAAGCTGGAGAGGAAAAAATCAGAGCGCAAGTCTGCAGCTAGTCTTTTTGCGCCGCGCGCCTAATGTGGCGGAGCTGTATGCGTATGGTTTCCATCAGTCTCAGGCCTCCTTCTTTTTTGGCGAGCCGGCCTTGCAGGCAGAAAACCTCTTAGCGCTGCGCACCACTTACACACGCCGCCTCCTTGAGCTGTACCTTACCCTCTTTTATAGTCCTAACTTCGTCTATGGTGTCTTGGATGAACCGATATTTTCTGTGCGTGGGGCGGCACTACCTTTATTGTATCGGCAGGGGCCGGCGCGCTGGGCTGTTTTTAGCGGGCGCTGGCGCGTGCCGCTGAGTACCCGTTGGGAATGGGCTGTGCAGGGCGCCTACCTGTGGGGCGAAGTGCGCGAGCCGCATGGCCAGTGGGTGCCCATGCCGCTCTTTCCCCCACCCGTTCTCACTACCACAGCCCTTTATAGGCACCGAAGATGGGAAGCGCAGCTGCGCTGGCAGCAGGTTCTCCGACAGACCCGTTTCCACCCACGCGGCGAATACCTCCCGCCTCCGCCCGGCTATGGCCTGCTGGACACCGAAGTATATCTTATAGGCCCACGCTGGCGCCTAGGGCTACTAGCCGAGAACCTCCTCAATACGCCCTATCGGGCCTACCCAGACTTAGTACGCTTTTTTGCCTATCAGCAGGGCCTGCAGATAAAGCTGCTATTCCAGCATGACTTCTTTTAGCTATTCATAGGCCAGCAGCTTGAGGGGGTCTATAGCTTTACCACCCATCCAGGTTTCTATGTGCAGGTGCGGGCCTGAAGAATAGGCGCCTAATCCCCCAGATAGGGCTAAAACTTCTCCCTGCCGTACTTTCTCGCCTACCCGGCGCATAAGGCGGCTATTGTGCTTGTAAAAGGAAACTAAACCATTCGGATGCTGGAGCGCAATTACATACCCGCTCTGGTAGGAGTACTCAGCAAAGATTACCGTGCCTTCGGCCATTGCTAAGACAGGTTCGCCAGCGTTGCAGGTAATATCCACGCCCCAATGTTCCTGGCCAGCGTGGAAGCGGCGGCTTATCTGGCCTTCTATAGGGAGCATATATTCGCCAGATTGAAGGGTGGGGACGAGGGGTAGACCTTGGAATGGCGGCTCCCGGCGCGCGATCGGCTGAAGCCGCCGCAGCTCCTCCACTAACAAAAGGTGCTGCTGTATGCGCTGTTCCAGCTGCTCCACGCGCTCCAAAAGTTGGATATATTTCTGCCTAAAGGCCCGCGTCGGATAGCCTGGTAGGGTGTACTTTAGGGGCGTGAAGGCAAATGCCGCCCAGATGAGTCCCGCAAAGCCTACCCAGACAATAACCCATACAAAGCCCGGCAAGCGTATTTCCCAGTGCGCTATGCCTTTACTACTTAGCCACAGGAGGTGATAGGAGCCGAAAAGCAAATCGCTCAGCCGCCGGCTAAGGGGTCTCATAGGGCAAATCTACACGCCTTTGGAAGGACCAAACTAAAAGCGCTATTTTTACTTTATGGAGCCTTTGATACCTCAGCGGGCGCCGTACGGCCTTGAGCTAGCTGCAGGAACCTACTTCTGGTGTGCGTGTGGGCGTAGCGCCAATCAGCCTTTTTGTGATGGCAGCCACCGTGGCACGGGCCTGACGCCCATCCGATTCGTCCTAAGTGGGCCCCAAAAGGTCTGGCTGTGCGGCTGCAAGCATACCAAAAAGCCCCCCTTCTGCGACGGTACGCACAAATCGCTCTCGCCTTAGGGCGCTGCCCTTTACTCCACTAGCGCACGATAGGCCTCAGCGCCTAAGAGCTGATCCAGCTCCTGGGGCGATTCTACTTTCATTCTAATCATCCATCCTTCGCCGTAGGGGTCTTGATTCACCTTCTCGGGATGCTGCTCTAAGAGAGGGTTTTTCTCTAAGATAGTCCCGCTTACAGGCAGGTAGAGGTCGGATACGGTTTTGACGGCTTCTACCGTGCCAAATACGGCGCCCGCAGGCAGGCGCTGACCCACAGTGGGTATATCTACATATACGATATCCCCCAGCTGGGCCTGGGCGTAATCGGTAATCCCCACAAGGGCTTCGTCCTGAGACAGGAGGCGTATCCACTCATGCTCGCGCGTGTAGCGCAGATCTTCAGGGAATACCATGGACTAAGCAAAAGTAGCTCAAGCCCGGCAAATTGTATTGCGGAGCATGCCCAGCTCTTGGCCAATGAGAAGCACCTCATCGCCTACTTGGAGCCACCTTTCGGGGGCGGTAGGATCCTCTAGCTGGCGCGTACCGTTGATTTCCAGAAGGCAGCCCGTACCTACGGTGCCTGACCCAATCACCTCACCTGGGCGCACCTCTACACCATAGCTTACGCGCTCAAGGATCTCCGCAAAGGTCCAACTCATATCCGAAAGGTAACCGTAGCTAATTGGCTGATTATTAAGCTCGGCCTGAAGGGCGATTCGGTAAGTACGGCCCACATGGCCCGATGGCGGAGCCGTCTCATACGGCGCCAGCTCGTCTGGCGTAACTACCCATGGCCCCAAACTCGTAGCAAAGTCCTTCCCTTTAGCTGGCCCTAGGTTTAGCTTCATCTCGGCTGCCTGGAGCGCCCGCGCACTCCAGTCATTCATGAGAAGGTAGCCGAAAATATACTCATCGGCCCGGTGCGCCGGAATATTGCGCCCCGATTTGCCCAATACTACCGCTACTTCCAGCTCAAAGTCCAACTTTTCTAAATGGCGCTCCTCCACATAGATCGGGCCTGGCCCTGTGACGGCAAAGGGATTAGAAAAATAGAATACGGGAAACTGGTCAAACTCGGGTACCATAGGCAGGCCGCGGCTGCGTCGGGCAGCTTCCACATGCTGGCGGAAGGCATAGCCGTCCCGTAGCGTAGGAGGCTGGGCCAAAGGCGAAAGAACCCGTACCACCGCATAAGGCACCTGAATCTCCTCAAAATCCCCCCCCTCATGATAGCGGCGGCCTACCCATTCTACCCATGCCTCATACGGCAGCCGATGGGCCAAATACTGTTCTAAAGCAGTGAAAGGAAAATCCCGACCCGTAACGCGTGCCACGGCTGCTAAGGATAGGACAAACTGCTCGTCCCGACTAAGTAGGCCCAAAGCCACCTCCCCCTGCCACACAAAGCGCACAAACTTCATAACTTTGGCAAAGATATGAGCGCAGACAAGAATGCCTCTCCTTCTGCCGAAGAGCGTCATAAAATCCTTCAAGCTACGCTCCAGCGATTAGAAAAGGAGTACGGGAAAGGGGCCGTAATGCGCTTAGATGAACGCGGCGATCAAAGTATAGAGGTTATCTCTACAGGTTCGCTGGCCCTAGATGCGGCGTTAGGTGTGGGTGGGCTTCCGCGCGGGCGCATAGTGGAAATTTACGGCCCCGAATCCTCAGGCAAGACTACGCTGGCGCTGCACGTAATTGCCGAGGCCAATAAACAAGGCGGCGTAGCCGCTTTCATTGATGCCGAGCATGCCTTTGACCCCCTCTACGCCCAAAAGTTGGGTATCAGTACCCACCTCCTGATTATTTCCCAGCCGGATTATGGAGAGCAGGCGCTGGAAATCGCCGACTCGCTTATTCGGTCGGGGGCGGTAGAGGTGGTAGTTATAGATTCCGTAGCGGCTCTTGTACCTAAGGCGGAGCTGGAAGGCGAAATGGGCGATGCCAAAATGGGCCTCCAAGCGCGCCTCATGTCGCAGGCCCTGCGTAAGCTGACCGCCAGCATCTCTAAAACCCGCTGCATCGCTATCTTCATCAATCAGCTGCGCGAAAAAATCGGCGCCATGGCTATGTATGGGCCTACTGAAACAACTACGGGAGGTAACGCGCTCAAGTTCTATGCTTCCGTGCGACTGGATGTGCGCCGCATCGCCGCCGTTAAGGAAGGCACCGAGGTAATCGGCCACCGCGTGCGCGTAAAAGTAGTCAAAAACAAAGTGGCCCCCCCCTTCAAATCCGCCGAATTTGACATTCTCTATGGAGAAGGTATTTCAAAGGTAGGCGAGATTATAGACCTTGGCGTGCAACTGGGCGTGATTCAGAAGGCAGGCTCGTGGTTCAGCTACAAGGGGCAGCGCCTAGCCCAAGGGCGTGAGAACCTGCGCACCTTTCTGCGCGACCATCCCGAGCTAACTACGGAGCTGGAGGCGCAGATTCGTCCCCTCCTCCTTCAAGCCAGCGACCTGCAAGTGGCTGCCTCACCGATAGAGGATTTTGGTGTGGAAGTAGAATAAGGCGATCCTTCATGCGAATAGGCATAGTAGGGGCTACGGGGCTGGTAGGTCGCACGTTTTTGCAGGCTCTCCCGCTTTTTGGCTTTGACCAAGCGGAAGTCTATGCGGCGGCTTCGCCCGCTTCGGTAGGGAAAAAGCTGCCCTTTCGTGGGAGCAGTCTGGAAGTTCTTCCTATAGAGGCGCTGCTGGAGCGGCCGCTGGATTTAGTCTTTTTCTCAGCGGGTGCTGCCGTAAGTGCCGCCTGGGCGAAAAAGTTTGTAGAAAAAGGCTGCCTAGTAATAGATAACTCCTCCGCCTGGCGGCTTGAGCCTGACGTGCCCCTCGTAGTGCCCGAAGTAAATATGGCCTGCGTGCAGGGCCATCGCCTCATCGCTAATCCGAATTGTACTACTATCCAGTTAGTGGTAGCCTTAGCGCCGCTGGCGCGGGAATTTGGGCTAGAGCGCGTTATAGTTTCTACCTATCAGGCCGTAACGGGTACGGGCCAGAAGGGCGTAGCTCAGCTTCTGGCCGAACGCGAGGGGCGCACACCGCCCTTTACCCCCTACCCGCACCCCATAGATCTCAACTGCCTGCCCCAGTGCGACGAGTTTGCCGAAGAGGGCTACACGCGGGAGGAGTGGAAAATTATCCGGGAGTCGCGCAAAATCCTAGATCTCCCTGATTTGGCTATTACGGCTACCGCCGTGCGGGTGCCTGTCTTAGGCGGCCATAGCGTGAGCGTAAACGTTACCCTCAAGCAGGCAGCTTCGCTAGAAATGGTGCGAGCTCTCCTTGCCGAAGCCCCTGGTATAGTCCTTCAAGACGAACCAGCCCGCGCCTATTACCCCATGCCGCGCTATGTAGGCGGCCAAGATAAGGTATTCGTAGGGCGGCTGCGCCGCGATACCTCTCATCCTAACGGCCTAAACCTCTGGATCGTAGCGGACAATCTCCGCAAGGGCGCTGCCACCAACGCCCTGCAAATTGCCCAGCATGTCCTCGCGCCGGTACATCCGTAGGTTAGCCCTTATTCTTGTCTTCTTCTTTCCGCTTTTCTGGCTAATTGGAATTGGGCGCGTCCCCCTCTTTGACCTGGATGAGACCACCTATGCGGAATGCAGCCGAGAGATGCAGGTGACGCGCAATTACTTCTACGCGCAGATGGCTTTTTTACCCTTTTGGGAGAAGCCGCCCGGATTCTTCTGGATTCAGTCGCTCAGCTTTGATGTGTGGGGGGTAGGGAGCTTTGGCGCGCGCTTTCCCAATATCGTGATAGGGGGGCTAACCCTAGCCGTGCTCTTTAGGCTCGGTGCGCGCTGGCATGGCGAGGTATTCGGCTTGACCTGGCTCTTCCTGTATGCGATTTCGCTGCTTCCCTCCTTTTATGCGCGCAGCGCGATCATAGACCCCACTTTCAATCTCCTTATGCTTTTAGCCACCGTAGTAGGGGTCCAAGGCTTGGTCTCTTCTCCTCTACGCGCTGGGCTGATCTTTGGGCTGCTTACGGGCTTAGCCACGCTTATAAAAGGGCCAGTGGGGGTGGGTCTGCCGGCCTTAGCAGTGGCTAGCGTAGGGGTGTGGCAGCGTAAGCTTAGCGCCGTCTTTCGGCTAGCC
Organism: Bacteroidia bacterium; assembly: GCA_039630245.1. Taxonomy (GTDB): domain Bacteria; phylum Bacteroidota; class Bacteroidia; order SpSt-205; family SpSt-205; genus SpSt-205. Next base: position 165,537 of record JBCNVK010000006.1, read on the forward strand.
CTCGGCGCCGTTATCCCGTATTTTCTCCTTGTAGGTGGCTGGCTGGCGGGTATGGCTCTAAGCGGCAAAGCCGGCGTCTTGCGCGACTTCTGGGACTATCAGCTGGGGCTTTTCCTGCGGCCTTTTGGCGGCCACAAAGGCCCCTGGTACTATCACCTCGCCGTGCTTCTAGTGGGCATGTTTCCAGCTTCTATCTGGGCGCTGCGCGGTTGGCACCTGCGCCATTTTCCCTTGCCCGCCCAAGGGCTGCTCTTTCTCACAGGCTGGGCCATACTCATATTTAGCCTCGTGCAAACGAAAATTATCCACTACTCCTCTCTGGCCTATTATGGAATTGCCTATCTCGGTGCGCGGGTGTGGCGGGAGGAGCAGAATTGGCTTCAGCGCTGGGGCTGGCCTAGCGTAGCTGCGGGGGGACTTCTTTTAGGCCTTTGCACCGTACTTCTGGGCTGGCTTATGACCCAGCGCCACCTTTGGGAAAGATTTATCCGGGATCCTTTCGCTATAGCCGCCCTTCGCAACACCCCTCTTAACTGGCAGGGTACCGAAGGATGGATGGGAATCCTTCTAATGGGAGGTGTCTCCCTTCTAAGCCTTTTACAGATGAAGCCGCATCAGCGCCTAATAGGTCTAGGGCTTGTGCTCATGGTGTGGGAGGTTTTGGCTCTAAGTAGCTTTGCGCCGCGCATAGAGGCCTATACGCAAGGGCCCTTGCGCGCCTTCACCCAAGCTAAGGCCCAAGAAGGGGCGATTGTATGGCCCTTAGGCTTTCGCACCGCTGTAACCTTCTTCTACGGGAATATGTCGCCCCATGCCTCTCCTCACCTTACTAGAGATGCAGAGGCCTTTCAGACACTCCTCCTGAAGGGGGAGGCGCACTTCCCCTTTCCCTACTATTTCGTCAGTCGCGTGGATCGCTACAAGCCCTTTTTGGAGACGTATCCCCTTCGCGTGATTGGCCAGGAAGGGGGGTATATATTTCTGGAATTGGACTGGGAGCGATTTTATTCTGGGAGAGGGCGGAGGTTTGGCTCGGCTTCCAAGTGACGGCTGCGGAGCCGCCCGCCCGGCAGTTGAGCGATGCTAAGGCCGAGTAGAAGGGCCAGGGCTACACTACCGCCAAAGACCCACTGGAGGCCGCGGGCGATGTGCCCCTCCGCACTTCCTAAGCCGTAAAGGGTATTTAGGAAGGCTAGGCCTATCGTGCCGCCCATTTGGCGCATAAACTGGAGCGCGCTGGTAGCGGAGCCAATCCGCTCCAAAGGCACATCGTTCTGGCCTATCACGCTGAGGAGGGCTTGAAAGGGACCTAAGGCCATCCCGGCTCCAATCATTGCGGCAGGCAGAGTCCAAGTGCGATAGGTAAGAGGTAAAGCCACGGCCGCAAACGCTAGTAGAATCGTAAGCAGTACAGTAGCTCCAAGCAGAAGGGGCTTATAACGTCCGCTGCGGCTTACCCAGGCGCCTACAAGGCCTATGCTTACCATCGCTCCGAAGGTAAAGGTGAGAAGCCAGAGCCCACTTTGGGCTGGCGCAAGGCCTAAAACCCGCTGAAGGTAAAGAGGTAGAAAAGTAACGCCGCCCAAAAAAATAGCGCTAAATAGAAAGCCGCTCACAGCTGCATGGCGGAAAGTAGGCACGCGCACCAGCCGAAGGTCAAAAAGTGGGCTAGGATGGCGCGCCTCGTATCGGATCCATAGGTAAAGGCTGAGAAGAGCTACGCCTAATAGCCCTAGGCTGGGAAGGAAGGCCGTAGTACCGTAGAGGTTCCAGAGGGAGAAGGCGATTAGCAGGGGTAGGCTCCAACCTGCCAGCCGCGCCAGCCCGCCCACATCCAGCGGTGCCGGCGTGAGGGGCCCTTCCTCTGGCAGGTAGCGATAGATGAAATACATGGCCAGAAGGAGAAAAGGTAGGTTAATCCAGAAGAGCCATTGCCAGCCTAAGCGCTGGGTGAGGTAGCCACCTAAGAGGGGACCTATAGCGGAGGCTGTGCCGAAAAGGATGCCGATCAGGGCGGACCAACGGCTGCGCTGGCGCGGGGGGAAGAACCAGGCCAGCGTCGTAAAGGCTAAAGTAAAGAGCGCTCCGCCCCCTGAGCCCTGAATGAACCGAAAGACCAAAAGGAGACCAAAATGGTTAGCCAGGCCGCACAGAAGGGAGCCAAAGCCAAATAGACCTAAGGCGCTCAGTAGGATAGGGCGGCGTGGAAAAATCTCCACTAAGCGGCCTGTAAGCGGTGCAGCTAAGGTACTTCCCGCTAGATACATTACCCCTACCCATCCATACCACCTTTCGCCCCCTAAATCGGCCAAAATAGTAGGAAGCCCTATCGCTACTATTGTCTGATCTAAGGCGGCTAAAAAGAGTCCCGTCAATACCCCTCCCAGCGTGTAATATACCGCTCTGACGTTCTGGGAACCAGCCATGCGACTGGGCTAGAAGATATACCCCATTAGAATCATAAGCGAGCCATTATAGAACCGCTGATCGGTGGGTCTTTGAAGGGTATTGAGGAGAGCGGTGAAAAAGCGCAGTTCAAAGGTCATTTGGCCAGGGCCCATTTTATGGGCGCTGCCACCGCCTATCCATACGCCAAGGTCTGGCCGGTGAAAGCGTAAGCGCGTATTATCCACGGGGCCTTCGGCTACAATGAGACGGGTTTGGGGAGGAAAGCCAAAAAGGGGGAGAAAATCCAGCCCCTCTAAAGCCACGCGCGTAGTGCCTACATTACGGCTATAGAGCAGGTAGCCTAAGTGAAATCCGCTAAGGAAATAGGACCGGCCATGTGCCGCCGCGAGAAAGTTCCACTCCAGAAGGCAAGGTAGCTCTAGGTGCGCTAGCGTGAGTTGGCCATCGTTGGTGGTATGAACGATGTACTCATCGCGTATGCGGCCTATAACGGTATCTTCTGGCGTACTCTCTGTGAGGAGATAGGCGGAATTGCGGCGATTGAAATAGAGGCCGCTTTGAAGGTGAAATTGGCCGGTAATCGGGAAGCGTAAGACGAGACCAGCCGTAAAGCCCGGCAGGGTAACGGCCTTATCTACGCGCTGCGTCGTCCGATAAGCCGAAATGTTTGGCCCAATTTGGAAGCCTATCTGCCAAGGACGCGCACCTTGCGCCCAAACTAAGGCCCCTAAACCTAGCAACCTTTGAAAATTCACATAAGAAAAAACATATTCCAACGCACGGCAGGTTCTGAGCAGTGCTCCCAAAGGGTTTCTATCTTTGCGCAGATGAGGCTTTTAGGGACCTTCTTGATTGTATGGGCGCAGCAGTATTATCCCTTTAGCTTAGGGCCCTCCGCTGGCGTCTTAAACGCTCATGTCAATCCTGCCCTCTTAGCCGATAGCCGTTATCTATTTGATCTCGTGGTAGTGGGCACAAGTCTCAACCTAACCAACAACTATATAGGCTTCAAACGACGTTTGCTAGATGATTTCTTAAGCTATGGCCAGCTGACTGATACCGGCGACTTTCGGCGCACCTATCTCGAGGACTACTATCAGGATCCCAGCCTGAAACAGGTATTTCTCGAGCAGCAGGTACTTCTACCTAGTTTTTTGCTTACGCTGGGGCGTAACTCAGCCTTAGCCTTGAATCTACGCCTGCGCAATCGCTTAAGCCTGATAAATGTAGACCCCATTCTGGCCAAGTTGGCCTACGAACAGCTAGAGTATCCTCCTTATTGGAATAGGTGGATAGAGGGACGCGACCTAAGTTTTCGGTACGCGGGGTATTATGATGTGGCTCTGAGCTATGCGCGAGTGGTGCTCAATACTGGTCCGCATCTCCTCAAGGTAGGCGCTACGCTGAAATACCTCCATGGCATATACGGGGCTTACTTCTATGTAGATAGGTACCGCTTCCGATACCAATTTTACAACGATGACACCCTGGCTATAGAGCCCGGCTCGCGCTTTTACTGGGGGCATGCGCAAAATGTGGATTACGATATCCTTACTAAGCTGATAGACCGGCCTTTAGATGAGCAGACGAGTTTCTCCTTAGGTGGCGATGTCGGGGTAGTGTATGAATTTCGCCCTCGTTACGACCGACATACTTACGACTCAGAGGGCTACATTGGGTTAGAGCGGCGCGACCGCACGCGCTATGCCTTACGCTTAGGCGTGTCGGTTCAGGATATTCGCTCGCGCATGCGTTTTGTCAAAGGGCCTCTGAGCAATCAGATAGAAATCAATCCGAACAATGTTCAGAATACCCTGCACGAGTGGTATATTCGGCCAGTGAAGTTCTCTTCCGTCCGTGACTTCAATGATACCCTTCGGCGCCGCTTTGGGATTCAGGACTCGGCCCCTGATTTTCTCGTACAACTGCCGATGCTCCTAAATTTCCAGCTAGATTGGCACATAATAGGCCCGTTGTTTGTGGGGGGCATGGCTACTTGGCCTCTAGGCCGGCGGACAGAACATGTGCGTATGCCGCAGACTTTTACGATCTATCCGCGCTTTGAGACGCCTTATCTAACGGTGGGGCTGCCATTTAGCGTGAATAGTTTGGGGGAGCGGCTGCTGGGCGCCGCTATCAAGTTTGGGCCGGTGATTGTGGGCTCTAATAGCCTGGGATGGCTTATGGGTCAGAAGGCGATTCGTACACTGGATTTTTATGTGATCCTCAAGCTGGGTATACCTTTTATGGGGGTGCCGCGCGACCGAGATAAGGACGGCGTGCCCGATCGCAAGGACCTCTGCCCTAAGACGCCGGGCTGGTGGGCCTATCAAGGCTGTGCCGACTCGGATGCTGACCTTATCCCGGATAAGGACGATGCCTGTCCCTTGGATCCCGGCGTGGCTAAGTTCCAAGGCTGTCCCGATACCGATGGCGACGATATCCCCGATAAGGAGGATGGCTGCCCGGTTCAGCCCGGTTTGGCCAAGTTTCAAGGCTGCCCCGATAAGGATGGGGATAACCTCCCCGATCATCAGGATGACTGTCCAGAGGAGCCTGGCCTGGCTCGTTTTAAGGGCTGTCCCGATAAGGACGGCGACAATGTACCCGATCGGGAGGATGCGTGTCCTGAGGTAGCGGGCGTGCTGGCTTTGAAGGGTTGTCCCGATGCGGATGGCGATGGGATTACGGATGCGGCCGATGAGTGCCCTCAGGTAGCTGGCTTAGCCGCCTTCAAGGGCTGTCCCGATAGTGATGGGGACGGACTACCTGATAAAGAAGACGCCTGTCCGCGCCAGCCGGGGCCCTTAGCCTATCAGGGCTGTCCCGACACCGACGGCGACGGCCTCCCGGATAATCAGGACCGCTGCCCCACCGAAGCTGGCCCGCAGGATAATAAGGGCTGCCCTTATGCCGACCAGGACTCTGATGGCGTACCAGATAAGGAAGACGATTGTCCCTTTACCCCTGGCCCTCGGGCCAACCGCGGCTGCCCTGAAATCCCCAAAGAGCAAAAACGCATCTTAGACATGGCCTTCCGCAACCTGGAGTTTGAAACGGCCAAGGCTGTCATCCGCCCCCGCTCCCTGCCTTATCTAGACTCGCTGGCCAACCTCCTGTTGGAAAATCCTACTTATAACCTCAAAATCTCAGGCCATACGGATAATCAGGGCAGTTTAGAATATAATATGCGCCTCTCTAAAGAGCGTGCTGAAGCGGTGCGTAACTACTTGGTCTCAAAAGGGGTTTCGGCCCACCGGTTTGTAGTGGAATATTTCGGTCCGCTTCGCCCTATCGCCTCTAATGCGACGCCCGAGGGCCGTGCCCGCAACCGACGGGTAGAGATGAAGGTAATCTTTGAATAAATCTACTCCAGAGCGGTCCAACTCGGTCCCCCCTTCCTTGGCCTTTTCATAGCGCGGGAATTTTACTTTTGCCCCATGCCAGGGCTAGCCGAGATGATGCGTAAAATCATAGGGCAGGCGGAGAAACTAGGTATGTCGGAGCTCCCTCTGCCTGTGGAACTGGCTGATATGATGGCTAAGTTTTTCCCAGCTCCGGTTTTCGTGCTGAATCGGCCTAATAATACGATAGATTGGGCTAGTCCTGGCGCTTTACTGATGGGGGGCTTTACGGCCCAGGAGCTTCGCCGCTTGCGGCCGTTGGAGCTGCTCGAGAACTATTTCGACCCCGCTGCGCCGCTCGTAGAGCTTTACCAGACTGGACAACTGGAGGGGCAGTACACAGGGCAATTCCGTGGTCCTGAGGGAATCTACTTTATTAGTGGGCTCTGGGTGGGACTGGCGCAGTCAGGTAGCCGCTGCTGCCACTTCGTATTCGTCTTTCAGGATATCACGGAGATAGAGCTCATGCGTCAGGAGCTTGTCCAGTATTCCGAGGAGCTTCAGCAGCAGGTTGCTACCATCACCGCCCTGTCCGAAGAAAAGGATCGCCTATACGCCCAGCTTAGGGAGCAAAATCAAAAATTGCGACTACTTAGCACCGCCACGGCCTACTCTAACATGATGAAGTTTATTCTAGATAAGGAAGGCTACATTGTTTGGGTCAATCGTACTTTTGAGAAGGCCTCGGGGTGGTCAGCCGCCGAGCTGGAAGGCAAACATGTACGGGAAATAGGCGGTAGTTTTGCGCATCTTTTACATGGTCCACAGGATAAGCCCTCCGAGGATACCCTAATAGTCAATCATTTTATCCGAGCGCCATTCACTGAGGAGATCTATGCGTATGATCGGCAGGGACAGGGTTATTGGATGCTTCTGACCCTTGCCCCTATCACGGACGAGTTAGGCCAAGCCACCCACTATTTAGGCGCCATGCTAAATATAGATGAGCGCAAAAAGCGGGAAGAGCAGCTTAGGCTCTATCAAAAAGAAACTAATGAGGCCCTGCGGTATGCCGCCCGCATCCAGCAGCGTTTCTTCTCTCCCTCCGAAGAGCTGAAGAAATATTTCAGCGATGCCGTCCTATGGTATGCGCCTCAGAGCGCTGTAGGAGGGGATTTTTATCGGTTTGAGCCTTTAGAGGGTGGGCTGCTGATTGCGTTAGGGGATAGCACAGGGCACGGTGTGCCGGCGGCGCTTCTGAGCATTTATGGCAGTCAGCTTTTACGCAGTGCGGTGGATAGGCATGGAAGCGACCTCCGAAGGATTTATGCGTTTTTGCGTGAGCAGGTCCGGGAGGTTTTTGGGGGCGATAATCCGCTCCTAGAAGGGTTTGAATTGGCCCTTCTGTGGTACCTCCCTGAGGCGCGGAAGGCCTTCTACTTAGGCGCGCGTCGGCCGCTCTGGGTGCTGCGTGGCGGTGAGATATATGCGTTAGCTGGGGATAAACAGGACATCAGCGTTAGCCAGGTTGATGGGTCTGCACCTTCTGCCGAATCGCCCGAACCTCACACACTTTCGCTTGAGCCAGGTGATCGGCTCTATCTTTTCTCAGATGGCTTAGTGGATCAACTCAACCTTGAGGGGAAACGCTTTTCTACTAGCCGACTGCGAGATTTTCTGCGCACTAATAGTTACCTATCTCTAAGCGAGCAGGTAAACCTACTCCAGCAGGCCCTGCGCCATTGGGCGAGCGGGCAGCCTCAGACGGATGATATCCTCCTTTTAGGGCTGGCGGTGTAGGGGGCTTACTTATTTTCGGAAGAGTCGGGAGGGGGCGTTAGAATTCGCCGCGAGTGAAGTGGGGGTTTGGCAGGGGAGGCAGGGGCTGAAGCGGGGGGCGTTTCTTCCTCCTGTGCGGCTAAGTTGCGCTCGGCTGCCATACGCACCTTACCTGAAGCAGGCGGCGGAGGCGCTTCCTCAGAAGTTTGTCCTGAACTGAGAACTCTGCGTGCAGCTGGAACTGCCCGCTTTTCCTGAGCCTGA
>JBCNVK010000007.1:0-122047 GCA_039630245.1 Bacteroidia bacterium
TGCCAAATTCCCAAGGTATAATCGCCCGAGCCGCCCCCTGCGCCAGCAAAGACCGCAACATAGTATATCTCCCCTACCACTAGCCCAGTTAGCTCTAAACGGGCGGCCCGAGAGGAACCATCACAAGCCGTCCAATTATCATTACAAGCAAAGGCTAGCTGCGTAAAAGGCCCTTCGCAGGAAGGTGCACTGAAGACGGCTACCGCTGGGTCAGTGAGCGTGCCAGGCATGACGTGAATCGTCATATTAGGGGCAGAAGGGATGAACTGATACCACCGCGCCACTATTCCACAACCTCCACCAGTCACACAACTGGGCGAAGCCACTACAGGTGGAGCGCCAGCCGTATTACCTGAGGTAACTACCGGAAAATCCTTTAGCACAGGTGCATCACAGACCACGCTCGTACCCGAAGCCGGAGAAGCCGTAATATGGATTTGATCCACTGCCGCCGGTGGCTGCGTCCCCAAAGAGGGGTCATTATGCCAAGAGAAAATCACTCGGTAGGTTTGCCCGGGCGTACCACAAAACAGGCCTGTGATTTGGGTCCAGTTAGAGCTTATCAAATTATATCGCCCCACCAGATTGCCGCTAGTTACCTCAGTTCCCGCAACGGGCGTCACATTAGTAGGGGTAACCCGAATGTCCAGGTAGTCATACTTCGTGGTTGTTCCCTCCCCTTGCACTTTCACATACGCTGAGATGGTCATCTGAGAATGTCCCGCCGGCAGGGTCACATCGCGGTAAAAGTGCACGACAGAGGAGGCTGCTATATTGTACTCATGAGGTGGCACGGCGAGGCAGCCAGGGGGCGGAGGCCCACAAAATACCATTGCACTCCATCCTGAACCTACAACGCTCCCATCTGAAGTAAAGTTGAATGTAAGGCTATTACCCGTGCTATTTATAGTGGGGGGTAGCGTAGTGCCACTATAGGTACCGATAAGTGGCGATCCCGTATTAGGTCCGTCATAAGCCCGAAGAAAGTCAAAGTTTGCCTCTGTATTGAAGCTGAGAAATACCACATAAACCCGCTGGCCTGGTGGAGCAACAAAGGTGATGGTACGATTTTCGTTGTTGCTATAATTCCCGTTGGGCCCTCCACTATCGTAGAAGTTAGCTCCGCCGCAGCAGCCAGCAGCTTGGAGGTTTACGGTCTGGGGATTTTGTGTCATAATATAGGTGCACCCAGGGATCGGAGGGTAGTTGTAGGTAGAGATATAGATGGCGCGGCTGCCATGTTGGGCTCCTGCCCCTGTATGGATAGCCCAGCGGTTAGGCTGGTTGCCATTGACGATAGTCCAGCCGTCAGCCGTGAAAGTGCCTGTGTTGCACACATTTCCCGACTCAAACGAACCGGCGTTGCTTGTACCATCTAGGAGCACGACTTGCGCCCAGCCCAGTGAGAGGAGGATAGGGAGAGTTATGCGAGACATAGGCTTAGCGAGTTTGAACAGAGGTTTCGGGTTTGGAAGGGGTAAGAGAAAGTACTTCCGCTCCGCTGGCAATTAGAAACTTTTGGATGTCATTTGGGGAGGTGTCATGGACGGCATACAGGCGTAGCTTGACACGTTCTCCTGCCACCTCTTGCAGTTGAACCTCATAGAGATAGGGTTGGAATTCTTTCCGTAGGAGGTGCTGCCGAAGCGCTTCCGCATAAGGGGATGGGTCAGCCCCGGGCTTATAATCGCGCAAAACGACTACGGCCTCGTAGGCTACCAGCTTTTCCCGTGGGATAGAAGGCCACGTCTGGGCCAGTACGCAGCCCACCAGCAAGCCCAGTATGCCAAGTAGATACATCGTACAAAGATACGAAAAATTCCTCAATTGTATGTAGCGCTTCCCCTAGGAAGGCCGGAGGCGGCTAGGCTTTCTGATAGAAGAGCTGCTCCCAGGCTTGCTGGCGCTCGGCGGCCTCGGTGATATACGGGCTGAAGTAGGCGACGTTGAGGAGGAGCCAGTTTATGAGGTTAGCGGGGAAATACAGCGGACGGACGAAATCCACAAAGAGGACGGCGCGCAGTTCGTTTGTGTCATTATGGACCTCGTGGTCAAAGCAGTCGTCAAAGATGAGCACTTTCCCTTCCTCCCAGTAGAGCCGCTGGTCGTGGACGCGTATCCAGCAGCGCTCGCGCGCCTTAGGCACGATAAGGCCTAAGTGGAGGCGGAGGACGCCGTTATACGGGCCGCGGTGCGGGGGGATGTACTTCCCCGGCTCTAAGATGGAAAAGAAAGCCGTTTTGATGCCTGGGATGCGGCGCAGGAGGCGCGTGGTCTCCGGGCACAGGCGCGTATTGCGCTCGCTCCAGCGGCCATAGCCGCAGAACATGAAGGTCTTCCAGTTTTTATCCTGCGTAATCCCGCCTACCTCGGGCGTAATTTCGTGGAAAGCCGGAAGCTCCTCCTTGCGGGCCAGCACGCGCTCCAGCTCCGCTCGAATGGGCTGCCAGTTTTTCTCCAGCTCCAGCGCCCAAGGAAAAAGCGCTTTGTCATAGACGGGGGGATTGCCATGGACGGAGAAGCGCACATTTACCTTTTCCGCCCAGCGAATAAGCCCTTTGAAAAAACGGTCACGGAAGGTTGTAGGCTCGCTAAGAAACTTTTTAGCCGCTACGGGTGTCGTGGGTACTGCCATGGCGCAAAGATAGAGGTTTTTCAATTCGGTGAAAGGCGGCTAGCGCTCGGTGGCTTTTTCCCACTCGGCCAGAGCTTCCTGGCAGCGGGCATCCCGCACTTCTATGGGGACGTTTTTGCGGGCTTTTCGGAGCCATTTTTCTATGGCTTGGCGTTTTTTGACCTCTAAGGCAGCTTCGGCGAAGCGCTCATAGTCCAGCTCCAGATTGGCCCTATGGGGCGGGTAGAGTTTTTGGAGCCAGACGATTCGGGCGCCTTTGCGGCCCTCGCGCGTCGTAAAAACCACGGGTTCGGAGATTTCGCCTATGCGCAGCCGATCCACGAGGAAGTAGAGGTCGGGCTCCAGCTTATCTAAGGGCAGGCGGAAGCTGCGGCTTTCTTCATCGCTGAGACGCCCGCCCACGGCCTTGCTTACTGGATCCTCCGAATACTCAATAGCCGCCCGGGTGAAGCTGATAGAGTCGCGCAGAATCTGCTGGCGCAGGGTAGCTAAGGCCTGACGGGCCTTTTCCACATCGGCCTCGGTGATGGTGGGCTGTAGAAGGATATGTCGGACCTGGGCGCGATTGCCCACGCGCTTTTCTACCAGAAGGACGTGGAAGCCGTAGGGCGATTCAAAGACAGGCGACACTTCGCCGATAGGCTGGCTAAATGCCATGCGTTCAAATTCGGGTACCATCTGGCCGCGCGTGAATTCGGGGAGCAGCCCACCCTGGCGCGCCGAGGCCACATCCTGCGAGAAGGTGCGCGCCGCCGCGGCAAATTCCATTTTACCAGCCTGAATCTCCTGACGAATGGCTTCTAAGCGCTGCCGAGTCGCTTCCCGCTCGGCAGGGGAGGGCTTGGCCCAAAATACAATCTGGCTCAGCTCCACCTCCGCCGGCAGGAGGGGTAAGCTATCAGGCGGGATGGAACGAAAAAAGTCCCGTACTTCTTGCGGGGTGATACGAATGTCGCTGAGAATTTTCTGGCGCATCTCCTCGGCTAGGAGCTGCTCGCGAATCTCGCCGCGCAGATCCTGTTTGAGAATAGGCAGGGGCTTACCGTAGATTTCGGTGATGGCTTCGGGCGAGCCCAGCTGCGCCGTGAGAATCTGGATGCGGCGGTCCAGCTCGCGCTCTACTTGCTCGTCGTTGACTTTGAGGCTGTCCAAGCGGGCGCGCACAAGGAGGAGCTTCTGGACAATCATTCGCTCTAGAACCTCGCAGTAGAGGCCACCTTCATCGGGCGTACCGATTTGTTTGAGGTAGGCGTACTGCTGCTGCACCTGCGACTGGAGGATAAGCTCATCACCAACGAGGGCTGCGATGCCCTCTAGGCGCGACTGAGCCGGACTAGTACAAATCCACATCAGGGCGAGCCAAAGCCCGCTGATACACGGTGTCTTCAAAAGCCGAAAGCCAGGCATGAAGCTGCTGCTGAAGGTAAAGGTTTCTAAGCTGGTCGCGCACCAGTTCAAAGGGCAGGGTTTGACCAGGTAGAATAAGGCCCGTCAGCTGGAAAACCAGGAGGTAAGGGCCGTCGGCTTCTATGCGGCGCGTTTGGGCCACCCCGCCTGGCAGCAGCGCCGTAAGGACCACAGGAAAAAATGCCTGAAGGCTATCTAGCCCCGCCTGTAGCTGCCACTGCGAGACCACCTGGCCGGGGTAATTTTTTTCTTTCAGCCACGCCTGCCATATGGAGTCGGGCGCGCGCAGATGCTGGGCTAGCTCCCGCTGGGCCAGCCAGGTATCCGGTAGCTTCACCCACCGATAGCGGTAAAACGGCGCGGTAGCGCGAAAAGCCTCGGGCTGCTTTTCATACTGGCGTAGGAGCGCGGAGTCGGAGGGCGCTTCTTGGCGCATCACCTTTTCGGCAAAAAGGCGGGAGAGGTAGGCGATAAGCAGGTGGGTACGGTATTCCTGCACTTGGGCTTCTACCTGGCGGCGCAGCTCAGGCAGAAGGGCGTAGGCGGTATCGGCGAGGGCCTGCTGCCGCAGCCATTCTGCCCCATAGGCCCGCAGGAGGGCCGCCGTATCCGCCCCTGCCGGCACGGCTAAGCGACTCAAGGCCTCCGCCTGCGTAAGGTAGCGGTCCTTATAGCGCGCTACGAGGGGCTCCGAGGGCGCCCGCTTACACCCAAGCCCTAAACTACCGAAAAAGGCGAGCAAAAACCTTTTCATTTAGGCGGGCGGGGTACGCTTTCTGAAGCCTTTCCAGCCAGGCCTTTTCCAGAAAATCTTGGTACTTCTGGATAAGCTCTACGCGCACCTCTTCAAAGGTTTTATAGCCCGCTGGGAGTTTGCGCAAAATGTAGGCGGTTTTCCATTCGCGGCCGCTGCCACGCACGGGCAGCCAACGGGAAAGTGCCCCATCGGTAAAGTAGGGCTGATAGAGGTAGTCGGCCTGAGCCCGCTCTATATAGCGCGGTAGAATGGTCCACCGGAAGCTACCCTGGCGATTTACCGAGTCAATCAGCCCCAGCGAGGCTTCGGGCAGGCGCCGACTAAGCTCGGCCAAGCTAGCCGAGTCTGTGCCTACGATCTCTATAACCTCTAAGCGCTCGCCTGCTGGAAAGTCGGTGCGATGCGCCTCATAGAAGCGCTGCAGACCCGCCGTGTCCTCCACTGCCCTGCGCCATACCTCCTGCTCACTGATATTGAAGAAGAGCACGCCATTGAAGTACTCCTGCCGTAGGAGTTCAAACTCGGGGTACCGCGCTGGAAGCTCCTGAAGCTCTAGATCCAGCACCTTCTCCTGAGCAAAGCGGCGCAGCATACTCTGGAGGAGGGCTTCGGAAAACTGGCGCTCTACAGTGCGCTGGCTGATCCAGTAGCGCAGAAAGTCTTTCACCGTGTACTTTGCGCCCTTGAGGGTAAAGAGGGTTGCGTGAAGGAGCGTAGCGGGGAGGCTTTCTGGAGCGGCTTCCAAATTTGGGTAGAGGGTATCTAAGGCGCGCTTTAAGGCCTCCCGCGTGGGACTATTTTCCTGGTACTTATAGGCCAGTAGCCGTTTAGCGAAATAGGCTTCTTCGGCGGCTTTGTAGCGGGGATCGCGCTGGAGGCGCGCCTTTAGGGTGGGGCGCATCGCCTCATACTCCCCTATAGGCTGAACTTCTAAAACCTTTAGGATATGCCAGCCGAAGCGCGTGCGGAAAGGCTCACTAAAACCGCCCGCAGGCAGGCGCCTTTTGATTTCTTCCATTTGAGGGATGAGGCGGGCGGTACCCAGTTCGCCGCCCTGGGTAGCGCTGAAAGGATCATCGGAAAAGTCTCGGGCCAGCTCCTCCCATTTTTCTCCCCGCTGGAGGCGCCGATACACTTCGCGGATGCGGGCTTCGGCCGCGGCGCTGTCTTTGGCCGCATAGGCGGGGCCCCAGCGTACGAGGATGTGTGCGACTTTACGCTGGCCCGCATGGGGCTCGCGCGCCCGCACTTGGATAAGGTGATAGCCATAGCTGGTACGCACCGGAAGGGAGATTCCTCCCACAGGCGTAGCATAGGCGGCGTCCTCAAACTCAGGCACCATATCAAAGGCGGAAAAGTAGCCCAAATCCCCTTGGGTATGACTGGCCGCAGGGTCCTCAGAATGGCGACGTACCGCCTCCTCAAAGGAAAGTAGGCCACGCACGATGGAGTCGCGCACGGCTAAGGCTTTCTGATAGGCCTTCGCCGTATCCCCCTCTGGAATGGTAAAAAGAATATGGGCGGCGCGCAGCTCCTCGCGCAGGCGCGCATGGACTTTGCGCAGAAGCGTGTCCAGCACCTCACGCTCTAAGAGAAAGGGCCGAGCCAGCTGGCGCAGATAGCCTTCGTACTCGCGCCTAAAGCTCTGGAGCGTATCTAAGCGCCGGGCTAAGGCCTCGGCCACTTTGCGACGGAAGTTCAGGTAGGGTTCAAGGTAGGCTCGGTATTGCTCAGGCGTATGAGTGCGAGCCTTTTCCCAACCCCCATGCGCCTTTGCGTAAGCATATTCAAACTCTGCCTGGGTAATCCGGATTTTGCTGCCCAGGCGCGCCAGCTCCGCCTTACGTTTGCTCCAATCCTGCGCCCACATCCACCCCACCAGTACCACCAGCAAGGCCCACATGCCGCAAAGTTAGTGCACCTGCTGGGCTACCTGACGGATATGATCTAAAAGCACGCGCAAAGCCGGCGTGAGATCGCCATAATGATTCTGGATGACAATGTGGGCGTAGTTTTTGAGGGGTTCTACGAACTGGCGGTAGGCGGGCAAAACCTGGGTGAGGTACTGGTGGATGATAGCTTCGGCGGGGTAGCCTCGCTCGTGCTGGTCGCGCTGCAGCCGCCGAATAAAGCGGTACGGCTCGTCGGCCTCTAAAAAGATGCGCAGGTCAAAAAGGTTGCGCACCTCAGGCCGATAGAAAAGGAAAAGCCCCTCGGCGATGAGAATGGGGGCAGGCTGAAAAGTAAGCCAGCGAGGTTGGGCATCGGGTCGGTTGAAGGTGTATTCCCGCTGCTGTACGGTTTTACCCGCCCGAAGGGCCAGCAGATCTTGGTAGAGCTTTTCGTGATCTATAGCGTCTGGTAGATCAAAGTTGACTCGGCCATCGGGCCCCCGCGGCTGCTGGCTAAGATCTTTGTAATAATGGTCCGTAGAAATGAAAGTAGCTTGGGAGGGGGGTAAGGCGCGGGCTAAAAGGTCTAAGAGGTAAGTTTTACCTGAGGCGCTACCTCCCGTAATGCCGATCCAATAGGGCATAGAGCAAATTTTCTACCTTTGCGGGCTATGGCGGTACGGCTGCGCCTGCGGCGCGCAGGACGAAGGCACTACAGCTTTTTCCATATCGTAGCGGCCGATAGTCGGGCTCCCCGAGACGGCGCCTTTATAGAAAAAATTGGCTACTATGATCCAAACAAGAACCCTGCGCTGATTCAGGTGGATCACGATAGGGCGCTTTACTGGCTCATGCGGGGTGCGCAACCTACCGAAACGGTTCGTTCTCTTCTTTCGCGCAGCGGCGTTCTCCTCAAGCTGCACCTTATGCGCAAGGGCAAATCGCCGGAGGAGATTGCGCAGGCCTATGCGGCATGGCAGAGCCAAAAAGCAGCCAAAGCGGCTCGCTAAAGCCTCTACCACTTAGCGAGCTTTTTCTCTGGGGGCGGGTTCGACGGCCACACGGCCTAAAAGGCCACCTACTGGCAGAAAGCTTCGCTGAAAACCCTACCGCATACGATCGTCGCTACTTCTGGGTAGTCCTACCTGGGAGTCAGGAGGGAATGCCTTATCGCGTGGCTACGCTGAGGCCTTATGCTTGGAGCTCTACCTCAAAAGCGCCGAACCGTCTCTGGCGCTTACGCTTTGCGGGTGACACCCACCGCACCCAGGCCGAAATATGGAAAGGCGCCGAACTCTGGCTACCCCGCCGCTACCTCCCGCCCTTAGAGGGCGATGCCTTTTACTATATAGAGGCACTCGGGGCCCAGGTCGTAGATAGCTGCGGTAACCTGCGCGGTTACCTCAAAGCTATCCAGCCCGGCCCAGCCTATGACTTTTTTATCGTAGAAAACGAAGCCCGGGCTAGCTTTTGGATTCCTGCACCTTTTGTGCGGCGGCTGAGGCGAGAAAGCACACCGCCCTGTTTGGAGGTAGAGGCGCCAGAAGACCTGTGGGACCCTACTTTAGCCCAAGGGCGGCCTTAGTCTAGCCGGCGTAACGGAATGCGTAGGGTAATCCAGTGGAGCTTAGGGGTAGGCGGGCTCAGCCTAGTCTTTTGGGCTATTTTGGTACTGCGGGGGCCGTACATCCGTACGCCTGCTGCCTACGCTGAGTGTCAGCGCGACCCCTACTGCGCCCCTAACCTCTGGGCAGCCCCCTTCCTACCCCTTCTACGGACACCCGATACCGATAGCTACTTTGAAAGCATCTATACAGCGATCCAGCAGGGGTTTTACGAGCCCGACATTCGCCTGCCGGGCTATGGGCTTCTATACGGGGCTTTTTACCTTCTTACGCAGAGCCGCACTTGGGCCTTCTGGGGCGTGGGACTTTTCCAATGGGCGGTATGGAGCGTAGGGCTGGGGTTGTGGCTGGCCGAGGGCGCCCGCCGAGGCCTTCCTACTGGGCTTCTCGCCCTAGGTGCTGCCATAGTGGTTTTTTCGCCCTTGGGGTACTACATCCGCTTCACGGTGACCGAACCGTGCGCTACCGCCGCTGGCCTTATAGGGTTATACGGCCTTTATCGGCAAAGGCCCCTGCTAGCGGGCTTTTCCCTAACCTGGGCTTTCTTTCTACGACCGGTACTAGGCATATGGCTCCCTTTAGGAGGGCTTTGGCTTCTGTGGCATGGGGGTCTGAAGCAAGCCCTCCTCTTTTCCTTACCTTTCGCCTTAGCCGAGAGCGCTTGGGTATATCACAACTATCGCCGTTACGGCGACTTTCGCCCTCTTAGCGGTACCAAAACCGCCTTAGCCATAGGGATGTTCAACGATTTTACCCCTGGACTTACCCACTTTTTGCTGCTTACGGGAGATAATGTAACCTTAGCCGCCAATGACCCTTATCATCCGCAGGGGCTTCTTCTATGCCAAGCAGAGTCCTTACTGGCGCTCTCGGCTTGGGAGCAGGCTTTTCCGTTTAGCCGAGGGCTGCCAGAGTGCACAGCTGAGACGCTGCGGCGCGTAGGGGCCGCCATATGTGCTCTGCGCCATTCCCCTTCCTATGCCATGCACTGGCGCCCTATACGGCCCGAGGAACCTCCTCCTTCCCCAGAGGACTGCCGCTTGGAGCTGTATGTCCTTCAGACACTCAAAAAGTGTGGAGAGGCCCTTCAGCGCAGATATCCGGCCTGGGTATACACCCAAGCCTGGTGGCGCCGATGGCGAGCCCTTTGGTACATCCCAGCTGCTCAGGGGCCTACCTCCCCCGCCCGCAAGCTTTACTACGGGCTTTTCTTCGGCCTCTTACTGGTTGCTTTAGGTGGCGGCGGATACAGGGCCTTTCGGAAAAAAACCCATCTTCTCCTTTTCTGGCTTTTCGCCCTGCTGCCCATTGTTATTTATACGGTGCTTTCTTCTTTTCCCTCCCTTCCTCTCTCTGCTATAGCCCTCCTGGAGCGCCGCTATTTAGACTTACAGTGGCCTTTTGCGCTGCTAGCTTTGGCCTGGCCCGCCAATGACCTAGGCTTCGGGCAAAGCGTTCATAAATCTCCGCCTTCGGCTTAGCTTCAACTCTCACTCCTTATGCTGCTTCTTATGTTTTGGGCGCAGGTTTGCGGCCTAGCGTATGACTTACGCTTTCAGGACACCCTTTGGATGCCCGGCCCGAAAAGCTTGACGGCTTTAGGGCGGATTGCGCGCACCATAGAGCTGCGGGAGCTTCGCACGAGAATTAGGCCAGCGGCCGACCTTTTCAAGGCTAAACAGGGTGCACAGCTTCACCGGGTTTGTCAAGAGGCTGGCCAGTGGCGATGGGAAATAGTTCTGAACGGCGAGACGCTGGTTTTCCTTTCGCGTTCCCCGCGCCTTCGGTGGCTTCGCCGGCATTTCACGCTTCTCTGCGGGCCGCGTACCTGGCATCCCAGCCGCATCCCCTACAAGGAAATAGAACTGTTTATTCCTCTGTCTTGGCGGGCCCAAGCGCCTGAGGACAGCAGTTGGCAAGCCAATAGGCACTGGCTGGAGGAATTTGCCTTACCGCTATTAGCGCTTAGGCCTTCAGTAGGTCGTCTCTGCGGCCTTCAACTGCGGCTACGGTATCTGGCCACAAGAGAGGCCCGGTATGAAGCGGTAGCGCTTGTGTGGCAGCGGCATGCGGATCTACCCTTTGACGAAACCGGGGCTTTAGTACGCTTGCGTCAGCTACCTCCAGCACTGCGCCAGCGATTTATTCAGCTGATTGGGCAGCCTGTACGCGCGTATGCGCTCCGAATACAGGACTACTACCCCGCTTCATTCCCCGAAGCCTACTACTGGTTTTACCTACTCTGCCACGGTAAGGAGCTGCCTCTGCCAGCTAAATTGGAGGATAGCCTGCTTGTGCCTTGCTTGAGTTTGCCACCTGGCAGAATAGAATAGAAACTTAGCGCAATAGGGTAACCGTGCCCGCCCGCACAAAACCCCGCAGCTTTATTACGTATACGTAGGCCCCTTCAGGGGCCATTTCTTCGCCTCGGCGCCCATCCCACACAAAGGGTAGGACACGGGTACGGTAGATTTCATGACCCCAGCGGTCATAAATCGCCAGCTCCTCCATGCAGTCAGCATGCCCTAAAACTCGGAATACGTCGTTAATACCGTCGCCATTTGGGGTAAATACATTCGGTACAAAGAGGGTGCGGCTTATGAGGAAGTCGGCCGTAAGGGTGTAGCGGAGCGTATCTAAGCAGCCAAGGCCATCGCGATACACTAAGGTTATGGTGTAGGCCGTGCCGCTTTGAATGGGTAGGGAAAGGCTGGATACAAGGGGGTAGGTATTTCCATTTATAGCAAGCTGGACCAAGCGGTCAGGCGGAAGGGGTAAAGATAGGTAGAGACGCCCCTCACAAATATCCGCCTGCCAAAGCAGGCTATCCAGCCTGCGGCGCTCCGGGACCACTACTACCCCCACCAGTGTATCACGGCAAGTGGGACTGCGGTCAGGGTTTGTAATAAGCTGCCAAGTATAAGTCCCTGGGGCGGGCGATTGCCAGGCAACGGAATCGCTCCGCGCGCGCCAATTATCCACCTGCCACTCTACGGAATTAGCGAAGCGGCTGCGTGAGACGAATACCACTACCCCTCTGCAGGTATCTACCCGCACTTCAGCGCGGGCCTCTGAGCGGAAGTCTATTTCTATGGTCTGCCGCACGGTGTCCCTACAGCGGCCATCGGAAGAGACGGCTATAAGTCGTATGGTGTAAGAGCCCGGCTGGGCATAAGTATGGGTCGGATTAGGTTCCGTGCTCTGCGTGCCATCCCCGAAATCCCACTCATAGCTCCCAGCTCCTTCGGATTGATTCTGAAAGGCGACGCGTAGGGCACAATAGTCTATATTTAGGCTAAAGCCCGCCCGCACTACCCGACTCACCACTACCTCACGACGTAGCGTATCGGTACAGCCTTGAGCATCATAAGCAATAAGCACTACTTCATAGGTGCCCGATTGGGAAAAGGTGTAAGTGGGATTAGGCGTGCGGAGGGTATCTCGGCCCGCTATGATCCAGGTGTAGCTTTGGGCATTTTCAGAGCGGTTGACAAAGCGGTAGATACCACGGCAGGTGTCCCCCTCCCAAGTGAAGTCCGCCCGTACATTACTTAGTGTTACCGAGACGGGCTGGCGTACAGTATCGGCACAATTCTGCGAATTGCGCACGATAAGCTGGACGGTATATGTGCCGGCGGCGGCGTATGTGTGGGTAGGTCGAGGGTCGCGAGAAGTGCGCCCATCCCCGAAATCCCATTCATAACTGAGTCCAGGCTCCGTAGTCGCTGGGCTAAAAGTCACGCCAAGACGGCAGTTTGTCTGAAAGCTAAAATTGGCATTCGGCCGGGGGTACACGGCAACGATTCGGCGTAAGGTATCCCGCTGATTGCAAGTGAAGGGATTTATGGCTACTAGGGTGATAGTATAGATGCCGGGCTGCGTGTAGGTAACAGGCGGCGGATTAGCTCCCGTGAAAGTTTGGCCATTTCCGAAGTCCCACTCATACGTCGTGCCCTGCTGGCTTAGGTTCTGGATGGTAGCGCGCAGGGGTGCGCAGCCACTGGAAGGCGTAAGAGCCATAGCGGCCACTACAGGGTCGCCCAGTTGAAAGTCTATTTTGAAGAGGGCATTATTGCAGTTGGGGCTGTTATTGGTGTTGGAGATAGCTCCGGGCGTAGTGGGAAAGTCGTTGAGATTTCCGCCACAGCCGGCACAGACAGACTGGTAGATAATGCCGCGGTTATCAAATCGGCTGGTGCCGCCATCTACATGTTCTTCGGAAAGGTTACCCCCCCAAAAAGAGGCATAGGCCAGCCCCGTTAGCCCAGGCTGGAAGACCACCACATAGAAGTCTGAGCCGTCTGTAGTGCGCTGGTTAGCGTTAGCTGTGGTAGGAAGGCCTACCGTGGAACCATTTCTAACGCCATTTGAAATTTGAAGGCCACCCCATCCCGCTACATAGACGTAGCCACAGCGGTCAGCCGCAAAAGCGCTTATAGTGATATCGGGTTGGGCGCGACCCGAACCCCATACGGAAAGGCGCGTAAGCTGGGTCAGATTAGAGGTCATAGTAAAAACGAACTGCTTGCCGCCCGGATTGCTATAAGCCCCCGGGGTAGAGGCGAGATTGCCCTCCGTATGCCCTGCCCCCCAGACATTTCCTTGCCGATCTAGGTCTATCATGAATACCTGGTCGTAGCTGCGCGTCCCCCAGTAGGTAGCGCTCTGGAGGCCATCTAAGTTACTACCAAGTCTAGCTAGCCAGCCATCGGCCCGGCCTCCCTGGTACGTGGGCTGATAGACATTATCCGTAGTAGGAAAATCGCTGCTATTTGTGCCGCCTGCTACATATACTTCGCCGTTGCGGCCGAGGCGAATAGAGTAACCCGCATCCGCTCCGCTTCCCCCTAAGTAAGTACTGGCATACAGGAAACGTAGGTCTAAAGAGAACTTACAGATTACGGCATCCATACCGCCCCGCAGGCTGGTCTGGTAGGCATTAGACGAGGTAGGGAAGTCCGAGGAACGCGTAGAGGAAATAATATAGCAGGCCGTATCTCCTACTACAATCTCGCCGCGTCCATCATCCGCATAGAAGTAGTAGAGGTTGTACAGCCGACTGTTGAGGCCATCTTCGCCTGTACCGCCTATGTAGGTGCTACCCAAAAGCGTGCGCCCATCAGCGCTTATACAGCTTACCACTATGTCTATATTCCCTCGTCGCGTGGTTTGGTAGGCATTTGGGGTAGTTGGGAAGTTAGGCGAGCGGCTGGCACCCATGAGATAGAGATTGCCCTGAGGATCGGTAGCAATACTATGGGGCTGCTCATTATCGCTACCACCTAGATAAGTAGCCCAAAGGCGTACAGTTCCTGTAGGATTAGTCTTCCAGAGCGCCATATCACACTGCCAAAAGAGCGGCTGGGTTTGATTGTAATCTACCCCGCCGCCATAGGTGCTCTGGATTACGCCCGGGGTTACGGGGAAGCGAATCCCGTTTCCCACATTATTCCAAAAGACATCATTCACAATCCCCCCGGCAAAGGCATTCCCTTGCAGGTCGTAAGTAGCAGTGAAACCCCAATTATCCGAATAAGAGCCTGAGTAGGTGGAAAATACAATGACTGGGTCAATCACCACACCTCCGCTTACTTCAGAAGGCACTTCATAGCGTATGAGAGTACCGTCTATTTTATAGCGCACGGGCACATCGGCTTTAGAGGGTAGGTGGTACGCTTTAGGTAGGTGCTCGGGCAGTGGGCCCAAGCAGGTTTCTAAGATGAGCTGGGTACTATCGGCTAGATAGACTCCTACGCCTTCATAGCGCAGGCGGATAGCGCGCAGGGCTTCTGCGGATTGTCCAATCCAGTCCCATTTGAGGCCTTGGGGCGTAAGCGTAAGCGCTAGGGTTACACCTGGATAAAGGTTTGGATACACTACGCGTTGGAAGCCGCGCGCACCCGTAGCGCGCCAAGGACCTTGAAAGAAGTTATATAGAGTAGGCTCGGGCTCTTCGCCGATAGGAACTACAGGGGCTGCACCTACCCAACGGATACGCACAAAGTGGGCTTGGACGGGTATCGGCCCACCCCACCGCTGCCAGTGCGCTGTCTCTAAAAACTTGGTATCCACCAGCAAGAGAGCTAGCCCCTCGTCAGTTAGGTAAATGTGCTGGCCGCGAAATACCGCCTCAAACCGTACCTCAGCATAAATCTGTCCTTTATTTTCCACAAAAGTGCCGCCATGACGCGCCCACACGACACCCCCAAGGAGCAGACCTAACGCGTACTGGCGCACATTCAAAAATACCCAATTCTGTGTATATTTTTGCCGCATGGAGGGGTATTGGCTTACTCAGGCTCGGCGTTTGGATTGGGCTAGGTTTCCTCAGGAGGAAGGCTCCTACTCATTCACGCCGCCTAATGTATTTATCCGCTGGTTTGCTGATGGCCAGCTGAATGCGGCCTATAACTGCGTAGACCGCCATGCGCAGCGCACACCCGATAAAATAGCCCTGTACTGGGAACCCGATGAACCCACTATGGCGGGGCGGCGGCTTACCTATGCGGAGCTACAGGAGGCCGTGCAGCGATTTGCGGGCGTACTGCGTGCCTTAGGGATCCAGGCGGGCGATCGGGTAGGGATTTACCTTCCCATGATTCCAGAGGCCGTAATAGCAATGCTGGCCTGTGCCCGCTTAGGGGCTATTCATACGGTTGTATTTGCGGGCTTTTCGGCAGAGGCTTTGGCTGGCCGCCTGCGCGATGCTCAGGCTAAGCTTCTCATCACAGCGGACGAAGGCCTGCGGGGTGGAAAACGAATTCCCCTCAAGGTGCAAGCTGACCGGGCTTTAGAACAGGCGCCTTCGGTGGAGAAGGTGCTGGTCATCCGTCGCACGGGGGCAGCCGTCCCCATGCGCGCTCCGCGCGACCTCTTCTATGATGAGCTTTACCCTAGTACAGCGCCTTATACCGAAGCACCTGCCTGGGAAGCCGAACATCCCCTTTTTATCCTCTATACCTCTGGCTCTACGGGTAAGCCAAAGGGCCTCCTCCATACTACGGGCGGTTACCTTACCTACGCGGCCTATACCTTTGCGCTGGTTTTTGACTACAAACCCGAGGATATTCACTTCTGCACCGCCGATGTGGGCTGGATTACGGGGCATAGCTACCTTGTCTATGGGCCCTTAGCCAATGGCGCTACCGTGGTCCTCTTTGAAGGCACCCCTACCTATCCCACTCCCGCGCGCTTTTGGGAGATAGTAGATAAGTATGGGGTAACCCTCTTTTATACGGCTCCTACGGCGATTCGTATGCTTATGCGGGAGGGGGCGGAATGGGTGCAGCGCACCAGCCGACGTACCCTGCGGATATTAGGCAGCGTCGGCGAACCTATCAATCCCGAGGCGTGGCGGTGGTACTACGAAGTAGTAGGGGAAAGCCGCTGCCCTATCGTAGATACCTGGTGGCAAACCGAAACCGGCGGCATTCTCATCAGCCCAATTCCGGGGAAAACACCTCTAAAACCTGGCTCTGCTGCCCATCCTCTACCGCACATAGAGCCTACCCTCCTCACGCCCGAAGGCAAGGAAATCGAGGGACCTGGGGAAGGTCTCCTTGCCCTACGACGCAGCTGGCCCGGGCAGGCCCGAACCCTCTGGGGTGACCACCAGAAGTTCATAGAAATCTACTTTGCGCCGTTTCCTGGTTATTACTACACGGGCGACGGCGCTCGGCGCGATGCCGACGGCTACTACTGGATTCTGGGTCGGGTAGATGATGTGCTAAATGTAGCGGGGCATCGCTTAGGTACAGCCGAGATAGAAAGTGCTTTAGTAGCCCATCCAGCCGTAGCGGAGGCCGCCGTAGTAGGCTTTCCGCATCCTATCAAGGGCGAGGGCATCTATGCTTTTGTAGTGCTGCGGACTAGTGCCCCCTCACCCTCCGAAGCGCTGGCCACTGAACTAAAGGAAAGCGTACGTCAGACTATTGGGCCTATCGCCCGGCCCGACCTTATCCAGTTTGTGCCGGACCTGCCTAAGACCCGTTCAGGTAAAATCATGCGCCGCATCCTGCGCAAGATTGCCGTCGGCCAAACAGATTTCGGCGATACCTCTACCCTTACCGACCCTGCGGTAGTGGAAAGAATTTACGCCGAGCGTCTCCCCCTTCCTAGCTGAGAATCTGCTGGTTCTCCCAAGGCTTCTCTTGCGCTTTGTCGGGCTTTTAGGCCTGCTGGGCTACAGAGAAGATAGGGGCCTCAGGCTAAGTAGGCCACCCAAGGCCAGAATTAGGCCCGACCCAATTCAGAATAGGCTTCCTTTGTACCTTCCTCAAGCTTGCACCCTTTTCCTCAGCCGTTTCGCTCGGAAGGCTTTGGCGTAAGGCCTAATTCGGCTGGCTCTAAGTCTGAGAAAGTGCCCGAAGAAAGTAGAGCAAGTATTTGGGGGCCTCGGCTAAGGGCGGAATGAATAGTCTCTATCAGCGCCGTTTTAGAGTAAATCCACTCCACCTCCTTGCCCAGCGCCTGCTGCAAAGCCGTTCGGTTAGCCCCTTTCACCTGCGCGTTCCGCTCATCTAAGTATATCCAGCATTCTTTGGCCAAACGCAAGGGTTTTTTGTAGGCTACGGCATACGTAGGCTGGAGACTGCTGTAGGTATGGAGCTCTAATACCACCCGCAGGGGTAGGTTGGGGAAAGTCTCGCGTAAGGCTTTGAGGGTAGCCTCTACTTTACTGGGGGCGTGGGCAAAGTCTCGAACAATCCAGCTGGGCGGCCCCTCTAGCCATACTTCCTGACGGCGAGCTGGTAAACGAAAAGTGGAAAGTATTTCCGCAAACTCGCGATCTTCCACATACATCTCCTGGAGGAGCGACCATACTGCCGAGGCGTTTAGAATGTTATGCCGTCCCCAGAAGCGTACTGGGGTTACGCGCCGCCCCACCCGCACAAACCAGGTGGCCTGACGACGAAACGAGGGCAGGGGCCGATAGGGTATCAGCCTATGCCAACCTGGCTTGAGCTCCGCCTCTACCAAACGCCGCACGGTAGGGTCCGTCTCGTTATAAAAACACACGCCGGCTTTAGGCAGCTGCTGAAGAATATACTGGAAGGCCCGCTGGTAATCCTCAAACGTAGGGTACACATTCACATGGTCCCAGGCTATGCCAGTGAGAATGAGCCAGTGCGGCTGATAGACAGCGGCTTTAGGTTGGAGGTTAAGTGGGGAGGCTGGATATTCATCCCCTTCGGCTATGAAGGTAGGCGCCGTACTCAGGCGAAGAAGGCGGGCCTCATGGGCGGTCTGGGCCCCTATCAGCCAATCCGTAGGCATACCCAGGCGCTCAAAAGCGTGTAGCAAAAGAGCGGTAGTAGTAGTCTTACCGTGGCTACCAGCTACGACAATCCGATGCTTATGACGCGTGGCGCGCGCCACGAAGGTCGGCATGTCCTGAATAGGGAGCCGAAGTTGCTGGGCCCGCTGAAGCTCAGGGTTATCTCGTCGCGCATGCATACCAACAAGGACAAGCCCAAGCTCTGGCGTGATTTTCTCAGGAAACCATCCCTCCTGAGGCGGTAAAAGTCCTGCTTCCGCTAAGCGGCTACGGGCTGGCTCCGCTAAACGGTCATCCGACCCCGTCACCTCATACCCCTGCTCCTTCAGATGCAGGGCTAAAGAATGCATTATCGCTCCGCCAATCCCTATAATATGTACCCGAGGCACGGTGCAAAAGTGCTTAAGTTTGCTGAGTGCGTTTGCTTATTACGGGGGCGCGCGGGTTAGTGGGTTATCATGTAGCCCAGCTAGCGGAGTCTCGCGGGTTTCTTCCTATCCTCAGCGGGCGCGGCTCTAATCCGATGCCTCAGTACCCTTACTTCAACGCCGACCTCACCGAAGCCGCTGCGGTTTATGAGCTCATTCGGCAAGCCCAGCCCGACGTAGTAATCCATAGCGCCGCCATGACTCAGGTAGATGCCTGCCAGGCTCAGCCATTAGTCTGCTGGCAAAATAATGTGCTTGCTACCCGCCTACTCCTCCAAGCCTTAGCGGAACTTTTTCCCAAAGCGCATTTTATTTTTATCTCTACCGACTTTGTATATGATGGCTTTCCGATGGTGCGGCGGCCTTATATAGAGGGGGACTATGAGGCGCCGCTCTCTGTTTATGGTGCCAGCAAGCTAGCCGCCGAGGCCTGGGTCAAGCTGTATCCAGGCTTTTGGACCATCGTCCGAACGACCCAGGTGTATGGGTGGACGCCCTCGCTGGTGCGGGACAATATTCTTCTGCGCGTCCTTTCAAAGCTAAAGAATCACCAACCTATCCAAATGCACAGCGATCAGATTCGGCGCCCTACGTGGGCTGGGGATCTAGCGGAAGGGCTTCTCTTACTTGCGCGCTTGCGCGCCCAAGGTATCTACCATTTGGCTGGGCAGGATATTCTGACGCCTTATCAGTTCAGCTGCCAAGCCGCCGAGATATGGGGCTTGCCGACAAGTCTAATAGAGCCCGTCACCCAGGAGAAGCTTCAGCTACCTGCGCCCCGCCCCCTCTACAGCCCACTCTCCATAGAGAAAGCCCAAGCGCTTGGCTATCAACCGCACCCTACGGAGGAAATTCTGAAAACCCTTCGGCAGACTATTCCACTATAAGATGGATAGCGTGAAACAGGTGCTACTTGCTTCTGCGGGTGCAGGCAAGACGCAGGAGCTGGCAAAGGCCGTAAGCGCTTGTTTAGCGCAAAATCCTCAGGCGGGCGTCCTTGCGATCACCTTCACGCGTAATGCGGCGGCAGAGCTGCGCAGCCGCATCCTAACCCACCTCCTGCAAACAAATCAGATCGCCTTGGCACGCCAGCTCCTTTTGGGCCAGCTACCCCTCTACACCAGCACCATTGACGCCTTTATTCGGCACTTATACTTATTTCTTGCGCCTTGTCTTGGAATAGTCGCTTACAGCGACCTTATTGTAGAGGATGCAGAAGAGTTAGAAGTAGCCCGCCGCCTTAGTCAAGAGCTTCTCGCCCAGCTGCATAAGCCTCAACTTTTTGCGGCGGTTCAGCGCCGATTTGAGGAGGCCATAGCTCATACCAGTCGCCGCCTTTCGCTGGAGCGCTTCCTTCAACGGCAAATTCTTCAAGTTCTGCAGGCGAATCCCATACGACTTTTTCTGCATGCGTGCCTCAGTCAGTGGCACCGCCAGGCCCCTCCCACGGAGGAGGCCTACAAGAAACTTTTTGTGCCCCTTGAGACCGATGAAGCCTTGTTTGATTTTCTTCGCCAGCTCCTCAATACCTATCGCAAAACCCACCGAAAACTCTTTCTTCAAGACCTTCAGAGCATTGTACTGCTTATTGCACGCACGCATGAGGGCCTACTGGCTGAGCATACGCGCTTTTACAGTCACCTCTTTATTGATGAAGCCCAGGATACGGCGCTGCATCAGTGGGAAATCCTCTGGCCCATTTTTGAGGAGCTGACCAGCCGTGGGAATACCAGCCTCACCCTTATTGGCGACCCTAAGCAGAGTATTTATGGCTGGCGGGAGGCAGATTACCGCTATCTCTTAGGGTTCGGCGATTTCTGGGGCAATGCCGCCTATCGCACCCTTGAGGCCAACTGGCGCAGCCATCCAGCTCTTGTAGCCTTCAATAACCGCCTATATACCGAACTCCCGCAACGCCTGAGGCGACGAATTCAGGCTAATAAGTCACGGCGGCCCTACCACCAAGCCGCCTTAGAAGCCGTGGAAACCCTCTACACCCCGCAAAGAGTAGAGCAAAAACCTCACCGCAAAGCCGAAAAATCGGCCCGAGTAGAGCTGTACCTACTGGAAGATACCTCTTCCAAGGCGCAGGAGCGGCAGGCACGCCGCCAAACCCTTCTAAACATTCTTGACTTCCTGCGCCAGGAGAAGGTCCAACCCCACCAGACCGCCTTCCTAGTGCGTACTAATGCGCAGATAGAAGAACTTTTGGACCTTCTTAAGGGCTATCCCCTTCAGGTGGGGGCCCAAAGCTTAGGCCAGTGCCCTTCGCTAGCGGTCAGCTTCAGGGTCCTTCAAGGGGAAAAAGGCCCCGTGGAAACGCACTATCTAAATACCACTGCTAGCCCCCAAGTATATCGCCAGCTGGAGTACCTGCGTACGGGTGGGTTAGAGCCCAGCCGTCCTCCCTTAGAAAAGTGGCAAGGATTTTATGAGCTCTTTCGCTTATGGCAGGAGGCTGGTCATACGGCGGATAGGCCTTTCTGGGGCCGTTTCCTTTCTGACCTTTACCTTTTTTGGCAGCAGCAGCCCTACGAGGGGTTAGAAGCGGTATGCCTGTGGTGGGAAATGCGGATGCGCTATGTAATCCTTGAGCTACCCCCTGCGCCTGCCTCTTATCCCGTGCTTACAATTCATCGGGCCAAGGGACTCGAATGGGAAGCGGTTATTTTACCTTTTGCCGAATGGCCTCTCTTCAGCGCCCAATGGGATAGGCCTTTATGGCGACGCGTACCCCTAGCCTACCTGCCAGACTCCCTCCGTCAAATTTTAGCGCCTTGGCAAAAGCTGATTCGCAGCCGAATCTCGACGCCCTGGCCAAAGCGAATTGGCCACGAGGGTACCATAGAATTACCCGTAAAAGCTAGTAGCCAGACTGATGAAGCCGCCGGCGGGCTAGCCCCCTTCCTGTATGAGGAGTTCTTTACGGAACGCGTAGTAGAGAATATCAACCTCCACTACGTTGCCACCACGCGGCCGCGTCGTTTCCTCTTTCTTGTAGCTAAGGCTGATAAGAGAGGTGGGGGTATAGGCTACTGGCGGGCCTTTTGGACTGAAAATGCTGAACTTCTAAAATCCTCCTGTCCGTGAAATCCTCCTCCCCTTGGAAAGGCGCTCTCCTGGCGTTGGGAATAGTTTTTGGGGATATTGGCACCTCGCCGCTGTATGCCCTAGATGCCTTAGTGCGTGGGCGCGCCATACAGGAAAAGGTAGTCTTAGGGGGTCTTTCCCTTATTTTCTGGGCGCTTACGCTGATTGTATCCTTCAAGTATATCCTCCTCGTAATGCGCGCCGATAATCAAGGCGAAGGGGGGATTTTCGCCATGTATTCTCTCCTGCGTCGGCATGCAGGCTGGATAGTGCCGCTGGTGATAGTAGATGCGGCCATGGCTTTTTCAGACTCCATATTTACTCCGGCCATTTCTGTCTCTTCGGCGATTGAAGGCCTGCAGCTCCATCTCCCAGAGCTTAGGACGGTACCGATTGTGGTGATTATTCTAGTGACCCTTTTTCTCATTCAGCAGTTCGGCACGGAATGGGTAGGGGGGCTCTTTGGGCCAGTAATGTTGGTGTGGTTTAGTTTTATTGGCGGGGTGGGGGCCTGGCGGCTTCAGGAAGCCCCTTCTGTCTTGAAAGCCGTAAATCCTGTCTATGCCGTAAATCTGCTCTTAGAGGAGCCGCAGGCTTTTCTTCTACTGGGAGCGGTTTTTCTCACGGTTACGGGCGTGGAGGCCTTGTATGCTGATATGGGCCATGTAGGCCGCCGCTCCATCCGCTATGCCTGGCTACTGGTCAAGCCGGCGCTGCTTCTCTCCTACTTTGGCCAAGGGGCCTGGATGCTAACGCATCGCCACGGCCTACGCTTGGGCGAAAACGAAAAGCCCTTTTTCGCTATGCTGCCCGAAGGATGGCTCTTCATCGGGGTAGGGATAGCCACCTCGGCTACGATTATCGCTAGTCAGGCCCTTATTACTGGCGCTTATACTATATTTAGCGAGGCAAGTCGCGTGGGGTTTTGGCCGCGCCTGCGCGTGCTCTATCCCGCCACCACCCGCGCCCAGATGTACGTCCCCTTCATCAACTGGACCCTTCTCACCCTTGTGCTCGTAATTGTGCTTGCCATGCAGCGCTCCAGCGCCATGGAAGCCGCTTACGGCCTTTCCATCAATATTTCCCTTCTCATCACCAGCGTTTTGCTGGCGGCCTTTTTCTGGTGGCGCCTACCGAGTTGGCGCTTTCTAAGCCCTATGGTGCTACTCCTATTCTTGCCCATAGAGTTCACCTTTCTTCTAGCAAACCTCCATAAAGTACCTGAAGGGGGCTGGATAGCGCTGGCTTTAGGTGGAGGTGTAGCCAGCGTCATGAGTATATGGCTATGGGGAGAGCGGGTAAAGGCGCACTTCAACGACCAAGTGGATTTCCAGCCCTATGTCCCTAAGCTCAAAGCGCTTTCCGAAGAGACCCAGTTACCCTACTTCACTACCCAGCTTATTCTTTTGACGGGCAGCCCTGATCCTGAAAAGATAGAAATGCGCCTCCTTCATGCGCTCCTTCAACGCCAGCCTAAACGCGCCCGTACCTACTGGTTCGTCCATGTAGCGGTCAGTGACTCCCCTTACGAAGCCACTTATCAACTGCATACCTATCTTCCGGGCAAGCTCTACCGCATAGATTTCTACTTGGGTTTCAAGCTTCAGCCTCGCATAGGGCTACTTTTCCGTCAGGTAGTAAGCGATTTGGTGCAGCGCGGCGAAATAGATCTCCTCAGCCCCTACCCGCACCTGCGCGCCCAAGGCATAACGGGAGACTTCCGCTTCCTATTTGTACGCCGCGTTATAAACTTTGATGCGCGTTTCTCTCCCGCTGAACGTCTGGCACTTCAGCTCTACCAGGTCATCGACTTCCTCTCCCTTTCGGTGGAAGCGGCCTATGGGCTAGACGTGGCTTCCCTGCACCGCGAGCTTGTCCCGCTTACCTTTCCTGAAATACCGCCTGAACTTAGGCTCAAGCCACGGACGTAGGTTATTTTTACTTACTTTCGTATGCCTTTCTTACTACAAATCTTAGGCCTAATTGGGGTCTTTTGCGTCATGGCATGGGCCCAGCCACGGCTTCTACCTCTGCCAGGCAGCTACATACGGCTTAGCGAAGGGGATACCCAAAGCCCCCCGCCCCTCCATTTTCCCTACCTCTTCCAGGGCCGAAAACCTTACTATGCCCTGCGCGAACTGCGCCGAATAAAAAAAGCCGAAGAAGCCGAAGATATACTTCTGATAGACAGCCTTTTGCGCCGGTACATCACCCGCTACACCGTCTATAACTTTCAGGATACGCTTTCGCTCCAGCTGCTGTGGCGTTGGGCCCAGATTCGGGAGTACTTAGGGGACTCGGCGCTGAGCCTATACCTCTACGGGTTATGCCTACGCAACATGCACTTAGCTCCCTCCCAAATACGGCTGGCCTATCGCCGCCTCCAAGAGCGGTGGCGCAGCGAGTGGGTGCCCTTAGAGTACTACAGGAAAATCGTGCGGCTGCGTCAAAAGATAGACACCCTCGCCCCCCCCAAAGGCATACTCCTGACGCTAGGGCCTCACATTAACTCCCCTTATCCCGATTACGCCCCCTATATGCACCCTTCGGGTCAAGTGCTAATCTTCACCTCCAGACGGGACGAGCTATTTGTGGGCCCAGACCCAGACCAGCAGCGCAACGAGGATCTGTACTACAGCCAGAGAGACTTTGTGCGCGGCGGTTTCCGCCCCGCCGAAAAGTTTCGCGATGTTATCAATAGCCCCTACAATGAAGGTTCAGCCTGCCTCAATAGCGATGGAACGCTACTGATCTTTGCGCGCTGTGATGCCCCCGACGGCTACGGCTCCTGCGATCTGTATGAGTCCCGCTACGAGAATGGCCGCTGGCAACCGCCGCGGAATTTAGGCCCTACTATCAACTCCCCTGCCTGGGACTCCCATCCGTTCTTAGTAGGTGATACCCTCCTATTTTTTGCTTCTAATCGTAAAGGTGGATTTGGTCTGTCTGATATCTACCTTAGTGTGCTTGGTCCAGATGGCCAGTGGGGACCTCCGCAGAACCTTGGCCCGCTAATCAACACCGCCGGCGATGAAGTTACCCCTTACTTCTATGCCCCTTTTCAAACCCTCTATTTCAGTTCTACCGGCCAGCCCTTCAGCTATGGCGGCTATGATATTTACAAGAGCCGTTGGCATGGAACCTTCTGGTCTGAACCACGCAATCTCGGTCCTCTCGTCAATACCGATGGCGATGAATACTACTTTACTATAGATGCACGCGGGAACAAAATCTACTACGCCCGCGCTACCCGAAAGGACCCACGCAACTTTGATCTCTACTCCTTTGAGCTGCCTATGGAAGCCCGCCCCGATGCGGTTGCCAGGCTAACAGGCTACCTTATTGATTCGCTTACAGGCCAGCCGCTTACGGGAATTGTTATTGCCGTAGATCTTACGGAAGGCACGGAAATAACCCCCGTTTTCGCCAATCGCTACGGCTACTTTGAATTTCACTTAGTCCGAAACCGCCAATACCGCCTCATGATTCTGGATACGCATCTCGTACGCATACCTGATACGCTCATACTTTTTGAAGATCGCGCCTACTCCTTGCTCCTCAATAGCGCCGAACTCAAGCGGCCTTTCGTCTTAGAGAACTTAGAGTTTCCCACAAACAGTGCCGAAATCACGCCAGAAGCCTATTTGCGGCTGGACTACATAGCCGGCTTTCTCCTAAAGTATCCCTTTGTCAAGCTGTATGTAGAAGGGCACACGGATGGCGTAGGCGACCCAGCCTATAACCGTAAGCTATCCGAGCAGCGCGCCGAAAATATCCGACGCTACCTGCTCCAGGTTACGGGTTTGCCGCCTGACCAGATTTTAGCGCGCGGGTATGGGGCTGACCGCCCCCTCGTGCCTAATACTACCCCCGAAAACCGCGCCCGCAACCGGCGGGTAGAATTCATCTTAGAAGTACCCCCAGAGAAGCTTACGCTCATGCGGCTGGATTACCTCTTTGGCGAAGAGTGGGAACTTCCAGAAGCCGAAGCCTCAGAGCAAGAAGAGAGCCTTGGCATAGATCCTGAATTTCTGCTGCGCGAAGTGGAAACCGGTGAAATAGGGGAGGAGTCCGAAGAGCCGCTCAGTCAGGAGTTTGACCCACCATTGGTAGAGGACGAAGAGGAAGACGAGCCATGAGCCCCTATACCCGCGGCTGGCTGCCCAGCCGCACTCTGACCAATAGCCTGAGCCAGACGCGTGAGTAACAGTTCTAATTGGGGTAGTATTACCTCCTCAGGCTGCCGCAGGGCATATTTTAGGTCGGCCAGGAGAGTGGCATCCACCGCTGGCAAATCCCATAGACTTTCTAGCTTTTCTATCAGCTGGTAGCGCTGAAGCACCTCCCAGCCATCCAGAAGGTGGCGATGGCGCGTGCCTTCCCAGATATCGGCTACCATAAGCTCGCGCACGAAGCGCTCAGCGGGGAATTCACTCAGCACCCCGAGACCGCCCCAAATTTCCACAGACCATTGGGCAGCGGCCAGGGCTACCTTAGCTGTCCAGAACTTAGCCAAGTGCGTAAGGAGGCGAAAAAGAGCATAGTCCGCCGAATAAGGTGCCCTTTCCAGCCAAACTTCCTCAAACTCTCGCGCACTAAGCCAAGACAAGGCGGCCGCCCACCGCAGGCGCTGGTAATGCTGAACTAGCTCATAGCGAAAAAGCGGCTGCTCAGCCAAACTACGCCCAAATAGGCGTCGCCCCTGCGCAAATCGATAGGCCTGCGCCAACGCATGCAGGCCATGAGCTACTACGCCCAGCGCATTAGCTACACGAGAGAAATTAAGAAGCTCCATGAGATAGTAAATTCCTTGTTCGGCTTCACCTATAAGATAGGCTTCGGCATGGCGCAATTCTATTTCGGCCGTGGGCACGCTGCGGGTACCAATTTTAGGCTTGAGGCGACGTACGAAGTAATTGAGTTGAGGGGGATTGCCAGGGCGCAGGCGCGGTACAAGAAAAAGAGCTAAACCTCGGATGCCTGGGGCTGCGCCTTGGGGACGCGCCGCCACTACGGCCAAATCAGCCCCGGCATTGCTGGCGAAGTATTTCTCACCTTCCAGCCGCCATTCCTTTCCATTACAACGGTAAGCAAGTGTATGCACATGCGTACCTAAATCTGAGCCGCCCCCTATCTCTGTCATCCAGGTAGCCCCTTGTCCAAAAGGCGGCTCACGCTGAGCCAGAAGGGTCAAGAATTCTTCACGCCGCGGCCCATGATAGTATTTATAAGTCGGTATCCACGTCGCTAATGAAACCGTGTAAGGACACGCTAGGCCGGGGTCATAGTAGCTAGTGATGAAGCCCAGTAGCATGCTGAAAAGCCAGTTATGGCGTTCCGCCACTTCATACACCACCCCAGCCCTGTAGCCCTCATTGAGAAGGTACTCGTAGCTAGGGGGATATAACACCTTATCAATACGCCGCCCTTGTGCATCGTACTGCTGAAGGTGGGGCGTACCCCCTCTATCTATAGCCAAGGAGAGGCTAAAACCCTCAGCCTCCCACCAAGCCTGGTAAGCCAGAAGGCGCTCCGGCACATGAAATCCCAATTCCGTGCGCAAAAAAGCTACTGGCCCTCCTAGAAGTATATCCTCGTTCATACCATCAAATTAGGGAATAGGTTTATAACTGGCCAAATCCTTGATAGGCATATATGAGGGCTTCTAAGCCTTGCCAGAGCTGGGTGAGTTTGAAGTGTTCGTTAGGGCTATGTACGGCGTCGGTAGGCAGGCCGAAGCCCATTAGTACTATGGGGACTCCGCCTAACGCTTCATGGAGGGCGGTTAGGATGGGGATAGAGCCCCCTTCGCGCAGGGGCACAGGCCGGCGTCCAAAGGCTTTGGCCACCGCCTCTGCGGCTATTTGATAGTAGGGTGAGTCCGTAGGCGTCTCAAAGGCTGGCGCACCCGGGTGCAAGCGCCGTAAGGTTACTTTGACGCCGGCAGGTGCCGTGCGATGAACAAACTCCTCCAATCGCTGCCATACCTCCACGGGGTCTTGGTGCGGCACAAGCCGAAGGGAGAGCTTTGCATGGGCGGAAGTGGGAATGATAGTCTTAGAACCTTCGCCCGTATAGCCGCCCCATATGCCGTGAATCTCTATGGTAGGGCGGACACCGATTCGCTCTAAGGGCGTAAAGCCTACCTCGCCGCTTAGGGGCGCGCCCGCAAGGGCTTCATAGTGCGCCGCGTCCGCAGGCAGTTGGCGCCATAGACGGCGCTCATCTTTGGCTACAGGTCGTACGGCCGTATAGAGGTCGGGCAAGCGCACGCGCCCATCAGGGCCTTTCAAAGCGGCTAGGATCACGCATAAGGCCCAAATCGGATTTTCTACAACCCCTCCGAAAGTCCCCGAGTGGAGGTCGCGCACAGGCCCCTCTACGCTAAGCTCCCCATATACAAGCCCTCGCAATCCCACCGTCAGGGTCGGTATGCCCTCCGCAAAGAAGGCCGTGTCCGAGACGATCACGGCATCGCAGCGCCACTCTGGGGCATGTTTCTCTAGGACCGCATATAAGGCCTCACTTCCCGTCTCTTCCTGACCTTCCAAAACTACATGGAGATTAACAGGCAATTCTCCGTGGGTTTCTATAAAGTAGCGCCAGGCCGCTAGGTGCGCATACACTTGGCCTTTATCGTCGGAGGCGCCGCGCGCATAGATAGCCTCGGCGGTAAGGCGCGGCGCAAAGGGGGGTGATTCCCAAAGTTCCAGCGGCTCAGGCGGCTGCACATCGTAATGGCCATAAAGCAGAAGGGTAGGTCTGTTAGGGGCCTTGGCGTAATGCCCATGCACGACTGGCGGCTCTCCTAAAAGGCGCACCGCAAAGCCTAAGCCTTCTAACTGGCCTTTGAGCCACTGAGCTGCTGCCTCTAACGCCCCCCAATACTTAGGCTGAGCACTTACAGTAGGAAAGCGCAAAAATTCTATAAGAGCGTCTAAGATGCTGCTCTTTTGCCTACCGATCCAGTCTCGTATGAGCGAGCTATCATCCATAAAGTTTCCGTAAAGCAGCTATTTTTTCTTTAGCCACCCATCCCGTGCCAGCAAGAAAATCTATAATGGCCTTAAGCACCTCAGGATGGTACTTTGCTCTATAGGCAAGGGTGTGTCGGAGCAATAAGTCAGTCAGATCAGCTATATCCTTCTGGGCTTCCGCGCGCTTGCCTAAAAAGCCGGGCAAGTAAAAATAAAAGGTACCGCGCAGAAAGCGAACCTCTGGATCGCTTGGATAGCGATTGACCAGGCTATCTAAGCCCGCTACGGCTTGTTGAAAGTAGGCAGCTTTCTTGAAAGGATTTAGGGCGTAGCGCGCCCGCAGAGCGAGAAGTCCACATAGGTAAGCCTGTATGGTTGGCATTTCTCCATACCGGCGCTTAAGAGCCTGAAAAGCCGCCACGGCGGTATCCACGTAGGTTTCTGATTGTACAGCGGCGAAGTAGAGCCTCTGGGCCTGCGTATAGGCCGCATCCGCATAAATCTCTGCCCCCATCCCTACCTGCAGAGCCATACCCAGTTCTACCAACAAATACTTCATAGAGTAAGATTGTCCAAGAGGGCTCGGTTACTTATGTGCCACTTTAGGGTGTAGGCTAAGCCATCGTAGAAATCCACTTGGGGCTGCCAGCCCAAAAGGGTCTGGGCCCGCGTGATATCAGCCTGAGTATGAACTAGGTCCGCTCGCTGCGGCGGCAAAAAATTGAGTTTGGCCTTTTTATTGAGAGAGCGTTCGATAAATTCCACTACTTCCAGCAGCGAAGTAGGGGCGCGTCCACCCCCGATGTTTAGGATGGTATAGCCCTCCAGCCGTAAAGCCGCTACCGTAGCCTGCGCTACATCCTCCACGAAGGTGAAGTCGCGCGACTGCTTGCCATCCCCATAAATCTCCACCGCCTGCCCCCGATAGATCCATTCTATGAACCGAAATATGCTCATATCGGGCCGCCCCGCTGGTCCATATACTGTGAAGTAGCGTAAAATACTCACATGGATACCGTAATGCTTGTGGTAGGTGTAGGCCATCACTTCAGCCGCTTTCTTAGAAGCCGCATACGGGGAGATGGGAGTATTAACCGGCTGATCCTCGGTAAAAGGCATAGGCGTACCCGCATAAAGCGACGAGGTAGAAGCCAAAACGTAGCGTGGCACCTGGTAGTGGCGCATAAGTTCTAGAAGGTGCAAACTGCCCGTAGCATTCGTGTGGTGGTAGAGGAGAGGCTCTTCTAAACTGGCCCGAACCCCTGCGCGCGCAGCTAAATTGATAACCGCATCCAAAGGCCCTATACGCTTGAAAAGCGCTGCCAGGCTAACCCAGTCTGAAATATCTACGGGGAAAAAATGAAAATTCTTCTGGGCAAGCAGGCCGCTTAGTCGATAGAACTTGAGGCGTACGTCGTAGTAGGCATTGAGGTTATCTAAACCCAAGACCTCATAGCCTTTTTCAAGAAGGGCCCGAGCCACATATGAGCCAATAAAGCCCGCCGCCCCTGTGAGGAGAATACGCATATTTGCCGAAGCCAAAGATAAACGAATGCAGGCAGTGGTCGTGCGTACAGCAGGGGAGCATGTTCAGGTAGAACTGCCCTCGGGGGAACGCTGGCCCGCTGCCCTGCGGGGTAAATTTCGCCTAGAAGAAACCCCTTTCACGCATCGCGTAGCCGTAGGGGACGCGGTAGAGATACGATTAGAGGAGAACATAGCCGTGATAGAGCACATTTATCCCCGACACAACTGGCTACTGCGCGCCGATCCCCAGCATCCCTATCGCCGCCAAATTCTGGCCTGCAATATTGACCAAGCCCTACTCTTAGTTACAGTGGAGCAGCCTTTCACGCCGCTCCGCTATATAGATGGGTTCTTAGTCATGGCTGAGATGTATGGGGTTTCGGTAGGTTTGGGCTTTACGAAAGCCGACCTAATCCTCAGTAAAAAATCGGCGGAAAGGCGAGAGCAGCTTATGCGGCTCTATCAAAGTATAGGCTATAGGGTATTTTCCTTATCCATCTATCAGCCCGATACACTGAGAACCCTTAGGGAATACCTTCGGAACAAACGCACATTTCTTACGGGACTGAGTGGCGTAGGCAAAAGCTCACTTCTAAATGCGCTTATACCTGGTCTCAATTTAGCTACCCAACCGCTGGTAAGGCAGACCCAGCGTGGGCGCCACACCACTACCTATTCAGCTCTTTACCACCTGCCAGAGGGCGGCGAGGTAATTGACTCACCAGGATTTGGCGAATTCAAACCCGTGGAATTTGCGCCGCAGGAGCTCTGCCATTATTTTCCTGAGATGCGGCCTTACCTCTCCCAATGCCGCTTCAATAACTGCCTTCATACGGATGAGCCAGACTGTGCCGTACGTGCAGCCGTAGAGCAGGGGGAGATAGCCCCTTCGCGCTACCGCAGCTACCTTGCGCTCTTAGAAGACAGCCGAACCCCATCCTACTGATGCGCCTGCTAATTCAGCGAGTAGAATGGGCAGCTGTAGAGGTGGAAAACCAAGAAGTAGGTCGTATTGGGCGGGGCTTGCTAGTACTTGTGGGCTTCCGTCAGGGGGATACTGAGGCTACGCTGGCGCGCGCAGCGCATAAGCTGCTAAACCTGCGGCTCTTTGAAGATGAAGCGGGTCGCCTAAATCGTAGCCTGCGCGAGGTAGGTGGCGAGCTACTTATTGTATCGCAGTTTACCCTGTACGGCCGGTTGGAGAAGGGCTTTCGTCCCTCCTTTACTGAGGCTGCGCCCGCCGCCGAAGCCCAAAAGCACTACGAACGCTTCCTAGCCCTTCTGCGGCAGACCGCTCCTGATATCCCGATAGCTACTGGCATATTTGGCGCTTTTATGCGCCTCCACCTGCTCAACTACGGCCCCGTTACGCTCCTTCTGGAATTTTAAAGACGCAGGAGCAGATAAAGGTTGAGCCCTAGGATAGAGAAGCTTATAACATAGGTCAGCAGAGATAAGCCCCCAGACCACTGGACCTGAGGAATTTTATGAAGAAAGTAAAGCATCGGTAGAAGTACAAAAGGCAATTGAAGAGACAGGAGGACCTGCGAGAAAACTAGAATAGCGCTGAGATGGCTTTCGCCCCATACGAGGAT
Organism: Bacteroidia bacterium; assembly: GCA_039630245.1. Classification (GTDB taxonomy): domain Bacteria; phylum Bacteroidota; class Bacteroidia; order SpSt-205; family SpSt-205; genus SpSt-205. Next base: position 31,211 of record JBCNVK010000007.1, read on the forward strand.
AGCTACTAAAGCTGGCAGGAGGCTACTACTTCGCAGAAGGAAGCTGCGTGCCTGCGGGGAAAATGTGCGCGGCAAAAGGTATTCTAGTACGATTTGACCTGTAAGGGTAGTGGTGAGGGTAGCATTGTGCCCAGAGAGAAGCAGCGCCAAGCCGAACGCTAAGCTGGCGGCTGAGCCTACCGCTGGGGCTAGGAGGCGATAGGCTTCTTGGATGCCCCATCGTGCAGCTACCCCTTCCGAGGCACGGCTTAGCGTAGCCGCCGTGATAAGAAGACTGGCATTTACAAAAAACGCTATAAGAAGACTGCGAATCGTGTCTCGGGTCGTATGCTGAAACTGAGAAGCGAGCGAACCGGAAAAGCGTCCGCGCACCCACCCGCTATGAAGGTAAAGGTTATGAGGCATTATGGTAGCGCCTACAAGTCCGAGGGCTAAGTAGAGGGCTTCCACATCCCGCCATACTAGGGCAGAAGGAAGAAAACCGGAGAGAACGGCCTTCACGGGTGGCCGAAGCAGCCAAAACTCATACACAAAAATGGCAAGTATAGCCAGCGTAAGGGCGCCGATAAGAGCTTCCAGCAGGATAGGCCGACGTTGCACCCAATACAGTATCAGTACGGTCTCCACTAACGCTAATACGGCGCCTAGCCCCAAGGGCAAACCCACCAGCAGGTGAAGAGCCAAAGCAAAGCCTAAAACCTCCGCTAAATCCGTGGCTACCACGGCTACAAAGGCCGTAAAGGCCAAAAAATGCCCTATGCGCGCACCAAAAAATTTGTATCCCAGCCCTACCAGATCCGTCTGAGTGGCCAGCCCTAAACGCGCCGCAGCGATCTGAAGCAAGATAGCAGCCCCACTCGAAAGGAGGATAACCCAACCCAGCTCGTACCCATAAGCGCTACCTGCTTCAATGCCCGTAGCCCAATTGCCCGGATCCATATAGCCTACTGCTACCAGTACGCCTGGACCTAGCCATCGCCACACCACTCAAAGAAACAAAGTTTTTGGGAATACGAGAAAAATTTCAGTCGGCTAGAATAAGGCCTACCGAAAAGGCGTACTTACTGCCTGTACCAGGCAAGGGATAGAAGCTATAACGCATAAAGAGGCTTTCTAGGGCGGAGGAGCCGCCTAACTCCACGGACACAATTGGGCGAATCTGTCGATCGTACCAACCGCTACCCCCCTGATCCCGAAAAGAAAGGTAGTAGGCATCTAGCCCAAGGGCTGATTGAAGATAGGACTTAGAAGCCAAAGGTAACTCTATACGCCAGGCTGCCCCACCTGTAACTCCCGGCACTATAGGGATACTGCCTAGCCTACCTATCAGATAGCTTATATGAACCTCGCCCCAAAGTAGGAGGCGATAGGCCTCACCCGAAGCCAGCACAGGCCAGCTACTACCCAGCAAAACACCTGAAGCCGTGAGAGGAGGAAGGTAGAACCGCCGATAGGTGAAAACTATAAGGTCGCTACCTAAATAGAACTGCCCTTGGGCTAAGGCGAGGAGGGGGAAACCGAAAAGGGGACGGATAAGTCGCATTTTGGCGGATTTTGGATGGAGAGCAAATATAGCAAAAATGAATTGCGGGGGCCAGTCGCAAGCGACTGGCCCCCGCGACGCTTACCTTTTAGCCAGCTTTAGTGTAGGATGTACAGTTGGAAGGCTGTGGTGCCGTAGGGCGTACTGGCGTGAAGTAGGTAAGGCCCAGCGGCTATGTGGCCTACATCTAAGGTTACCTGCTGCTGACCAGCGCCTACGCTGCGCTCCCATTCATACACGATTTCCCCCGTAGGCTTCATAAGCACAAAGGAGGCTGTGGTCGGCGTAGGCGTGTCTAGAAGGAGATGCACGCAATCGGTAGCAGGGTTTGGATAGGGCAGGCCAAATCCTTGATCCCCCCAGCGTATGGCGATACCCGTTCCACCCGCCGCAGGCGGGGTGTAATCTGGCTGATACGGCGGTTGATAGCTGGGGGAGAAGGCTATCACCGGATAAATACCTATGTGATAGGAGCGAAGGATCACTAGCGTATCGTTGGTCTGGCTAAATATCGTCCATGACACACTCACCCACCCTTCACCTACGAATTCCTTTTCTTGGCCACCCTCTATAAGACGCCATAGGTAATTCCACATACTTACTCCTTCAGGCTTCGGCGCCAGAGCACGCAGGGTATCACGCTTGACCCCTCGTCGCCAGAAACGCGCCCATTTCGGAATGTTAGGACTATTCCAGGGGTAGATCGGGCCTAAGCGTAGATAAAGCGTGTCCCGTACGATATCTAAATCGGGATTATAAAGCTCAGAGGCTACTACCGCGTAAAAGGTATCACCTGGGTTGATGCGATAGGGCAAATCAAAGTAAGCCACAGCCATATTTTTACGCCAATCTATAGTACCCATATCCGAGCCCCAGCATTGATCGCGCGTGCTACCGCGCCAGCCTACCCGCAACTGCCGGGCTGGCCAACCTATCTGGTATAGAATGGAGTCGGGATAGGTATAGATGCGAGGAACTAAAGTGGTTTCCTGGCGTCCCCCGATCAGCCGTACGAGGGTGTCTGGACGCGGGGCTGTATCTAAGCGTGCCGTGCGTAACTGGGCGAAAATCTCATACAGTCGGTTATTATTCGAGTAGCCTGGCGAACCCTCCGGCGTAGTGCTAAGATCGCAGTCCAAAACCCCTCCCTCTACAAGACCAAAGTTATTGTAGAGGTGAAAGCCTAGCCCTACTACATAAAAGGGCAGCGCCGAGTCGGGGATGTCAAAACGGTTCGCCCACGCATTTCCATTATAGTCCGCTAAGTCATTTTGACCATCCCCATCCAGGTCATACTCCTCCCCTTTTTCCAGAAGGTTAAAGCCAAATCCATAGGAGCCCCGAATGTTGAGCGAGTCAAAATACGGCTTGTATTTCACATCGGGCGGGATGGTCGTATCGGTTTGGGAAGAGTGTACTACCGCCAGGACGGTGTCACCCGATTGCGGGTCGGGAATGTTTTGTTCGGTGGCCCGACGGCCAGGCCGCAGCGTATCAGCGTCCAGGTGGCCGGGAATGCGAGGGAAAAAGTCTGCTCCATTCGCCGTACGCGCCATGGGCATTCCTCCCCCTACCTCAGGCGGCAGGTAAAAGAAGCGCCGCCTAATCTCAGGGTTAAGCAGCTTTTCCTGAATGGCTGGCGGCAGGTCCTTAAGCCGGTACACCCGTAGGGGCGGAAGCTGAGAGCGCTGCGCCCACACCAGGCCTAAAAGGCCTATTACGGCTAAGCTAGGGTTACGCATGGCAAAAACAAAGGTATATAAATCTCCCAGAATCTTCCAACTCAAGGTCATTTAGGAGATTTTCAGAAAGCCCTTCACTCCCAGAGGGTTCTGTTCGCTTGACAAAACCTAACTTTCAGTTTGGATTTAGGCTTGGCAGAGGTTAGGGGCTCTTCGGGCTGGGCCAGCTGGTAGCTGATTCAGGAGGGGATGGAAAGCGGCTGCGGCACTGGAATCCCCCCCTTACCGAGAGGAATATAGGTTACATCGGCAAGGGTAGCCAGTTCCGGGAGGAAACGCCAGCAGTCTATAACCTTGCGAGGATAAGAGGGACGCTGCCAGATTTCAGGGGGAATCTCGCGGAACTCGGACCAGGTAGTAGTTACTACAACAACATCCGATCTTTCTATACAGGCTGAGGCGGAAGGGGCCCATTCCACGCGCGCCCCAAGTAGGCGCTGGGCATTAGCCTGAGCTGCTGGATCATACGCTATGACCGGCAGACCCTGCTCAGCTAAATACCGGGCTAAGTAAAGGCCTGGCGACTCCTCCACTACATCCGATCCTTGCTTGTAGGCCAGACCGAGTATGCCTATTTGACCGTTAGGCGGCCGATGATAGGCCACCAAAGTGGCCAGCCAGCGATTCAGCTCTCGATTGAGATGGTCGGTGCTCTCCGCTACTTCTGCCACCACACCTACCTGACGCGCTACCGCAATAAGCGCTAAGTTATCGCGCGGAAAACACGGCCCGCCATAGCTTATGGCGCCTTTGAGGTAACGGCCACCAATCCGACTATCGCGCCCTAAGGCAGCGGTCACCACATCCACATCAGCCCCCGGGAGCCGCTCACACAGGCGCGCCAGCATATTGGCGAAGGTAATTTTAGTCGTAACAAAAGTATTTATAGATAGCTTAGTGAGCTCAGCATTTATGAAGTTCATCCGAGCAAAAGCCGGGTTATTTTCTACGACCCTTCTATAGAAATCTTCCAATAAGTCTCCTGTACGCTTATCGGACTCACCGATCAGAACTAAGTCAGGGTTTAGGAAATCTCGCAATACACTGCCCAGCGCAATAAATTCGGGATTGTAGGCAAGTCCAAAATCCCTGCCTGCTTGCTTTTGGCTTACCGTCTCTAAATAGGGCCGAATGTGCTCATCCATAGAAAGAGGTGAAACCGTGCTGGTAACTACTACGATATGCCATTCATTTTTGGCCTTCAAAGCCTGACCGATGACCTGAGCCGCTGAAAGGACGTAGTCTAGGGAAAAATGGCCATCGGGCTGACTAGGCGTAGCTACGACGATAAACGTAGCATCACTGCGCAGGACGGCCTCATAAAGGTCGGTAGTAGCCGATAGGCGGTCACCCGCTTTCTTAATCATGTCAGCTAGGCCGGGTTCATAAACGGGCGGAACCTTCTGGTTTATGTCGGCTACCTTTCGTGGGTCTACGTCTACCCCTATTACTTCTACGCCGCGCGCGGCTATGGCGGCGGCCATAGGCGAGCCCAGTTTCCCCAAGCCAATTACGGCTACCCGTTGAATCCGTTCCATTTGGGTGCAAAGGTAAGGGAAGGTTTAGTACGCTGGAAAAAGAAAAAAGCGGTTCTGCTTTTTACCGATACTGCCACTCTTCCAAGAGGCGAGCCTTTTCGGTGGGAGAGAGGCGTCCTTTGGCATATAAGCCGGCGGCGGCGCGCTGGCGCTGCGCCTCATAAAGCAAAACAGCCGCCGCTACTGATACGTTGAGGCTTTGGACCATACCGTACATGGGGATAGTTATATATCCATCGGCCCAGGCGGCCGCTTCCTCCGATACGCCGAAGTACTCGGCACCCAAAATGAAGGCAGTTGGTTGGGTATAATCCGGCGTCCGAAAATCCTGGGCGCTGGGGTGCGGTACAGCCGAATACAGCCTCAGGCCCCTTTGCTTTAGCGCTAAGCAGGCTTCCTGGATAGTAGCGTAGGTTTGTACCCTTACCCACTTGTGGCTACCAGCGCTTACCTCATTAGGAGTGGGTATTTGACCCCCAGGGAAAACCGCATGCACTTCTCCCACGCCCACTGCATCACAGGTGCGCAGGATAGCCGAGAGGTTATGGGGCTTGTGTACCCTGTCTAAAAGCAGCGTGAGGTCAGGCTGGCGATGGCTCAGCACCCATTCCATCCGAGCCAATCGGGCCTCCGTAGGCATGCAAAAATAAAGCGTTAATTAGGCCTGTGGTAGGGCGCATGTACTATGACGGCGCATGTAGGTTATGCCGCTGGCTAGCCCAGTGGGGCCAAAGGCTACTACCCCAAGTAGAATGGATACCGGTCTCCTATGATGGGGGTACGCCCGCCCCGCCCCTACCCATCCAAAGCATTATATACGAACGCCAGCAGCGCTTCTGGGTGCGCACGGAAGCGCTTCGGCAGGCCCTGCTAGATAGTGGGCATAGGCGCTTAGCTTGGCTTCTGCGGGCTATACCGCTAGCTTGGCGGGATGGCATTTACAACTGGGTGGCTCGGCGGCGTTGCGGCCAAAGGTGCGCGCGCCTACTTTTGTAACATGGAGCCTATTCTGCCCCCGGGTACGGGCTGGATAGAGGTGATTTGTGGCGGTATGTTTTCAGGTAAAACGGAAGAGCTTCTACGCCGCATTCGGCGCGCCCAGATCGCTGGCCAAAGAATTCGTCTCTTCAAGCCCGACATAGATCAGCGCTACCACCCGACCGCAGTAGTCTCTCACAATAACATTGCCTTGGACGCCCAACCCGTGCCAAACTCCGACGCTATTTACCTTTTGAGCGCCGAAGCAGATGTAGTGGGAATTGACGAAGCGCAGTTTTTAGACATGGGCATCGTAGAGGTCGCCAATCGGCTGGCGGATGAGGGCAAGCGGGTCATCGTCGCCGGCTTAGATATGGACTATCGGGGCCGGCCTTTTGGGCCTATGCCCTACCTTATGGCCGTGGCGGAGTTTGTAAGTAAGCTGCATGCGGTGTGCGTATACACAGGGGGACTAGCCCATTACTCGCTGCGCCATGCCTCTCCAGAGGAAAGCACCGTAGTTTTAGGCGGCAAAGAGCTGTACCAGCCCGTCTCGCGGAAGGTTTTCTGTAGCCTGCGCCAGCGCTATGCCTAAGAAGGCCGAGACGGACTTCTTTGCGCGCGTGTGGGCGGTAGTGCGCGCCGTGCCCCCTGGGCGAGTCACAACCTATGGGGCGATTGCGCGGTATTTAGGCGCAGCGCGTGCCGCGCGTCTGGTAGGGTATGCCCTCCGCGCCAGCCTAAACGCAGATCCCCCTGTACCAGCCCACCGGGTAGTCAATCGGCATGGCCTTCTTACAGGCAAATTCCACTTTTCGCCACCTACCCTTATGGCCGAGCGCCTGCAAGCCGAGGGAGTAATCATAGAAGATGACTGCGTCCAGAACTTCGCCCAAAAATTCTGGGATCCCTTGTACCACCTCCCACCAGCGGTCCTTTTCTTTCAACGGCTTCCGTATTGAGCCGCCGCTTCTACGAAGGCGCTAAAGAGCGGATGCGGCACTTCTACCCGACTCTGGAACTCCGGATGAAACTGCACCCCTATGAAAAAGGGATGGCCAGAAAGCTCAATAATCTCCGCTAGGTTTTTCTCGGGGTAATAGCCGCTTACGTGCAATCCCGCTTCTTCTAATGCAGGCCGGAAGGCGTTATTCAGCTCGTAGCGGTGCCGATGGCGCTCATAGATTCGATCGGTTTGATAGACCCGCCAGGCTAAACTGCCCGGACGAAGCTCACAGGGGTAGGTACCTAAGCGCATAGTGCCGCCTTTGCGTACTATTTGCCGCTGCTCGGGTAGTAAATCAATTACAGGGTAGGGGGTATGAGGATCTACTTCGGTGGAATGCGCGCCCTCCCAGCCTAAGACATTTTGGGCAAATTCTACTACCGCCATCTGCATACCTAGGCAGATCCCCAAGAAGGGTATCTGGCGCGTGCGGGCGTAGAAGATGGCGGCCAGCTTGCCAGGTATCCCGCGCGTACCAAAACCCGGCGCCACGAGAATGCCCTGCACGCCGCGCAGCAACCGCCCCACATTCTCCATCGTAACCTCCTCCGAGTGAACCCAAGCAATTTCTAGCTGGATAGCCTTCCAGCCGCTGGCATGCGTAAGCGCCTCCTGTATGGAACGGTAGGCATCATGGAGTTCTACATACTTGCCTACTAAAGCTATCCGAACCGTGCGAGTAGGACGCTGAAGCCCTTCAATGAAAGCATTCCAGCGGGAGAGGTCGGGCTCTCCCCGCACCGGCAGCCGAAAGCGCCGAAGAATAACTTCGTCCAGCTTCTCCTTACGCAGTTGGAAGGGCACTAGGTAAATATTAGGCACATCTACTACGGGAATAACCGCATTGCGCGGCACATTCGTAAGGAGGGCTATTTTATGGCGCAGCTCACGGGAAAGCGGGCGCGGCGTACGACAAATCAGCACATCCGGCTGTACGCCTGTGCGCTGAAGCTCCCGTACAGAATGCTGGGTAGGCTTGGTCTTAAGCTCCTGCGTAGCGGCTAAATATACTATCAGCGTGAGGTGCATAAAAAGCACTCGGGTAGGCCCGAGTTCATAATGAAGCTGGCGCGCGGCTTCTATGTAAGGCAGCGACTCAATATCCCCCACCGTACCTCCCAGTTCGGTCAGGACGATGTCGTAATGCTCTCGCTGGGCCAGTAGCGTAAAGCGGCGCTTGATTTCATCGGTTACATGGGGGATGACCTGCACGGTCTTACCTAAGTATTCGCCGCGCCGCTCCCGCTCCAGGATAGTTTGGTAGATTCGGCCGGTGGTGACGCTGTGATCCCGCGTGGTAGATATCCCTAAAAAGCGCTCATAATGGCCCAGATCTAAATCCGTTTCCGTGCCATCTTCGGTAACGAAGACTTCGCCATGTTCGTAAGGGTTGAGGGTGCCAGGGTCTACATTGAGGTAGGGGTCAAACTTTTGGAGGGTAACCTTATAGCCGCGAGCCTGAAGGAGCTTTCCTAAGGAGGCGGCCACGATGCCTTTGCCTAGCGAAGAGACTACTCCACCCGTAATGAAGATGTAGCGCATACCCTACAGCAAAGGCGCCCAGAGTCGGCCTAAGTGTTGATTATAGCGGTAGTTCGGCGTGTGAAGGAGCTCATAAAGCGCCTCTGCTGCTGCGACAAGGAGCGGACTGGAAAAAAACAGACCCGCTACCCCATGAAAGGCGTATAGGCGCTTTTGGCGAAAGGCGCGCAGGGATTGGACGGGCGGTTGGCGCGACCACTGGCCAAGCACCTCTCCTACCTGACGCAAGGAAGCCCCTATCAGCGAGAAGATTACTACTTCGGGGTCCTCGGCAAGCAGTTCGGTCCATTCTAAGAAGGGGCGCGGGTGAAGGGGCTGTCCGCCAGCCCAGCTTACCAGCTGCAAGGCCCACCCTTCCACTAAGGGCACAGGATAGCCGTTTGTGACGACGAGTACCGTAGGCCGAGAATTCAGACGCTCCACTTTCTGCGCCAGTTTAGCCCGGGCTCGTTTTTGAGCTCGCAGCCAACGCGCGCCCCGTGCGGGGAGGCCCAGTACCTCGGCCAGTTGCTGAGTTTCGGATTCATAGGTTGACCATTCCTGAGCCCGCAGGAAAAAGATACGCGCCGGATGGCCTATGGTCTTCTGAAAGTTGCTTATCAGTTCTTCTTCGGAGAGGTCGGGCGGCAGGGGCTCACCCAGTAGTAGAATGCCCTCTGGCTTGAGGGAAGAGAGGATGGCAAAGTCAGGTGCATAAGGGCCCAAGTAGCGCTCCCATCCCGTACGAGGTGCATTTGCGCGCGTACAGACGGGCAAGTGCTGGACAAAAGACGGCTCAGTGCAGCGATGGCTTCGCCCGAGAAGGCGCCTGCGCGGCAGCCACTCAGTCAGCCACAAGGTAGCCTCAGGCGCCAGCGAAACCCATCCCATAGCCCAAAGCTACGACATATGCGCACTTCTCCTACTCCACAATATACCTGTGCCCCATAAAAAAGCGGTAATCCCCACCTGCCGCTCTAAGAAGGCCTCCACTTGCATGAGGAGGAACCAGTATACAAGCCAGCCGAACCCCTGCCACGAAGGCCACTGCCGAGCCGCTAGCACCCAAAAGCTCACAAAAAGGCCCACGCCTATCAGCCCCAGCCCCACGGCATACTCCACAAACTGGTTATGAGGCAGGACATAATTGGGAAATTCCCAGAAGTAGGGTAAGGCTGCCGTAGCCTCAAATACTTCCTTCTGGTTGTCGGCCATACCTACCCCCCACCAAGGAGCTTTGCGGAAGACCTGCCAACTCGCCTCAAGGGCTATAAGGCGGCGCGTTACGGAAGTATGGGTAACATTAGCGCCGGGGGTATAACGGGCTATATCCTCTTGGAAGTGCTGCCAGCGTTGGTAAAGCGGAGGGAAAAAACGCACTAATAGCACGCCTGCACTCAGGCCAGCGAGCAGGCCCCCTAGGGCCAAACCCCACCGCCTTTTCCGCCATAGAAGCCAGTAAAGCCAAAGCACGCCTGCTACCCCGTAAATCCCTACAAGCGCCGTACGCAAAGCCAGCGTATGGAGTATGGCTAGGTGCAAAATGGTCCAGCCTACCTTCAGCCAGCGCGGGCCTATCGCGGGCCAAAACCATAACCAAAGCAGAGCCATGCCCACCAAGGCGCCATAGTAAATGTGAGAAATACCCGTGCTTAGGGGGATGGCGCGGCCTTCCCGCAGTTCGTGCAGGGCCCAGGTGGGATTCTGGAGCACCTTCCCTACGGCTATCAGCCCTACAGCGCCTACACTTAGCTGAAAGAGCCACTGAATAGCGGCCCGCTCACGATCGGAAAGTAACGGCCAGCCCACATAGGCCCACGGCAGCAGGAAAAGCATCGGCAGCTTAATCCGCATCTCTACTAGCCACTGGGCCTTATCCTCCGTGTAAATCCAACTCAAACCATGGAGGAGATAGAGTAGCCAGAAGGGCCCGGCCAAGGGGAGCCATTCCTTCAAGGTACGGCCAAGTCGTTGCCGGAAAGGTGGATGGGCCAGCCCCAAGACCCCCACTATACCCACCCCCACGCTAATAAGAGTATGAGACATCGCCAGGCCTACCGCCACGCTAGCCCACCCTAGCACCCATACCACTCGGACCCAATCCATGTTACCTGAAGGTAGAACTTGTCCAAAATGTTTTGTACCTTTGAAGGGTAGATTAGATTATCCCGTATGCGCTCCGTAGGCGTAGCCCTTTTATCGTCCCTCGTAGCAAGTGGTATTACCTGGTGGATTACTCGGCGCTCTCTGCCTTCTTGTCCTCCTGTCCCTAGTAATCCCCCCGTCCAGCCTGTGCGATGGGAAATCCATCCGCCCGTGGATTTCACTACAGCTACCGAGCGGGCTATGCCCGCCGTCGTCCATATACGCACCCAAACCCAAGTGGAACTCTCTCCTCTTCATCGCTTGTTCCTAAATGAGGAAGAGCTTCCTCAGGGGGGCATTCCTGGCACAGGCTCAGGCGTTATCCTAAGCCCTGAAGGCTACATCGTTACCTGTAATCATGTGATAGAGAAGGCCAGTCGAATTGAGGTCACGCTCTATGATAATCGCACCTTTCGCGCCAGTGTAGTGGGGACCGACCCTTCTACGGATATTGCGCTTCTCAAGATTGATGCCGAGGGCCTTCCTTATTTAGAGTTTGGTAATTCGGATGAACTGCGCGTGGGCGAATGGGTGCTAGCGGTAGGTAACCCTTTCAATCTCACCTCCACGGTGACAGCGGGTATTGTGAGCGCTAAAGGCCGTACGCTTGGCCTACTCAAGGAAAAGTTTCGGGTAGAGGCCTTCATTCAGACCGATGCCGCCGTTAATCCTGGTAATAGCGGAGGGGCGCTAGTGAATATTGAGGGAAAACTGGTAGGCATCAATACTGCTATTGCCTCCCTAACTGGCACCTTCACGGGCTATTCCTTTGCGGTGCCTTCAAACATCGTCAAGAAAGTAGTAGAGGATTTGCGCCGCTATGGCAAAGTGCAGCGTGCCGTTTTGGGGATTTTATTTGAACCTCTGAATACTACCCTACAAAAGGAAAGTGGGGTGCCTGTGTCGCAAGGGGCTTATGTGCGCGAGGTGTATAGCGGCAGTGCAGCGGAAGAAGCAGGCCTGCGCACTGGAGACGTGATTGTAGAGATTGATGGGCGGCCCGTGCGCCAAAGTGCGGATGTAGCTGAACTGATTGCCCTACACCGGCCAGGCGAATCCGTGCGAATTACCTACTACCGAGGGTCTGAGCGAAGAGAAACCGTAGCCCGCCTGCGCGGACGCAGCTCCGACGAAGAGACTGTGCGAGAGAGTGGCCTAACGCATATCCCCTCCCTAGGCGCGCGCGTGCGTCCAATCACCGAGGAAGAAAAGAAGTCTTTAGGAATCAAGCATGGCTTGCGGCTGGTGGAAATCCTGCCAGGCCCCCTCAAAGAGATAGGGGTTCGGCCAGGGTTTGTAATAACTGCCATAGATCGCCAGCCCGTGCCCACGCCCGAAGAGGCGCTCCGAATCCTCCAATCCATCCGCGGCGGCGTCCTAATAGAAGGGCTTTACCGCAAGGGCGAAAAAGCCTATTACGCTATCCCTCTTGAATAGCCTGGCCTATGCCAACCGATACCTCCTACCTTTTCCGGGTAGATTCAGCTTACCTTAGTAATCTCTTAGAGGCTTATCTAGCTGACCCGAAATCGCTTCCGCCAGATTGGCAGCGGTTTTTTGAAGGCTACTTCACCGCCTTAGAGGCTGGCCCTTCAGCTCCACCACCCGCTGTACCCTCTCCTTTAGACAAGGAGTTCGGTGTGCTCGCCCTTATTGCCGCCTACCGCAATCAAGGCCACCTCTATGCCCGCGTCAACCCCCTAGCCGACTATTCAGAATGGGACAAGGTTCTGGACAAGGCCTTCCCTCTTCAAAAATTCCACCTCTCCGAAGCGGATTTAGATACCACGTTTCAAGCGGGAAAACATGTAGGTTTAGGCCCTGCTACGCTGCGCGACATTATTGCGCACCTGCGGCGCGTCTATTGCTCTACCATAGCTATAGAATACCGCTATATCCGAATCCCCGAAATTCTTGAGTGGTTTGAGAAACGGCTCGAAAGCCCGGAAAATGCCCCGCGCTTCTCCCCAGAGGAGAAGAAAACCATCCTCCAGTGGCTCTGTAACGCCACTACTTTTGAACGCTTTCTGCATAGAAAGTTTGTGGGCCAGAAACGTTTTTCTCTTGAAGGCAATGAAGCTATCATTCCTGCCCTCTATGAGCTAGTAGAGCTAGGCGCCGAATTAGGCATAGAAGAATTCGTATTTGGGATGGCGCACCGCGGCCGCCTGAACGTACTGGCTAACATCATGCAGAAATCCTTCCACGCCATATTCAGCGAATTTGAAGGCAAGGGCATAGCCACCGATACTTTTGACGGCGATGTGAAATATCACCTGGGTTACTCCAGCGATCCTTTTATCGCAGGACGGCGCGTACACCTTTCTATGCTGCCTAATCCTTCTCACTTAGAGGCGGTGGATCCCGTAGCTACGGGCGCCACCCGCGCAAAGATGGACCATCTGTACGGAGGTACCCACGACAAAATCGTACTTATTCTCATCCATGGCGATGCGGCTATTGCCGGCCAGGGCGTAGTATATGAAACCCTTCAGATGTCGCTTCTGCCCGGCTACGAGGTGGGCGGTACGGTACATATTGTGCTCAACAATCAGCTAGGCTTTACCACAGGGCCTGAGCAGGCTCGCTCTAGCCATTACGCTACCGATATCGCTAAGGTTACCCTATCGCCTGTCTTTCATGTGAATGGCGAAGACCCCGAAGCCGTAGTCCATGCGGTCAAGCTAGCTATTGCCTTTCGCCAGGCCTTCAATCGGGATGTATTCATAGATGTAATTGGGTATCGCCGCCATGGCCATAATGAAGGCGATGAGCCCCGCTTTACCCAGCCTAAAATGTACTACCAGATTAGCCAGCGTCCTTCCCCTTTTGAGGTGTATGCGAATCGGCTCATAGAGGAAAATATCATAACCCCTGCCGAGGTTAAGGCGATGGAACAGGCGCGCAATCAATTCTACGACCGCCAGCTGGAGCGGGCCCGCTCCGAAGAGCCTGAAATTGATGCGGTTCCAAGGCGCACCTGGCAGGGCATACACCTCTATGACGATAATATCTTAGAACCGCAGCCCGAAACTAGAGTACGCCGGGAGGTCCTAGAGTTTATTGCCCAGCAGGCTGCTAAATTTCCTGAGGGTTTTACCCCCCATCCTACCGTCAAGAAGGTGTACGAGGCCCGCTACGAGGCCGTAAAACACGGCGAAGGCATAGACTGGGCTACGGCGGAGATGCTGGCCTTTGGCAGCCTGCTCTTAGAAAATAACCCCGTGCGGCTCTCAGGCCAAGATGTAGAACGCGGCACCTTCTCCCAAAGGCACGCTGTAGTACTAGACATGAACACCGAGTCCCGCCATATCCCGCTCAATCATCTCTCCCATCGTCAGGCCCCTTTTTATGTGTATAATTCGCCCCTTTCCGAATATGCGGTGCTTGGATTTGAGTACGGGTATGCTCTGGCTTCGCCGCATACGCTGGTGATTTGGGAGGCCCAGTTTGGGGATTTTGCCAACGGCGCCCAGATTATCATAGACCAATACATCACGGCAGCCAAAACTAAATGGCACAGGCTGAATGGCGTGACGCTCTTCCTACCCCACGGCTACGAGGGCCAAGGACCTGAGCATTCCAGCGCCCGACCCGAGCGCTTCCTAACTCTAGCCGCCCAGAATAACATGTACGTGTGCTACTTTACCACCCCGGCTAACCTCTTCCATGCCCTGCGCCGGCAGATGCGCAGTTCTACGCGCCGTCCCCTCATTCTTTTCACGCCTAAGAGCCTGCTGCGCCACCCCGAATGCGTATGCCGCATAGACGACCTGGTAAATGGCCAGTTCCAGCCTGTATTGCCAGACCCTGAGGTAGGACCCGATCAAGCCCGCCGACTGCTTCTCTGTACAGGTAAAATTTTCTACGACCTCCTCCAAGTGCGCCGGGAGCACGCTAAAATGGACACTGCTATTCTCCGCTTAGAACAGCTTTATCCTTTCCCTGAAGAAGAGCTGCGCCAGAGCCTAGCCGAGTATAGCCAGGTAGAGGAGCTCTACTGGGTGCAAGAAGAGCCTATCAATATGGGCTACTGGAGCTTTATTTTGCGGAAGTTTATGGAACATGGCCTGCCTATACCTAAGCCGATCGCTCGGCGCGAGTCGGCCAGCCCCGCTACCGGCTCGTACAGCCATCACCTGCGCCAGCAGAACTATATCCTGCGTAGAGCCTTAGACCTCGTCGCCGAAAAGGTATGATAGAAATTCGCGTTCCCAGCCCAGGGGAGTCGGTCACCGAAGTGCTCCTGGATAAATGGTACAAGCCTTCAGGCAGCTGGGTGGAAAAAGATGAGCTGATAGCAGAGATTCAATCGGATAAAGCGGCGCTGGAAGTATATGCTGAAGCCGCTGGGGTGCTGGAGATTTTAGTAGCGGCGGGCACTCAGGTGCCGGTGGGTACAGTTATTGGGCGTATTGATCCTTCGGCGGCGCGCCCAGCGGCCGAAGCCCCTGCACAGGCGGCTCAAGATGGGCAGCGCCCAGCGGCCGAAAAGCCTCCTACCGAACCGCCAGTAGTTATGCCCGCTGCGGCGCGTATCCTTGCAGAGAAAGGCCTCACCCCAGCTCAAGTAACAGGCACTGGACCAGGCGGGCGCATTACCAAGGAGGATGCGCTGCGTGCGGCGCCTGCTCCTACTCCAGCTCCACCGCCCCCTCCTTTAGCCCAACCCACCCCTCCTTCCCCTCTACCTTCTCCTTCGCCTGAACGGACCGAAACACGCAAGAAGCTTACGCCGATTCGCCAAACTATCGCCCGCCGCCTCCTGGCCGCTAAAAACCAAACCGCCATGCTCACCACCTTCAACGAGGTGGACATGAGCCGCATCTACGAGCTGCGCAAAACCTACAAGGAGAAATTCCAAGAAAAGCATGGGGTTAGCTTAGGCTTCATGGGCTTCTTTACCAAAGCGTGTGCGCGCGCCCTTCTGGAATTCCCTGAGGTGAATGCCCAGCTCCACGAAGACGAGCTGGTGTATTTCTCGTACGTAGATATCAGCATCGCCGTAAGCACCGAACGGGGCTTAGTAGTACCCGTAGTTCGGAATGCCCACCTCCTTTCGGTAGCCGAGATTGAGCGCACTATAGCGGATTTAGCCGCCCGCGCCCGCCAGAATAAGATTAGCATAGAAGAGATGCAGGGCGGTACCTTCACCATAACGAATGGCGGGGTATTCGGATCACTCTTCTCTACTCCGATCCTCAATCCGCCTCAGACGGCTATTCTGGGCATGCACAAGGTGCAAGAACGCCCAGTAGCCCTAAATGGCCAAGTCGTAGTGCGCCCAATGATGTATGTGGCTCTTTCGTATGACCATCGCGTGATAGATGGTAAAGAGGCGGTAAGCTTCTTAGTTCGGGTCAAGGAGCTTCTAGAGGACCCTATTCGGCTTCTTCTGGAGCTATAATGCGCCTGAGCGTACAGGGGCTCAGCAAGCGCTATGGCCGCCAGTGGGCCCTGCGGCAGGTCTCCTTTACCTTAGAGGGACCCGGCGTGTATGGCTACCTCGGCCCGAATGGCGCCGGCAAATCCACCACTTTCAAAATTCTTACCGGCTACATCCTCCCTACCGAAGGGCACGTAACCCTCAATGACTGGCAACTGCCCCAAGACAAAAAGATCATCCAGCGGCATATCGGCTATCTTCCTGAACACAACCCCCTCTATTTGGAGCTGTATGTGCGCGAGTACTTAGCCTTTCGCGGCGCGCTCTATAACCTCAAAGGCCGAGCGCTCGCCCAGCGCATAGACGAGCTCATAGAAAAGGTCGGCCTTTCGCCGGAGGCTCATAAGCGCATCGGCCTGCTCTCACGCGGGTATAGGCAGCGGGTGGGGTTAGCCGCCGCCCTTCTTCATGATCCACCTTTGCTCATTCTAGACGAGCCTACCAGCGGCCTAGACCCCAATCAGGCGATAGAGATCCGCCAGCTTATCCGGCAGCTGGGCGAGTCCCATATCGTGATTTTCTCCTCGCATATCCTCTCGGAAGTAGAGGCGGTAGCCGACCGCGTACTTATCCTTCACAAGGGGGAGCTAGTTCTGGATGCTCCCTTGCATACCCTACCCCACCATCTCAACGCCGAAGAATACTGGGTAGAAACGGCCGAGACAGGCTTTCAGTGGGACTTCCTAAAGGATAAGGCCCACGTAGAGGCTCTCTCGCCTACCCTCTGGGTTATCCGTGGGGAGATAAGCAAGGAGCTTCAGAAAGAGATTTATGCGGCTTCGGTGGCACAGCGCATACCTCTTTTGCGCTTAGAACGAAGGACTCTCCCACTTCAGGAGGTCTTCCATCAGCTTACCCGAGAGGCCTAAGGCGGAGCTTCTAAAAATTCTGCTGGAAGAAAGTCCCAGGCAGAGTTGTGCCAAATAAAGTGCAGTCGCCCCCCCAGCTCCGCCCCTAGACGAAGGAGCCGGCGAACCTCGGCTTGCAAAGCTGTATCCGACTCTTTTCTCTGAAGATAGACCTGGTCCATAAGGGCCGGTCCGCAGAGACGCAGGGGTAGCCCTACGTCCCTATCTACTCGGTAGGCCGGCACTTCCAGCAGGGTGCCTAACAAAAACCCACTGCGCTGAGGAAAGGCTAAGGTGAAATCCACTTCAATTTGCGCCTGTACAAGCACGTCCAAGAGGTCTGGCCAGAAAAAGCGTAGGTAATGCTGGCGGCTTGTCTTTACCGGCGCGCCGAGGTAGCTTTCCAAAAGGGCCTTTTCGGCTAGGAGCCTTTCGGGGCGCTGACGGCTGGTGTAGGAGGGGTGGAGCCCTATGCTATAGCCGCGCGCATGGAGGCGCTGGATAGCCTGGCGCACGGCTGGCTGATAGGGCGACACTAAGCTATCCCGCCAGTGACGATTTGAAAGGAGAAAAAAAAAGCGGGCTCGGCTAGGCGCAAAAGCGGCGGTAATCTGGTCCAAGGTATCGTAAGGGTCCTTTTGGCTGCTCCATCGCACGCGAAGCCGCTCAAGGAGGTCGCCACGCCACAGGCCACCCACCCACCAGCGCAGCCCACCACGACCCTTCCACTTGTAGAGATGGTCAATGTCCCATCCAATCTCCCACTGAAAAGGCGGCCGATCAATCCGCAGCTCTAAGCGCTGTAGAAGTTCATAAAGCCGGCGCTGGACGAAAGGCTCAGTCCAAAACGGCGCATTATAAAAAGGAGCTTTCTCCCACGCATAGAGGCCCCATCGCCCCCACCCATAAGGCCACTGGTAGAGCGGATAGAGCGTAAGGACGTAGAAAGCCATGGCTGGCAAATCCCACCCAAAATCTCCGGCTGAGGGGAAAAAACCGCCCGCATCCCAAGTGGGCAAGAAAAAGGCGGTACCACTCCGGCTTAGAAAGCCCGTGTAAGGTAGGCTTATATCGGCTGGACCTAAGTCATCCGTGCCATATGAAACTACGCGCCAGCCGCTTGGAGGCGGAGCACTCTGCCACTCGGGCGGCGTAACGATTCGGTAGGGAAGGTTTAGCCAAACCCGAAAAAGGGTATCCACCACATAGGCCAGGCGCGGGGTGTGCTGAGGGACGCGCCATATTATGCCGCAAGGCGCTTCCGACGCGAAAGCAGAAAGGTGGCGATAATCAGGAGCCATGCTAGCAACGAACCCACCTTAGAGAGTTGCTCGCCCAGCTCATGTACGCGGCTGTGGCAGACTAGCTCTACCTCCGATTGGCCTGGAGGCACTACTACCCCGCGCAGAATGAAGTTCACGGGTATAATAGAAGCTTCCTGCCCATTTACGGTGGCCTTCCAATCGGGAGGGTAGTAAATCTCGCTCATCACGAGAAGGCGTGGGCGCTGGGCATATACCTTATAGCGAAGGCGATAAGGGTTGCGCTCTAAACATACGACCCCCTCAGTAGAGTCTAAGGGCATGTTTTCGGGTTTGAGTTTCAGGGTAGCCCAATCGCGCGCTGCTACAAGCCCCGTCGTACGCACAGGATATCGGCCTAAGCTGTCTAAGGTCTGGTCCACCCGAGGGAAAACTCGCACCTCCGCCGCTAGCCACGCAATCGGTAGAGGCTCCCGACTACGGTAAATTATGACGCTATCCGTCGTCTGCGTCAGGCTATCATAAAAAGCTGGAAGGGGCGGCTTAGCCTGTTTAGGCCCTACCGTGATATAGCGAATAGCTAACATCTCTAAGGCCACTGGCGAAAGCTTCTGGAGGTGTGCTTCTATGAACTGCTGGTAGCGTTTGAGCTTAGCTGGATGGTAGCCGCCTGCATTTTCTAAATAGACGCCTGGGCGATTATCCGTGAAGGTATTCACATGAAGGGGTAGAATACGGAAATAGCCCACCGTATCCCGTAGAATAAACGCCTCATAAGGCTCAGGCGGAGGCGGATAAGGGAAAAATCTCTTGGGCTCGTAGGTTTGGGGTCGGGGAAAGTAGAGGGCATTTACCCGCCAGCCATCTGCCAGCATAAAGAGGGCTACAAATACCCCAGCCCCTACTGGGGTCAAGAATTTTTTGGCTACGAGAAGGAGTACAGCGGCGGTGGCTAAGGTCCAAAGCACGCTCCGAAAGGCCGAAAGGCGCGCTAAGGCCACTCTATCCGCCCGTAAGGCTTCCATAAAAGTTTGCGCAAACCAGTCGGGAACCTGCAGGCGCAGAGCGGAGTCATTTTCGCTCTCAAAGCTAAATCCTATCCAAGCCCCTCCTACCCCTATGCCTAAGAGAATGAGGCAAACGGTAGCCGCCGCTACGGCTAGACGACGAAGGTCAGGCTCAGCCAAAAATCGCTGAGCCCCTACTATCCCTAGCCAAGGGATAAAGAACCCTAAAGCTACCAGCCACGTAGAGGGGGCTCGAAACTTATTGTAAAAGGGAAGGTACTCTAGGGCAAAATCGGTCAGCTTATAGGTGCTGGCGGGATCGTCGTCTAAATAGCTTACAATAGCCCAGCCCCCCAAAAAGACCGTTGTGGCGGTCAGGGCTTTTTCCCAAAGGGCAGTCCTTCGCCGAGCGGCTAAGTAGGCCAGAATCGGGAGGGCCAGTAAGAGGGCACTGCCCCATAAGCTGTAGCTATTAGCGCCTAAGGCTAGAAGCAGGGTTATCCAAGCCCCATACAGAAAGGCCCAGTCCAGCCCTTCCATCCGATAGGTCCAGCCTAAAATGATCAGAAAAAAGGCTATGACGCTGACATAGAAAGAGCCTGCAGCGAAAGGTAGTCCTCCCCAATAGGTAGGCACGCCGTGAAGGAAAGATACATCCCGAGCGCCATGACTAAGGAAGACCTGGCGAAGGGCTGATTGCGAGCCTAAACGGGCCAGCAGATCCTCATGCGAAGTGCCGCCCACAAAATCTGGAATAACGATAGTCCATAGCTCAGCCCGGCTACAGGAATAGCTCTGA
Source organism: Bacteroidia bacterium (assembly GCA_039630245.1). Taxonomy (GTDB): domain Bacteria; phylum Bacteroidota; class Bacteroidia; order SpSt-205; family SpSt-205; genus SpSt-205. The sequence goes on from JBCNVK010000007.1 coordinate 51,046, forward strand.
GCATAATCCCGAGGAAGTCCGCCTTTCAGCGTGGGATCGGCTTGGATTTCCCGCTCAAGCTCCGTCGGTCCTCGGATAGAGTACTGGCCGTATTCCCTATAAGGCAAAAGTCTATTGATGTGCGAAAATGCACCTATCACGCCCGTAAGCCCTATGAGCCCAATACTCCAGCCATACTGCGCCCAGCTGCGATTCTGCCATGTCCGAACTAGCCACGCTACCTCATAGGCCACTACGACCAGAAGTGAATAATACAGCATCTGCGGGTGGTTACCCCCTGCCATGCCTGCCCAGCCTGAAAGCGCCAGCAATACCCCCCATCCCCACCGCCTGCGATGGAGCAAACCCATTCCAGCTAAGAGATAAGGCACTTGGAAAATCACATTGCTTTTGCCCCAGTGGGTCGCTACAATCATATTGGTGTAGTAGCTCGTAAGCGCAAAGCCGAATGCTCCGGCTAGCGCCCAACCCCATCCTACACCTTCTACCCGAAGAAGGAGAAAAAAGCCCAGAAGCCCCACCAGAAAAATAGCAGGCGGATAGTGCCGCATCAGCGGTCCTACAAGTTCACGCACAAGGGGGAAATAGCCCATCTTTTCGGGATAGTACACAAGATACGCAGGCATCCCTGAGAAAAGATTGGGCGCCCAAAAAGGCTGCTTGCCCGTCTCCTTATGCCATTTCTCCACCGGATAGCCCATGTAGCTTACTTGCTCTTGGTCAGCTGCTCGAAACTGATAGCCTTCATAGTAGGGCAAAAAGTAAAGCATGCTTACCGCTATAAGGAGACTCAAGGGCAGAACCCACTCAATCAGCCATTTTTTAGCCATATAGGCCAAAGTTATCCAACTTCGCAGGCATGGCTAAGTTTGTGGAACGCCTACGTTGGCGGCTAAGGCGTCCGGTGGCTTCTTGGCTTGTGGGGCCGTATCGTTCGGTTTTTCGCGGCGAGGGCATAGAGTTTGCCGATGCGCGACCCTATGTGCCAGGGGAGGATTGGCGGCGTATTCACTGGAGTCTGAGTGCGCGTAAGAATCAACCGTACGTGCGCTTAGGGCAGGAAGAGCGCGAGCTTACCTGCGCGATTGCGCTGGACCGAAGCCTTTCCATGCGTACGCCTCCAGCTAAAGCCCGGTTGAGCTTAGAGGTGGCGGCTACTTTTGGGTGGGCCGCTCAGCTCAACGGGGATCGGGTACGCTGGCTAACTTTTACCGAGCGCGTGGAGGCCTTTTCGCCCGCGCGTAAAGGGGAGCGGTTTATTTGGGGTAGCTTAGAAGCCCTACTGGCCCGCCCGCCAAAAGGCCGAAAAACCCTGCTGCGCCCCTTGCTGCGCACCTTTGCCAGCTTGCATCCGCGCCGCGCCCTACTAATAATCATTTCAGATGGCTTTTTTCACGACGACGCGTGGAAGGAGCTTATAGCTCTGAGCCATAAGCACTTTTTATTTTTAGCTCTTTTGCGCAGTCCGCAAGAGAGCCTAACGCTGCCTTGGGGCTATCTACCTACCCAAGAAGTAGAGACGGGCGAGCTCTTTTTGGCGCCCCCTAGCCTTCAGCCCACCCTTCCTCGCCTGCCTAGCCTACGCCAAGCGGTGCTTGTGCCAGGCTCGCCCTGGCTACTCCGCCTGCGTCAGGCGCTCCTACCTGGTTTGCATTAGCGCCGAATGCGTACCTTTGCCTCCAAATCCAAAAGCCTATGAGTAGTATAGAAGAACGCGTCCGTAACATCATTGTGAGCAAACTGGGTGTAGAGCCAGAGAAGGTTACCCATGAGGCCACCTTCACCAATGATTTGGGGGCCGACTCGCTAGACACCGTCGAACTAATTATGGAGTTTGAAAAAGAATTCGGTATCTCTATACCCGACGAAGTAGCCGAGAAAATTGAAACCGTAGGGGATGCGATTAAGTATATTCAGGAACACGCCAGCGCATAATGCGGCGCGTGGTAGTTACAGGTTTAGGGGCCCTGACCCCTATTGGTCTAGATGCTAAGAGCTACTGGGAAGCTCTTTTGCAAGGCGTAAGCGGCGCCGACTATATCACACGGTTTGATCCCTCGCCATTCAGGACGCATTTCGCCTGTGAGCTGAAGGGGTTCGATGCCTCAAAGTATATTGATCGGCGAGAGCTGCGGAAAATGGATGCCTTTTCGCAGTACGCTATTGTAGCGGCAGACGAAGCCATCGCCGACGCGGGCCTCCCCCAAGCTTCTATTGATAAGGACAATGTGGGAATCATCTTTGCCTCGGGGATTGGCGGGCTTTATTCGTTTATGGAGGAGATTCGGGCTTATACGCAATCTGGCGGCACTCCGCGCTTCAGCCCTTTCTTCATTCCTAAAATGATCATTGATATTGCGGCAGGCCATATTTCCATTAAGTATGGCTATCGGGGTCCTAATTATGCAACGGTATCGGCCTGTACTTCTTCGGCAAACGCTATTGCTGATGGATTTCTCTTGATTCGGGCTGGGCTGGCGGATGTTATGATAGTAGGAGGTAGCGAAGCGCCTATAAACGAAGCCGGGGTGGGTGGGTTCAATGCCATGCGCGCTTTGTCTGAACGCAATGACGACCCTAAGACGGCTAGTCGGCCCTTTGACAAGGACAGAGACGGCTTTGTGTTGGGGGAAGGGGCAGCGGCCTTAGTATTGGAGGAGCTGGAACATGCCCACCGGCGCGGCGCCCGCATCTACGCCGAAGTAGCGGGTATAGGTCTTTCAGCCGATGCTTATCACATTACTGCCCCTTGCGCCAAAGGCGCAGCTTTAGTTATGCAGCGTGCCCTCGCTTCTGCTCAGATACGCCCTGAAGAGGTAGATTATATCAACGTCCACGGCACTTCTACGCCCCTTGGGGATGTTTCCGAAACCCAAGCCATTAAAACCGTTTTTGGCGAGCACGCCTACAAACTCAATATCAGTTCTACGAAATCCATGATAGGTCATCTCCTTGGTGCAGCAGGCGCCGTAGAAGCCGTGGCCACAATTCTCTCTATCTACCACCAAATAGTCCATCCTACTATCAACCACTTCACGGATGACCCGGAGTGCGACCTGAATTATACCTTTCATACGCCTCAGAAGCGCCCTATCCGATATGCCTTGAGTAATAGTTTCGGCTTTGGCGGCCATAACGCCTGTCTTGTGTTCAAGAGGTATGAGGAATGAAGCGATGGTGGCGTTGGCTTTTCGGCCCCCAAAGGGCCGAATATCGCCGCTTAGCCAAGCTGATAGGTAGCCTCCCTAAAGACCTCGCTTGGTACCGTACCGCTTTTAAGCTACCCGTCCCAGGTCAGCCCCGCCATGCCTACCTTGCCGAGTCGTACGAGCGCCTGGAATTCTTAGGGGATGCGGTTTTGCAGGTTGTAGTTACAGACTACATCTTCAGGCATTATACGCACTTTGACGAAGGAGAAATGACCGAGCTGCGCGCCAAAGTGGTAAATACCGAACATTTAGTAGGTATCGCCCATCGCCTCCACCTCCCGAATTTCATCCGCGAACCTATCCTTCCCAAACGCCAGGATTACCTAGCGGATATCGTTGAGGCGCTTATAGGCGCTATTTATATGGATTTAGGCTACGAAGCAGCACGCCGCTTCATTGAGAAGCGGATTTTCCCCTTCATCAACTGGAGCTACATGGAAGCCACGGAATTCAACTACAAAGGGCGCCTCTTAGAGCTAGTGCAGCAGAAGCAGCTCGGCCAAGTAGAATTTGTCGTGCAGGAGCGCCGACGCACTGCCCGCGGTGAGATATTTTTGGTGCATTTGCGGCTAAATGGCAAGGAGATTAGCACGGGTACAGGTACACGTAAAAAAGAAGCCGAGCAAGCCGCAGCGAAAGCCGCTCTTCGTCTTTTGAGCGAATAAGCTATATTTGAATTTGTGTGCCGAATTATTCTCCTTTTAGCCCTAGCCCAGGCTCAGCGCAGCTGGTGTGGTACGCCTAGCGCGACGGATCCTCTCCCTTTACTGCAAGAATTTCCCCCCTCTTTTTCCCCTGACCCTGTCCAAGTGCGCCAGCACACGCCCAGCTGTACGCCTTCACGCTATATTATTCCTGTAGTATTCCATGTCATCTACTCCAGCCCTCAGGATAGCATAGCCGCCGATCGTATATGGCGGCAGATGCTGCGCGTATTTGAAGATTTTCGACGCGTGCCTGAGACGGATGGCTACTCGGATGCGGGCGTAGATACGGAGGTAGAATTCTCCTTAGCCACCACAGACCCTCAAGGTAACCCCACAAACGGGGTGGTATATTGGCGCTACAATCAACCGCCGCTAAACTGGAGCAGTCCTAACTTTTGCCGCGAAACTCAGGATGCCTCCATGAAGCAGGCTACGGCATGGGACCAAAACCGGTACCTGAACATATGGATAGTCCCGCGGATCTGTACGGGGAATAACTGTAGCGATTGCGGCAGTATCGCTGGTTATGCGTATTTTCCTTTTACTCCAGGGCCAGTTTATGGGGCTGTAGTAGGGGCGCCTTTCTTTTGGGGTGCCGGAGGCGGTCGCAGCGGTCGCACCTTAGTGCATGAATTAGGCCACAACCTTTTTCTCGCCCACCCTTTTGAAGGCGGCTGCGGGGGCAACTGCAACAGCACGGGCGATGGCGTATGCGACACCCCTCCTACAGCGGTACGCACGGGCAACTTCATCGTAGCCCGTCAAAACACCTGTACTAACGACCCGCCCCCCGACCGCCCAGACAATATGCGCAACTACATGGACTATGTAAGTGACGGAAATATGACCTACTTCTCCGCTGGTCAGCGCCAGCGGATATGGTGGGCCATCCAAAACTCTAATAGCCGTTTGCGTCCTTTGACTAATCCAGATCGGCCGCAACTCACGGGTACAGGCCCTTACGGACACCTTAAGGCGTATTTTACTGCGCAACCCCAGGTAGGCTGCGCTGGCATACCTATCCAGTTCTTCGATTACAGCTTAGGGGTACCTCAGCAATTTAGCTGGACCTTTCCGGGCGGTCAAGCCGACGATCCTACTAGTCAGTGCCCTCTTGTTACATATAATCAGAGAGGCACTTATGATGTTCAGCTAGTTGTACAAAATCTCAGCGGGCGTAAAGATACCCTGCTCAAAAGGCGCTATATTCAGATCCATGATACGCTGTATGGGCTTCCTTATGAGGAGGGTTTTGAAGGTACGGCTTTCCCTCCAGCCCACAGCTATGTAGAGAATCCAGATCGACGCACTACATGGACACGCTTCCGCAGCTCTGACCCTCCTATGGGCGCCTATGGACGCTCCTCCACCAGCCTACGGCTAAGCTTCTTTACCTATTCGCACTACGGGGAGCGGGACAGCTGGGTAACGCCCCCCCTAGATTTTCGCGTACCTCCTGATAAACACATCCTCCTCCGATTTTCTTGGGCCTATGCGTGCCTCCGATACTGGGACTCTACTCGTACTTACCCCTCCTATGCGCTAGACTATACGGATACTCTGCGCGTGCTTATTTCCACAGACTGCGGGCGGAATTGGAGCCCTCTATGGACTCGTGGGGGACGCGCGCTTTCTACCCATCCAGATTCCTGCCTTGTAGCCCCCGGTTCAGCCGCTGGCACTATCTTTCTGCCTTCTGAAGATACCTGGCAGACAGCCACGATAGTGCTAGACGACTACCGTGGCTTAGCCCCTATTCGCCTGCGCTTTGAAGGGATTTCAGGATGGGGGAATAACCTTTACCTAGATGATATCAAAATAGAACTCACCTCCACGCTGCCTACGCCCCTTGCAGCGTCTAAAGCGGAGTGGCGCCTGTGGGTGGCGGATCAGCACGTGTATTTAAGCCTCCCAGAGCCCCAGACTCATCTCAACTGGGCTATTTATGACCTTCAAGGCCGACTCTTGCATAGCGAGCTTATACCGTGGGTGGCAGCTGGGGTACATGCTTTTGCTCTACCGGTGGCGCTGCCTGCGGGGGTCTACCTTATTCATCTACACGGTCCCAGTCGGCAGTTGAGCCTCCGCTACGCCCATCACCCTTGAGACGCCTACCACGATTTTTCCAGCGTCTGGTTGGTGCCTATCTCCCGCCAAGGCCTCAGAGCCGCTCGTTCTATCTCACCATAGATGACGGCCCGCAGGGAAGCACTACCGAGCAAATTTTGGACCTTTTAGCCACTTACCAAGCCAAGGCTACCTTCTTTTGGCTCTGGAGCCGGTACGAAGCGCGGCATACGCCTTATTTAGCCGCGCGTCTTTTAGCGGAGGGTCACACTATAGGGCTCCATGGAGACAGTCACCTAAGTCCCTGGCGGCATCCACTTAGCCTCAAGGCTAAACTACACCAAGCCAAACTCCTATGGACCAGCGCAGGCATCCCTCTTGCGCCTCTATATAGGCCACCTTATGGCCATCTTACTGGGTTAGAGCGCTGGTACGGGTGGCGACTTGTATTATGGGACTGGCTAATGCCAGACTATTTATATCACGCGCCTTGGGCCGATACTCTTCTTTTGAGGCTAAAGGCAGGCGATATTGTTGTACTTCACGAGCGCAGGTGGAGCTTAGCCGAGTGGCGAAAATTTCTTAGCGCCGCCTACGCTTCGGGGTGGCGCGCAATGGCTCTACCGGTAGGAGAGGTGCCCCAGTTATACGGCTATAGTCTATCTCCAGCTTCGGATAGACTATGCGTGGAATAATGCACGGCATAGGCAGTACATACCCTTGAGGCCAGCTCGAGGCGGCTTCCATATACCCATTCCACTCTTCCCACACTTCAGGGTCAGGTTCCGGCTGGAGCCAAATTTTCAGCCGCATGCCTGGGCTGACCCGATACCCCCAAAGCTGATTCCAGCGCACGAGCTGATACGGACTTACGCGATAGGTGCGCGCAATGTGGTAGAGGTTCTCCCCAGCCTTTACCACATGCCAGAGGTAACTGCCTTGCCGTCTTACGAGGGGCTGGCTGACCGATTGGGTCATAAGCTCACCTTGTACAAGCTTTGTACGCACCAGCGCTACCTCATAAGCGGCCACAGCCGGCACCTGAAGGGTATAGCCAGCTGGTATGATATCCGAGCGTAAGGCAGGATTGTGAAAGCGCAGCCAGCTTAGCGGTACCTGCGCCCATCGCGCTACCAAAGAAAGACGCGTGCGTAGGGGGAAGTACACCGTGTCTGTCTCACGCGGAATATCTGGATAGACAGGATAAATGCCATGCGCCGACGCATAATTCATAACATAGCAAGCTGCTACGAAAGCGGGCACATAGCCGCGCGTCTCAGGGGGGAGAAAGGGAGCTATTTCCCAGTAGTTCTTGCGTCCGCGGGCCATCTTTATGGCGCGCACCACCCGTCCTATGCCACAGTTATAGGCGGCTATAACTAGAATCCAATCACCCAGAATCTGATAGCTATCCCGTAAGTAACGGGCGGCTGCGTGGGTGGACTTAATCAAATCATATCGTTCATCCACGAGCCTATCCACGCGCAGGCCGTAGCGCCGTGCCGTGCTGGGAATAAATTGCCATATCCCGGCGGCGGCCATGGGGGAGAGGGCTTCTGGCACAAGGGCGCTTTCTATAACTGGGAGGTATTTGAATTCGGGCGGCAGCCCATAAGCTCGCAGAATAGACTCAATCGTAGGTAGGTAGTAATCGGCTAATCCTAAAAGGCGCGCTGTAAGGGCCGGCTGCTCTAGAAGGTAAAGCTCAATAAAGCGTATTGTTACTGGATTGACTTCTAGAGGTATAGTGGTTTGCAGCGCTTGGAGGCGCTCTTCGTATTCCTCTGGAGTGAGGGAAGTAGGCGTAGGTGGGGGGAGGTTAGCTTGGTCGCCGCCCTCACGCTCCCAGGCTATGTAGTGGCGCAACAGGCTATCTAGGCGTACTAGGCCCTCAGGCCACCCCTGCCCCCACAGAAGTGGTAGGGCAAACCCCCAAATCACCCAGCGCATAAGCTGCCGCAAATAAGCGATTTTCGGCAAATAACGGCCCCAAAATTTGCACACCTACTGGAAGGGGGGGGCCATTAAGAGGCACCTGTAAAGCTGGATGACCCGTAAGGTTAGCATACACGGTAAAAAGATCGGAAAGATACATTTGGATAGGGTCAGCCGTTTTCTCTTGCAGGCGAAATGGAGGGGTAGCACTCGTAGGAATAAGCAGGACGTCATAGCGGCTAAAAAGGTCTTCCGTAAAGTTGTAGAGGAGGCGGCGCACTTTTTGGGCTTTGGTGTAGTAGGCCTCGTAGTAGCCCGAAGAAAGCACAAACGTACCCAGAAGGATACGGCGCTTTACTTCTCGGCCGAAACCCTCGCTACGCGAGCGGGCATATAGTTCCGCTAAAGAGGCCGCATTTTTAGCGCGATAACCGTAGCGTACTCCGTCATACCGCGCCAAATTAGACGAGGCTTCCGCTGTAGTCAGGATGTAATAGGTCGGTACTAAGTAGTCCCAATAGGGAAAATCTACGGTCTCCACCTCATACCCTGCGTCGCTGAGAGTTTTGTACAGGGTTTGAAAGGCTTCTTCTATAAGGGGGTGGATGCCGGCTGCAGTTAGCCAGCCCCATCGCCGTGGTGGTGGAGAAGGGGTATAAGGCTCTACGGGCCGCTGGGCAGAGGTAGCGTCGCGCGGGTCAAAGCCCGCCATATGGATATAGGCTAAAATGAGCTCGTCTAAGGTGCGGGCTATAGGCCCTATTTGGTCGAAGGAAGAAGCATAGGCGATGAGGCCGTAGCGGGAAATGCGCCCATAGGTGGGTTTGAGCCCGTAGAGCCCACAAAAGGCAGCCGGTTGGCGGATAGATCCTCCTGTATCGCTCCCTAAGGCCAAATGACAAAAGCCTGCCGCTACGGCGGCCGCTGACCCTCCCGACGAGCCCCCCGGGACATAACCCTCTAAAAAAGGGTGCTGTACCGGCCCATAAGCTGAGTTCTCATTAGAGGAGCCCATGGCAAATTCATCGCAATTAGCCCGACCGATGCAAATAGCGCCAGCCGCTTGGAGCCGCTCTATCGCCGTAGCGCTGTAGGGGGCTACAAATCCTTCTAAAATTCGCGAAGCCGCACTGAGGCGATGGTTAGCGTAGGCAATGTTATCCTTATGCACATACACTAGCCCCGCTAGAGGCGGTAAAGGCATACCGCGGCGCTGAGCCGCATCCCACTGCGTAGCAGCCTCTCGCGCTTCCTCCGCATATACCTCTAAAAGCGCATTAAGCTGAGGATTGCGGCGCTCAATGGCCTCCAAAAACTCCTCTACCGCTGCCCGGAATGTCGCAGCCCCCTCTAGAACCGCCCGCCTTAGGGCCGGATAGGAGAGGGCTTTCATTCTAGCGTCTTTTCCCTAGGGTGCGATTTCTCGGGCAGAGGTAGCTCTTTGCGACTTTCGGCTCGTAGGGCTTCCCGAAACTCCCTAATGCTAGCCCCTAACCCGCGTGCCAGCTCAGGCAGCTTCCGGCCTCCGAAAAGAAGAAGGAGGACGGCAAAAATTAAAATCCATTCCCCATAGCCGAGTCCAAACATGTATCAAAGCTATGCATTTTTGCGCACATGGTGCCTTCGCCCGCTTTCATAATAGATCGGGAGGCCTTGCGGCGCAACCTAACGGTTTTAGAGGCAGCCCGCGCCGAAGTAGGTTTCACGCTTCTTTTTGCGCTTAAGGGCTTTGCGCTGCCTGCGGTCATGGACGATATTTTAGCGGTAGCCGAAGGCTTGGCGGCTAGCTCGCTCAATGAAGCCCTGCTGGCTTACGAATACGGCCGGCGAAAGGTACATCTCTACGCGCCAGCCTATCGGCCCGTAGATGTGCCTAAGCTCGTATCGCTAGCGGAGACCTGGACCTTTAATTCGCTGGAAGCCTTGGCTCGGTGGGCTCCTCACCTGCCAGACTCTATAGCCCTCGGCCTGCGCGTCAATCCGCACTACGGTAGCGCTGCCGCCGACCTTTATAACCCAGGACGACCTGGCACCCGTTTAGGCGTGCCGCCGGCCTACGCTAGCCTGGACCTGCCCGCCCGTATTACGGGTCTCCATGTACATACTCTCTGCGAGGCTGACGCCGAAAGCACCTTCCGCCTCGTAGAGGCGCTCATACACCACTTTCACAAATGGCTTAAGAAGGTACGCTGGGTAAACCTAGGGGGTGGCCATCTCCTCACGCGCGCAGGCTATGACCGCCACCGCTTTGCCGAAGCTATAACCCTGCTGCGGAGTGAATTCCCTAACCTAGAGCATATCTACCTTGAACCTAGTGCGGCTTTCGTGTGGGAGGCAGGCTACCTAGTCTGTGAAGTCTTAGACCTTACCCAAAATGACAACCGCCATTGGGCCATGCTGGATGTATCTTTCACCGCCCATATGCCGGATACATTAGAAATGCCCTATAAGCCCGCCATACGTGAGGCCTTGCCTAATCCTGACCCAGCCTATCCTACCTATTGGCTCGGCGGAATTACCTGCTTGGCGGGCGATGCGATAGGTCCATATAGCTTTCCTCGGCCCCTGGAAGTAGGGGATCGGCTAACCTTCTGCGACATGGCCCACTATACCTTCGTCAAAACTACCCTTTTCAACGGTGTCGCCCACCCCGCCATCTTAGTGAAAGAGGCTAATGGCTATCGGTTAGTCAAAGAATTCGGCTACGCAGACTATCGGCATCGTCTAACGAACGGATAATCCCAAGCACCTCAAGGGTTGACTGGTGCGTATGCCAAGGGGGAGGCAAAGGCTGGGGAGCTTCAAGGACGCGGAAGATCGTAAAGTCCAGCGGACAGCCAGTTTGAAAATGCCCCGGCGGTAGACCCAGCCAGCGGCGTGGCGCTACACTTAGCCAAGAAACTAGCAAGGCAAGCCTTTCTAAAAGCGGCTGGGCAGGGTCTAATCGGCTCCACAGCAGAGGGGCCGCTACTTCAAGGGTAGGACACCCTACGCTGGCTTCACCCCAAGGGTGAAGTTTTTGCTCAGCCGGCGGGGCATAATCCCAAGCAGCGATTGCTTCCAGTTCTTTTTTCCTAAGGGCTTGCCACAGCGCCTCTCTATCCGCTGCCGTGCGCAAAGGGGGATGAAGCTTCCAAATTGGGTCGTAGGTCGCCACGGCCGTGTCCTCTTTGACTATATACGGCACAGCGGTAAAGGCCCGTAGCTGCTGGCGCTGGGCCTCTGCCAAACCCTCGCTGGTAGTAATAGGCCCCACGCCGAGAGGCCCTCCATATACCTTCCCAAATTGGCCTAACGCATATATGGCTATACTTTCGGCATAGGCGGGTATACCTTCCCACCCTGATAGGGCAAGGCTTGGAGATGAAGGCACTCCTATTTCCCCGCCAGCCTCTTTCCAGAAAGGAAGCACAAAGAGCGGCTTTCCAAGGTAACGCAGGTAGGGTAAAGCGCGCCGAAATGTATCCCATGGGAAGGGCTGAAGCGGGGGAAGGGTCCAGCCGGCCGCCCCGGCTCCAGCTAAGCTCTCCAAAGGCGCTAGGTACCCTTCGGCATCCGCCCAAGCCGCATATAAATGCACCTGCACGGGTAAAGATTGAGTGGCTAAACGCACCTCGGTAAGCACTTCTGGCTGATGCCAACCTGTCCAACCGCTTAGCCCTACCTGCGTAAATCCACCGCGGCGGGCTCGTTCCGCCCAAGCCCCCCAAGGCTCAGCCGCACGTATAGCTGGCTGGCTTGTCCAGCTTAGCAGTTCTACCCAGCCCGCAGAGATATAGGCGAGGCCCGCCTCCGTAACAGACTGTAGATTACGAAGTCCTTCTGGTCCAAGCTCTAATACCACGCTACTGCCATGCCAAGGGCTAAAAGGGTCTATCAGCGTAAAAGGTCCCAGCCGCAGCATCCGCTATACGGGCGGAAGGAGAAGAGCCGCCTGAACCCACTCCAGACTGCGGATATATTCCAAACTCGCCGGACGCAAAGGCTCGTCTAGCTCATAAACTTGGAGCGCTATGTCCTGGCGGGCCCGCCGGCTTACAGTAAGCGTGGCAATATTCACATTATCGTAGGCTAAGATAGCTGCTAAAAACGCCACAGCTCCTCGCACATCTCGCGCCCAGATTACCAAGGTGGGAAGCTGCCCCGTAAAATTTGTATGCAGTTCATCCACCTCGGTAATTAGAATTAGGCCGCCGCCACGGGAGATACCTTCTATTTCTCGGGTCAGGGCCCCGCGCCGCGCACGGATACGCAGGGTATTAGGGTGGGGCCGAGCTGAACTAATAGCCGCCTCAAAAGTGTATTTCAGGCCATGGGTTTCGGCTAGGTTAAGCGCGTCGCGCAGGCGTTCATCATCCACCGCCATTCCCATAAGCCCAGCTAAAACGGCTCGGTCGCTCCCATGCCCCTTATAGGTCATGGCAAAGGAGTTGTAAAAGGTGATAGTAGCCTCTTCGGGGATACCCCCCAGGAGAAAATGCATAACGCGGGCAATTCGCACTACACCGGCCGTGTGAGAGCTGCTGGGACCTATCATTATCGGCCCTAGCATGTCAAAAACACCGCTGGGCTCTTGGGGCATTAGAAGCGGCTTTGGTCAGAGGTACGCGGCTGCGGAAGAAAAAGGCCTATGTGACCCACGAAGCCTTCTAAGCGGTCGCGCACCGGGCCGGGATAGCCTTCTAATCCATCGGTGGCAGGGAGACGTCGCAAATAGAGCAGACTTAGCTCAGCCCATTCCAGGCAGCGCCAGCTTACGCCAGCGGCCCAGCCCCATCCCATCACACTTACGTTGGCGGGACCTTCCGGCGGGGCCTTACCCTCTAAGGTCCGAATCGTAGCCGTAAAGCGGAAAATACTACCCTCCAAAAGAGGTGATACAGGGCCATGCAGGGGACGCAGACGCAGCCCAGCTCCTATGCTATTCCAATGCGTGCGCCGCCACCGTGCCTGTAGCCGATCCTGACTTATAAAGGCTCCGCCCTCCCAGAAAAACTGCGGCTGAAGACGCCTATACCCCAAAAAGCTTACACCCAAACGAGCTATGCTGTAGAATCTATGCCATAACTCCTCTCTATGAGTGAGATCATTCACGCTAGTATGGCCCCCCCATCCACCCCATAGCACTACCTGCATTAAAAGCCCCAGCATCCTTACAAAAGTATTGTGTTATACCTTAGTGGCATGCCTTTCGGTGTGGAGAGCCTCTATTCGGAGCTAATTTTAGAGCACAGCCGCTATCCACGGAATTACGGCCGGCTTTCGCACCCTACCCACACGGGTGAAGGGTACAATCCACTCTGCGGGGATCAGGTCTATCTCACCTTGCAGGTAGAGGAGTCCAAAATCCACGATATCAAGTTTGAGGGGAAAAGCTGCGCTATCTGCAAAGCCTCGGCCTCTGTAATGACGAGCGTCGTGAAAGGCCGTTCACTAAGCGAGGCCGAGATTCTTTTCCAGGCGTTCCATGAACTCCTCACCCAAGAAGAGGCTCCTACCTTGTCTCAGGTTTCGCCTGAAGTCCAAGAGCGCCTTCAGGCTTTCGCCGCTGTCCGAAATTTTCCTATACGAGTTAAGTGCGCTACCCTCCCTTGGCATACCTTGCATACAGCACTCCATGCCCCTTCTGGTCAAATAGCCACTACGGAGTAACTATGCAGCCTCAAGACCCCACCCTCCTTCAAGAAGCAATTATCCGCGCCCTCAAGACGGTGTATGACCCGGAGATACCTGTAGATATCTACGAGCTGGGACTCATTTATCATGTAGAGGTAAGTCCGTCTGGGGAGGCCCGCATAGTGATGACGCTCACTTCTGCATTTTGTCCGGCCGCGCAGCATCTGCCCGACGAGGTACGCAAGGTAGTAGAAGCCATCCCCGGCATAAAGCAGGTAGAGGTAGAGGTTACCTTCGATCCCCCATGGGATATGAGCCGTATGAGCGAAAATGCCCGTATTCAACTGGGCCTTCTTTGAGGATATGAGCTATATTTGTGAAAATGAATCCTCAGCTATTAGTTGGGACTACTTTTCTGGCCTCGCTGGCGCTCTTTGCTCAAGGAACCCGCTGCATTCTTGTCAAGCTTAAGGCCTCCCCTGAAATCACCTCTGAGAATGTTCTCCATCCCAGCTGGGAAGAGAAAAGGGTAACTATTAAGGTGCCTAAATCAGATTGGGAAGAGGAGTTTGAAGAGCTACCTGATGAAGAAGCTGACCCCTCCATCGCCGAGTGCTTTATACCCCAACTCAAGCTTATCAGTGAGCGTTACACCTACGTCATCAGTCTGGCTTGTTATAACTTGATAGCCTTTCATAACAGTGCTCCCTACACCCCCTCCTCTATGCGCGTGCAAAGTCCTATTACTTTTACGGCGGGTCTCCAATACTTCTTAGAGAAGGCCTCTGAGAAATACTTAAAAATACCTCCTAAGCGGCTTTATGCTGAATATGGCACCCGTTACGTGCCTCCCATAAATACCGCCCTCAAATACGAAGAGATAGATCTCCTTCTGAATGGCATGCAGCTTCTGATGGCGGAGGAGGAGGATGAGGACGATGATGCCCCCGAAGTGCCCGCTGAGAGCCCCCCTGAATGGCCTGATGAGGAAGACGAAAAGGAAGAAGAAAACTAATTTTTGTTTTGTCCCTTCGTATGGTTCGTCCGGGTTTGGCTGTAGGTGCGGTGGCGCCTGACTTTGCCGCCTACGACCAGAATGGTACGCTCCGACGCCTCTCAGACTACCGCGGTCAGAAAGTCATTTTATACTTTTATCCAAAGGATGATACGCCTGGCTGCACCAAGGAAGCCTGTAATTTGCGCGACCATTACGCCGCCCTGCAAGCTGCTGGTTATGCCGTACTGGGCGTAAGCGCCGACGATGTGGAATCGCATAAAAAATTTGCGCAGAAGTATCAGCTCCCCTTTCCTTTGCTGGCCGATACTAACAAAGAGATAATCAAGGCTTACGGAGCCTGGGGTACTAAAAAGCTATATGGCCGCACCTACGAAGGCCCCCTGCGGATCACCTACATCATAGATGAGGAGGGACGGATTGCGCGCATCATTGAGAAGGTAGAGACGGATAAGCATGCCCAGCAAATTTTAGGGTTGCGTGCAACCTGAGATCCGTTTCTTAGGGGCAGGAGGGGCGCACGATATCCACTGGGGCAATTCCGCCGCTCTGCTCCGCTGGTCAGGCAAAACCTACCTCATAGACTGCGGCTTCACCGTCTATCCGCGCCTTGTAGCCAAAAACCTCCTCGAAACTATAGATGCCATATGCATTACCCACCTCCATGATGACCATATCGGAAGCCTTTCCGCCCTACTCTACCACCGGCACTTTCGCTGTAATTTGCCACCGATACCCATATTAGTAGGTTCAGAAGGCGTGCAGGCAAAACTTCATACAATTCTGCATTTTCTGATGGGGGAAGTAGAGCGATTTGCTGATCTTAGGCTGGCTGATGGAGCTGAAGGGCCCGTGGTAGGCCTGCCTACGGACGGGCTGCACATGCCCCATATGCCAAGTAGCGCTTTCCTCTTTCAGAGTGCTGCTGGCTATCTCCTATACAGCGGGGATATAGGCTGCCCCGTCCCCTGCCTGCAGGAGACAGATTGGCTGAAGGCCCACCAGCCCTTGTGGGTATTTCACGATATAAGCTTTCAACGAGTGCCCACCCACTGCTACTATGAGGCTCTTTATTTCCTTTTAGAGCGGGGGATACCCACTTGGGGCTATCACTGCGACCCTGAAGTAGCCCCACCTGATTTGCGTTTGCCTCTGGTGCATAAGGAGTTTCTCCTTTCTTAGAGCCTTAGGGATTGGGTTTGGCTGGGGCGGCGCGACCCGCTACCTCCGCATCAAAGGTTTCATAGGCGGTATAACCTATAAGCTCATACAGCTCTGCGCGCGTCTGCATATGGGGTAGGTAGGCCTGCGCACTACCCGTTGCACAAAGATGGCGGTAAAATTGTGCCATGGCCTTGGCTGCTACGCGCAGCGCCGAAACGGGAAAGAGGGCAATTTCATAGCCCAAGGCAAAAAGCTGTTCCGCCGAGAGCGAAGGGGTTTTGCCAAATTCCGTAAGGTTCGCCAAAAGAGGTACTTTTAGGGCTTGACGCACCTCAGCGAATTCCTCAAGCGTGGTAAGCGCCTCGGGGAATATGATATCGGCGCCGGCTTCTACATACTGCTGGGCACGTTCCAGCACACCTTTGAGGCCTTCCAAGGCATGCGCATCCGTGCGCGCAATTATTACTAGGCTGGGCACGGTGCGCTTGAGGGCGCGGATTTTTTCCACCATTACTTGGGGAGGGACGAGCCGCTTACCTGCCAGATGACCGCAGCGCTTAGGCATCTCCTGGTCTTCTAACTGTATAGCTGCTACGCCGGCCTCTACCAGCTGCCGCCCTAGACGTACGACATTTAGAGCCTCCCCAAAGCCCGTATCCCCATCTACTACTAAGGGTAGGCCTGTGGCGCGCACCAGAGCTCTTGCCCGTTCGGTTACTTCTTCCAAAGTAAGGAGGCCTAAGTCTGGCAGGCCCATACTGGCTGAGAAGGCGGCGCCTGAGAGATAAAGCGCTTCAAAGCCCGCTTGGCGCGCTAAAAGCCCTGCAAGAGGGTCATGCGCTCCAGGTAAAATCAGCCGCCCTTGGGCTACCCGTGCACGAAATCGCTGAGCTAATTCCGCCTGAGAAGGGGGGCTATGAAGAAGCCAAGCCGCCATCACCTAATCCCTGAAGGATGAGCCAGAAGCCCCATAAACTTGTCTACCTCCATTTCCTGCAGTGCGGGAAAATCCACCATAAGGCGATAGAGCGACTCCGCCTTCTTAGCCGGATACACGCGCTGGAGCGCCGCTTGGAATTTGGCTTGGAGAAGAGGTAGAGCCTCGGAACGCCGCCGCCGATGGCCTATGGGATATTCCACCAAGACCCGCTCCGTCGCACTGCCATCCGTAAAGAAAATCTGAATTGCATTCGCAATAGAGCGCTTTGCGGGGTCTAAATAGTCCCGACTAAAGTCGGGATTTTCGCGCACCTCCATCCGAGCGATAAGCTCGGGAATGCGCGGATCAGAGGCTATAGGCTCCTCATAATGCGCATATTCAAGCTCTCCGTAGAGCAAGGCCACCGCAGTCATGTACTGCAACGAGTGGTCCCTATCGGCCGGGTTGCGGAAGGGGCCGGGCTTATCTATTATGCGCACGGCCGACTCTTGCGTCTCTATGATAATGCGGCTTATGTCGGCCAGTCTGTGGCGGACCTGCGGATGAAGCCGAAACGCAGCTTCTACCGCAGTCTGACCGTGAAACTCAGCCGGATAGGCGACCTTGAAGAGGATATTTTCCATTACGTAGCTACCCAGAGGACGGGCGAGTTGCACTTTAGCTCCACCCAATACCACCGCCTCAAAGCCCCAGGTAGGGGCTGTAAGGGCAGAGGGGTAGCCTGGCTCGCCCGCCGCCGCAAAGAGGGCTAAGCGCACCGCTCGACTGGTAGCATCGGCCGCCGCCCAGGATTTGCGCGGGCCTGTATTTGGGAAATGGCGATAGGTGCGCAGGGCCGCCCCATCTATAAAGGCATGCGAGAGGGCGCTGAGTACGGTTTCCTTTCGCCCATCTAATAGGTAGGCCGCTAAGCCCGCCGAAGCTACTTTCACAAAATGCACATGATCAAAGCCCCGCCGATTTAGGCTTACCTCTAAGGCTAAGACCCCTTGGATTTCGTAGGCTTTTATCATAGCCGTGAAGAGATCGGCTATACGGTAGACAGACTCCCCCTGAAGCCGCCGCCGCTGACTGACATAATCCATTACCGCTAAAAGCGCCCCTAAGTTGTCCGAAGGATGGCCCCATTCCTTAGCCAGCCAGGTATCATTATAATCCAGCCAACGAATGAGCGCTGTAATGGAGAAAGCCCCTTGCACCGGGTCTACCACATGCGGCGTACCCGGCACGCGCACGCCATAGGGCAGGTAGGCCTCGGGAACAACTGGGCCTATCAGCTTGGTACATTCGGGCTTCTCTAAGGCCAGCAGGGCACAGGCTAAAGAGTCCATCAGGGCCAGATGCGCCGTATGGTAGGCCTCCTGACTATCTATAACGCCACCTACTATGTATTCCGCCAGCTCCTCTAAAACGACGTCGTAGGGCACTTGCGTATGCGTGTGACTCATAGGCGCAATCCGCGAGGACCTGTGTAAAGCACGCGCGGCCGATAAAGCCGATTTTCTCTATGCTGTTCAATAATATGGGCTAAAAGGCCTGCTGTACGCGCAGCAAAGAAGATGGGCGTGTAAAGCTCTATAGGTATGCCCAGCAGGTAATACACTGGCGCAGCGTAGTAGTCTAGGTTAGGGAAAAGGCCCTTTTCGGTACGCATGATATCCTCGCCGCGCTGGCACATTTCAGCGTAGAGGTGACCTTCGCCGCGCTGCCTGATAAGCTCATGGAGCACTTCTTTCAGCAGCTGGGCACGGGGGTCCATGCGGCGCATGTACACGCGATGGCCAAACCCCATAATACGCTCTTTACGGGCCAGCTTAGCGCGCATAAGCTGCTCTAGTCCCTCAAGGGTACCCGCTTCCAGAAGCATGTACATCACGGCTTCGTTAGCGCCGCCGTGCAGGGGGCCTTTGAGGGAAGCCACGGCACTGGTAAGGGCCCCATAGACATCCGCCAGCGTGGAAGCCACCACGCGCGCGGCAAAAGTAGAGTTGGGTAGCTCGTGTTCGCTATACGCAATAAGGCTCTGCTCAAAAGCCCGCACCTCAGCAGGTGTAACGGAGCGGCGCACCAGTGTGGCTAGGAAGTTCTCTGCAAAGCCGCGCCCGGGCCCAAAGCTTTGAGGAGCTTGTCCGTTGGCGATAGCCGAGAGATTAGCCACAATTTGGGCAATTTGGCCGATAAGGCGCGGGGCGCGTGCCAGCTCAGAGGCTGGATCCACCGAGTTAGCCTCGGGGTCAAACCCCGCTAAAGCCGACACGGCCGTCCGCAGGCGGTCCATCGCATGCATGGTAGGGGGTAGCTTGCGGAGGATATCATACACGGCCTCTGGTACAGCCGCCTCCACCATAGACCGCTCCAAGGTAGCCCGTTCCTCAGGACCCGGCAGTCGCTCCCACAGAAGCAGGCCTACCACGTCTACATAAGTTGCCGACCGAATAAGCTCCAAGAGATTGTACCCCCGCACTACGATCTCCTCCTGCTCGGTATCCAAAAAGGAGATGCGCGTTTCGGCGGCTATCACGCCTTCTAGGCCTGGGCTGTAATCTTTATTAGGTGAAGCCATATACGAAAGTTTTGGGGCAAAGGTAGGCAAATTCAAACGCCTTTTGAGGGAGTCAAGGTGTGGATTTTTCTGGCTGCCACGGTATTTCTACGGCACCTAAGTGATGGGTAAGATAGCGCGCTAAAATAAAAAGCCAGTCGCTGAGGCGATTGAGGTACTGGAGAAAGAGGGGATTACCTTCTTCCTGCTGGTAGAGCTGCACTAAGCGCCGCTCAGCCCGCCGGCACACCGTACGGGCCAGATGCGCTAGCGCTTCAGGGCGCGAGCTACCGGGCAAAATAAAGGCGCGCATAGGGGGAATCATCGCCTGCCGCCTATCAATATCCGCCTCTAAAGCCGTTATTTCTTCGGCGGAGAAAGGGGGTAAAGGCACGGGTTTGGGGCTTTTTCCCGCCGCTAAATGCGAGCCTATAGTAAAAAGCTGACTCTGTATCCGACGCAAGAAGGGTTTATCCTCCTCGGGCACCTCCTGGACTAAGAGCCCTAGCACGGCGTTTAGCTCATCCAGCGTGCCGTAGGCTTCTATGCGCGGGTCAGCCTTAGACACGCGCCCACCGCCTAAAAGGCCTGTCTCACCCTTATCGCCTGTGCGCGTATAAATCCGCATGCAGCAAAAATACGCCGCTTACCTAGCCTTCATAGAAACATACCAGCCTCCAGCACGAATCCGTTTGTATCCCACAGGTCAGGGTCATTCGCGATCTTATAAGCAATCACGGAAGTAAAATCGCCTTTCTGGAAAATGAATCCCACTACCACATAGGCGAACTCGTGATGATTGCCTGAAAACCATTCCACTACGAATTGCCAATCCTTTGTGAGGGGCTGTTCTAAGGAAGCTACAAAGTCTATGGTGCTAAGGTTCAGGAAGCCTATGCGCTCTTCGGGCTCACCAAATAGAGGACGCGGCCCGGCGCTACCACCAGCAGAGAGGCGCGTACGCAGAAGAGGCAGACGCACGCTCAGCATACTATAGGTCCACACCCCTACCCCTTTACCTGTAACGGAGGTGGTAAGCATCTGCCCCAAGGTCCAGCGGAGCTCTAAGTCTTTCATCAGTGAGCGCGTAAATAAAAGTCGTGAAAACTTATAGCCTGTAGCTATAGTACTATAATGCTGGGCGGGAAAGCCGAAATCGTAAAAGGTTATGCCTACTTCTATGTCTCGGCTAAGACCATATACGAAGAAGTGGCTGGTAACCCAATAGGGGTCGGGGCGCCAAAACCGCAGTTGGGTCTCATGAAGCATGAAGAAGCGCTTGCGCGGCGTAACTTCCACCGAAGGAAGGTTGATAAGGGTCTGCTGCGCCCACATCCAACCGCACAGTAGAAGCCCTCTACCTCCACTCGGCATTCGGGCAAAAATACGATATCCCTACTCTTCGTAGGTAATAATAATCTTGTCGCCAGGGCGCACTTCGCCCTCTAGCCGATTAAGGGCACGTAGCTGCTCTACACTAACTCCATACTTGGCTGCAAGAGTACTCAGCGTTTCACCTGGCTGAACCGTATGGATACGCGCGCGGGGAAGCTTGCGATAAGGGGGAAGTTCGCTCGTAATGCGCGGATCTTCTAAGAAGAAGTTCCGCCGCTCTTCCGCCGTGAGAGGCCGTACCGCCTTCTCCCAGGCGGCATTAATGAGTTCCTGGTGGTCGGGAAGGGTAGGATAAAGATAGACACTCCCTCTAGGGCCTGGCACGGCGAGATACTTCCCATCTGGGCTAAAGGCTGGTCTGAAGGTGATATGAGGCGGAAAGGTATATTCCGTAAGGGGCAGAAAGCTGCGGCCGCTCCAGAGGATAGCTTTCTGGTCTGTAGCGATGGAAAGGATGTGCTTGCCGCTGGGACTCCATTGAAGGGCATAGGGCAGGCCTGTATGGCCGCGCATTACTCGCAAAAGCTGACCCGAGGGCAGTGCCCATACCCGCACCGTAGAGTCAGCCAAACCTATAACCACTTTATCCCCTTCTGGCGAAAAGTCCGCCACGCGCATGGGGGCACCCTCCCCTGTCAGACGCCCCAACTGTTTGCCCTCCCAATTCCACAGGGAAGCGGTGCCGTCCTCACTCAAACAGAGGAGCTTGTCCTCAGCTGGGGCTAAAATAATTTGGCCGATTGGGCCCCCATGCACCGAAAGCCTTACAAGGTGATTTTGCGGAATATCCCATAAATACAGCGTCCCGCTGCGCGTACCAAAGGCAGCCCTTTTTCCATCGGTGGTAAGGACGCCGTGTAAGACTTCGCTATCCGCTTCTACTTTCCCCAGTAGCTCCCCAGAGTGGCCGCGCCAAAGCCGAGCCGTTTTATCCAGCGACGTAGTGAGTATAACGGAGGCATCTGCAGATAGGGCTATGTGGGTTAGATTGTCCCGGTGGCCCCAAAGCCGAGCTATACTTACGCCCTTGCGCAAATCCCACACGCGCGCCGAAAAGTCCTCGGCCAGCGATACAAGGTAAGTAAGCTGCGCCGAGAAAAATACCTTCTCCACAATATGAGTATGACCGCTCAGTACTACGCGCGAGGCGCCGGTTTGGACATTCCAGAGGCGAATCGTCTTATCCCAGCTTGATGTGGCCAAAGTCGTACCGTCCGGACTAAATGTGGCGTAGACGACCCGATTTTTATGGCCGATGAGCTTGCGCAGGGGGTTAGGGTAGAGGTAGGCGTGGAGACCGAAATATAGCGCGGCCTCGGCTTCATCTACAAACGGCCGCTCATTCGGCCCATCTATATAGCGTGGGAGCGCTTCTAAGGCTAGGCGTATGCCTACTTCTGAATTTCCTTTGCGCGTCTGACTGCGGGACAGCTCAGCCAGAAATAGGGATTGAAGAATAAGGGCTTTATTCCGCTGGCGTATAGCGAGGGCGGTTTGGTATTCGGCTTGGGCTCGGTCATGTTCGGCGTTGATGCGGGCGGCATCAGCCAAGCGGGTTTGATTTTCGGCGATACGCTGTTGAGTCAGAGCCCGCTCACGCTCCAGCTCCGCAATACGGCGCTGGGCTTCGGCGATTTGCCTTTGCCGCTCGGCGTTGTTGCGTTCGGCTTCGGCGATGCGTAGGGCGTTTTCCGCCAGACGCTTTTGCTGGAGGGCGATGAGCCGTTCCCGTTCGGCGCGCAGCTGCTGCCGACGCGCTTCCTCGGCATTTCGTTCAGCTAAGAGGCGCTGCTCTTGGGCCAGCTGAGCCTGCCGGCGGGCCTCCTGCGCGTTCCGCTCCGCCAAAAGCCGTTGTGTATTCGCATAGTAGAAGGCTATGAGACTCAGAAGGAAAAAGAGTGTAACTACCGCTAAGGCCAAAAGGAGCAGGCGCCGATTGCGCTCTATGCGCGCTTTACTGCGGGCCAGATAGAGCTCTATCGCATCACGCAGGGCTAAAGCCTGCATGAGCGGTTCTACATCGGGTACAAGCTCCTCCGGCGGAATGTAGCGCCGCATCCAAGCGGGATTTGGTGCGGCGCTGTAATACCACTCGGCAAAGTACTGGTATGCCCCTCCGCTCAAGAGCAAGCGATTAGACTGACCACCCTCCAGCCAGCGCTGCACTTGAAACTTAAGCTCCCGAAAGATGCGTACGCTCTGGGCTTCTTTTTCAGCCCAGCGAATCAGCCGTTCCCAATTCCGAATAAGCGCCTCATGGGAAATGGTAATGGTATCATTTGGACTGAGGAGGTAGCTTGTACCTTCGGGCAGGGAAGGCTGAAGAAAACTTACCTCAGGCACCTGATAAAGCGCCGCCACGCGCGCTACCGTATCCACGCCTACATTCGGTAGACCCAGCATATCGGTGATTTGCTGGAGGGTAAGCCGGGCCCGCACGGCCCGCCCCTCATCTATGCGCGTGAGCGACACCATGAGCCTGCCCACAATCTGCTGGAGAAGCGATAGAGGTAGAGCCTCTTGGTAGCGCGCCTGATAGAGCTGGTCTACATGACTGTAAACCCACTCGGCATGGAAGTTGAGGACGTTGCGCAGGCGGGGATTCTGATAGAGCTCTTGCTCATGGGGAGGTAGAGTGGCTAGGTACTGCTCAAAGAGGGGCCGATCCTGCTCCGCCAGCTTGAAGGACGCCAGTCCCCCCACCATAGCGTAATGCAATAGGTCCATAGGAGCTCGTCCTTGGTCGGCGGCATACCATATGCGATGCAGGGCATGCTGAAGTACTGGCAGCTGGTCTATGCCATCGCCCAAATCATTCAGCAGGCGCTGGGTAAGGCGCGGGGTGATACGATCGCCATTCAGCTCGGCTGGCCTCTCAATAACCGCTTGAAACTCCTCGCGGGTAAGACGCGGCACAAAGTACGTGCTCTCCCCAATCAGCTCCGCAAATCCATGAAAGGCCACACACTGACCGATAAAGTCGGAACGCATCGTAAAGAGCACCCATATCGGCAGATCCTCCCGCTGAGCGATCCGAATGGTCTCAGAAAGCACATTCACCGTGATTTGCGCCAGCGGGGAGGCCATGCCGGCCGAGTAGTTCTCTTCATTTGTGAAAAATTCCTCAAACTGGTCTACCAAAATGAGTAGATTTTGGCCTTCACGCAGGCGGGCTATTTTTTCTGCGTCCGAGAGGTTTTGAAATTCAGATGAGGTGGGGTCTATGTAGGCAGTGGAGGCCTTATATAGCTCAACAAGGGCCGAAAAGCCGTAGGAAAGGCGATTTTCTACTTCGGCTACGTTGCTATAGCCTAAGGCCCCTGCTAGAGCCAGCGCTAGGTTAGTGAGAGGCTGCTTTTCAGGGCGGAAAGCCGCTACGGCCCAGGTGGGATAGGGGGCAGGCATGCGGTTAGCCCGCAGCGCGGGCAGCACCCCCGCAAAGACCAAGGACGATTTCCCATCGCCTGAGGCCCCCGTAACCATAACAAACTTACGCTCCCGCAGCTGATCCAGAATTTTCTGAATATGGCGCTCCCGCCCATGAAAGAAGACGGTTTCTCCCTCCTCAAAGGGTCGCAGGCCGATATAAGGGCATACACGCGGGGCATCGGGCCATACCGCCGATTTACGGGCCTCGGCTAACGCCTTCTGAATGTGCGCCTCTACCTCTTCAGGCTCGGCGAGCTCTAAGCGAATATTGGGTACATGGAGGCTAAGCCGGCGATTGCGCGGCGGGTCGGGGAAGCCAATAAGCAAAATCGGCGTAGGCTGGCTCAACCCCCCGCTTACCTTCCATATGTGCTGGGCGATAGAGACCCCCCAATCGCCCGCCCGATGAAAGAAAATAACCAGCAGCTGGCTTTGCCTGTACAGGCGCAGGGCCTCTTCCATATCCGTATCGGCCCGCTCAGGCCGAAATGAGAGGGTTTGAACCTTATAGGCCTGGGAAAGCCGTTCAATTAGGCCAAAGCAGCTCTCCGCATCCCTTGCATTATGGAGAAAGCCTATTTCATAGGCTTTGACCGCCTGACGGGCCTCTACGGCTTCCGAAAGAAATGCGCGCACCTCCCCCACGAGTAAAGGCAAACTGGAGGTGCGCGTAAGCATGACCCGCTCGGCAAGGGTATTTTCTATGAATGTAAGTAGCTCCTGTACTTCTATCTCGTACATCTTAGTCTCATCTACTGGGGCCCAGATAAGTAAGCGGAAGTTAGGGCTGAGCTGACGTAAAAGTCTCTCATACTGCCGCCGGAGGAGGAGAGTGCCATCGGGCAGAACCGGGCCTTTTTCATGACCTATCACCAGAAATGCCGCATCATAGTGCTGGCTTACATGCTCTAAGGCGGAAAGGTCTACTTGGGGGGGCATCTCTACGGCATAGCCTGCACCTTTTAGCATAACGCTAAGTACCTCGCGCTGTACCTGAGCCGAAGGCGCCGTCCAACCCAACCATATGGAAATAGGACGTACCCCCTCAGCCGTTACCGTCAAAGCCGCTTCAGGCCTCATGTGAAAGCAAATCTAAGTAAAATTATGTCGGCTTCGCCTAAACCTACCCTCTTTACCTTAAATTTGGGCAAAGTATGCGTGGCTGGAGTTCCCTTTGGATTTCTAGTTTGCTCTGGGCGCAGCTCAAATGCCCCGTAGATCGCGCTTTCATGCGTCTAAGACCCTTGAGTGAAACCTCTGCTCTGCATAGGCTTTCAGAAGATACCCTCTGGATTCCCCTCGTCGTACATCTCATAGCCTCAAATAACCAGGGATTTTTACCCTTCTCAGATGTTCAGCGGCAGGTGGAGATTCTCAACCGCGACTACAAGTCGGCTAAAATCCAATTCTACTTAGCTCGGCGCGGCCCTAATGGCACCCCCACTTGTGGTATTACCTATCACGTTTCCAGCACTTTAGCAGACCATAACTGGGAAACCGAAGAAGAGACCCTCAAGCGTACCACCAGCTGGGACCCAGATAGCTTCCTGAACATATGGGTGGTAGAGAATATTACCGATGACATAATTGGCTATGCCCGTCCGCTGGATGATGCGGAAGGGTTAGCGGGCGTCGTGATTTTAGCCTCGGTATTTGGCGAAGGGCCTTCCAAACGAGAGCCTTACGACAAGGGGCGTACCGCCGTTCATGAAGTAGGCCATGTATTTAGCCTGTATCATCCCTTTGAAGGAGGATGTGTGGGCACTACCCCAGCCACCTGTGCTGTTGAGGGCGATGAAGTATGCGATACACCGCCCCAGCGTGAGGCTACTTATGGGTGCCCTAATCCTGCGCCTAACACCTGTCAGGAAATCCCTACTGACCAGCCCGACCCTATAGACAACTTCATGGGGTATGTGGATGACGACTGCATGCGGCGCTTTACGGCGGGGCAAATTAGCCGCATGCGCCTGTTCCTCGGGACTCATGGACAGGTGCTTATCAGCCCAGCTAATCAGCAGGTTCGTGGCCGCAACCAATCCCTTCCAGCCAGCTGCGCCGCTACAGCCGCTCTCGCCGCTCCCTCCCCAAGCTGGCGTCTCCAGCGCAAGGGTTCGCTCTTTTCCTTAGAAGGCCCCAGCGCCGACTACCACTTAGCCCTATGGAACCTAAATGGCCAACTCGTGCGGGAAAGACTGGAAACACCCTTTTCTTTGGAAGGGCTACCGCCTGGTCTTTATGTCCTTCAAATCCGTCGGATGGAAGGCTCCGTATATTTACGCATTCCTTGGCTATGGGAATAATTCTTCTCATGCGCCATGGCAAATCAGATTGGGAACCTGAAGGCGTGTCGGACTTCAACCGTCCTCTAAGCACCCGCGGAATTCGGGATGTCTTGGTGCAGGGACAAGCTCTCCTCAAGCAGGGGTATCGGCCGGACCTCATCCTTACCAGCCCGGCTATTCGGGCGTGGCACACGGCTCACCTCCTCGCCCAAATCTGCTCCCTGCCCCATGAGAAAGTAGAGCCGCATTTCGCCTTTTACACGGAAGCCCAGGAAGGTATCACAGAGGCTTTACGAAGCTTACCCGAAGCCTGCACCACCGTAGCCCTAATCGGCCATAACCCGCTTTGGAGCGAAATAGCCAGCCGATGGACTGGAAGAAGTATGGAACTCTCCACAGCTGAGATAGTTGGATTTCGCTGGGAAGGAAACTGGGTGAACTTCCCCGCTGGCAGTTTTCCTGCCTACCTCTTCTACCTCAGTCGTACAGGATAAAGTGCCTGGTAAGCCAGCTGATCCTCGCGGTAGAAGAAAAGCCCTACCAGGTAGGCACCCTTAGGAAGGCCCTCACTACGCCAGCGTAGGCGTAGGGTATCCCACTTGCCTGTACCATATACCGTAAGTTTCTGCTCCTCAATGGAAAGATAGCGCGTAAGTTCGGGCAGGGTAGTTTCGCCCTGATAGAGCGCCGCTTGGACTAAGTAGAAGCCAGGAGCTACCCGATATAAACATAGCTGCTCGGCAGCGAGCTCATTTCTACTTAGGCCCTTACCTATGGGGAAAAAACTCACCTGCCATTCGCGCTGAGCGGCCTGTAAATCGCCTTTCTCATAGAAAACGCGCTGGCGTGCCACATCCCATATAATCACCTGGTAAGTCTCTGCCTCGGGCGGCTTAGGTAGGTCCCAAAAGAGATAATTCGGCCCAAGGGGCTCTTCCTGCGGCGTACTAAGACCTAGGAAGCGCCGCTGAAGATGGTAGGCTACGCTGCGGGCCCGTAGCAGAAGTACCTCTACGAGGTATTCCCCTCGGCAGAAGTTAGGGTATTGTACAAAAGCGCTGGGGGAAAAAAGTACCCATAGCCGTAGCCGCTGCCCATCTGCGCGGGCTATTACTTCAAAGGGG
Organism: Bacteroidia bacterium; assembly: GCA_039630245.1. GTDB lineage: Bacteria > Bacteroidota > Bacteroidia > SpSt-205 > SpSt-205 > SpSt-205. The sequence goes on from JBCNVK010000007.1 coordinate 78,474, forward strand.
TTCTGCCCATAGCTCGTAAGGGCCAGCCCCCACCACACGCACCTGCGCAAACTCCCCCGCAGCCAGCCGTTTAGCGGCATCCTGAATATATACAAGGTTATCTACTTCTAAGGCATCCCAAGCGCTACGCGCAATCGCTAGGTCATTTTGCCGCTCATCTACTAGCACTTCTATTATTTTTCCCACCCACTGCTGGTTCCATTCGTGGCTAATCCGCTGTTGGAGGGTCATAAGTTCATGATAGCGGCGCCGCTTTACGCGTGGGGGCACATCGTCTTGTAAGGTATAAGCCGCCGTGCCCTCCTCATGAGAGTATAAAAAAGCCCCCACCCGCTCCAAACGATAGGTCTCTAAAAAACGCAGAAGCTCTTCAAAATCTTTCTCTGTCTCTCCTGGAAAACCTACGATGAAGGTAGAGCGCAGCACGATGCCGGGGACTTTTTCCCGAATTTCATTGATAAGGGCTTCGGTTTTCTGACGTGTAAGCCCCCGCCGCATTTTCTGAAGGATAGGGTCGGATATATGTTGGAGCGGGAGGTCCAGATATTTGCAAATTGGGGAGGCGGCTTGGATTATGGATAAAACGTCGCGCGGAAAGCCCGCCGGATAGGCATAGTGCAGCCGAATCCAGCCGATACCCGGCAGGGCGGCAAGCTTTTCCAGCAGCTCGGCCAGACGCCGCTTTCCGTATAAATCTAAGCCGTAGTAGGTAAGATCTTGAGCAATCAAACTAATCTCTTTGACGCCCTCGCTAATAAGCCGGCGCGCTTCGGCCAAAATGGCTTCCATAGGGCGGGATTGGTGCGGGCCGCGCATGAGCGGAATGGCGCAGAAGCTGCATTTACGATTACAGCCTTCAGATATTTTTAGGTAGGCGTGGTGGGGATAGCCGCTGCGGCGCCGCTCACCTAAAAGATAGCGACGCAAATCCCCCTGAAGTTCGTAAATCAACTGCTCATATTCCGCATGGGTGAAAAATCCATCTACCTCAGATATCTCCGCCGCTAAGGTAGCCCGATCGCGCGCTACAAGGCAGCCTATGACATAAAGCCGCTTAATTTTTCCGCTCTGGCGCGCCGCCGCATAATGCAATATAGCCTCTACCGACTCCCGCTTCGCCCGATCAATAAAGCCGCAGGTATTTAGCACGACTATATCGGCCAGCTTTAGGTCGGCGGAGTGGGAGAGTGCAAAACGCCCCTCCAAGGCCGCCGCTAGGCGTTCGGAGTCATAGAGATTTTTGCTGCAGCCGAGCGTGGCGATATGGAGGCGAAAGGGACGCGTATGCATATCTAGGGTAAAAGGGTGGCCTGCTGGATAGTCTTGACAAGGTGGGGCCGGGAGATCTTTCCTGTAAGGTAGCGTTCCACCACCAAACTGGCGATGGGAGCCGCCCACGTGGCCCCCCAGCCAGCATTTTCTACCACTACTGCAATAGCAATGCGCGGCTTATCTCCAGGGGCAAAACCCACAAACAGGGAATGATCCCGACCGTGTGGGTTTTGAGCTGTGCCCGTTTTGCCGCATAAATCTAAACCCGGCACATAGGCCGTATAGCCAGTACCCGCTTCCACCGCCAAACGCATACCCTTTATTACCGCCTCAAAGTAGGCTGGCTCTATGGGTACGCGCAAAGTATCAAAATAGGTGATGGGGGTATGCTCCCGTCCATATACCCCTTTTAGGAAATGCGGACGCACGTAGTAGCCCCGGTTGGCAATGATACACATAGCGTTAGCCATTTGAAGGGGTGTCATAAGCACTTCCCCCTGACCGATACTATTACTGATGATAGTGAAGGCATTCCACCGCCCCTTACCATAAAGCCGATCGTAATAGTCCCTTTTGGGAAGGAAGCCAGGTTTCTCGGAGGGTATATCTACGCCGAGACGTCGTCCTACGCCGAAGTAAAGCATATAATCGCGCCAGCGAGCATAGGCCAGCTCTATGCTTCCTTGATAGATGGGATTATGTAAGAAATCCGTATAAACGGAGGCGAAATAGGCATTACAGGAGTGTTGAATGGCCTCGGCCAGCGCCAGAGGGGTGGGATGGGCATGGCAGGCTGGCTTTCCCCGATTGCGTAAATAGCCTAAGCCGCAGGGGTAGTAGAGATTTTCCGTAAGGGTATTTTCCTGCAGGGCTATCAGGGCATTGAGCAGCTTGAAGGTAGACCCAGGGGGATACATGGCCTGCACGACCCGATTGTAGAGAGGGAAGCGTTCGGCATTTTGCAGCTGCTGCCAGTTCGCACTTAGGCCAGCTCCCGAGAGCAGGTTTGGATCGTAGGTAGGGGCGCTTACGGCGCATAGGATTTCCCCCGAGCTAGGTTCAATCGCTACGAGGGCCCCAGCTTTGCCATAAAAGAGGCTTTCAGCAAAAGCCTGCAGTTCGGCATCTACGGTAAGCACGAGGTCCAGGCCTAATTGGGGAGGAAGATCGTACGCCCCGCCTCGGTAGGGATACAGCTCGCGCCCCATCGCATCCACCACCACGAAGCGATAGCCTTTCTGGCCAGCCAAAAACCGTTCGTAATAACTCTCTATGCCCGCCCGCCCGATGAGGTTGCCTTGGGTATAGCGGCCTTCGGCGCGCGCTATTTCCTCGGGCGTTACTTCGCTAAGATAGCCCAGAAAATGGGCCCCTACAGGATAGAGATAGCGGCGCACATGAAGTAGCTGAGCACTGAAACCTGTCTGGCGCCAGCTCTGTTCCATAAGAGCCGCATAACGCTCAAAAGCCAGCTGACGGAAAAATAAACTGGGCTTAGTTTTGCTAAACTGTACCGCCTGCCTGAGGCGCTGCTCCAAATCCCGCCGAGGGAGGTCAAAAACCCGGGTCAGAAGCGCTGTATCCACATTCCCCAGCTCACGCGGCACTACGAATACGTTGAAGAGAGGCATATTAGAGACCCAGATGCGTCCGTGCCGATCCCGCAGAAGGCCGCGCGGCGGAAGGACTTCCAAGCGGCGAACCGTATTACGCTCTGCCTGCTGCTGCTCCTCCGGCGAAGCCAATTGCAGCCAGGCCAAGCGCCCCACGAGTACAACGATCGAACCCCCCACTACCCATAGCCAGTGGCTTCGGCGGTCAGCGTGGCGATCCGCGCGTAACATGGGGCCTCTTCAGAAAGAGTTCAAAAATAATCCATTCCCATACAAAGCTATAGGTGCTACTGAGTAAGGCTCGGCCTAAAGTACCAAGGTGAAGCCGCCACTCCGCTAAGGGGAAATACCACAGATGATGCCATAGCGTCAAGGGCATTGCGTAGAGGAAGAAGTCCAGCGTACTTAGCCTTTGAGGCGCAAACGCACGGGCTTCATCCCCCATCAAGCTTGGATGGAGCAGACGCAGCCAAAAGCGTCGCAACCCCCACACCCACAAGCCGCAGAAAGTTTGAAGTCCTATCGGGGGAAAAAGTACATCTAACACCCCCCCAAAAAGCACCGCCGCCCCTATTTCCCACTCCCATCGCCAACTAAAAGGCAGAAATAGCCAAAAAAGCACATAAGGCATGGGCCAAGCCCAGCCAGGCACCTGAAGGGCTGGGGCTAAAGCCCCCTGAAAAGCTAAAAGTAAAACGCTATAAAGGAGCACCTCCCAAACCGAGGCCACGCGCAGGCAGCAAAATATAGACCGTCCCGAGACGATGCCAGTCGGTATAAGTGGCTATGCGAAGGCGCTGAAAACCTTGACGCGGATCATTTTCTATGGCTTCTATCCGACCCAAACGCAAGCCCCCAGGAAAAATCAGGCCATTTGACGCCGTCCATACCTCCTCCCCCTCTTTTACCTGCACATAGGGTGGAATATAATCTACCTCTACACGATTGAGCACAGGGGTGCGCCAGGTCATGAGGCCATTCACGCCGTGAAGGGGTAGAATCACGTTTAGATAGACACTGCGGTGGAAGATGGCGTACATTATGCTATAGGTAGCCGTGGTCTCGGCTATAAGGCCAAGGACGCCTTCGGGCCCAACTACCCCTAACCCTGGATACACCCCGTCGCGGCTCCCGCGGTTGAGAATAGCGTAATTCTGATGGGTATGGAAAGTCTGATATACCACACGGGCCGGCAGGAAGCGATAGTCTTTGAGAAAGGCAAAATCGGCGCAGGCGCCTACAGGATAGGTGCTGTAGGTTGAGGCGCCCTGTAGCTCTGCTAGAGTAGTGAGGAGTTCGGCATTTTGCCTTTCAAGCTCTTCTAAGCGCCTAATCGCCCACCAAGGGCGCGTTACCCACCGCATCAGGCCATGAAAGGCCGCTTGGAGTTCTATAATGGCGCGCTGGAAGGCGGTATGGGCCCGCGGCTCGTAGCGGATATACATCCAAAATGCTATCCCTTGGAGGAGTAGCCAGATTACCGGGGCTCGCCACAGCCAGGCGAGGTAGGGGAAAAAGGGCATCTCAGCTTTTCACCAGAAGGAACTGAAACCGGTGCAGATTACGCAGGGCATAGCTGGTACCTTTAGCAATAGCCCGCAGAGGGTCTTCGGCAATCCGCACGGGAAGGTTAGTTTGCTGAGATATCCGCTGGTCTAAGCCCCGCAGAAGCGCCCCACCGCCAGCCATGTAGATTCCCCGCTCCACCAAATCAGCCGATATCTCTGGAGGCGTAGCACCTAAGGTTTGCATCACCGCATCCAGAATCTTTGAAATAGACTTGTCCAAGGCGCTTACAATCTCGCGGTAGGAAATGGAAAGCGTACGCGGCGTACCCGTCATAATATCCTTGCCCCGCACAGGCTGGTTAGGCGGTGGATCGGGAATATCCACGGTAGCTGCGCCGATCTCTATCTTGATTTTTTCCGCTGTACGCTCGCCTATCTGGAGGTTATGTTGGCGGCGGATGTATTCTACGATATCGGCGTTGAGGTCGTCGCCAGCGATGCGGATGCTTCGGTCGCATACGATACCACCTAAGGTAATTACGGCGATTTCCGTAGTGCCTCCGCCGATGTCTATGATCATGTTGCCTTCGGGAGCTTCTACATCCAGCTCCATGCCGAGCGCCGCGGCCATAGGCTCATGGATAAGATAGACCTCTCGGGCGCCTGCGCGTTCGGCTGAGTCGCGCACGGCCCGTTCTTCCACTTCGGTAATTCCACTGGGAATGCACACCATTAGGCGCAGGTTGGGCTTGAGCAGGCGACGGCTGCCCGGTATCTTTTCCAAAAAGCCTCTTATCATCGCTTCGGCCATGGCAAAGTCCGCTATCACGCCGCCGCGAAGTGGCCGAACCGTGCGGATATTTTTGTGGGCCTTTTCATGCATGTAGAGTGCCTCCTGGCCTACAGCGATCACGCGCCCTTTGGTCTGGTCAATCGCTACGATGGAAGGCTCATCAATTACTACTTCACCGTCTACCATGATGACGGTATTCGCAGTGCCGAGGTCTATGGCTATGTCTTGACGTAGGAGCAGCCCAAACATATCAGTGCCGAAAGTAGCGTTTTTTAAGAAAGGTTAGGTGGAGGCCATGCGTGCGCGCAAACTCCGCCAGTTCCAACTGACGCTTACCGCCCTCGGGCACCACTACGCGCCGAATCCCTGCCGCGTGGATGGCCTTTAGGCTATCTACGAAAGGGAAAAATCCATCGCTCAGAAGGGTGAGTTCGGCGGGGTTTAGGCTTTTGGCGGCTATTTGAGCTAAAGCCGCCTGCACGGCCTCTATACGGGCGGGATAGCCGCCTGCCGCTGCTACTAGGCGGCCCGGAGCTATGATTGCTACGGCATTTGAATAGAGCGCCTGCAGCACGCGCACACCCCACCTCAAGTCAAGGTCACTTAGCTCTTCTTCCTCACTATTTGCTGTCTGCCACAGGAGGCCATTTAGGACGCTGCGCACTTCATACGCAGGCGGGCGTATGGAGGGAATTTCCACTAGAAGCGCTTTTTTATGCTGATGCAGCCAGGTTTGCGCCTCAGGTGTAAAGGCTGGCGCCGCCAGTACCTCTATAAAGTGCCCGCGAAGGGCCTCCGCCGTAGGTAGGTCTACGGGCGCATTGCATACTACTACACCGCCATACGCCGCCACGGGGTTGGCCTCAAAGGCCTTCTGATAGGCTTCGGCCAAATCCGCCGCCCAAGCAGCTCCACAAGGCTGCGTATGCTTTAGGATGACGCAGGCAGGATGTGGCCACCCACCCACCACCTGCAGGCCCACATGAAGGTCTAAGAGATTATTGTACGAAAGGGGTTTGTGCCCTAAAGCTTTGGGAAGGTGGCCTAAAAAGAAAGCCTGCTGATGGGGATTTTCGCCATAGCGCAGGGGAGTAGCAGGAGTAGGAGGCTGAGCACCAAAAGCCCGCGCAATCTGCGCCTCATACCTTGCGCACTGGGCAAAAGTCTCCATAGCGTACCGATATCGTACTACCATCGGCGGCGGACCGCTGTAGATTCGGATCAGCTCAAGGGCCTCTTCGTAGAAATCCGGCCCCGGAATAGGCCATACGCAGGCGTAATTCTTAGCCGCTGCTCGGAGTAGGCTTATGCCGCCTATGTCTATTTGCTCCACATCCAGAGCCGCTTCGGAGAAAGGGTACCAATCTACTACTAAAATATCCCAGCGAGGAATTTCTGGAGGGAGGGTATCGGTAGGGCGCGCCAAAAGGCCTGCGAAAATAGTCGGGTGAAGCGTCTTAATGCGCCCATCCAGAAGGTTAGAGAACCCTGTAAGCGACTCAATAGAGCGTACCTCTAAGCCAGCGGCTTGAAAGGCCGCACAGGTTCCAGCGGAGGCCCATAGTTCCCCCCCTGTGGCAGCCATGGCTTGGGCCAGAGGTAAGGCCCGCCCCTTGTCCCAAACCGAGAAAAGCACACGAAAGCGGCTAGCTGCCATATACCTCACCTGCACCTATATTTTCCCGCACTACGGCCCCCGGGAGAATTTGGGCGCCTTTACCTATGCGTATGCCTGCCTCTATTACGGCCCCGCGCCCTATCCAGCTATACGAGGCTATGTAGCAGGTTTCGCCTATCTGGCAGCCGCTCCCTACATTTACGAAGTCCTCTATCACGGTCCCTGCCCCGATAGTCGTGTGGCTCTCAATTACCACGTACCCTCCTATGCGAGCGGAGATTCCCACTACTACATACGGGAAGATGATGGCACCGCCGCCTATCTCCGCAGAAGCTGCCAAGAAGAAAGAAGGGTGGATACACCCGCGCGCCACGCGCTGGGTGCGCTCAAAAACCGCATGGGCCATACGCTCACGGGCCACGGGGTCGGTAAGCGCCACCACATAGCCCGCCTCGCCCTTCTTGATGAGTTTCCAAATGCGTGCGCGCGTAATCGGCGGCAGAATAGAAAGACTTTCCCATTCCTTTTCCTTCTGAAGGCGTGTGGGCGCAAAGCCATAGACTAAATCGCCGCAGGTTTCAGCTATCTGGGCGGCCCATCGGGCCAGAAGTCCCGTACCTATTATCAGCAAACCCTCTTTAGGCAGCGGTTCAGCCTGCATGCGGTCAGAGTTCGGAGGAAGCGCTCGTACGGGAAGGTCCCAGAAGAGGCCACCGCGTCGCGGTATAAGCTACCGCCCAGAAAAGCGTACTATAGCTTAGCGCACCTAAGGCTTGGTAATGAAAAAAGGGTATGGCCGCTATATAGCAGGCCTCGAGGCCACCTAAGGTGTAGCCATAGCCGCCCCCGAGCCAAACGCCAAAATTGGTCCATAGGAAAAATACGGTGGCTTGGCCAAGCGCAAGGCCAGCGGCTGAAAGCCAACGGGCCGGTTCTAGCCAGCGACGCCCTAAGAACACCCCTACCAGCATGCCGCTCCAAGTGAAGGGCCATAGGCCATGCCACCCTAAAATCGCATCCGAGATAGCCATTATGAGGAGGACTAGCCCAGCGCTAAGCCATGGCGGTCGCAGCCAGGCGCCGCTGTAGAGGGCTACAGCCTCTACGGGCGTGAAATTCGGTGGATGGGGCAAAAGGCGCCCCGCTACCCCTATTCCCACTAAGAAAAGCCCGTACGCCAGCTGCCGCCGCACGCCCACAAAGGTACTACGTCTTAATTTTAGGAGGTGGCTATCGTACTTTTCAGCGGTGGGCAGGACTCTACTACGGCGCTCCTCTGGGCCGTCCGCCACTTACCTGGGCCTTGGCAGGCTCTTTCCTTTGCCTATGGCCAGCGGCATGCGGTGGAACTTACCGCCGCTCAGACGATCATTCAGCGGCTAGCGCTCTCAGGGCTCTCACACACGATTTTATCCATAGGGGAGCTCTGGCAAAACTTAGCCGTGCCTTCTGCCCTCACTCAGGCCTTACCTATTGAGCAGGGGCCCAGCGGACTGCCCTCTACGTTTGTGCCAGGACGCAACCTTATCTTCCTTACCTTAGCCGCTATATGGGGTTACGCCCGCCAGGACTACACCTTAGTTATAGGTGCCAGCCAAGTGGATTACAGCGGCTACCCCGACTGCCGCGAAGGCTTCCTACAAGCGGCCGAAAAAACCCTTCAGGAAGCTTTAGAACAGCCTATTCGCATTATAGCCCCCTTTCTGTATTGGGATAAGGCTCAGCTGTGGCGTTATGCGGATGAGCTAGGGTACAAGGAATTCATCGCCGAGCATACCCATACTTGCTACTTAGGCGACCGCACGAAGCGCCATCCATGGGGATACGGCTGCGGAAGCTGTCCCGCCTGCCTTCTGCGTCGGAAAGGATATGAGCAGGCTTTTGCTAATTTTGTCTCATGACTCCAGCTATTCAGGCCCTTCTACAAGAAGCCCAAACCCACATGAAAAAAACCCTCCAGCACTATGATGAGCTTTTCGCCAAGATTCGCGCAGGTAAAGCTACGCCTGCCCTTCTGGAGCACCTTAAGATAGATTATTATGGCGCCCCTACCCCCCTCAAGCACCTGGCTACCTTTACCGTTCAAGATACCCGCACGCTTTTAGTACAGCCCTATGAACCTCAATTTGCTAAATCCATCGAGAAGGCCGTAGCTGAGGCTAACCTCGGCCTATCCGTAGGTATAGATGGAAAAGTCGTACGCGTTGTATTCCCCTCACTTACGGAAGAGCAGCGCAAAAAGCTCGTAAAGCAAGTGCGGGAGCTAGCCGAGGAAGCTCGGGTAGCGATTCGCAATATCCGTCGCGATATTTTAGAGAACCTGCGTCGTCTCTCTAAGGATGGCGTCCCAGAAGACCTCACCCGTAAAGCCCAAGAAGAGCTTCAGAAAATCACCGATAAGCATATTGCCGAGATTGACCGTCTGGCCGAAGCCAAAGAGCAAGAACTTCTCACGGTGTGAATGGCTCGCCTACTGATTGTAGATGATGACCCAGAGATTCGTACTACGCTGGCGGAAGTTCTCAGCTACGATGATCATATCGTAGAGGTTGCACGCGATGGGCTAGAGGCCCAGCGGCTCTTAGAACAGAGCGAATTTGATATTGTGCTCTGTGATGTGCGAATGCCTAAAAAAGACGGCATGGAGCTGCTTAGCTGGGCCAAGCAGAACAAGCCCGAGGTAGAGTTTATCATGCTCTCGGGCCATGCCACTATAGAAACAGCCGTAGCCGCTACTAAGAAAGGGGCTTTTGACTTCATGGAAAAGCCGCTGGATCTTGATAAGCTGGAAATACTTATTCGGAATGCGGCTGAAAGGCGTAAGCTCGTCAGTGAAAACCGAGTACTAGCGCAAAAAGCTCTACGCGTACGGCCCATCCTAGGCGTCTCCCGCGCCATTCAAGAGATACGCGAAAAAATAGAGCTTATAGCCCCGCTGGATACGCGGGTGCTGATTGTGGGGCCCAGTGGCAGTGGGAAAGAACTGGTGGCTCGCTCCATCCACCTCAAAAGTCCCCGCGCTAAGGCGCCTTTTGTAGATGTAAATTGTGCCGCTATACCGCCCGAACTTATAGAAAGTGAGCTCTTTGGGCACGAAAAGGGCGCCTTCACGCACGCCATCAAGCAGCATATAGGCCGTTTCGAGGAAGCCCATGGCGGGACGCTCTTCTTAGATGAAATAGGCGACATGGCGCAGGCTGCTCAAGCTAAGGTGCTGCGCGTCATAGAAGAAGGAAAGATTCGCCGCGTAGGCGGAGAAAAAGATATCTCCGTAAATGTGCGTCTCATCGCGGCTACTAACAAGAACCTCTCTCAGGAAATCGCCGCCGGCCGTTTCCGAGAAGACCTCTACCACCGCCTAAGTGTGGTAGTAATACAAATACCACCCCTACGCGAGCGCCGTGAGGACATTCCCGTCTTAGCTCAGGCCTTTTTACAGGAAATCCTAGCCGAGTATAAAATGCCGCCCAAGGAATTTACGCCTGAAGCCTTAAAGACCCTGACGCTCTATGACTGGCCCGGAAATGCGCGCGAGCTACGCAATGCGGTGGAACGGCTCGCCATTTTCGGGGAGAAAGAGATTACGCCTCAGCATGTTCAGAAGTATGTGCTCGGAGCCTATACCCCTACACCTAATAAAGAAGCCGCCGATTTTCCCCTTATGAACGTAGTGCCTATGGAAAGCTTTTTGGAGGAGGCTGAGCGCGCTTACCTTCTCTACCACCTGCGCAAGAATAACTTCAATATCTCTCGTACGGCGGAGGTTTTGGGCCTTCAACGCACGGCGCTTCATACACGCATGCGACGCTTAGGTATACAGCGCAACGACTATGTTTGAAGCCTACCTATACGATGCGGTTCGTACGCCGCGCGGGCGCGGCAAAAAAGATGGAAAGCTGCACAGTGTACGGCCGGTTGAATTGGTGCGTCAGCTGATTGAAGCCGTTCTAAGGCGTAACCCTGCGCTACCCCCCGAAGCGATAGAGGATGTGATCTTAGGGTGCGTTACGCAGATTCACGAGCAGGGCTCTAACCTAGCCAAAGTAGCGGCTCAGGCGGCTGGTTTGCCCGAGACGGTGGCAGGCGTTACCCTCAATCGCTTCTGCGCTTCGGGCTTAGAGGCTGTCAATCAGGCCGCGGCTTACCTGCGCAGCGGGATAGGGGAAGCCTTTCTCGCTGGCGGGGTAGAGTCTATGAGCCGAGTACCCATGGGCTCCGATGGCGGTGCCTGGTACATGGACCCTGCCGTAGCGTTTGAGGGCCACTACATACCTCAGGGGATCTCCGCCGACCTTATCGCCACCCTCTACGGCTATACGCGAGCGCAGCTGGACGCTTTCGCCCTACGCTCGCACCAGCGCGCGGCCGAAGCCACCCAGAAAGGCTATTTCAAGCGTAGCCTCATCCCTGTGCGCGACCCGCTGGGCCAAATTCTCCTAGACTACGACGAGAATATTCGGCCTGACACCAGTTTAGAGAAGCTCGGCACCTTAGAGCCCTCGTTTGCCCTAATCGGACAGAATTTCGGATTTGATGCCGTAGCGCTCCAGAAGTACCCTCAGCTTGAGGCTATCCAGCATGTGCATCATGCGGGCAACTCCTCGGCTATCGTGGATGGGGCGGCGCTTGTGCTATTAGGCACAGAAGCCCTAACGCAGAAATACGGCCTAAAGCCACGGGCGCGTATAGTTAGCTGGGCGGTAACAGGCACCGAGCCTACGATTATGCTTTTAGGTCCAGCACCTGCTACCCGTAAAGCCCTCCAGCGCGCTGGCCTTCACCCCGCCCAAATAGACCTGTACGAAGTAAATGAAGCCTTCGCCGTGGTGCCGCTCCGCTTCGCCGATGAGCTGGAAATTCCCTTAGAAAAAATCAATGTAAATGGCGGGGCGATAGCGATGGGGCATCCTTTAGGCGCTACAGGGGCCATGCTCCTAGGTACCCTGATAGATGAGCTGGAACGGCGAGACCTTCGGTATGGGGTGGCTACGCTCTGCGTAGGCGGCGGCATGGGGATTGCCACCGTAATTGAGCGCCTGCCTAACTGATCCTACCATACCACCACCTTATCCCAGAAAGTACCCTTAGGCGTTTCTACCCAGAGATAGTAGAGCCCCGCTGGCAGCAAGGGAAAAATATAGCTATCGGCTACAAAGGTCCGAATAATCTCCCGCCCTAAAGAATTATAGACCCGTAAGTAGAGGGGCTCCGCTGCATCAAGGCGGACTGGCAGAGAAGGGTCCTGCATTAGCCCGTAGGGTTTGGTGGAGAAAGGAGGTGAAGAAATACTAGCGGAAGAGGCGGCCACCAGACCTCTAAACGCTTGACAGCCTCCACGCAGCTGCCCTACTAAGAGCACAAACGTATCGGGACGCTGCCATACGGTTGGACTGGCACGCCGTCCGTAAGGATAGCTTAGCTCACCTATCATCGGCCAAGCGGCCTGGGGGCTTTGCCAGTCAGGCCGGTAAAGACGCAGAAAGCCAGTTAGGTTTCCCACCAGCAGTCCCAATTGACCAGTGCCTGGCATCTCCAGTAGGGCTGGGCGCGTGAAGCCTATAAATGTACTGAGCGTATCCGTGAGCCGAATTTGACCTAAGAAATCCGTAACCAGTTGGAACAGGCCCTCTTCCGTCTGGCGGTAAAGGGCGATTTGGCCATTGCGACCGCCTACCAATATATCTAAACGTCCGTCCTGATTATAGTCGTAGAGCAGCGGCGCCGCAAAGGGCGGGCCGCTTAGCCAGGACTGACTGACTAAGGAAAACTCGGTGCGATTAGGCGCTACTTGGCGCCACAGCCAGAGCTGGCCGGCACTGGTGCCCATAACCAGCTCTAGCCGCTCATCCTCTACTACATTACCAACGGCTATTATGGGATTAGCCAGCATATAGGCGGGCAGGTTGAGCCAGTTGCTATCCACTAAGGTCAGGCCCTGCGGACCGCCTAGGAAAAGCCAAGCCCGCGCGCGCGGCCCCGAGTCAGTATGAAACCGCTCACACGTAAGGATAAGCTCCGGGTAGCCATCTCCTGTAAGGTCGGCCAAGGTCGGGTGGGCAGCCGTACCTATGTCCAGCATGGTATTTTGCAACCAGCCACGCTGCGGGGGGGCCCAGGCGGGCGAGTCCGCCCGCCCTTGATTTGGGTAGAGCCAAAGGCTTTGCCAATCCTCCCCAGCCGCAGGACTATTATTAGCGGCCAGGAGGTCTGGCCGCCCATCGCCCGTTACCTCTTCATAATACGCTGCAGGAAAAGGCGAGATAGAGACAGGATCCGGCAGCGGGTAAGGGCTGATAGAACGGCTGGGGTCTATTCGGGCCTGCTCGGCGCTCCCTACATTCAGGCCGGCTATTAGATAGGGGGGGCCATCATCACCTACGATAAGGTCTTTGAGGCCATCGCCATTTAGGTCTAGGGTTAGGAGGGTACCCCCTGCATGATGCAGGCGCCCTTCGGGCCGGCGCCGCCCCTCGCACTCATAGGGAATGAAGGTAAAACTATTCGTAGCATTGTCATACCGCTCAAATACCTTCCCCCAGCAGCTAGTTTGGAGCCGTAGGACGAGCGTATCGCGGCGCCCAAATAGCTCTTGGGCGAAATTGCGATGCCATTCTATGAGGCTGCCCAGCACATCATACACGAGCAGGTCTATATCCCCATCGCCGTCCACGTCGTCAATTGCGGGGACGTCCGTAGCCGCACAGTAGAGCGCCGTAGGATAGCCCATATAATCGCTTATTAGGGGGTCTGCGTAAAGCTGCCAGCGCGGCCTAGCTTGCGGCCCCCCTAAGTTCCGAAATACCCTTAGGTTTGAGTTAGCGTCGGTGAAAAGGTCTTTGTCGCCATCGCCATCAAAGTCACGCAGCAGTACCCAGCGCTGCAGGAAAGGGGTAGGGAAAAGGGTATCGGCGGCTGGCAGCCATCGCCATCCCCCAGCTTCCCAGCGAAAGAGAAGGAGGCGTTCATCCGCTCTATCCCATACGGCGAGCTCCTCCTGCCCATCGCCATCCAGATCTATTTTGGCTATTTGGGGCGCTTGTAAGCCGCCCGTCCAGGGGTTAGCCAGGGGCTGACCGCCGCGTACAAACACTGGTACAGCGCTAGGCTGAAGCCGCCACTGCGCCCACACAAGCAGCAGAGGGGTTAGGAAAAAATTCATGGAGGGGTACTAAACTTAAGCTACCTTTGCGATATGCGACTCCTACTGCCGGCCGTCCTTTTACTAGGAGTAAGCTGGGGGCAGAAGAAGGGCGGGGATCCGCAAAAAGCTCTGAAAAAAGAATGGAAAAAGAAAGCGCAGATGTATGTAAAAAACCCTCTGGCTCTCAAGGCGCGTGAGGAGAGCTTCCAGCGGCAAATTCAAGAGCGGGATAGACAGTTAGAAGAGCTCCAACGCCGCAATCGCGAGCTGTCGGAGGAGGTGACGCAGCTGCAGGACCAGCTGCGCGCCCGCCAGTATTCGCTGGACTCCCTTCAAAGCGAAATTCTGCGTCTGCGGACGGCCTACGAAGCCGAAAAAAAGCAAGCCCGTCTGGATGTAATGCCAGGCTTGGTATTCAAGGTGCAGATAGGGGCCTTTCGGCTCTTTGATATGCGCCGCTATGCGCAGGATAATCCCTTTTTTGAAGCGGAAGCGATGGGCGATATCAACCGCTACACTATCGGGCGGTTCCGAGATTTAGCTTTAGCTGAGGCTTTCCAAAAAGACCTAAAGCGCTTAGGCATTCGGGATGCCTGGATAGTCCCCTTCAAAGACGGCGTGCGCATCACCATGCGAGAGGCTAAGGAAATCCTCAAGAAAGGCTCATGATATGGGGCCTCTTATGGCTTCAGCAGATTTTTTTGGTAGGCGATGCCGGTGCTCTTACAGCGAAGCAGGTAGCTTACTATAAGCGTTTCTGGGCGCTTCACGCCCGGCCGGGCGATATCCTAATATGGCTGGGGGATAACCTATACCCGCGCGGCTACGATACCACATCGGCGCGGGCGCGCCGCCGCTGGCAGCGTATAGTCCAAGTAAGTCAGGCTTTCCCCGGGGAGGTGTGGATGACGCCGGGCAATCACGACTGGAAAGCCGGCCTTGCTGGCCTTCAGCGCCAGGCCCGAGATATTCCCCATTTCCCTAAGCCTGGCCATATCGGCCCCGAAACGCTCCAGCGCCACCTGGGCGTTTTCTTCTTCCTAGATTCGGAGGCCTATATTCGCTGCGGCGGTCAAGAGTTTGATTGGGCTCAATGGGATACGCTCTGGGAAGCGGCTGCTAGCCAGCCGGCGCGCTATGTAATCCTCCATCACCCGCCACGTACAGCTGGAGCCCATGGAGGCTATTTTCCCCTCGTGGCGCACCTTTTCCCGCTGCGCACTCTAAACCCTCATCTTTATATCCCGCTTCCCGGGCTGGGGAGTCTCTATATTGGGTTGCGTCGGCTGCGGCGACATCCCACAGACCTTGGTCATCCTTCCTACCACCGCCTTGCCGATAGCCTCCTCCAGCGCCTCCAGCGCAGCTCAGGCCGCCTCCTCTGCGCCGCTGGCCACGACCATAATCTCCAAGCCCATCGCTTAGGCCCTCAAAAATGGGTAATCGTAAGCGGAAGCGGCTGCAAAACCGAACCCCTACGGCGCAAAAAAGCCCTCTGGGGCCGCGCCGTGGTGGGCCTTTGGAAAATCACCCCCACTACCTTAGAGGCCTATGCCCTGAAGAACCCCCACCAGCCGATTTGGAAATTTGCCGAAAATGCTTTACCTTAGCAAAAACTTTTCGCCTATGGCACGGACTTATACCATTTTAGGGGCTTGCGTAGTGGGAGCTGCCTTGTGGGCCCAGCCCTACCTCTTCTACAACCAGGGCGCGCTCGTGTACGTGCAGGCCAATGCCCTTGTGTACGTCCAAGGCGGCATGCAGATAAACGATGTTGTACAAGGCGCTAATACCTTTGATGGGGTAGTCGAAAACCTTGGCGAGATCCGACTGGTGAATAATGTCGCCGCTGGATGGCGAGGCCACCTCCTCATAGGCCAAAATGCTGAGTTAAACTCTCGTCCGAATTCCATCATTTACGTAGCTGGAGACTATCACAATGACCAAGGCTCCCATCGCTCGGTAGGCACCCATAACGCTTATGGAAATACCACTTTAGGAGGCACTTTGGAGTTCAATGGGGGTGATGGGCCGCAAACCTTCCGAATAACTATGCCTGCTGCGGAGAACAACGATCAGCGCTGGCGCCTCCACACCGTCCGCATCAATAATACTACTGCCGGTGTAGCCAATCGCTATGTAGAGATCGTCAACGGCACCGACCGTGACATGTGGATAGGTACGCCTACGGAAGGACAGCTCATTCTAGCGAGTGGGCGAATTCACACAGTGGATGCGACAGGCGCCAATAATTTTCTAAGCAACAATAACCCAGTAGAAGTACGCGTCTTCCGTACCGATGTAAATGCTATTGACAGACCGTGGCCGCCCGCTCAACCAGCCAACTTCAATGCCCTTGACCCGGCTAACCAAGACCGCTACATCTGGGGCTACCTCCGTCGTAATCACCCAGCCAATACTACCTACAGGTACCCCGTAGGGGGCCGCCCAGTAGATCCCGATGGACGAGGTATACAGGGCATAGACGTAACTACTAGTGCAGCCCACTGGGTACGCGTGCGCTTTGACCCCACGGTCCAGGCACCTTTCAACCAACCTGCTTACTGCCGCCCGCCCGATAACGCTAATCGCCGGTACGATCCCCTGAATAACGGACGATGGGAGATCCAGCCATTTAGCGACCACATTACAACTATTATAGCCGGCGGCCCTATAGGGGGGCCTGCCGTGCGCATGTACAATCGCCGGGTTTCTAACGGCACTACAGATGGTAACTGCCCCGCCGCCGGTAGTAATAATGGTCTGCCTGGTGGTGGTGATCCTTACTTCCCTGGAGGCCAATATCAAACCAACTACTGCTATGTAGGCTATAATCAAGGGGGAGCGGCGCCACTCTCTTCGCCGAATAACTGCCAGGCTGCTACCTCTGGCTGGGACGTAAGCCGCAGCGGCTTCACCTCGTACAATCAGAATAACACCTACTTCTATGCAACCGTGATTACTTATAATGCGCCTCTGCCTATAGAAGGAATTCGGCTCACGGCTGTACCAGCGGGGCGGGCTATCGCCCTGGCTTGGGAAATACCCCAGGAGCCCGAATATGTCCTCGGCTACCGCCTCTACCGCAGTACGGATGGCGAAAACTTCTCCTTCATCGCCGAAACCGACCGGCAGGGCCGTACGCTCTACCGTCATACTGACACCTATGTGCAGCCTGGCGTACGCTACTTCTATCAAGTAGAACAGTACGATGCATTAGGCAACATCCGCCGTTCAAATATAGCCGAAGCTACCCTTTCTAAGGAAAGCGAAGGTTTCTCGGTCCAGGTATCTCCTAATCCACTTGGTACGCAGGGCGCTCTCGTAGTTTCTCTGCCGCAGGCAGGTCCAGTAGAGCTTATCCTGTACGATGCAGCGGGTAAGCGAGTGGCCCATGAAACTTATAGCCTTTCCGAAGGCCTTCACTACATAGATCTGGCCCCTATCCTCAATCAGCTAGCTGCGGGTACCTATAGCGCCCTGCTGTACTATCGCGGTGAAGCCGTAAGTCTTCGGCTTTTGAAGCTTGACCCCATACGCTGAGGTTTGCCTCTCGTAAATACCAATCTTGGGGGCTGGTCGCTTAGCCAGCCCCTTCTTATTTTTAGAGCCTCCTCATTCGCCGCAGATAGATTTTTGAGAAGGAGATTCAAACTTTCCCGAGCTCAGAAATAGCCCTTCCAGTGGTAGTAGGCATGTTTAGCGATTTCTTCCCATACCGCTAATAGGCCTGCTTCGCTTTCCCACCAGCGCTCGGTTGCGTAGTAGAGGGGTTTAGCGGCGAAGACACCCCAGGCTATACCTTTGGGCGAAAGCCAGCGTGCGGCCAGTTTCTCTACCCGCCGGCCATGAAAAGGCGAGGTAACAAAGAGAATGCGTCGCCATTTGTACTGCTGGCAGAGGGCTTCCACATGGCGGATTTCTTCGTAGGTACTTGTGCCTACACAGCTCATCTGGATAGCGGAGTCAGGTATCCCCAGCCGCCTAAGAGCCTGACGGGTAAGGGCGCACTCTTGGGGGTCAGCGTAGCCGGCCGCTTGGAGGTTATCCTCTACTAGACCACCCAGCACTAGGATAGGCCTAGGGACGCGGTTGTAGGCTTCTACGGCCCCCATCGCTCGTTCATAGGGCCGGCCACTGAGGACGCAGATACGGTCCCAAGGCGGCGCCAGCACAGGGTGATGCGGCAGAAAGTACGCGCCTACCCTACGCAGCCAATAACCTCGGAAGGCATAAAACACTCCTGAGATTCCTACTAGTAGGCCTAAACCTAGGCCGCCCCCGATAGCCCAGCACCGCCACATGGCAGATGAAGGTACAACGACTTTCGTAGCTTTGTGGAGTGGCCTACCAGGTTTCGGCGCGCAAATACCGCCCCGGCACCTTCGCCGAAGTGATTGGCCAGCCCTTTGTTGTTCAAACCTTGCGTAACGCCATCAAGTACCAGCGGCTAGCCCATGCGTACCTCTTTTTCGGTCCGCGCGGGGTGGGCAAAACTACCTGTGCCCGCATCCTGGCTAAAGCCGCCAATTGTCCGCAACCTACCCCCGAAGGGGACCCCTGCGGCCTCTGCCCCTCCTGCCAGCGCTTTGCCGAAGGTCGATCCCTCAATCTCATAGAACTTGACGCCGCCTCGCATAATAGCGTAGAGGACATCCGCCTCATTGTAGAGCAGGTTCAGCTCACCCCTCCCGAAGGACGCTATAAGGTATACATAATAGATGAGGCGCACATGCTGACAAATGCGGCCTTCAATGCATTTCTCAAGACCTTAGAGGAGCCCCCCCCCCATGCCCTTTTCATCTTAGCCACTACGGAAAAACATAAAATACCCTCCACTATCCTCTCGCGGTGCCAGCGCTTTGATTTCCGCCGGATCCCCACGGAGCAGATTGCGGCGCATTTGGGGGCTATCGCTCGGAAAGAAGGCATAGAAGCTGAACCCGACGCCCTCTTCTTTATTGCGGCCAAAAGCGAAGGAAGCCTGCGCGATGCCCTTAGCCTGTACGACCAGCTTGTGAGCCGCACAGCTGGCCGGCTTACCTATCGCAGTGTCTTAGAAGCGCTGGAGGTGCTGGATTATGAGGCTTTTTTTGCCTTAGGCGCGCTCCTTCAAGGCTGGCATGCCGAGAAAGCCTTAGAGCTAACCCACACTTATCTCCAGGCCGGGTACGACCCTTCCACCCTGCTCCAAGGCCTACTAGAGCACTTTCGGCACCTGCTTTTAGCCCGCTACCAACCTCAAGCGCTTATGGAAACGCTTCCCCCACATTACCGAGAGCGCTACCGACAAGAAGCAGGGCAGTACAGCGAGGCTTTTCTCCTTCATAGCATAGACCTTCTCTTAGAGGGTGAACGACGTCAAGCTTACACCCGTTCCCCTGAAATAGCCCTAGAGACCACGCTACTCAAGATAGCCCTTTTGCCGCAGGTCCTCAATACAGAGCTGGGGGCCATTTCCCAAAGGCCAGTTTCAGACTCCGTCACATTCCCCCCTCCTTCTACTAGCCGACGCTCTGGAGAGGTAGTCAGTTCCTTAGAAGAGGTAAAAAAAAAGTAAGCGCTGGGCGTGCGCCTCTTACGCTAACCGATTGGCAAGCGGCCCTTAGGGCCTATACAGAGTGGAAAGAAGCAAGCCATCAACTTAGCGAGCTCCTCCAGAGTCAGCGTTATACTCTAAACGAAACTGAGCTTCTTGTGTGGGTGCCAGATAGCAGTTTCGCCAGTATGTATGCGCGCCAAGTAGGTATCCTTCAGGACTTCCTCTGTAAGTATCTCGGACGGGAGGAGGTGCGCGTACGCACGGTGGTGCGCCCGGAGGCATTTCCCAAGCTGGCCTCCCCTCAGACTTTTGAGGAGCGGTGGCAGCAGCTCTGCCAGCTCAATCCGCTTGCCGAAGAGCTACGCCGCCGGGCGCAAGGGAAGCCCTTGCCGCAAGATGTATAACCCCCCTTCGCCCGCCAGCAGAGCAAGCCCACACAAGAAAAAGCCCAATGCCAAGGCCTTTTCGGCTAAAGGGGGCGCCTCCAAGTCGGGTTCATCTTTAGGCTCAGAAACCCTTACACAGAGGGGTATCCAAACGGGAGGATTGGTGCCAATTGAGAGAGATTCTTTAGTAAAGTTGCCTACGAAAATAACCTGCCATACCTCCTCGGCCCAAGGACGCAATTTGGAAAGCGATTTAGCTGGGGAAAGGGGGGGCTCGTAGGCCAGTAAAATCGGTTTGCTCGCCTCCATCACCTCAAACAGCAAGCGGAAAGCCTCAGGGTCAGCGGTAGGGGGTATGGCCCAGAAGATCTCTTCTGGGGTAGCTACGACAAGCCCAGTACGCTGGCCCTTGTAATAAAGCTGTTTGAAAAGACCTTCCGCCTTATTCCAGGCTTGCGGACAGCGTGCATCTAAAACTACTACATAGAAGGGGGGCGGCGTGGGTAGGCGCACGCTCTCCCACCACAGCAGCCCAAAGAAGCCCACTCCCAAGCGTAGAAGAGCCCGAACGCCCAGCCAGAAAAGCACCCATGGTTGTGGAGCGTAGAGTTGCTCTATCGGAAGGCGAATGAGCCACAGCCCTATGAAGGCCCCCCACAGCAGCAAAAGTCCCAGACCTATCCCGCTCAACGCGCTTGCAGGCGTGGGTCTATCGCATCCCGCAGCCCCTCACCTATAAGATTAAAGGCTGTAACTACCAGAAAAATCGCTAGGCCTGGAAACACCGCCAGCCACCAAGCATGTATGTCCCCGCGCGCCCCAGAGACCAATGCACCCCAAGTAACCGTGGTGCGTGATACGCCTAGACCCAAAAAGCTCAAGCTAGACTCTACCAGAATCGCCGAGGCTACTCCAAAAGCAATAGAAACAAGCGCTGAGGTTAGTGCATTAGGCAGGGCATGCAGAAAGGCTACACGCAGCTCCGAATATCCAAGAGCCCGAGCCGCTTGAATGTAGTCCATACTACGCACCTTGAGCATTTCGCCGCGCGTAAGCCGAGCTATCCCAGTCCACCCAGTCAGCCCAATGATCACCATTACTAAAAATATGCTGGGCTTAGCGATAGCCGCAACAGTAAAGATGAGAAGCATAGTCGGGATAGACAGCTTTATCTCTATCAGGCGGCTAATCGCAAAGTCCACCCAGACCGCTACGGGCTTTCCCCCCCAGCGGGTTCGTTTGAGCCAGCGTGAAGGAAGCCAGACAAGCACGGTGCAGAGGGCTACAACGAAGAGGGATAAACCAAAAGCCCCAATGAAGGGGAGGAATCCCTCACCCAAGGCCTCCGCCAAGGCGTAGCGGCGCACAAAGAAGCCATAGTACAAGCCAATTAGGAGGCCAAAGCTTCCAAGCCAAAGCGAGGCGCGACTGATGCGCAGGCGATCATCGCCAAAGTAGCCCGCTAGAGCGCCTAATACAATGCCGATAAGGGCGGCTATGCCCATGGATATTATCCCTACCGTTAGGGAGATGCGCGTGCCGTGGATAAGGCCGCTTAGGACGTCACGGCCCAGCCTATCCGTACCTAAGTAATGCCGTTCGGCGGGGGTTCGAATTATCTGCTCTTCAGTAGGGCCTACGGCAGGGGCGTTGCGTAAGTCTAGCTCTTCGGGGGCGTACCGTACAGGCGGCCATATCGCCCAATCCAGCGGCAGGGTGCGCCAGTCTAGCTTACGCCAAGTAGCCGGCCATAGGCGAAGGCCTAAAAACCGCTCACCATAATCCCGAAAAATCGGAAACAGTAGCTGGCCTTGGTAAGAGGCCACAATAGGCTTATTGTAAGCCAGAAAATCCGCCAGTAGGGCTACCCCCACCAGTGCCCCTACCATCCAGAGGGCAGCGTAGGCCAGGCGATTCCGCTTGAAGGTCTCCCAAATCCGCGCCCCCGGTGAGTAGGATAAAGGCCGAACCGCCTCCTGTTTATCCGCGGCGTGCATAGCTGATTCTCGGATCGGCTATGGCGTATAAAATATCCCCTATCAAAAGGCCTATCAGCGTGAGGACAGCGCCAATGGTAAATACGGCTATAATTACGGGATAATCCCGGGCCGTCATGGCCCCATAGCTGAGGTACCCCATGCCCGGAATAGAAAAGATAGTTTCCAATATTACCGAACCGCTTATCATGGCGGGTAAGACGCTGGCCAGCAGGGTAATTATGGGTATGAGCGAATTTCGGAAGGCATGCTTCCAGATTACGAGCCATTCAGGTAGGCCTTTGGCGCGAGCAGTGCGCACATAATCCTGATGAAGGTTCTCCAAAATAGCCGCACGCATCTGGCGGCTCAGAAAAGCCCAAGCTCCATACGTGCCTATAAGGACAGGCAGGATTAGGTGATAGCTCCAATCCAGAAGCTTCCGACCTATGGACCACTGGTCAGAAAATTCCGTACTCTGCACCCCGCCGGGCGGAAAAAGCGCTAAAAAATCTCCCCCACAGAGAAATACTACCGCCATCGTACCTACCCAGAAAGGCGGCAAAGACTCAAGCATAAATAGAATAAGGCCTATACCCCTATCAAAAAAGCTGCCTCTACGCACGCCTGCCAGCACACCCAGCGGTATGGCCACCACATATGCAAGCAGGAGCGAGACAAAATTTATAACTAAGGACCACTTCACCGCATCTAGAAGCTTCTCACCTATTGGGCGCTTATCTTGGTAGGATATACCAAAGTCGCCTTTCATAAGGCCTACAAGCCAGCGGTGATATTGATTCTGGGTGCCGTGCCAGTGGATAGTAGGTATGTAGAGGCGCCACCGCTGGGAGGTGCGGGGCAGCTCTTCTACCGCTTGTTTGACTGCTTCGTAATAAGGGCGCAGGTAAGGCAAAAGCAAAGGTTCCATGCGCCTGAGGAGATATTGGATTTCGCTGTAGCGCTTCTCCTGGGGCAGGAGAGTAAGCAGGGCTCGCACCTCCGTTCGGCGCTCACCCCACGTCGTATCGCCTAAAGAAGCGTAAAACGCCGAGTCCAACTGGAGGTAGGCTTGATAGTACGCCTGAACCTTCGGCCAATTCCCAAATTCATAAGTCAGACGCTCTAAGGCCTCCTGAACTGGACGGAAAGGGATACGGTAAAGGGTCTCGGGCTCGGCTAATGGAACAATAGAGAAGTAAAATATAGGAAGGTCCAGCCCAAGTTCGTGGCGCTTCTCTAGGTAAAGGCGGCGAGAAGCCTGTTTCTCTGCCAGTTGCTCCTCCCCGCCGCCTGAACGCCCCGTCAGCATCTGCTCCACCGGATCGCCCGGCGCACACTGGCTTATAAGGAAAGAAAGCAAAGTGATAATAAAAAGGGTAGGAAGAAAAAAGAGAATACGGCGTAAGAGATAGGCCCTCATGCGTTAGGAGTCTTTTTTACCGTAGCGTACGAGATTGGTCGGGGTCCAGAACCCAGCCGGAAAGTAGCCTGGCCGAATCGCACTGGTATAAGCATTTCGAAAGCGCCGATGGATAGCAATCCGAGCCAGCGGGGAGGTAAGAAAAACATAAGGCTGTTCATCATATACTATCTTGTGAAAGAGGCGATACATAGAGTTGCGCTTAGCCTCGTCCAGCTCTTCTCTTATGGCATCTATTAGGGCGTCGGTTTGGGCATTTCCAAAGCCTACATAATTTGATCCGCCTTCAGCCCAGCTACTGGTGTGCCAAATTTGCTTGAGGTCCTGAGGGCTATGGCTACCTATCCACCCGCCAATGTAGGCGTCAAAGTCATGCTTCTTGATGCGCTCTAGATACACCGACCATTCTAAAGTAACAATATTGATTTTCATGCCTATCTTGTCGGCTTCTTGTTTAAATATCTGAGCCATCTGTATGGCCGTCTCGCTGCTGGAATTGATAAGAATCTCAAATTCTAGAGGAATTTTTTTGCCATCTATGATCTTTTCACGTACGCCATCTTCGTCCATATCCTGCCAGCCGGCTTCGTCTAAGAGCTGGGCAGCTTTATGAGGATCATAAGGAATAGGTGGCAAGGCATCGTTATAAGCCCCCCGATGCATGGGGTAGAGAGGCCCCGTAATCCGCTGAGCTAGACCATAAGAGAACTTACGAATGATCATATCTACATCCACGATGTGGGCAAAGGCTCTACGGACGCGCCGATCAGTAAAAATCGGTGGGCGTCCTTGTGGTCGCATGTTGAGGCCTATGTAAGAGTAGGCAAAGGTCGGCGGCGTTTCCAAGCGAAAATGGGCTAAAAAAGCGGGATTCTTGCGCAGTTGGACAAACTCCTTGGCTGGTATAGCATCCATCACATCCAGCTCACGAGCTTTGAGGGCCGTAATCGCCGTGGTAGGGTCCTTGAATACCCGATAGATAATTCGGTCAGGATAGGCTTCGTAGGCAATCCCTTTTAGCGTATCGCCCCACCAGTTTTGCTTGCGACGCAGCACCACCTGCTGGCCTGTAACCCACTCCTCCAGCGCATAAGGCCCACAGCCTACAATATGATGGGGCAAGCGCTGCATAGCGTTGTACCGCTCAGCAAAACGCCTAATATTTGGATCGTTCCGCAGTTTAGCACCTTCCCTATTGAGCTGCCTGATGGAATAGCGCGCCATAAGATCCTCTGGATCGTAAATATAGCGGGGCAGAATAAAAAGACTGGCTATAGAGGGTAAGGCCAGCATATATTTGCGATTGGTTACTACCATGAACTTCCGAGGATTTTTGGGCTCTATGACTACATCCTCTACAAATTCATAGTAGGGGCGCAAAGGCCCGCAGTCTACCAGAGGATTTTTTACAACCTTGAAGGAGAATTCTACATCTTTGGCCGTTACGGGTTCGCCATTATCCCAGCGCGCTGCTGGGTGCAACTCAAAGGTATAGCGCAGACCATCTGGGGAAACTTGAGGCAGCCCCACGGCCAGCATAGGGACGTAGGGGTAGTTTGTATCGCGCGGGTCTACCCAAAGAAGCGAGGCAAAAATGTGGCTTTGGATATACTGAGCATCGGCGCCAGTGGCGTTAGTAGGATTGAGGTTGCCGGGGTCGGCTATAGTAGCAATCACAACCCAGTCTCCGCGCGTAGGGGTGGTTTGGTCTGAAACATAGAGGTTCGGTTCTGCAGGGCGGCTACCAGAGCAGGCTGCGACCCAAAGACTTACGAGTACCCATAAGGCACCTCTCAGAGGCTCTATTCGATTCTTGCCTCTCTCTACCATTCCTTAGGAGGAGACTTGGAGATGGCTGTAGTCATAGTAGGGTAGATACTCACAGCGCGTGTCTAGCTCTACCCCTAGCTGATGGAAAAGATTGAATAGGCCCAAAAAGGTTCTATTGAGAAAAAGGAAATCGCGCAAGCCGCGCAGCTCGCGCGTGTGGGCAATCTCTTCACCTATAGCGTTCAGCGTTTCAAAGAATTCCGTCTGACTGAAATCCATACGCCCTAGCCTATAAGGCGTAGCTAAGGTCTGGGCAAACCGGCTAAATAGGTCACGTACATACTCGCGCTTTTCTGGGGTATCGGTCGGTCTATATAGGGCTAGTTTCTCAAAAAGCTCATCTAGCTTTTTGCGCTTTTTAGGCTCATAGATAGCTGGATCACCTAAGGCAAAGTAGGCTTTATAAAGCTCTTCTGGGATGGCTTTCGTGCAGCCAAAATCTATAACCCCTAAGGTGCCATCCGATCGGAAGAGAAAATTACCCGGATGGGGATCGGCGTTTACCTGTCGCAGCTTATGAAGCTGAAAGTTGTAAAAATCCCATATAATCTGGCCGAAACGCTGGCGCTCTTCATAAGGAGGATTTTGGGCCAAATACTCGCGCAGGTGAAGCCCATCTAGCCATTCCATCGTAAGAACCTTATCCCCACACAGCTCGGGGTAATACTCGGGAAACCGCAAGTAGGGAAGATCCTTGCAAAGTTCTTTGAAGGCAAGGGAATTCGCCAGCTCCTTCCTATAATCGGCCTCCTCTAAAAACTTCTCTTCCATCTCTTGAATGTAGGGCTCTAGCTCCTCCAGCGGAATGCGCGTGATTTTAGGGGCAAAAGTGCGGAAGATTTTCATGTCCGAGGCTATGGACTCGGCTACGCCAGGATATTGAATCTTTACCGCCAGACGCTTGCCGTCTTTCCACGCCTCATGCACCTGACCTAAGGAAGCGGCACGCGCGGCTTTGTAATTGAACTTATCAAACACCTTCTCGGGCGGCTGACCAATGCTGCGCTTGAATACCTGCACTACTAAAGGGCCGCTCATAGGTGGTACGCTGTACTGCGCATTTTGCATCACTTCTACAAAGGACTTGGAAAAATTGACCGTATCAAGGGAGATAGTTTGAGCTACTTTCAAGGCAGAGCCGCGCAATTGGGTGAAAGTTTTGAGAAGATCCTCGGCATTCTCCCTATCCAGCTCCTCCCGAGAAACTTCTTTGCCTAAGAGTTTTTTAGCCTGGTGCCGCACTACATTCGCCCCTACCTTTATGCCGCCCTTTAGAAATTGTGAAGCCCGCGCTATTTTGCTAGTGGGTAGCTTGGTTTGCTCTTCTGGCCGCTTAGCCATATGCGACACAAAGATAGCCAAATTTCAAAAAGAGCCCAAGGGATTCTCTGCCCTACTAAGGTTCTAAAACTGCCCGCACCTGCGGTTCTGGAAATGTCTCTGGCGCTAGCCTTAGCTTATCTCCAATTAGCCAGTCCCACACCCCTAGAAAGGAGGCCCAATCCCCGTATAGAATGAGTGCAATACCCGAAATAAAGTGCCTCAGCTCAAGCGGGTCTAAAGAAAAGTTACTTTTTATAATCTGCCGATATGTTAGGGCTTTTCTCAGGCATCTTCCGATCCCGCCTAAAGCTGTGCTAGCCCAAAAAGCGCCTACGCCTTCGGCCCATCCTATAGTGTAGCCTATGGCTAAGGCGACCCCTAAGTAGGCCCCATACAGCTGCACTAGGCGGCGATACCAACTCCAAGGCTTACCCGAAAGGAGATTATGCCGCCCATAAAGGCGTAATTTGCGTCCTATAGAGGTCCATGTCTCGGCGGGCTCCCAGTAGGTTAGGCTCTGCGGCTCGTAGTAAATCCGAATGGGCAGGGCCTGCAGGCGCTGGCGAAACTCGCTATCCTCACGCGCCCGCCAGCTCGGGAAGCCCCCAACCGCCTCCCACAAAACCTTCCGAAAAGCCGTACAGGCTACAGGCGGCAAATAGTAAATTGCTTTCCCCTCTCGTACATGATAAAGCGTTGAGATGGTCCAGAAGCTTAGACGGGATACATAAGAAAGGGGCCGCAGGGCCAGCCGACCCTGTACTAAATCAGCCCGGCCTTCTAAAATCGGCGTTACAAGACGCTCTAGTCCCTGCGGGGCTACCCACATACTCGCATCCCAAAAGGCCACTATCTCCTGTCTAGCATAGGCTACCCCTACATTACGCGCTTGGCCTGGATAGGCCCTATCTACCTGTACTACCCGGCACCCTAGCCGATAGGCTACCTGGGCCGTGTCATCCTCCGATCCAGCATCTACTACAAGGATCTCGGCCGGCGGAAGGCTCTGGGCCCACAGACTCTGTATAAGCCGCTCTAGATTACTGGCCTCGTTGCGCGCAGGGATAATAACGCTTACAGGGAGCATAATCGCTGATAAAGCGCCTCATAGGCTGGATTGATAGCGGCATAGGAGAGGTGGGCTAAAACCTGGGCGCGCCCAGCGGTGCCCAGCTCTCTACGCCGCTCTGGCTGCTGCACCAGCGCAAGAAGGGCTTCTAAAAGAGCTACTTCATCCCCTGGCGGAACAACTAAGGCATGTACGCCTGGTTTCAGCCATTCCCGTGCGCCAGACACAGCTGTAATCACTAAGGCCCTTTCTAGGGCTAGAGCCTCTACCATCACCTGCGGAAAAGCCTCTGAATAGGTAGGGTGGGCGATAATATCGCAGCTGCCCATTAGCATGCGGACTATTGGGCCGCGCTGCCACCCCCAAAAGGTACAAAACTCCATTATTCCCAGCCGCTGGGCTTGGGCCTGCAGAGCGGGTGTAGTGGGGCCTCCCCCCACCAGCCAAAGCTGAATAGGGTAGCCTCTCCGCACCAGTTCTGCCACTGCTTCTAGGAGTAAATGCTGCCCCTTCTGCCAACGGTGCGTGGCAAAATTCCCAATCACTATTGTTTCTTCCCTCACCCCGTACTGAGCGCGCACAGCTAGGCGCTCCGCTGCCGAAAGCGGCTGGTACTTGAGCTGACCTAAGTCAAAGCCATAAGGTATAACTACTAAAGGCAGGCTAGTTTTCGGATAATGGAGCTGAATAAATTCAGCCATTGTAGGGGTTGGTACTAAAAGAACATCTACCGAAGCATAAGCAAAGGCTTCCAATTTGCGCAAAAAGCGTCCCTTGATCCCAGGCACCCGTACCACATCTTCCGTATAATGCCTGTGCAGGATAAACTTGAGTCGCGGCGCAAGCCGCTTCACTAGGCTCCCTATAAAACCCTCCCAGTAATGATGCGTATGGAGAATATGAATGTTGCGCCGCTTTATCAGTCGCCAGAGCTTGTAAGCCGCTGAGAAATAGGCTAGGTAGGCGCGCCAGTGAGGCACGCGCACAACATGGTGGGGTATGCCTATCTCCTCATAGTGCGGCTCTTCTAAGGAGGCTTGGGCCTCAAAGGTAGCCACTTCTAGGGCAAACCTATCGGATGGCAAATACCGCACGATAGTGTCTATGAAATCGTAGCGATTGATGGTACGGGCTAGGTGCAGGATGCGCAGGGGCACTTCAGCAAAGGTAGAGCAGTATATTTGCTAGCAGATGCGCTTAGGCCTTCTGAATGAACAGAACGCCTTAGAGCGTCGGGTGGCCCTTGTGCCTGAAGCGGTAGCCAAGCTTACGGCCAAAGGCTTTCAGGTAGTGATAGAGTGCAACGCGGGCACAGGGGCTTACTGGCCAGATGAAGCCTATCGTCAGGCCGGCGCTGAGGTGCTTCCTACAGCCCAAGCGGTGGTAGAAACCTGCGAGATACTTTTGCGGCTGCGCATGCCTACGCCTGAGGAGATTGAGGGCTATCCTTCGGGACGGGTTCTTGTAGGGCTCTTGCAGGCCTGGCAACATCCTGAAAGCCTAGCGGCCTTAGCCGAGAAGCAATGGAGTATTTTCGGTTTGGAGCGCCTGCCGCGTCTTACGCGCGCCCAAAGCATGGATGTCCTCTCCTCCATGGCAGCGCTGGCGGGATATAAGGCGGTACTCCTTGCGGCCTATCACTTTGAGCGGGTTTTTCCCATGCTTACTACGGCCGCAGGCACGCTAGCGCCTGCGCGCGTACTGGTAATTGGGGCGGGGGTAGCGGGCCTTCAGGCTATCGCCACGGCGCGCCGGCTCGGCGCCCAAGTGGAAGCCTATGACATCCGCCCCGCCGCTAAAGAGCAGGTAGAAAGCCTCGGAGCGCGCTTTTTACCCCTTACCCTAGACGCTAATGCTGAAACGGCCGGCGGGTATGCGCGTGCCCTCACGCCTGAAGAGCAGGCCCGCCAGCAGGAAGCCCTTGCCGCTTATCTCGCGCGTGCCGATATTGTAATCACTACAGCGGCGCTACCCGAGCGCCCAGCCCCTAAAATTATCACGCGCACCATGCGCCAGCAAATGAAACCCGGCACCGTTATCGTTGACTTAGCAGCTGATACAGGAGGAAATTGTGAAGAAACTATTCCTGGTCAAACTCAAAACCTAGATGGCGTGCTTCTCCTTGCTCCTCTCCAACTGCCTGCTACCCTGCCCGTTCATGCCTCCCAGATGCTTAGCCGTAATTTCTCCGAATTCCTAAGCCTCTTCTGCGCCAAAAACTCCCCGCCGCGGCTCCATACCGATGATGAACTCCTCCAAAAGACCTGCATACTCTGGAAAGGCACAAAAGAGCTAGTCGCATGACGGAATACCTTTTCGCCATATTTGTATTTACCTTAGCCACATTCCTAGGCTTTGAGCTGATTAGTAAAGTTCCTCCTATCCTTCACACGCCCCTTATGTCTGGCTCCAATGCCATCTCGGGGATCACGATTATAGGCTCGCTTGTGGTAGCGGGAGAGGCTACCTCTCCACTGCTTACAGCCTTAGGCCTTCTGGCCGTAATCCTAGCTACGCTAAATGTAGTGGGCGGCTTTCTAGTTACAGACCGCATGCTACGCATGTTCAAACGCAAGTAGCTCCATGGAGGCCTTCATTCAAGTTTCTTACCTAATAGCGTCTATTCTTTTTATTGTAGCCATAAAGCTGCTAAATTCTCCGCGTACGGCTCGTCTGGGTAATGCGCTAGGGGCTCTGGGGATGGCGCTAGGCATGATAGCCACTCTCTTCCACAAAGGCATCTTGCGCTATGAGTGGATAGCGCTGGGGGTAGGGGTAGGTAGCGTGCTAGGCGCCTGGATGGCGCTAAAGGTGAAAATGACTGCCATGCCCCAGATGGTAGCCCTCTTAAATGGATTTGGTGGGGCCGCCTCCGCCCTAGTAGCCCTAGCCGAAGCCGAGCGTAGCCAAGCCCTCACCGACTTCTCCGCTAGCGCTTACCTCTCCCCCATCACCCTAACTATCATTGCTCTGAGCATACTTATCGGCACCGTAACCTTCTCGGGAAGCCTCATAGCTTTTGCTAAGCTGGAGGAAATTCTTTCAGGCCGTCCGCTTCTGTTGCCTGCGCACCATTACCAGAGTCTAGGCTGGCTTATTCTGAGCCTTATCACGATAGTGTTTTACGCATGGAGCCAAGAGTCCTACTGGCTTTATAGCGTTTTAGGTGCATCGCTCTTATTGGGATTCTGGATTACCCTACCTGTAGGTGGGGCTGACATGCCCGTAATCGTAGCGTTTCTTAATTCCCTTTCAGGCCTAGCTGCCGCTGCTACGGGCTTTGTGCTTCAGAATTATCTCCTTATAATTGCTGGTACATTAGTAGGGGCTTCGGGCCTCATCCTTACCCAAATTATGTCCCGTGCGATGAACCGTTCTTTATGGAATGTGCTTTTTGCTGGTGTAGGAGGCTCTACGAGCACGGCTAGCGTAGGCGACCGCACTGTGCGGGCCACTACTCCAGAGGATGTCGCCCTGATGCTGAACTATGCACGCGAAGTCGTGATTGTACCAGGGTATGGCATGGCCGTCGCCCAAGCCCAACATGCCGTAAAAAAGCTCATGGATGCGCTCCTAGCTCGTCAGGTAGAGGTACGCTTTGCCATCCACCCCGTCGCTGGACGGATGCCGGGGCATATGAACGTACTCCTAGCGGAGGCCGACATACCCTATGAGCGGCTATACGAGATGGAAAAGATCAATCCGGACTTTCCCCAAGTAGATGTGGCTTTAGTCATCGGCGCAAACGATGTGGTCAATCCCGCTGCGCGTAAAGACACCTCTAGCCCGCTCTACGGCATGCCCATACTGGATGTGGATAAAGCGCGCAGCGTGATAGTACTCAAACGGTCCATGAACCCCGGCTTTGCTGGTGTAGAGAATGAGCTTTTCTACCAGCCTCAAACCTATATGCTTTTCGGCGATGCGCGCGTAAGCTTAGAGAAGATTACCGAAGCCCTAAAAGAACTATAGGCGATGGTAGACCCTGAACTTTTTCCAGCAGGCCTTCAAACTCTTCTCACGCAGCTCCACCGAGCTTTGGAGAAGCGGCGGCGCGCGCTAATTCGGCAGCGTCAGCACCTCCGCCGACAGCTCCCCGAACCTATCTCAGCCATTCGGCGCAGCAGCTGGCAGGTGAGACCCATACCTCCCAATCTCCAAAGAAGGCTTGTAGAAATTACGGGCCCAGCTGAACCTAAGATAATTATCAATGCCTTGCATTCGGGCGCAGATACTTTCATGGCGGATTTAGAGGATGCCTTTACGCCCCATTGGGAAAGCCAACAGCGCGCCCAGAAAGCCCTCCAAGAAGCCGTTCGCGGCACGCTGCGCTTCGTTTCCCCCGAGGGAAAGCGCTATGAACTGGACCCCAATGCTCCCACGCTTCTGCTAGTGCGGCCGCGCGGCCTCCACCTTTTGGAGCGCCACTATCGTATTGCAGGCGCCCCTATCGCTGCCAGCTTTTTAGATGCGGCTACTTTCCTTTACCATAACGCCGAAATCTTAGCGGCGCAGGGGCGCGGCCCCTACCTCTACCTACCTAAGATAGAAAGCGCCGCCGAGGCCCAGCTCTGGGCCGAACTCCTCATGCGCTGCGAGTCCTATTTGGGACTCCCACTGGGCACCGTCCGAGTAACTGTACTTATTGAGACTTTCCCTGCGGCCTTTCAGATGGAGGAGATTCTGTACGAGCTGCGCGACCATATTGCTGGGCTAAATGCCGGCCGATGGGATTACCTTTTTAGCATTATAAAAACATTCCAACACGAGCGTACCTTTCTCCTGCCTGAGCGCGAGCGCCTTACTATGGACCAGCCTTTCATGCAGGCTTATGCCGAGGAGGTAGTACGGGCCGCTCATAAGCGCGGCGCTTTGGCGATAGGGGGGATGTCGGCCTTCATTCCTGATCGCAAAAATCCTGAGCTGAATGCCCGCGCCTTTGAGCAGGTCCAGCGCGATAAGGCGCGCGAGCTGAGGCAAGGCTTTGATGGGGCTTGGGTAGCGCATCCTGACCTTGTGCCCATGGTCCGCCAGCTCTTCCAAGAAGGCCTCCAAGGCGCGCCCAACCAGCTAAGTAAGCTGCCTCCCGGCGAGTTTGACCCTCGGGCACTTCAAAACTTCCCTCCGCTGGAGGGTACGCTGCCGCTCGCCAGCGTGCGCCGTAATATAGAAGTAGCCCTCCTCTATCTTTCCGCCTGGCTCCAAGGTCAAGGGGCTGTAGCGCTTTTCAACCTCATGGAGGATACCGCTACGGCGGAGATAGCGCGGGCCCAGCTCTGGCAGTGGCTGCATGCCGCCGAGCCGCCCCGTACCGAAAACGGCAAACCCATCTCCCCTGTCCTCTATGAGGAGCTTATCCAGCAAGCCTACCAAGAGCACGCCTCTATACTTCCGCTGGCGGGACGCCTACTGCGAGAATTGGTATATTCGCCCTACTTTATCCCCTTCCTAACGAGCTATGCTTACCAGCGATATGTCCCTTAGTCAGAATTTTCGCCATCGGGTAATGGCCCTTGAGAAGGATTGGCAGGAAAATCCGCGCTGGCAGGGTATTCTGCGCCCCTACACGGCTGCGGAGGTTATCCGCCTGCGCGGGTCTTACGACTTCTCCTATCCTATAGCGGAGCGTGGGGCCCGTAAGCTTTGGACAGCCCTTCATACCCAACCTTGGGTAGGTGCTTTGGGCGCCCTCACCGGTCTGCAAGCTGTCCAAGAAGTAGAGGCAGGCCTTTCTTCCATTTATGTAAGTGGCTGGCAGGTAGCCGCTGATGCTAACGCCGCTGGTCATACCTACCCCGACCAAAGCCTCTATCCGGTAGAGAGCGTGCCCCAGCTCGTGCGCCGTATCAATAATGCGCTTCTGCGGGCCGACCAGATAGAATTTAGCCGAGACCCTGAGCGCGGCGCCTCGCGAGA
Source organism: Bacteroidia bacterium (assembly GCA_039630245.1). Taxonomy (GTDB): domain Bacteria; phylum Bacteroidota; class Bacteroidia; order SpSt-205; family SpSt-205; genus SpSt-205. The sequence continues at coordinate 111,884 of JBCNVK010000007.1, forward strand.
CTGGCTGGTACCGATTGTAGCGGATGCCGAGGCAGGCTTCGGCGGTCTGCTAAATGCCTTTGAGCTTATGAAGATGATGATTGAGGCCGGGGCGGCAGGCGTACACTTTGAAGATCAGCTCTCCTCCGCCAAAAAGTGCGGCCACTTGGGCGGTAAGGTACTTGTGCCGACTAGCGAAGCGATTCAAAAGCTCGTAGCCGCCCGCCTGGCGGCCGACGTCTTAGGCGTGCCTACCATTCTTATCGCCCGCACGGACGCCAATAGCGCCACCCTCCTTACCTCAGACATAGACCCTACTGATATCCCCTTTATCCGGCGCGACCAGCCACGCAGTAGCGAGGGTTTCTATTACATACGATCTGGCTTAGAAATGGCTATCAGCCGGGCCCTAGCCTACGCGCCCTATGCTGACCTGCTTTGGTGCGAGACCGCCACGCCTGATTTGGGCGAAGCGCGGGAGTTTGCCCAAGCCATCCATGAAAAATTTCCCGGCAAGCTTTTAGCCTACAACTGCTCTCCCTCGTTCAACTGGAAAAAACACCTTTCGCCGACTGAGATGCTGGAATTCCGAGAGAAGCTGGCGGAGCTGGGCTATAAGTATCAATTTATTACCCTAGCTGGCTTCCATGCGCTCAATACCAGTATGTTTGAGCTTGCCCGGGCCTATGTAGAGCGTGGCATGGCTGGCTATGCCGAGCTTCAGGCGCGCGAATTTGACCTGCAAACCCAAGGCTTCCGTGCTGTCAAGCATCAAGCCTTCGTAGGCACAGAGTATTTTGACTTGGTGCAGCTCACTATTACGGCTGGGAAAAGCAGCCTTACCGCTATGGAAGGCTCCACCGAAAAAGCTCAGTTCTAATCTTTGCTCTATGCTGGCGCCCAAGCCCCCCCGCCTCTCTCACACGATTCTCACCGAGATGGTTTTTCCCAATCATGCCAATGCTTTAGGCAACCTCATGGGCGGTCAGCTGCTTTACTGGATGGATGTAGCCGCCGCTATAGCGGCTTATCGCCACTCTCAGCGGGTGTGTGTAACCGCTGCGGTAGATTATGTTAGTTTCCGCTCACCCATACGCGTAGGGGAGCTGCTCACTATAGAAGCCAGCGTAACGCGCGCCTTCCATACTTCCATGGAAGTCTATCTGCGCGTATATGCGCAGGCCCTTCCTTCTAATGAGCGGCGGCTTTGCAACGAGGCTTATTTTACCTTCGTAGCCGTAGACCAAAGCGGGTGTCCTATTCCCGTACCGCCTGTAGAGCCCGAAACGGAAGAAGAGAAAGCCCAGTACGAAGGCGCCCTGCGCCGGCGGGAAATGCGGCTAATTATGGCCGGGAAGCTAGACCCCCAAAAGGCCTCTACCCTACGATTCAGCTAAACCGTGTCCATTTTAGCCAAGCGGATAGAAGAAGCCTGGGCGCAGCCCAGCTGCCTTAGGGAAAAGCTCTATCAGGAGGCGGTAGAGGAAGTTATAGCTGGGCTGGACGCAGGAAACCTGCGCTGCGCTATCCCCACAGCGGAAGGCGACTGGGAAGTGCAGGATTGGGTCAAAAAGGCCATTTTGCTTTATTTCCGCCTGCGCGCCGTCCAGCCGCTTCATGCAGGAGACCTATATTTTCAGGATAAAATTCCACTCAAATCGCCCGCCTCCTTAGCCCAGGTGCGCGTAGTGCCCCCGGGTGTAGCACGCTATGGCAGTTACTTAGCCCCCGGCGTAATCCTAATGCCCGGCTATGTAAATATCGGCGCATATGTGGGCGAGGGTACAATGATTGATACCTGGGCCACGGTAGGCTCCTGCGCGCAAATCGGCCGGAACGTTCATATTAGCGGAGGGGTAGGTATAGGGGGGGTTTTAGAACCGCCTCAAGCTCAGCCTGTCATTATAGAAGATGGGGCTTTTATTGGAAGTCGGTGCGTGCTAGTGGAGGGCGTACGCATAGGTACTGAAGCCGTGCTGGCTGCTGGGGTCGTCCTAACCGCCAGCATGCCCATAATAGATGTTACTACCGACCCGCCCCAGGAGTATCGGGGCTATGTGCCGCCTAAGGCGATCGTAATCCAAGGGATGCGCTCCAAAACCTTTCCCGGTGGAACCTACGGTGTGCCTTGCGCGCTGATTATCGGGTGGCGTACGGCTCGGCATGCCGATAAGCTCGCCCTGAATGCGGAGCTACGTGCGTTGGGTGTGGTGGTGTAGCGCGCTATGGGCCCAGCGCGGCGTAGGCCTGCTCTTCCAAGGCCGCTTCAATTACACCACGGCCCATGCCGATCCTGTACCAAGGGGCTGGTTCTCAGACGGTGCCTTAGGGCTTCACGCTAAAAGCTACCGCTGGGGCGCCGGTTGGGAAGTCTCTATCCTGTGGGTATATAAGGGCGCGCCTGTAGAACCGCGCCTTCCCCTAGTCAATACTGACTTTCGCCGAGGCCAAATTACGGCCTATAAAGCCGTGGAGGTCGCCTTCCGCTTCGGCCCGCGCTGGCACATCTTCTACCCAAAAACTGGCTTCGTCCTCGGCCACCGCTATCAGATGCTAGGGCTTAGCCTAGACCCTCAGCGTACCCCTAATCGATGGTACGCTTTCCTTCCCTTCGGGCTTACGCTGGAGCTTCCCGTGCAGTTTGGCACCACTGGTATAAGTGCCGCCTATGAGATAGGCCTTACCAATCTCCTCCGACGCCCAGCAGGTATCACGGGAAACTATGAGGGCGCTAAGCTGCGCCGCTTCCTTGTAGAAATTCACGCCCTCTGGGGCGAAACGCGCTAAAAATCGGTACATTTGCTCTATGGCTCTAAGAGAGCGGCTTTATGAGGCGCTACGCTTTCGCGCGCTCCTTGCCAGCAACATAGAAATTCTCTCATGGGATCAGGAAGTGTGCATGCCCCCACGTGGGGTAGCCCATCGCGCCGCCCTGCTGGGCACGCTGGCCAACCTGCTCCACAAATACATCACCGACACCCTACTTCCGCTCCTCCAAGAGGCCAAGGAACATCCTGAACTTACCCCGGAGGAGCAGCAAAGTGTAGCCATTCTTCTGGAAGACTTAGAGCCAATCGTAAAAATTCCTCCGAAGCTTATTCAGGAGCTGACCGAAGAAGTAACTTTAGCCAAAGCCGCGTGGGTGGAAGCGCGCCAAGCCTCGGATTTCAGCCGCTTTGCACCCCACCTAACTAAGCTTCTCCACCTTCTGCGTGCGAAAGCCGAGGCCTTAGGCTACGACCGCGAGCCCTACGAAGCCCTTTTCCGCCTCTACGAAAAAGGTGTAACTATAAGTGAGTTAGAGCAGCTCTTCAGCGACCTCAAGCCTTTTCTCTTAGAGACGCTACATACCTATCAGGGCTACGAGCTGGAAGGGCCACCGCTAGCCTTACCGGCTGCAGCTCAGAAGGAACTGGTAAGTGCCGTCCTTGAGCGTTTAGGGTATGACCTCAGCCGAGGTCGGATAGACCTTTCAGCCCATCCGTTCTGTGCGGGCTTCTCACCCGATGATGTGCGCCTTACTATCCGCATAGATGAGAATGATTTTACCATGGCCTTGAGTGCAGGCCTTCATGAAATGGGCCATGCGCTGTACGAACAAGGCCTTGCGCGCGAGCCTATAGGTTGGCCTATTTCCATGGCCGCTTCCCTTAGCGTCCATGAATCCCAATCGCGCTTCTGGGAAAATCACGTCGGAGCCAGTCTGCCCTTCTGGCAGTTTATGCAAGCCCACATTCTGCCTAATTACCAGCCGAGCTGGCTAAGCGCCTATACCCCCCTTACCCTAGCACGCCGGGTGAATAAAATCCAGCCACACCTTATTCGCATCCAATCGGATGAGGTAACGTACCATCTGCATATTCTTCTACGCTTTGAGTTAGAGCGGGCGCTGCTGCGCGGGGAACTAAGCGTACCTGATCTACCCCTCGCTTGGAATGAGAAAGTGGCTACTTACCTCGGGCTCACCGTGCCAAACGACCGTGAAGGCGTTCTTCAAGATATCCACTGGTCAATGGCCAATTTGGGCTACTTTCCTACATATTCCTTGGGGAGCTTCTTAGCGGCGCAGTTTGCTGCGGCGATGAGCCGCGAAAATCCCCAGTGGGAGGAAGCCTTAGCTGAGGGCGATGCCACCTTCCCGCTCAAGTGGCTGCAGAAAAACATCTACGCCCACGGCGCCCTTTGGGACTCTCAGACCCTCTGTCAGAAAGCTACAGGCGAACCGCTCTCCGTCCAATACTACATCCAGTATATCCGCACTAAGCTAGAAAACCTTTATGAAGGCCTTCCGCTAGCTGCGGCTTGAGAATTGTTTTGGCCTCTATCTGCCCTAATCGTACTGCCCATGAAGTCCTTCCAGACCGCCCTTACACTTCTGCGCTATTTAGCCAAGCCGCGTCCGCTTTTCTTGGCAGCCTTAGGCGTAGTCATCCTCACGGCCTTTCTCCAGCCCTTTCGCCCCTACCTTTACCGCTATGTAATTGACCATCCCTTGCGGGAAGGCAGCCTTTCTGTGATTCTTATGTGGGGCCTTATTCTGGTGGGGGTGGTACTTCTTCAGGCTGGCTTCCAGCGTCTCCAAGCGCTGCTTACTCAGCGCCTAGCTTGGGCTGTCGTGGCCGAGCTACGCCACGCCCTTTTCAGCAAAGTATTGCGCCTCTCCATACCTGTCTTGGAAAAATACCCTTCGGGCATGCTCTACACCCGCACCCTTACAGATACCCAAATCCTCCAAAGTACGCTAGCCGAAACGCTTCTCGTAATAGCCGGCGAGCTTCTCCAGCTTCTCTTTCTAGTGGTTCTTATGCTTCTTCTGGACCTACGCTTAGCCGTTATCACTCTACTTACCCTACCAATTGGGCTTTTCACTTCTCAGTACTTCTCTCGGAAAATTCGGGAAAGCTTCATCCGGGTACGCTATTACATTGCCCAAACGAATGGGTTTCTTCAGGACTTTCTTCAGAGCCGCGAGACTACGGAAAGCCTGGGAGCTGATGGGATGCTCCAGCGGCTCTTCCACCGCCTCAACCGGCTCTACTACCTCAGCTATCGGCGCGTAGTGGGATATTTTGCTTGGTTTTTCCCTGCTATGGAGACGGTTACGCTGATAGGGCTTACGGCTGTCCTTTTAGCTGGCACCTACTGGGTATATAGGGGGGAAACCACCCTAGGCACCTTGATAGCCTTTGCGCTTTATCAGCAGCTTTTCTTCCGACCTTTCCGCATCATCGCTGACCAAGTAAATAGCCTACAGATGGGCTTAGTAAGCGCCGACCGCATTTTCCGCCTTCTCCATCAAGCAGGGGAAGAGCCGCAGGGAGGTAAGACGCCCACTCTACCACCCCCTTATACGCTAGAGATTGAAGGGCTTAGCTTTGCCTACCCAGAGGGTAAGGTAGTTTTTCAGAACCTTTCCTTATCGCTCGAGCCGGGCAGTGTGTATGGGCTTACAGCACCTACGGGACGCGGCAAAAGTACTCTCTTTTATCTCTTACTGGGCTACTATGAAGCCCAAAAAGGCCTAATAAAGCTGGGGGGCCTGCCGCTCTCCCACTGGGACAGGGCTAAACTGCGCCACCTGATCGCCTACATCCCACAGGAACCTGTAATGTTTGAAGGGTCTCTGCGGGAGAACCTTACGCTCTACGCCACCTATACCGATGCCGAGCTATGGGCCGCCGCCGAAAGGCTAGGCATAGCCGACTACGTACGCGCCTGGGACCTCAGCATGCCTATAGGGTCCGGCGGAAATACGCTCTCCGCTGGCGAAAGGCAACTCATAGCCCTGTGGCGGGCTGCCCTTCGCCAGCCTGTGCTGTGGCTCCTAGATGAGCCTACCGCCCACATAGACACCGAAATAGAGCGCCTAATCTACCACCGCTTGCATTACTTAGCTCAGAACGCTATTGTACTACTCGTGGCTCATAGGCCCGAGACCCAAGCCTACTGCGATGAAATTCTTTCCTTAGAGCTGGCCGATGCCGCCTGAGCATTGGATAGTCCTGCCTACTTATAACGAAGCCGAAAACATTGTCCCAGTCCTAGAGGCTATTCGCCAGCTGCCCCAGCGCTTTGCCGTACTTGTAGTGGATGATAACTCGCCCGATGGCACGGCGCGGCTAGCCTTAGAATACCGTGTCGCCTACCCTGAATTTGTCGTAGAGATACTTCAGCGGCCCCAGAAAGAAGGATTAGGCCGAGCTTACGAGGCGGGCTTTTGGTGGGTCTTGCGTCACACTTCCGCTCAGTTCATATACGAAATGGATGCCGACCTTAGCCATTCGCCCACTTACCTTCTGGCTCTGGCTAAGGCCTTAGAAGACGCAGATATGGCGATAGGCTCGCGCTACCTTAGCGGGATCAATGTGGTAAATTGGCCTTTAGGTCGCATTCTTCTCAGTTACGGGGCCAGCTGGTATGTGCGGCTCATCACGGGCATGCCGATTTATGATCCTACGGCCGGCTTTGTAGGGTACAGGCGGGCGCTTCTCAGTCGTATCCTGTCGGCGACCCCTATTCGGTTCAAGGGGTATGCCTTCCAGATTGAGATGAAGTATAAGGCTTTCTTAGCGGGAGCGCGCCTAGTGGAAGTGCCTATTATTTTCACCGAACGGGTGGCTGGCGTTTCTAAGATGTCCCGTCAAGTCGTCCAAGAGGCCATATGGGGGGTGCTATGGCTGCGCTGGAATAAAGCAAAGCTTAGGAAGAAACTTCTCGCCCCAACCAAGCCAGCGGAGGAGGTTTCTCCCCCCGCCATGCCTCCCACAGAGCGAGGGTAGTCTGCCACAGCACCAATGGCGGCTGGATGTGCGCTTCTATCTCATCAGCCGCTTGCAGGAGAAGGTCCATGCCGTAGGCCTTTTCAAAAGGGGTGAGGTGAGGATGCGCCCGCACAAGGAAAGCCGCCCCCAGAAGGAGCTCCGAAAGCTGAGGACTCTTAGCCAGGCTCTCTAAGGGGGCTAGGAGAGCCTCTGCGTGGCCCGCCCAAAGCGCCCGCAGCCACTCCCGCACAGGCTGAAGGAAAGCTGTACCACCTTCGGCCAGAATTTCTTTCAGCCGCCCAAAGCTACCCTGGGCCAGCGGAAGCAAGGTCGGAGGTATCGCCGTACCGGCTAGTGCCTCCAGCTCCTGTGGCGAGAGAGGACTAAATCGCCAAACCTGACAGCGCGAGCGTAGCGTAATCGGCAGAGCCTCTAAACGGGTACTAAGAAAAAGAAAAAAAGTGCGTGCAGGGGGTTCCTCCACTAGCTTGAGAAGCGCGTTAGAGGCCTGACGGGTAAGAGTCTCAGCGTGCCAAAATACTACTACACGCCACTGGGAGGCTGTAAGAGCTAAACTTAGGCGCTCTTGCAGCCGGCGCACTACCTCTACCCCGATAGATAGACGCGCTGAGGTGCGCAAACCCAATTCTCGTAGCCATCCCCCGAAAGTCAGGTAGGGATTGGCCTGCAGGGCCGCTCGCCACCGAGCCAGCCCCTCCTCCCATGAAACCTCCGCTGGCAGGGGAATGGCCACCAGCAGGTGGGGATGAAGCCACTGGGCAGTAGCCCGGCAGCTCGAGCAGGCTTCACAAGCCCCTACAAAATCGCCGCGCTCGCATAATAGCGCCCGAGCAAGCGCCCAGGCGGCTAAGGTCTTCCCTACACCTTCTGGACCTATCCAGAGAGAAGCCGCCGGCAAACGCCCCCCTCTTACCAATTCGCCCCAGCGCTTCCGCCAAACTTCTCCACGCGGCACAAGGTCCCAACGCACGGCGCAAAATTATCGGGAGTCTCTCCACGGAATTATGTTTGTACCTTTGTCAAGCTATGGTGACCACTACACAAGACTTCAAGGTAGCCGACCTGTCGTTGGCTGAGTGGGGGCGACGCGAGATTCGCCTAGCAGAAGCGGAAATGCCTGGCCTCATGGCTCTGCGTGAGCGCTACCGCGATACAAAGCCACTCAAAGGGGCACGTATCGCGGGCTGCCTGCATATGACCATAGAGACCGCCGTCCTAATTGAGACGCTCGTAGAGCTAGGCGCAGAAGTACGCTGGTCTTCCTGTAATCCTTTCTCCACTCAGGATCATGCAGCCGCTGCTATAGCCGCAGCGGGTATCCCCGTCTTCGCCTGGAAAGGCGAAACCGAAGAAGAGTACTGGTGGTGTATAGAGCAAACCCTCTTTTTCGGTAGCCCCGATCGCCCCCTAAACCTAATATTAGACGACGGCGGCGACCTTACGGCGCTGATAATCAATAAGTATCCTGAACTGGCGCGTCACATCCGCGGCGTATCAGAGGAAACCACTACAGGTGTGCGTCGCCTTTACGAATATGCCGCCCAAGGTAAGTTGCCCTTCCCTGCCATCAACGTAAATGACTCGGTTACTAAGTCCAAGTTTGACAATATCTACGGCTGCCGCGAGTCTGCCGTAGATGCTATCCGGCGCGCCACGGGGATAATGATTGCGGGTAAAACTGTAGTAGTGGCTGGCTACGGAGATGTAGGAGCGGGCACCGCCCAAGCCTTCGCTGGGGCAGGCGCCCAAGTTATCGTAACCGAGATAGACCCTATCTGCGCCCTCCAAGCCGTAATGGATGGCTTCCGCGTAATGAAAATGGACAACGCCGTACCCCTCGCCGATATCATTATAACCGCCACTGGTAATCGCGACGTAGTAGTAGGCCGCCACTTCTTAGCTATGAAGGACAAGGCTATTGTGGGCAATATCGGCCATTTTGACTTAGAGATAGATGTGGCCTGGCTCAATAAGCACTACGGCCACACCAAATACACTATCAAGCCCTATGTCGATGTCTACAATGTGGAAGGCAAGGAAATCATCGTCCTAGCTGAGGGCCGGCTTATGAATTTAGCCTGTGCGGAAGGTCACCCCTCTTTCGTCATGTCCTGCTCCTTCTCCAATCAGGTCCTAGCCCAGATAGAGCTCTGGACGCGCGGCCATCTCTATGAGCCTAAAGTATATACCCTACCTAAAAAGCTCGACGAGATGGTGGCTCGCCTGCACCTAGAAAAGCTGGGCGCAGAACTGGATACGCTTACCCCCGAGCAGGCGGCCTACATAGGCGTTCCCATCGAAGGGCCCTATAAGCCTGAGTGGTATCGCTACTGAGCCTGCCTACTTGGCGTCTTGCTTATAGGCTTAGGTAAAACGATAGCCCTGCACCTCAAAGATTAGGTGCAGGGCTAATATCTTTTCTCTGAGCTAGTAGCTCCCATAGGTATTTCATCGGAGGGAGCAATCTGTGAGGCCACAGTAGTGCTGCTCCTAAAGGTCTTCGCGTCACCCCATTCCTACCCCTTTACTTCTAAACCTCCAAGGCTATAATCAGCCGGTCATCTGTCTGAGGGTTTCTTCCTTGCCACTGCTTGAGCGCCTGCTGAAGCAGCGTAAGCTGCTCCGAGAGGGGCAGGTATTGATTGAACTGGAGGAAACTGCGCAGGCGGCCAAGGGAAAACTTTCTGTTATCCACCCCGAGCTGATCCGGTATCCCGTCAGAGAAAAGGTAGAGGCGGTCGCCTTTCTGGAGAGTTAGCTTATGCAGCGATGGACGGAGGTCTGGACGCGCCCTACTTACATCCGTGCGAGCCGGTTCTAACTCATATAACTCACCTCGTCGGAATATCCACAAAGGGCGCCGTGCACCCAAGTATTCCAGCGTTTGGTCTTCCAGCCGATAGCGGAGTAGAGCCAATTCAAAGCCTTCCTGGGCCACTTTCCCCTCAGAGGAGAAAATGATCCCCCCTAAGAGCTCATCGTAAAGTTCCTCTAAGCCTCGGTCGAAGCGGCTCTTCGTAAAGCCGGCAAGGGCAGTCAGAGCGTAGACGCTGATAAGGGCCGCTGCAGCGCCATGCCCCGTACTGTCCCCTAGCGCCAGCATGACTTGGCCTTCTTGGGGCGAGTAGAAGTAAAAGTCGCCTCCCATCTCCTGAAGGGGCTCGTTCCAAATCGCTACCTCGCTAAAGTAAGCCTTGAGCCTATCTACAGGCGGCAAGAAACGCTGAAAGATACGCGCCGCATACCGCTGCGCATCAGCTATATCCCGCATCTGCGTCTCAAGCTCCTTAAGCCGACTCTTCTCTTCCGTTATATCCATCTCAATCGCAATGAAGTGCGTCACCTCATTCATCTCATTGGTGAGAGGGGTGATGTAGAGGCGAAGCCAGTAAGGGCGCCCGTC
>JBCNVK010000008.1:0-116032 GCA_039630245.1 Bacteroidia bacterium
CCTTTCAGAAGGCCTACCAAGACGAGTAGCCCCTTTCAGGGACGGCTTCTGGAAAGCGGGAAGGGCGCTACTCAGAGGAAACTGGCTATTAGCAAGCTCCAATCCCCCCCTTCAGCGGGTAAGAGAGGGCAGGAGCCGCTGGGCTCTTAGGGCACTTAGCGGCTCTTCCAGAGCAAGCCGAAGGGAGTCGGACATCAGAGGCCAAGCTATAACTTAGCCCAAACGAGTTAGCCTAAGGGGGAGGCACCCTTTTAGCCCAATCAGCCTGGGGCTGGTCCCTTCCTGTGGGCTCAGGACGCCGCAGCCAGTGCTGCCTTTGGCGAGTAAGTCGCAGCCTTTTCATTGAAAACAAAGGTCAATGGCCCCCAATGTCCTCTACCTCTACCGCAGCCCCAGCTACGACGCCTAGGTCACCCGCTACGGCCTCAGCCTCACTTTCAGTAGGATTGAAAGCCCTTCCTACCCTTCTCGCTAAACCTTCCTCACCGAGAGCGAGAGGAGCTAGAGCGGCGGTACAGCCTCCTACTCGGCCATCGGATACTCTTAGAGCTGGAAGGCGCTAACCCCCAGCCCACCCCCGAAGGCCGAAACAAAAAGCTTCACTACTCCAACTATCTTACCGGCAATACCCTCTCAAACATGCCAAGTTTACAGGCCTGTATGGCGAAGCCCAAGTGAAGAAAGTCTAGCTGGGATTGCGCTGCGCTTTGAAGTAGGTGGATTATGGCTATGCTATACCCGCGACCCGCCGATAACGAGGGGGGTTAGTTAAATTCGTCTCTATGTCGGCTGCGGCATTAGATGCTCTTCAGAAGTCTATTCAAAAGCACGCTCAGCGGCTCTACGAGAAGCTACAGCGCAAGCTACCTTCCATACGAAACGAAGCCGAGCTCCGCCGAATAGTAGATCCAGTACTGGAGAACTTCTGCGAGGAAATAGGACTAAAAGGAATCAGCCAATTGGAATACACCTTGGCTTCTGGGCGCGCCGATGCCATCTTTGCCAGCTTTGTCATAGAGTACAAGCCGCCCGGCGTACTGGGAAGTGCCCTAGCGCATCCAGCCACCCATCAAGCCGTAGAGCAGCTCAAAAAGTACCTTGAGGAGCTGGCCAATAAGAGGAAGTTTCGCCGAGTAGCAGGTGTGGTTCTAGATGGAAAAAGGGCTGTATTTGTCCGCTACAAGGAAAAAATTTTTCAGGTAGAGCCGCCGATGAATTTGAACCCTCAAGTTTTACAGCGCATGCTGAGGTGGCTGGCGGGTATTGGAAGCGGTTTGGCCTTTACCCCCGAAAACCTTGAGCGAGATTTTGGAATAGACCAGCCTGCCGTTCAGGATATCCTTCAGGCCCTATTGAAAGGACTTCGCCACGCCTTGGCGGTCAAGCCCTCCATGGTAGATAACCTCTATCGGCAGTGGCTTACCTTTTTCAGCGAATCCATTGAATACTCAGAGGCCTTTGGCGGCCGTAAGCTGGAGAAAATTAAGAAGTGGGCTGATAAAGCCGGACTTCCTGCCGAGACTGCGGAGGAGGCCCAGCAAATCCTCTTTGTCTTACACACCTACTTTGCCCTTTTAGTCAAGCTAATCGCCTGGCTGGCGCTTCGCCGGCATGGAGGGGGGATTCTAAGCGTTTCCACTTTTGGGGAGCTGCTAGCTCTGGAGGGAGGAAGGCTACGCCAAAAGCTGGAGGAGATGGAACACGGCGATATTTTCCGCACCTATGGCCTACAAAACCTTTTGGAAGGCGACTTCTTTGCCTGGTACCTGTACGCGTGGAATAAAGAAATAGAAAATGGCCTTCGCCAGCTTCTGCAGCAGCTGGATAGGTACGACCCCACTACCCTAGCAACTGTCCCCGAGGAAAGCCGGGATCTTTTCAAAAAGCTCTACCACTATCTCCTCCCACGCGTCATACGGCATAATCTGGGTGAATATTACACGCCCGATTGGCTGGCGCAGCACCTATTAGAACGGACAGCGCCAGAGATTTTTACCGAACCCTCCACGCTTACGGAAGAGAAGTTTTATGAAAAAGTCCTCCATTTACGCTGGCTGGATCCGGCCTGCGGCTCGGGCACCTTTTTAGTGCAGATTTTGGCCCGCCTGCGCGAGCTCGGCGAAAGGCTTACCATCCAGCAGGGAGACCTACTTGAAGCTCTTCTAAAAAATGTGGTAGGCTTTGACCTCAACCCCCTAGCCGTTATCACCGCTCGGGTAAATTACCTCTTAGCCATTTTAGACCTTCTTCCGCATCGGCGCGACAAGATTGTGATTCCCGTCTACCTATCGGACTCGGTGCGCAAGCCCGCCGAAGGGGAAACGCTCCTTACCGCCGGCGCCTATGAGTTCCATACAGCAGTAGGTACGTTTGAGATACCCGAAATGCTCTGTAAGCCCAAGCGATTTGACTCCTTCTGCAAATTAGTAGAGGGGTGTCTGCAGAAAGGGCTAACTGCAGCGTCTTTTTTGCACCACCTAGGCGATGAGCCTAGCCTTAGAGGCCTTAAGTGGGAAGCGCGAGACCGCCGTCGGGTGGAAATTCTGTATGAAACCCTTTCAGAGCTTCATCGGCGGGGGCTCAACGGCCTTTGGGCGCGCCTTCTCCAAAATAACTTCGCCCCCTTAGCCGTAGGCCAATTTGACTACATCGTCGGAAACCCGCCTTGGATTAACTGGGAACACCTGCCGGATAAGTACCGGCAGAATCTTGCACCTTTGTGGAGCAAGTATGAACTTTTTCCGCACAAGGGCTTTGCAGCTATCTTAGGCAAATCCAAAGATGATATTTCCACCTTGATGACCTACGTAGTAGCCGACAAGCTCTTGAAGGAAGGAGGACGGCTCGGTTTCGTTATCACACAGAGCAATTTCAAGACCATAGGCGGAGGCAAGGGCTTTCGGCGCTTCCGCCTACCTGATGGCACCCCCCTCAAAGTGCAGGAAGTGCAGGACCTCTCCTCCTTCCAGCCTTTTGAGGGTGCCAGCAACCGCACAGCCACTATCGTTCTGGAAAAAGGTAAGCCTACTACCTATCCCGTCACCTACATATTCTGGCGTAAGCGCCCCTATGTAAATTTTACGCCCGATAGCCTCTTAGAAGAAGTAAAAGAAGCTACGGAGCGCTCAGAGCTCCTAGCCGAACCCATAGACCCACAAGACCCTACCTCGCCCTGGCTGACGCTCCGAAAAGAAGCTCACCAGGCCGTCCGTAAAGTGGCGGGAAGTTCCACCTATACGGCTAGAGCAGGGGCCTATACTGGCGGTACGAATGGAGTATTTTGGATTGAGATTATGGATAAGCGGCCCGATGGATTGATAATAGTCCAGAATCTAACGGAGGACGCCAAAATAAAGGTAGGCAAGGTTACTGAAGTAATAGAGCCCGACTTAGTCTACCCTCTCCTGCGGGGGCGTGATGTTCAGCGTTGGCAGGCTAAACCTTCCGCATGGATTATTTTGACGCATCGCAAAGGCATGGGGCTGAAAGCCATCCCCGAAAACGAAATGCAACTCACCTACCCGCACACCTATGGCTATCTCAAGCACTTTGAGTCCATGCTGCGCGCTCGGGCAGCTTTCAAGCGCTACTTTACCCGCAAGGATAAAAAAAGCGGACATATTGTAGAGACAGGCCCCTTTTACTCTATGTTCAATGTGGGCGATTATACCTTCGCTCCGTGGAAGGTGGTGTGGCAGTACATATCATCCGATTTTACTGTGGCCGTCGTGGGATCCTCGGAGGGCAAGCCTATTGTACCCAATGAGAAAGTTATGCTCATACCATGTAGAAATTCAGAAGAGGCCCACTATTTATGTGCTCTATTGAATTCATCGGTAGTTCGGCTTTATATTCGTGGCTTCTTTATTCAGACTCAGATTGCTCCTCATGTAATTCAGAAGATCAGCCTTCTTGAGTTTGAGGCAAATAATGCTCTACATCAGCGTCTTCTCAGCCTTTCTCAAGCAGCCCATGGGGCTGTTGAGGCAGGAAATACAGCTCAGCTTGAGCAGATAGAAGCTGAAATTGACGAAGCAGTGGCGAATCTCTGGGGCCTAACGCCGCGGGAGCTGGAGGCGATGCGGGAGAGCCTGCGGGAGCTGAGCTAAATTCTATCCACAGGGTGAGCCTTCTGGGAAACTTCGTAGATGAGGTCTAAGGCTTTCTGGATGTCTGGGTCAAATTCCTCAGGCTCTAAAAAATAGGCTAGCAGATGTAGATTGGATTTCTCCATCTCATTCTGCATATTTAGCCGATCATAGAAACGACGAAATAGGGGCACTAGAAACTCCTCACTTGCCTTGAGCTCAGGAGACCACGGGTCCTTGCCCAGCATCTTCAAGGCTTCTTCTACTTCTGCTATAGTCTCCTCCATGTACTTCACCCACTCTGAGCTGAATAGAGAGTCTTTTCCGTAGCTTTTTTCGCACCTATCCCTCGCATATCGTAAGAGTGCCGCACGCTCACATAGGTAGTTTTCTATTTCACGTCGCTTCCATATAAATTCCACAAGGCCCTCTTTATAAGGCAGCTCTTTGTCTAATTTATCATAGATAGCTACGCCAACTAAGTCAGGTTTAGCCTCGCGTAGCGCGTAGAAGTGCTCGTATACCTTATTAGGCTGATTGGCCACATAATGCACGAAGGGACTTTCCAAGACTTCAAAGGCAGGATGCCCCCATCTTTTAGCAAGCGCTTGGAGAATAGCTAAATCGGTAGAACCTTCTAAGTACAGCACCCATCCTCGCTCCTCAGCCAAGTAATACGCCTCAAAGCCAATATCCTTTAGAGATTTGGCTACCTGCGAACCTCTATCATCTATCCGGTGCGGCTTCCCTACAAATGCTATGACGACATCCTTTTGAGCGGCTTCATTGAGTACTACTTCCGAATGGCTTGCTGCGATAATCTGCGTGTTTGTCTTCTCCGCATGTTGAGAGAGAATATCATAAATCTGCCGTTGCCGAAGGATTTCCAAGTGTGCGTCGGGCTCATCCAGAAGAAGTACGGCACCCTCATATAGGCTCATGAAGCTCAAGAGAAGAAGGGTTTGCTGCTCTCCTCGCCCAGCTGAAGATATATCTAGCTTAGTACCTTGACGATTGCGATAGTGAAGTACTACTTCACCTCGATCAGCTATATATATGGGATCTTCAAGCTTAGAGCCGAAGAGCTTCTCAATATTCTCTCTAATGTGGCTCCACTTTTGCCTATCCTTCTCAAAGACTTGCCAGCAAAGATTACGCAGGACCTCAGCCGTGCGCCCCTCCCCTAAGCGCACACGAATAGACCCCATTTCCAGCCGGTCCTCCCGCGCCGCCAATCCAGACATAGGTGGTAGGTAAGCTACGGTTAGGTATCGTAAATGTGGTGGAACCTCTACTTCTTCATTACTTTCTCTTGAAGGACGGCAGTACAGGGACTCCTCATTAGCGTAGTCAAATTCCATTTTTAGTCTCCATTCTTTCCCCTCATGCACCCCTTCTAGCTGAATGTAGATTCTTACATTCTGAGTCTGACGCTCAAGACCAGAGCTGAGACTCTCCCTCACATGGAGCTCCCGCCAAAGCAGCTTAGCTGAAGGAATAGGGATGGCTAGAAGGTCTTGTCTATTTATAGTTACGCCCGTGCGCTCTCTTTTGGCTTTCTGCTTTGAAGCACTGCCGCGACGCTCTAGCCATTTCTTTACCCCTACGTCCCAGAGCGTAATCGCCTGTAAGGCTGAGGTCTTGCCTGAATTATTAGGCCCAATAAAGATCACGCGCTGCCCCAGTTCTATATCAGCATTAACGAAGCCCTTGAAGTTCTGGATTACTAGGCGTGTAAGCACAACGCAAAAGTATGATACCCTACCTCATGGAAGGATTTGAGCAAAAGCCTCCTAGAGCTTAGCTTTTGTTTAGGAGGCTTCAGTCCACTGGCACGGCGAAAAGTTGATTTTCACCCTGCAGGGAGGTACCTACGTTGCGTATAGCTTCGGTGGTACCGCCAACGGGATCCTTGTGGCCGAAGTAGTAGTACCGCTTAGTAGTTGTACCCTGATTATGAATAAGCACCTGACCGGTCAAGATAGCGAACACGCAGCTAGGCGGTAATACGCCACTAAAGAGCGGCGCCCCTACTATGTCCGGCGATATGCCACTCCAGGTAGAGTTGTCCGAAAAAGTCGTCCTTACCCAAATGCTCTGCCCAGAGGGCAAAACATTAAGATTTGGCAGCCGAAGAAGCTGAGTAGAAAAAACCATCCAACGGCCGGGCGGGAGATCTATATAGGCATTCAGGTATTGCCAACCGGGCGCATTCGTGGTTATATCTTGCTGGTTTGGGCTTAGGACGCCCATGACCAGCCCGTTGTAGCCATTTTCGGAAAAACGGCGCCACCGACCGCCCTGCCAAAAGTAGTATCCCGGGGTAACGCGATTGGCCCCTATACCGGAGGTAGCGATGTTATATACCAGCATACCATCTCGAGGCGGGCCGGATAAGGGAGACCAATTATTAGCTGCGCTAAGGGAGACGGAGGGCAGAATAACGCCCTGCGTCCCATTCCCCGCTACCTCAAGCCTAGCACCCTCGTGAGGATTGGTGAGGCCGATTCCTACCCGCCCACCTACAATTGTCATGCCATGTACCATAGCCCACCGATTGAAGGCCGATGTACCATTCGTGTAGAAGTCCAGCCGCCCCGTAAAATTGCCATTATCGCCAGATTGAATCAAAGCTGGACGCCACTCATTGGGAGAGCCTATGGGATCACTCACGAACTCTATACCCGCGGCCCCGAAGCCGCCCGAGGACTGAATGCGAAGGTAGGTAGGGTTAGCACTGCTATAGACGTGCAAGGGACGCTGCGGCAGAGACGTGCCTATGCCTACATTCTGCCCATGCAGCAAGCCTAACCCTACCAGACCAAACGAAACACACCTAATCATGATGCAAAGGTACTAAACCAGCTATTTCATGCCTCGGTAAAGCCCTACTAATCCTCCTCAAATGCACCGTGGGCGCACAAAATGTGAATAGCACTTTCTGAGAAGTAAAGCGTTTATAGCCCTCCAGCTTGTCCAAAGGAGATGAGGCTTAGGGGCTCAGGCACCTATCTTCGCGGCCATGCGAAAGTGGGCCTTAGGAGGGCTTAGCTTTCTCGTCCTGTGCGCCCAGGATAGCCTCCAGCCAGAAACTACCCTGCACTTTCGGCTCAGCGGCGACCTTATGTTAGGTACTTTCGTTCTGCCTGAATCCCTACGGGCGCGCATCCTCCGCCTCCAGCCCTACCTAGAAGGTGGCGATATCCGCTTTGGGAATATTGAAGGTAACTTTATCCGCGGCCACGAGAAGCCCTCTAAGTGTTCGGAGGAAGGGCGGCGGCGCGGCATCTGCTATGAATTTGGCATGCCTATTCAGAACGCTGACCTCCTACCCGCCCTGCGCTACACTATCCTGCACATGGACAATAATCACACGGAAGACTACGGCCTTGCAGGCTACCAGGCCACGAAGCAGCTCATAGAGTCCTTTGGCATTACGGCTTTAGGCAAGCAAGAGACGAAAATCACCGAGGTGCGCGGCGTGCGAGTAGGCTGGATTCCTTTCGGCTTTTCGGGCCGCTCCTACCTGGTCAGCGATATTCCCCGTGCGGTACAGCTTGTGAAAGCCTTAGCCGAAAAGGTAGATATCGTCGTGGTATCCTTTCACGGTGGGGCGGAGGGGCCCCAGTGCATCCATACGCCGGATCAGGTAGAGATGTTTTACGGGGAAAATCGCGGCCATGTGCGCGCCTTTGCGCGGGCGGTAATTGAGGCGGGGGCTGACTTGGTAATAGGCCACGGCCCCCATGTGCTGCGCGGGCTGGAGCTGTATAAAAACCGCCTTATTCTCTACTCGCTGGGAAATTTCATCGTAGTGAATGGGATCAACATTCGCGGGCCGAATGGGCTAACGGGGGTTTTTGAGGTAGAGTTGGATAGGCAGGGGCAGTTCCTACGTGGTCGCATGATTCCCATGCGCATCCGGGCTGGGGTACCTGAACCCGATAGTACGAAGGAAGCCCTTTATCTCATCCGACGCCTCACGGCAGAGGACTTCGGCGGCGGCGGACTACACATCTCCGACGAAGGGCTTATTGAGCCGCAGGTAGGTAGATAGAGGTATCAGCCTGTCGCTTCGGCAAAAACCTTACGCAAGAGGTCCGTCACCCGATAGCGTACATCCCGCCGAATCTTAGTCTCATGCTGCCCGACTTTGAGAAAAAGGCCATAGAGCGCCCGCTCCGTCACATAGGCGGAAAGATCCCGATTCTGAATCGGCTCTACCAGCGGTAAGCTATTGTAGAGGTTCACAATCTCCTCCCAGGCGGCTTGAGCGCCGACTTGGTTCATGGCCTCTTGGATACGCGGCTTGTAGCGCACGTAGAGGCTGTCGTAGGTTTTCTCACGGAGGTAGCGGGTGGCCGCTACGCTATCGCCTTTGAGGATTTGCATGCCTTGGGTGATGGTAAGGCCCTCAATAGCCTGCCAGAAAATGGGTTTGGCCTCGTCGGCTGCTTCCTCAGCCGCCCTATTCATGCGCACGGTGAGGTCATTCAGAAGGTCTTGTCCCCCTGGCAGCGCCGCAATGGCGCGCCACACATTCTGGCCATCCGGCGGCAGAAGAATCCGAATTAGGCTGTCTCCATAATACCCGTCCAGCCGATTAAGTAGGCGCACGGTGGTGTCAGTACTTACCTTGAGCGCCTCTTTGAGGCCTGCCACAATCTCCGCTTCCGAAAGCTGCTCCGGCAGGGGAAGCTTTACTTTCTCGCAGCCCCCGAAAATAGGCAGCCCCGCAGCAAGCCCAAAAAGAATAAGCCGTCTAGAAAGGCTAAAGGGCCTCATGGACCAAATATAGCTAGTTCGCTTCATCCGAAGGCCTATGCAGGGACTTTTCTGTAACTACCTCTACGCTCTCTAAGGAGGGGAGGTGACGCTTGAGCGGATGGAGGATACCCAGCTGAATCGTGGTAGGACTCAGGTCACAGTACTTGCAACTTCCTAGCAGGCGGATGTAGAGTACCTTCCCGTCGGCGCTTAGGTCAAGTAGCTCCACATCACCCCCATCCAGAGCCAGATACGCCCGAATAGGCTCTAAGTAGAGCGCAAGGTCACGAAGCGTGGGGCTCATGAGGCCGCCACGAGGTTATGCTTATGGCGCGCAAGGCTGCGCACGAGCATACCCGCCGCATTAAGAAAGGCCTCAGCCATAGGCGTACCCTCCTCTAGCGCTACCGGGACGCCGGCATCGCTTCGGCTTACCACCTCCTCCATAAGAGGTATTTCGCCTAAAAAGGGAACGTTATACTTCTGTGCCAGCATATGGCCCCCTTGCCGGCCGAAAATATAGAATTTCTGCGTAGGAAGCTGAGGCGTCCAGAAGTAGGCCATGTTCTCAATAACCCCTAAAATCGGCACCTGCACGAGGGGCATTTGGAACATGCGGAGGGCTTTCTCAGCGTCGGCAAGCGCTACCTTCTGGGGTGTAGTAACGATGACGGCACCTTGCGGGCGAAACTGCTGCGCCAGCGTAAGGTGGATATCCCCCGTGCCCGGCGGCATATCTACTATGAGGTAATCCAGTTCAGGCCATAGGGTCTCGGTGAGAAGCTGGCGCAAGGTATTGGAGGCCATGGGGCCGCGCCAAGGCGTAGGCTGCCCCGCCGGCACAAGAAAGCCAATGGACATTACCTTTAGTCCAAACTTGCCAAGCGGCACTAAGTAGGGCCGTCCATCCTTCTCCTGCACCGAGGGCTTGGCTTGCTCAAGGCCCAGAAGAATCGGCACGCTGGGCCCATAGATATCCGCATCCAATAGGCCGACCCGAGCCCCTAGGCGGGTAAGGGCTACAGCTAAATTGACCGCAACGGTAGATTTGCCTACCCCGCCTTTGCCGGAACCCACTAGGATGATAGCTCCTATCTGTGGGAGGGTGTCTGCCCCGCGCTCTAAGGAGGGCGCCGTAAACTGGACCTCCACGCGCCAATTTTCGCCTACCTGCGCTCGGATAGCCGCTTGAATGCGCTCGGTGAAGTACCCCTTGAGCGGACAGGCCGGCGTAGTGAGCTGCACGGTAAGGGCTACGTGCTGCGTTTCGGCGTTCCACGAAAGGCCCCGAACCATGCCCGCCGCTACAATATCCTTGCCCAAATCTGGGTCTACTACCTGCCGCAGCGCCGCATAGAAAAGGGACTCGGAAAGGAGCTCCATCAGCTTTTACAACAAAATGCCTCCAAGCCTAAAATCCTTACTGCTCTCCCTCCGAAGCCTCTTTCTTTTTCTTCTTTTTCTTCTTCTTTTGGCCTTCTTGAGGGACGGCGGGAATGGGCGAGGTGGTTTCAGAGGCTGCGCTAGGTTTTAGGTAGCTAAAGCCCACCGAAAAGCGCAGATAGGCACCAGCCCAGCGAGGGGGATTGACGCCCTCCGGCGCAGGGCCCTCGGAAGGGCTCCAGCTACCCCCCCCTACTCCCCAAAACCCTCCCAAATCTACCCCCCACATGAGGGAAAAACCCTGATCCTGCCGCCAGCGCCGCAGCGCTAGCCCTAATTCTACCATGCCCAAATTGCTACTGTACACGCGCCTTTCCAGCGGCTCAAGCTCCTGATTGCGGCCAAAGAAGATATTTTCGGTGAAGTAGTTCGTATAGCGTAGCTCATACTTGCCGGCAAAGTAGCCGACATAAGGATAAAAGAGCCACAGATCCCGATTGACCAGCGCGTAGCCGGCGTAGCCGCCGTAGTGGAGGGCATACGGGCGGGCTAGCCCCCGCTCCGTCTCGGAAGCGTCATAGTGCTGAAGTTGAAAACCACCCCCGAGAAGGAATTTCTTCGCAATTAGCACTTCTACGCCGGCACCCGCCGTGGTAGCCCAAGGACTCATGCGAAACTCACTCCCTAAGGCGTTGGCGGCTTTTAGGTCGTTAGGCAGCTTACCGAAAGTACCTACGCCTACGCCGCTATGCACCCGCAGGGAAAAGGCCAGCCCCACGGGCTCGCTTTGGGCCCACAGGAGCACCCCCACCCACCCCAACGCAAAAAGCCGCATGCCGCAAAGGTACTACCTTCCTTCGGGTTTGAGAAGCGCTTGGAACTTAGCCCGAGCCTTCTGGAGCTTAGGCGCAATCACGAAAGTACAATAGGGCTTTTCAGGATTGCGCGCATAGTAATCCCAATGGTACTTTTCGGCTGGGTAAAAGTTGTGCAGCGGCTCAATAGCCGTTACGATAGGCTTGTCAAAAACCTTCTGGGCCTCAAGGCGTGCCTTGACTTTCTCTGCTATAGCCTTCTGCTCGGGGGTGTGGTAGAAGATAACGGAGCGGTATTGCGGCCCTACATCGTTGCCTTGGCGATTAGGGGTGGTAGGATCGTGCGTAAGGAAAAAGTACTCCACTAAGGTTTCGTAGCTAATTGCCTCCGGGCGAAAGCGCACGCGCACGACCTCGGCATGGCCGGTGGTTTGGGTGCATACGGCTTCGTAGGTAGGATTGGGCACATGGCCGCCCGCATACCCTGGAAAAACTTCCACTACGCCATTCAGCATCTTGAAAAGTGCTTCCGTGCACCAGAAGCACCCGCCCCCAAAGGTGGCCTCGGCTAAACTATCCGTACTCGTCATAGCACTTAGCCAGAGAAGAAGGCCTTTCATAAAGCTACATAATGGAAGCGGTGGGATTCCTCCGTCAGGGGGCGTAGGGCCTCTTCGTGTAGGCGGTTTTGGTAGCTTTCCAGCCGAAGGCGCAGCGCCTCATCGCTTAGGGCTAAGATGCGGATAGCCAGCAGCGCGGCGTTGGCTCCATTATCCACGGCTACGGTGGCTACGGGTACGCCTTTAGGCATCTGGACAATAGAGAGCAGTGAGTCCAGCCCCTCTAGGCTCCCTTTGCTTCGGATTGGCACGCCTATTACGGGTAGCGTCGTGAGCGCGGCGACCATGCCAGGGAGATGAGCGGCCCCCCCAGCGCCCGCAATAATCACGCGCAAGCCGCGCCTCGCCGCCTGACGCGCATAGGCCCAAAGCCGATCTGGCGTACGATGCGCTGAAACGATAGTGTATTCATACGGCACGCCAAACTCCTCTAAAATCCCCCGCGCCTCATCCAAAATAGCCGCATCGCTCGCGCTTCCCATAATAACCCCTACCTGTGGCTGCATGCCCCAAAATACAAAATCGCCCCTTGCCCTCAAATGGAACGCAGGCCTAAAGGAATTATGTTGCCCAGAGCAGTTATGGAGGGGGATACGGGAGCATGTGGCGTTTCATCACTTCGGAATGAAATGGGTTTATATAACTTTGTAGCAGTTATGGCTCGCTTAAGTTGGCTGGGGGCCTTCAGCTGCGGGGGTCTCCTGTGGGCCCAAATTGGCGCGGCGGCTAGGGCACGTGCCACCGAAATAGCCCTCCAAGAAGCTGCCACGTCTTCATTTGATTGGAATAGTTTCCTGTGGAAAATCGTATGGATAGAGACAATTGCAATTATTTTCTTATCCATCCGTCTCGTTCAGCTTGTGGTGCGGTACACGGGCTATGATCCTTTTGCCGACTGGGACCGGGATAAGGTAAATATGCGTCTCTGGCTGGCTGTAGGCTTGGGGGGTATAGCTCTGGCTCTATGGAGCGGCTTCAAGTATGCGTCAAACTTCCTCCCTGAGGCCGCCTCAGCCCATGGGCACGCCATAGATAACCTAAAGAACTTTACCCTATCTTTCACTTATCCCGCCTTTATTTTAGTACACCTCCTGCTTTTCTACATGATATGGCGGTATTATCATGGCCGCTCGGGCGGAGCTGTCTATGAGCTCACTCATCACGGCTTAGAGCGAGCCGTACTTATAGCTATAACTATCCCAGTTTTGATAATCGCTACCTGGGGAATCTGGGTGTGGAGTAGTCCCGTACATGGACAAGTCGCTCAGGCGAATCAGAGAACGGTGGAATTTGAGGCTGTGGCGGAGCAGTTTCAGTGGCGGGTGCGCTACCCTGGGCCTGATGGCAAACTCGGCCGCTACCACTATAAGCTGATAGGTGGAGAGAACGTCTTAGGCTTAGATTTCACTGACCCAAGAGCGCAGGACGACATTCTGCCCCCTGTCAAAGAAATTCACCTTCCTGTGGGCGCTCAGGTTACAATTCAGGTACGCTCTAAAGACGTGCTCCATTCCTTGTACCTGCCGCACTTCCGGACGCATGTATATGCCGTACCGGGCCAGCCGAATCAGGTGAAGTTTGTACCCCTCTACACTACGAAGGAAATGCGGCGTAAGCTACGAGACCCGGAATTTGACTACGAGCTGGCCTGCAATCAGCTCTGCGGCGGTGCGCATTACAATATGCGCATGAAGGTCGTCGTGGAAACCTGGGAGGAGTATCAGCAGTGGCTGAGCCAGTTCAAGCCGGCTTATACCCCCCCTTCCTCTGTAGCCTCGCATAAAAAAACCCAAACCTTATAACCTATGTCGGCGCATCATATAACGACAGCAGAGGCTTCTCTGCATACATCCGAGTCTCATCACACTCATCATCACGAGTCCTTCTGGACAAAGTACATTTTCAGCCAAGACCACAAAACGATAGCTAAGCAATTCCTCCTCACAGGCTTTATATCAGGATTTATCGGCATCCTTCTTTCAGGGATTTTTCGGCTTCAGCTTGCCTTTCCGGATAAGAGCTTTCCCTTCTTAGAGACCATATTAGGCAAGTGGGCACCGGAAGGCCGCTTGGACCCGAATTTCTACATGGCTCTCGTAACCATGCATGGAACCATTTTAGTTTTCTGGCTTCTGACTGGCGGTTTGAGCGGGACTTTTGCCAATCTGCTGATTCCCCTTCAGCTAGGGGCCCGCGACATGGCTTCCCCTTTCATCAATATGCTCTCTTTCCACTTCTTCTTCTGGGGTACAGTAGTGCTTATGGCTTCTTTCTTTGTGGGCACTGGGCCAGCGGGAGCCGGCTGGACCGTCTATCCGCCCCTTAGCGCTTTACCCCAAGCCATGCCCGGCTCAGGCTTAGGGATGATCCTCTGGATTATTGCGCTGGTGCTCTTTGTGGTAGGGGTACTCATGGGCGGCCTCAATTACATTACGACCGTTCTAAATATGCGCACTAAGGGCATGTCACCTTTCCGTATGCCCTTAGTTGTATGGGCGCTCTTCACGGTAGCCGTACTTGGGCTTCTCAGCTTTCCGCCTGCAGTAGCGGCTTTTGTTCTCCTACTTTTTGATCACAGCTTAGGTACGAGCTTTTATCTCTCCGATATCTACATCGCCGGCCAAGCTTTGCCCCAACAAGGCGGAAATGTCCTCCTTTATCTTCATCTTTTCTGGTTTCTCGGCCATCCCGAAGTGTATATCGTCCTTTTGCCGGCACTGGGCATTACCTCCGAGCTCATAAGCACGCATGCTCGTAAGCCTATCTTTGGCTATAAAGTGATGGTAATCTCCATCTTAGGGATTGCCTTTGTTTCCTTCATCGTGTGGGCCCACCACATGTTCGTAACAGGGATGAATCCGCTGCTGGGCTCCATTTTCACCGCTACGACCCTCCTCGTAGCCATACCCTCGGCCATGAAGATATTCAACTATATCTTCACCCTCTGGAAGGGGGATATCCACCTCAATACTCCGATGCTCTTTGGTATTGGAACGGTCTCTTTCTTCATTAGCGGTGGCCTGACGGGCTTCTTCTTAGGCGTAGCCCCAACAGACATCCCTCTGCATAATACTTACTTCGTCGTAGGCCACTTCCATTTAGTAATGGGGGTCTCAGCGGTATTTGCGATGTTTGGCGGTACCTACCATTGGTTCCCTCGCCTGTGGGGTCGCATGATGAATGAACGGCTGGGTTACATACACTTCTGGCTTACTTTCGTAGGGGCTAACCTAGTCTTTTTCCCCATGTACTACATGGGCTTTGGCGGGGTGCCGCGCCGCTATTATGCCTTCACCGAATTTAGCTTCACCAGTAAGTGGCAGGATTTGAATGTTTTTATGACTACAGCCGCACTCATCACTATAGCAGCCCAGCTTATATTCATCTACAACTTCTTCCATAGTATGTTCTGGGGTAAGCCTGCGCCGCAGAATCCTTGGAAAGCCACTACCCTGGAATGGAGCGCCCCCGTAAAGCATATCCATGGAAACTGGCCAGGCAACCTACCTACGGTATATCGCTGGCCGTATGACTACTCTAAACCTGGCGCCCCTGTGGATTTTATACCCCAGTACATCTCCGATGAGGATATTGCGCGCGGCGTGCGCTGGTGGGAAGAGGATTTTGATCCTAGCACCGTTATAGACCGACGCGAGGATACAGGAGGCGAAACCGCGGCAGTGAGCGTTGAACCTAAGCCAGTTCCCGCTCTTTCACCGAACCAGAAGCCTCCGGCTCCCGAGGCATGAATCCGCTTGAGCGGCACCTGCAGCGCTTCCGCCGCCTTGCCTTTGTAACCTTTCTCCTGCTTTTCGCCGTAGTTTTTGCGGGTGCTACGGTGCGCATCTTAGAGGCGGGAATGGGCTGCCCGGACTGGCCTACCTGCTATGGGCAGCTCATTCCCCCCGTGCGCGAGTCCCAGCTCCCCCCAGACTACCGCCAGCGCTTCGCCGTAGGGGGTAAATTGGCCGAACCCTTTGACCCCCTCAAAACCTGGGCCGAATACCTCAACCGCCTCTTAGCCGTCGTGGCAGGTATAGGTATTTTGGGAATGGTAGCCTACAGCTGGGTCTTTCTGCGCACCCAAACCCGTCTCCTCTTTTATACAACGGCTTTACCTCTTCTTCTTCTTCTGCAAGCCCTTCTGGGATGGCGCGTAGTGGCTACCTACCTTGCCGAGCGCGTTATCACCCTCCATATGATTTTTACCTTGGCGCTGACTCTATGCACCCTTCTCGCTTGGGCTCAAACCTTTCGTCTAGAAAAAGCCTCTTTGCGCGGGGAATGGCGCAGCTACTACCTTATAGGTGTATCTAGCTGGGCAGCCCTCCTTATCCAAATTCTTGCAGGTGCCTCTGTACGAGCAGCCATTAATCAAGCCGGGTGGGAAACAGCTATCTACAGCCCTACCTTTTATTTCCATCGCAGCTTTTCTTGGGTAGTTTTAGCGCTTTGGGCTTATTACCACTGGCGCTTGTACCGTGAGCCAGTGCGGCAGCCTTTAGCCCGCCAGTGGGCTATTGGTACGACGCTTCTTCTGACCCTTCAGGTTCTCTTAGGCGCTTTTCTCCGTTATATAGCCTTTACGGGTCTGGGCAAGATTTTACACCTCTGGATAGCGCTTCTAGCGGCTAATACCGCCTTTCTATCGCTCTACTTTTTCCAATACTCGGTTTATGGAAGCTCGCGCAAGCCTGTCGCCCAGCCTTCTCTTTAGACTTGGGGCCTATTGGCAGCTTACTAAGCCTCGGCTTAGCGTGCTGGTAGTATTTTCGGCTGGAATGGGAGCCCTCTTAGCGGGAGTAGCTGACGGCTGGTCCATACTTAGCGTCCTGCTGGGGGGGTATGCGATTACTAGCTCAGCTAATGCAGCTAATCAGCTTTGGGAGCGGCAAATTGACGCCCTTATGGTACGTACGCGCCAGCGCCCCTTGGCCTCAGGCCTGATTAGTCCTTGGGAAGCGGTAGCTGTAGGTGGCCTATTAGGGCTTCTCGGCGTCCTCCTCCTAGCTAGGCTTAATTGGCTTTGCGCCCTTACAGCCATAAGTGCCTGGCTTATCTATGTCTTTCTTTACACGCCCCTAAAGAAAGCCGGCGCAGTGGCGGTTGGCGTAGGCGCCGTGGCTGGGGCTCTGCCCCCCGTCATTGGCTACTGGGCCATAAAGCCTGAGTTTAGCTTTATGCCGGCTCTGCTTTTTACCCTTCAATTTCTTTGGCAATTTCCCCACTTTTGGCTCATTGCTTGGCTGGCTCGTCAGGATTACCAGCGGGCGGGGATTTGGCTTCTCCCCTTTAGCCCCGACCGCCCCCAAGCCAACAAGCGGGCCGTTCAACTTGCCGCTGGGCTTCCTCTTTTAGGCGCCCTTTTCTGGACCCCCTTTCTGGATTGGCCAAAAGCCCTGTGGATACTCAGCCTCAGCTTCCTCCTCAGCGCCTATACTTTCTATAGAATAGCCTCTGCTCCTCCCCCAGCGCTTAGGTATCTTATACCGATTTTCAGTGCCTATTTAGCGCTTTTTTACCTCGGCCTATGGCTTATCAGCGGGTAGAGGCCGCTCCACGTCTACATCCGGCGGAATTGCTGCTGTGGCTCTACCTCGCCGCCACGGCGATGCTATTTGCCGGCTTTACCAGCGCCTACCTCGTTCAGCGCTTCTCCGAAAACTGGCAAACCTTTCCTATTCCCAGCGTTTTCTGGCTCAATACTACCCTTCTCATCCTGAGCAGTTATACCCTCTTCTGGGCTCGCCGGGGCTATAGGCTCAATAACCCCTGGCAAATTCAAGTAGGGCTCATGGCTACATTTGGCTTAGGGGTGTTCTTTCTCGTTGGTCAGGTGATTGGCTGGCGCCTCCTTGTCCATAATGGCCTTTTCCTTGCGGGTAATCATAAAGCCGTAAGCTACTTCTACGTATTCTCTGGCCTTCATGCTCTCCACTTAGTAGCAGGCCTAATTGTTTTAGGCTACTGGCTCTTTCGGGCTTTCCGCTATCAGATAGCCAAGCAAACCGACCTGGGCTTCCGGTTAGCCAGTACGTTCTGGCATGCCTTAGGTGCGCTGTGGGTATATCTTATTGTATTTTTGCAGGTGAATCAGCTTTTCTGACACATATGGCCGTCGTAGCTACTCAACCATCGGAGCTGAGTGCTCCTTGGAGCGGCGGAAAGTCGCCCTTCGGAAATGTAAGCTGGGGAAAACTCATGATGTGGGTTTTCCTCCTCTCGGATGCCTTTACCTTCGGTTCTTTTCTGATTGCCTATGGCTTTATTCGGTTCAAAGCGCCCAACTGGCCCAATCCCGAAAAGGTATTTGACGCAGCCCCTATTTTGGGGCATGGTTATCCCTTGGTCTTTGTAGGCCTTATGACTTTCATTCTGATTGTAAGTAGCGTCACGATGGTGCTTTCCGTAGAAGCTGGCCACCGCAAAGACCGAAAGGGCGCCGCCCTATATCTTTTCTATACCATTTTAGGGGGGCTTACCTTTCTAAGCTGCCAGGCCTGGGAATGGACCCACCTCATCTTAGGTGGGACTACCCTCACGGGTAACCCCTTCGGCGCGGCCCAATTCGGCCAATTTTTCTTCCTCATCACCGGCTTCCACGGCTCCCACGTAGCCAGTGGCGTCATCCTCAACCTAGTGGTACTCATTCAGATTCTGCGCGGGGATTTTGACCGCATCGGCCACTACAATCGCGTGGAAAACATCGGCCTCTACTGGCACTTCGTGGATTTAGTGTGGGTATTCGTATTTACCTTCTTCTACCTCCTCTGACGTATGGCCACTACCGAACATACCCTCTGGCATAAAGTCTGGTATCCCTTCCTCATCCTCTTTATCATTACCGTAGCCGAATTCGTAGTAGCTTTTACCGTACCCAAGGGCACTTTCAAAACCGTAACCTTCGTGGCGATGACTCTGGCTAAGGCCTTTTATATCACGGCCTATTTCATGCACATGAAATTTGAGCGGGTCACGCTGGCCTATATCATCATTTCTCCCCTTATCCTCCTTGGAGCCCTGCTTGCAGCCCTATGGTATGAGGGCGTCAAGATCTTTCAGCTTCTTTTCGGCGGATGAGGCCAGCCCTTCGGATAGCGGGGGTATTGCTTATCCTTCTCCTCCCCCTTTTTTTATGGTTTTTCCTCTCGCAGGGTAAAACGCACTACCGCAAGCTGCCCGTTATAGGTGATTCTACGGTCGGGGGCACGGGCACTTCCCCGCACACCCTGCCAGACTTCCGATTGTGGACACAGGATAGTCTTCCTTTCACGCGTGATTCGCTGCGAGGCTGGATTCATGTGGCTAACTACTTTTTCACGCGCTGCCCAGGAATTTGTCCGAGGCTCAGTCAGTCGATGTATTTCCTGCAAGAGGCTTTGCAGGGGCGCGCCAGCCAAGTACGACTGGTTTCCTACACCGTAGACCCCGCTCACGATACTCCCGCTGTTCTAAGGGAGTATGCGGCCAAATACCGCGCCGACCTGAACCGCTGGACCTTCGTTACAGGCCCGGAAAGCACGCTTTACCGCTTGGCTCGGGAGGGCTACCTCCTTTTTACTGGAAGGCTACCCGACACTACAAAGGGCGAATTAGGCTTAGTACACAGCGATGCGCTTGTGCTGGTGGACCCTGACCTGCGCCTGCGCGGCTTTTACAGCGGCCTAGACTCTTTACACCTTCGGAAGCTGCTGGATGACATAGGGCTGCTGCTTCTGGAGTACCGCCGCCCAAGTTAGATTAGGTTTTAGTTGCCGCTTTCGGCTCCCTCGTACCAGTGCGGCGGAGGCTGATGCCACTGGCGGATAACCTCCTCCAGGGGAGGCGCTACACTAGCGGAAGGAAAGGGAATACCCAGCAAAAGGCATATAGTCGGTGCTAAGGAGGTGATCCCCACGCGCTCATAGCGCTTTTCGCTCCGCAGCCCCCCACCCCACCAGATAAGGGGCACATGCGTGTCATAGGTCCAAATAGAGCCATGGGTAGTCCCGTGCGTGTAGCCGCCGTGTTCCACCCATCCTGGCGCATACACCACTATTACGTCCCCGCTGCGCTGCGGATGAAAACCAGCCTGGAGCATTTGGAAGATGTAGAAGCATCCGCCGCGCCCTGCCAGCTCCTCCGCCGTATAAGCGGCAAGGACCTGAGGCTGTTGAAGAAGCCACTCCTTGAGCCGGCGAGCTGCCTCCCGCCGCTGCTCCCACCCCAGCCGTCCCGAGAGGTAGAAGTTTTGATTGATAAATCGCTCAACTACTTGAACGGTATCTGGCAGGCGTAGCTCCCGTTGGAGGAAAGCCTGCGCTTCCCGTACTAAGACCGCCTCAGGATAGCGCCCGGCAGCCACTTTATGCTCTCTGAGATACTCTGGCGTAGGCGAAGCCCCATGATCAGCCGTAAGAAATATCAAGAGCTCCTGCTTAGAAAACCGCTTTAAGAGAAAATCTAAGAAATCCGCCAGCTGCCGGTCCAGCTCTTCGTACAGGCTTCGCAGTTCGCAGCTTTCGGTTCCGAAGAGGTGGCCGGCTAAGTCGGGACTGGAGAGGCTAATCGCTAAAAGGTCTGGATAGGGACCTTTGCCGAGGCGCTCTTCCGTAATGGCCCATCGGGCGAGTTGAAAGGTTAGCCAAGTGCCCCAAGGCGTATAAAGAAGGGCTTCATAGTTTGTAAGCCGATGGGGAAAGGTGGGTTGAGTCTCTCCGGGCAAATGGCCTTCGTAATAGGGGTCGTCTCGGCCGCAAGGAGGCAGGCGCTTGGGCTGCCATCCCAGCCGCATAAGGCTATCGGGATAGCGCTGGCTATTGAAGCGGACCACCCAGGCTGGCAGGGTATCCGTATAGTAGGTGCTGCTTACCCACTCCCCTGTTTTCGTGCTAAACCACAGCGCCAGATAGCCTGTAAATCCAATCGGTAGGATGGCGGAACGGTCCTTGAGGGCTATACCAATAGTTTTATTTGTGTAGCGGGCGGCGTAGCGCAGCTCGTCCGCCAGGGTAGTGCACAAAAGCGCGCGTGGAGAGGCTCCCTTTTCCGAGGAGGTAGGTCCTACTAGCGTGGTCAGGCTGTCCTCCACGCAGTAGCGCAGCCGCCCTGTGCTCCGCTCCCACCAGCTATTTCCCACAATCCCATGAAAAGCCGGCGAAGCCCCACTGTAAATCGTAGCATGGCCCGCCGCCGTATAGGTGGGAAAATAGGTATAATGGCAGTTGAGATATACAAGGCCTTCCTGCAGGAGGCGTCCAAAACCGCGACTCTTTCCTGAGATGAAGCGCTGAAGGTAATCCGCCCGCATCTGGTCCACTACTAGCCCCACGATTAGCTTAGGGGGGCTCTGCGCCCATAAAAAGCCCACTACCGCTATACGCCAGGCCATTGCGCAAAAGTAGGCTAGACTTATATTTGTTTGAGGTGAAAGGGAAGCCCAAACCATCTGTCAAATGACCATTCGGTACCTGGCCTTGGGTCTCTTGCTGAAGGGGTGGAGCATGGCGCGCCATATTGCGGGGGCTGATCTTTACTACCGCTGCGTGGATCCAGAACAAAGCTTATACGAGTTTGAACTTTGGCTTTACCGGGACTGTACCGATCCAGAAGGGGCCAACTACGATAATCCCATCATACTGCATGTCTTTCGCGGCGACGGCTCCCTTTATACTACCTACAATATCAATCTTACGCAAAGTCAGCCGTGGAATCCAGCGGGGGTAGAGGCGTGCTTTTTGCAGCGGCCGCGCACCTGTCTGGAAGAAGGGGTCTATCGCTTTCGGCTTACCCTCCCCCCTCGGTTAGATGGGTACTATGTAGCGTGGGCCCGCTGCTGTAGAAACGCCAGCATCATCAATCTTCAAGATCCTCTGTACATGGGTATAACCTATTTGGCCCGTATTCCGCCTGCGCGCCGAGCTCCCTGTAACTCTAGCCCCCGCTTTAGGCAGCGACCGCCTTTTTTCCTCTGTGCTGGACGGGAGTTCAACTTTGACCACGGGGCTAGCGATCCGGAGGGCGACTCGCTGGTGTATAGTATTGTAGCCGCTTACCATAGCCTAAATGCCCAAGGCCAAGGAGCTATGCATCCCTCTCTGGGCGGATCGCCCGTAGTAAGTCCCCAGAACCCCATGGGTCCCCCTCCCTATCAGACGGTTACGTATGCGCCGGGCTATAGCGCTACACAGCCTTTTGGCCCGAATGGGCTATGCGTAATAGACCCTACCACAGGGCTTTTACGGCTCCACGCGCCTAATCCGGGCCTTTATGTGGTAGCGATAGCCGTACAGGAATATCGGAATGGGGAATACCTGGGGGAAACTCGCCGGGATATGCAATTTTATGTGGCGCCCTGCCGAGCGCCTAGCCCACCGCCACAGGCTAACCTCTGGCCTGGGGATTTACCCCATCAGGGCGACACCGTCCAAATCTTTGCTGCCGAGCACTTCTGCTTCTTAGCCGAAATTCGGGACACGGCCCCGCCCCTCAATCCGCCAGCTACCCTCTCCTATACTATCCTACCCGCTGGCCTCAATGCCCAGGTCGTGCAAGGCGGCAATCCTCTACGGCTGCAAATCTGTGGCCGCTTTGCCTGTAGCGATACGGGCCGGCTTATTCAGGTCATCCTCATAGCCCAGAAAAGCGAGCTATGCGGCGTTACTACCAGTCGGGATACCCTTTGGGTACGCGTGCTTGCGCCACCCTCTCGGACAATTAGGGGTAACCTCATACCGCCCAATCTCCCCCAAGCGGGAGGAGTATTCATTTTGGCTTTGGACAGCATCGCGTGCGGCCGATTTTTTCTTGTGGCTACGCCGTCCCGTCCCCCGCCCAACCTCATCCTAAGCCTAGAGCCTCCTTCCGCAGCGGTACGGCTGGATACTACTTGGCGCAATGACACGCTCTTTGGTACGCTTTGCTATCAGGCTGGTTGTGAAGGCTTCACTAATCCTGTTCGCCTCCGCCTACGCGGCGTAGCCGAGACCGCCTGCCCTCCATTCCCAGAATGGCGAGATAGCCTCCTTTTTCAGGTGCCTTTCCCTACTAATCCCCCACCGCAAGTGGCTTTTCTGGCCGAGGATAGCCTCCGCGTGATAGCCGATAGCCTTTACTGTTTCCGCGTGCGTATAGTGGATACGCTCCCCCCTCCCAGCCGAAATACCCTCTATCTTACTGCGCAGCCCCCCTTAGTGGAGGGGCTAACTTTCTCCCCCCAGCAGGGCAGAGGTCTATGGGAAGCTGAGGTGTGCCTAAAGCCCAGTTGTAGCGCCCTCAGCCAGACTATTCAGCTTATCGCGGAGGTTCGCGACTCGGTAAGCTGCGCCGAGGTACATCGCCGCTACGATACCCTGTGGCTTCGGGTAGAATCTCGGCTTGTATATCCCCTTGACCTTCAGGGGCCCTCTTGGACTGTAGCACAGCCCTTTCATGCCACCTATCAATACCGCTACTGCTTCCGTACGGTACTGCGGGATACTGCTCCAAATGGCGGCACCTATGAGGTAGCCATAAATGCCCCTTTTGCCGTTGAACGCGTATCTCAGGAGGTGCGGGGCGATTCGGTGGTGACGCTCTGGTGCTTCCGGGTGCCCTGCGAGGGCTTCTCGGCGGATAGCCTATATGCGTTGATCGTAACGGGTACCAATCAGCCACCCTGCGCCCTACCACCCCCCGCCGCTCGGGAAACCCTATGGATACGACCTCAGGCACTTCCTCAGAATCGGCCACCGCTTCTCCAGCGCGATCGCCCTTCGCCCTGGGCCGTGGAAATCACCGGAGACAGCCTGTGCTACGCAATCACCGTGATAGACCCAGATACCTTTGCGCTTCTTAGCTGGGAAGGCGTAGGGCCGGCATTTCGGGAAGACTTCTTCTATGGGGCTAATTTTCACCTCACGGCTTTGGAGGGTCCCCCGCTCCGCCTGCGTCTCTGCGCCCAGCTCAACTGCTACCTTCAGAGCAGGCCTTTTGAAGTAGTGGTATGCGTGCGCGATACTACAAGCTGCGAGCCGGAAAGGCGCTGGCGCGTCTGTGACACCCTTCGCGTAGAGCCACGCCCCTGCATGGGCATAATTCCCAACGTCTTCACACCGAATGGCGATGGCATCAATGACCTCTTAGTTCCATACAACCTCTCGGGTATAGCCCGCTGGCGCCTCAGCGTGTGGGATAGATGGGGTCAGCTGGTCTTCCAAGGCGGCTGGCAAGAGCCCTGGCGCGGCCAAGAAGCCGCAGAAGGCACCTATTTCTACTTACTGGAACTCCATCTCTTTCATGGGGAAGGGCCGCCGCTGACTTTTCAGCGGGCTGGTAGCGTTACGCTTCTTCGCTAAGGCCGCTTACACGGCCCGCACACCCTCCCAGAAAAGCCGAGGCGCTTCCACCCGATAGTAGGGCTCCCATTCGGTGCGTGGCTCTTGAAACCACAGCGGCGTAAGCGCTAGCCCCCATTGATGGACTAAAATTAGCCGCACAGGCCAGGGGCGGAGAAGTCCCATGCGTTGGGCATTCTGCAGGGCTTCTACCCACGACGGCACGGCCAGCGGCGCAGGGCTACGCAGCAAGGGCGGTAAAGCGGCCCACCCATCCAAGGCTACTTCCAACGCCGCTAGCCGTTCATAAAACCGCTCATAGAAGGCCTGAACCCGTTCGGGTAGCGGCTTGCCTTCCTCCCGCAGCGGGGCCAGAACCTCCTCCAAGCTGGGCGGCTGCAAAGAACCTTGTACGGCCTCGTACAGCCCTCGTTTGCTGCGAAAGTAGTAATGGATTTGCGCCGTATGCACGCCGGCCGCCTTAGCTATGCGTTCTAGGCGCGCGCCATCGTAACCATACTGGAGAAACTCCCGAATCGCCGCTTCCCGAATGCGCGCCGCCGTATCCACTACCGCAAAGATAGGCGAAGCGCCTAAGGACTGCGTACCACTTTGTAGGTTTGAGTAGGGCCCTCCCCCTCAAGCTGAAGGATGTAGCAGCCTACAGGCAAATCACCCAGTTCCCATACAAAAGGCGGCTCCCCGTTGAAAGCTATTTGGCGGCAAAGTCGCCCCATTTGATCGTACAACTTAGCTGAATGAATGCCCGAGGCATTCAGATAGAGCTTTTCCTGAAAGGGGTTAGGAAAGAAGGCGGCGGGATTGGGCGGGGGCAGAACCCGGCGTGGCTGGTAGTAGGCACTCTGGGTATCAGGGTCTATCTCCCAGACGCGCACAGGGAGCGGGAATCTAATCACCTGACTCGTCTGGTCCAAAGCTAAATTCACTCGCAGCGTATCGCCTGAAACCAGCGTAGCCCGTGCGGCCACCCGAGCGGGATAACGGCGCGGGAGTGTCAGGGTGCATTCAATCGGGCTGCTCCACGTAAAGGTCCCTCGGGGATAGCCCGGCGCAAAGATCCAACTCTCTATAAAAAGCTGGACGGCTTCTCTACCCCAGAAGGGCTGGACTACCTGAGCGAAGTCGGTGGTGCGGGCAAAGCCGCCCGCAAATACCTCCAAGTAGCGGCGCAGAGCCGTCCAGAAAGCCGCTTCGCCTACATACCCGCGCATTTCATGGAGGGCTACGGCGCCCTTGGCATAGGTAGTGGCATACGAAAAGAGACGCTCTTCGCGCAGGGTATCATCTACCCAAATGGTATTGCTGGTATCTCGCCAAGCCGCTTTTATCGTTAGCTTGAGCCAGAGCGGCCAAACGGAGGGCAGCTGGCTTTCGTACACGGTACCGCCGAGGTAGGTGGCAAAGGCTTCATTTAGCCAGAGGTCCTGCCAGCTGCCGCAGGTTACCCAGTCCCCAAACCACTGGTGGGCTAGCTCATGCGCCAGAAGTTCTATGTGATAGGTGCCGAAGAAGGTAATCGTTTGGTGCTCCATTCCGCCCGGCCAGCCTATCTGCACCTGCTGGTAATCCTCAGTAGCAAAGGGATAGGGACCGAGGCGCTCCTCTAGCCAGCTAAAGTACGGTGCAAGGGCTCGGGCAAGGCGCCGCGCATTAGCTGTATCCTGGGGATAGGCATAGGTACGAAGGATAAAGCGGTGGTAAGGCGTCTCTACAGGCACCTCCACTACAGCGTAATTGGACACGGCGAGGGCGATGAGATAAGTAGCTATGGGGTAGCGATGCTTGAAGTGGCGCCACCGCCAACCCTGCCGATCAAGGGAGTCAGCCTTTAGCCGTCCATTTGCCACGCCTAAAAGCTGCCCGGGCGTGATGAGCGTGATATCCAAGGAGTCTACCTTATCCTCTAGCCCATCGCGGCAGAAGAGCCAATCGGGTGCGCCGTAGGGCTGGGAAAGCGTCCATAGGCACCAGCCAGTAGCGTGGGGCCTGACTTCATAAGAGCCGAAACCCCGGCTGCGGGGCGTGCCCCGATAGGTAAGCCGTACCCACTGCTGACCCGAAGGTACCTGCACAAAGCGCAGGAAGAGTTTACGTCGGGCCGGATCCCGCCAGTAGGTCTCTATAGGTTCTGAGGCTTCCAACTGCTGAATCTCCAGCCCATCCCCCAAATCCCATTCAAGGAGGCGGTCAGTGGCCCCCTGAAAATGCCATTCCACGCGCGCTTCAAGGCGGCGCGCTGGCGGCGCTAGGCGAAACTCTAAACGACCATAGAAAAGGTCTAACTTTCCCCATAAGCAGCCAAGCCCTATCCCCAGCCACCAGCGCCGCATAAGGGTAAAAAAAGTAAAATTTCGGTATTTTTTTCTACCTTTGAGGCATGATGGGGTGGGGCTTCTGGCGGGCCTTTCTACCGCCTTTAGTTGTTTATGGGGCTATAATTAGCGTCAACCTCTTCTGGGCTATGCGCCATTATGCGTGGTGGATTGTGGGACTTGTGGCCATGGGGGGCTGGGTTTTCTGGACCTTAGTGGAGTATTTGCTCCACCGCTTTGGCTTCCATGAGCCGCCGGGAAAGGCCACAGCGCAGAAGTACGACATTCACTGGATTCATCATCGGGTGCCTCACGATCCTGCCCATATAGTTACGGGGCTGCAGCTAACCCTTCCGCTAGCGGCCGCATTTTTTGGTCTTTTTTGGCTTATCGGACGTGGGGATCCGCTGGTAGGGGCGGCCTATGCAGGATTAGGCGCAGGATACCTTTGGTATGAGTTTCTGCACGGGCTTATTCATAGCTCGCCGACACCCCCTTGGAGGTTCCTACGTGGGCTTTGGCGGCATCACTACTGGCATCACTTCCGCAATCCTGAGAAATACTACGGCGTAACCACACGCTGGTGGGATTACGTATTTGGGACGGCGTAGGCGCCTTAGGGCGTAGTATCTTTGCGCCGCATGATAGAGCTGGCTCGCCTGCGCGCCCAGCCGAAAGCGATCGCGGCCGCCCTGAGCAAAAAGGGCCTAGAAGCGGATCCTCTCATAGAACAGGCCCTCGCCTATGATGAGGAGCGGCGCGCGCTGCAAAAGGCCTTAGATGATCAGCGGGCTGAACTCAATCGTCTCTCGCGGGAGATTGGCGTAGCTGTACGCGAGGGCAGTAGCGAGACGGTACAAACCTTACGCCAAACTACCCAGCAGCTCAAGGAACAGATAGCCCAGTATGAAGCTACCTTGCGGGAAGTAGAAGCGAAACTGGAGGAGATTCTGCTACGCCTGCCTAATCCGCCTCACGAATCCGTACCGCCCGGCCGCTCAGCGGCGGATAATTGCGTGGTACATACCGGGCCTTTTCCCCTTCGTTCCGCAGAGGGTCGGCGCCCCCACTGGGAACTGGCTGCCCAACGCGGGCTCATTGACTTTGAACGGGGCGCCAAAGTAGCCGGCGCAGGTTTTCCCTTCTATGTCGGCGATGGAGCCCGTCTCCAGCGCGCCCTTATCCAATTCTTTCTAGCCGAAGCCGAAAAGGCCGGCTACTTAGAAATGGAGCCGCCTTTCCTCGTGAATTCCTCTACCGCCTTCGGCACCGGCCAACTTCCCGACAAGGACGCCCAGATGTACTACGTACCGCTGGATGAGCTTTACCTCATCCCTACCGCCGAGGTGCCGCTTACCAACTACTACCGCGACGAGATTCTGGAAGAAGGGCAGCTTCCACTGCGTATATGCGGCTATTCGCCTTGCTTTCGGCGCGAGGCAGGCTCGTACGGCAAGGATGTGCGCGGGCTCAATCGCCTACACCAGTTTGACAAGGTGGAGATTGTTCAGATTGTAGCCCCAGAAGAGTCCTATGCCACACTGGAAAGCATGCGGGCCTATGTAGAAAGCCTCGTGGAAAAGCTCCAGCTGGCCTACCGCACCGTCCTGCTGTGCGGGGGAGATATGAGCTTCGCCTCAGCCAAAACCTATGATGTAGAGGTTTGGAGCCCAGCTCAGCAGCGCTGGCTGGAAGTAAGCTCTATCAGTAACTTTGAAACCTTTCAATCCTACCGCATGAAACTGCGCTTTCGGCGAGGGAAAAGCCTTTTATTTCCTCATACGCTAAATGGGAGTGCTTTAGCGCTACCCCGCACGGTGGCGGCTCTTCTGGAGACCCATCAGCTACCAGATGGACGAATCGCTATACCGCCAGCCCTTCAGCCCTACCTCGGCCGCGAATACCTATGATAAACGATATTAGTCGCTTAGCAGCATTTGCCAAGGAGCATGGCTTTCTCTACCCCAGCAGTGAGATCTACGACGGCCTCAGCGGCGTGTATGACTATGGCCCTTATGGGGTTGAGCTTAAGCGGCGCCTAGCTGAGCTGTGGTGGCGCGCCCTAGTGCAGGTGCATGAAAACATAGTCGGCCTGGATAGCGCTATCCTCATGCACCCGCGCGTGTGGGAGGCCTCAGGCCATGTAGAGGCTTTCCATGACCCGCTGGTAGATAATAAAACTTCCAAAAAGCGCTATCGGGTAGATACCCTTATAGAGGACTATGCCCAGCGTCTGGAGCAGCGCGCGCAAAAGGAAGTGGAGAAGAGGCTTCGCAAGCAAGGTCAGGCTTTTACGCCAGAGGCCTTAGAAGCCCACCCAGATTATAAGCGGGCGCAGCGGCTACGCAGCCAGCTCGCCCAGGCTATGGGCGCGCGGGATTGGGAAGCCCTCACTCACCTCCTAGAGGAGGAGAAAATCCCCTGTCCCGAAAGCGGTAGTACGGATTGGACCCCCGTGCGGCAGTTCAACCTCATGTTTTCTACCCAGCTGGGTGCCGTAGCCGAAGAAGCCCAACAAATCTATCTGCGCCCCGAAACCGCTCAAGGCATATTCGTAGATTTTCCCCTTGTCCTCAAAACCGCTCGGCTGAAACTTCCTTTCGGAATAGCCCAAATCGGAAAAGCCTTTCGTAATGAAATCGTCGTAAGGCAATTTATCTTTCGACTTAGGGAGTTTGAGCAAATGGAGATGCAATTCTTTGTTCAGCCCGGCAGCGAAGGCGAATGGTACGAATACTGGCGCCAGCAGCGGCTCCGCTGGCATCAGCACCTCGGCCTTCACCCTCAGAACCTGCGCTTTAAAGACCACGAGCACCTGGCCCACTATGCTAAGGCCGCTACCGATATTGAATTCGCTTTTCCCTTCGGCTTCAAGGAGCTTGAAGGGATTCATTCCCGCACCGACTACGACCTCTCTCGGCACGCTCAATTCAGCGGGAGGAAATTAGAATACTACGATGAAACGCTGGGCAAATCCTACACGCCCTATGTGGTGGAGACCTCGGTAGGTTTGGATCGCTTGGTACTGGCTCATTTGAGCCAGGCCTACACGGAAGAGCTAGCCCCCACGGCCGAAGGCGGTGAAGAGCTGCGGACGGTCCTCAAGCTCCATCCCCTTTTAGCGCCTATTCAGGTGGCTATTTTCCCCCTTGTACGCAAGGAGGAGTTTATCCAGCCAGCGCGCAAGCTGTATGAGGAGCTTCGCTTTAGCTTCATGGTGGCCTATGAGGAGAAGGACACTATCGGCCGGCGGTACCGCCGCTACGACGCCAAAGGCACACCCTTTGCCATCACCATAGATGGTCAAACCCTTCAAGACCATACGGTTACCTTGCGCTATCGCGACACTCTCCACCAGATCCGCCTACCCATCAGCCGGGTAGAAGCCTTCCTCCAAGAGCAGTTTAGCCTAGCCGAATGGTTGCGTAAATTGTGAATAATTCGGCGGGGATTTTGCTGCATATTTGCCCTATGAGCACCTACGAGCAAGCTTATTTGGAGCTTCTCAAGCGGCTTCTTAGGGCGCCTGTCCGTCCAGATCGTACAGGCGTGGGGATACGCGGCCTTTTCGGTCTCCAGCTGGAAATTCCTTTAGCAGAGGGCTTTCCCCTTCTGACTACGAAAAAGGTTCATTTCCGCTCTATTTTGTACGAGCTTTTCTGGTTTCTGCGAGGAGAAACTAATATTCGCTATCTGCATGCGCATGGCGTGACGATTTGGGATGAATGGGCCGATTCGGAGGGTGAGTTGGGGCCGATTTACGGCTATCAGTGGCGCCGCTGGCCCGGCTACAGCGGCGAAACGTACGACCAGCTGGGCGCAGTAATACGCACGCTGCGGGAAAACCCCTACAGCCGCCGCTTGATAGTTTCGGCTTGGAATGTAGGCCAGCTGCTTCAAATGCGGCTTCCGCCCTGCCACGTGCTCTTTCAATTCTATGCAGAGCCAGAGCAAGGCCACCTTTCCCTTCAGGTTTATCAGCGAAGTGCCGACGTTTTCTTAGGCCTTCCTTTCAATGTGGCCTCTTATGCGCTTCTTCTTCACTTAGTGGCTCAGTGTGTAGGTTATAAGCCGTATCGTCTGATTTTTGCGCTGGGGGATGTACACCTTTACCGCAATCACGAAGCGCAGGCCGAACTGCAGCTGAGTCGGACGCCTTATCCCCTTCCGCGCATAGCCCTCACGCCTCATAAGTATGAGCTGGATGCGTTTGAGCCGAGCGATGTGCGCCTTTTAGATTACCGTTGTCATCCGGCTATTCCTGCCCCTGTAGCCGTCTGAGCCAGAGGCATGCGAAAGCTTCTCTGCCTGCTGATTGGCACGGGCAGCTACGGGGTATGGGGGCAGGTCCTGCAGCCCCCAAAACGCTGTAAGGGTAGCCAGTGTGCCGAACGGGTACGGCAGATATCCAAGCAGCCCCCTAGGCGGGTCGTACGCAGGGCCGAGGGATTTGGTTTGCGTTTTTACACGCCCCGTCATAAGCCACTTTGGCGCGAGGAGGCTTTGTCTCCCTCGCCACCTGCGGTAGTGCATAGGCCACGTGCCGAACGCTTTTTTCTGCGTAGGCTACGCTTGCGTCATGCGCCTGCGCCAGAGGGACAGCTGTATGCGTCCCCACGCCTACGGCATCGTCCAACGCCTCAGCAAGGCTGCTCCACATCGCCTCCACCTCCTTCGCTGAGAGCCGAAAAGCAGGGGTGTGCTCCCCCGCGCCGCTTTCATTCTCGCCCAGAAGTCAAGTATCAGTGTGCGCCTCCCCGCCTGACCCATCGTAGTTTTGACCGCTATGCCTGCGCGCCTCCACCTTCGCACCATCAACCGCAGCGCCCTGAGCGGCACAAATGCCTCCCTCCGCCTGACCTAAGCCACCAGAACTTTGAGCGGTGGGCCTGCCCGCCTCTCCCTCCTATCCGACATAAAAGCTTTGACCGATTTATGTGCCAAATGCCCCTCGTGACTCATCGCCCCCCAAAGGAGTACAAGGTGCCCTGTGATGCGCTCCGACAGGGTACCCTCTCTCCTCTCCAGCGCCTAAGTCACGACCTGCGCTACCTTTTCACCAATCACCGCAAACACTGCCAGCTCCTTCATGCCTATAGCGGCGCTTCTATCGGCGAATGGATCAATACCCAAACCTACGGCCGCGTGGTAGTTGCCGGCTACGTAATGGGCAAGCGCGTGTATAGGCTAGCCCACTTCTATGACCGAAAAGGAAACCCCCTCAAAAAACCCCGCATTGAAAAGCGCAGGGCTTGGGCCGTCAAGCAACTTGAGGTATGGGTACCTGACTCTTCCCGCCGGCGCCCAAGCGAACTGCGCTATCGGCGTGGCCTACCCGGCGTAGAAGGTTTCGTCCGAGCGTACGACTTTCCCCTCGTCAAGAAGCGCCTATCGGTAGAAGAAACTAAAGCCGTCCAGATAGAAAAGCTCGTGCGCAAGCGCAAGATAGCTTGGCTCGTGCGCGCCTACCCAGAGGAACGCGTTAACCTAGCCGAATGGATTAGGAAA
Organism: Bacteroidia bacterium; assembly: GCA_039630245.1. GTDB lineage: Bacteria > Bacteroidota > Bacteroidia > SpSt-205 > SpSt-205 > SpSt-205. The sequence goes on from JBCNVK010000008.1 coordinate 31,808, forward strand.
TATGCTGGCCCTAAGCCCCCTCACTTCTGGCCTGGGACACCGCCACCCTTGCTAGAATTCTGGCAGTAACGGCCGAAAGGCTTTAGGAAAAGCGCCCTATAGCTCCATAACCGTATTATCGCCCAGGCTCAGGCTACTCTCGCGTCCTACCAGCAGGGCATCGCCCCCTACGACCGACCGGCGCAGAAGCATATCCCGCACCTGGCTGTAAGCCCCGATAATGCTATCCTGCACGATAGCGTTTTCAATCTCCACCCCTTCACCTAAACTCACATAAGGCCCCACGATGGCCCGGTAAAGCTTGCAGGAGGGCGGAATATGCACAGGTGGAATAATCACCACATGGGGATACTCCCGAAGGGGAGGGGAAGCCGATTGACTTAGGAGGATTCTATTAGCTTCCAAAATGGCATCTTTTTCTTCGCAGTCTAGCCAGTAATCCACGGGAAAGCCATATATCGGCGTTCCCCGCTCCACCATACGCTGAAGGGCATCGGTAAGCTGGTATTCGCCATTTAGGGTAAGCTTTTGCTCGAAGATGTAGCTAATCGCTTCAAAAAGTGCGGCAGTGTCTCGGATAAGGTATAGGCCTACAATGGCTTGATTACTTCGGGGAATGCGGGGCTTTTCCGTTAGGCGTACCACGCGCCGATCGGCCTCTAGCTCCACAATCCCAAAATCCGAAGGGGCTTCCACGGTGGCGATTCCCACGCAGTTGTAAGGGAAGCTCAAAAGTTCCTGCCAAGGGACGCGTACGAGGGTATCGCCCAGTACAATCAGCATCGGGGTAGGGTCTGTAGGGGGGAAAAAGGATTGGGTAAGGGCGATGGCGTGAGCTAGGCCTAGGCGCGGCTCCTGAAGCACGAAATGCATGCGAATATGAGACTCGTAGGCATTTAGAAGAAAATTCTGCACCTTATCGCTGAGATACCCTATCACAAACACGAACTCCTCCAAGCCTGCCTGAATAAGCTCATCTACAATATGACCCAAAAGCGGCTTACCTGCGATAGGAATAAGCGGCTTAGGGTGCGTGTAGGTATGGGGGCGCAGGTGCAAGCCAGCCCCCGCTACAGGAAGAACCACCCTAGCCACGCCCACAAAAGTAGAAACTCAGAGAAACCATAGGGCTAAGAGACCTCCGCCCATGCCTACTTTGAGTGCCCCGCTGAGAAAGCCATAGGCGCTCCACCGCAAAAAGCCAAGGCTGAGAGGCAGTACCGTCCCTAGCGCTACGGCGAGAAGATAGCCCCAAGGCAAGGACCGCCAAATTAGCGCATGAATGAAAGCAGGTGCTACACATAGGGCCATAAGCGCCAGCCAAAGTATGACTAAAACGCGGCTAAAGGTAGCAGGGGTAAGCCGAGCCGCCAAGGAAGCCACCCCATATAGCCTATCCCCAGCTAAGTCTTCGGCATCTTTGACAATCTCGCGCACAAAATTGAAGCTTATGGCCAGAGGAATCATCCAGTCTGCGGCATAAGAAGTAGCCCGCAGAAGGAGGAGCGCTTCCCAGGGCACTAGGCCCGTGAGAAGGGCTATCGCAGCATTTCCGAGGAGGCCGGTTTTTTTCCCCCAACGGGCATACCAGGCCAGCAGGGCTACCGCCCCTACGTGCAGCATAAAAATCGCCAAGGGCAGAAAGGTGCTCAGAAGCAGCCCAAGCCCCCAGACAAAGAGCGTGGCGGAAAAGAGGACCCTTTGCCCCGCACGGGCAACCCAAAAGGCACGCTGAGGCCGATTGAGGCGGTCTATGGGCTGGTCGTAGAGGTCATTCAGCCAGTAGCCGCCCACGGCTATAAGCAGGCTACTGCTTACCATGAGAGCCCAGCTGAGCCAAGGAATAGATAGGTCGGGCTGCGTGCGGACCGTCAGCAGGAGCGCCGAAAGGCTTGTACTAAGTATAAGGCCGAGATTGAGGGGGCGACTGAGGCGAATCAGGGCTGGAATCCAGCCCCACTGGCGCCCTAAGGCCGAAACACTGCGCGCCCCTGGGGTACGCCAGGACTGCGCAGAAGCCATACACCTGAAGGAAGGTCTGTCACCTGCTGCACCCGCCCCCAAAAGCGCCCGTCCAGACTCCACATTTCCCAGGGCTCCCCTAGGCTAAAGGCTTCCCCGCCAGTTAGGCCCGCTGTGAAGCGGCTATTCCACTGATAAAAGTGAAAGCGCAAGAAGGTCTCCACATCCCGCATGTATGTGGGATTGACGCTTTGTTGGGTGCCGTAGGGGACATGGCCGACGCCTGGCCAGCTGAAGAGGGCGTGGTAAAGGCCGGCGGCCCTAGCGGCCGAGTCAATCGCATAGCCACCCTCTGCCGGCAATTGAATGGCCGGCAGAAGTCCGCGGTTATACGGTACTACGGCGTCGGCCGTACCGTGCATCGCCACCACAGCGGTTACTTTGCCTGGCTGGATCCAGCTTGTGCGCAGCATGCCACCCGAAAGGGAAAATACGGCTTGAAAACGGCTACTGTAGCCCGGATTGCCGGAGGTGCCTTCCAAGCCGCCTTGGGCAGCCAGATAGTTTAGGTCGGCCTGCGGCACCTCCGCCAGCTCACTGGCTTGGGTAAGAAAGGCCGCATGCAGGGCCGTAAAGGCCCCGGCTGATGAGCCACCTACATATATCCGATTGGTGTCTATGCCCCAAGGATTGCCAGACTCGGCTACGCTACGCTTGAGGTAACGGATGAAAGCCTTGAGGTCATACATAGCGCGCAGGCTGGCATTAATCCACTCACGTGCCGAGGGTAGCCCCGCTAGGCCGATCCGGTAGTCTATAGTTGCGCACACGTACCCCCGCGCGGCGAAGTAACGGGCTATATGCGTAATATCACTATCTCGGCGACTGCCCGAGATATACCCGCCCCCGAAAAGCAGCACTACTATCGGACGCTGGCGCTCCGCATCCGGTTCAGGGAGGTAAAAGGTAGCCCAGAGGTTTTGGGGCGAGCCATTCACATTTTGGGCTTGGCCGTACTGCACCTCTTGTAGGCGCCACCGAAAGAGGCTGTCCCAGTAGCGTCCGCTTTGGGCTGCCCCAGTGGCCAGCATCGCTAGGCCTATGCCGTAGCGCCACATCCAGCCCAAAAATACACAATCCATTCCTTATCCTACCTTTGTGACATGCGGGGCTTGAGTTTGAGTATAGGGCTAGCCCTTCTAAGTGCTCAGCCTACCCATCCTAATCGCGCTTTCGTGCGCCTAGCCCAAGCGCCTTTCCTGCATGGAGTAGCGTCGGGCGATCCGCTCACTGATAGAGTAATTCTCTGGACGCGCGTGACGCCACCGCAGAACTGGACGGGCAGCCTCACCGTAACTTGGGAAGTAGCTGAGGATACCAGCTTCAGCCGTATCGTAGCCTCAGGCCAAACTTCTACCGATGCCGAAAAGGACTACACCGTAAAAGTAGACGCCACAGGCCTGCAGCCTGACCGGTGGTACTACTACCGGTTTAGAGCCCTCAATGCTACTTCTCCTATCGGACGCACGCGCACCTTGCCGCAAAGTAATATCCAGCGTCTACGCATTGGGGTAGTTTCTTGCGCCGACTACCAAAATGGCCTATACACCGCTTACGAAAACCTCTGCCGCCGCAATGATATAGACTTTATCCTGCATTTAGGCGACTACATTTACGAGTACGGCCCCGAGCAAAATAGCGTGCGCACGGCTGAGCCGCGCCGAGAGATTCTTACGCTGGAGGATTATCGCATCCGGTACTCGCACTATCGTCTGGACAGCTCTCTTCAGTGGCTCCATCAGAACTACCCCATGATAGCGGTATGGGATGACCATGAGCTAGCGGATAACGCCTGGCAAAGCGGTGCGGCTAACCATAACCCTTCTACGGAAGGCCCTTTCACAGCCCGTCGGTCTGCCATGCTGCGCGCCTACTACGAATGGTTGCCTATACGCCTTACTGACCCCTCTGACTCCCTCCACATCTGGCGCACCTTCCAGTGGGGTAACCTCGCCGAGCTTATCCTCCTAGATACGCGCCATTATGGGCGAGATGCCCAAGTAGGTCAGGGGTTTGTGAATGTTAACGACCCCAATCTAAACAATCCCAATCGTACCCTCTTGGGCCAGGCTCAACGCAACTGGCTCATAGATAGGCTCAAAACAAGCTCAGCCACTTGGCGCCTAGTAGGTCAGCAGGTTATGGTGGCTCCCCTGCGGGCAACGGTTCTTGGGAACACCGTTGTACTCAACCCCGACCAGTGGGACGGCTATCCGGCCGAACGCCAGCGGCTCATGGACTCTATTCGCGTCAATAACATTTCTAATGTGGTCTTTCTAACTGGCGATATCCACACCTCATGGGCCAATGATCTACCTTTTGCCGATGTACCTTACAATCCAAACACGGGCGCTGGTTCTGTAGCGGTAGAATTTGTAACCCCGAGCATCACCTCAGCTAACGCCAGTGTGATAGGTAACTTAGATCCCACTCTTGTCCAGCAGCAAAATCCTCACGTGCGCTTTGTAAATCTAACGCAGCATGGCTACCTTGTGCTAGACGTAGGGCCAGATAGTGTGCAGAGCGACTGGTATTTCACCAGTAGCATAACGAGCCCCAATGCGAGCGAAGCGGTGGGAGGCAGCTGGTATGTGAAGGCGGGCGAGCGCTTCCTACGACGAGCCCCAAACCCCACCCAAGCTCCCCCTAACTACAATCCGCCCTTGGTACCACGGCGGCAAACTAGCCTGAGTACGGCTCTTTCTCAGCCTACCGCGCCGGTCCTTGTTGGCTGCTATCCTAACCCAGCCCAAAGTTTTACCACTCTTCAGCTTTATACACCTATGGCCAGCAAAGTTACCTTAGAACTTCTGATGGTGGATGGACGGCTTATTGCCCGCTATACCTTCCAAACGCCCTCTGCGGGCACGCACTACTATCAAGTGCCCCTAGAAGAGGTGCCAGCGGGCCTCTTCCGCTTGCGCCTTCAGAGCGAAAACGGCCCAGCCTCTACCTACACTTTAGTCAAGTCGTACTAAGCCATGAGCTTAGAAGCCCAGCGCAATGCAGCCGAGCGCATAATTCGGGAACACATGATAGTGGCGATGGGAGCCGGCCTTGTGCCTCTCCCTTTTGCCGATTGGGCCACCACCACCGCCGTACAGATAAATCTCGTGCGCAAGCTGGCTGAAATATACCAGACACCCTTTTTCAGCGGGCTGGCTAAGGGGCTCATTGCTAGCCTTGTAGGTGCTACGACCGTGCGAGGCGGCGCCACGCTAGTGAAGCTCATTCCTGGAATCGGCTGGCTGATAGGGGGCCTTACCGCTTCCGTTTTAGCGGCCGCCACCACCTATGCCGTAGGTAAAGTTTTCCAAACCCACTTTGAAGCTGGAGGGACGCTAAAGGACTTTGACTTAGAAGCCGCTCAGCGCGCTTATAAGCGCTTCTTCCAAAAAGGCCAACAAGAAGCCGAGAACCTCCAAAAAGAAACCCAGAATAAGCACAAGTCTTCAAGCTACGACGCTACGTATGACCAGCTTCAAAAGCTTTACGAGCTTTACCAGAAGGGCATCCTTACGGCGGAGGAGTACGAGACGCAAAAGCGCCGTCTCTTAGAGCGCCTGTGAAGCTGCGGGTTCATTTTCATCCGCCTCAGCTGCCTCAAGAAGGGACCTTAGGTCAGGCCCGCCTGTACTGGCTGGAGGCAGCTTCGCCTTTGGCCCGACTGTGGGTGGTATGGGAAGCCCCAGCCTTGCCCACCTACCCGCCTTTTGTACGAAAGATTCTTCTCAAGCTTCTCAGCGAAGAAAATCAGCGGTACGGCCCAGGAGGCATCAGCCAGCGGCTCCACCGGCTGGGATGGGAGTTTGAATGGAGCGCCACCAAGGACCACTTTTTCCTCTCGGCTGAGGGACTAGCAGAAAATTTCGCCGCCGCCGTCCGCTACTTGGGTGAAGCACTAGAAGGCCTTATAGGCTTCGGTCCGCGGGTGGATATCCACCTACGCCAAGCGGCGGCTGAACAGGCTCGCGCCTTAGCCAATCCAGCCTATCGGGCAGACGCCCACTTAGATCGCCTTCTGTGGGAAGGAAGCTACGCTACTACCGCCCTTCTTAGCCCCACTGACATTCTGCATACGCCCCATGAGTCCATTCGGGCTTATTACCGAGATTTCCTGCTGCGGGGACTGCGCCATATCATCGTAGCAGCGCCTTACCTACCTAAGGCCCTTCTAGCTTGGGCGCAGTGGGCCAAACCGCTTACCTATGGGCTCAAGGTAGCCCCGCTCCATCCGCCCCGAACCTACGCCGAAGCCGCCCCCCAGGCCAAGCAAACCTCTCTGCGGCTGGCCTACGTCTGGGTGCCGCCTTCGCATCCCCATTACGGCTACTACCAGTTAGCTCTAATGCGGCTGGGAGGCTACTTCGGCGCTCAGCTCATGCGCCGCATCCGCGAAGAAGCTGGCCTGACCTATGGCATCTACGCTAAGCCCCAAATTACACGCGTAAGGAGCTGCTTCATCATCACGGCTGAAGTGGCCCGCCCACGCGCCGAAGAAGCCTATCAGAAAATTCATGAGGAAGTAGGCCAGTGGCAGCAAAACCCCTTTCCAGAGCCAGAAACTTTAGAAGAAGTGCGCAATTATCTGCTTACGCAGCTTATGCCAGAGGGGCCTGGGGAGTGGGGCCAGCGCCTCAGCCGCTGGGTAGCGGCGGGCGCTACTCCTCAAGCCTACCTCGCCTACGGGTATCAAGTAGAGCGCGCTTTGACAAGTACTTGGCCTTCCTTAGAACTGCCCACCACCCCCATCGCTCAGGTAGAGGTAGGTCAAGGGATTTGCCTGCGTCCTTCCGAACCATGCCCCCACGTGTCGGCATAGTAGTTTTCCCCGGAAGCAACTGCGACCGAGACCTATTTTATGCCCTTGAAAGGGCTGGGGCGATGCCGTATTACCTGTGGCATGCAGACACTCAACTACCCCCCCTTCAAGCGGTATTTCTGCCCGGCGGCTTCTCATACGGGGACTACCTGCGAGCGGGAGCGATTGCGCGCTTTGCTCCCATTATGAAACCTATTGAAGAATTCTGGCAAAAAGGCGGCTTCGTAATGGGCATATGCAACGGATTTCAGATCCTTGTGGAGGCGGGCTGGCTTCCTGGGGCCCTACGACGCAATCTCTCGGGCCAGTTCTTATGCACCGTAGTACCTACGCGGCTTTTTGGGCCTTCGCCTCTTGAGACCTATTTGGGGCAGCGGGTGTATCGCCTACCTATTGCGCACAGCGAGGGGCGTTATGTGCCAGGAACCCAGCTGCCTGTATGGGGGCTGCGCTACGCTACTTCGCCCGCGCCTAATGGTAGCTTTCAGAACTTAGCGGGCTTAGGGAATGCTGAGGGCACCCTTTTTGGCCTTATGCCCCATCCCGAACGTGCCTGCGATCCTTACCAAGGCAACTTAGACGGCTTAGACTTTCTGCGTGGGATCGTTCGCTACATCCAGAGCCGATAGGTGGGGTCGCTTCCTTCTGCTGGCAGGGGGTAGCTTAGCCCTAGCGCTGAGCTTTACGCTTCCCTCCAACCTGCTGCGCGTGGCATTACAAGTCTTAGGCGCCGTAGGCCTTTACTCAGCCTTGTATCTGCCTCGCTATACCTTGCTGTATGCAGGCTTCTACGCCGTAGGCCTAGTAGGAGTAGCCCTTTTTGAACTCAGCTCCAGTCCGCTAGGGGCCTTTGCAGGCTGGGAGCTCACTTCAGTAGCGGGCCTTGGACTTCTGGTATGGGGGAAAGGATACAGCAAACAGGCCTTAGAAGTCGGGCGGCTCATTTTCCTCACAAATCGCCTAGGCGATGTGGCTTGGCTGGCGGCCCTAGCTGCTCCACGCAGCGGTTGGGGCTTTCTGCTGGCGGGAGCAGTAAAAGCTGGCCTTTTTCCCTTCACCTTCTGGCTTGTGCAGGCCATGCGGGCCCTACCCCCTGTCTCCGCCCTGCTCCATTCGGCCTTACTGGTGAGTTTGGGGGTCTATTGGGCTTTACGCTACCCTAATTGGACTGCTGGCCTGGATGAAGCGCTTTTCTTGGGCCTAGGGAGTTTGAGTGCATGGGGTGCTGCTTTCGGCGCTGTAGTAGCACGCCACTCTAAGGTCAAGCTGGCTTGGACCACCGCCGCTCACTTAGCTATTGGTTTAGCTCTTCTCCCAGCCTCTTCCGCTCGATCCTACCTTTTTCACCACAGCTATCTAAAAGCGGCCCTTTTTTTGGTACTTGGCACAGCTCAGCGGCAAGGGGGATTTTCGTTAGGGAGTACAGCCATTTGGGTGGCCAGCGCAGGCGCCCTCATACTTAGCGCACCTCCGCTACCGCCTTTACTTTTGGGCGCTGAATGCTTGGTGGCCTTCGCCTTAGGCCAAGTGCCTCACGGACTCAGTTGGGCTATAAAGGCCTTCCGCCAAATGCCCCTGCCTGAAGGCCTACTCCTTGCGCCTCCAGCCCTCTTGGGCTTCCTGAGCCTTTTTGAGAACGGCTTTGACCTACCGCCGGCCGAAAGTCTCTTACCTCTCCTCGCCTTCTTATTAGCTTTGAGCTGGCCTAAAAGGCTTTTAGCTTTCCGACTGGATCGGTTCAGCCTCTGGGCGTTTCAGCGGCTTGAATGGGCCTGGGAAGGATTTAGCCGCTGGGCTGCCCAAAGCGATCGTCAGCTAAATCAGCTGTGGCGGTTTCTTTACCAAATCATCCGGCGCGGTAATGAAGGGAGTCGGTGGGGCGAGGACTACCTAACTGCGCGCGGCTGGCGGCAGTTAGCTGGACGCTTGCGTCGGAGCATGGCCCAGCTCGCGGCCCCCGAAATGCCCCTACCCTACGCACGCGCCCTTACCTGGGGCTGGGCCATCACCCTCTTAGGCATACTCCTATGGAGGCTTTCCTCCTAAATTTTCTCTGGCTTGGGCCTGTAGGCGCAAGCCTTCTAAGCAGCCGCCTAAGCCTGAGAGGGCTGATGTTTTTGGCCTACTCCCATGGCCTCCTGCAGTTAGGCACTTGGCTCTACCTCTACTTCAAACCCCTTCCCCTACTCTACCAGGTGAAGTGGTTTGCCCTCAGCGCGCATACCATTTACTATGCGTTAGGCGCCCTTCCCGAAAACCTAGCCCTTCTGCTTCTCACGATACTTGTCGGGCATGCGGCGCTCCTCTACGAGCTACGGCAGCTAAGGCGGCCTCAGGATTTCAGTACGCTTCTCTACCTTACCCTTGGCTTCGTACAGGGCGTATTCCTAGCCCGAGACATAGTGCTGTTTTTTGTGTTTTACGAGGCCTCGCTGATACCGGCTTTTCTTCTGATTTATGGCTGGGGCGGGTCAAACCGACGTCAAGCCGCCTTAAAATTTGCCCTCTTCACGCTGAGCGGTTCGGTAGTTCTTCTGGTAGGACTTCTTTGGGCGCTTATGGATCGCAGTAGCCTTTGGGAGGCCTGGCGTGCGACGCCGCTGGCGTGGGGGCCTTGGGTTTGCCTCACGCTTGGGCTAGCCGTCAAGCTGCCGCTCATACCCCTTCATAGCTGGCTGGGAGAGGCCCATGTAGAGGCTACGTCGGCCGGCTCTATGGTTCTGGCTGGCCTTCTACTTAAGCTGGGCGGCTATGGCCTGCTGAATTGGGTCTGGTGGAGGCCCGAAGTAGGCGATACTTTTCTACGCCTCTGGGGCAGTATAGGGCTTCTGATTGCTACAGGCATCGCCGCCGCCCAAATTGACCTCAAGCGCCTTATTGCCTATACCTCTATAGCTCATATGGCTCTCGTAGCTATAGGAGCGGGGAGTCCTTCCGCTCTGGCACGTCAGGGCGCTTATCACCAGCTTTTTGCGCATGGCCTAGTAAGTGCTGGCCTCTTTGCTTGGGCCGGGTGGCTGGAAAAAGCGGCCCAAACCCGCACTCTACCCAAACTTCAAGGCTTACTTACCCTGCAGCCTAGCTGGCATCTCGCTGGCATCGCCCTAACCTTCGCCGCCATCGGCATACCCGGCAGCGCCCTCTTCATATCGGAATTTCTGATAGTGTGGGGGGTAGGGGCAGGAGCTGGATGGGGATGGGCTATCTGCCCCGCCTTGAGTTTTCTCCTTACGGCAGCTTACTTTTTACGGGTTTATCGGCTGCTGGCCCTTTCCCCTGCTAAAGCCCTCCTCAAGCCTCTCGGTACCACCCTGCCCGAAAAAATAACCTGGTTTCTGATAGCCCTTTCAGTAGCCAGTGGCCTTTACCCTACCCCTTGGCTCAAGCTCCTAGCTCATGTGGGGCCTTGAGGTACTTTGGCCTGAACTGATTTTAGTCTTTGTAGGGCTGGTCCAGCGGTGGCGACTTCTAAGTCTGCTTGGCTTAGCTGGGTATGCTCTAGCCGTATTTACCATGCAGGAGCTTCTCACCCCTCTCATTTATAATGCCCGAAGGGCCGTTGAGATGATAGGTCTTTTTGGTTGCTTGAGCCTCTTAGCCTGGGGCGTAGCTCCACCCAGTAGGCCGGCTGGCTGGGCTATTCTTCTGCAGCTGGGCTCCTATGGGCTTCTTTTGCGCAGTAGCCACTTAGCTTTCAGCTGGGCTGCTTTAGAAACGGGGGCTTTAGCCGGCTATTTCTTAGTGGCGGCGCAGTCGGTGCAGCCCGACCGCTGGCAAGCTGCCCTGCGCTACCTAATCTGGAACATGATAGGTTCGGCGCTTATTCTTTTAGGGATTGCTGTGCGCTACGCCTATGGATTAGGCTCAGAAGTGCCCTTGCAGCACTCGGAAACCTTCTCCGAACTTTTGCTGGGATGGGGTTGGGCGATAAAAAGCGGGTTTATTCCTTGGCATTTCTGGCTTATAGGCGTGTATCGGGCTTTGCCTGTAGTGTGGGCCGGTTGGTTTGCGACAGTACCCAAAGGCGCCCTTCTGCTGGCTTTCCTCAACCTTTTCCCTTCCGCTGGGCAGGGGCTGGCGGTGGGGACTTTCTACTTTCTTGCGGTGATTTCGCTGCTTAGCGGTTATGCTTTGGCCTGGCCGCGCGAAAGCCCTCTAGAGAAGCTCTTTTGGGCTAGCTTAGCCCAAGCGCCTTATCTAGCCTTAGCCGCTTATCCCCGCGGGACGGAAGCAGGATGGGCTTTTTGGGCCGTGTATGGAATAGCCACTTTTCTAAGCTTTCTGTATGTAGAGCAGCCCTGGCGCGGCCTGAATGGACATGCGATAGGCCTTCTCCTTCTGGCTAATTTGGCGGGGCTTCCGCCTGTGCTGGGCTTTTGGGTCAAGCTTCAGCTTTTTTGGGCGGGTCTTCAACACACCGCTTCAGCCTATCGAGGCTTACTTATAGGGGCTGCGGCGCTAGCTACGGTTGGGGGTATAGCGGTATATGGGCGGATTTTATGGGAGCTTTGGCAGGCGCCACCCACCCCCGCCCCACCTCTTTGGCGGAAGTTACTCTATTTGAGCGGCAGCTTCGGCCTGTTTGGATTCGGCGTGCTTGGGCTGTAACCCCCTCAGCGCTTGGGCTAAATGACCGAGTGCCGCTTCTATATCCGCTGCCGTAGTGGGCAGTCCTAAGGAAAAGCGCAGGGTGGCTTTAGCTTCTTCTGGCGAAAGGCCCATGGCTAAAAGCACATGAGAAGGTTCAGGGCGCGCCGAAGTACAGGCTGACCCCGTAGCGGCGGCTACTAAGGGCATCCGCGCTAAAAGATCGGAAGCTTTCAGGCCTGGAAAGGTAACGCTGAGCGTATTGGGAAGGAGAGGAGCGCCTTGACCATTCCAGCGCGCCGCTGGAAATAGGTGCCGAAGGCCCTCCCAGAGCTTGTACCGCAGCGCTTCCAACCGCTGCTTTTCCTCTGAAAGGCGCTGGGTTACTTTTTCAAGGGCTGTCGCCATACCCACAATTAAAGGCACGGGGAGCGTGCCACTGCGCAGCCCCCGCTCATGGCCACCTCCATAGATAAGGGGCTGGAGGGTCGTACGGGGACTGCGTCGCCGCACATAAAGTACGCCTATACCCTTAGGGCCATAGAATTTATGGGCCGACACCACCGCTAAGTCTACCCCCAGCTGCGCCAAGGAGACCGGTATCTTCCCTATGGCCTGCGTGGTATCACATATGAAGAAAGCACCTTTTTCGTGGGCAAGCTGGGCCAGCTCGGCCACCGGCTGAATCACGCCTGTTTCATTATTAGCCAGCATTACAGCCACGGCGAGGGTATCGGGACGCAGGGCATGCGCTAGGGTTTCTGGCAAAACCTGACCCTCAGGGGTAACGGGTAGCAGTTCTACCGTCCACCCGCGCTTCTGTAGGATTTGGGCCGGCTCTAATACGGCTTTATGTTCAGTAGCGGCTATCAAGAGGTGGTGGCGCCCGCTAGACTGGTAGGCGGCAGCTAGGCCAAAAAGGGCTAGATTAAGGCCCTCCGTAGCGCCGCTAGTGAAAATAAGCTCTTGCGGGGTTACTTCTAACACTTCGGCCAGGCGGGTGCGGGCCTTTTCCACCGCGTCGGCGGCTTCCTTGCCCCATAAATGCCCACTTGCCGCATTCCCAAAATACCTATGGAAATACGGTACCATAGCCTCCACCACCTCAGGCAGCGTAGGCGTGGTAGCATTGTAATCTAGATAGACTGATGGGAGAGTAGGCATTAGCGGCGCACGGTATGGCTGAGAAGGGTTTCCACTAGCTCCTCCAACGGCTTGAAGGCAATAGCTACAAGGGCCTTCAAGGCAAAAGAGGCAAAACTGGTCCACTGGGAATGCGCCCCTGTGGTAGTTTGTTCTATGTAGTATTCTATGACCTCTGTGATCATGAAAATGGCGATAGCACTTAGCCCCAGTACGGTGAGGGCTTTTCGGCGGCGTTGGCTTTCCTGAAGAGCTTCTAGCGTTTCGCGCAGTTCGCGATTGGTGGCTTCCAGCTGGCGGTTATAACGAGCAATTTCTTCATTTTTGCGGGCTAGTTCTTCGTTAGCGTGGCGCAGTTTAGCTTGAAGGCGGTCTCCCATGCGCGTCAGCAGGCGCGCAGTAGCCAGAAGGTCTTCATAGTGCGCATGAATAGCCTCAAGTTGCTGACGCTCTGGACTTCCCGCAGGAAAACTTTCTAAGAGTTCCCGCAGTTTTTTGGCCCCCTCGGCTTCCCGGTCAAAACTGACACTTATCCCTTCGTAGGTCGCCGTAGTACCCGTCCGTGTTTTATTCATTTAAGGGCACAAGCTCAAAAGGGACCTTTACAGCGACTTGATAATCCAATCCTGCATCCTCCATTTCCGTATCCTCCGCTAAATACACCCACCGAATGCGGACAGGCTGGCCCTTCTCCTGTAAAGTCTCAAAAAGCCGAAAAAGGTCTAGCAGTACCTTAGCTGTACTCGTATTGAAGTATTCTAGCCGAACCTCCAGAACGATAGTTTGGTCAGGTAGAGGCGAATGCTTCTCTACAAAGTGGCGCATCCAGTCCAGTACAGGGGTATAGAACTTGAGGGAATTTTCTGGATAGGAGTTGCCCCCGATAAAGAAGTACTGCTTGCTGGGTTCAAAGCGGATTTCTGGCGTCGTAAAAGTGGGCTCTATATAGAGATTTTCGGACAGAGAGAGATCGCTCATACCCCCGGCGAAAAAGAGGCTTTCACAGTGAACCAGCTGTATTGCTCATCCGCTGGCGTGAGCTCGTAAGAAAACTCGTCCGCCTTGAAGATTACCTGCACTAGCCCTAAACCTGCCCCCCCTTTCTCTGACATACTACCCTCCGTAAGCGTGGTATTATACAGCTTCTCCAAATCATCTCGGCTCATCTCCATAAGATTAGTAAGATAGGAGCGCAGGAAAATTTCTTGGCTATAATGCACAAGATTTTTGGCAGTCAATACGAAACCTTTTTCCGAACGGGCAAGGCTCAGAAGGGGTGGACGTACTTCGTCGGGGGCGCCATAACGGATAATATTTTGGGCCAGTTCTATCAAAGCACTCACGACTTTACGGCGAAAAGGAGGACGAAGCCCTTCGCTGTGAAGAAGCCTGTCCATAGTTTGCACAATATAAGGGAGATTTTCCATATCCAGAGGGCCCTCATGTCTATAGAGAAGTTTGTGTTCATACGATACAGCCATGGAGGAGTGAAGCAAATGTAAGCAAAATTTACGGCACAATGTTTAGGCCGTATCCCCCAGAGGCAAAGGCGCGCACCGCTAGCAGCTGGAAAGTAGGAAGTTGGAGGATATATACTTTGCTCAGCTCGGAGCTGCCGCCCACCGGATGATGGGGCGGATCCACTGCACCTATATTTTCAAATGACACCCATAACTGCCTCTTCACTGGGTCTATGCCGATACCGCGCGGCAGGTGGCCTAAATTGTAGATATGCGTAAGCAGTTTGAGGCGCTCTACTTCTATCACAGCCACGGCGCCACGGCGCTCGCCCTGCAGACCTGGGGCATACGCCTTGAGACAGGCTACATATACGAGGCCCTCGTGGTAGGCCATTAGCTTAGGAGCTTCGCCTGTCGGAATCACCGCCACTAGGCTGTCATTGGCCCGAGAAAATACCCGCACCTCGTGAGAAACCTCACAACTGATAAAGTAGTAGCGCTGGCTAGGCTCCATAAGAATCTGATAAGGCCCCCAGCGTACATCTGGTTGCGGCAAAGCCCCCGTTTGCAAGGGTATCTGCACAAAATCTATAAAACGCCGCCGGTCTGGGCCTATAGTAAGACGCACGATGTAATTGCCCCGATTAGCGGTTACATAGGCGTGACTGAAGTCAGGCGCTACCCACAGACCATGGGGCCGAGCAATAATCTGATGAAGCGGGTCGCGTAGCTCATCCAGAATCGCCAAGGGCGACGTCTGAATCAGCGTAAGCTTGACCGATCCCCCATCGGTAAAATGCGTAATAACCGCATGGGTGCCATCCCCACTCAGTTCTATGTGAGCCGGCTCTGGCGCCACTTCCAAGCGCCCCACCTTTTCATACGTATCCGTGCGGTATACCTCCACCGCAGCCCCCGCAATAAGCGTGACATAAAGGTAGCGTCCGTCTGGAGAGATTTGAATGTAATGCGGGCTTTCGATAAGGGTGGGGTGAATACCAACAGGAATATAGGCCATAAGATGATAAGTATCGGCATCATATACGGCTATAAGATCGCTGGCTGCGGCACAAATAAAAACTTTTCGTCGGGAGGAGGCCCGCCGATGGCGCCAGGGCGATTCGCCTAAGTAGTTGAGGGCGCCTTCCGCTATCCACTGCCGAAGCAGCTCTAACTCAGCGCGGCTGAGGCGATTGGAGCTATCAGGCAGAGGCGGCGGCATAAGGGGGGCTGCCACAGGCCCCCAGGTAGAATCGGTGTTGAGATGCCATAAGAGCGCTGACCAGCGCGGCTGACCTGGGACGACAGGAGCTAATTCCCGACTCGGGCCGTAAAACAGGCTATCCCACCGACTCAGATTTAATGAAGGGGAGGGGTAATCCCCATGCGCATGAGAGGCTGATACGGCCTTACTGCCATGACAGCCCCCACACCGCTGCACCAAAAGCCGCGCAATCGGCGCAGGATAGCCCGAATGTAAATCCAATCTTTCCTCCCTGCGCCCTCGGCAACTCCAAAGAAGTACCCCTACAACTACGGCCAGCGTACGCATGCCCTACAAATCTGAAACATTTACGGCGCCAAAAGCGTTAGGCAGAACATGTGGCGCGTACTTTCTCTTCTGGGTGGCTTCGTTATGGGACAGGTAGGCCAAAAAGTCGCTGAGAGTTTGAATTTTTCGGATGAAGAAGGACTTCAGTATAGCTTCAGTCAACTTAGAGGCAAGTGGGTTGTGCTATTCTTCTACCCGCATGACGATACGCCAGGCTGTACGCAAGAGGCTAAGGAATTCACACGCCTCTTGCCGGCTTATGAGGAGATTGGGGCAAAGGTTTACGGCGTAAGTACCCAAGATGCTAAAAGCCATAAAGCCTTTAAGCAGAAACACTGCCTCAAAATGCCGCTTATTGTAGATAAAGAGGGCCAGATAGCCGAATACTTCCAAGTGAAGCGGTTCTTTGGGCTCTGTAGCCGGGACATCGTCGTCGTAGACCCTGAGGGCCGAATAGCCCATGTAGCACGTCAGGTTTCTCCGAGCGAAGGCCCCAAGGCCACCTTGGAATGGCTGCGGCAAACCCAGCGAGCGCAAAACTAAGAGTAAGCCTCTACTCTATGTGAAGCTCAGGCTTGAAAATGGCCTCTCCTAAAAGGGCGCGCGCACATTCTTGGATGCCTTCCGTAAGGGAAGGATGCGGCTGAAGAATGCTGCACAAATCACTTACTCGCCGCGAAAAGCGTATCATTAGAGCTACCATCCCGATAATAGTAGAGGCCTGAGGTCCAACGGCGCGACAGCCCAAAATATAGGGGTCTGGTTCATCGGTAGTAATTAGCTTTAGGAAGCTCCGCTTCGTGCGCATCGCAATGCCGCGCGCCGTAAGCTCATAATTATACCGCACGACGCGATAGGCGTAGCCTTCCTCGCGGGCGCGCTGTTCATTTAGGCCTACCCCAGCGACCTCTGGCCGAAGGAACATAATCCAGGACATGTGGTCATACTCTAGGGGTCGGCGCACCCGGCCAAACATGCGTTCTACCGCATAGCGCGCCTCCTGCTCCGCTACATTCACAAAGCCGGCCCGATGGGTATCTAAATCGCCAGCCGCAAAAATATGGGGTAGCGAGGTCTGTGTGAGGTGGGTAACTACACAGCCGCTGGAATCCAGTTCTACGCCTATGCGCTCTAGGCCTAGACCCTCGCTGTTAGGCACACGCCCAATCGCCACTAAGACGTGGGAAGCGGTTTCCTCTCGTATCCCACCCTCAGCCTGCTCTACGACATAGCGAATGCGCCTGGAATCTTCTACCCGCAGTTCCTTGAGCTGAGACTGAGTGAAGAAACGCACGTTGCATTCGCTGAGATTTCGCATGACCACGTCAGAGATGTCTGGATCCTCATAGGGTAGAATGCGCGGTGCTTTTTCTATCATGGTCACGCGCACGCGTGGGAAGGTGGAGAGAATCGTAGCGAACTCACACCCTATCACGCCCGAGCCGATAATAAGGAGGTCAGAGGGAAACTCCTGAAGGGTGTCCAAATGATCGCTGGTAAAGACATAGCGACCATCCACGGGCAGGTACGGTAGGGTGCGTGGCCGACTGCCCGTAGCCAGCAGAAAGTATTTAGCCTGTACCAGAAAAGGCGGTGCGTTGTGCGGCTGGACCCGTAGCGTGTGTGGATCAAGGAATTCAGCTTGCCCATATACTAAATCAAGTAGGCCGAGTTGCTGGTAGTACTGAATCTGGCGCATCATTTGCTGATAGCGTTCCTCTACCGCTTGAGCGACAATAGCGCGAAATGTTTCTATGGAAAAAGTGTATTCTTTGACTTGATATCCCCTATCTTCGAGGAATAGCTTATCAAAATCTTTAGCTAGTTCCCACCAAGTCTTGGAAGCCAGCGCGCCGTTGAAAATAGCCGCACCGCCGATACGATTTTTCTCAATCAAAAGGGTTTTCTTTCCTAGGTCCATAGCGCGCATAGCTCCAGCAAAGCCAGCAGCGCCCCCGCCTAGAATTACCAAATCGTACTGTTGCAGCATCCTCTTAAGGTACAATGAGCGCTGGATTGTTGTACCTTTGGGCTGTTGAAGCGACAGGTCATACGTGCAGGGAAGCCCCTCACCTTAGAGCTGCAGGAGGTATGGCAGTATCGCGAGCTTCTGTATGCCCTCATAATGCGCAGCTTTCAGCTACGTTATAAGCAAGCGATTTTAGGCGTTTTATGGGCCATTCTACAGCCGCTCTCGGCCGTGGTTATATTCAGTTTCTTCCTGGGTAAGTTCGTAAAAGTACCTTCTGACAACCTCCCCTATCCCCTTTTTGCGTTTAGTGGCATGATTGTATGGAGTTATTTCGCTACGGCCCTCAGCCAAGCGTCTCAGTCGCTAGTGGGATACCGCGATCTAATCACTAAGGTATATTTTCCGCGCCTTATCCTTCCCTTAGCCAATGCTTTGGTCGCTACGATAGACTTTCTTTTGTCCTTTGTTGCCCTAAGCGGACTCATTTTATGGTACGATTTTTCCCTGAGCTGGCGAATCGTATTTTTTCCCTTATTCTTACTAATCACCTTATTTACTGCTCTCAGCTTAGGGCTATGGCTAGCCTCCATCAACTATCTTTATCGCGACGTGCAATACGCGCTACCCTTTTTTATTCAATTGAGTCTATTTTTGACACCGGTGGTTTATCCTACCTCAATTCTACCTGTCCACTGGCAATGGGTCTACGCCCTCAACCCTATGGTAGGCGTTGTGGAGGGATTTCGCTGGTGCCTATTCGGACAAGGCAAAATTCCAACCCTTTTCTGGGTCAGCTTACTCATAGTCTTTGTGGTATTCGTAGGGGGTTTGTTTTACTTCAAGAGGGTAGAACGCTTACTCAGTGACGCCATATGAGCCGCCCTGCCATACGCGCCGTAGGACTGAGCAAGGCTTACCGACGCACTGGATGGTATTACTACGACACACTGCGAGACCGCCTGAGTCACTATTTCCGGCGCCCATGGGACCTATTTCGGCGCCACAGCTCGACACCTTTTTGGGCCCTGCGCGAAGTAAGCTTTGAAGTAAACGAAGGGGAAATATTGGGTATCATCGGCCGCAATGGAGCTGGTAAAACCACTTTACTCAAACTCCTCAGTCGTCTTACCGAGCCTACCGAAGGATACGCCGAAATCTATGGTCGCATCAGCAGTCTCTTAGAAGTAGGCACCGGCTTTCACGGCGAACTAACTGGACGTGAAAACATCTACTTTAACGGAATTCTGCTGGGTATGAAACGCGAAGAAATCAAGCGTAAATTGGACGAAATAATTGAGTTTGCGGGTATAAAGGATTTTATCGACACACCTATGAAGAAGTATTCCCCCGGCATGCAAGCCCGATTAGCTTTCTCCATTGCTGCCCACTTAGAGCCAGAAATCCTTTTAGTGGACGAGGTACTGGCTGTGGGTGATATCGAATTCCAGAAAAAATGTATAGGCAAAATGGAAGAAGTATCTAAAGAGTCTGGGCGCACTATTTTATTTATATCGCACCAAATGAACCAGATCAAGCGGCTATGCCACCGCACGATGTGGCTGGAAGGCGGCCGCATTCAAGCTATTGGGCCTACGCTGGAAGTCGTGGACGCTTATGAAAAAGCCCTTTTAGGCAGCCTTACTCGGTCTATTTCTCACTCTGAGTCCCAGGAAAAAGCGGAGTCTTTTTATTGGTATCTACTTCATTCGGACAAGACACCTCATACCCTTTGTCACTTAGACGCCACCGAGATAGCTTTCGTGCTAGATGTATTTGAACCTATCCGTTCATGGCACTACGAGGTGAATTTATTTGACTCGGTGGGAAGGCTTTTATGGTCCGGCTGGATAAACAACCTGCGAGGAGTACTTGCACCGGGGCGTTATGAAATTGTCTATAAGCTGCCCCTTCTACCCATTTCGCCAGGCATATACCACTGGCGTGCTATGTTGTGGGGAGACTATGGGTGCGTAGGCGTTTGGGAGTGTAGGCCAGAGTTTGTTGTGGAGGTCCCTAACTATCAGCACTTCGTTGAGGCGCGCGTGGGCATTCTCAACTTACCCTATCAGGCAAAAATGAACTTGATAGCCTCGCCCGAATCCACGACAAGCCTACCTATTCAGCCGCAAAATAAGTGAAGCTTTACTTACATATTACTTCGTGTAGAGGCAGCCATACCGCCAGTGCACTCTGCGGAAAGGCCCGCACCCGCCGATGTAAAACCCATATAGCCCGCCCGTGATAGAGAGGAATAGCTGGCGCCTGGCGCTGCAAAAGCTCCTCAGCTAAGCTATATAGGATCTTCCTACAAAAAGGGTTTGGCTCCTGTCGGCTTGCTTGAATATAGGTATCAAGCTCTTCGCTGGCTAGCCTAAAAGTATTGGGGCCTTTGGGAGCTTGTTGAGACGATTCAAAAAGCAAAAGGAAATTTTCTCCTTCGGGGAAGTCGGCTAGCCAGCTGGCTTTCCACAGGGCTATTCGGCCTTTATTGAGAAACTCGCGCAAGGAAGGGCCCAAAAGGTATTCTATGCGCAAGGGTACGCCTTGCTGCTTGAGGCAGGCTTGCAGGTACTCACAGAGTTCTCTAAAAGCCGGCGCAGCGTAAAGGGTAAGGGAAAGCTGACGCAGGCGGGCTACCAAGGCTGAGTCAGGCAGGTCAGCCTCTACGCTAGGAGTCCAGGCTAAGAGCACAGGGGGTATGAAGGTATGAGCCGGTTGGACTATATCGGGCCATAAGGTTTCGGCCACTCGGCAGCGCCTTACTAGGGCGCGCAAGGTACGACGCAGCTCTACCTTACCTAAGGGGCTACTAGGCCGCGTATCCAGCCCTAAGTACTCTATCCCCAGCTGGGGCACCTCCACAAGGTAGGCCCAGCGCTTCCAGCTCGTATCGCGCCGAAGGAGATAGCGCAGGCCTATATCCACCCCTTCTATCGCATCTATTTCGCCCCGCTGCAGAGCCAGCCAGGCCTGTAGCCGGTTAGGATACCAGCGAAAGACCAGCTTTTCTACTCGGCCAGCCTTAGGCATCTCGCGCTTGAGCACAACAAGGCGCCCCGGTACTTCATAAAGCAGCCGAAAGGGGCCCAAGCCTACAGGCTGCTGAGCAAAGCGTCTACCTAAGCGTTCCACGGCCTCAGGTAGTACTACGGCCGCATACGGCAGCGTCAAAAGATGGAGAAAAAGGCTGTAAGGGCGCTCTAGCTCCACCTCTAGGACCGAGTCATTCAACACCCGCAAGCCCCTAATAGTTGGAGCGGTCTGCTTTTCATAAGCCTCCCATCCCGCAATAATTCCTCGGAAAAGATAGCGGCCGGGTGAAGCCCACTGCGGCTGAGCGAGCCGGTGCCAGCTATACACCACATCCTGGGCCTTTAGGTAGCGATGAGGATGCCCCGTATAGCTCAAATTTCGCCTGAGAACAAAGCGATAGCGTCGTCCATCGGGCGAAACCTCCCACCGCGCGGCCGCATCCGGTACAATCCGTAGCGCCGTGTCGTACGTCACCAGCCCCCGAAAAAGCTGCTGGGTAAGCCAAACGCTGACTAAATCTCGCGCATAAATTGGATCCAAACTGCTGTAGGGGCTGAAGAGCGCTACCCGTAACACCCCAGGCGGCGGATCCCCTCCCGACCGGCACTGACTCAACAGCCCAACTACCCCGAGCCATTTCCACCCTTTTTGCAAAATCATCGCCACAAAGTACGCTAGCCTTTCCGTAGCTTTGTAGGGAGATATGGGCAAGGTAATTGCCATCGCAAACCAAAAGGGTGGCGTGGGCAAAACTACTACCGCTATCAACCTCGCCGCCTCTTTAGCGGTATATGAGTTTAAGGTGCTCCTTATTGACGTGGATCCTCAGGCCAATGCCACCTCCGGCCTCGGCCTAGACCCACGCAACGTCACCCAAACGATTTATGATGTGATCTTGGGCAATTTGCCCGATCCCCACCCGCTCATCCATCGGATGCCAGGGCTAGAGAATCTTCACCTCATCCCTGCCCACATTGACCTCGTAGGGGCAGAGGTGGATATGATTAACCTACCCCAGCGGGAGTTCCGTCTGCGTAAGGCTATAGAGCCGATACGGGGTGCCTACGACTTTATCTTCTTAGATTGTGCGCCTTCGCTGGGGCTTATTACCGTAAATGCCCTCGTAGCGGCGGACAGCGTGCTCATACCGGTTCAGTGCGAATACTTTGCGTTAGAAGGCTTAGGCAAGCTTCTCAATACTATTAAAATAGTTCAGCAGCGGCTCAATCCTAGCCTTACCATAGAAGGCATTTTGCTAACGATGCATGATATACGGCTCCGCCTCTCCCGTCAGGTGGTGGAAGAGGTGTCCCATCACTTTGAAGGAGTAGTATTTCGGACGGTAATTCAGCGAAATGCTCGGCTCAGCGAGGCGCCCAGCCATGGCAAGCCCGTGATCCAGTACGACGCGAATTCACGCGGGGCTCAGGACTACCTCAACCTTGCCGCCGAGATCTTAGAGCGCAATAATATTCCTATCCCTGCATGAAGCCGCGCGGATTAGGTCGGGGGCTGGGTGCCATTTTGCCCATAGAGGAAAGTGTTATAGCCACTTCCCACAGCGTTCAAGAGATTCCGATAAGCCAAATTGAGCCTAATCCCTACCAGCCTCGCTTGGACCTCAAGGCGGAGGATTTACAGGAGCTGGCCGAGTCCATACGCCAGCATGGTTTAATTCAGCCGATTACCGTGCGGCCGGTGGGGGATAAGTACCAGCTGATTGCGGGGGAGCGGCGCTGGCGCGCAGCCCAACTCGCCGGCCTTACCCATATTCCTGCCTATGTGCGCACGGCAGATAATACGCAGCTTTTAGCCCTTGCCCTCGTGGAGAATGTCCAGCGCCAAGACCTCAACCCCATAGAACTGGCCCTAGCCTACAAAAGGCTTATAGAAGAGTGCGGTCTCAGCCAAGAAGCCGTAGCCCAATATGTAGGTAAAAGCCGCCCCGCTGTGGCGAATACCCTACGTCTTTTGCGTTTGCCGCCTGAAATTCAAAAGGCCCTCAAAGAGGGTACGCTCTCGGAGGGGCAAGCCCGACCGCTTTTAGCCTTAGACACGCCTGAAGCCCAATTACAAGTTTTTCGGCTTATTCAGGCCAAAGGCCTAAGCGCACGCGAGGTAGAGGCGCTAGTAGCGGCTCAGACGCGTCCGAAGCGGCCCCCTAAGGCAGCCTCCCCTAGCCCCGCCGAGATTCATTTGCGGGAGGTAGCTCATAGCCTCACCTATCACCTCCACGCCCCCGTAGAAATTAAACACCGCTCAAGCGGAAAGGGCGAGGTACGCATCCATTACAGCAGCTTAGAAGACCTTGAGCGCATTTTGGAGCGTTTAGGCCTGCGGCTATGAGCCTGCTCCATGCGTTGGCCAATGGCCTTACCGTAGCGCTTATCCCGCATGAAGGGCCCTTCACCGCCGTTGCCTTAGGCTACAAAGTAGGGGCAGCCCACGAGGCGGAAACGGCGGCGGGGGTGGCCCATCTTTTAGAGCATCTCCTCTTTGAGGATGATCGCATAGCCTACGATGCGCGCCTTCAAGCTGTAGGGGGCAGTACGAATGCCTACACAGGGCAGGATTATACGGTGTATTACGCCCGTTTCCCCTCAGAGGCTCTCCCGCTTGCGCTGGAACTAGAGGCGGAGCGCCTTTTCCGCCTTCAGCTAGACCCGCAGAAGGTAGAAATTCAGAAGCAGGTGGTAGCGGAAGAGTTTCGCCAGCGCTACCTCAATCCGCCCTATGCCGATCGGTTCTTTCACCTGGCGCGGGCAGCTTTCGGCGCGCATCCCTATGGTACGATGGTGATTGGCCAAAGCCCCGAGCAGGTGCTCACGCTTACGCTGGCAGACTTAGCCCATTTCTACTCAGCCTATTATGCGCCGACGCATGCGGTGCTCTGCGTAGCTGGGCCTCACCTAAACGCCGAAGTGGAAGCGCTTATTCAGCTCTATTTTGGCCAAGAACGCCCAGCGGCGGTGCTCCCAGAAGTGCCTTCCGCCGAAATTCTCCCGCCGCCTACACCCTACACGGCTATAGAAGCGCCCGTACCGCAAACGGCGGTTATATGGGCTTATAGCCTACCCCCCCTGGAACACCCAGACCTACCGGCGATTGACCTACTGGATGACTACTTAGGTGAAGGGCGCGCAGGCTTCTTAGTCAGACGGCTCGTGGAAGAGACCCAGCTAGCCTCCCGAATCGCCACCTACGTATGGTCTTTCCATCAGGGCGGCTTATGGGTGATAGAGGGCTATCTAAATTCAGGTGTAGCCCCCGAAACTTACGAAGCCGCCTTGGAAGCCGCCCTGGAAGCGCTCAAGGAGGCCGATTTAGAGGAAGTTCTAACCCTCTATCGTCCGAAGCGGTATCTCCAAGTTCACCGGCAGCGGGAGAAAGCTCTGGATAAGGCCTTAGCCCTTGTTCATGCCGTGCTGGCAGGGCATCCAGAATGGTACGAAGAGCCGCTAAAGCCTTATCAGGCTCTGGGGGCAGCCGATTTAGCCCGCACGGCCCGCACCTATCTTACAGCGGAGCGGCGGGTGCGCCTGCACTACTTAGCGCGTAAAAACGGCGCTACGGCATAGACGCCTGCACCATATTCCGCCTGAAGGGCTTCCACTACGGCACGCACATGCGACCAGCCGATACGCTGGCCCCATTCAGAAATAGTGTAGGGGTAGTTGAGACCTAGCCGTACGGCCGTATCCAGGTCTTCTAATTTCACGCGCCCCTCAGCGGATAGCCAAAGGGCCTCATTTAGAATGAGGCAGAGGATACGGGCGCTTACAAGGCCCACCTGGTCGGGTACACGCAGGCTTTGAGGTTCCCACGCCTGAAATCTCTCCCAAGCTACCTCCGTAAGGGCGGTAGCCTCTACTACCTCACGCTCACAAAAGCCAGGCAGAAGGTTTGCGCCCACTGCTTGGAACCACCACTTTTGGTCTGGAAGGATGGCTGCTAAGGGTTTGCGGACGCTTTGGAAAACCCATAGGGCCCGGCCGGGTAGAAGCTGGAAGGCTGGCGAGGGTCGCTCATCCGCCTCTAAATCCACAATCACTTCGTAGAAGGACCAATTGGGCGCGATGCGGCTGGGCCATTCCCATAGATCTGGCTGCCAGCGCCGCCCAACCCCTGCCATAAGCGCCGCTAAACGCCCAGCCGAACCAATTACTAGGGTTGCCATGCTCCAAAAATGGTAGATTTTGCGCATCTTTGCGTTCGTGGCTTACCTTTTCACCTCTGAGTCCGTCTCCGAGGGCCATCCGGATAAAGTGGCGGATCAAATTTCCGATGCGATTCTAGATGCCATCCTGGCACAGGATCCTTATGGTCGGGTGGCCTGCGAGACTTTAGTAACTACGGGTCTGGTAGTCTTAGCGGGCGAAATTACTACAACGGCACGGGTGGATTATGAGGAAATAGCACGCGCGGTGATTCGGGAGATTGGGTACAACCGGTCGGAGCTGCGCTTTGACGCTGAGAGCTGCGGCGTGATTACCACGATCCATCGGCAGTCCCCCGATATAGCCCGCGGCGTTAATAAGGGGGAAGGTCTGGATTTGGATTTAGGCGCAGGGGACCAAGGCATGATGTTTGGCTACGCCACGCGGGAGACGGAGGAGTACATGCCAATGCCAATTGCCTATGCGCATCGTATCCTGCGGGAGCTGGCCCATATTCGCAAGCATGAGCCGCACCTTATGCCTTATCTGCGCCCCGATGCCAAGTGCCAAGTAACGATTGAATACACGGACGAAGGCCGCCCCCTACGCGTCCATACGATTGTACTTTCTACGCAGCATGAGGAGTTTGCCGAAGATTGGCGCACTATCCATCGGCGTATAGAAGAGGATGTGCGCACTATTCTCCTGCCGCGTGTGATTCCGGCTGAGATGATGGACGCTAAAATGCGCCTTCTAGTAAATCCTACGGGGCGCTTTGTGCTTGGAGGACCGCATGCGGATACAGGGCTCACGGGCCGAAAGATTATCGTGGATACCTACGGAGGGCGTGCGCCGCATGGCGGAGGCGCCTTTTCGGGCAAAGACCCCACAAAAGTAGACCGAAGCGCCGCCTACATGGCCCGGTATATCGCTAAGAACCTTGTAGCGGCGGGTATCGCCGACGAGGTGCTTATTCAGGTAGCCTATGCCATCGGCATATCCCAGCCTGTGGCCATCTATGTAAATACCTACGGCACCGCCCGTGTGAATCTATCGGATAGTGCCATAGCCGAGCGCCTCCTGCGCCTTTTTGATCTGCGTCCAGCGGCTATCATAGAAAAGCTCAATTTAGCCGCACCTATATACCGTCCTACGGCCGCTTATGGCCATATGGGCCGCAAGCCCGAATCCCACACCTATACCTATACCCACTGCGTCGTAGAGCAGACCCCCAATGGGCCTAAAGAAATTACAGCCCAAAAAACCCTAACGGTTGAAACTTTCCCTTGGGAGAAGCTGGACGCTGTAGAACTCATTCAGGAAGCCTTTGCGGTAGAAAAAACCTTATCCCATTCATAACTATGAGTAGCCTTACTGCCCTGAAAACCGTAGAGACCTACGACGACATCGTAGAGATTCTGGGTAATGAGGCGGAAAGCCTTCTTAATCACACCTGTACGACGGTACCTAAGAGCCAGCTGCACTTACCTGGGCCGGATTTCGTGGATCGGGTGTGGGCCCTCAGTGATAGGCCGCCGCAGGTGCTTCGGAGCCTGCAGGCGCTTCTCTCTCATGGCACTTTAGCGGGTACGGGCTACCTTTCCATCCTTCCCGTGGATCAAGGCGTGGAGCACTCGGCGGGCGCCTCCTTTGCGCCAAACCCTATTTACTTTGACCCCGAAAACATCGTTCGGCTGGCCTTAGAAGCAGGCTGTAATGCTGTAGCCTCTACCTTCGGCGTCCTGGGCAGCGTAGCCCGCAAGTATGCCCATAAGATACCCTTCATCGTCAAAATCAACCACAACGAGCTTCTTACCTACCCAAACAAGTACGACCAGATTCTCTTCGGTACTGTCAAGCAGGCTTGGGACATGGGCGCCGTGGCGGTAGGCGCTACCATCTATTTCGGCTCCGAAGAATCCAGCCGGCAAATCCAAGAGATTGCCGAGGCTTTTGCTTACGCCCATGAGCTGGGAATGGCTACTATCCTTTGGTGCTACCTGCGTAATAAAGCCTTCAATGCAGATAAGGACTATCACTTGGCGGCGGACCTTACGGGCCAGGCCAATCACTTAGGTGCTACGCTCCAGGCTGACATCATCAAGCAGAAACTCCCCGAAAACAACGGCGGCTATACGGCGCTCAAGTTTGGCAAAACAAGCAGCAAGGTGTATGACAAGCTCACCACCGACCATCCTATAGACCTCTGCCGCTATCAGGTAGTGAATAACTACATGGGTCGCGTGGGGCTTATCAATTCAGGCGGGGCTTCAGCCGGCCAATCGGATTTGGCGGAGGCGGTGCGCACGGCTGTTATCAATAAGCGTGCAGGAGGTATGGGCCTTATCCTAGGCCGCAAAGCCTTCCAGCGGCCCATGGAAGAAGGCATCGCTATCATTCGGGCAGTACAGGCAGTATATCTGGAAAGCCGGATTACAGTGGCCTGAGGCGCTAGAGTGGCGCTGCGGCGGCTTCTCTATCATGGCGCCCTCTATGGCCTTACGGCTGCGCTTTCCCGCTTCCTGAACTGGGCTCTCACACCCCTTTACGCCCATCGCCTCCCCGTAGAGGATTTTGGGCGGCTTTCTGAGCTATACTCATGGATGGTCTTTGGGCTTATTGCCGCAGGGGCCGGCATGGAAACGGCCTATTTCCGCTTCCGTCAGAAGGAAGGGGATTTCTGGCGGTTTCTCGGGCTTACCATGGGCGTAGGAGCAGGGTTAGCCAGCGTATGCGCACTTCTCGTACCCTGGCTCGCTGGCCCCTTAGGTTATGCCCACCAGCCCGAACTCCTTTGGCTCACTATTGCAATTTGGACCGTAGATGCCTGGGGGAATTTTACCCTAGCCCATCTGCGCGCCATAGGTCGTCCCCTAGCCTACATGACTATTCACCTTACCCACATAGGCCTATTCATAGCGCTCAACCTCTACGGAGTGGGCTTCAAGGGGTATGGCCTGACCTTTATCCTTTCGGCAAACCTTTTTACTTCCTCGCTGCGATGGGTTTTAGGCCTTTGGTTAGCACCGCCTTTTACGGCCCTCCGCTCAGTTTCCTCTCAAGGGTTAGCCGTACCCTTACGCTATGGTCTACTCCTCGCTGGGATGGGCCTTATAGGCGCTACAAACGATGTATTAGACCGCGTACTGCTGGCCCGCTATGACCTCCATGAGACGGCGCTTTATGGAGCGGCCTACAAGGTGGCGATGGCTCTGGCGCTTTTTGTGCAAGCCTACCGGCAGGCTGGCGAGCCCCTCCTCTTAGGCACCCATCGCGCCGAAATTCCCTTTTACCGACGAAGCTGGCTTTTGTACCATGCGGTTGGACTATGCGGCGTATTCCTCCTAAGCCTATGGGCTAAGCCCTTAGTTAGCACCACGTGGGGGGGAATTTTGCCTGCGCCCCTCTTTCCCCCCGCCTACCATGAGGCGTTAGCGGTAGTGCCTATCCTACTATGGGCCAATCTCCTTACTGGCAGCCTTATCCAAGCCTCCGTATGGTACAAACTCTCCACCCTTCCTACTGTCGGGGTCGGGATAACCGCCCTTGGCAGCCTTATCACCTGGGCTGGTAATCTGTATGGGATCCCGCGCTGGGGCTATCATGCCTCGGCTTGGACGACCCTTTTGGCCTATGCCGCTATGGTAGGGCTTTCTCTGAGCCTTGGCCGAAGAAAATGGGCCCAGGCCTTCCCGATATTCCCCCTCCTTCCACTAGTCGGACTAGCCCTTCTGGCCCCGCTGGGCGACAGCCTTAGCCTAGGGCCTAAAGTCTTCCTCAGCTTAGTGGGCGTTGGGGGATTTGCCCTATATGGCTACCTCCACCTCAGAGGGCAGGCTACCCCCCAATCAGCCTAAGTACCCCAGGGCTTTGAACAGCCCCCACCCAGCGGCGGAGCAAGGCCCAGATTTGATCTCCTGCTGACTCAGGCCCCTCTATCCCCTATACCTGCCCGAAAGCTGACCGGCATGAGTAGGAAGCGCTTACAGCCGTATTCTTCTCCTCCCCTTAGGGCTTGAGGTAGGGCGCCAGGATGAGGGCCACGATGCCCGTAAGTTTTACCAGAATATTCATAGAGGGCCCTGAGGTATCCTTGAGCGGGTCGCCCACCGTATCCCCTGTAACAGCGGCCTTGTGGGGCTCAGACTTCTTGTAGTAGGTCTGACCGTCAATAGTAACGCCTTTTTCAAAGGATTTTTTGGCATTATCCCAGGCGCCGCCGGCGTTGCTTTGGAAAAGGCCTAAAAGCACTCCCGTAATCGTTACGCCGGCCATATAGCCGCCCAGTACTTCGGCGCCTAAGGTAAGCCCGACTACAGCTGGAATTACCAAAGCCAAGGCGCCAGGCAGGATCATCTCACGCAAGGCGGCGTTGGTGGAAATTTCCACGCAGCGTTCGTACTGCGGTTCGGCGCGACCTTCCATGAGGCCAGGAATCTCACGAAACTGACGGCGCACTTCCTGCACCATGTCCATAGCCGCACGGCCTACCGCTGAAATCGCCAGAGAAGAAAAGAGAAAAGGCACCATAGCCCCTACCAGAAGGCCGCCCAGCACGGGGGCTTTGTAGATATTGATGCCCGAGATGCCCGCTACGCCTACGTAGGCCGCAAAGAGAGCTAAGGCAGTAAGCGCCGCCGAAGCGATGGCAAAGCCTTTCCCCATAGCCGCGGTGGTGTTACCCACGGCATCTAAGATGTCGGTTTTTTGACGCACTTCGGCGGGGAGGCCGCTCATTTCGGCAATGCCCCCGGCATTATCCGCAATCGGGCCAAAGGCATCAATGCTAAGCTGCATCGCCGTAGTACTCATCATTCCTGTCGCCGCGATAGCTACGCCATACAGTCCAGCTAAGGCATAGGCGCCGATAATCCCGCCCGCCATCACAATGGCCGGCAGGGCGGTAGATTCCATCCCTACGGCTAAGCCGCCCAGGATATTCGTAGCGTGGCCAGTGAGGGAGCGATGGACGATAGTGCGCACGGGCCGTCGCCCCAGCCCGGTGTAATACTCCGTAACCCAGCTCATAAAAGCCCCTACCAGTAGGCCAATCGCCACAGCGCCAAATATGCCTAAAGGCGCTACCTTTTCGCCGCGCAGCTCAGCGCCAGCAGGCAGGAGCCACCCTACAAGGAAGTAGGAGGCACCTACCGTAAGGAGAATAGCACCCCAGTTGCCCAGATTGAGGGCATTCTGTACCTGCTGGGCGCCTGCATCGGCCCTTACCCGCACGAAAAAGCTGGCTACGATAGAGAAAAAGAGCCCTGTACCCGCCAGAAGTAGGGGAAGGACTACAGGCCCTAAGCCGCCAGCGCTACTTACCATCTCTGCCCCTAGTACCATTGTAGCCAAGATGGTAGCCACATACGAGCCGAAAAGGTCGGCCCCCATCCCGGCTATGTCCCCTACGTTGTCGCCTACATTATCAGCGATTACGGCGGGATTGCGGGGATCGTCCTCAGGGATGCCCGCTTCTATTTTGCCCACTAAGTCGGCACCTACATCGGCCGCTTTGGTATAAATTCCACCGCCTACACGAGCAAAAAGGGCTATGCTTTCGGCGCCTAAGGAGAAGCCCGTTACCACTTCAATCGTTCGGCGGAGCTCGGGGCTTAGCGGGTCTCCCCCAGCAAAATGGAAAAAGAAGAGCGCAAATAGCCCCCCAAGTCCCAGTACGGCTAAGGAGCCTACGCCTATGCCCATTACCGAGCCGCCGTCAAAGGCAATCCGAAAGGCGCGCGCTAAAGAGGACCGGGCCGCTTCCGTAGTGCGTACGTTGGCTTGGGTGGCGATGGACATCCCGATATACCCAGCGAGCGCAGAGGTAAAAGCCCCTACCAGGAAGGCTACCCCGATGAGGGGATGTGATTGAACCTTGCCTGCACTGCCCTCTAAAGTGCCCAGATAGGCTAAAATCCCTCCAACGATAAGGGCAAAAATGGCTAGAATACGCCATTCGGCTTTGAGAAAAGCTAAAGCACCGCGCGCGATATAGCCAGCTATAGCCTGCATGCGGGCTTCACCAGCGGGATATCGGCGTATCCCTGCCTGCCGCCATAGGAGAAAGACTATCCCTAACCCCGCTAAAGCTAAAGGCAGCCAGAGTACTTGGGACATACGGCGGCAAAATTAGGCCGAATTAGCCGTATGCAGCTTGCTATGACGACGGCTGTAAAGAAAATAGACGAGCAGCCCAATAACTGCCCATATGGCAAAGGCGCGCAGGTTCTCCTTGCGTGCCTGGCTCATGAGAAAGATATTTACTAGGACGCCGCCCAGCGAGACCAAAGGCCACAGGGGCGCCTTGTAAGGCCGGGGAAGGTCAGGCTGACGCAGCCTCAGAATAAAGACCGAAAGGGAGACAAGCGTAAAGGCTAATAGGGTGCCTAAGCTGGTAAGCTCCGAAACATTTACAATCGGGACCATCGCAGCCGTAAAGGACATAATCGTGCCCACGAGTAGCGTGCTACGGAAAGGGGTTTTATAGACTGGATGGATGTAGCCGAAGAGGGATTCGGGGAGGAGACCATCTTTAGCCATAGCAAGGAAGATGCGCGTCTGGCCCAGCAGCATGACCAGCATGACCGAAATCAGGCCCGCTACGGCGGCGAAGGTAATGAGGTAGGTAGCCCACCCCACCCCCGCCCCAGCAAAAGCTGAGGCCACCGGGGCCCGCTCATCCAGCTGAGAATACGGCACCATGCCCGTAAGCACTACCGAAACGCCGATATACAGCACCGTGGTAATGAGAAGCGAGGCCACTATGGCAAAGGGCACATCGCGATTAGGCCGAAGGGCCTCCCCGGCCTGCGTGGAGACCGCATCAAAGCCGATGTAGGCAAAAAATACGATAGTCGCCGCTGTGAAAATGCCCGGCCAGCCGTAGTGCACATTTCCCTGCGCATCAACCTCAGCCGGCGGGATGAAAGGCGTCCAATTTTCCGGCTTGATGAAGAATAGGCCAGCTAAAATGACGAAAAGCACCGCACCGACCTTGATAAGTACGATGAGGTTATTTGTGGAGGCCGTTTCCTTTATGCCGCGCAGGAGGATGCCCGTTACAAGCCAGGCTACGAGGAAGCCAGGGAGATTGAAGGCAAATGCGGGGGGTTCTAAGCCCATGGCTCGAGCCTTAGCCTGAGCCGTGAAGTAGTCATTTGTAAGCCAAAGCGGTAGCTCCAGATGGAAAAGATGCAGGAGCTTTTCAAAATACCCGCTCCAGGCCACGGCCACCGTGGTAGCCCCCATCATGTACTCTAGGATGAGATTCCAGCCGATAAACCAGGCCACCAGCTCTCCAACCGTGACGTAGGAGTAGGCATAGGCTGAACCCTCTACTGGCACGATGCTGGCAAATTCCGCATAGGCTAGGGCCGCCAGGAGGCAGGCAAACCCCGCAATTACAAAGGAGATAGCCAGGGCAGGGCCTGCATAATTCTTAGCCGCTACGCCGGTCAGGGTAAAAATGCCCCCCCCGATAATCGCCCCTATGCCTAAGGAAACCAGGGACCAGCGACCCAGCGCCCGACGTAAGCCTGAACGGCTAGCCTCCTGCTGGTAAGCCTCTACAGACTTTTTACGGAAAAGGCTGTGAAAAAAGCGGCTTGAGGAAGTATTTTCCGCCATCACCCAAAAGTAATACAAAGGCTTAGGATTTCATCACTCATAGCAGATACGCTTAGCTACCTACTCGGCCGCGCACACCGAGAGCCAAATCCCTCTGGTGTAGCTGTAAGTTTGGGCCCAATTGAGGCTGGTTTGATGGGTTAGCTGGTTTGTCGGTCATAAATAAAACACTTCCACCGCTTTCCAATCAAGAGCGCGCTAAAGCGTAATGCTGTAGGCCTATAGGTAAAAAGTAAACAGGGTATCAGCCCGCCGCAGTAGGTTAGTCTAAGTGAAGGATGGCATTTTTTACATAGCCCTGCACAAATTCAGCCCCTGATACGGGTTTTTTGCCCTCTAAATGCACTTCTACTAAACGCAGAGGCGCATCCCCACAGGCTACCAAGAGCTGTCCCCCTTCCTGCCAGATAGTGCCAGGTGGATGCATAGTGCGGCGCGCCGGCATTTTCTCCGCTTTGAGTATCTGTAGGCGTTTGCCTTGAAAAATAGTCCAGGCACGCGGCTGAGGACTAAGACCGCGAACAAAGTTATACACCTCATGGGCGGTTTTGTGCCAGACTATGCGTGTATTTTCGGAGGAGAGCTTAGGGGCATAGGAAACTTCCTTGCCCTGCGGCTGCGGAACAGGCTGAATTGTACCTAAGGCTAGGCCTTCTAAAACTTCTAAAAGGAGGTCGGCGCTCACCTCTGCCAGAAAGCGCTCCAGCTGCCCCGCATCCCAATCTTCGGGCAAAGGATAGGCCCGCTGCAAAAGGATATCTCCCGCATCCACCTGATCCCCAATCCGAAAAATCGTAACGCCCGTAACCGTGTCCCCACAAATAATGCTCCACGGAATAGGCGCAGGCCCTCGGTAGGCAGGCAAAAGGGAAGGGTGAATATTTATGGCGCCAAGCGGCGGAATTGTACGCACACGCCGAGGGATTATAGGGTAAGCTACTACCACGAAAATGTCCGCCTTTAAGGCTTGAAGCCGCTCCGGAAGAGCGGGCTCCTTAGGACTTGCCACCTCCCATATAGGTAGGCCTAACTTTAGGGCTTCTTGCTTTATAGGTGTAGGCGTAGGCACCTGATGCCGGCCAGCCGGCTTATCGGGATTCGTAACTACGGCCAAGACTTGATGAGCCGAATGAGCTAAGCTTCGCAAGGACGGCACGCCAAAAGCTCCATTGCCCATAAAAACCACTCTCATACAGCCACCACATTTATAATCTTATTGGGCACGATGACCACCTTTTGAATGCCTTTGCCATTGAGGTACTTCGCCAGGCGCGCATCGGCCCGCACCTTCTCTTCAATTTCCGCCAGCGACGCCTCTACGGCTACTTCCAAGTGGAAACGCAACTTGCCATTTACGGTGACCGGGTAGGTAATAGTCTCCTCTTTCAGGTACTCCTCCGACCACTTAGGCCAGGGCATCTCCCACAGAAAGCCGCTTTCGCTGCTGCGCTCCCACAGCTCACAGGCGATATGCGGTGCGAAAGGCTCCAAGAGAATAAAGAAAGGCCGCCATACGGTGCGCTTGCGGCAGCCCAGCCGCTGCATCTCATTGAGGAATGACATAAAGTGCGCTACACAGGTATTTAGGCTGAGGCGCTCTATATCTTCCGTGACGCGCTTGATGAGAGTATGAAGGAGCCGCAGCTCGGCTGGGTTAGGCGGCTCATCGCTAAGTTGAAGGCGTGCCTCGGGACCTTCCTCCTCCCCTACCAAGAAGCGCCACAAGCGCCGCAGGAATTGATAGGTGCCCTGAATACCGCGCGGATCCCAGGGCTTCGTGTGCGTGAGGGGACCCAAAAACATCTCATAAAGCCGAAAGGCATCAGCCCCATACTGCTCGCACAAAGCATCCGGCGTAACTACATTGTGGAAAGATTTGGACATTTTTTCAATCAAAGGCTCTCCATGGAAGGCGCCTTGTGGATTTCGGACGAATTCGGCATCTTTATACTCAGGCATCCAGCGCCGAAAGCCTTCCACATCCACTTGGGTATCCTCCACTAGGCTCACTTCTACCCGCACAGGCAGGTAATCGGAGCGCTCGGCTTCGGGGATAAGGTCAGCCGAGACGAAGGTAGGCGCATCCTTGCGCTTGTAAATGAGGATGGAGCGGCCTAAAATCATCCCCTGATTGACTAGCTTACGGAAGGGCTCCTTTACGGGACTGACGCCAATGTCGTAGAGAAAATGGGTCCAAAAGCGAGCATAGAGGAGGTGGCCTACGGCATGCTCGGCCCCGCCTACATAGAGGTCTACAGGCAGCCAGTAGCGAAGCTTTTCAGGGTCTGCGAGGGCGTGGGGATTATGCGGGTCGGTGTAGCGCAGAAAGTACCAACTGGAGCCGGCCCAGCCGGGCATGGTATCCGTTTCGCGGAAGGTGCCATCGGGTCGTTTTACCCAGCTTTCCAGCCGAGCTAAGGGCGAGCGGCCATCCCCTGTAGGCTCGTACTTCTCTATGGATGGCAGTTCTACGGGAAGCTCGCTTTCAGAGAGAGGTATAGGTATATCCCCGCGCCACACAATGGGAAAAGGCTCGCCCCAGTAGCGCTGGCGGGAGAAAACTGCATCTCGTAGCCGGTACTGAACGGCTGGGCCGCCCTTCCCATCCACCGCCAAGCGCTGGCTAATGACCCGAATAGCCTCTGGCACAGAAAGGCCACTGAGAAAGTCCGAATTTATGAGGCGCCCTTCACGTGCCTCATAGGCGCCGCTTTCCACAGATACGTCGGCTATAATGGGGCGGATAGGTAGGCCGAAGTGCCGCGCAAAGGCCCAGTCGCGCCCATCATGGGCCGGCACACCCATAATAGCCCCTGTGCCATACCCCATCAGCACATACTCGCTGATGTAAATAGGAAGCTTCTCACCCGTATAGGGATGCTCGGCGTAGGTACCCAGCCATACGCCCGTGGGCTTCCCGCTGCCGGCAAGCCGATCGCGTTCCAAACGATTTTGCGCCGCCTGGCGGTACTGCGCTACGGCCTCTCGCTGAGCTGCATCCGTAAGCGTCTCTACCAAGGGATGCTCAGGCGCTAGCACTAAAAAGGTGGCGCCCCAAAGCGTATCCGGCCGAGTGGAAAAAACCCGCACGCGCACCGTCTGGCCTGTAGGGCTTTGCGCCCGAAAGTCTATGTAAGCCCCTTCCGAACGGCCTATCCAGTAGCGCTGCTGCTCCTTAATAGCTTCGGGCCAATCCAGCTCCTCCAAGTGCGCCAGTAGCCTATCGGCATAGGCCGTAATGCGCAAAAACCACTGGCGCATGGGAATCCGATAAACCGGATGCCCCCCGCGCTCCGAAAGGCCATCCCGCACCTCTTCATTCGCCAGTACGGTGCCCAAAGCCGGACACCAATTCACTAAACTTTCCTGCACATACGCCAGACGATAATGAAGGAGCACGCGCTGGCGCTGAGCCCAATCCCACTGCGCCCACGTCTGCGCATCAAATACCCCTTCATAACTTGTGGCCGCCTCTACCCCCAGATTACCCGACTGCGCAAAAAGCGCTTCCAGCTCAGCGATAGGGCGGGCTTTTTGCTGCCTTTTATCGTACCAGTGGTGAAAGAGCTGGAGGAAAATCCACTGCGTCCAGCGGTAGTAGCTAGGGTCGCTGGTGCGCACTGCGCGCTTCCAAGGATAGCCTAATCCGATTCGCTTGAGCTGGGCCGTATAGCGCGCGATATTATTTTCCGTCGTGATGGCGGGATGGATGCCGGTACGCAAGGCATACTGCTCCGCCGGTAGACCGAAGGAGTCAAAGCCCATCGGATGGAGTACCACGTACCCCTGGTGACGCTTATAGCGGGCTATGATGTCGGTGGCAATATACCCTAAGGGGTGCCCCACATGGAGGCCGGCGCCGGAGGGGTAAGGGAACATGTCCAGCACATAGTATTTAGGGCGCTGGGGGTCTTCATGGACTTCGTAGGCTTCTAGGGCTTCCCAGCGCGCCTGCCATTTAGCGTCTATATCGGCGAAGCGCATGCTTCTGCGAAAGTACGAAACGAAAAGGGTCGGAGGCCTGCTCCCTTACGGCCCTTCCGAGGCTGGGCCGTCCTCCCCTACAGTAAGCTCTATTATATGGCTGCCGCCTGGGCCTTGGTAGAAAGGCCGGCCATTTTTCAGTCCGACTGGGCTGCAGGGGGGCTCGCACTCAAGCCGGCGGGCGCGATAACGACCGGGGGGTAGCCAAAGTACTGCGCCAAAGGGCGCATCTACATAGGGCGCCCCACTCAGAAGGACTGGCCCATACACCCGCCAACCCCACCCAACCGAATCAGTGGGAAGCGTAACGGGATACTTGCGCGCAGGCAAGCGCACACGCACCGTATCCCGAAAGCGAAATTCCGCTTCTCCGCCTACTGGCAAAGGACTGAGGCAAATCTCCCGACCTTCTAAGCGGGCATAGCCTATATACCACTTATCCTCTGCTCGGACTGTCCAGAAGGTATCCCGTTGAGGTAGAGAATCTACTGCCCGAAGGACTAGCCACGGCGTGGCGGCATTCAAAGCCGCTGGCCAGAAGAGCCGCAGATTAGCCGCTGGCGTATCTAAGAGAGTCGGGTTTAGAGAAAATCTCTGGCTATTTCCCGCCGAGTCCGCTACCTCTAAGGAATCTCCCGGGCGCACGAGCAGAGCCTGCTCCGTAAGAAGGGCCCTCAGGCTAGGCTGAGGAGAAAGAAGATAGACAGGCTCCGAAAATACGAGAAGACCTAAGGATTCGGGGGCAATAATTCGGAGGGAGGGGGGACGAGGCGGCGTAGTATCTACGGTATAGGCATACCACGGCCGAAGGGTATCGGAGATAGGCCAACGCAGAGGAGCGGCTGGCAGGTATATGGGCTCGTTGAGAGTCCAGTTTCCGCTTCCATCGGCATCTACCCAGGCCCAGCCATTGTAAGTGCCGGGTGGAACCCCGCGGCAGTAGAGGGCACCTTTCCATCCCATGAAACGGTAGCTTAGGGTATCCGCATACAGCTCCCCCCATATGGGCTCTTTGACCTCGGCCGCTCCGGCAAGGGGTAAGCGAACCTCTAAGGTATCTAAGGTATCGGGACAGCTTTTCCAGACAAGCTGGGGCGGAAGGGGATTATTTTCGGTAAAGTCCTTAAGGCCTTGGCCGGCCCACACCGCTACACACCTACTCGGCGCAAGGCTGTCTAAGCGCACAAAAACCCTTTTACCTCGCAGCTTAGCCGTCACGGGAAAGGAGGGATTAGTCCAGATGCCGGTCGGGGTGAGGGTAGAACTCAGCGAGAGGTACTCATCCCATAGCAAGGTAAGGTAGAGGGTAGAGCCTTTTTGGCGAACCTGTACGCTTCGTAGGCGCGGGGGCTGAAGGTCAGGCGGACCGCCGGTAGGCGCCTGTACGGAGGCGCAGCCGCTTAGCCCTACCGCCCACAGAAGCCGCCTCACCCGAGGAGAATAGCCTTGAGACGTTCTAAGCCAACCGAAGCCGGCTCCGCAATCACCTCTATCCCTTCGGTAAGGGTAGGGCGCGGATCTACGAGGAATTTACGCGCCCTGTAGGCCTCTTCTACCAGCCCTGCCGCTGGATATACCTGGAGCGAGCTACCTACTACCACGAAGATATCGGCCCGACGTGCCCAAGACTCCGCTATCGGATAGGCTGGCACCGCCTCACCAAACCACACTACATCTGGCCGAAGCGGATAGCCCCGCTCACACCGATCCTGAAGGGTGATCGGATTATACCCAATTTCATAAATCAGCTCTTCATCCCCTGTACTGCGGGCGCGCGTGAGGTGGCCATGGAGGTGGAGCACATAAGTGGAGCCGGCCCGCTCGTGGAGGTCATCTACGTTTTGCGTGATTACGATGACGGTGAAGTGCTCCTCCAGCTCTTTGAGAATATAGTGCGCACGGTTAGGCTGCACTTGGGCTAGCTGGCTGCGGCGCTCGTTGTAGAAGCGCAGTACGAGCTCGGGATTACGCAGCCAGGCTTCTGGGGTAGCTACTTCGTAGATGGAGTATTTCTCCCATAGGCCGCCGCTATCCCGAAAGGTGGAGAGGCCGCTTTCAGCCGATATGCCGGCCCCCGTAAGGACGACGAGCAGCTTACCCGGCTGCGGCGTAGGGGGCGACTTAAGCCACGCCGGCCAAGGTGGCACCCGCCGCATGCGGCGAAGCTAAAAGATTTTGCCTGAGGTAGCGTAAACGCCTCACGGCCAGCCAGCCCAGTACAACCGCTGAAGGTATCCAATACACCCACTCCGCCGACCAAAGCCAGGTGAGGCTTGCTCCAGCCGAGTTGAGCCATACCGCATACCCCACATAAAGGAGAATAATAGCCACCTCCACCACGAAGGCGGCTATGGCTAAGCCCATTGCTACCACTGCAGAGAGTAGCAGGGCCGAGGTAGGCATGAGAAAGATAGAAATGGCGATCATGTACAGGCCCTGAGCGGCTTCCTGACGAATGTAGGTATCTGGGGTAAAGAAGCTGACGAGTATGGGCGCACCTAGGGCTAGGCCGAGGGCCAGAAGCGTATTTAGGCCTTGAGTTAGGTGCCAGGTGCGATAGAAAGCCTGCTTGAGGGGAATAGGCTGAATGGCTCCCCAAAAGTAGCCGACCAGCGTACCCACTGCCGTAGAAAATGCCCAAGCGGGAAGCATTACGAAGCTGTAAAGGCTGCGCACTATGTTAGCCGAAGCCAGCGCCATAGGCCCCCGCCGTTCTATAAGAAGGAAAAACACTAGCCAGCCCGTCATGCCTACGAGGTTTTGAAGCACGGCCGGCCCAGCGTAGCGCAGAAGGGGCTTTAGCCACTGGCCGGCCACCCGCTGGCGCAGCGGATATCGCTGATGAGCGAGCCGCGCAAAAAGATAGATCGTAGCCACATACTGAGCCAGTACTGAGCCTAAAATCACACCATACAGCCCCCAGCCTAAGCCCAGCACAAAAAGAGCATTTAGAGCCAGATTCGTAAGGGCTAGGAGGAGGTTCGCTTGGAAGATGTAGGTCGTTTGGCCCGTACCGCTGTAGTAGCCGCGCAAGGCCCCAAAGAGCATAAGTGGAAGAAGCTCTAGGCTACGCCCTTGCAGAAAAGTGGTAGTGGTAGTGAGGGTAGCCTCGTGGCGAAGGAGGAGAGGCAGAAGGACAGGACTCCCCTGCCATACAAGGAGGGTAAGCCCCAAGCCTACTACTCCGCTCATCCAGAGGGCCTGACGCAGAAGGGTGCCTAAGCTCGCCGCCTGTCCTGCGCCTAAGAGTTGGGCCGCCAGCACCTGCACCCCTGTACCTATCCCCAGCCCAATAAAGCCAATAGTTAGAAAAAGCACTACTCCAATCCCGCCTGCGGCTAAAGGGACATGACCTAAAAGGCCCAGAAATAGGGTATCTATTAGGGATACGGCATTTTGAGCTAAGCTAGCCCCCATGATGGGCAGCGCTAGCCGCCAAATGGCCTTATAGCTATTTTCCATGGGCAGGTACAGTGGCGAGAGTCTTTTGGTCTGCTACAATTTGGCCATCGCGCAGCACAAGCTGGCGATGGGTACGCTGCGCAATAGTCGGCTCATGCGTAACGATTACCACCGTATGCCCCTGCGCATGGAGGTGCAAAAAAAGCTGGAGGATTTCCTCGCTGGTGGCCGAGTCTAAGTTACCGGTGGGTTCGTCGGCTAAAAGAAGGGCGGGGTTATTTACCAGAGCTCGGGCGATAGCCACGCGCTGGCGCTGGCCGCCTGAAAGTTCATTTGGGCGGTGGTGGAGCCGATCGCCAAGGCCTACCGCCTCCAGCATAGCTTTAGCCCGTCGGAGGCGCTCCCGTCGCCCCACACCGGCATAGACCAGCGGCAGGGCCACATTTTCTAAGGCCGTATAGCGCGGCAGCAAATGAAAGCTCTGGAATACGAAGCCGATTAGCTGGTTGCGTACGCGCGCCAGCTCCGCTTCGGAAAGGCCCGTAACTTCCCGTCCCTGTAGATAGTACCGGCCTTCTGTAGGCCTGTCCAGACAGCCTAAAATGTGCATGAGCGTGCTCTTCCCTGAGCCCGAGGGCCCTATGATAGCCACCAGCTCGCCAGCTTCTATAGTAAAAGAGACCTCCCGCAGAGCCCAAACGCCTTTATCGCCCAAGGGGTAGAACTTACTTACCCCCTCCAGACGAATGAGGGCCACCCTAAATCCGCTCTAAATCCTCCAAATACACCTGAATATCCGCAGGCGGCGCTGCCCCATCATGCAGGAAGGCCTTCTTAGCCAGAAGCTGCTCGGGCGTCTCGCGATGATCCGGATCTGGTAGACAGCAATCTACGGGGCAAACCGCCGCACACTGCGGCTCTTCGTGAAAGCCCATGCACTCGGTACATTTACTGGGCACGATGTAGTAATACTCGGTAGAAATGGGCGGGTGTGGTGCATCGGCATCCAGTACTAGGCCATTGGGCAAAGTGATAGCCCCCGCTAGCCCCGTCCCGTCCCGATAGCGCCACTGAACCCCCCCTTCATAAATTGCGTTATTTGGGCACTCGGGCTCACAGGCCCCGCAATTGATGCAATCGTCGGTGATGCGAATTGCCATAAATCAGGCAAATATAACCATAAACCGCTACCTCTTTTCCCAGAAGCGTGCCCCCGCTGCTTGGGGATGAACCCTCTAACCCCCTCTTGCTACCACGAAACTCGCCGCCTCTAATTTAGACTGGTTTTATTTTTGTTCTAAAACCCTATGCAGGAGCTTATCCGAGAGGCTCGCAGGCTACGGGCCGACTTTCCCCTCCTAAGCCAGCGGCATCCCTCGGGTCATACCTTAGTTTATCTTGATAACGCCGCCAGTGCCCAGAAACCCAAAGCCGTTATAGACACATTTGGGCGCATTTTCTCTACCTGCTATGCCAATATTCATCGGGGCATTCACTGGATGAGCCAAGAGGCCACGCGCCTATATGAAGAAGCTCGCGTAGCTGTAGCAGAATTTATAGGGGCGGCTTCAGAAAATGAAATCGTTTTTGTGCGCGGGGCTACGGAAGGTATCAACCTGATTGCTCAGGGTCTGCGGCGTATTGTATTCCAGCCGGGCGATGAGGTGGTAGTTACCCAAGCCGAGCACCACGCTAATATCGTGCCGTGGCACTTAGTGGCACAGGAAGTGCCTATCCGCCTGCGGCCCGTACCCCTCACGCCCGAAGGCGGATTAGACCTAACTCAGCTCAGCTCGGCCCTCTCAGAAAAAACGCGCCTTATCGCCATTACGGCCATGTCAAATGTACTCGGCACGGAAATGCCCGTAGCCGAAGTAGCCCGCCTAGCCCGCCAGCGGGGTATCCCTATCCTCGTAGACGCCTGCCAAGCCGTAGTCCACCACCCGATAGACGTACAGAAATGGGGCATAGACTTTCTAGTTTTCTCCGGCCATAAGCTCTACGGGCCTACAGGAATCGGCGTAGTATATATGCGTGCCCCGTGGGGGGAAAAGCTCCCGCCTTATCAGGGAGGGGGCGATATGATTCGGCGGGTAACTTGGGAGGGTAGTACGTTTGCACCGCCGCCGGCTAAGTTTGAGGCTGGCACGCCGCCGATTGTGGAAGCCATCGCTCTGGCCGAAGCCATACGCTACTTGGAGCGACGCGTAGGATGGGATTTTATCCAGGCCTATGAGGCCTATCTGACCGATTATGCGGAAGCCCATCTGCATTCCGTAGAGGGCCTTCAGCTGTATGGCACGGCTAGGCCTAAGGGGGCGATTTGGTCCTTCAATCTCGCCGACATCCACGCCCACGACATAGGCACCCTGCTGGATAGTGCGGGTATAGCCGTGCGCGTAGGCCACCACTGCGCCCAGCCCCTTATGGAGGCGCTGGGCGTACCTGCCACCGTGCGGGCCTCGCTGGCGTTTTACAACCTGCCTGAAGAGATAGACCTTCTTGTGCGTACGCTGCAGCGCGCCTCGGCTTTCTTTGCCCCAGCCTATTAGCTTTGTGCCATGCGGCCTTTCGTCCAGCGCCACGTACCCCACAGCGCCGAGGAGATCCAGCGCCTCTGCCACACAGTCGGCGTAAAGGATTTAGAGGACCTTACCGAACGCATAGTGCCCCCTGAGATTCGGCGCAAAACCCCGCTAAACCTGCCGCCAGCCGCCTCTGAGCCTGAAATACTCGCCGAGATAGAAGCATTAGCGGCCCAAAATCAGCTCTGGCGTACCTACATCGGGATGGGCTACTACGGCACTCACACCCCGCCCGTAATCCAGCGCCTAGTTTTAGAAAATCCCGCCTGGTACACGGCCTACACGCCCTATCAGCCGGAAATCGCCCAGGGCCGCCTGGAGCTCCTTATGCTTTTTCAGACCCTGGTGAGCGACCTAACCGGCCTACCTATAGCCAATGCCTCCTTGCTAGACGAAGCTACGGCAGCCGCTGAGGCAGTTTTCATGTTTTACAATTTCACCCAAGCAAAGGCTAAAAAGATTTTCTTAGACAGCGGCCTACATCCGCAGGTTTTAGGCGTAGCGCAGACGCGCGCCGAGGCCCTCCGCCTATCCTACGTCATAGGGAAGCCTGAGGAGGCTGAATGGGCGCAGTTTTTCGGTGCGCTGCTGGCCTACCCTACTACGGACGGCTGGATTCGCCCCCATATAGGCGAGCTTATCCAGCAGGCTAAGGCTAAAGGCGTGCAAGTAGGAGTAGCCACCGACCTTCTGGCCCTCACGCTCATAGAAGCCCCTGGAAAGTTAGGGGCGGATATGGCTTTTGGCTCTAGTCAGCGCTTCGGCGTACCGCTGGGCTACGGCGGCCCCCATGCGGCTTTCTTTGCCGCGCAGGAGGCGTATAAACGGCTCATGCCTGGACGCATTGTAGGCCTTACCGTGGATGCCGAAGGCCGACCGGCCTACCGCTTAGCCCTCCAAACGCGGGAGCAGCACATCCGGCGCGAGAAAGCCACGAGCAATATCTGTACGGCTCAGGTACTTTTAGCCCACTTGGCCACCCTTTACGCCATGTATCACGGGCCAGAAGGCCTGCAAGCCCTAGCCCAGCGCATCCATGATTTTACCTGTAGGCTTGCTGCTGGCCTACGAGCCAAAGGCCTAGCGCCTATCCATACCCATTTCTTTGACACGCTTCGCTTTCCTGTCTCTGGCGCCGTGAGGGCTCGGCTTAAGGACCTTGCCCAGCGCTACCGCATCAACCTGCGCTATTATGACGATGGGAGCGTGGGCCTTAGCCTGGATGAAACCGTGCAGGCGCAAGACTTAGGCGACTTAGCCCAGCTTTTCGGCGAGGCTTTAGAAGCCCCTGTGGAACTTCCCGAGGAAGTACCGCCAGCCCTTCCGCCTAACCTTCGGCGACAAACCACTTTCCTCACGCACCCTGCCTTCCACCAGTACCAGAGTGAGCATCGCCTCACCCGCTACCTTCACCGGCTGGCTAGCCGAGACCTTTCCCTGGTGCATTCCATGATTCCGCTGGGCTCCTGTACGATGAAGCTCAATCCCGCCGCCACGCTTGTCCCCCTCAGCTGGCGCACCCTCAATAGCCTCCATCCGTTTGTGCCCCTTGAGCAGGCCCAGGGGTACCAGGAAATGCTCAGGCGGCTGGAAGCGTACCTGTGTGAGATTACTGGGTTTGCACGAGTGAGCTTCCAGCCTAACTCCGGCGCTCAGGGGGAATATACGGGCCTCTTAGTTATTCGGCGCTATCACGAAGCGCGCGGCGAAGGCCACCGGGATATCGTTCTTGTACCAGCCTCGGCCCATGGGACTAATCCCGCCAGTGCCGTCCTTGCGGGCTTCAAGGTAGTCGTAGTCAAAACCGATGCCAAAGGCGATGTGGATGTGGCAGATTTGGAAAATCATTTGGCTCAGTATGGGCCTCGTATAGCTGCTATCATGATTACCTACCCCTCTACGCACGGCATATACGAGCGAAGGATTCGGGAGATCTGCGCGCGCGTGCATGCCGTCGGCGGACAGGTATATATGGATGGGGCTAACCTCAATGCTCAGGTAGGCCTTACCAGCCCAGCTGAGATTGGGGCGGATGTGTGCCATTTGAACCTTCACAAAACCTTTGCGATACCGCATGGCGGTGGCGGTCCGGGTATGGGGCCGATAGCCGTAGCGGCGCATTTAGCCCCCTACCTCCCTAATCACCCCTGCCTGCCCTCTACTGACCCCGAGGGCATCGGGCCAGTAGCTGCTGCTCCCTTTGGGAGTG
Organism: Bacteroidia bacterium; assembly: GCA_039630245.1. Lineage (GTDB taxonomy): Bacteria > Bacteroidota > Bacteroidia > SpSt-205 > SpSt-205 > SpSt-205. Next base: position 76,362 of record JBCNVK010000008.1, read on the forward strand.
CTCTTATTCTCTGGATTTCCTATGCCTACATCCGCCTAATGGGCGGTGAGGGACTGCGCTACGCCACCCAAGTGGCTCTCCTCAATGCCAACTACCTAAAGACCCGCCTAGCCGAAGCCTACCCCATCCTCTACACGGGCGAAGGCGGCTTCGTAGCCCACGAATTCATCCTAGACCTGCGCCCCTTCAAAAAGTCTGGTGTAGAAGTGGAGGACGTGGCCAAGCGCCTTATGGATTATGGCTTCCATGCCCCTACCATTTCTTTCCCTGTGCCGGGTACGCTGATGATAGAACCGACCGAAAGCGAGGATGAAGCCGAGCTAGAGCGGTTTATTCAGGCTTTGCTTCAAATCCGAGCGGAGATAGCGCAGGTAGAGTGCGGCGAAATTTCCATAGACGAGAGTCCGTTGCGACGGGCTCCCCATACGCAGCAGGCAGTCCTAGCTTCGGAGTGGGACCGGCCCTACACGCGCGAGCAGGCGGCTTTTCCAGCGCCTTGGCTTAGGGAGTACAAGTTCTGGCCTGCGGTAGCGCGGGTGGATCATGTGTATGGTGACCGAAACCTCGTGTGCGTCTGTCCGCCTACTTTAGCCTACATGGAAGCTGCACCTTCGGCTAGGTAGCTTTCTATCACGCTTACGGCGTAGGCCAGCTCCTCAGGCGTACTGGCTAAGACAGGAAGAATATAGGCTACCTGGCCTAAAGGCCGAAAGAATACGCCGCGTTCCAATCCATACCGCTTCAGGGCCACACGATGCGGCGCAAAATAGCCTTTCACCGCTGCGGGTAGCTCTATGGCCAGTACAATACCTAAATGCCGCACGGGTATGTGGGGATAGCGGCTCTGCCAGCTTTGGGCTAGCTCGCGCTGGGCTTTTTCTAAGGCGGCTAAGCGCGCCCAGGTTTCAGGCTCTTCCCAAAGTTCCAAGTTGGCTAAAGCCGCTGCACAGGCAATCGGATTTCCTGTATAGGAGTGGCCGTGATAAAGGGCTTTTTCTACCTCAGGGGTGAAAAAGGCCTCAAAAACCTCTTCGCGCGCTAAGGTCAGGCCAAGCGGTAGGAAACCCCCTGTAATTCCTTTAGAAAGGCAGAGGAGGTCGGGCTTTTCGGTGCAGTGGTCCGTAGCAAAAAGCCGCCCCGTCCGCCCAAATCCGGTAAAGACCTCATCGGCTATGATAAGGGCCCCCGCAGCGCGCACGGCTCGGACGATGGCATCCCAGGCCTGAGGCGTATAGGTACGCATGCCTGCTACCCCCTGTAGAAGCGGCTCGGCGATAAAAGCTGCAATATCTCGGCGCTCGGCCAAGGCCTCTAAACGCGGCGCCCATACCGCCTCGTCAAAGGGCTCGGGAAAAGGGAGCCATTCCACCTCAAAAAGGAATTCCGTAAAAGGCTTTGTAAAAGGGCCGCGCGCTGAAGCGCTCATAGCCCCAAACGTATCGCCATGGTAAGCCCCTTCCAAGGCTAAAATGCGATGGCGCTTCTCGCCCTTATTGTGAAAGTATTGAATGGCTATTTTCAGCGCCACCTCTACGGCGGTTGAGCCGTTATCGGAGAAAAAGACCCAAGGCAGGCCGGTGAGTCTGGCAAGCCTATCGGCTAGCTTTTCAGCCGGCTCGTGGGTAAAGTCCGCAAAAAGCACATGATCTAGCTGGTGGGCCTGCTGCGCGATAGCTTGGGCAATGTGCGGATGGCAGTGGCCATGCACGCATACCCACCAGGCGCAGGTAGCATCCCAAAGGGCCCTTCCATCCGCCGTGTAGAGATAGGCACCTTGGGCACGCCGAATAGGAATGGCCCGCGGCATGTCCGGATAATGCGGCGTATAAGGCCGCCAAATGGCCACGAGGCGAAGATAAGACCTCTCCCTATTTTTGCCTATGGCGCAGCGAATGGCCCTAATAGGTGGCTTTGCGGTGGGAGTCCTTTTGCTGGCCTATCACCTCCTAAGCCGTCCTCCGTCTTACACACCCCCCGAGCCGCTTCCCCCACTGCGCATTAGGACGCAGGAGGTAGCGGCAGCCCATTCAGGGCACTTCGTAGGGATTCAGCCTTTCCTAACGCCAGCCGATTATGCGCATCCGGAGCAGTTTAGGCAAAGGCTGGAAGCCTACTTAGACTCGGCCCGAGCTGCGGGCTGTCTGGCTTCGCCCGCGCTTGTGGTATTTCCCGAATATATTGGCACTTGGCTAGTGCTGGTAGGCGAAGCCGCCCCAGCCTTTCGCACTACGAAACTGGAGGAGGCGCTATTTTGGGCGGTATTTCGTAGGCCATGGCGCTTTTGGCGGGCCTACCAGAAGGCCAAGGCGGAGGGATGGAAGGACCCAGCGGCTGCGGCCATCTTCCGCCTCAAAGCTGCCCTTATGGCCCGCACCTACCACCAAACTTTTGCTGCCTTAGCCCGCACCTATGGGCTTACGATTGTAGCGGGGTCTATCGTGCTACCCGGTGCGCGCGTGGTAGGTGATAGCCTCGTAGTAGAGCCTGAGGCCCCCCTGGAAAATGTCAGCTTGCTTTACCATTCCGACGGCCGGCCGGATACCTATATCGTGCGAAAGGCCTTTCCCATCGCCGCCGAGCTAGGCTTTACGCAGCCGGGCCGGGTAGCCCACCTCCACCCCTACGAAACGCCCCTCGGCCGGCTGGGCGTGCTCATTTGCGCCGATAGCTGGTTTCCCGAAAGCTATGGCGCTTTAGGCCAAGTAGAGCTTCTGGCGGTACCCTCCTACCTCATGGGCGACTCCTGTTGGGGCCGTCCCTGGCGGGGTTATAGCGGCTGGACTACCCCTTCCGACGTCCAGCAGGCTTCCCTTACCGAAGGGGAGGCTTGGCTTACCTACGCCATGGGTGGGCGTCTGCCGCGCCATGACTCCGCCGCCATCGGCCTCAACGTTTTCCTGAAAGGGCGCTTCTGGGAGCTTGGCGCCGATGGACGGGGGATTATCGTGGCTCAAGGGAAGTCCTACGCTACCGACGCCGATATTCTCTGCCTCAGACTTCAGCCCTATTCAAGCACGAGCCGAAGGGGCGAATAAGGCGGCACCCAAATCCAGTAAACTCCTGCCGTAAGCCCGCTTAGCTCCAAGACCGTCTGCCTCCCCGAGAGGGAAAAGCGAGCCAAAAGGCGCCCGGCTGCATCCAAGAGATAGGCTTCCCCGGCCGAGGAAGGCCGAAGCACCTCCAAAACCGCCCGGCCAGAAGTAGGATTTGGATAAAGCCGCAGCGGCATAGAGTGAGCTAAGTCAGCTGAGGCGGTAGGTACATCTGCCTGATAGCGAATGCCATCAGACCATGTAGCAGGGCTAATGAGCCCTGCCCCGTTTTTGGCGCGCACGCCTACGTAGTAGGTCTGCCCTTCCACTAGGCTGAGGCCGCCGCGCGTGAGAGAAGTCGCCGTGCCTCCTGTGGCAGTCCAATCCACTACGTCGGCACTTCCATGGCTTGTCCCTATAGCGTATTCATACTCCACGAGGCCGGAATGCGGATCGCCGCTGACCTCCCAATTAGCCGCAAGTTCGGTGGGATTGCGGGTAAGGTCCTCGTCAGGGCCAGTGCCGTCCCGCACCTGCGCCGGGGCGGTAGGCGGCGTCCAATCTACCAGCACCTCCGCTTCGGCGATAGGGGAAAGGTTTTCAGCCCAATCTATCACGCGGCTATAGAGACGGCCTGCGGGCTCCGTAGGTGAGGGGCTTTGAGCCGCTAAAAAGCCTGTAGGGCCCACCGTGATCTGGACCGCTTCCTCTGACCGGCTTCCCCATACCTCTACGAAGTCCCATGTCACCTGAGCCTGATTCGTCCGCAGGCTAAGGTAGCCTCCACCTGTAAGGGGCGTAGGGTCGGTCCACTGGGCTACCAGACGCCCATCCACCCACACCGCAAGGTAGCCCTCATCATAGAGCACTTCCACGAGGTAGTCCGTGTCGGGATTCAAGGTGAGCGGAACCGTTTGGCGGGTGTGGAGCGTGTTCCCCACCGTTTCATAAATCTGAAGGTCCTGCTGATCGTAGCGTAGCCAGATGAGGTAGGAATTGCCGCGGTTGTCCTGAGTGGGGTTATCGGCTAGGATGTGGAAACCCCAGCGGCGGTTTCCTGTGGTATTGGTAAGGCGAGCCCGCACGCGGTAGAAGTGGCGCTCACCCTGAGCTACTGAATGGATATAGCTGGTATTCGTTTGGGTGGCATCGGTTTGCAAGAGGGTGCCATTTGCTACTTGCCACGTCCCGGCGCCCGCGCTCCAGCTATCAACGGCTGCCGAAAAGTCGTCATAGAGGAAACCTGCTGCCGTCTGCGCCTGCCAGCTTGTTCCCGTAAAGAAAGTAGGCAGGAAAAAGCGTAAGCCTATGCCACTGAGGGCATCGGTTTCGGTAAAGTCCTGCATGTAGTCCTGAGTTTTCCAGCCATTCACGCTTAGGCTGGTGGTGGGAGGGGTAAGGTCTATGCCCGTTTCAGCCTGGGCTACGGCTGACCACAGCCCAGAAGAGTTAACGCTCAGTGCTAAGAGGCGTACGGCTGGCTGAGTCGGTGAAGGGCTCTCATAGCGGGCATGTCCATTTGCCCCTACCTCCACCTGAAAGGCGCTCCCTCGGCTCCGATAGACGCGCAGCTGCGCATACCCTACCACCGCATTCCCCGTACGCAAAGAAACCCATCCGCCTGCGGTAAGGGGATTGGGGTCGGTCCAGGTGGCTGCCAGCTGATTGTCTATCCAAATCCGAATCTCCCCCGTAGCCGGCTTATAGGTGGCCTTGATGTCGTACCACCTATTAGCTACAAAGTTGTAGGGCTGCTGGTACTGAGGAGCGGGAAGGGTATTATTTGCAATGCGGTAAATCTCTATCCGCTGGTTATCCAGACGGAACCACAGCAGGTAGGAGTTGCCGCGCTGGGTCTGGGTAGGGTCGCTGGCAAAGATGTGGAGACCTCCGCGCCGGTTAGTTCCACTACCGCCCAAGCGTAGGCGCCAGGTGTAGAGCCATTCGCCCGTAGCATCTTGAGTAAGCGGGAAGTAGAGGTTGGTATTGCCTTCCGTTTCGTTGGATTGAACGAGAGTGTTATCGCTTACACTCCAAGTGCCTACTTGGGCGGTCCAGCCAGGGGGCAGGTCTGTGCTGGGAAAGTCCTCATAGGCAAACCCGCGCGCAGGATTAGCACCCCAGCGGCTGCCGTCGTAGTCCGCCACGCATACGTACCCCTGCACTGAACCCTGATTTTCTACATCTGAAAAGCTTACCGAGAAGCTCCGCCCATACCAAGGCCGCAGCAGGCCAATCGTAGTAACGGGTGGGGTATTATCTAAGACGCAGCTCCATCGGGCTAGCCAGCCAGGCGCCGTAGTGGCGTTATCCGACTTATAGCGGAAGGTTAGGCTTCCCGTCGTGCCCACGACGGTACCCGGAGAGTTCGTACCCGTATAGGCCCCTATGAGGGGGCTACTGGTAGAAGGGCCATTATAAATCCACAGCGTGTCGTAGCCATTTTCCAGCTGGAACTGATCAAAGACCACGGTGACGCTACTGGCGCCAGTAGGAGCAAGGGTCCAGGTCCAGTTTTCCCGGTTGAAATAGGCGCCGTGCGTACCACCCATGTCAAAGAAGGTATCGCGACAGGCCACAACCGCACAGTTGGTAAAGTGGTCCCGCAGAGCGCCCCATAGCTCCGTACGATTCCCATCGTAGCTGAGGGCCCACATACCTACGCCACCTATGCCCTGCATCAGAACCGTGCGGTATATCCAAGCCAAGCTCAATGAATCGTGCCACCAGGTTTGGTACCACTGCCCACCGCTCTGATACATAAAGTAGCGGCTGCGCGATTGCGGCTCCCAATTCCAGCCATAGGTATTCGCTTCGTTATAGGCCTGCGCATAGGTACGGCTTATGCCCTCGCCCGTGGTAGAAGCCGGATAGGTATTCGTACTGGTAGGATAACGGAAGCCGTAGTAAGGCACACCCAGGATGAGTTTATGGCGCGCCGCCCCATTAGCCAAATAATCCACAAGGGTACGGCTATTGCAGCGTGAGCCCCATATTTGGCCTACATGAAGGAGGCCCGTAGGCCCTGCTGTAGAGGCCGTACGCCAGTAGAAGTCATAGCCCATAATGAAAAGCTGGTCACACAGGGCCGAGAGAGCAGGTAGATCAAAGGCATTCCCCCAATCCACCGCTGGAAGGGCTACGGAGAGTTTAGCCGTAGGGCGGCGTCTATTGAGGCTGTCCCGTAGCTGTTGGATGAAGCTAGTGAAGTTATTGCGCTGGGCTGAGGGTAGCCCTTCAAAATCTATATTGATTCCATCGGCATTCCGCTGGGCAATCAGAGAAATGAGGCTATCTATGCAGCGGCGCCGAGCCGCCACCGAGGTAAGAAAAGTAGTAAGATTACTTCCGCCAAATAGCGTAGCACAGAGCTGTACCTGCGTGCCATGCTGATGGGCCACTTGAACTAAAGAAGTGGAACGCCAGGTATTTATCACGGTAGGGTTGCTGTAATTGCCCGTGGCCGGGTCTACCTCGTACGAGAAGAAAACTACGGTGGAGAGGAGGTTCCACTGGTAGGAATTGAAGGCGGTACCGGCCCAGTAGGGGTGATAGCCCATCACCTGCTTACGAAGGGTACAATTGCTGGATTGGCGGAAGGCGGGATAAGCTGGGGGGCGATAGTTATTCACGCTATCCCACTGCCGCTCGGTAAAATGCGCATAGGGGCGATGGATTTCAGCCTCCCACTGATGGATGGAGATGAATTCGGATTGAGCCCAAAGGGTAGTAGGCAGAATAAGGGTGAGCGGCGCGCGCATAAGGCGAAGTTAGGAAGTATATTAGCTTCGGGCTTATCTTTGCCCCATGCGTGTGTTTTTGCTCATTGGGCCGCCGGGGGCAGGTAAGGGTACGCAGGCCCGCCTCCTCGTAGCCAAATATGGCTGGGGCTACCTAGCCACCGGCGACCTTCTGCGCTCGGAAATTCAGCAGGGTACACCACTCGGCCAGCAAATCCGAGCCTTTGTAGAAAGTGGCAAGCTCGTCCCTGATGAGCTTATGATTGACTTAGTGGCAAAATATCTTGGAGACTCCCAGGCTACCTATCTGCTGGATGGTTTTCCGCGCACGCTGGGTCAAGCGGAAGCACTGGAGGCGTTTCTTCGGAGTCGTCAGGGTGAGATAGCGGGCGTTTTTGTGTTGGATGTACCAGAGCGGGAGGTTATCCAGCGGCTTATGGCCCGCCGGCAAATCGAAGGCCGCGTGGATGACAGCCTAGAGACTGTCCATACGCGCCTTCAGGAGTACTATGTCAAAACGGCCCCTCTTATTAGCCACTATTCGGCCCAAGGGAAGCTTCACCGCATCGTTGGCACAGGCAGCATAGAGGAAGTACAAAACCGCTTGGAAAACGCTCTGGCTCATTTGTTAAACTAAGCTATGACGCCAGAGGAGGCCTCTATTCGGATAGACCCGATAGAGGCGGCGGTGGAGGCCTTGCGCCAAGGGCGCATGGTAGTCGTTGTAGATGACGAAGACAGGGAAAATGAGGGGGATCTAGTTATGGCGGCGCAATTTGCCACGCCAGAAGCCGTGAATTTCATGGCGCGGGAGGCGCGCGGGCTTATTTGCGTTCCCCTTACGGCGGAGCGGGCCCGGGCCCTCCAGCTTCCCCTTATGGTAGCCGAGAATACCGCTCCGCATCATACGGCTTTTACGGTTTCGGTAGATTACATCGGTGAAGGGCCCGTTACGGGCATTTCCGCCTACGATAGGGCCCGCACGATTCGGGCCCTAAGCGACCCTAATGCGCGGCCAGAAGATTTTGCGCGGCCAGGCCATATTTTTCCGCTTGTAGCGCGTCCGGAGGGCGTTTTACGGCGCGCCGGCCACACCGAGGCTGCCATAGACCTTATGCGCCTAGCAGGCCTTTATCCCGCCGCAGTGATTGTAGAAATTATGAACGAAGATGGCACTATGGCCCGCTTGCCTGAGCTGCGGCGATTCGCCGACCAATGGGGCTTCCCTCTCATCACTATTCGCGACCTTATCGCCTACCGCCTGCGCACCGAAACCACCATCCAGAAAGAAGTCGTTGTAGATATGCCCACGAAATATGGGCACTTCCAGCTCCATGCTTATAGACACACCATTACAGGCGAGCCCCACATTGCGCTTACTAAAGGCCACTGGGCCCCCGACGAGCCTGTGCTAGTTCGGGTACACTCCTCGTGTTTTACGGGGGATGTGTTAGGCTCGCTGCGCTGCGACTGCGGTAGCCAGCTCGCGCTAGCCCTACAGCGTATAGAAGCCGAAGGCAAGGGCGTGCTCGTCTACATCAGTCAGGAAGGCCGAGGGATCGGACTTCTGCCCAAAATGCATGCCTACAAGCTGCAAGAAGGTGGATTAGACACCGTAGAGGCCAACCTGGCGCTGGGCTATAAGCCGGACGAACGGGACTATGGCACGGGCGCACAGATTCTGAGGGACCTTGGGGTGCGTAAAATGCGCCTCATGACGAATAACCCGCGCAAACGCGCAGGCTTAGCCGGCTATGGGCTGGAAATTGTAGAGATTGTGCCCCTTTTCTCGCCACCCACTCCCTATAATCGCCGCTATTTGGAAGCTAAGAAGACCCGATTGGGTCATTTGCTGCCAGAGGATATCTTGAAGCCTTTAGAGGATAGTCAGCCGCCTTCTACCTCTTAGGTAGCGGATTTGCGGCGCAGCCACACGCGCGCCACTTCCCAGTCAATCGGATAGGTAATTTTGATGTTGAAGGGCTCCCCCGGAATAAGGTAAATAGGCCAGCCGGCGGCTTCTATCCAGCTACTTTCGTCGGTAAAGCGGGGGTCAGCGGTGGGGGAAAGCTTCTGCCAGGCGGCTTGGAGCACGTCCCCACGAAAGACTTGGGGGGTTTGTACTTCCCAGAAACCCTCACGTGGAAGGGCGCGGGAGCTTTCGCCTTCTACCTGCCGGATGGAAAAGCTGAGGGGAAGGCCGCAGACCGCCGAGCCTTTCTGCTGGGCCGTAGCAAAAGCCCGCGCAATCAAAGCCGCCGAAGGAAAAGGGCGCGCCGCATCATGGAAGGCTATCACCTCCTGCGGCTGAAGGAGCGAAGTCTCGCGCAAAAAGGCCAGCGCCGCCTCCGTAGAAGCGCTGCGGGTAGCCCCACCCACAGTGAAAAGGAGCTGCGCTTTTGGAAAATACCGCTGGAGAAGGGCCTTTCCGTAGGTGAAGTGCGCTAAAGGGAGTACCACTACCACGGGGGCTTCGGGAAAAATGCTGAGAAAGGTCTCTATGGCATAAGCCAGCAGGGGCTTGCGGCCCAGCCGTCTAAACTGCTTAGGAATTGGCGCCTCGGCACGTACCCCACTACCGGCTGCCAGCTGTACCCATACTGCCATTAGATAATCAGGAGAAGATCGCCATAGCAGCCCCACTTATAGCCTGCCTTGAGCGCCTCTTGGTAGGCCTTACGCACATGCTCATAGCCGCCGAAGGCCGCCGCCGCAATATACCCCTGCGCACGCGGCAAATGAAACTGGGTAAGATAGGCCGTAGGAATGTAGAAGCGCGTGGGTGGAAAGATAAACTTCACCGTCCAGTCCTCGGCGGGCTTGAGGTAACCGTCGGCGGTGAGGCTGGACTCCACCGCACGCAGCGTACTAGCCCCTACCGCTAAGACCTGCCGGTTTTGCGCACGCGCCTCGTTTACCCGACGGGCCGTCTCCGGGGGAATATGAAACCACTCAGCATCTAAGCTAAACTTGAAAAGGTCCTCCACCTCTATCCGCCGGAAGTTAGCCGCCCCTACATGAAGGGTGATAGGCACAAAATCTACCCCTTTTACCTCCAGCTCCCGGATAAGAAGGCGGGTAAAGGCTAAGCTGGCGTCTGGCGGTTGCACCGACCCCACCACGCCATCCCAAACCGGCCGAAAATCCCTATAATCCTCTGGCCTGTGGGGCCGCGTAATGTACTTAGGCAGGGCCATAAGCCCAATGCTTTCCACTAAGGCGGAAAAGTTATGGCGCGGCGGCACAATAAAGCGGATAGCCCGCTCGCGGCTCGTCGTATTATCTACTACCTCTGCCGTAAGCGGGCTATTCGGGAAGTAAAGCTTATTCCCTACCCGAATCTTACGGGCAGGTTCTACCATTGCATTCCACAGATGGGATTCGCTATCTAACTCCCGCAGAAGGAGTACTTCTACCCGAGAGGTGCTCCGCTCCTTATGCCCTATAAGGACGCACGGAAAGGGAAGCGAGTTATTGTAGATGATTACATCGCCTTCCTCAAAGAAATTCTTGATTTCGCTAAACTGGTGGTGGGAAATTTCACCCGTGCGGCGATTGAGCACCATAAGCCGATTGGTGCCGCGCGGCTCGGGTGGATATTGGGCGATCTGGCTGGGCGGAAGCGTAAAATCATAATCTGAGAGCCGACTGCTCATATCTTTGTAGGGCGCAAAGATAAATGTTTGAGGAGGTTTTACGGCAGGCCCTGCGCAACATTACCGCTCATCGGCGTCGTTCCTTACTTACCCTGCTCACTATAGCCATAGGTATTTTTTCCGTTACGGCCATCCATGTCTTTAGCTTCTCCATGAGAGAGTCTATTTTGGAGCGCTTTGAGGCTTTGGGGAGCTCTACGGTGTATGTGCATCATTTTCCCTGGACCTTTGAGGAGGAGGATTGGCGGAAGTATCAGCGGCGGCCGCGCATAACGCTTACGGACTATCAGCAGGTTCGTCAGGGATTAGGGGAGGCCGCCTGGGTAGCCCTAAGGGCTGACCAGCAGGGGGAGATAAATTTCAAGGGCCGTACGAAAACCGTGCGCCTGATTGGGATTTCGGCGGATTTTGGCCGGGTGTATCCTTTGGCCCTCAAGGCTGGACATCTATTTACAGAGGGGGCGCTTCAGCGCGCTTCACTTGAGGCGGTGGTGGGCGCGCGCTTAGCTCGCTGGCTGGCTGGGGAAGAGGCCCATGCGGTAGGCCTCAGTGTCCTCTACAAGGGCTATCCTATTAAGATCATAGGCGTTTTGCAGCTCCAGGGCACCTTTGGCGGCGATTTAGACAATACTATGCTGGTGCCTTTCCCTTTGCTGCTTCGGTTAGAGGGCTGGTCTAAGTACCGAGGCGATCGGACCCTACTTGTGCGCGCCAAAGAGCCCCAGGCGCTACCGCTGGATGAGCTTGAAAGGCGGGTGCGGCTATTCATGCGCCAGGCTCGCCACCTTCCCCCTAAAGCCGAAGATGACTTTGCCATTAACCGTCAGGATGCCCTTCTGCGCCAGATAAGAGAGGTTTTAGGCTACATAGAAATGGCCGGCTTGTTCTTAGCTGGCTTTGCCCTGCTTGTGGGGGGCTTCGGCGTAGCTAATATTCTTTATATCGCTGTCCGAGAGCGCCGCAGCGAAATAGGCATTCAGCGGGCTATTGGCGCGCCGCGAAGCTTCATTTTGGGCGTTTTTCTGACGGAGGGGATTTTTCTCTGTTTAGCGGGCGGCGTAGTTGGGCTCGCACTTACCGTCATGGGTACGTGGCTCGGGGCAACCCCGGCTAAAACCTTAGGCCTTACGCTGCACGTGCCTTTCCTGGGTCTCCTGCGCGGCTTGGGCGTCACTCTTGTGGTAGGCATTTTGGCTGCCTTAGCGCCAGCCTGGCAGGCTGCCCGTCTACACCCTATAGAAACGATCCGCACCAGCGCCTAATGGAACTCTCCGTCGTTCTTATTACCTACAACGAAGCGCACCGCTTAGCCCCTACCTTGGAAGCCGCCCAGAACGTGGCCGATGAAATCATTATCGTGGATAGCGGCTCCACCGACGAAACCTACGAGATAGCCCGCCGCTTCCCCTTAGTGCGCTGGTACCAAAGGCCCTTTAGCGGCTATGGGGATCAGAAAAATTATGCAAATACCCTAGCGCAGGGGCGGTATATCCTCTCGCTGGATGCGGATGAGGTGCTCTCGCCAGCGCTTCAAGCGGCGATTTTAGCCGAGAAGGGGCAGTGGCGCGCGCCGGCGTATAAGCTTCTGCGTGTGGCGCATTTCTGTGGAGCTTTCATTCGCAGCGGTGAATGGTACCCCGACTGGAAGGTGCGTCTTTTTCGGCGCGGCCTAGCCCGATGGAGCCTAGACCCTGTACATGAGAAGCTGATCCTTCCGCCGCATACTCCTGTCGAGCGCCTTCCGGGTGAGCTGTGGCACTATACCTATGCCAGCGTAGAGGAGAGCCTTCTGCGGCATAGCCGCTATATGCAACTGGCAGCTCAGGCGCTTTTCCAAAATGGCCAGAAGGTCTCTTGGACTCGGGCAGGTCTCAAGGCGGCTTTTCGTTTCTTGCGCGGCTTTATCTGGCGGAGCGGCTGGCGGAGCGGCTGGCGCGGCTGGGCCATAGCCCTGCAAAATAGCTGGAACTACTTCCTGCGGGAGATGTACTTAGCCGAGCTGTATGAGAAAGCTTCTCGGCCGCCTTTTTCGGCCCCCCCTCCTACATCTTGAAGGACAAAAAGCCTTAGGCGAAAAAGTCCTGCTGGGGGTTTTAGCCCTTGGGCTATTTCTAGGCCTAGCTTGGGAAGAAGCTCCTAAGCCACCGCCGCTTAGCCCTGTCTTCTTAGACGCAAAGGGACACCTCCTACATGTCGGTCTGAGCGCCGATGAAAAGTGGCGCCTACCTCTACCAGACGCTGCGCTTCACCAGCTGGCCCCGCTTCTGCTCCACAAAGAGGACCGGTACTTTTGGTATCACCCGGGGTTTTTTCCGCCGGCGCTTTTGCGGGCGGTGTGGCATACGCTTCAGGGCCGGCCCCAGGGCGGCTCCACCCTAACCATGCAGCTAGCCCGACTGTGGCGGCCAGGCCGGCGATCCGTTCCCCGCAAACTTTTAGAGATTTTCTGGGCCATAGGCTTAGAGCTGCGCTACACCAAAACGGATATTCTGCGGTTTTATCTCGACTATGCGCCTTTTGGAGGGAATATAGAGGGACTGGAGACGGCTGCTCGCTGGTACTTTGGCAAATCCGCTGTGAGCCTTACGCCGCTGGAGCTATCGGCCCTTTTGCTTATAAGTCAGTGTCCTTCCCTCCAGAAGGCGTTTCTGAGAGGAGAAGCGGCCTTTCGTCAAAGGGCGCTTTTCTGGGTGCGCCGCTGGGCTCAGGCTGGCCTTGTTAGCCCCTCTGACTTGGCTCAAGCGGAGAGGCTCCCGCTGCGCCCCCTGCCTAGGCCCCTGCCTCATTTGCCTCCTCATACCTTGCCCTCTACGGCGGCTTCAGGAGATACCCTTTACCTAATCCCTACCCTACAGGCTCGGGCTGAAGCCCTTCTGCGGCAGCACTTGGCCTTCTGGCGCAGTTGTGGAGTACAAGAAGGCGCCATCCTCATCGCCGAAGCCGCTACGGGCAAAGTGCTCGCCTACGTACCCAGCTCCGACTACTTCCACTGTGCGATAGACCTTATTCAAATTCGGCGCTCGGTCGGCAGCACGCTCAAGCCGCTTCTTTGGCGCGAAGCCCTAGAAAGAGGGCTAATCCACTCCGCTACACCCCTTTTAGATGCGCCCCGTTTTTTCGGTAGGTATAAACCCATAAATTTTGAGCGGCCTTATTACAGAGGCCAGGTGGAGGCGGCGGAGGCGCTGCGCCAGTCGCTCAACGCCCCGGCGACATTCCTCCTTCACCGGGTAGGTTTGATGGAGTTTGTCCAACGGCTTCAGGAGTTGGGGCTGCCACGCCCGAAGTATCTGGAGTATAACCTGATTGTAGGCGGCGTGGAGGCTTCGCTGTATGAGCTCGTGCAGGCTTACACGCCCCTGGCTACGGGCGGCCTGTGGGTAAAGCTGCGCCGAACGCCCCGGGATTCTATTCTACAGAAGGAAATCGGGCATCCTGGTAGCAGTTGGATTGTTCGGGAGATTTTACGGCTACCCGATGGGTGGAGCTACAAAACGGGTACCTCTACCTACCTGCGTGATGCATGGTGCATTGCTTGGAGCCCTACGCATATTGTAGGGGTATGGCTGGGTAATCCGGATGGCCGCGCAAGCGGCTGCCTGAAAGGCCGGCTTACCGCCCTGCCGCTGGCCGAAAAGGTAGTAGCCCTTTTACCCCTACCCCCTCTGGATAAGCCGCCTTTTGAAGTGGAGCGCGCCCTAAGCTGTGCCCTCACGGGTGATAGGCCCCTTCCCACATGCCCTTCCCAAAAGCCCGCCTACTACCTAAGGGGGCGGTACGCCTGGAAAGACTGCCAGCACTTTCGGGTACTCTGGCTAAGCCCTAACTTCACCTACTGTTCTGCCTGTTTGCCGGCGGACACGGCGGGGCTTAGGCTGCGCCGGGTAGAGCTGCCGAATCTACCAGCGTTAGCGGCTTACTTTCAGGGACGCCGCTATGACCTTCCCCCCCATGCGCCCAGCTGTATGCAGGCTTCTTTGGATTTGCTCTCGCCACAGCCCTACAGCACGGTATGGCTTAGGTCCTACCCACCTTACTTACCTCTCCAAGCCGTAGCTGACCCTCCTACGCCAGTGGTATGGGGGTGCGGTCGCGATACCTTAGGGTGGCAGCCTTTTGGACATATACGCTGGCAGATCATCCCGTCGTCTGACTCAATCCTAAGCCTCTGGGTGCAGACTGGCCAAACGCGCCTTGATTTCCGACTACGCCTGCGCGCACCCTTGCCTAAATAGCGTTTTTTTCTCTCTACCTTTGCGCTATGAAAGTAAAACGCGCTTTAGTGTGCGGGGCGGGCGGCTTCATCGGTAGCCACTTAGTAAAGCGCCTGAAAGCGGAGGGCTATTGGGTACGTGGCGTGGACCTTAAGTACCCCGAGTTTGCCCCTACAGCGGCGGATGATTTCGTAATCGGCGATCTGCGTGATCCAGCCTTCTGCCGCAGCATCGTGGACGGGCCCTTTGATGAGGTGTATCAACTTGCTGCGGACATGGGCGGAGCCGGCTACGTTTTCACGGGCGAGCACGACGCCGACATCATGCACAATTCCGCCACCATAAACCTCAACATGCTGGATGCCTGCTACAAGCGGAATATCCGCCGCATTTTTTACTCCTCCTCCGCTTGCATGTATCCGGCCTACAATCAGACGGATCCCAATAATCCCAAAACGGCCGAGCATACGGCTTATCCGGCAGACCCTGATAGCGAGTACGGCTGGGAGAAGCTCTTCAGCGAACGCCTATATTTAGCCTACCATCGGAATTACGGTTTAGAGGTGCGTATTGCCCGCTATCATAATATCTTTGGGCCTGAGGGCACCTGGATAGGCGGAAGGGAAAAGGCCCCCGCCGCCCTCTGCCGTAAAGTGGCCATAGCTAAGCTCAAAGGCCTACCTTACATTGAGGTATGGGGCGATGGCCAACAAACCCGCTCTTTCCTCTATATAGATGAGTGCATAGAAGGTACCCTCCGCCTTATGCGCTCTGACTTCACCGGCCCCGTCAATATCGGCTCAGAAGAAATGGTAACGATCAATCAGCTGGCTGAACTCATTATGGAGATTGCGGGGGTAAAGCTAGAGATTCGGCATGTGCCCGGCCCAGTAGGCGTGCGCGGCCGCAATTCCGATAATACGCTGATTTACGAGAAGCTGGGCTGGAAGCCTTCAGAGCCTCTTCGGAGAGGCCTAGTGGTAACTTACCAATGGATTGAGGAGCAGGTGCGCCGGGCTATTGCGGCCGGGAAGCTATGAAGCCGCGCGTAGGGATTCTCTGCTCGGGCGGGGATGCACCCGGCATGAATGCCGCCATACGCGCCATCGTACGCATGGCCATTTATCTAGGCTATGAGCCTGTGGGGATTTACCGAGGCTATGAGGGACTTATAGAAGGCCAAATGGTTGCCTTAGAAGCTGGCTCGGTAAGCGGGATTATTCAGCGTGGGGGCACTATCCTCGGTGCTGGACGCAGTACCCGTTTCCTTACCCCCGAAGGACGCGCCCAGGCTTACACCCAGCTTCAGAAGGCTGGCATTGATAGCCTCATCGTCATAGGCGGAGATGGCACTTTTCGGGGCGCCCATACTTTCCTCCAAGAATATCCTGAAATACAAATCCTTGGCCTGCCGGGTACGATAGATAACGACCTACGCGGCACTGACCTAACGATTGGGTTTGATACAGCGGTGAATATTGCCGTAGAGGCGATTGATCGCCTGCGGGATACAGCTGCCGCTATGGGGCGGCTCTTCCTAGTGGAAGTGATGGGGCGGGATGCGGGCTTTATCGCCCTACACACCGCCGTAGCCAGCGGTGCTGAAGCTGTCCTCGTACCTGAAACGCCCACAGACTTTGACGCTATCGTCCGCATGCTAGAGCGGGGCTGGCAGAGACACAAAACCTCCGCCATCATCGTCGTAGCTGAGGGTGATGAAGCGGGAGGGGCTCTGCAGGCAGCTCAGGAGCTTCAAAAGCGCTTCCCCTATTACGAAATCCGGGCTACGGTGCTGGGCCACATTCAGCGCGGCGGAAGCCCTACAGCTGCTGACCGTATATTAGCCACAAAGCTTGGGGCCGCCGCCATGGAGCGCTTACATGAGGGCGCCTCTGGCGCCATGGTAGGCCTCCTCGGCAACGAAATCGTCCTTACCCCCTTTGCCCAAGCCGTAAAATCTCACGCTCCGCTCAATCCCCTTCTCCTTCGGCTGGTAGAAATCCTTTCCCTCTAAGCTTGGGGGGCCTAATCGGATGGAGTAGCGCCGTCCTAGGGCTTACCTTTCTTTTCCACCTTCTTACGCTTACCCCCGCCCAGAAGCTAGCCACCCCAGCCGCCCAGGCCGAATGCGCCCAAAGTCCCTATTGTGCGCCTAACCTCGCCCTAAACCTGCCGTACCGCTTCTGGTTTGAAACCCCTGATACCAAATCCTACTTTGACCCGATTCGCAACCTTTTCCACCACGGCACTTATCAGCCCGACTACCGTCTGCCTGGCTATGGGCTCCTGTACGGCTTCTTCTATAGCCTTGGTAAAAGCCCAGCGCTGGCGATTTGGGCTGTTGGCTTAGCTCAATTCCTTTTATGGAGCTTAGCGCTGGGCTTATGGCTGCGGCACTTAGGCCGACTAAGGGCCTATCGCTTCCTAGGGTATCTCGGCCTCTGGCTGATTAGCCTCTCGCCCACGGCTGTGTATGTGCGCTACCTCCTCCCCGAAGCCTTTGCCCTAGCCTCAGGGCTTTTAGCGCTGTATGCCCTTTTTCAGCGGAGCTATTTCTGGGCTGGCTTAGGCCTTACATGGGCCTTTTTTCTGCGCCCCGTGCTTGGGGTGTGGTTGCTGCCCGCTGGGCTATGGATCCTCTACGCCGAGGGCCCAGCACTCCCCCGCATTTTACGAAGCGTGTGGCAATTTACCCTGCCTTTTGCTTTCGCTGAAGGGGCTTGGATAGGCCGAAACTATCTACTCTACGGTGATTTTCGCCCCTTAGATGGCACGAAAAGCCTAGTAGACCCCTATTTCCGGCATACGCTCTTGGGCGACATTGTGGGGCTCCTTCGCCAGCTGGGCGCTAATGTACCCCTTCAGTGGAATAGTCCGCGCGAGCCTTTTGCGCTTCTGACGTGCCGAGGCGAAGGGGACCCAGCTGTGTGGCAGGCGGCTTTCAAGGCGCTTGCTGCTTCGCCTGTATGCCCGCCAGAGAGCCTGTATGCGTGGCATTTGGAGCTCTGCCGGTTAGCTCAGATTTATCCTTACTTGCTTGAGCCTCGTCCTCCCTACCCAGAGGAGCCTACCCTTACTCCAGAGGCCTGTGCTATTGAAGGCGGGCTTAGCCAACGGCTGCATCGCTGTACGGCCTGGCTGAAGCGTGAGTATCCTTTGAGCGGACCGTTCTGGGCAGCCCTATATCGCCTGAATCGCCTACGCACTGTACCTTCTGCGCAAGAGACACTTTGGCGACGGCTATACTACGAGGTATTTTTCTGGCTTGCCTTAGTGGGCTTGAGCACCTTAGCCTACTTAGCGCTACGGCGCGGAGGCAAAACCTGGGTGTGGCTTGGGTTTAGCCTCCTGCCTCTCGTCATTTACTGGGGCTTAGGGTATGTGGAGCGGCGCTACTGGGACTTGCAGTGGCCCCTGATCCTGCTAGGGCTAGGTGAGGGGCTGCGACCCCGGCAGGACTCGAACCTGCAACCGCGGGATTAGAAATCCCGTGCTCTCTCCGATTGAGCTACGGGGCCCCGTCGAGGCGAGCGGATTTGAACCGCTGACCCCCTGCTCCCAAAGCAGGTGCGCTACCGGGCTGCGCTACGCCTCGCCGCGGTGAGGGCGGGATTCGAACCCGCGGTACGGGTTTTCACCCGTACAACAGTTTAGCAAACTGTCCCCTTCGACCACTCGGGCACCTCACCGTATAGTGCAAAGGTACAAAAATCCCTAAGGCCGCCGCCGCCGAAAAATAAGCAGCGAATCCCGATCGTAAATTTTCTGCCAATAGGGCGAACGGGCTAGGGTATCCAATACTTGCTGATAGGCCTCGCCGGGGCGGACAGGCCAAGGGTTCGGATCCCCCCGTAGAAGCGCTAGATACTGAGCATCCCGCACCACAGGGAAGTGGTAGTACTTCTCCCGTGGGGGAATGTGAGACAGTAATCGGGACGCCGCACTCACAGGCGCTGCTGGGGGAATAAGCCTGAGCCCCTCATGTACCTTTTCGTAGCTAAAAGGCGAGCGGTAGTGGGCTGGACTATACCACTGGTGCTGTTCGGGCGTGTACCACTCGGAGTAGCGTCCCTTCAGAAGAGAAAGGTTGAGAACGTGCGCCGCTACTGCCCCTAACCCAAGCACTAAGGCAGAACGGTAAGGCAGACGCAGCGCCGCCCACACTACTCCCAGGGGAAGAATTACGGCATACTCTACGCTGTAGTGGTAGAGAGTACCCCATAGCTGCAGGTCGCTGGCTAAAAGCTTGTACAGATAGACTGGCAGGAGTAGGACTAGGCCGACAGGCACGATAAAGAAAGCCCAGCCACCTGACCAAAAGACGCTCCAGTGGAGTTCCGCTTTAGCCCCTGTTCCCTCCGGCACGTGGCCCTCCAAAAGAAGGGTCCAGACAAGCTGCGGACGACCAAGTAAATTTGCTATGACTTTTTCAAGATTGAATTCCGCCGAGTGCCCATAGCGTAGAGCGTTAAGGGGATTGTCAGCAGCTAAGTGGCTATACAGCATTTCCATTCGGGAAATCTCCAAGGGTAGGCCGCTTCGCTGCGAAACCCACCTATAGCCCAAATGGGCTAGCCCCAGCCATCCAAGCGCCAAAAGAGCTAAGACTAGACCGACTCGGGCAGCCCCTTTTTCTCCCCGGTAGAGCCAAAATCCGGCTATTATAGCCATCCAAGCACCCCAGAGGGCCAGGTTTTCTTTGCCCGTTATTAGCCCAAGCCAGCTGAGACCTAAAGCCCACCATCGACGCCGCTCCCAGAAGTAAAACACCCACGGCACCAGCATTACCCCAATCACATCTCCATGCACATCAAAACCCAGAGCGCTGTAAATGCCCCACATACCCCAGAAATGAATCTGGCTCCAAAGAGCAGCCCCCTTGTCCCCCAGTTTATACTGGGCATACTGGTAGATACCCCACGCCCCAAGGCCTATAGCTAGCCACTGCCCTGCCAGGATTCCCCATACCCCCCCTACCCAAAAGAAAGGCACAAGCAGGATGAGGATCGGATTAAAGTGCGGACTAGGACACGGGGCTTCCTCCGCAATCATGCAGGCTGAGGTGGCAGAAGGCGCAAACAGGAATCCCCGGCTATGATAGTACACCAGCTGAGCCGTATAGGCCAAATCGCCGTAGGTGCGAAAGCAGTAATGATTGGGAAAAGTAACTAAGCCCGTTATAAGCATCCCGGCCACCCACACTAGGTAGGCCTTTATATCCGCTGATAAACGGCTCTTATAAACTGGAGGCATTTCTCCTCAAAAAATTCCCATTGCGTAACGACCCAGGCTTCTTCCGAGAAAGGCGGGAAAAACGTATCCCCCGGAGGCTGGGTATATATCCAGCTGAGGTAGAGGCGGGAGACTTTCGGAAGTTCTAAGGCCCAGGCATAGATGGAAGCCCCTCCGGCAAAGAAGACTGGCCGCGTTTCGGCTTCTAAGGCTTGTAAGAGGGTATCCGTAGAGGAGAAAAAACGCGCTTGGGCCGAGGGAGGCTTTGGGCTTTGGCTGAGCACCCATACCTCTCGGCCTGGGAGCGTGGGCGGGAGGGCTTCCCAGGTTTTGCGGCCTACTACTAAAATCCCCCCCCAGGTGAGCTGCCGAAAGAGACGAAGCTCAAGAGGAAGGTGCCAGGGTAGGCGCCCTCGCCAGCCAATTATGCGTTGGGGATAGCTAACGGCAGCTACTATAGCCCACACTGGTTAGTACTTGCCATGCATGCGTAGGGCCCGCACCACCCGCTCCACGGCGATTAGGTAGGCTGCCTCCCGGAGGGAAATCTTCTGGGCCGCTGCCCGCGTGAAGACATCATCAAAAGCCTGCTTGATAGTGTTATCTGCGCGCTCTTGCACTTCGGACTCGCTGTAATAGTGCCCCCGCCGATTTTGCACCCACTCGTAGTAGGAGACGATCACCCCGCCGGCATTGGCTAAGATATCCGGGATGACCATGATCCCTTTTTCGTTCAGAATGGGGTCGGCTTCGGCGGTGGTGGGGCCATTAGCGCCCTCTGCAATAAGCCAGGCCTTGATTTGGGGGGCGTTAGCGGGTGTGATTTGATCCTCCAGAGCGGCTGGCACTAGAATATCCACTGGGAGGGTAAGGAGCTCGGCATTCGTAATGCGCTCCCCGCCCTTGAAGCCTTCTAAAGAGCCGCCGTGGCTATCGCGGTACTGAATAGCCTGGTGAATAAGAATCCCGTTT
Source organism: Bacteroidia bacterium (assembly GCA_039630245.1). Classification (GTDB taxonomy): domain Bacteria; phylum Bacteroidota; class Bacteroidia; order SpSt-205; family SpSt-205; genus SpSt-205. The sequence continues at coordinate 97,208 of JBCNVK010000008.1, forward strand.
TCGTTGTAAAAGCCGCCACTTTTATCGGAGATGGCAACGACGCGTATGCCGTTTTGGGAGAGGTAGCGGGCGGTGATGGAGCCTACGTTACCGAAGCCTTGTACGGCGGCGGTCAGGCCTTCCACGCGCTTGCCCATGCGTTGGAGCGCCTGCAGGACCACCATGGTGACGCCCCGACCAGTAGCTTCCACCCGCCCACGCGAGCCGCCCAGCTCTAAAGGCTTGCCCGTAACCACAGCGGGAATGTAATTCCCCTGATTGAGGCGCGAGTATTCATCTACGATCCAGGCCATTTCGCGCGCACTTGTGCCCATGTCAGGGGCGGGGATATCCTTATCAGGGCCGAAAACTTGGGCCATAGCGCGCGTGTAGGCGCGCGTGAGCCGCTCCAGCTCGCCTAAGGACATGCGTTTAGGTTCGCAGGTAATGCCGCCCTTAGCGCCGCCATAGGGGATATTGACCACGGCGCACTTCCAGGTCATCCAGGCCGCAAGGGCCATCACTTCCCGCATATTTACCTCGGGGGCGTACCGAATCCCACCTTTCCCCGGACCCAAGGCCCGCGAGTGGATAATCCGATAGGACTCAAATACCCGCACACTCCCATCATCCATGGCTACGGGTAGGTACGCTATGTGGATTTCGGCGGGCTTGCTGAGGATTTCTATCTCGTCCGCGGAGAGGTTTAGCCGCTCAGCCGCCGCATAGAAGCGACTCAACATGGAAGCATAGGGGTCCGAATGGTTTGTAGGCTTCGCCATTTTAGGCTCCACGACCACAGCTTCCTCCTTTTTACGGCTCATGAAGCAAAGGTAGAAAATCCACATGTAGGCGTTGTATCTTTGCAGTATGCAAGTCCAATACCTTGGGCATTCCGCTTTCCTCCTCACTACCTCCGGGGGCGAGAAGCTTCTTTTAGACCCCTTTATTACCCCAAATGAGCTGACAAAGGATAAGATTCGCCTGGACGATATCCGGCCTGATTACATTCTCATTTCGCATGCGCACTTTGATCACATAGCCGACGCTGAAGAGATAGCTAAAAAAAGCGGCGCAACTATCATAGGTGTGTGGGAAATCCATGCCTACTTTGAAAAGCGCGGCTGCAAAACCTACCCCATGAACGTGGGTGGTACGTGGAAATCCTCTAAAACCGACCTGCGCATAAAGCTCGTACCGGCGATTCATAGCAGCAGTTTCCCGGATGGCAGCTATGGGGGCTTAGCGGTCGGCTTTGTCCTCTCCGATGGCGACCGAAACGTGTATTACGCCGGTGATACGGCCCTCTCACTGGAAATGGAGCTTATCGCTGAGCGCTATGACCTCCATACGGCTTTCTTACCTATCGGCGGCACCTTCACCATGGATGTAGAAGATGCGGTAGAAGCCGCCCTCTTACTGGATGTAGAACACGTGATTGGGATGCATTACAATACCTTTCCCGTGATTGCTATCAGCCAGAGCGATGCCGTAAAAGCCTTCAAGGACAACGACATAACGCTTCACTTATTAGACATAGGGGGCGTACTGAACCTTGCAAGCCTACCTACTTCTTCGTAGGCATGGTAGTGCGCTTTGCGCCTAGCCCTACTGGCCCGCTACATATTGGGGGAGTACGCACGGCTCTTTATAATTTTCTCCTAGCTAAAAAAACGGGGGGGCGCTATATCCTGCGGATTGAAGATACGGACCAGACGCGCTATGTGCCAGGGGCCGAGGCCTATATTGTGGAAGCGCTCAGCTGGTGCGGGATTACCTTTGATGAGGGCCCTCATATAGGTGGGCCGCATGCCCCCTACCGCCAGAGCGAACGGAAGACGATTTATGCGCAGTATGCCCATGAGCTGGTAGCGCGCGGCTGGGCCTATTATGCCTTTGATACAGAAGAAGAATTGGAAGCCATGCGCCAACGCCTCCAGGCCGCTGGTATGGTAGCCCCGCAGTACAATGCCTACACGCGCAGCTACATGAAGAATAGCCTCACCCTTCCACCCGCTGAGGTGCAGGCCCGCCTCCGTTCGGAGCCCTATGTGATTCGCATTCTCGTGCCTCGCAATCGCGAAGTGCGGTTCTACGATGAGATCCGCGGCTGGGTGACGTTTCATAGTCGGGAGCTGGACGATAAGGTGCTCCTCAAAAGCGACGGCATGCCCACCTACCATTTAGCCAATGTGGTAGATGACCACCTGATGGGCGTTACGCATGTGATTCGTGGAGAGGAATGGCTTCCTTCTACCCCCATTCATGTGCTGCTGTACGAAGGCTTTGGGTGGGAGATGCCGCGCTTTGCCCATTTACCTCTCCTGCTGCGTCCAGATGGAGGAGGCAAACTCAGTAAGCGCGATGGGGATGCGCTAGGCTTTCCCGTTTTTCCCCTGCGCTGGGAAGACCCCTTCACGGGAGAGGTAGCCAACGGCTACCGTGAGGCCGGCTTTCTCCCGGAAGGCGTAGTGAATTACCTCGCCCTCTTGGGGTGGCATCCCCCAGGGGAGAAGGAAATTTTCACGCTGGAGGAGCTTATAGAAGCTTTCTCCTTAGAGCGGGTGCAAAAAGCAGGGGCCCGCTTTGATTACGAAAAGGCCCGCTGGATTAATCAGCAGCATTTGCGACGCCTCCCTGTCGAGCGCCTAGCCCAGGCGGTACAGCCTTTCTGGGCTCAAAAGGGCCTGCCCCCCGTACCCCCAGAACGGTTCCAGAAGCTTGTGGAGCTGGCGCGCGAGCGTGCTGCCGTTTTACCAGAAGTGATAGAGGCAGTACGCTTCTTCTATACGCCCCCTGCTCTACCCCTCCCCTCTACCTTAGCCGAGCGTCTAAACCCCACCGTCTTAGAGGCCCTCCCCGAGCTTTTAGCCAGTTTGTCTACGCTTACGCCTTGGCTGGCTTCCACCTTAGAGGAGGGTATCAAGGCTTGGACAAAGCGTTTAGGTCTGCCCCTTGGCAAGGTGCTTCCTACGCTGCGCCTTATCCTTACAGGGGAAGAGGCCGGGCCTTCTCTATACCAAATCTTAGAAGTGCTGGGGCCTTCGGAAAGCCGCCAGCGCTTGGAGCGTTTCCTTGAGGTCCATGGCGTGCCAAAGCGGGTGTAAGGGATGTAGCGTCGCCCATCTATGGGAGGAGTACCTAGCGCCCGTGGCTTCTGCCAGTGAAGCTCCTCCCCTTGTAGAAGTACGCTTCAAGGGGAGCCGCCGAGAGCTCTTTTGGAGCACATTGGAGCCGCCACTCAGAGTAGGCGAATGGGTAGTGGTGCCCGAGATTATTCGGCGAGGTGAAACCCTTGCCCAAATCGGCAAAGGCCACGATATAGGCCAAGTAACCCTGACTGGCTACTTAGCAGAGCGGCGCCGCCGCAGCACCAAAGTAAATCTAGGGCCTCAGCAGAAAGTCCTTCGGCGCGCTATGCCCGAAGAGATTGAGAAACTCCTCCAGCAGCGCGCCAAAGAACCTCAGTTACTCCAAGAGATTCGCGAAATGATAAGGGAGCTGGGGTTAGACACCGCTCACCAGATGAAGCTCTCGGATGTAGAATTCAGTGGGGATGGGAGGGTGCTGTGGTGCTACTTTACGGCGGAGGACCGGGTAGATTTTCGGGAGCTAGTGCGGCGGATTGCCGACCGCTACAAGGTACGCCCCGAAATGCGTCAAATCAAAGAACGGGAGGATAGTGGGCGGCTAGGGGGCATTGGGGCTTGTGGTCGGGAGCTCTGCTGTACAACATGGCTCACCACTCCCCCCACGGTAAACACAGAGGCTGCCCGTTACCAAGGTTTCTCCCTCAGTAGCACTAAAATCGTGGGCCTGTGCGGCAAGCTCAAATGCTGCCTCACCTACGAGCTTGATACCTATCGGGAGATTGTAGCGCGCCTTCCTGACGTCAAGCAGCTCCGCACAGGAGAGGGCGAATGGCGCTACTTGCGTACCGAGCTTCTTCTGGAGCGGCTGTGGTTTGCCCACGCCGAAGAGGGCCGCCAGGTATGCCTCCCCGCTGATAAAGCTACCTACCTAGCCCAGCTCAATGCCCAAGGCGAAATACCCCCTTCCATAGAGCCCTACATCGTCAAGTTTCCTGACCTTCCTACGCGGATTTGAAGGCTACGGCTAGGTCTTCTTCCGAAATTGTTTGCGGCTTACCTTCCGCATAGTGCCGCAAGAAGGCCCGGTAGCCCGCCTGCCGCAGTAGGTGCACTATATCCGCTCGGCTCCAACCCGCCGTAGCCTCAGCCCAGTACTCCCAGTTGATGCCCTTCTCAAAAGGAAGCTGCTGAGCCATTTGCGTCAGCAAAATCCACCGCTCCTCCTTATCGGGGGCATTTACATAGATGCGGTAATCAAAGCGTTCGCTGCGCAGGAGAGCTGTATCCAGCCGATGAGCCCTATTCGTTACGCCGATTATGCCCACACCCCCTTTTTCCTTGACCTCGTCTAGCAGCAAGGCAAATTGCAGCGTGGCGCCGTTGAGCCACTCTAAATTTCTCTCCCTATCGGGAAAGAGGGCTTCTATTTCTTCAAATATAAGGATGGCCGGTGTTCTACTCAGGGCGCGCTGTACAAGGGCACGCAAGCGCCGTTCAGTTTCGCCGTACCATTTAGAGGCGAGGGCCGGGGTGTGAATAACCTTATAGTAAAAGCCAGTGGATTGGGCAAATTTGCGCACGAGGAAGCTCTTACCATTGCCAGGGGCTCCTTCTATTAGTAAGGCGGGGGCTGAAGGGATGCCATAGCGGGCGGCTTCGGCTGGCGCAGCCAGAGGCAGATAGAAATGCTCTAGAAGCTGCTCCTTTTCGGCCTCCATGCCGTAGACACCGGGGAAAAGCTGGGCCTTGAGGGTGGAGATAGAAGGGAGGGTGGACTTAGCAGGCGGCGCAGCCTCCCGGGTGCTGCGGTGGCCATAGCGTTCCAGTAGCTTCTGCACAGAGGGCAGCCATTCTAGGTGGGGCAGGTGACGCCGCAAAAGCCGACGCAAACCCTGCGCATCGTAGTCCCGCAGCGCATAGGTAGGCCTTACCACGCCGAGCTCACGTCCTTCCCGCGCAATCCACAAGAGCTCCGCGCGCGTAAGCCTGTCTAGCAGCGCCTCTACGGTGAGCCCCTTCATGCAGCGAGGATAGGAGTCGCACCTATCTACGGCCCTGCCGGCCCTCGCCCACCTAAAAGTAAGAACTTTCCCTATTCTATACCTTTGTGCATGCTTGAGGTCCTAGCCTATGGTCTCCCACGCCTAGGTGAGAAGCGTCAGTATAAAACCCTCTTGGAACGCTACTGGAACGGGAAAATCTCGGAGTCCGAGCTTTACGCTGGGATGGAAGCGCTGGAGAATGAACGGCTCAGCACCTACAAAGCATATGTAGATCATTACCCCTGTGGCGAGCTCTCCCTCTACGACCCGATGCTAGACTTAGCGGTGGCTGTAGGGCTTATTCCGCGTCGCTTTCAGCCGTATCAGGGGCTTAGTACGTATTTCCAAATGAGCCGCGGCGCTCAAGCGCTGGAAATGACCAAGTGGTTCAACACTAACTATCACTACCTTGTACCCGAGTGGGAAGATCAGCCTTTGCAGAGCGACCCAAGCTTTTTCCAGCAAGCTTTGGCGACAGCTCAAAAGCTGGGCCATCCCACCGCCCTACTTAGCCTAATTGGGCCCTATACCTTCCTTGCCTTATCTAAGAAGGATGGGAAGCCTCTGGAGGCCAGCAGTTTAGAGACCGCCGCGGAAGCGCTCCTCCCGGCCTATAAAGCCCTCTTGCAGGCACTTCAGCAAAGCGGGGCTAAGGGCTTCCTCCTCCACGAGCCCGCCTTCGTCTTAGAGGACCCGCCTGTCCCCCTTATCGGCTACCTATACCATCAGCTGGCCGAGTACCCCATCTATGTCCTTACCTACTACGAGTCGGTAGATTTCTATCCGCGCTTCGTGGAGCTACCCGTGAAGGGGGTGGCTTTAGATTTTGTATCCAGCGAGGGGAATAAGAAAGCGTTTTTCCAGTATGGCTTTCCAGAGGATAAGGTGCTGATAGCGGGTCTTATTGATGGGCGAAATGTATGGCGGGCCGACCTCCTACAAAAAGCTAAGGAAGCCGAGGTTCTGGCCCAGCGGGTGCGTACGCTGTGGCTGGCGCCCAGCACGCCGCTGTCCTTCCTTCCCCTCACGAAGGCGCCCGAGACGAAAATCCCGCGCGCCGTTTGGGAGCGGCTTAGCTTTGCTCGAGAAAAGCTGGAGGAGCTTCGGCTTCTGGCGGGCTACCTGCGCAGGGAAGAAACGGCTAAAGCCGCAGCAGAAGCCAGCGCGGCCCTATGGCGCGAAGGTTCCTTAGCCACACATCCGCCCACCCGAGCCCGACTTCAGGCACTCAAAGAAGAGGACTTCCAACGCGCTCTCCCTTACGCCGCCCGCGCGCCGCTCCAGCAGGAAAAACTTCAGCTTCCCCTTTTCCCTACTACTACTATCGGCTCCTTCCCCCAGACGGAGGATCTGCGCGCCCTACGCAAAGCCTATCGTGAAGGCAAAGTTTCTAAAGAAGCCTACGAGACCCAAATCCGCGCCAAAATCGCCGAAGTAATCGCCTATCAAGAGCAGCTCGGCTTAGATGTCCTTGTGCATGGCGAGTTTGAGCGCAGCGATATGGTAGAATTTTTCGCCGAGAAGCTAGAAGGCTTTGCTATCACCGAGCACGGCTGGGTACTCTCCTACGGCTCGCGCGTCTATAGGACGCCCATCATATATGGCGATGTATGGCGGCCAGCCCCTATGACCGTAGCCGAAATCACCTACGCCCAATCCCTCACCTCCAAGCCTGTAAAAGGCATGCTTACTGGACCCGTTACAATTCTGAACTGGAGCTATGCCCCACCGCACAAATCCCGAGAAGAAGTAGCCTACGAAATCGCGTTAGCCATTCAAGATGAGGTGCGGGATTTGGAGGCAGCGGGGATTCGGGTTATTCAAATAGACGAGCCGGCTTTTCGGGAGGGGGCACCGCTCAAGCGCCGCGATTGGCCGGCATATTTCCGCTGGGCCGTGCGAGCCTTCCGTTTAGCGGCCCGCGCCCAGCCCACTACGCAGATTCATTCGCACATGTGCTACTCGGAATTTGAATCCATCCTTCACTACATATGGGAGATGGACTTTGATGTGGTCTCCATTGAGGCCTCGCGCAGCAAAGGCACCTTAGTCCAGGAGTTTCGGCGCTTTCCGCAGTGGGATCGGCCGATTGGACTGGGCGTATATGATATTCACTCGCCTGCTATTCCTTCGGAGGAGAGCATTCTGAAGGTTATTGAGGCGGCGCGGGCCGTACTACCCGATGCCCTCCTATGGGTCAATCCGGATTGTGGCCTCAAGACGCGGCGCTGGGAAGAAGTAACCCCAGCGCTTACCCATATGGTCGCTGCAGCCCGAAAGGTACGGGCCTCAGTTACCACCTCACAAAGGCCCTAAAGCGTTGAAAGATGCGGACGAGGCTCTTTTGGGCTTGGGGAATAGCACTGGCCCAACCCGCCGAAGTAATCGGGTATGACCTATGGTTAGACTCCCTCTCCTTTACCGACCGTTTCTGGCGGTGGCGGGGTGGGGTAATTTTTCGGCCCCATACCGCTACTCAGCTTAGCCTGCGGCTAAGTGGCTATCAAATAGACTCGGTAGTATGGCGGGACAGACGGCTCAGTTTCTGGCAGCAGGACAGTCTTTTGGAGATTGGCTTAGTAAGTAGCGGTCAAACGCCCGAAACCCTCTACGTCTTCTACCGCGGCAGCGGCGTCCAGGATCCTCGCGGCTTCGGCGGCGTGCTGTGGGGGAATAGCTACGTCTTCAACATAGGCGTCTCCCTCAATCTTATCCCCCACAGCTTTGGGCGGGCGTGGCATCCCTGCGTGGATAGCTTCGGCCATAAGGCTACCTACGCTTTTCACCTGCGCGTCCCTACAGGCCTAGTGGCTACGGCGAATGGCGTCTTAGATAGTGTCACCCCAGCTGGGCCGGGCTGGCAGCGGTGGCACTGGCGAATGGATAGACCTATACCCGCCTATACGGCCGGGGTAGCCATCGGCACATATGTAGCCGTGCGCGACACGCTAGTGCGTCAGCCGGGCGACAGTTTGCCTCTCGTCTATTGGGTGCCTCCCGAGCAGGTTGGACAGGCCGCCGCTTCTTTTGCACGCCTCAAGGACGTGCTGGCAAATTGGGAAAGTCGCTTCGGCCGTTTTCCCTATGCTAAAGTAGGCTATGTAGCCACCCCCTTTGCCAGCGGGGCTATGGAACACGCTACCAATATCGTCTACCCCGCCCTTGCGCTGGATGGGACCTCCCGCTATGACTGGCTATGGGCTCATGAGCTTGCGCATGAGTGGTTTGGAAACGCCGTTACAGGCGGCCTGGAAAGCCAGATTTTCCTCAAAGAAGGCTTTGCCAATTATGCCGAGGCCCTTTACTACGAGCAGTTTGAGGGACCGAGTCGCTATGCGGCGTATATGCAGGGTTTTCTGGAGCCTACCTTGCGCCTACTCAAGTGGGAGGAGGGGCTCTATCCAATTGCCAATACGCCGCCCGAGCACACCTATGGTATCGCCACTTACCGCAAGAGCCCTACAATCGTTCACACGCTGCGCTATCAGATGGGGGATGAGCTATTTTTCCAAGGTCTGCGTGCGTACTGCGCCCGTTACCAGCACCGCACGGTGACGCTGGACAGCCTCCGAATGGCCCTGGAAAGCGCTACGGGCCTCTCCCTGGAGGCTTTCTTTGCGGACTGGCTTGGCCAGCCAGGGGAGGTGCATTTCCGTATAGATTCGTTTGGACGGGCAGAGGGGGATAGCGTATGGGTGGCCTGGCGCATCCTCCTGCGGGACAAGCCCAGCTACCGCACGCCCACGCGCCTAGCCGTGCTCCTGCGCCAAGGCAATCAGGAAATTCGTACCAGTTTCTTTACGGATGGGACGCTCAGGGGACGGACAAAGGTATATTGTCCTTTTCTCCCTGAGTATGTAGTGCTCAACCCGAATGGCGAAGTGGCGGATGCCACTACCCACGCTACCGTATGGGTGCGTGCTAACCGTAATATTAGCGCCCCCGCTACCTACCTTACTCTACGGGCCGTGGGCCTAGCGCCGGAAGATTCGGTGTGGGTGCACATAGCGCTTGGTTGGGTAGGTGCACCCGACCGCGGGAATCACCCCCTATCGCCGAGCCGCTACCACCGATTAGAAGGCCGCTGGGATAAAACGATCGCCCTGCGCGGCACTTTTACTTACAACGGCTCAGAGGTAGGGACGGGCGCCTACTTAGACTATCCTTGGCTGAACTTTAGCGAGGATTCTTTAGCCCTGTACTGGCGGCCGCAGGCTGGTGAGCCTTGGCGGGAATGGCCATATTACACGGTGGAGCCGGGTAATGACGCGCAGGATAGGCGCGGACGGCTCTTAGCGGATTCCCTTTTGCCTGGGGAGTATGCCTTAGGCCCTAAGGGAGCGCTCCCTACAACCCTTCCTGCTCTTCTTACCCCCTCGGGCCCGCTCTGGACGGTCGTAGCGGCGGCCGGCGTCCTTCACCTCTCCAATCACAGCGAGGAAAAAGGCCGCTTCGCCGTGTATGACGTCTTAGGTCGCAAATACGGCGAAGGGGAAGTGCCGCCCGGCGAAAAGGCCACCCTTTCCCTAGCGCCCGGCTTATATTTAGTCCAGACGCCTGCAGGCACCTATCGCCGGCTCGTTTGGCCGTAATTTTTACTACCTTTGCTGCCGCTGTGAAGGCTCTGCCATTTTACCAAACGCCCATGGTGCCGCCGCATAAGCATACACGGGACTGGTTTCTCGTAGATGTGGCGGGTCTGCCTTTGGGCCGAGCAGCGAGCCGCATCGCTTGGCTTCTGCGCGGGAAGTACAAGTCTACCTTTGCGCCTCAGTGGAACTTAGGCGCCGCCGTGGTAGTAATCAATGCGGCGCAGATTCGGCTTACGGGTAAAAAGGCCCTTCAGAAAACCTACATTCGCCATACAGGCTATCCAGGGGGCCAGAAGTTTATTCCCTTTCACCGTATGAGTCCAGAGGCAGTTATCCGGCATGCTGTGAAGGGCATGCTGCCTAAAAATCGCCTGCAAGATCGCATGCTGCGTAATCTTTTTATTTATGCTGGGCCGCATCACCCTCATGCGGCTCAACAGCCTAAACCTATAGCCCTATGAATCCAGCCCTAGCGAATTATATTCATGCGGTAGGGCGGCGCAAGACGGCTGTGGTACGCCTTTACCTACGGCCCGGTAGTGGCCTCTTCCAGGTCAATCGGCGCCCTTGGAAGGAATACTTTCCCTCGGAAATCTACCAGCTGGAAATTCAGAAGCCTTTTGAGGTTTTGGGTTTGTCTATGGCGCGCTATGACCTAATTGTATATGCGGATGGGGGGGGCATCAAAGGCCAAGCGGAGGCCTTACGCTTGGCTATTGCGCGCGCCTTAGCGGAGGAAGATGAGGCGCGCCGACCTTTTCTGCGAAAAGCTGGCCTCCTTACCGTAGATGCGCGCCAAGTAGAACGCAAGCACTACGGCCACAAAAAGGCCCGACGCAGCTTCCAATTCTCCAAGCGCTGATATGGTTATCCCGACGATTGAACAGCTTCTGGAGGCCCGCGTGCATCTGGGGCACCTGCGCAGCCGCTGGAATCCCCGCATGCGGCCCTATATCTTCATGGAAAAGGACAAAATCCACCTTATCGATGTGGTCAAGACCCAGCGCCTTCTGGAAGAAGCCGCCAAAGCGGTGCGCGAAATTGCCCGTCAGGGTCGCTCCATCCTTTACGTAGGCACGAAGAAGCAAGCCCGTGAAATCGTTCGGGAGATGGCGGAGTCCGTAGGCATGCCCTACGTTACCGAACGCTGGCTGGGCGGCATGCTCACCAACTATAAAACTATCCGCCGCTCCCTCATGAAGATGGAGGCCATCGATCGCATGATACGGGACGGAACATTTGAAAAAATCTCTAAAAAAGAGCGCCTCCAAAAGCTACGCGAGCGGGAAAAGTTAGAACGGTTTTTAGGCGGGATTGCGCGTATGCAGCACTTTCCGCCGGCGCTTTTATATGTGGTGGATATTGTAGAAGAAGCTATAGCCGTGGCCGAAGCCCAGCGCCTAAATATTCCCATCATTGCGATGGTAGATACCAACGCCGATCCTACCCAAGTTACCTTTCCTATCCCAGCTAACGACGACTCTACGCGCTCCATTGAGCTGATAACGGGCACGATTACGGCGGCTATACGCGAGGGCCTAGAGGCCGCCAAGGCCGAATCCATCGCGCAGGAAAAAGCCGATTAGAATTGAGCCGAGGGCTGCGCGTCAAGGTACGGCCTGCATTACCCGCAGGCTTTCGGGATTTTGGCCCAGCGGAAGTGCGCCTGCGCCGCCACATGCTCCATACCCTGCAAACGCTCTTTGAGCTATACGGCTACGAGCCCCTAGAAACCCCAGCCGTAGAGCTTCTTTCCGTGCTTACCGGCAAATACGGCGACGAAGGGGATAAGCTCCTTTTTCGGATTCTGAATTCAGGGGATTTTTTAGCTGAGGTACCGGAGGAAGCCCGTACAAGTAGCGACCGCCTGCTGCCCTATATCACGGAGAAGGCCCTTCGCTACGATCTTACGGTACCCATGGCGCGCTGGGTAGCCCAGCACGCCGGTGAGCTTACTTTTCCCTTCAAGCGCTACCAAATGCAGCCCGTATGGCGCGCCGATCGGCCCCAGCGCGGCCGCTTCCGGGAATTTTACCAGTGCGATGTGGATATAGTCGGCGGCGAAGGGCCTACGGCGCTTTTTGAAATGGTAGAACTAGCCCGCGCCGTACTAAACGCTCTGGACCTTGAAGGAGCTATCTTTCATTTGAATCATCGCGGGCTTTTAGAGCATGCGGCTGCGACCATCCGCTGGCCAAAGGAGCGATTTAGCGACTTCTGCACCTTGTTAGACAAAGCCGACAAAATCGGTTGGGAAGCCGTAGAGGGGCTTTTTCAGGAGCTGGGCTACGAGCTTCCTCAATGGCTCAAGCCAGAAAGAGGCCTTTCCTCTACGCTGATTCAAGAAATGCAAGCCATACCCGCTTTAGCGGAGGATTTACCCGTTGTCCAAGAGCTTTTAGCTACCTCAGACGCTAAGCTGCAAGTGCAGTGGGATCCTACGCTGGCACGCGGGCTAGACTACTACACGGGCTATATTTATGAGATTCGCCTGCCCAAAAGCGGCCTAGGCAGTATAGCGGCGGGGGGAGCCTACGCAAGCCTAGTGAGCGATTTTGGTGGGCCGGCGCTCCCAGCTATCGGCCTTTCATTTGGAATAGAGCGGCTCTTTGCAATTATAGAGGGGCGTCTAGCGGTACCTACCTCTCCGCCACCTATTTTAGTGGCGTGGATTGATGCTTCGCCGGGGTATATTCAGCGGATTGTACGGACGCTCCATGAGGCGAAGCTGGCAGCTTTTGCCTATCCGGCCCCTCGTAAGCTGAGTCGTCAGTTGGAGTATGCCCAGCGGCGCAACTTAGAGTGGGTAGTGATTGCAGGAGCGGCGGAGGAGGCCAGTCAGACGGTTCAGTTGCGCCACCTTCCCCGGCGTACTCAAACTACCCTCCCCTTGCATGCGCTGGCTTCTGCTTGTCGGCAGTAGTCTGCTGGTAAGCTGTACCCACCGCCTACCTGAGATAGAAGAAATACAGGAGATCCGGGAAGAGTTTCAAAGGAATCTTCGGTCTTACGGGCCAAAGAGCAATAATTTTCTGAATTCGGCGCTGCGCCTCGTACGGGCGGAAGAGGCCTTCGTACGCAAATATCCCAATCATCGGGAGGTGCCTCGTTTTCTGCTGGAAATGGCGCAGATTGAGGCAACCTACTTCGGAGACGTAGGGCGAGCGGTGGAATTGCTGCGGCGGGTAGATGAGCGCTTTCGACAGCGTTCGCCAGTAGCGCCACAGGCGCTTTTCTATGAGGCCTTTTTGTATGAAACGGCACTGGCGGATACAGGGACGGCCCGCCTGCGGTATGAGGCTTTTCTACGGTACTACCCGCAGCATGAGCTGGCTTCAGATGCGCGACGAAGCCTAGAGTACTTGGGACGGTCGCCAGAGGAGATTTTACGACAGTTTAGGCCATAGATATTTCGGGACGACTTTCAGTAGGACTCTAAAAAACCTTTCGTTAGCTTCCCCCTTCACTTGTACTTCAGACTAGCTAACCCTCACTTTTACAGAAATTTTCGCTCTACGCCTTTTAGTGGCTTGCAAGTAGCTCTATCTAGGGCGGGTAAATTTTTCGCTGGCTTAGCCTCTCACCTTTACCGCTATCGGAAGGGATTACGGCCAGCTCGCCGATAGGGGAAAACTTCGTATTTTTGCCCCTACTGGGGGGTTAGCTCAGTTGGTAGAGCGCCAGCATGGCATGCTGGAGGTCAGCGGTTCGACTCCGCTACCCTCCACGGGGAGTTAGCTCAGTTGGTAGAGCGCCAGAATCGCACTCTGGAGGTCAGCGGTTCGAGTCCGCTACTCTCCACTGGAGAGGTGCCGGAGTGGTCGAACGGGCACGACTGGAAATCGTGTACTCCGACAAAATCGGAGTCGGGGGTTCGAATCCCCCCCTCTCCGCCCTCACAGATTAGCGAGCGTCCAGCTTAGCGCCGCTAGAAATACCGCCACACGCTGCAGCCGCTCAGGCTCAAGCCTCTCCACATCATCCGTAGGCATGTGGTAATCTGCATGAAAACCCCCGAAAAAGAAGCTTACAGGCACCCCCACCTTAGCAAACGCATAGTGGTCGCTTCGGTAAAAAAGGCGTAGGCGATCATTAGGTTCATCGTAGCGATAATCCAGCGTCCATTGGCAGCAAAACGCATTTACGGCCTCTTGAATCCCGCGCAAGAGGGGGGAGGTCCGCTGCGCGCCTATGCTATAGAGGTAAGGGTCGCCAGGCTTATGGAGCGTGTCGGTCCGCCCTACCATATCTACATTCAGCACGGCTACGAGGGACTCGGGCGGTATGATACGCTGCGCTACAAACCATAAGGCGCCCAAGAGGCCTTTCTCTTCGCCGCTGGTGTGCAGGAAGGCAATGGTGCGGCGAGGCGGCGGCAGGTAGCTAAGAACTCGGGCTACCTCCAGAAGGACAGCCGTACCCGAGCCATTATCATCGGCCCCATTGTAAGGCTCGCCCTGCCTGGACACGCCTAAATGATCATAATGCGCCGTAAGCAAAACCACCTGACTGGGAGACTCTTTCCCTAAACGCAAGGCCAATACATTCCAGCTCTCAGCGGCCTTTTTTACCTCCGCCTTTGCGCCGCTGGGGGGTGGGACAAGGGGAAAAGGCAAAATATAACTGCCTGCCAAAGGGACGTTTCCTATCCGCTGATGGTGGGCTATGAGATAGCGCGCAGCTATTTTTTCCTGGGGGCTACCCGCTTCGCGCCCGCCTAATTCATCGCTGACAAGGAAGTGTAAATGCGCCAGCAGCTCTCTTACCTGTACGGCCTCCTGAATCGTCCGAAGCACGGCCGTATCCAGCCCTACCTGCTGGAGAAAAAGCCGGTCTAAAAGGGTAGAAGCTCCCCCAAGGCTTTGCAGCCACAGGCTGCCCAAGCAAAGGAGGCTCATGGATTGATAAGCGCTACCCGGCGCGCATGCCGCCCACCGTCAAAAGGCGTGCTAAGAAAGACCGCTACCGCCGCCTTAGCCTCCTCAAGCGAAATAAAACGCGCAGGTAGGCACAGCACATTCGCATCGTTATGCGCTCGGGCCAGGCGGGCTATCTCCCTATTCCACGCCAGAGCCGCTCGGATATGCGGGTAGCGATTGGCCGTGATGCAAACCCCATTCCCTGAACCGCACAGCAGAATAGCCCGCCCCTCAGGCGGAAACTCCCGCGCCAGCCGATGCACCCACAAAGGGTAATCGGTGGGGTCCTCCGTCGGCGCCCCCACATCGTGCACCTCATACCCCTCCGCTTGCAACCACTGCCCTAAAGCGCTCTTGAGCCCATAGCCCGCATGGTCGCTGGCTAGCCAAACCTGCACGGAATCAAAAATATGGAAAAACCCCAACATTTTTTTGCATTCGGGTAGGTATTCTCAGAAACTATTACCTTTGCCTCATGCGCTATATCCAGCTACTCTGGCTTGTGGCCCTGAGCGGGCTATTTAGCAGCCATTCTTATGCCCAGTGCCCAGCAGGTCGTCCCAATCCCAATTTAGGCAGCGATAGAACCGTGTGCGTAAATCAGTCTGTCTCACTATCCTCTGGCGACAATAACGCCCAGCATTTATGGACGGTAAATGGAAACATAGTTCGCCAGGATCCAAACGACCCTAACTCCCCTCCTTACAACCAGCCCACCTATAACTTCAATCCTACTCGTCACGGCGCGTATCGCATCATAGTAGCTACCTACTACAATGGCTGCCCTGATACTCTGCGGGATACGGTGGATATTACAGTGGATCCCTTACCGCAAGCCCCTGACTTAGGCCCGAATCGAGAGGTATGTATAAGCGAACTTCCTCTCACGCTTGATGCTACGCGTCCAGGAGCTATCCGCTACATCTGGCTGCAGGACGGCAACCCGGTCGGTAATCAGCCCCAGTACACATTTTCTTTTGCAATGCCAGGCCAGACCTATACCATAATAGCTCGGGTGGTATTCAATAATGCCTGCACCGGGGGTCAGAACGATACTTTATCCGACACCCTTAGTCTAACTGTCATAGACCAGCCTAGAACGCCTGATTTAGGCCCAGATCGAGAGGTTTGTGTGAATTCGGGCCCGATTACCTTCAACACTAATATCCATGATGCCCAAGGGTATGTCTGGCTGGTGAATGGTAGGCAGGTAGGCAACCAGTCTTCATATCAACACAATATCCTTCGTCCTGGACGAGACACTATAGTAGTTCAAGTGACCTACAACAACGCTTGCACAAGTGGTAGGGATCTTACTCTGGTAGATACCGTTTATCTCACTATTTCCCCCCTGCCTCAGGCCCCCAATTTAGGCCGTGACCGCGAGCTATGCGCCAGTGTAGGTTCTGTCACGCTTGAGGCGCCGGCGGGGGCCACCCGCTATATCTGGATAGTGAATCGCAACGAACTCTCTGGTCAGACCGGTCAGCGCTATACCCATACCCTCCGCGCGGGCCGAGATACTATAGTGGCGCGCGCTGTATTCAATAACGCCTGCACGGGCGGTCAGAACGATACCCTATCAGATACCCTCCACCTTACAATCTCCCCTGCACCAGAAGCTGAAATTACTCGGCGCGGCGACCCCATACCAAATGGCGAAACTATTCAAATTGGCAGCAACACTGTAACTACTGTGCGTGACACCTTCCGTGCCGCCTCGCAGGTTCAAGGCAATCTCTACCGCTGGGAGCTGTACAATCCGCAGGCGACTCAGCCTAGCCGCACGGCCGCAGGCGTTGAATTCATTCATACCTTCTTTATACGCGGCGAGCACATGCTAGTTCTGAAGTCTATAAATGGTGCCTGCACCGAACTGGACACAATATACATCAATGTAACTCTGCGGCAAGGTGGCACTGGCTTAGGCGAAAGCGAATCAGCTTCCTTCTTTGTGGTGTATCCCAATCCTTCTACGGGTACCTTTATCCTCCAAGCTCCTGCCGATACTTACAAGCTCTCCCTACAGGATATGACTGGCCGCCTGCTCCACACCGAAGCCTTCCAAGGCGAGCAGAAGGAAATTCGCCTATCGCTACCAGCGGGCCTATATCTCCTGACGCTAGAATCGCCTACCCAGCGCGGCACCTTACCGCTCTGGATTACCGAGTAGCTGAGACTACCTAATTTCGCCCCCGCCCGCCTAAGGCGGGCGGGGGCTTTTGCTTTAATGCCTTAGCCTCCTGTATCTTTGACCTATGATAGAAGTCACGCTACCCAAGCTCGGCGAAAGCGTAACTGAAGCCCGCATCATCCGCTGGCTCAAAAAAGTGGGCGACGCCGTAGAGGCTGAAGAGCCCCTTCTGGAAATTGCCACCGACAAAGTAGACTCTGAAGTGCCTGCGCCAGCGAAGGGCATCTTAGCCGAGATCTGTGTAGCGGAAGGGCAGACCGTGCCCGTGGGGACCGTTTTAGCGCGCCTGCGATCAGCGGAAGTAGAGGTCAGCGCCGCCCCTACCGAAGTAGTTTCCTCCCCCCTTCCCCCTTCTCCGGCCTCTCCTCCCCCCTCGCCTACGAATGGCAAAGGCACCTCACGAATTCCCGCCCGCCACGGGGACCGCTTCTACTCCCCGCTCGTGCGCACCATCGCCGCCCAAGAAGGTATCACCCTAATGGAACTTGAAAAAATCCCTGGCACAGGGGCCGGCGGCCGGGTGACCAAGAATGATCTCCTGGCCTATTTAGCCCAGCGTCAAGCTGCGCCAGCCCCCACGCCTACCCCCGTCGCTCCCCTACCCTCTCCAACCCCCGCCGTATCGGTCTCGCTTGAGGCCATCCTCGCTTACCTCCAAGAGCACTTCATCCTCATCCCACGCAAGAAATTCACCCATGAAAATGCCGAAATCTTAGAAATGGATCGCATGCGCCGCATTATAGCCGAAAATATGCTCTATTCTAAGCACGCCTCTCCCCACGTAACTTCCTTCGTAGAGGCAGACGTTACCAATTTAGTCCATTGGCGCAAGCGAGTCAAGGGCGAATTTGAACGCAAGTACGGCGAAAAGCTCACTTTCACGCATGTATTTGTCCTACTTTTGGCAAAGGTTCTGCGGGAATATCCGCAGCTCAACGCCTCCGTAGAAGGAGATAAGATTTACCTCAAAAAGGACATCCATCTCGGCGTGGCCGTAGCTTTGCCGGATAATAATCTGATTGTGCCGGTGGTTCGCCATGCCGACCGGCTGAACTTAGCCGGGATAGCGGCGGTGGTAAATGACCTCTCGCGCCGGGCACGCGCCGGCCAGCTCAAGCCCGACGAAATTACTGGCGGCACCTACACTCTCTCTAATGTAGGCACTTTCGGAAGCCTCATGGGTACGCCTATCCTCCTTCAGCCGCAGGTAGGCATTATGGCCACGGGGGCCATCCGAAAAGTACCCGCAGTAGTGGAGACCCCTACTGGCGACCTCATCGGCATCCGCTACAAAATGTTCCTCTCGCACTCCTATGACCACCGGGTGATTGATGGGGCTTTGGGAGGGGCCTTCGCCCGCCGCTTGGCCGATTATCTGGAAAGCTGGGATCCGAACTTCCCCATCTAAACTTTCGCCAGAAAAACTCACCCGAAGGCTTTCATTTCCACCTTTTCGTCCCGGCACCTATCTGCCGCTCCCGGCGTAAGGGCACAAGCGTCAAAATCGGCTCCTGCTGCAAAAGCTCTCGCACTTCCTTAAGCTTCTCTGAAGGAATTCCCAGCACTGCTGCTATCCTGTCATCTATTTGAGCTCTTACGGGATCTTCAGCAATTTTAGAAAGAGGTAGAAGGGATTCATGGGCAAGTTTATCAAAACTCTTTGCCAGCTTAGATAGCGAGTTACGAGGTAATTTTCCTAAGTGTAGGACCAGAGCAGACAACAGGTTTCCTTTTTTGTAGGCTATCCACGGTCCCTCCGTCTCTTGGCGCACTATCAGTAGCGAAAGCAATCCTAAAGTGCTATTTAGCCAAAGAGCCAAAGCCTTCTCATAAATCTCTTTATCTGTCCCCGAGTCCTTTAGGAGAAGAGGCCACCAGACATTAGAAAGCGCAGATTGAGTGAGCTTGACTGCGACTACCCTGTACGTATTCAGTCTTAACCTCTCTACTATCATCAAATTTGAGGATTGCTGAGTGATCAGTGAGGCAGCCTTTGAAAATAATTTT
>JBCNVK010000009.1:0-96007 GCA_039630245.1 Bacteroidia bacterium
AGTTGATAAGGGCGCTATCAGCAGAGGTGATGACGGGATTAGGGGAGGCGGAACTTCCGCCTAGGTTCCACGAAGGCGCACTGGTATTTCCTCCGTTATAGATGCGCAGGCGATCGCAGCAGGTTTCCGTAGAGAAGCTACTGAAATTTATGCGCAATCCTCCACAGCCGGCGGCGCCTGCGGGTACAAGTAAAAGAAGGGAGCGATTCTCGGCGTTACCGTAGGGGGCATTTGGACCGCCGCTGTCATAGAAGAGAAGGTTGCAGGTACGACGCAGGCCTTCGCCCATCCAGGTAATGAAGGGCTGTGGGGCCGTCTCGCAAGAAATGGCCCCCTGCCAGCCAGGGGCAGTCCCCGTAGCCTTTAGCCGAAAAGTAAGGCATAGCCCCGGCGCACTTGCAGAGAGCTGGTCGCCTCGGTTATTTCGCACGTATATCGCAATAAGGGTCTGCTGGGGATTATTACTGGGCCCTTCCCATACCCAGAGGGTATCGCCGTTTGCTAACTGAAGCTGGTAGGGGAAACGCACTACCAGCACCTTATTGGGCGCGTCGGGGCAGAAGGTAAAGAGCCGGTCTTGGGGATTGGTATAGCTGGCTTCAGGGCCTCCATCGTCATAAAAGAGGGCTGAGCAGACGCTGGCACTGCCCGTAGCCGAAGAAAGGGTATAAGTGGGTGGGGTAGGCGCTCCCGTGCAGCTTACGGTAGCAGCCCAACCCGCCTGATTTGTCGTACCATCCGAGCGGAACCGAATCGTTAGGGCATCGCCTAGGGATTCAATCACCGGCGGCAAGTTCGCGCCTGTGAATCTTCCTACGAGGGGCGAGGTGATAGTCAGCCCATCATAGATATCCATGTAATCGGGCCCATTTTCTACTTGGAAGCTGGTAAATTGCAGACGGATGCGCTGGGCTCCGCCTTGGGAGCGGAAGGTAAGAATGCGATCCTCATTATTGGCGTAGGTGCCATAGTTACTTCGCCCGCCATCTCCAATAAGGCCGGGTGAGCCCGAGTCGTAAAATCGGTATATCCGATTGGGGCTACACACGATGGAGCGGAGACCGGCGCCGAGGTAGGTTACGCTCGGCGGTGGATTAGAGGTACAGTACACATGGGCTTGCCAGCCTGCCGCTTGATTGGTGGCATCTGATTTGAACCGCACGATGAGGGAGGCCCCTGGCGTAATCGCCACTAACGTATCACCTCGGCTGCTTCCAGCCGTGTAAAGGGCAAGCAGCGTAGCGGGCGTCATAGTTTCTTCCCATACCCACAGGGAATCTCCACTGGCAAGGTTTAGCTGGTAGGGAAAAGCTATTATGGCATACTGACCTGCCCCGGGCTGAAAGGTTACGGTATCATCCACAAGGGGGCTGTAACTACCCTCCGTACCTCCATCATCCGTAAGTACTAATCCAGTTGGGCAGTCTAAGGCATAGCTGGGGCTACCTGAAGTGAGCGCATACCGGTGAAGTATAGGGCTACTAATGCACTGAATCGTGGCTGCCCACCCTGCCGCCGTACCACTCCAATCGGAGGCAAAACGAATAGTGAGAGTGTCGCTCAGAGTAATAAGGGCAGGAGGTATAGTACTACCCGTGTAGCGTCCTACGAGAGGAGCAGAAGTGCCCGAGCCGTCATAGATTTCCACATAGTCAGGGCCATTCTCTATGCTAAGGCTGGAGAAGGTTACTTGCAGGCGAGCCCCCCCTGGCGCGATAAAGCGTATAAGGCGGTTCTCATTAAGTCCGTAGTTACCTGTAGGTCCGCCTGAGTCATAGAGGTGGAAGCGCCGCCCGGGCTGACAAATAACGGTACGTAGTCCCCCGCCCAGGTAGGTAACCGATGGAGGTGGAGTATTTGCACACCAGACGAAGGCTTGCCATCCCTGGGCTTGATTCGTGCCGTCTGATTTGAAGCGCACAATCAGCGGAGTACCCGCCGTAGCCGCTACTAAGGTATCCCCACGGCTATTCCCCAGAGAGCCAAGGCGCGTAAATACGCCCAGAAGCGTACCCGAACTTATACTTCCTTCCCAAACCCACAGCGTGTCCCCATCGTGCAGGAAAAGCTGCCAAGGGAAAGCAAGGCACGCATATTGGCCACTGGGGGGCTGGAAGGTTACCGTATCATCTACGAGGGGGCTGTAGGGGCCTTCTGTACCCCCATCATCGGTAAATACCACACCTGCCGCACAATTCGTAAGAGAAATCGTCGGACTACCGGCGCCTAAGGTGTAGCGCTGCGGGATATCGGCAGAAACGCACTGCAGGGTGGCTGCCCATCCGGAGGACACATTACTACCATCCGATACAAATCGGAAAGTGATCGTGTCGCTCAAACTCACAAAGGCCGGCGGTAGGGTTGTGCCCCTGTATACCCCTACAAGGGGAGCATTCGTGCCCGAACCGTCATAAATCTCTAAATAATCGCAGCAGCTTTCTGTAGAGAAGCTCGTGAAAACCACCCGAATCCGCTGACCAGCTCCAGACACGAAACGCATAACACGGTTTTCGCTATTGCTGTAATTCCCTGAGGGTCCGCCGGAATCGTAGAAGTTAGCGCTGCCGCAGCAACCACTGGACTGTAGATTAATGGTAGCATTATGGGTCATGTTATAGGCGCACTGAGCTGAAAGCCTAATCCCCCCTAATCCTAAAAGGAGTAGAGAGTTGAGTAGCCCGCAAGCCGAATTGCTTAGCTTCATACCAGCTCAAAGATAAAGATAATCTATCTCGGGGAGGGAGCCAGGACTTAGGACTCGTACTTGCACGAGAGGATATTGTGCTCTTGCTAACTTATGAACTCTTCATCCAATTTTCTCAGCAGGGTGGTTGGTATTTCTAGTGAAAAATTAGAGCCGAAGATGGGAAAATATGGGTGGAGTTCTGTAGGTGAAATGCCTTTGCTATTCTATCTCCATTCCGACCACGATGACATCATCATTTTGAAGCCCTGCGCTGCAGAGGCGATGGAGTTCTGTGAGGAGGGCGTCTTTTTGCTGATGGATAGGTAAGGATTGGAGGGAGAGGAGGAGGTCGGTTACGCCCTTGGTGCCCAGAGGTCTATCCTGGGCAGGGTAGCGCTGGTTGGCCAGACCGTCGGATAGAAAGTAGAGCCTGTCGCCTGGCTGAAGCTCTAGTTCGTGCTCTTCGGCGGAGGCCCCCAGGCCTTCTCCAAAGCTGAAAGGGTAGGTATGGAGCTTGTGAAGCTGTCCCTCGCGCAGGAGGTAGCCTTTGCCCTTGAGGCTGGTGTAGGTCAGGCGGCGCCGCCCCATATCTAGCACTCCGATAGTCCCATCCACTGTAATCGGATGGTCGGAAGCGCTGCGGAAAAGCTGGCTGAGATTTTTGTCGAGTTCGGCGGCAAGGCGTTCGGGATTCCATAGGCCGGCTATCTCCACTAGGCTGCGCATCTGCTGCATAAAAAGGACGGAGAGCATGCCGCCGAAGACCCCATGCCCTATCGCATCTGTCTAAATAAAGTGAAATCGCCAAAGGCTAATCTAAGGTTAGGATTGGCTTAGGCAACGCAGAAGAGGAGAAAGTGCTTAAGCGGCGAAGGAGGGCTTTTACAGCCTTTCGGCCTGAAAGGCTGGCTTAGCGCCAGTTTGTAGGGGGTTTGAGTATATTTGTTTCATGCGCTTCTGTCTTTCAGCCGAGCAGGAGATGGTTCGGCAGGTGGCGCGCGACTTTGCCCAGACCGAGCTTCTGCCCGGCGTCATAGAGCGGGATGAAAAGCAGGAATTTCCCGAAGCGCTCGTACGGCGAATGGGGGAGCTGGGATTTATGGGGCTTATGGTTTCGCCTGAGTATGCGGGAGTGAGGGGGGTTGGCCGCCGCCCTGGCCTCAACTCAGAAAAGCGAAAAATCCCCCTTCTCCGATGACCAACTGCTAGGCTTAGCCTCCTAAAAGAGGTTTGGCGGCAAACCAGTGGGACTGCTTTGGACCGAAGGGAGCGTGCGTGAAAGAAGCAGGGCGGCCTGAGCGGCTGACAGCGGTAGCAGGAAAGTAGGCTCTTATAGGCTGGAAGGGTGCGGTTGGAGGCATTCAAGGTGTGGAGGAACCCCAGTAGCCCGCAGCCGCAGTGGGATGAGGCCAGTTAGCATAAGCGCTAGAGGGATAAGGCGGCTTATTTTAGGCTTCGCACTAAGCGCACGCGCGCATGGATTTCCTTGCCCTCTAAGGGAGCGATAAGGCCGCCCAGCGGATTAATGACTAGGGCTTTGTCGGGTGCGTCGCCAATCAGGTAGATAGCGACTTCGCCAAGGCCAATCCACTGCCGCTCCTCAGGTGCATAGGCGCCTTTGCGTTCAAAGCGCAGCTTATCCAGCCGGGCTTTAGCCTGATTGATGACGCTGAGAAGGGCTTCGCATTCTTTCTGCGTAGGTAGGCGCCAGCCCGACGGAAGGACAGCCTGGATTTCGGCTAAGCGGCGGTTAGAGAAGTACAGCCCTCCTTCTTTATGGCGGCTGGCGGCTAAGCGGGGCTCGCCAGCCCAGTCCTCCACCGCCCAGCACGTTTGGCCCACGCCTACGGTGGCCACCATGCGTCCCTGCAAAGGGAAAGCTGGACAGCGGGCATATGGCACCCAGAGAGAGTCCCTAACCACCCAAGGGGAGTAACCGCAAAGGCCTTTTCGCCTCAGAAGAACCCTATGCAGTCCCCCCACCTTAAGCTCGGCATAAAAAGGGGAGAGGGTGCCCCTAAATTCAAGACTCTCTGGGAGGATTAGTCCCTCTATCTCTTCGCCCAATTCCAAGGGGGTGGAAGTGGACCAGAAGATAAGCACATCACCGAGCCCCACACTAATAGAGTCTAGCTGGGGCGGAAGGGGGAGAGGCAGGCACTCCCCGCAGAGGCGAAACCATCGGCCCCGGCGTAAGTAGTACAGGCAGCTATCTTCCTCACCCAGTACGACTATGCCTTCTGTGGCTCCGCCTTTCAGAAGAGCTTCGCGCTGATCTCGGTTTCGCGTAGGTAGCGTAGGGTAGGGGGGGGCGAAAGATACCTGGCCAAATAGACTACCCAAGAAGAGAAAGGTGACTGAAAAGAGAGGTTTCATAGGGCTTGAATGAAGGGATATAAGTAAGCGCTTAGGGCCCATGCGGCTAAAAAAGTTGTATGGAGGGCAGAGGGCGCGCCGGGCTCACACACGCCCGGAAAGCCCCCATCTGGTCGCTGATACCGAATAGCCTCTCGCAGGTATTCGCCTAGCTTATCGCGCTGGAAGCCACTTAGCGCCCACATGGCCAAGTACTCCCAGGCTAAGTCAGTGCACAATTGATGGGCTGGGAAAGTTTGAATAAGGCGAGGCGGCCCTTGCTCTATTATCTCCTCTACTAAAGGCAGACGGTAGGATAAGTGCTTCTTGAGGTGGTAGGCGACGAGATAGGCATGGGTAAGGTCGTAATCCTTTCCCCGGCGCCACCACTCGGCTAAAAGGCGCAGAGCAGTGGTATCCAGCGGAAGTTTATGGGCCCATAGGAGCTGGGCGTAGTACCGCTGCTCAGGGGGTAGGCGATATAGGGTTTGGGGGCGAGGTGGGGTACCTTCGGGCCAAGCGGCAAATACGCTTACCGCTAGTGAGGCCTTCCTAAGGTAGCGCCGGAGGGGAAGCCGTAGCTGCCAGCTGTAGCACTTATCCAGCGCCGAAGCCAATCCCACCGTGTAAGTATCTATCCAGGCTGAGCGCTGGGCCTGGAGCCAGTGTATCGCTCGCCGCTGGGCCTCTAAGAGGCTGGTATCGGCTATGAGCCGCAGCTGAAGCAGGAGGACACCTATCAAGGAATAACTGCGCCTACGACCGTCCCCGTATTGACGATGAGTCGGCTTCCAGAGTTATTACCATTGATGGCATAGCCGGGACCTCCGCCGGCGCCAGCGGTACATCCGCTACCATTGCTACAGCAGCCGTTCTCGGTGCCGCCATTTTGGCCTGCGGCTCCATTAGTTCCACCATCACCTCCTCTTGAGCCATTAATAGCTCCAGTACCTGGGCAGCCCGTATTTACCGTCCCCCCGCCTGGGGCTCCTGCGCCGCCTGCCGTAGCGGTTCCGGGCGAGCCGCCGCCAGAGCTCCCAGAGCGCCCCCCACCTCCGCAGGTACATATGATACCTCCGACGCACCGCCAGCTGTTGCCTGGTCCACCACTACCTGGCGGTGTGCCGGCACCCCCACCGCCCCCACCGCCTGCTGCACAACACCCGCCGCGACCACCTCCGCCGCCGCCGCCACCTGCGCGTAAGGTACCGTAGTTATACACCAGTACGGGCACGCTGGAGTTTGTGAGGACAGCATCACCGCCGCGCCCGCCAGCCCCTCCATCATCGTCACCTGAACATACTCCATCGCTTTCCTGACCACCGCGTCCACCATTTCCCCCGCCAGCTAGAATAGTACCATAGTTGAAGAGGATAACCTTAGAGCCATTAGGCATGCTGAAGGCGTTGAAGCCAGGGTTGCCCGGGGCACCAGCTCCTCCGCCATTACCTGCGGCTTGAAGCTGCACGCCAGCGTACACATAGACGCAGTAAGTATAAGGTCCCAGCGGGATTCCACTAGCGACGATGTGGTCTCGTAGATTGAAACCCGTGGCATTACTTGTTATGGACACAGTATAGTCACATGTTTGACATAGGCTATTCCAAAAGCCGCCCGTAGGACCGCCAGGCGGATCCGCACTGGTGTCAAAGAACTCTATGCAGTTGGTATTCACGTTGTAGATCAAAAGGCCCTGTGGGATAGGATCGGGAATAGCATCCCGCTGCGCCGTAGTAAGGCGCGGGATGAGGAGACCCCGATTGGTAGCGCTGATTTCTAAAATAGCTCGGTCATTTGGCAGAGCTGTACCTATACCTACATTTCCCGCAGGTCGGATACCCATAACCTGCCAGCGCCACACATTGGCTATTGCATCATAAACCCCAATCTCTAGCCGATTTCCCTCAGCGGGATTGTGGAAAATGTATAGGTTGTTATTGAGTGCGTCGCGTAGGCCGAGCCAGTTACCCCAGCCTTCTCGGATGCCTAAGCGACCATCGGGCGTAGTAGTATTTATCCCCACATTGTTTCCTAAAGGATTCAGCAGTAGGGGATGATTATTATGGGTCTGGATAAAACCATAGCCAGCCGCACGTCCAATAATAAGGTAGCGGTCGTTAGTAGATTCAGATATACGAAGCTGGCCAGAATTTGCATCGGCGGGCGGAGGGGCATGAATATGAAGGCGATTCTGCGGGGTAGCAATCCCGATACCTACATTCTGCGCCCAGCTGAGGCAAAGCGCTGTGGCAAGCCCTAGTAGTATTACGGAAGGCATACGCATGAGGTAAATATAAAAAAAGAACTCCATACACTTATCGCTGCTTTGCGACTTGGCTGTGGGCGGGCGGATGGTAGGTTAGGGCCTAAGAATCTAAAGTTGTGGAAGGCCTTATATGGACGGGGCTGATTGGCCAGACTGTAGTATGGAAAGTAAAAACCCATACGCTCATTTGGAGTAAGATTGGTAAATCCCAGCGGCGGTCAAGATCAGCTCAGACGGTGGGAAAGGAAATGGAGTGTTCAGGAAAGGGTTTGGGGGTTACTTCTCCTAATGAATTTCAGCCGCTTGAGCTAACTTAGGTCCAGTCTAGCGGAAGTTTTGGATATATTTGCTTTATGCGCTTCAGCCTTTCGCCCGAGCAGGAGATGGTTCGGCAGGTGGCGCGCGACTTTGCCCAGACCGAGCTTCTGCCCGGCGTTATTGAACGGGATGAAAAGCAGGAGTTCCCCGAAGCGCTTGTGCGGCGAATGGGTGAGCTGGGATTTATGGGGCTTATGGTTTCCCCTTACTATGGCGGAGGTGGCATGGACACCGTCAGTTACACCCTCGTGATGGAGGAGCTTTCTAAGGTGGATGCTTCGGCTAGTGTGATTGTGTCGGTGCAGAATTCTTTGGTGAATTGGGGCATAGAGGTTTATGGTACAGACGAGCAGAAGCGGCGCTATCTACCCCTTTTGGCACGGGGGGAGTGGGTAGGGGCCTTTTGCCTCTCTGAGCCCGAGGCTGGAAGTGATGCTACCCAGCAGCGTACCACGGCAGTGCGCCGCGGCGACCGCTACATTTTGAATGGGACGAAAAATTGGATTACAAATGGTGGGCGGGCCCAGCTCTATCTAGTGATTGCCCAAACCGATCCTAGCCAAGGTAGCCGCGGGATAAGTGCCTTCCTCGTAGAGCGGAGCTGGAAAGGGGTGGTCGTGGGTAAGAAGGAAGATAAGCTGGGAATTCGTGGCTCGGATACGCATACGATTATCTTCAACGATGTGGAGGTGCCTACGGAGAATCGCCTAGGGCCAGAGGGTTTTGGCTTCAAGCTGGCGATGAAGACGCTGGAGGGGGGACGGATCGGGATAGCTGCGCAGGCGCTGGGTATAGCCGCAGGCGCCTATGAACTGGCGCTTCGCTATAGCACGCAGCGGCGTGCTTTTGGAGTGCCGATCGCTAAGCACCAGGCGATTGCGTTTAAGCTGGCTAACATGGCTACCCAGGTAGAGGCCGCACGCCTCCTTTGCTGGCGAGCCGCCTGGGCTAAGGACAATCAGCTCCCCTACGGCACGCTGGCCTCCTTAGCTAAGCTGTACGCCTCCCGCACAGCTATGTGGGTAACTACGGAGGCTATCCAGATCCATGGTGGGTATGGCTACGTCAAAGAGTACCATGTGGAGCGCCTCTTTCGCGATGCCAAGATTACCGAAATCTACGAGGGGACTAGCGAGATACAGCGCCTTATCCTCTCGCGGGCTATAAGTAAGGGGGATTCGCTCTGGCTGGTCTAAGGCTACTCCTCCCGATAGATACGGGCGCCTAAGGCGCTTAGGCGTTCCTCTATGCGTTCGTAGCCGCGCTCTATCTGCTCGGCCTGTTCAATGATGCTCTGGCCTTCGGCGGAGAGGGCGGCGATGAGGAGCGCCATCCCCGCCCGAATATCCGGGCTACTCATGCGAATGCCCCGTAGCGGCGCCCGCCGGCCTAGCCCAATCACCAGCGCCCGGTGCGGGTCGCACAGTACCACGCGTGCCCCCATCTCTATAAGCCGGTCCACGAAGAAGAGGCGGCTTTCAAACATCTTCTGATGAATGAGAACAGGGCCGTCTGCCTGCGTAGCTACCACGAGGAGCACGCTCAGCAGGTCAGGCGGCGTGCCAGGCCAGGTATGGTCGGATATAGTAAGAATATCCCCGTCGGCTAAAGTTTGGGGCTCATAGACGGCTGGACCATAGACCTCTAGCGCGTTTTCCTTCTCCGCGATAGGAATCCCTAGGCGGCGGAAGGGCTGGAGGATAGGGGGAAGGTGCTCTTTTGGGACGGGGGCAAGGCGGAGGGTACTCTGCGTCATAGCGGCCAAGCCTATGAGGCTGCCGATTTCTATGATATCGGGCAGTAGGCGATGGTAGGCACCTTTTAGGACGGGCTGGCCTTCTATGGTTAGTCGGTTTGTGCCTAATCCTTCTATGGGGGCGCCCATGCGCTCTAGCAGAGCGCCCAGCTGCTGAATGTAAGGCTCGCAGGCGGCGTGGTACAAAGTGGTGCGGCCCTCGGCTAAGGCCGCCGCCATGAGAAGGTTAGCTGTGCCCGTTACGGAGGCTTCTTCTAAGAGTAGGTAAGTGCCGCGCAGGCGGCGCGGCGCTGCGAGGCGATAAACTTCGGCCTTATCGTCGTAGGTAACTACAGCGCCGAGCTGCTGAAGGCCGAGTAGGTGGGTATCTACGCGCCGGCGGCCAATTTTATCTCCGCCTGGGCGTGGTAGGTAAGCCTCGCCGCAGCGGGCCAGGAGAGGGCCTACTATAAGCACAGACCCACGCAAGCTGCGGAAAATCTGTCGCCCCTCTGGGGAGAGGAGCGCTTCGGGCAGAAGAGTCTTAGCTGTAATTCGCACCCGATTAGCCTCCAAGCGCTCTACCTGGGCTCCTAAGTAGGCGATTAGAGCCAGCTGCTGGCGTACATCGGCTATGTCGGGTAGGTTGTCTATTTCTACTGGCTCCTCCGTAAGGAGCGCCGCGGCTAAAACCTGCAAGGCTTCATTTTTGGCGCCCTGCGGGGTGTATAGACCAGAAAGGCGTGCCCCCCCCTCTATCCGTAGCCTCATTTCCGGAAAGGCCGGCGCGGGAAAAAGCGCTTCCTGCGGCGGAAGGTGGCTGGCGGCTGCGCCCTTTCCTCTGAGGACCCGACCGATAGAGTGGCGGGCAATTGAAGCCTACCTCCGCTAAGTTCCCGCAAAGCCTGCAGGAGAGCGGCTTCTTCCAAATTTTGGCCCTGCTGGCGTAAGGTGTGGGCTAGGTGGCGTCCGAGCCGCTTTCCCGCGGCTTCTTGGACGGCTGGGGGCTGCTGCGCTAGCAGGGTAAGCCACTGCGCCGCTAAAAATCCATACTGGCGCGGCACGTTTTCCTCCACAGGGTAGGGCGGCTTCTGGGGGGTAAGTGGGGGTAAGGGTTCAGGCGGAGCCCAAGGAAAAAATGGCCGAAGCTCCGCCGGCAGAAGGTAGTAAAAACTCTCTTTGTGTAGGCGTAGCTCTTCCTCCGAGGGGCGCTGGTCGCCTTCACTATGTAGCTGCACAAACCATCGGAAGGCATGCTGGATGAAAAGGGGCTTTTTATCATCGGACAATTCCTGAGCCGCTCGGCTTAGGAAGTCTTGGAGCCATACACCGCCTTCGCCTGGCTTTCGGTAGGGCGGTAGCTCAGGCTTCGGAAAGGAGACGGAGTCGGGCATAGCGTAGGTCTAATTTTTTGAGGCCTACTCGTTCAAAGTGTATCTGTACTACGCCAGCGGCGCCATTTTCCTCGCGTCCTACTACGGTACCCTTGCCATAGTGGCTGTGCTCTACGAGGCAGCCGGGCTGGATAGCCTCAGGCGGGGAGGCTTCAATTAGACCAGAGGCGAGGGGAGAGGCCGAGGGCGGGGTAGGTCCAGCAGGGGATAGTAGTCGCCGGCGACTGCGTGGGGCGCCGATAAGCTGGGCCTCTGCTAAGAAAGGACTAGGGGTAGTGGGCTGATGCATTCCGCTGCGCAAAAGGTACTGCGGGTAGGTTACGTACAAATGGCGCCGGGCGCGCGTCAAAGCCACATAGAATATGCGTCGCTCTTCTTCTAAGGCGGCTTCCCCCTCCTCCCAAGCATGGGTGAGCGGAAAAAGTCCTTCTACAGCGCCTACGAGGAAGACGGTGTGAAACTCCATTCCTTTTACGCCGTGTACGGTAGAGAGCCATACGGCGTTTTGTGGCCGGCCTTTTATATCATCAGTTGGGCCTACGAGCGCAATTCGTTCTAAGAAGTTTTGCAGGGTGGCGGCTTCGCCGGCTGAGCGGGCGTATTCTTGGGCGGCGCTTACAAGCTCCTCTAAGTTGGCCTGGCGCTCCGCTGCGCGCGTGTCCTGAGCGTAATAGAGCCGCAGTTGGCTGTAATCCAGTACTTTTTCCACTAGCTCATCCAGCGGAAGGCCTATTACTTCCTGACGCAGCTTAGCCAGGCGCTGGAAAAACTGCTGAACGGCTTTTCGTTGAGGTTCCCGTAAGGTGAGAAGGGCCTTTTCCCAGCTGGTCCAGATAGGCTCCTGAACCTCGCTGGCTACCTCCTGAAGGCGATGGAGGGTAGTTTCACCGATCTTTTCGCCCAGGACCTGGGAGATGCGCAGGATCGCCTGATCATCCGCTGGATTGACGATGAAGCGGAGGAAAGCCAGAAAGTGCTTCACCTCTTCAAGCTGGTAGAAGGAAAGCCCGCCTACTAGGCGATAGGGAATCCGCGCAGCT
Source organism: Bacteroidia bacterium (assembly GCA_039630245.1). Classification (GTDB taxonomy): domain Bacteria; phylum Bacteroidota; class Bacteroidia; order SpSt-205; family SpSt-205; genus SpSt-205. Next base: position 11,795 of record JBCNVK010000009.1, read on the forward strand.
AAGAGCTCTTCTTCAAAAACCCGAGCGTAGGCATTGATGCGGTAGAGGATAGCGAAATCGCCGTAGTTCAGGTGGTAGCGAAGCAGTTCTTCGCGAATCTTCTGGACGGTGAAGAGCGCCTCTTCGCGCGGGGTGAGGGGCGCCGCATATACAGATGGCTCAGGTCCACTGGGATTGTGTGTATAAAGTTCTTTCCTGTACAGCTCTTGGCTGCAGTGAAGGAGGGCATTAGCGCAGTGAAGAATCTGAGGGGTGGAGCGGTAGTTGCGTTCTAGCCGCAGGAGCGTTACAGGGGCAAAGTCGCGCTCCATGTAGCGGAAGTTGCGGATATCAGCGCCGCGAAAGCGGTAAATGCTCTGCGCATCGTCCCCTACTACAAAAAGGCTTCGGTGTTTAGAGGCTAAAAGGCGTAGTATGCGATATTGGATGGGGTTGGTATCCTGATACTCATCCACCAGAATGTGCTGGATCTGCGTTTGGTAGCGCTGGAGGACAGCCGGCTCACGCAGAAAAAGCCGCTCGGTTTCCAAGAGAAGGTCGTCAAAGTCTAGAGCGTTTGCCGCGCGCAAGCGGGCTTCGTATTTGGGAAAGAGTTGGGCGGCCCAGCGTTCTAGGGGCAGGCGGGGGCTGAGGTCCTCCCAGGAGAGGCCTTCATTTTTCCAGCGGCTAATTAGGCTGCGGAGGCGTGGGGCTTCGCGTGGGTCTCCGCCCGTTTCCCGCAGAAGGCTACGCAGCACAGCGCGGCTATCCTCTTCGTCATAGATAACGAAGTTATGGGCGACGGGCTGGCCGGTAAGCTCCCGCCGAAGCCACCGCGCAAAAATGCTGTGGAAGGTGCCCATACTTACCGATTCCGCCACCGGCCCTACGAGGCCGCGCAGCCGCTCCCGCATGGTATCGGCCGCTTTGTTGGTAAAGGTAAGGGCTAGGATATGAGAGGGGGATACGCCTTGGTCTAGGAGAAAAGCAATGCGATGGGTAAGTACGCGCGTTTTACCGCTACCGGCCCCTGCTAGCACGATTATAGGGCCCACGGGGTGGGCTACGGCGCGGCGCTGCTGGGCATCCAGTCCGTCGGCCCACCTCTGACTCATTCGTGGAGGAGGGCTTTGTAGCGATTCTTGTCTATTTGGCCGGTCCGCTCTAATTCCTCTGCAAGAGGCAGAAGGCGGAGCGTTTTACGCAGCTCTGCGTCGCGCTCCATCTCTACCCGTATGCGCGCCTCTTCGCCTATAAGGATTCGGCCTACAAACGCCCGTAGATACCATTCTACATCGCGCCGCACGCTGTCGGCCATATAGGCGCAATTTAGGCCACGCTCCTTAGCTTTTCTTTCAAATAGGTTCCATAGCTCCTTATCTACGCGAAAGTTTTGGGCGAATTCTTCAGCGGATTGGTAACGGTTGCGTAGCTGTGGATTGTTTTGAATATAAGTCTGAGCGACGAGGAGGTAAATATTTTTGCCTTGGGCGCTGCGCGCGCAGGGACTAATGCGATCCGTAGTATCTAACGGCAGGAACACATCGGGTATGATGCCACCTCCACCATATACCACTCGCCCAGAGGCTGTTACGTATTTGAGGGACTCGGGAAGGGTGATTTTATCTTCGTCCATCAGCTCGCCGCGCTCAAAGCGTTCGCGAATCTCCCGCTCGTACGCTTCATTGCTTATATTTTCAAAGGGCTTCTGGATGCAGCGGCCGCTGGGGGTAAAGTACCGAGAGAAGGTAATCCGCACGGCTGAGCTATCGGGTAGATAGCGTTGGGTCTGGACTACGCCTTTACCGAAAGAGCGCTGACCTACAATAAGGGCGCGATCCCAGTCTTGGGTAGCCCCTGCTATAATTTCACTAGCCGAGGCGCTATACGGGCTTATCATGATAATAAGGGGGCCTTTTTCATAGCTATTGTAGTAGCTTGTGGCTATGTAGGTAGAGTTACTTTCGGGCACACGGCCTTGGGTATAGACGATTTTCTTCCCTTCGGGCAGGAACTCGTCGGCTATGCGCTGGGCGATGTGGAGGTAGCCGCCGGGGTTCCCCCGTAGGTCTAAGATTATACCGCGCACGCCCTGCCGCTTCAAGTCAAGGATAGCTTTCCGAAATTCCTCATGACTTGTCTCGGAGAAGCGCGTGAGCCGAATGTAGCCCACTTCTCCTATCTTGCCTGCAAAAGGCACGGCATGGAGAGGAATTTTATCGCGCGTGATCTCAAATTCCAGAAGACCATCTTCCTCGGGCCGATAGATTTTTACTCGGACTTTTGTGCCCTTTCGGCCGCGTAGAAGCCGAATCACCTCCTGATTTGTAATCCCTTTGCCAGCCACATTCCGACCATCTATCTCTACGATACGATCCCCTGATTGAATCCCTAAAAGCTCACTGGGCCCTCCTCGGATGGGCGCGACTACCTGAATGGTATCGTCTATAATCTGAAACTCTATACCAATGCCCTCAAAACCGCCAGACATTTCGGCCTCCTCCTGCTGCTGAATCTCTCGCGGGATATAAAAGGAATGCGGATCTAATTTAGCAAAGAGGCCATCTATGGCTTTGCGCACAAGCTCCTCCTGCGTGATAGGGCGATAGTAGAAGCGCTCCACAAGCTCTATAATAAGCTGGAGCTTACGCAGATCATCGCCTTGAACCTTCTGAGGCTCTTCGCGCCATCGGAAACCTAAGAGGAAAAAGGCCAGTCCTATTGACAGGACCGCGCCTATCCACCCTACCCAGCGTAACTTCATCATACTAATTTAACGCCTTTTAGGGATTATTTTTTGGGTCTGCTCACCGTAGGCTATCCGCCGCCCTTCCCAGAAGACCTCATAGGCGCAGTGGACGGTTTGCTCGCGCACCCAGAGAAGGGTAGCTACTATTTCTACCTTAGCGCCTACAGGGGCTGGGGCAATATGGTGTACGGAGAGGTAGGTGCCTATGCCTTCCTCATCCTCTTCCTTCATATCCAGTACGAAAAGGCGACAGGCCCACTCCGCATCCTGCGCTAAAGCAAATGTAGCGTAGTAGGGATGGACTACTTTCTCGTGGAACTGGGCAACCTTCTCAGGAAGTACTTCGGTTTCGTAGCGCTTTTGAGCCCCTGGCGTGTAAAGTAGGCGCATTAGAGAATCCTACTAATAGCCATGGCTACGCCCATGCTGCCTTCCACCTTGATTTTGCCGAACATGAAGGCCATAGCGGGCGAGGTCTTGCCAGAAAGGATATCCGCAAACGTCTCCCCGCTTAGCTTGATGGTACAGTCGGCGGGTTTAGCTTCTGGGACGACCACGGGGGGGGTAGCGGTAGGATCCACGAAAATAAACTTGTCTCCATCTACGACGAATTGGACCGTGCCACGCACATCCGTAGCGCGCTCCACGCGCCCTCGAATAGCCTCAAGCAGCTCTTCAAACGACATCGCTCCAAAGGTAGGAATTTAGCGAGGTTCGTTTATGTACTTTTGTCTCATGGCAGTGGCGTCGGTGCCCGGGAAGACGCTGGCGGAGCTCTTCCTATCTCCTCCGAGGCAAGCGGAACCCTGCGTGGTGCGTGGCTGGGTGCGGACGCGCCGCACTACCCGTGCCGTAAGCTTTGTGGAGCTTCAGGATGGCTCTACGCTTCGGGCCTTACAGGTAGTTTTCTCCCATGACCGCGTGCCGCGGGAGCGCATAGAGGCGGAGCTTCATACAGGGGCCGCGATAGAGGTAGCCGGCCTGCTGGTACCTACGCCCGACCGCCCGCAGCCTTTAGAGCTTCAGGCCGAGCGCTACCATCTCTACGGTCCAGCGGATCCGGCTACCTATCCCCTTCAGAAAAAAGCCCACTCCTTAGAATTTCTTCGCGAAATTGCCCATTTGCGCGCACGTACGCGCACCTTTCAAGCCGTCTTTCGCCTGCGAAGCGGTATCTCTTTCGCTATCCATGAGTACTTCCAAACGCGGGGTTTCGTATATGTCCATACGCCTATCCTCACGCCCTCCGATTGTGAAGGGGCTGGCCAGCTTTTCTGCGTGACTACCCTGCCTTTAGCTCAGGTGCCTAAGCGCCCTGACGGTCAGGTAGCCTATGAGCAGGACTTCTTCGGACGACCAGCCTACCTCACCGTAAGCGGGCAATTAGAAGCCGAACTCTTAGCGATGGGTTTGGGCAAAGTGTATACCTTCGGGCCTACCTTTCGCGCCGAGCCTTCCCACACCCCCCGTCATCTGGCCGAATTCTGGATGATAGAACCCGAAATGGCCTTTTATGACCTTTCCGCCACGATGGAGCTCGCCGAAGACTTTCTTAAATCTCTGGCCCAGTATGCCCTTACGCGCCACGCCGAAGAGTTGGCCTTTTTAGCTGAGCGCTACGAGCCGAACCTCATCCCTGAAATAGAAGCAGTAGTCCAAGCCCCTTTCCTTCGGCTTTCGTACACGGAGGTCATAGAAATTCTCCAAAAAAGCGGTAAGAACTTCACCTTCCCTGTAAGCTGGGGGAGCGACCTTCAAGCGGAACATGAGCGGTACTTAGTGGAGGATTATGCCCGTAAGCCTGTGATAGTGTATAACTACCCGCGTGCCATAAAGGCCTTCTATATGCGTCAGAACGACGATGGAGCTACGGTAGCTTCGTTTGATGTGCTTTTCCCCCGCATCGGCGAAATAATCGGGGGCTCGCAGCGGGAGGAGCGCTACGAGGTGCTTGTACAGCGCATGCAGGAGCTGGGGATGGATCTCTTTCCTTACAAGGGCTACTTAGATATCCGCCGCTACGGCAGCGTGCCGCATAGTGGATTTGGCTTGGGCTTGGAGCGTCTGCTCCTTTTCCTTACTGGCCTGACGAACGTGCGCGATGTCATTCCCTTCTTCCGAGCCGCAGGACAGATGGCCTAAATGCGTTTATTTGCATTATGGCGGTGCGAATTCGGACAGCACCGCCGGGGGAGCGCCGCCTCTCCTGGTGGGATAAGCTATACCTCCCAGCTATCTTCAAAGGGCTGGGCTATACGCTCAAAAAGCTTTTCCAGCCCAAATTCACCGTGCAGTATCCCGAGGAGCCGATTGTTCTAGGCCCTGAATTTCGCGGGCGGCCAGTACTCGTGGCGGAGGATGGAAAGGAGCGCTGCGTCGCCTGCGGCCTGTGTGCGCGTGTGTGTCCGCCCTTTGCCATACACATGCAGGCAGCCGAAACCGATGACCCTAAAGAGCGCTACCCCGCCATCTTTGAAATCAACATGCTTCGGTGTATATACTGCGGCTTATGTGAAGAAGTTTGCCCCGAGGAAGCCATCGTGATGAGCCCCGAGTACGACTTCGTCTTTCGCACGCGCGAAGAGGCGATTTACACAAAAGAGCGCCTGCTGGTGGATAAAAAGCAGCTAGAGCCGCGTCTGCGCTGGCTGGCTACTATGCGCAATCGCCAATTCGGTAAATCCTATCGCTTCCAAGTCGCCAACAACATCCACTCGGTAAAGGCGCGCAGCCTCCTGCAGGATGGCGAGGAAATCGCTTCCTAAAAAAGCTGCCCCAGAAGAGCTGGTACGTGCGCGCTTTGTGGCCTTCTTGAAGAAGCAAGGGTGTCCCTCTTATGCTATTCGGCTGGAGTATAGTACCGGGCGCGGGCGCTTTGATGTAGGGGTGTGCCTCCCCGATGGAAGCCTATGGCTTTTAGCCGAGTGTAAAGCTTCCTTGAAGGGGCTTTCGCCGTGGCTTCGGGCTCAAACCCAACTCCATCGCTACCAGGCTGAGCTTCCCCCCGTGCGCTACTTCGCTATAGTGGCCTCTGAGGGCATCTGGTGCTGGGAAGCGGCCACTGGGCGCCTGCTGCCGCACTTTCCCGTGTATCCCGAATGACGGAAGGTCAGCTTTACCTCCTTTTGAGTGAGCCTGTCGCCGGCGCTATCCCCGAGCCCCTTCCCCCGCACCTTGCGGTACAAACGATTGAGCGCAGCCTCTGGAGCACTGAAGAAAAAAGCCTACTCAAGCAGCATAAAGCCCATGCCCTTTGGACTTTTGCCTTGGACCCCGACCCCGTGCGAGCTTTTATAGAGGCCTATAAGTACCTTCAAGACCTACCGCACCTAGTGGGAGTGGCCAACCCTATAGCCTGTACGGCGCATCATGCACGCTGGATTAGGAAAATTTTCGCGGACGGGCTGGAGGCGGTAGCGCTTCATACTCCGCCGCTTCATCTATGGACGGGGCTCGTGCTGGTAGAAATGGAGCTATCGCTGCCCAACCTCTTAGAAGGTAAAACCGCTACACTATGGCTGCGTACGGCGGGCTATGAGCAGTTTGGGCTGCCTAATCTGGCCCATCCGCTTCAAGATCCCCGAGAAATAGGGTGGATTCATTCGCTCTTTGAGGTGCTTTTTGACTGGATGTATTTTCAGGGGCGGGCCCTAAGCGTAGGCGACCGCATTGAAGTGCCTGAACGCGGCCGCTATGAGGTAGGTGCTTTCCTTCCTGGCGTACTGGCCCTTATTGAGTGGGCGGAGACGCGTGCGGATACCTTTCCATAAGCCGTACTTTTCGGAGGCGGAGCGGCGGTACCTTCTAGCGGCCTTAGAGGAGGGCTACTGGGGCGGCGGCCGATGGGTGGCCCACCTGGAAGCTTATCTCAAAAGCCTATATGGCCGAGAGGTAGTTTTGGTGAGCTCAGGTACAGCGGCGCTTCATTTAGCCCTTACGCTACTTTTAGGAGACAAAGGGGGTGAGGTGATTGTACCCACCTGGACCTTTACGGCTACGGCAGCAGCGGTGGCGCAGGCGGGCGGCCTACCCGTATTAGCCGATGTAGGGCCTTCGCTCCACCTGACGGCTGAGACGGTGGAAGCAGTCCGTACCCCGCGCACGCGCGGCGTGGTGGTAGTACATTATGCGGGCGTTCCAGCACCGATGGAGGAACTTATGGCCCTGTGCGAGCGGCACGGCTGGTGGCTCGTGGAGGATGCCTGCCATGCCCTGCCTGCCTGGTACGCCGGTAAGCTCTGCGGGACTTTTGGGGCGGCGGCGGCCCTAAGCTTCCATGCCACTAAGCCTATAGCCGCTGGCCAAGGGGGCGCCCTGCTTTTAGAGACGGCCGAACTTGCTCAGCGCGCCCGGCTTTTGCGTCGGAATGGCCTTTACCGTCCTCCCGAGGCGCCGTGGGATTATACGGTGGAAGCGCTGGGCTGGAACTACATGCCCTCTGACTTTCAAGCTGCGGTGGCCTTAGCTCAGGCGGAAAGGGTTTTGGAAGCCCGTGCACAGCGTCTTCAGATTGCCGAGGTTTACGCCCAGCACCTGGAAGGCGAGGAGCATATCCAGCTTTATCCCTTCCACGACCCCTCAAATTCGGCCTACCACCTGCTCCCAGCTTTCATCCGAGGCCTGACGGTAGAGAGCCGAAAGGCCCTTTTCTACTGGATGCAAGAAGAAGGGATAGAACTGGCGCTCCACTATAAGCCGCTGCATCTTCAGCCGGCCTATCAGGCTTTTTTGCGGCCAGGCCAGAGCTTTCCGCAGGCGGAGGCCCTTTGGCCTACCATTTTTAGCCTACCGCTCTGGCCAGGCCTGACTAGCGAGGCGGTAGAATTCGTAACAAGCCGCTTGAAAGCCTGGGTACGCCAGGCGCCGCGCTAACGGATAAGCGTTACGGTGCCTGTACGGCGTATGGGCTTGTCATAGGGGGGAAGTTTGCCTTCTATCACTACCGTGTAGGCGTCCTCGGGGGCTGGGGTGCCCCGATAGGTACCATCCCAGTGCCGCGTCATATCGCCTTGATTGTCAAAGACTAGCTCACCCCAGCGGCTGTAAATGCGCACGCGCCCGTCTTTGAGGCCGAAGACTTTGATTTCAAAGAAGTCGTTTATACCATCGCCATTGGGGGAGAAGGCATTGGGCACATAGATGAAGGGATCTTCTACTCGCAAGCAGCCCCGCAGGGAGTCTATGCAGCTACCGTTTTGAGCATACAGGGTGAAGCAGTATTCGCCTTCTTGATTAAAGCGGACTTCCCAAGTGGGCCCTTCGTGGCGGCCATAGCCAGGGATTTCCCAGATGATTCGGGGAGCGTTGGTGGAGGTGCTAGTGAGAGTGAAGAGGGTGCCTATAGGGTAGTCTTGTTGGGTAGGATCGGGCTGGATTTGATAGCCTGGGATGGGGCGGGTAGCGGCTTCGGCAGTGGCGGTGGCAGTGTCGGCGCAACCGTCAGCGTTTCGCACAATCAGGCGCACGGTGTAGGTGCCGGGATTGGAGTAGAGGTGGGTTACGGTAGAAGTAGTGGCGGTGGTGCCATCGCCTAGGTCCCACTGGTAGGTGAAGGGGCCTGTACCGCTCGCTTCCCCTCTCCATTCCACAGAGAGGGGCACACAGCCGCCTGCTTGGGCGGGTACAATGCGAGCTTCTACGCTACTGCGGTAACCTACCTCTACCGAGTCGCGCAGGGGTGGACATCCAGGGAGATTGAAGGTAATGTAGTAGCGGCCAGGGAGCAAGTTGGTGAGAGAGGTGGCGTTAGGGGCAGAGGTATAGCCGCTAGGTCCTGTCCATTGCCAGGTGAGCTCAGGGGAGGCATTTTGGACGGTTACGGAAGCACTACCTTGCGGGGCATTGGCGCAGATGGCATCCGTGCTGCTGAGGCTGTAGGTAAAGGCAGGGGCTATTTCTACGGTTTGGGTGGCGGTGCAGCCGCTGGCATCCTGTACGGTGATTTGGTACTGTCCTGGGCAGAGGTTAGCTACGGTTTCGCCGTCGGCATTTGCGCCGGTGAAGCTAAAGTTCGGATAAGTAGAGCTGCGCCAGGTATAGGTGTAGTGGCGGGGTCGGGCGCCTCCTTGCGCCCGCACCCGGATACGCCCGTCGCAAATGCCTCCGCAGCGCTGGTTCTGAACTTCTACTACATTCAGGATTAGAGGCTCAGACGGCTCAACGGTGAAGCTTACGGTGCGGGTGCAGCCGGCATTATCCCGTACGATTACAGTGTAGTTGCCCGGCGCAAGGCCCGTAGCGGTGTTTCCTGTGAGGTTGGGGTCATGAGACCAGCTGTAGGTATAGGGTGGTGTGCCGCCCTGCACACCGATGGTCACACGGCCATTATTCTGGCCTTGGCAAGGCGACACTAGGTTATCCACCCAAGCATCCAAGGCCCCAGGGGCTACGGGTACGATGACAGAGAGCGTGCGCGTGCAGCCCTGCGCATTAGTCAGGGTAAGCTCATAGCCGCCCGGCTCAAGGTTGGTGGCGGTAAAGCCCTGCTGAGGCGGTGTGGTATTCCAGACGGCCGAAACGATCGGCTCGCCTTCAGTGGGAGTGAAGGTAACGCTTCCATTGGGGCCGCAGCTGGCTGGCGTTATGTTGAAAGTGCCGTTGGGCGGAGGAACTACCTGGACTACCACTGTACGGGCGGCCAGACAGTTGGCTGGCGGCGCTACGGCCGTGATGGTATAGGTGGTGGTAGCCAGAGGAGCGGCGATGACAGTACTGCCCGTGGTGGTATTGAGCCCTTCCGCAGGAGCCCAAGTGATGAGGGCATTAGGTACATCTACCTCAGCCCTAAGGGTGATTTGATCGCCTCGGCAGATGCGCGGTTCAGCCGGCGTGATGGTGATATTTGGCCTAGGATGTATGGTGACAGTAAGTGAGGTCCAAGGGGACCAGCCGCAGCAGTCCGTGTAGCGCCGATGGCGGACGTGGTAAGTGCCGCCTGTGGTGAAAGTATAGCTCCAGTTGCGTTCGTTAGAGGTGGCGATAATGTTGGTAAAGCCTGCGTCGCTGGCGATTTGCCACTCATACCCTGCACCACTCAGATCGGCGAGAAAGCTTACTGAACCGCCCGCACACACCTCACGCGGCGAGGCGGAGATGGTAGGAGCCCGTTCCTCTAAAATGATATTCCAGAAGTCCGTGTAGGTCTGACCGTCATAGGTGATTTGCTTGCGGCCGCGGGTGCTATAGCGGACGTTTTGCGGGCTAGTGTTGGAGTTAGGTGGATTAGCTCCAGCGCCGAAGGTCCAGCTATGGGGCGCGCCGTCCGCCGTGGAGAAGGTGACGTCGGCATTCGTACAGGCTACGTCGGCCACATAGATGACGGGCTGAGCCGAGAGCGGGAAGGGCGCAGGGTCGTTGCGCCCAGCATCATCTACGCCTACGTTGAGGGCGATAGGGGCGCCGCCTTGGGTGAGGGTAGGCGCCGTGCCGCTGACGACTTGGATGCGGGCGCTACGGCCGGGACTCCCATTGCCGCCCGGACCACCAGACCCACCATTTCCACCGTTCCCCCCAGGTCCGCCAAAGCCGATATCACAGCCGTGTCGCGGGCAGGTAGTGTGTCCGCCCCCTCCTCGACCTGCACCAAGGCTGCCTTGGCCACCGGGGCCACCAGGCCCGCCAGCACCACCATTACCCGCTACAGGCGTATTGAACTCGCAGTCTATAAAGGCACCGCCGCTATTTGCGAAAAGATACGCACAGAAGGCGCTACCGCCGCCCCAGCCGCCCGTACCACCCTGCCCACCTTCACCGCCGGCACCACCTCCTCCACCGCCAGCACCTGTACCTTCTAGCTCAAGGGGCCAGCATACAAAGTGAGTTTGACCACCACCACCGCCGCCGCCACCGCCACCCCGACCATGTTGGCCCTGCGTGCCTGTACCGCCTTGGCTACCTGGTACCCACCAGACGCCCATAGTACCAGCCGGTCCTAGAGCGCCGGGCGCGCCTGGGGCGCCCGAGCCTCCGTCCTCCCCAGGCCGACCATGATTATCCTCATCGTCGCAGTCGCAAAAAATACCGAAACCGCAGCTTGCTCCCCCCCCACCTCCACTCCCGCCTGTGCAGGGGATAGAGCCGCCACAAGGAGAGGCGCCGCCCGCCTGACCATTAGCCGTATGGCCGCCGCGTCCGCCGCTGCCTCCATTAGCGCCCCAGGGTACAGTAGCCCCAGCTCCACCCCAGTTATCCCGCTCATCGCAATCATCCTGGTGACCCGGTCCGCCGCACTGGGGCGGTGTCTGATGGTCGGCTGCATTTCGGCCGGGCGCGCCGGGGCTTCCCGCTAAGCCATCCCCTCCACGTCCCGCAATGAAGCGGCAGCGCACAATTGTGTAGTCTCGGCAATTATTGAGGTGGAGCGCATAGGTGGAGACGCCGCGGCCTGAAGCGCAGGCTGCGCTGGGTGGTGGCGCATCCTCTACCTCTACCGTGAGGTCCTGAAGGCGGAAGCCGCTTGCGTTGCTGATTTGCAGCGCTACAAGGCGCGGGGCATTTTCCTCACACCCTTCTACGTTTACTGCGCGCCGCAGCAGGCGTGTGGCTCCCGCTTGGCTAGTCTTGCGCCAGTCATTGGCCGGATCGAAGCCGCCTTCTAATGTAATATTGTTCGTAATCGTAGTGATAGGCGCATTGAGCTCATAGGTGCCTATGGCTAGCTTGATGACCGTGCGCGAGCAAGCCGCCCGCTGAAGGGCTGTAGCCAGGTCTGTAGGTGCGGCTTTAGTCCCTGGGGCAGCTGGGTTGCCTGTAGGTGTGACATAGACCACATCGCAGGTATTAGCATCCGCCGGCGGGGCTGTCGTTACCGACACTGATACAGTATTACTCAGGCAGTTTTCTAAGCGGTAGCGTACAAGGTAATTACCCGGCGGGAGGTTCATGGGGTTATCCGTATTAGCCCAGTTCGCTCCGCCATCACTACTGACTTCCCACTGGCCCCCAGGGATACTCGCGGTGCCTACAATGGAAGCCGTCCCTCCACAGATAACCGCATTCGTGGGCGAAACGCTGATGGTAGGGTTGGGTTGGAGGTTGACTGTAATATTAGCCGTGCGGCTGCATCCGCCTAGGGAGGCCGTGAAGGTATACGTAGTCGTCGTGGTAGGCTGTACTGTAATGCTCGGCGTAGTGGCCCCAGTATTCCATGAGAAGGTCGTACCTGGCGGGAAGCCCCCTGACGTAGAGGCTGTTAGTATGGTTGAGTTGCCTGCGCAGACAGCAGGGGGGTCAGCCGTTAGCGTAACGGGTGCTAAATAGCCGAAGTTCGCCGTTGTGCCTGGGGATATAGGATTCCCGCATTTATCTACAATCGTATTTCCATCCGTTCCCTGTCGGATGGTTAGGGTATGATTGCCGCTCGGCAATGCCCCGTCAAAGGTGAGGATGACCCGATCAGTATATTGTCCGCAGCCTGGGGCACTTACTTGGGTTACTGTAGCTCCGCCGCTGAGTTGGAAATCGGAGGGATGGATGGAGTTGCAACGTACTATTTCACTAAAGGTAATGAGGAGCTGGTTGGGATTGCCTGTACAGCTTACCTGACGAATGGTGGGAGGCGTTTGGTCAAAGATTTGGGCCGTACCCGTGAAGGTGATGGTATAGCCGGTCTCGTCGCGGGTCCAGTTATCCACTACAAGGAGAAAAGTTTGACCTGCTTGCACATTGAGGCCAGGCATGATAGGCGGTTGGGAGGCGTCCCACTGGATGGAGCCCGGTCGAGGGTTATTCGCGTCTAGGCCTGTGCGGCCATAATCTGCGGAGTAGTTACAGCGGATAGGGGTGGCGGTTCGCGTGCCGGCGCAGCCCCCTATGGCATCATAATCAAACAGGGCAAAATCGTAATCAAACCGCGTGTCTATGTAAAACCCGAAAGTGCCGCTGGTCTGTACGGTGAAGATGTACCAGGTAGTTTTCTGCTCGCGGTTCAGCAAACAGGTATTATTGCCTAATTCTTGGACGTGGCCGAAGTTTGGTGGAGACTGGTTGTAGGTATAGGTTTGCTGGCAGACTACGATGGCGTTCGGGCAGTCGGATTCTGGGAGGGTAAGCGGCAGAGGGAAGACCTCTGTAGGATCTTCCTCCTCAGTCTGATTGCGCAGTTCGGTGATACGCATTTTTTCCTGCGCGCGTTCAGAGAGGGTCTGGGCTATACCTGTGGTCCAGAAAATGAGAGGGACTACCGTGGGGAAAAGGTAGTTACGGAGGAGACTACGCATGCTACAAAAGTAAGGATACCCAATGCTTTAGAGTAGAATGAAGGAAAAGAAGGCGTTCCAGCTGTAAATTATAAACTATCAGTGGTAGAGCAGGGAAGCTAAGTAGAAGCGCTTAGGGGCTCTTGAGGCTATAAGAGGTTGTGGTTATATTTGCCTTTGGGTATGTTAGGGGTGAGTCGGTCCTTCTTTACGCGGGCAACGCCCCTTACCTGGCTTTTGGCTATCAACATAGCGGCTTACGTCGGGTCGGTACTGGTGGCGTTTGGGTTTTACCTGGCAGACTCTTTGGCGCTTTTTGAGCGGCTGTATCGGAAGCTGGCTTTGCCCGGTAGCCCTGAGCTTTTTTTGCGTCAGCCCTGGAGCCTGATTACTCATATGTTTATTCACGATTGGCGCAACTTCTGGCATATCCTTATGAATATGCTCTGGCTTTATTGGATAGGGCAGATATTTGTAACCACGCAGGTACCGACACGCTTGTATTGGGTATATGGGTTAGGCGGTTTGGGTGGGGCTTTGGGGTTTTTGGCCTATGCGTGGAGCCACCAGGCAGCGTCTATGCATGCCCTGGGGGCTTCTGCAGCGGTTAATGGCGTCCTTTTCGCCACAGCGGCCCTTCATCCGAATATGCCGATTTCTCTCATTCTTATAGGTCCGATAGCCTTACGGTGGGTGGCGCTGATTTGGATTTTTCTGGACCTCATTCTCACCCTTAATGGAAATGAAGCTTCGGCCATAGCGCATTTGTGCGGCGCGGGGATGGGATTGATTTTGGGGTATGGGTTACGTCAAGGGTGGCAGCCAGAGCGGCTTGGGGACTTTTTCGCTTTTCGTCTCCAGCAGGAGGAAGTTACGCCAGAGGTCGTAGATAAAATTTTAGAGAAGATTCATCGCAAGGGGCTGCGCAGCCTTTCGCGGCGGGAGCGTGAGATTTTGCGGCGGGCAGCGGAAAAGCTTTGAGACAGCCGCTAGGCTGTCATAATGGCAATTTAGCCCGATAGGCGTGGCAGTTTAGGGGTCTAAAATGTCAGCCTAAGGGGATTGGCACACCCCTTGCACATTTTCCGAGCAAACCAAACCTATAGGGCATATGGCAGTGAACATCAAACCCTTAGCTGATCGCGTGGTAGTGGAGCCGGCACCTGCGGAAGAAAAGACAGCCGCCGGCATTATCATTCCGGATACCGCAAAGGAAAAGCCTCAAAAGGGTACGATTGTAGCGGTAGGTCCGGGTAAGAAAGATGAACCGCTTACCGTCAAGGTAGGCGATAAGGTACTCTACGGCAAGTATGCTGGGACAGAGATTACCATAGATGGGAAGGAGTACCTTATCATGCGGGAGTCTGACATTTATGCAATCATAAGCTAAAAACTTGAAAAATTAGAGAGCCTATGGCGACAGGGAAAATCATTCGGTATAATGCGGACGCCCGTGCTAAGCTCTTGGCGGGCGTAGATGCCCTAGCGAATGCCGTGAAAGTTACGCTGGGGCCGCGTGGGCGCAATGTGGCGATTGAACGCAAGTTCGGCGCGCCGCTTGTAACGAAGGACGGGGTAACCGTAGCTAAGGAAATCACCCTTCGCGACCCACTGGAGAATCTGGGGGCCCAAATGGTGAAGGAGGTAGCCTCCAAGACCGCCGATGTAGCGGGCGATGGTACCACTACCGCTACCCTTCTGGCCCAGGCTATCTTCCGTGAAGGCCTCAAGAGCGTAACCGCTGGAGCTAACGCCATGGAAATCAAGCGAGGCATTGATGAAGCCGTCAAGGTAGTGGTAGAAGAGCTCAAGAAGATCAGCCGGCCTATCACAAGCTCCAAAGAAATCGCCCAAGTAGCTACCCTCTCCGCCAATGGCGATGAAGAAATCGGCAAGCTTATCGCCGATGCGATGGAGAAGGTAGGCAAGGATGGCGTGATTACGGTAGAAGAATCCCGCAATATTGAAACTTATCTGGAAGTCGTGGAGGGGATGCAATTTGACCGCGGCTACATCTCCCCTTACTTCGTTACGAACCCGGACAAGATGGTAGCCGAGCTGGAAGATGCGTTCATCCTCATCCACGACAAGAAGATCTCCTCTATGAAGGATCTCCTGCCTATCCTTGAGCAGGTGGTGCGCATCAATAAGCCGCTTCTGGTGATTGCCGAGGATGTAGAAGGGGAGGCGCTGGCTACCCTCGTGGTAAATAAACTGCGCGGCACCCTCAAGGTAGTGGCGGTGAAGGCCCCGGGCTTTGGTGATCGGCGTAAGGCCATGCTGGAGGATATCGCTATCCTCACGGGCGGCACCGTCATCTCCGAAGAGCAAGGCTACAAGCTGGAGCACGCTACCTTGGACTACCTCGGTAAGGCTAAGAAGATTACGGTAGATAAGGACAATACCACTATCGTCGGTGGTCAAGGCCATCCGGATAAGATCAAAGCCCGCATCAATCAGATAAAGGCTCAGATTGAAACTACCACTTCCGACTACGATCGGGAAAAGCTCCAAGAGCGGCTGGCTAAGCTCTCGGGCGGTGTAGCCGTGATCTATGTGGGCGCCCCCACCGAAGTGGCGATGAAGGAAAAGAAGAGCCGGGTAGAAGACGCCCTCCATGCCACGCGCGCTGCGGTAGAAGAAGGCATAGTACCTGGTGGTGGCGTAGCTTACTTGCGCTGCCTGCCAGCCCTTATGCCAGGTAAGGGTGGTATCAACGACCACCTCCTTAGAGGTGATACGGGCATAGGCGTAGATATCGTACGCCGGGCTTTAGAAGAGCCGCTGCGCCAGATCGCCTCCAACGCAGGCAAAGAGGGCGCGGTAATTGTAGAAAAGGTCAAGGAAGGAAAGGGCGACTTCGGTTGGAACGCCCGCACGGAGAATTTTGAAAACCTCTTTGAAAGCGGCGTAGTAGATCCAACTAAGGTGGCCCGTACGGCGCTGGAAAATGCCGCCTCTATCGCTTCGCTCCTGCTTACCACGGAATGCGTGGTGGTAGAGGAGCCCGAAGAGGAAAAGGCGCCAGCGCGCCCAGGCGGCGGTGGTGACATGGATCTCTAAGCCGCCCTCATAGGCCTTGATCGGGAGCCTCTCGCCCAGCGAGAGGCTCTTTTCATTTTTGTAGCTGCTGCCAAAGCTTTAGGAAAGTAGCTACCGGAAGCTGATGAGGGCGCAGGCGAGCTAGGTCCTCAGGAAGCGCGCGGCCTAGGGCCTTCAGGTTTTTTGCCAGGGTGCGCCGCGGCTGTCGGAAGCTGAGCCGAACAAACTCGGCAAAGTCCTCCCAAGCCTCTATGGCTAAAGAAGGCTGACGCTCAAACCGCACTACTTCGCTCCACACGCGCGGGGGAGGGCTAAAAGCCCCTGGCGGTATGCGTAGCACCCGCTCAACGCCATAAACGCTCTGAAAAAGCACCGACAATCGGCCATAAGCTCGCGTACCGACAGCCGCATACAGGCGCTGCGCTACTTCCGCCTGCAGCATAAGTACCCCACCCCGAATATGCCAGCGATGCGCAAGAATACGCCCTAACACAGGCCCCGAAATGCTATACGGCAGATTACTTACTATATACAAGGGCCGCTCGGGTAAAGGCCAGCGTAAAAAATCCTCCTGTATCCACCGGGCTTTTGCTAGCGGGAATTGCGCCTTGAGTAGCTGAATGCAGTGGGGATCGATTTCTACGCCTATGTAGGCCTGAGGTAGTTCTAAAAGGTACTGGGTGAGCGCGCCGCGCCCTGGACCAATCTCTACTAAAGTTTCTTCAGGAGCTGCCTGAACTGCGGCGACTATCTTGCGCGCATAAGCGGAAGCCCGGAGGAAGTGCTGGTCATAGCGCGGCACGGGGAGGATGGTACTGAAGGGAGATACCGTGATAGGTTTGGGGGAAGGTGTAGTCTTTGCGTAGGGGATGGCCTTCCCAATCTTCAGGTAAAAGGAGTCGCCGAAGGTCAGGGTGACCGCTAAAGCGTACCCCTAAAAGATCATAGGCCTCCCGTTCGTGCCACTCGGCCCCTTTCCAGATTGCCGCTACGGACGGTACAGCTTCCTCTTCTGACACCGTGAAACCGACTGCCACGTCTATGCCTTCTAGAACACTGCGCAAATCATAGCGCAGCCGAAAGCGCGGCGGCTCATGCGTAGCAGTTAGGCAAATGAACGTATCTACCTGGCCCTCCTGACGCAAAAAAGCGGCTAACTCTGGCCACAGTGGGGGGGCATAAAGGGCGATACACCAGAAACCCGGCTGGGCCTCCACACGCCCATATTTACGAAGCCGTTCTAAAAAGGATGCGTTCCAAATCTTGGACATGCATAGCAAGCTCTTTAGAGACACGGAGGTTTTCTTCTATCCACTGGCAGCTGTGAAGGATGGTAGAGTGGTCGCGCCCGCCAAAGTATTCGCCTAAGCCCTTGAGCGCATGGCGCGTGTACTTGCGCGCAAGGAAGACGGCAATATGGCGGGCATAGGCTACTTGCTTTTTGCGGGATTTACTGCGTAGTTCTTCTACATGAATCTTGAAGTAATTTGAAACTACCCGCAGAATCTGCTCAACCGTAACCGCCCGACTGCGCAAAGGCTTGAAGCGTGCTACAATCTCCTGAGCCAGCTCAAGGGATAGCTCGCGTCGGCGCAGGGAGGTCTCAGCTAAAAGCTGTATTACCACGCTCTCCAAATCCCGCACATGCGTCTGTACGTTTTCGGCGATGTAGGCGAGAATATTTTCAGCTATTTCCACGCCTTCTTGTTGGAGTTTGAAGCGAAGGATATCTAGGCGAGTCTGGTAATCAGGTGGGAAAAGAGGGGCCGCTAAGCCCCACCCAAAGCGCGACACGATCCGCTCTTCCATGCCACGCAGCTCTTGGGGGGCTACATCGGCCGTCAAGACTATCTGTCTATTATTCTGGTGAAGGTGGTTGAATATGTGAAAGAAAATGTCCTGAGTGCCAGGCTTTCCTGTAAGAAACTGTATGTCATCAACGATGATAATATCCAGCGAATGCAGGCGTTGAAGAAATTCGCTGATCTTATTTTTGCGGACGGCCTCTATGTATTCGTTAGTGAAGCGTTCGGAGGTGTAATAAAGTAGGATTTTTTCTGGGTGGAGCATGCGGGCGTAATTGCCGAGTGCATGGACTAAATGGGTTTTACCCTGCCCTACTTCCCCGTATATGAAGAGGGGATTGAAGGCGGTCTGACCGGGCCGTTGGGCTACGGTACGGGCCGCCTGCCGGGCTAAGCGATTGCATTCGCCCTCAATAAAGTTGTCAAAGGTGTAGCGCGGATTTAGGTAAGTAGGAAAGTTTTGGGCGGAGCGTAAGCCCGGCACGACGGTAGGGGGAGGAAGCTCTTGCGAGCTGAGTCGCATAGGCTTAGCCTCGGAAGTGATAAAGACTTGGTATTCTAAGCGCGCTTTGGGCCCTAAAAGACGCCGAAGCGTCCGTACAATAAGCGTAGAAAAATGCTCTTCTATGTACTCGTAGAAAAAAGGACTGGGTACACGCAGCACCAGTACGCTATCCTGCAAAGAAATGGGCTGAACCGAGCGGAGAAAAGTACGGACAGGTGCTACATTCTCCCCTAAGTTATGTTGGATAATTTCCAAGCAGCGCTGCCATACCTCCTCGGCAGACACGGAAGCTTCACTTACTTCTGAAATACCCATGGGCGTACAAAAAACCAAAGGATAGCTGCTACAACCCCTACCGCTAATAAGAGATAGACCAACCCCTGCACGAAGTACTTTTTGGAAGTAACCAGTCGAGTAATCCGCGTAGGACTATCCGTACCTGCTATAGGGGAAGGGGGATTGCGTAAGAGCTCTTCCCAATCTATCTTATGGGAGCCAAGCTGTAGGGTATCGCCTGGCTGAAGCTTGCCTACTTGAACGCGCTGCCCATTGATAAAAGTACCATTTTTAGAGCCTACATCCCGAATCTCTATACTACCATCTGGGTGTATGGTCAAAATAGCATGACGGCCAGATACCTCAGGATAAGGAAGGACTATATCGCACTCCGTGGAACGTCCTATTAGGAGGTTGCGTTTCGGGGCAGAGGGGGAACTCATAAGGGCAAATTTAAGCAAAGCGGTATCTATCCCGAGCAATGGGAATGCCGAGCTGCTCTCGATATTTGGCCAGCGTACGCCGTTTGATCTGTATGCCCCGCTCAGCCAAAAGCTTGGCTAATTGGGCATCCGAGTAAGGACGCGTCGGGTCCTCCTGACTAATCAGCTCGCGTATAAGGCTCTTTATGGCCTTATTGGATATGGTGCGGCCTTCTTGCGTAGGAAGCCCCTCCGAAAAGAAGAATTTGAGCGGATAAATTCCGCAGGGCGTTTGAATGTGCTTGCTATTCACTACCCGGCTTATGGTGGATATATTAAGCTTTGTAGCTTCCGCAATATTGCGCAGTACGAGCGGCCTTAGGTATTTTTCATTGCAGCCGTTTAGAAAGAAAGGACGCTGGTTGCGTACAATCTCTTCGGCTGTGCGCAAGAGGGTCTGTTCTCTCTGACGAAGTAAGTGAATAAATTGCTCCGCCTTCTCCACCTTCTCTTTTATATAACGCACTACTTCAGCTTCTTCCTTCGTGAGAGATTTTTTAGCGTAGCGTTCTAAAAGCTTTTTATAGGTAGGATTGACGCGCAGGCGGATAGGTCGGAGGCGCACGAGCTCTACCCGCAGCGTGCCATCTGGCTCAATCCGGAGGATAAAATCTGGCGTTACTTGAGGGGCTGTTTCTTCTGAGAGCGCATTGGCGGGCGCTAAGGAAAAAGAGCGCAGCTTTTGCAGAAGGGCTTCCCACTGGCTCTCATCCAGCTGGTATAGCTTTTTCAGGCGCTCCACTTTGCCTTGCTCTAAGAGGGCAAAGTCATGGGTGAGAAGGCGCAAAAGGTAAGGCTTAGTGGGATCATTTTCAGGCAGGGCGCGAGCCTGAAGGAGCAAGCACTCTTGCAAATTGCGTGCGGCGATGCCGGGCGGTTCTAAGGTTTGAATCTTTTGAAGTACGCTCTCCACCTCTTCTGGCGTAACGGGAGGGCCAGGCAGCTCCGCCGAAAGGCTTCGGGCTAGGCGCGCAAGGGCCACTGGCAGAAAGCCGCGCTCATCTAGGTTGCCCACCAGAAATTCGGCTATGCTCCGTTCGCGCGGCGTGAGTTCTAAAGTAGCTAGCTGTTCCTGAAGGGCTTCGTAGAGGGAGCGTGGTGCTGCGTAGTTATAAGGGCCATAGTATTCTTCGGGGGCTTCGGCCGAATCAAGAAGGCTACTACCTGCTGGGTCCCAAGCGTCGGCTTCTAATCCTTCACTCGCTGGCCTAGCGCTTACTTGAAGGATAGGCTCATCAGGTAGAATTAGAGAAGTTTCTTGGAGTTCTAAGGCGTCGTTGCGTTCAATTTCCTCTTCAATCCGCCGCTCCAGCTCCTCTATGGGCACTTCCAAAAGGCGCGCCAGTTGGATCTGGTGGAGGTTCTGGCGTAGGATTTGGCGCTGATGGAGACCCTGATGTAGAGGGGAGGAGCTGCTCATAGCTTTCCATCAAAAATAGCAAATCTGGCGCATAGGTGATTTCCCATAGGAAAAGGCCCTGAGGGGGCGCAAGGTACATACCCCAAGTGCGCTGTTGGTGGTGGAGAGCCGCATGAAATTTTTCCCAGGCTAGCTTGCCGGTCGCTAAGCGCACTTGCGCGCCTACTAAAGCGCGTACCATTGCGTGAAGAAAACGGTTAGCCGTGACGGTAAAAACGTATGCCCCACTTTCCTCCCTTTGCCAACTGGCAAAAGATACTTCGCAAAGTCCGGACTTACAAGGATCCATTTTCTTGGCAAATCCCATGAAATTGTGTAGCCCTACAAGGTAGCTTGCGGCTTCTTGAAGCTTATCAAAGCATAGGGGCCAAGGTAAGTACCAACTGTAGGCCCTTCGGAAAGGATCGGGATAAGGCAAAATGAAATACCGATAGGTGCGTCGGAGGGCGCTGTGTCGAGCATGGAAAGTAGGGTCAGACTCATAGAGGGCCAGCGCGCGTATGTCCTCAGGTAGAAGGGCATTGAGCCGCTTGAGGAAAGGCAGGGGTAGAGGCTCAGGAAAGTCTAAGTGGGCTATTTGGCTGCGCGCATGTACGCCCGCGTCGGTTCGGCCAGCCCCCACTAGCTTTATAGGTGTCTGAAGGAGGCGGCTAAGGGCTTGCTCTACGACCCCGGCGATGGTAGGGGCATTCGGTTGGCGCTGCCATCCAGCATACTGCGTGCCCTCATACGCCAGCTGTAGCGCATACCGCCTCATAGGTTTGAGCGGAATACCGTAATCCCGCTTATGTAGGCCTTACGCCGGTCCAAATAGGCGCAGAGGTCTTCGCCAAATACCCATCGGCGCGCCTTCAAGGCAGCATGTGCGAAGGTAGGCCGCCCCTCCTCCCAAAAGAAAATTCCTACATGGGATACATCTAACCCCTCTTCCCGAGCGATAAAGGCCACGATATCGCCATCTTGCAGGGCCGGAAGCCACTCTTCCAGAGTTTCCGAAGTAATCAAATAGCGCGGATACTGCGAAAGCTGCTCTTCTAGCTTACGCAGGAAGGCCCAATCCCGAAAGCCTTGGTAACGCTGGCGATGGCGGGTAATGTAATGGATAGGGCGAAGGTCTTTTTGACCCAAGGGCAGCCACTGGCCCCAGCCAGCCTTCTGCCATTCTATGAAAGCATGGGTAAGGTAGTGGTAGCGGTCTTCCCACCGGCAAGGGGGGAGCGCATGATAGCGCACCTCCGCTAGAGCCTGAGCAAACCCCTGCAAAGTAGGGGTGCTGCGGCGAATCGCTAGGCGCAGGGCTAAAAGATTTTCTAAGGATGTCATGCAGTCCATCTGTTCCAGATTCACCAGCAGCTCGTAGGGCTGGGTGCCAGCGCCCCCACTGCCATAAGGGATACCGCACCAGCTTTTGACTAACGCGCGCAAACCCTCACGCCTCAGGATTTGAAAGGCCTGATGGATTTTCTGGGCTGAAGTGCCTATAATTCGGAGGGGAATTGAGCCTACCTTTCCCTGCTGCGGGGTATCAGCTAAGGCTATAACTAAAGCCCAGACTATTCCACCCATTCAGCGAGGAAGAGGTTAGTTTCACGCGGTTTTTTTCCACCTCGGTTGCTAGCCCATATGATTTTTTTGCCATCGGGGGAGAACATAGGAAAGGCATCAAACTGAGGGTCAAAGGTAACTTGCTCTAAACCTGTACCATCCGTGCGTATGAGGAAGAGATTGAAGCGGCGGCCGCCCTCATGGAGGCTGTGGTGATTACTGGAGAAGATAATCCGATCGCCTTTGGGATGGAAAAAAGGGGCCCAATTAGCGCCTGGCAAATGGGTAACCTGGCGTGGTATAAGCGTGTCTAAGTGCATGATGAAGATCTGCAATTCGGTAGGTTCTACAAGGTTCTGAGCCAGAAGTTGGCGGTAGGTTTCGGCTTGGGGGCCGCGCGGGCGACTAGCACGCCACACAATCGTACGCGAATCCGGCCCAAAAAAAGCCCCGCCGTCATAGCCTAGGTCATGGGTAAGCTGGCGCAGCTCTTGCGTACTGAAATCGTATAGCCATAAATCTAAGTCTCCACTGCGCTGCGAGGTAAAGACGAGGTAGCGGCCATTTGGCGAGACAGTGGCCTCTGCGTCATAGCCGCGTGCGGGTAAGAAGGCCGTAAGCGTATCCCGACGGGGGTCATAAATGTACAGATCATACTCATACAAGGGCCACACGTAGCGGCCTTTGTAGCGGGGCGGTGCTGGACAGCTATCCCCTATAGCATGGGTAGAAGCATACAGAATACGTCCATCGGGCAAAAAGTAGGCGCAAGTGGTACGGCCGCGCCCCGTAGAGATGCGCCGATAGCGCGGCAGGCTGTCCCGCAAATCCATAAGAAAGATCTGATCGCAGCCCAGCGGATTGATAGCTTCCCAGTCGCTCTGGAATACAATCCGCTCCCCAGTGTAATCAAAATAGCCTTCTGCATTATTCCCGCCAAAGGTAAGTTGGCGAACATGGCGTAGGTGCCTTTCGCCTGGGTAGAGAAGCGAACTGGGCGCTGCAGAACCCTCTGAAGACGGCTTCTGCGCACACGCTAGACAAAGCACCGCTAGCCCTAGGCTAAGGGACCTCATACCTGCGGACTAAATATACAACGCTTATAACGCTATTTTGCCGCTATGGCGGCGGTGGCGGTGATCATTCCTACCTATAATAACCTCCCCGAATTGCGTCAGTGCTTAGAAGCGCTTAGCCAGCAGACATATAAGGATTTCGTCGCCTATGTGTGTGTGGATGGTTCTACGGACGGCACCTGGAGCTACCTTGAAAGGTATCGGCCAGCGTTTGTGGAAGCCCTGACCCATCCCGATGGAAAGAATCATGGGCGTAGTGCCGCCCGTAATCTGGCGCTTCCTTTTCTCAGTCGGCATACTTGGGTAGCCTTTCTGGATTCGGACAGCATGCCTACATCAGGTTGGTTAGAAGCTTTTTTGAGGGCTGACCCTAAGCCTAACGAGGTACTTTTGGGCCATACGATATACTTTGCTCCAGAAAATCCGCATATATGGACGGCTTATTTGCGCTGGCGGGAGAAGCGCCGTGGAATGGCTTCGCCGCCCCAGCCGCGTCATTTCACCACGGCAAATGCCTTTCTGGCTAGCCGCCTCCTGCTCGAAGTAGGTGGGCTAGACACGCATCTGCGGCGCTATGGAATGGAAGATACGGAATTAGGCTACAGTTTAGCGCAAAGGGGGGCGGTATTTAGGTATGTGCGCGCGGCTAGTATCTGGACATTCGTTTCCACGGAAGTAGAGCAGGCTCTAGTGCTATTGTATGAGGCGGCTCGCTATAATCTACCCTATCTATATGCTAAATACCCTCACGCTCGTCAGGAGCTTTTTGGTGGCCGCTGGCTTACGCAGCGCTGGCGCCAGTGGCTGCTCACGCCTTTCTTGCTGCCATTTTGGGCTAGGAACGCCCTAAGCTACCTACCGGCGGCGCCACCCTTCCTCCAAAAGTGGCTGGTACGCTATCTCGTATTCTACGCTTTGGGGCGCGGTTACTGGCGGAAGCATCTAACGCTGCCTTTGGTCCAGCGTTTGCGCCCATCCCCATAATGAAGTATGAACCTCATCTACCCGGCCCGGCGCAGGCGTCTCTAAGTTTGGGGCTATCCATACGGTATACATTCCTAAAGCTCGCCCAAATTCCATATCGCTCGGGCTATTCCCTACCATAACCGAATGGTGGAAGTCAATTTCGGGGAAGTCCCGCTTGGCCTGAAGGGCTAAGCCGGGGTTAGGTTTGCGGCAGGGGGCATCCTCGGCAGCATCCGTACAGGCATAAATCGCATCAATGCGGCCCCCCGCAGCTGCTACCACCCCCTGTAGGCGCCTATGTATAACCTGCAAAGCCGCCTCCGAAACGTAGCCTTTCCCTACCCCTCGCTGGTTAGTAACTACCACTATGCGGCCAAAAATCTGCGCCAGCACCCGAAGAGCTTCCAATACGCCTTCTATAAAAACAAACTCCTCCCATGAGGTTATATAGCCACCGCCTGGCTTTTCCTTATTCAGCACGCCATCTCGGTCTAAAAAAAGGGTCCATGTACGGTCAAATCGGGGCATCCTTAGGGGAGGTGCTGTAAAGGTACGGCCATTTGTTTCTAATTTGGCTTCTATGGCTATCCGGCTACGAGGCGTACGCACCCATAACCTCAAAAGCATTTCCCTAGATCTACCGCGCTATAAGTTTATCGTCGTTACTGGCGTGAGTGGGTCGGGTAAAAGCTCCCTGATTTACGATACCTTGTATGCGGAAGGGCAGCGGCGGTATGCCGAAACCTTTTCGGTTTATGCGCGCCAATTTCTTCAAAGTGTAGAGCGGCCCGATTTAGAAAGTTTGGAGGGACTGAGTCCGGTTATCGCCATGGAACAGCACCGATATGTCCATAACCCGCGTTCTACGCTTGGTACCGTAACGCAGATCTATGACTACCTGCGTCTGCTCTATAGCCGGATAGCCGAGCCCCATAGCCTTGAGACTGGCGAGAAGCTAACTCGTTATACGATAGAGGAGCTAATCGCCCTTCTGCGGAGCCGTTTCGGTGGGCAGAAGATCCACATACTAGCTCCGATTGTACGGGCGCGCAAGGGCCATTACCGCGAGGAGCTGACCAAGCTGGCCAAAAAAGGCTTAGAAACGGTGCGCATAGACGGCGAATGGCATGACCTCTCGGAAAAAATACCCCAGCTAGACCGCAATAAAATCCACGACATAGAAGTACTGGTAGATACCTTAGATCCTGCGCGGGCCTATGAAAGCCTAGAAAAAGCCGTTCATTTAGCCCTCCAGCTGGGTAAGCGGATCTTGTATGTGATTCCAAAGGGTCAAGCGGAAGTGCTAGCTTACTCGTTAGACTACATAGACCCAGCTACAGGCATGAGCTTTGCCGAGCCCCAGCCTAATACATTTTCCTATAACAGTCGCTATGGGGCTTGTCCTACTTGCTTAGGCTTGGGAGAAGTGCAAACGCTCAACTTGACGGCGCTTTTCCCCGACCCTACTAAGCCGGCATATAAGGCCTTAGCGGCAGCCGAGGAAGACTCTGCCCTGCAGGTTTTCTGGGAAAATCTCCTTGCCAGTAAAGGGGTTTCTCATATGCCGTGGGGCGAAGTGCCCCCTGCGGTGCAGGATAGGCTAATTTGGGGTAAAGCGGAGCAGCGTTTCTTTGTGCCACCTTCCCCTACAGAGGGGTTAGAAGAGCGGCCTTCGTTGAGCTTAGGCCGTAACTGCCTTCTGGAGTATCTAATGGAGCTTTATCAGGCAGAGCGTCAGCCCAGCTGGCTAGGTAAATACCTGGAGAGTCTCACCTGCCCTGCCTGTGGTGGTATGCGCCTCAAACGGGACTCCCTGGCTTTTCGGATCGCTGGGGTATCTATCGGGGAGTTAGGCCTAATGGAGCTAAATAGCCTGAGCGCATGGCTGGAAGCACTACCCGCCCAACTTACGCCTTTGGCGCGCACGCTTGGCACAGGTCTGATTCGGGAGATTCATAAACGGGTGCGCTTTTTGGAGTCTGTAGGGCTGGGGTATTTGCATCTTTTTCGGCCTATGTCTTCCCTTTCGGGCGGGGAAGCGCAGCGCGTGCGCCTAGCCGCTCAATTGGGCATAGGCCTTACCGAAGTGCTCTACATTCTGGATGAGCCGAGTATCGGTCTCCATCCGCGCGATAATCGGCTTCTTTTAGAGGCCCTTCGTCAGCTGCGTGATCAGGGAAGTACGGTGATCGTTATAGAGCATGATGAGGAGACTATGCGGGCGGCTGATTGGCTGGTAGAGATAGGACCCGTAGGCGGGAAAAATGGGGGTTATGTAGTAGCGCAGGGCAGTTACGAAGACTTTTTGCGGCAGCCGGGGATTACGGCCGCTTATCTACGAGGCGAAAGGCAGATACCCCTCCATACGCCGCGACCACACCAGCAGGGCTACCTCACCCTCCATGGCGCCTGCGGCCACAACCTCAAAAACCTTACTGTACGCTTCCCCTTAGGCACCCTAATTGTAGTGGCAGGGGTAAGTGGGTCAGGAAAAAGCAGCCTAGTGCTGGATACGCTCTATCCTGCGCTCCTTCGGCATTTGCGTCAGGCTTACTTACCTGTCCTGCCTTTTGCCTATTTGGAAAATGCGGAGGCCATAGACAAGGTGATTCTGGTAGATCAAGAACCCATCGGACGCACGCCGCGCAGTAATCCAGCTACCTATACGGGCGTGATGGATGAGATTCGCCGGTGGTATGCGGAGCTTCCTCTGGCCCGTGCGCGCGCCTACAAGCCAGGCCGCTTCTCCTTCAATGTAAAAAACGCCGGGCGCTGCGAAACCTGCCAAGGTGCTGGTGTCCAAACTATAGAGCTAGGCTTTTTACCGCCTGTATATGTCACCTGTCCAGAATGCCAAGGCCAGCGCTACAATCCAGAGACTTTAGAGGTGCGCTACAAGGGAAAGAATATCAGCGATGTGCTAAAGATGACCGTCAGCGAGGCCTGTGAGTTTTTTGCTAATCACCCTAAGATTTTGCGCTTTCTTTCGGCTATGGAGGCGATTGGGCTGGGATATTTGCCTTTGGGGCAGCCTTCGCCTACCCTTTCGGGCGGCGAGGCGCAGCGTATCAAGCTGGCCGAACAGCTAGCTCGCCCTGATACCCGCCGTACGCTGTACATTTTAGATGAGCCTACCACAGGCTTGCATGCAGAGGATATCGCCAAGCTGCTAGCCGTACTCCATCGGCTGGTAGATAGAGGAAATACGGTGATAGTGATTGAGCATAATATAGATGTCATTCAGCGGGCAGATTGGGTGATAGAGCTAGGGCCAGAAGGGGGAGCGCGTGGGGGCTACCTACTGGCTGAGGGCACCCCAGCGCAGATAGCTCTGGCGGATACTCCCACAGGGCAGGCCTTACGGGCGGTCTACGCCAAAGGGGTTTCGGCTACCGGCTAAAGCCCCACTATTCTACATAAAGCTTATCCCAAGCGCGCCACCCCTCTTTGTGCTCAGCTATGATCAGATACACGCCAGGGGCTAGCCGCCGGCCCGCAAGCGTTTGGAGATTCCAGCTAGTAGGGAGCTCGGGCTCAGAAATTTGGAAAGTCGCACAAAGGTGGCCGTCAGGTGTTAGAATCTTTACCTGCGTACCAGGGCGAAGGCCCCAGAAGAAAAGATTAGCCTCTGTAGGAGGAAGGGGATTGGGGAAAAAGCCCCAGTTCTGATGGGCTAGTTCAGCGGGGGAGAAAGCCACCTGGTTGGGGCAGGTAGAAGGCGCCCAGCGCCAGCGTAGGATAATCGGATGGCGTTGCACGGAAGTAGAAAGAAAAAAACGCAGGCCATCGCTCAGCCGCTCCAGGCGCTCCACAGCCCCCTGGGGAAGCACTTCATACGTGCGCACTTCATAAGCGGCTGGCGGAAGGACGCCCTCAAAATATACCTCTACGGTGCGTTCGTCGCTTATTTCCCATCGAACTGGGCGAGGGCAGGGCTCTACCGCTACTGAGCCGTGAATCGCCTGCCGCCTACACGAAGGGCTCAAAAACATCCCATATACGTCACGCAGGAGCGTATCCACATAGAGGGACTCGAGGGGCTTCGTATTAGCTGCGAGGAGAAGCCACTGGTTGCCGCTGCATAGCACTTGCAGAGGAGAGGTACCCGACGGTAGAAGGGTGAAAAAATGCGGGCTTTCGTCGTTCCACCAGCTGTTTCCAGAAGCCCGAATAAGGCCCTCGGCTGCAAGCCATACGGAGTCTAGGCAGGGGCGCGGCCCAGGACGGACAAGGAAGGGCGGGCTTAGGGCACCGCCCACTTCCTGCACCGCATAGAGGTAGGTGTGGGTAGGCTGCACCTCTAAATCTAAGAAGGAAGTATCGCGCCCTTCGTAAATAAGGTGGGGGTCGGCATTAGACGAGCTGCGGTAGAGCCGATAGGTAGCGCCTGTCTGGGTAGGATGCCAGCGCAGAAGTACTGCCGAAGCGCTAAGGCCGCCCGGGTAGGCCCAGGAGGGGGGCGCCTTAGTGGGTAAATTGAGACGATAAAAGGTGGGTAGCGAATCGGTGCCCAGCAGGTAATGCGGAGTGCCGTCCATCAGCCATACGCCAAAGACCTCCCGCGAGGTGGCATCCCAACTGCGGCCCTTCCACTGACCATTTTGGAATTCTCCGTCGTAGAGGTAGGGCGGGAGCCAGAGGATGAGCCGACGCCCTTGATGAAAGGCGCGGCCCACTCCGCCACTCCCTACCCAAAAGCCCACCTGCGTCAATGGCCTACCCTCCGGAAGCTGGAGCGTGCCTAGTTCCCACCACTGGCCACTGGGGTTCTGCCCAAGATATGCAAGCTCTGGCTGGCCATCCTCATCGGTGTCTAGAGCCATGAGGTGAGAGCCCACATCCCACAGGCCCGTGTAGAAGGCCCAGCGCAGCGTCCCGCGGGCGGTATAAAGAAAAACCCAGCCAGCGTAATTCCCAAAAGCGTAGAAGGTATCGCCCGCAAGGTTTAGGGTAAGGAGGCGGGGTATGGAGGTACTTCCTTCCCAACGGACGGTATCCAGTAGCCTGAGGTCGGTTAGGCCGTTTGGGCTGAGGCGTTCGTAATGGCCGGAAGGCGTGCGTACCCATACTTTCCGATGGGGCACTAAGGCGGCGGCGCGCCCACGTCCTTTCCAGAGAAGCTGTTTGGGCGGCGACCCGCCTAGCACATAGAAGGTATCCAGCCATACGCCTAAAAGTTCAGGCTGGCCATCGCCGTCCCAATCCTTTATGTCGCGCGGCAGCAAGGCTGCATTTGGGAAGCTGTCATAAGGCTTATAGCGGCTATTTTCAAGCTTTAGAAAAGCAAGTTGGGTAGGCCGGCCCGTACGCAGATCAATTTGGCTTACTATAAGGTCTGGCTTCCCATCCTGATTCCAATCTGGGGCTGGATGAGGGTAGTAAAAGCCTATGGGAGCGGTCAGCCCAGTGGGCATCCAAGCGCAGTAGGGAAGGGTCTGCGGCGTGGGTGGCGCATAAGCACACGGATAGGTTAAGGTGTCAGGAAGGGCAAAAAGAGCGATATCAGCTGAGTGATTAGGGGCGGTAGAATAGGGTATCCACGCGCCAGCCACGGAGTCTACCTTGTCTGGGCAGCTCCATGTAGGCCCTAAGCGGGCGCAGCTAGCGATGGGGAAAGGAAGTCTCCACTCAAGTAGAGATCCGTAGAGGCCATTTTGCCAAGCGGGGAAGCTCCTTATCTCAGGATTTAGCTGAGGGGAGGGAAGGTAGCGGAGCGTGCGTAGGTAGATGAGATCGGTGCCGTTTCGGAGGTGCAGGCGCAGCCGTAGGTAAAGCGGGCCGGGGGGAGGCAAAGGCCAAGTCTCGAGGGTCTCGGCCGCTAAGGCCTGATTTCCCTGCTGAAGGATCTGCCAGGGGCCTTCTGGACGCGTGCTAATACTTACCTCCCAAGCCTCAAGGAGGCTATGATAGGTAGCAAAAACAAGAGGTACAGATCGGAGGATTACACTGCCGTCGGGGGGGTAAAGCCAGCCTCCTTGACCGCTCTGGGGGTAGGTAAAGGCAGGCAGGAGCCGAAGGCGCCCTTGACCAGTCGTAAGGCTCCAGCCGCCGCTAAGGGGTACAGCATGAGCCCGCAGGGTAGCCCGCACATCCTCTGGCGAAAGAAAGTCATGCCAGCTCAAAATAAGGCCTACCGCAGCGGAAGAAAGGGCCGCTGCTAAGCTCGTACCACTGAGTAGGCGTACTTCACCAGTAGGGGTAAGTACAGGAATCCGATCGGCTGGCGCTAGCCAGTCCACCCGGAAGTAGCCCGAAAAAGGCCAGAGGTAAAAGCTTCCAGAGTTCTCTTCGTACGCTAGACCCCCAGCAGAAATCACCTCAGGGAAACCTGAAGGGAAGTGGGGTTGGCGACCCGTACCATTACCCGAAGCGGCTACTACCACTACCCCCTGCCTAACCGCATACTGGATAGCCGCCTGCAGTAAGCGGGAGGGACGGGTATCCCCGAAACTGCAATTGATAACGCGGGCGCCATTCTGCACGGCATAGAGAATGGCTCGGGCGATATCATCATCCTCGCCATAGCCGCTGGCACTAAAGCAGCGCAGGACCATAAGGGGACAGCCATAGGCTAAACCAGCTACCGGCGAAAGGTCTGGTCGAGCCCCTATGACACTGGCTATAGCCGTACCATGCCCATGCTCATCAGTAGGTAAAGGATCTGGCGTAGTAACATCACCTCCCTCACTACTAAAGGGCTGATCCGTAAAGTCATAGCCTATCACATCGTCCGCAAAGCCATTTCCGTCGTTATCCTGCCCATCTAGGTCGCCTGAGTCTAAAGTGCCGTTGCGGTTGAGGTCCTCGGCTGAGTTGATCCAGAGTTGGGATCGGAAGGCGGGTAGCTGCCACTCAACGCCGCTATCTAAGCAGGCTATTGGGATTCGGCGATGACCGGGAGTAAAGCCCCATACTTGGGCCGTTTGCAGGGCTTGGTGGTGCCAGCCTAAAAGCGGCGTAGAACAAAGCCGGCGCCTCGTAACCCTCTCTACCTGCTGAATACCTGGCGTAGCGCGTAGGTGAGCCTCAGCTGCCGCCGCCGAGAGGTTCTCAAAATGCACTACATACCACTGACGTAGAGGAGAGGTAGAAGGAAAGGCTTCCACGCGCGCTAAGCCGGGCCATAGAGGGGCCTGTCGGGCGCCTTGAGCCCACTGGCGCAGCTGCCGCTGGAGCGGCTCTGCCGTTTCACTCACCTCCACATAGAAACTTTGGGCTAAAAGGCCGCTCAGCCCTAGCCAGCTGAGACTGAGCCTCCTCAAGCAGGCCACCCTTCAAATATAGCCCCCTTTGCCTTACTGCCCACCTTTCTAAACTTTGCCCCAAGAAGTGCCAATCCTCTACCTTCATCCCATGCGACTTCTCCTCTGGATGGCTTTGCTCACGATAGGGGGTATAGTAGTAGCCTATCTTGTAAGCCCTCGGCAGCTTGGCTATGCCGTAGTATGGGCCAGCATGGGATTTATTTTCACGCTGACCACCTTTGTGCGGACGCAGTATAAGAGCATTGCCGCCCTCGTGCTTTCCTCAGCAGTGCGCCTTTTAGCCCTACCAGCCCTCATAGTTGGGTGCTTCAAGGTCTTCAAGCCGCCGATAGGCCCCTATACGGCTGTGGTAGTGGGGGAGGTAGGAAGCTTTCTACTGGCCGAATTTACTTTGACTATTCGTAACTTGCGCCGCTGATGCGTCGCCTAAGCTTCTTGCTTTTCCTTGGGATAGTCTGGGCAGGTGGCGGGGAAGGAAGCAACTTTATCTTAGAGCACGTCTTAGATAGCTATGACTGGCACATTACCGACCTTCCTTGGGGTAAGAACCCCGATGGTACGACGCATTACCTCTCTATTCGCATTCCCTTACCGCGTATTCTGTATCATCCGACGCATGGGCTATCGGTCTTCTTTGTACGAGGCCATACGCTGGAGGAGGTGCGCCGGGAGCTAGAGCCGCGCGGCTTCAATATTACCCCTAAGGGCGAAATAGTAGCGCTGGATTGTCAGCCCATTTGGGATTTTTCGCTCACTAAGACGGCCTTCCAGTTTCTTTTAGTAGGCATTATTCTATTTTGGCTAGGGCGTCAGGCGGCTCGGGCTTACACGCAGTCGCCCATTCCACGCGGGGTAGCTCGGTGGCTTGAGCCAGTCATCCTATTTATACGCGACGAGGTAGTCCGTCCTAACCTGCACCAACATTCCGACCGCTTCCTGCCTTACCTCCTCACCGTCTTCTTCTTTATCTGGCTTAGCAACCTTTTCGGCCTTACGCCCCTCAATTCCAACATTATGGGAAATATCACCCTTACCTTTTTTCTGGCGCTTCTGAGCTTCATTCTCATCCAGCTCAACGGCACAAAAAGCTACTGGCAGCATATTTTCTGGTACCCGGGCGTGCCGGTGTGGCTAAAGATATTTATGATGCCTATTGAGATTATAGGTATGTTTGCGCGGCCCTTTGCGCTCATGATGCGGCTCTTTGCTAATATACTCGCTGGCCATCTTATGCTTCTTTCCGGAATAGGCCTAATTTTCATTTTAGCCGAGGCCTTACATTCGGCGGTAGCAGGCTATGCTACTTCTCTTTTGTCCTTAGGGCTAGGCCTCTTCGTCATGGCCTTGGAAACGCTGGTAGCGGCTTTGCAGGCTTACATTTTCACGATGCTTACCTCGGTCTTTTTGGGGATGGCCTTGGAAGAACACTGAAACTCTCTACCTTTGCGGGCGATATGTGGTTAGAGGTTGCCAGTACAGTACATTATTTAGGTGCAGCTTTGGGAGCTGGAATTGCGGCTATAGGTGCAGGCGTTGGGATTGGACTGGTTGCTTTTTCAGCCCTTCAGGGAATTGCCCGCCAACCTTCAGCTGCCGACGACATTCGGGCGAACATGATTCTTACCGCAGCGCTCATAGAAGGGGTAGCCTTGATTACGGAGGTAGTGGCCTTTTTGATAATTTTCCTCAAGTAGAACGGCGCGTCGCCTTCTGAGGGAAGGCGGCGTATTTTTGCTTCATGGCCTTTCGCCTTTCTCGTGAGGCCCAGATAGGCCTTATTGCTGCAGGCGCCGGGATCATCCTCTTTTTCGGGCTTAACTACCTCAAAGGCCACTCTGTCTTTCAGCGCTACAACACCTATTATGCGGTTTTCCCCAGCACGGATAACCTCTCTACCAGCGATAAGGTGCTGTACCGCGGCTATAAAGTAGGCCAGGTACAAAGCCTAAGTTTTGACCAGCAGACGGGAAAAATCATAGTGGAGTTTGAGGTACTACGCGCCGTGCCCGTACCAAAGGACAGCTGGGCCATGATTACAAACTTGGACCTTTTGGGCACGAAAGGGCTGGTAGTGGTACCTGGGCAAATGGCCCAGCTGGCGGAAGATGGCGATACCCTACGCGATAGCGTAGCCACGGGCTCGCTGGAGCAAATCACGCGTTCGCTGGATCCCCTACGTCTGCGGCTAGATACACTTTTAGAAGGCCTTAATCAGACTGTGCGCCACCTGAATGCGCTGCTAAGTGCTCAAGGGGCTTTGCCAACTACTGTAACTTCCGTGCGTCATCTGGTAGAAACCGCTCAAGGTGAAGTAGCGCCTACCGCCACCAAACTGCGCCAAACCCTTCAACAAATGGAAGCTACCCTTCAGGAGATGCGACCCTCTCTCACCCAGACGCTCAGGTCTGTGGCCGTTATGTCCGACTCTTTGCGCACTAACCTACCCCCTCTAATGGCTAAGTTAGACTCCTCCGCCGCTCAGCTCCATACGACGCTTCGCCTCCTCAATGACAGTAGCGGCACGGCTGGCCTAATTCTGCGTGACAGCTCCCTTTACCGAAACTTAGATAAAACAGCCCTCAACCTATCGCTTCTCTTAGAAGATATTCGCCGGCGACCCCACCGTTTTGTCCATTTCTCCTTATTTGGGCGCCGGCGCAATGAGTGAGACCTCAGACTGGTACCGCGCCTTAGGCGTTTCGGCTCATAAGCCCTACCTTCAGCCTTTCCATACCGCGACTTACTTTGCTAAGCCTCTGCCTGATTTAGCGGGTAGCGAGACCTACCGCTTCTTCCTCCATGCCGACGGCGTAGGGACTAAGGGCATTCTCAGCTATCTATGGTGGAAAGAAAGCCAAGATCCGCTCGTATGGGCCCATTTAGCCCAAGATGCCCTCGTAATGAACACAGATGACCTTGCCTGCGCCGGCGTCGTAGAGGGTTTTGTTTTCTCTACCACGATTCAGCGCAATCCTTTTCACATTCCGGACGAGGTAGTGCAGGCTATAATTGAGGGAGTATATGCTTTTGTAGCTCAGCTCAATCAGTGGGGGGTGCGAGCCGAGGTGGCTGGGGGGGAAACGGCCGATATGCCCGATGTCGTCCGTACGATTGCGCTGGAGGCCGTAGCTGCGGCGCGTGTAAGACTTGATCAGCTTATACCCATACGCCGCCCTGATAGGAGGGTATATATCGTAGGCCTGGCCAGCTTTGGTCAGGCCAGCTACGAAACAAGCTATAACAGCGGCATAGGGTGTAATGGCCTTACCGCCGCACGCCACCTTCTTCTAAAAGCGGAATATGCGAAGCAGTATCCCGAAACCGTCGCCCCTGAACTCCCCACTCCCTATCAGGGCGACCTCCGTCTCAGCGATACCTTAGAAGGCCATGCGGTAGGGGCTCTACTTACAGCGCCTACGCGCACCTATCTGCCTATTCTGCGGGATATTTATAGGGAGTGCCGTTCGGCGATCTATGCCGTGATCCACTGTACTGGCGGAGGCCAGCGGAAAGCGCTCAAATACCTCCCCTATACCCTTATCGCTAAGACTAATTTCTTTCCTTTGCCGCCTATTTTTGCGGCGCTGCAGGGGCGGCGGCCGATCGAAGCGCTCTTTGAAGTTTTCAATATGGGGCATCGCTTAGAGCTCTATGTGTTGCCTGAAGCTGTGGCCTCGGTGCAGGCGATTGCCCAGGGCTATAACGTAGAAAGTCGCCTAATCGGGGAAGCCTACCCCATAGAGACACCCTCCCGGCTAATCGGTGAATTTGCTGGCAGGCGATGGGAGTGGGCCTCGCCCTAAGGTTATATTTGTCGTAGTGGAGCCTGCCCAGCTTAAAGCTCTCTTACGCCTCTTAGATGATCCAGACCCTACGGTGCAGGCCCATATTGAGAAGGTCTTCATAGAAATGGGACGGGAGGCAATACCCCTCTTAGAGCAGCAGTGGCTGGAGACGCAGGACCCCATAGCCCAAAGGCGAATTGAGGAACTTTTGGAAGCTGTGCAGCTTGAGGTAGTGGGTCAGGCCTTATACGCCTGGCGTATGGAGCCGCAGCAGCCCCTTTTACCCGCCCTCCTGTATGTAGCTCAGCTCCGCTACGCTTCGCTAGATGTTGCTAAATATACCAATGCCTACCGCCGCCTCGTACATACCACTTGGCTCAATCTACCTTCCCACGGGGATCCCTTAGAGCGTTTTCTTGCGATTAACCGCCAGATTTTTCTACATGAGCGCTTTCAGCCTGAACGCACCCGACCCCAGGCTTCCCGCTATTTTTTCCTTCATGAAGTGCTAGACACTCGGCGCGGAAATAGCTTCTCGCTCAGTGTGCTTTACTACCTTTTAGCTTCGGAATTAGGCTTAGGGGTGGGGCTTATAGCGATTGGCGACCGTTATCTTATTCGCTATTTTGACGGAACGCTGCACTTCTATATAGAGCCTTACTACCGCGGGTTTATCCTGCTGCCAGATCAGCTTAAGGGAATCCTACGGGGGGCAGGTCTTTCAGATAACTTAGCGCATTATCGGGCGCTTTCTCCGC
Source organism: Bacteroidia bacterium (assembly GCA_039630245.1). Classification (GTDB taxonomy): domain Bacteria; phylum Bacteroidota; class Bacteroidia; order SpSt-205; family SpSt-205; genus SpSt-205. The sequence goes on from JBCNVK010000009.1 coordinate 47,644, forward strand.
CGTATGTGATTTTGCGGCTTATTCAGCACTTAGAGGAGGCGTACGAGCAGGAGGGGGAGGTAAGCTGGCGCCAATTGTACGCTAAGTTGCGGGCGCGTATAGAGCCTCAGCGGGAGGGAGGGGGTACCATATAAGGGGCATAGCCGACGTAAGTCTGAGGCGGAAAAGGCGGCTCAAAAGTACCCGCCTGCAGGGCCTGAAGGGCCTCTTCGTAGGCGTAAATGTTACCAGCTTTGCGCTGAAGAGTTTGCCAAGCCTCTGCTACGACCTCAGGGTGTGCCTGTAGCTCGGCTTCCATCGCAGTCGGCACGGGTACAAGCTGGTCTAGGCTTTCTATAAGCGCTCGGAGTCCTACTAGCCCATGCCCCAAAGCCACGCCTAGATTCCGTAGGAGGGTAGAGTCCGTAAGATCGCGCTGTAGGCGGGAAACGGGCAGCTTCTCTGAAAGGAAGCTCCATAAGGCGTTAGACAGGCGGAGGTTTCCTTCTGCCAGCTCTAAAAGGGTGGGATTCACCTTATGCGGCATAGTAGAGGAGCCGATTTGCCCTTCGGCCTTTTCTAGGCGGAGGTAGCCCCGATGGGCATAGAGCCAGAGGTCTTGGGCCAAATCCGTACAAATACTTTGGAGGCGGCGCAGGTTATCCCATATTTCGGCCCAGCGTTCGTAAGGAAGGATTTGGGTCGTGCAGGGGAAGCGGCGTAGCCCCAGCCGTTCCGCCAGCCGGTCAAAAAAGGCTATCCAGTCTATTTCTGGAAAAGCGGCGTAATGGGCATTGAGATTTCCGACGGCGCCGCCCAGCTTCGTCCAGAAGACCTGCGTCTGGAGCTTGGCGTGCTCGGCTTCCAGGCGGACCACGAAGACGTAGAGCTCTTTGCCCAGCGTAGTGGGAGAGGCCGGCTGCCCATGTGTAAAGCCCAGCATAGCTAGCTCACGCCAAGCATAAGCCTGCGCGTGCAGGCGCTGAATAAGCTGCGCCACCACTGGTAGATATACGGCTTTTAGCGCATCCCGAAACATTTGGGCCTGGGCCGAAGTATTCACGTCTTGAGAGGTAAGGCCGAAATGAATAAATGCCAAAGCCTTATGGTAGGCTGGTGGGAGAAGCGCCTGCCAGCGCTGCCGCAGAAAGTATTCTATGGCCTTCACATCGTGGCGGGTCTGAGCCTCTAAGCGGCGTAGCTGCTCCACTACCTCTTCCCCGAAAGGCAGAAAGGCCCGACGCAGTTCAGACAGGTAGCTTTTGGGAAAATCCACCAAAGGGGGTAAGGGCAACTCCACAAGAGCCGCAAAGTACTCCGTCTCTACTTCCAATCGGTAGCGGAAAAAAGCCGCTTCGCTGAGGTAGGGCTGGAGGTCAGCTACATATCGCAGGTAGCGCCCATCCAAGGGGGATAGACTCCATATCCCGTCAGCCATTCCGCAAGAGCTCCTCAGCGATGCCCATCGTGGAGAAGCCGCCATCGTGATAAATCGTCTGCATAGTAATCGCACGCGTAAGGTCAGAAAAGAGCGCCACAATAAAGTCCGCACACGCTTCGGCTGAGGCATTCCCTAGCGGACTCATGCGGTTGGCGTAGTCATACATTTCCTGAAATCCTGCGATACCTGTTCCCGCTGTGGTGGGCGTGGGGGACTGGGAGACGATATTCACGCGGGCGCCCAGCTCCCGTCCCAAGAAGTAGCCAAATAGGCGGGCGATAGACTCGAGAAGGGCTTTGGCATCCGACATATCCCCGTAACGGGGGAAGACCCTTTGGGCAGCAATGTAGCTAAGCGCTACGATAGAGGCCCCGCGTGCAAAAGCCCCGCGCGCCCGCCCTACTTGAAGTAGCTTGTGCAGCGATACCGCCGAAACGTCCAGCGTCTTCCAATAAAACTCGTAATCCAGCTCGGGATAGGCCTTGCCTTTGCGGATATTGGGCGACATGCCTACGGAATGAAGGAGAAAGTCTATCGGTCCGCCGAAATGCTCTAGGGTTTGGCTGTAAAGTTTCTCAATATCGCTTATTTGGGTAAGGTCGGCTGGGAAAAGCGGAGCCCCGAGCCGTTTGGCCAGCTCAGCCGTTTGCCCTAAGCGAAGGGCTACAGGCGCATTCGTAAGCACTAAGGCGGCGCCTTCCTCGTGCGCCCGACGGGCTACATGCCACGCAATAGAACGCTCATCCAGTACGCCTGTGATCAGCCCCTTCTTTCCACGCAGAAGGCCGTAACTCATACCTGCGCTAATATGACAATCCGCCCCTCTTCTATAGCGATGCGATTCTTAGAACGGAGGTGTTCCAGAAGGTTATCTACTACAGCGCCCGAGAGGCGTCGGCGCGGCACTAATTTGCGGCGACTCACCCACTCTATAAATTCCTCGCGTGTAAGGGTCGTACCCGGGGCTAGCTCCTCTATGCTCTCAGCCAACCGAGCCAGGAGCTCTTCTTCTTTGGATTTTTCATCCCGTTTGGGAGAGTCGGGGGTTCGGTAATCCTCCGCTAAAAGGTGCGTGCAGGCAAGGTCGCGCTCACGCAGGAATTGAACTAAACTCTCCCAAATAAAATGATGCCCGCCGATGAAGATAACTTTCCTATACCGCTCGTAGCGCCGCCCCAGCTCAAAGCACACGCGCTTGAGGAGATACAGGTGCAAATCCTCCTCATAGCGGGGCAAGACAACATTATGAGCGGAAAACTCGCGCCGAAGCTGGAAAGAATGGTGAATTCTGTGCTTATAGAAGAACCATATTTCCAGCCGCTTCTCGTTTTCCAAGAAGGAAAAATCGTACTTTGCCCCTTCTTGGAGCGCATCGCCGTCTATAACTACGAGGGTGCGCTTCTTCTTTTTCTTATCGGACTTGGAATTTTCCATCTCAGGCAAATTTAGGAAGTTCGGTAGCCGAGGCGGCGGAGGTAGGTGGGGGAGCGCCGCCATTTAGGAGCTACTTTCACATGGAGCTCTAGAAAGATGGGTTTCCCTATAAGCTGCTCAATTTCGTGACGGGCGGCAGTCCCTATTTTTTTGAGCATCTGGCCCCCTTTGCCGATTACGATGGGCTTGTGGGACTCTTTTTCTACATATAAGGTAGCGGCGATGTAGTCCCGTTCGGGCTGTTCCCTGTAGAGGGTGATTTCTACTTCGGTGCCGTAAGGAATCTCCTCGTGGAGGTGCTGATAGGCCTGACGCCGCAAAATCTCACCCACGAAGAAACGCTGGGGTAAAGGTGTAAGCGCATCGCTGGGGTACAAAAAAGGCCCCTCGGGCAGGTGCGCCGCCACAGCTTGGAGAAGGGGCTCTAGAGGCTGGTCTAACGAAGCATCTATCCAATTCTGAAAGGGAAAGTTGGCAAGCTTTGACTGGAATTCCGCCTGTTTCGCTGCCCGGCCACTGGATGGATAAAGGTCTAAATGGGTCAAGGCGGCTATAAGGCAAGGAGCCTTTTGCAGAGCCTTTTCAATGACAGGCGGAAGGGTAGGAATGGGTTGAGCTGCTGAAAGTACCCAGATGGTCACATCGGCTTCTCGCAGAGCCGTCAGGCTCTCCTGCGTAAGGGCAGTATGCCAGGAATTTTTGGGTGCGCTCACCCAGCCCGGCGTATCCACGAAAATGAATTGGGTATCGCCCTCGGTGCGAATGGCGGGGATACGGAAACGGGTAGTTTGCGGCTTGGGGGTAATAGCGGCTAAATTCTGGCCTACTAAGCGATTGAGTAGCGTGGATTTGCCCGCATTCGGGGCGCCTACTAAGGCGACTACGCCACAGCGAGTCATGGGAAAATCTGCGCTAAGCGCGCCTCTAACCCACTACCACGCAAGCCTTTAGCCGCTATGCGCCCTTCAGGGTCTATCAGCACGGTGAAAGGGATCGCATTGACGCGATATAATTGCGCCGCGGCGCTCTGCCACCCCTTTAGGTCGCTGACGTGAATCCAGCTTAGCTGATCGGTCTGTATGGCTTGGGTCCATGCCTCCCGGTTGTAATCCAGGCTTACGCTGAAAATTTCAAAGCCACGGCTATGGTATCGCTGATATACTTGACGGAGGTGGGGACTTTCCAAGCGACATGGGCGACACCAGCTAGCCCAAAAGTCTATAAGCACCCACTTGCCGCGCAGGTCAGACAAGCGCCGAATAACCCCCTGGGGGTCTGGTAGGGCGATATCCGGTGCAGTTTGGCCCTTGCGCAGTCGGCTTTCCGCCTGAATAAAAGCCTCCAGTTGGGGTATGCGAGAGTCCTGAGGCGCAAGCGCCTTAAAACGCTCTGCCGCTATCAGCATAAGCTCCTTGAGCTGGTAGCGCTGCGCCACTTCTATAAGCGCCATCCAGGCGCTGGGCTGCAGGGCTTGCGGCAGAGCCTGTACCCATTTCACTCCGTGGACTAGGAGCGTGTCCTCGGGAATAGCCTCCACTGCATTTTGCCAAAAGTTCTGCAGACGCACATACATATCCGGGGTCTGGGCTATCCACGGGTCTTGCCAGGGAAATTTATCCCAGAAAGCCTCTACGAGTCCTTTCCAGAGGGCCTCCAAAGTAGGATAGCTCGTCGCGCTCAGGGAAGGTAGGCGCAGCAGGCGCGCATATAGCCGCAGGCTACTAAAGGCAGCGCTGTCGTGACGACGAAGGTGAGCCTCAAGCTGCTGCTGAAGCGTTTCTCGCTGAGGCCCGGAAGTAAACTCCAGCTGCCGATAGAGTTCCGTCGTCTGGCGACGAAAAGCCAAAAGTTGGGCATTCTCGGGGCTCTGCTCGTAGGTATAACGCTGGAAGAGCGTATTCATCTCGCCCCGCAGAAAGGGTGAAGTGCCTGGCCGTAAAACTACGATGTCCCCTTCTTGGGGGGAGAAGCCCCACAGATAAATGCCAGCGGGGAGAGTTTGCCGAAAGGCAAACCGGCCTTCCTTTAGGGCTGTGCTGGCTACTTTTACCCACTGCCCAGCTTCCCAACGGAAAAGGTAGAGGGAATCGCGCCAAGCTCCCTGAATTTCCCCATGAAATATCGGGGGTTGGGACTGACAGGCACTGCCAAGGAGAAAAAGAAGGCTGAGCTGGACTAACTTGTCGCTAAGCCCCGCGCGCTTCATAACCCGCCAATAACCCCCAGTGCAGATAAACAAGGCCGGCAATATGCCCATGATCCATAAAGTTATTGATAAATCCATGGAGATAGTACGCCAGTAGCGGTAGGGTAAGGAGGGCGTAATGGCCCTGCGAGCGGAGTTCAGAGCTGCGCCATATGCCGCCTAGGCCGAGGCGCAAAGTGAGGAAATAGATAGCGGCTAGTAAAAAAAGTCCCGGTAGGCCCATTTCGCTCGCCGCCGTCAGAAACTCGCTGTGGGCCCCGCCTACTTCACCCATTTCTACGCTTACAGGTGTGCGCATTAGGCTGCGCTGGTAGGCGGAGTATTCCTTGACGTAGGTATTCGGTCCGAAGCCGTACCAAGGACGCTCCGCTACCATGCTGAGCGCCGCATCCCAGCGATTAATCCGCTCTAGGTTAGAGAGATTTTGACGCAGGTCAAAGCTGGAGGCTAAGTGCCGACCCGCTTCACCTAACTGCAACTGGGCTTTGAATTGAAGCGCATAGGGATTCTCCGATAAGGCCGCTAGGCCAAGCCATACCCCTGCCCCTACTATCCCCGCTACTACGAGCGTGCGTTGGAATGTAGAGAGGCGCCGCAGCAGGTACAAGAGGCCCCACGTGCCCAGCGTAAGGAGTAGGCTTAGCCAAGCGCCCCGACTGTAGGACAGGAAAACAGCTAAGCCAGTTAGGCCAAGCAGAACAGTACCCCCAATAGACGGCCGAAGCCCCCATAGACTCAGGCAGGCTAAAAAGAACCAGACCGCATAGGTCCCATACACCGTATGTTCTCTCATGAAGGGATAGACGGCTTTCTCCACCATTTCCTTGCTCCCTCCTAAGGCAAGATGCTGATAGGTGCAGAGAAATAGCACTAAGCTGGCTGGAGCTAATAAGAAAGTGGAATACAGCTTCTCTAAGGATAGAGAGCGAGGCTGCCGCACCCAGAGAAACCCACCCACCCCAAAGGCAATAAAGTAAGCCAGCTGGCTTATAAGAAACTTGGCCGATACCTGAAAATCTACAGAGCTCAGCGTAGTTACACTCATCCAGGCGAAGTATAGGAATGCCAGGCGCATAAGGGGGCTTTTCCAGATACCGCTAAGCTGAGAAGGATAGAAAGCCAAGTAGCCTAAAAGAGCTAAAGCAGAGAGGGCGGCCGTCAGATCGGTAGGGAGGGTAGGGGTAAAAAAATCGCTGTAGGCGATTTCAGCCGCTAAAGGGATGCCCATAAGCGCTATGCACCATCCTTTGGCTCGATTGGATGCTCCCTGCAGCAGCGCGCCACCAGCCAACCCCGCTGTAATCAGGTAAAGACCATATTCTAAAACGAGCTCATCTAAGAGATACATTTATAGGGTTGTTGGGTAGGCTGCTTCTATGCGACCAGCGGCTATCTCTCTTAGCTTAGCGCGCAGGAGCTGCCGCCGCAGAGGTGAGAGGTAGTCTATGAAGAGCCGTCCTTCCAAATGGTCGTACTCATGTTGGATTGCGCGCGCCGCCATACCCATAAAGCGCGCCCGTTTGAGCCGAAAATTCGCATCATAGTACTCGATCTCTATTCCGCTTGGCCGGTAGATGCGCTCACGCAGGCCTGGAATGCTTAAACACCCCTCTTCGTAGGGGGTTCGCTGGGCTTCTAAAGCTACTAAGCGAGGGTTGATAAAAACTTCACGCAGAGGGGGCTCTTCGGGATTTTTGGATCCGCTCACATCTACTACGAAGACACGCAGAAGGACGCCTATCTGAGGTGCCGCTAGGCCTATCCCCTGCGCATTATACATAGTGTCCCAGAGGTCTTGAATCAGGCTAGGTAGGCGGGGATCGTCTGGCGCTACCGGGAGGGCTTTCTGTCGCAGGATAGGAGAGCCATACATCACAATCGGCCGAATCATACGCTAGCGCGGCGTTGAAGGTAGTTTTCTAAAAGAATTGTAGCCGCTATGCGGTCAGCATGCGCCTTTACCCGGCGTGTCTTTTTGGGCAGAAGGTGGAGGTAGTAAGAGGCCGCGTGGGTAGTGAAACGTTCGTCCATCCTTTCTATAGGAATATGCGGATAACGCTGTTGGAAAGCCTTTATGAAGCGTTCTACCTGCCTAGCAAACGGATGAGGGGCGCCACTGAGCTGGCGTGGGTAGCCTATCACGACGCGATCCACTTCGGGTATTACAGCCTCTAACTGCTGCCACAATTCACTAGTAGCTATACCTGCTAAGGGCAGAGCGATTTGGCGGTTTGGGTCTGTCCAAGCTAGCCCGCAGCGCCGCTCCCCATAATCTATGGCTAGGATGCGTTTCATCAGCCAAATATAAGAAGGGGCAGAGAGTAAATTTCTCTCTGCCCCTTTGGATTAGCTGAGCTAGTGGAGTAGCTTACGGTACCAGCAGGAGCTTTTGCTGGGTTTGGCCGATTTGGAGAATGTAGAGGCCGGGCTGGGTAGGAAGGGTAAGCTGGTTGAGGCCAGCCGAGAGCTCGCCTTGGAGTACGAGGCGGCCCGAGAGGTCTATGAGGCGGTAAGGTGCGGTGCGCTCGCTCTGAATAGCGACGGTGGTTCCCGCCCGCTGAGGCGAGGGCAGGCGCCATTCCGCCGCTTCCTCCAGTATAGGAGCTGGTAAGCCTGTGGGAAGCGAGATGCGGCGGTATACATAGCGCTCACGTAGGAAATGACCACAGCCACTAGGCGTAGTCGAATTGCATGTATCGGTTATAATTTCTGTTACTCGCCCATCATTATTATAAGCGTAGGTGCGACGGCGTAGGGTAGTATCAAATTCTTGAGCGCTGAGGTCATAAATCGCTTCAAAGACGCTATCCTTTGCCAGCAGGGTGGGAGGATTAGCCAGATAAGTGTACCATGTATACTGACTCAGATAGTCTTGAGTAACTGCACCGCCCCCAAGTGAAAGCCACAGCGTATCAAGCTGCCTTGTTAGGCGCCTTTGGGCGTCGTAGGTGTATTTGGTCCAACCTCTTACCAAGTTAGTGGGGTCAGGCGGATCAATATACCTAAGTATTGCTTGGCTATCTACTCGGGCATCACTGCCTGTGCCCCTGAAGAAGCTACGTATTTCCATGAGTCGGACCCACTGACCCGGATTGTTACCTGGTATATCTACGAATAAGCTATCATAGGGCTGACGCGGACCTTGGTTGGGGTCGAGAAGGAGAAACCATAGGGTTATTCGCTGGAGAGGAGCCCATCGGTTGTTGTTACTATCCCATGTGCTATCTTGGAGCTCGACCCGAATGGAATTATTCTGGGCAGGTGCATAGGTAAAGTGACGCTTACCATAGAATCGGCTAAGGTCTCCAGGGCCGTACTGTATGTGGGCCGAGTCTAGACCCGCTAATAGCCCGCTGCTATAGTACAAGTAGTTTGTGCGCCAGCGGGCGGTCCAGTTGTTATTTTGCCAGCGGAAGGCGGTATCCCAGATAAGATCAGCCTCCTGAGTGTAGCGATAAATGATAAGCGAGTCATTCTGCCACCCACTGCCTTGCGGAAGGTCTACAAAGTAGCTGTCTATTACGGTGACTGTTTGCTGAGTTCGGGCGGTCGAGACTGTCCCCCGACTAATTCGCTGGTGCATCTCTTTAGCGATCCGTTCAATTTGCGCTCGCCACGCCTGAGCTAAGAGTAGGCTACTGCTCAGGCTTAGGGTAAGTAGTGCCGTGCGTCGCATAGCGCAGCAAAGGTAACATGAATTCAGCAAATCTCAAGGGAAAAACGGCTCTCCTACCTAAGGTGCCAGCAAAAATCCCTTCGTAGTCTGGCAGTTAGAAAAAAGCAAACCTGATTTTGGGATAGGTAGCTATGAATACCCTATTCCGATTAAGGAGGATTGGCTTCAGCAGGCCTAAATCAGCGAACTAAATTAGCTTGGGCTGCTAAACCTAAGACAGTGGAGGCCTGCAACTATCCTCCATATGCCTCTATGGAATAGGCCGGCGCTCCAAAAACTCTAGGCGCCAGTAAGCGTCGCAGCCCGACCCGGCCGCTAGACCAAGCTGGTCTAGCCGTAGGAAGCCATCGGCCTCGGGGAGTATAGCCGAAAAGACCTTTTCTACCGCAAAAACCAGCAGATGCGTCTGGTTTACCTGAATGGTATGCACTTCTGCCAGATGGAGCCGGGCCCGTAGCGGACTTTGGGCGAGATAGGGAAGGTCTTCTTCCTCCCAAGTTAGGTCTAGGCCGGCTTGGGCTATTTCGCTTTCGCCGTCGGGCAGTTTAGCGGCGGTCTGATGCGCCTGAGCATAAAAGCTTATGGCTACGGCATTCAGCGTGGCATAGGGGTAGTTTAGGAGGTTGCGGTAAGTATGCCGAGGACTGCTGGTAGGGCGCAGAATAAACCCTATATACGGTGGGGAAGAGCCGATGTGGACGCCTGAGTTGAAGATCGCCGCATTGAAGCCGCCGCTGGGAAAGCGCGTAATAAGCACATGGAGGTTTTTGGGACCGATTAGCGAATTGATAAAGTTGATGCGCCAGCTGCGCTCGGCGTTCGTTAGGGCCCTTTGGTCGTAAGTAGGCATAAGCAAAGCTACGCTAACCCCATCGGCTGCGAAGAAAATACCCCGTACTAAGCCGGCGTCCTTTAGAGGTAGTTAGGAGAAGCTCGCCTACCTCTATCGGATGCATAAAGGGGAAAATCTCCTGCACTAGGCGATAGAGCGTGTAGGGTGAGAAGTCCCCAGCGTACCAGTTGAGAAGGAAAAGGCCGCCCTCACTGGAGAGCAGAGGCCGGAGGTTTTCTAAAAGTGGAGGCAAGTCCTCTGCGAGGTGCCAGCGGCCGGTGCCTGTGCCATAAGCGGGAGGATCTAGGAGAAGGGCATAGTATTTTTCCCTGCGGCGACCTGCGCGCGCCACGAAGCGGCGGGCATCTTCGGGAATCCAACGGATAGTCGTCACGCTATTCGCCTGCGCGTTCTCAGCCGCCCACGTGATGGCGCTCTTGCTGGAATCCACATGCACTACCTGTGCGCCAGCTAAAGCCGCTACTATGGAAGCCGCACCCGTGTAGGCAAAAAGATTAAGTACGCGCGGCTGAGTAGCCCCACGAAGGTGCGTATAAAGCCACTCCCAGTGCACCGCCTGCTCCGGAAAGAAGCCCAGATGCTTAAACTTCCCGCTACGCGCCCAGAGGGCCATCTGCCATCTCTGGCCGCGGTAAGTAAGAAGCCATTTGGACGGCAAGGGAGGGATCCACTGGCCAGTATAGCTCCCGCTTGGCTGATAAACATGATAATTCCCTGAGGGCCTCACGGTTAGTTTGCCCACAGCCCAGCTATCGGGCCGCTGCACCCATACCTCGCCCCAGCGCTCCCACCGCCAGCCCTCACCGAACTCTATCAGTTCGTAGGCTTCCCACTGCGGGCTAAGCAGGCGGTACTCCATTGCGCAAATATTTATCTTACGGGCGATGCTCGTCAAGATACCTGCCGCCGCCCTGTATGGCGTGTATGCCTATCCCGTGAGTGTGGAGGTAAATCTTTCCCCTGGCCTAGGCTATGCGATTGTAGGCCTTCCCGATAATGCCGTAAAGGAGAGTCGCGAGCGGGTGGAGACGGCTATTCGGAATAGCGGGTTTTCCTTCCCGCGAGGAAAAATTATTATCAATCTGGCGCCAGCGGATCTGCGTAAGGAGGGCACGGCCTATGATCTACCGATTGCAGTAGGGATACTGGCGGCTTCGGGGCAGGTGGAGCGCTCGGCTTGGGACGATGTAATGGTGATGGGGGAGCTGTCGCTGGATGGCTCGCTTATGCCGATTCGGGGGGCGCTGCCGATAGCCATTTTGGCTCGCAAGCGGCACATGCGCCAGCTTATCCTCCCCCCAGCGAATGGCGGCGAAGCTGGCGTAGTCAAAGATATAGCCATCTACACGCCAACCTCCTTACGGGAAGCCGTGGCCTTTCTTTCAGGGCGTCTGGAACTATCACCCGTCTTTGTAGATGCGCGGGCGCTTTTTGCCCAGCAGCAAAGCCAGAGTGAGGTGGACCTGCGTGAGGTTAAGGGGCAGTGGCAGGTCAAGCGGGCCTTGGAAATTGCGGCCGCAGGAGGCCATAATATCCTTCTGATTGGCCCGCCTGGCGCAGGTAAAACCATGCTGGCTCGCCGGCTACCTACTATTTTGCCCACTCTCACTTTAGAGGAAGCCTTAGAAACCACACGCATTCATTCCGTAGCTGGCCTTCTGCGCGATCATACGGGCCTGATTACCCAGCGTCCCTTTCGGGCACCCCATCATACTATCAGTGATATTGCCTTAGTGGGAGGGGGGAATTACCCTATGCCGGGTGAAATTAGCCTGGCCCATAATGGGGTACTTTTCTTGGATGAACTGCCTGAATTCAAGCGGCAGGTGCTGGAGGTACTCCGTCAGCCTTTGGAAGAAGGGCGCATTGTGATTGCCCGGGCGCGCTTTCGGGTAGAGTATCCAGCGCGCTTTATGTTAGTAGCGGCTATGAATCCCTGCCCCTGCGGCTATTATACCCATCCTACGCGTGCCTGCACCTGTCCGCCGGGGGCCATCCAGCGCTACACGGCTCGCATTTCTGGTCCTTTGTTGGATCGCATAGATTTGCATGTCTCCGTCTCCCCGGTGGAGACCTCTGCCCTCACTACGCAAGCGGAAGGCGAAAGCAGTGCGGAGGTGCGGGCGCGGGTCCAGCGGGCCCGTGATATCCAGCGTCAGCGCTTCGGCGATATACCTACCATTTATACTAATGCCCAAATGCCCCCAAAGCTGGTGGAGCAGTTCTGTAGCTTGGGCGAGGCCGAGCGGCGCCTCATGGAAAATGCCATCAACCGCCTTCAGCTTTCGGCGCGTGCCTATGACCGCATCCTCAAGGTAGCGCGCACCATTGCCGACCTGGAAGGGAGCGAAGCTATACGTGCAGAGCATCTAAGCGAGGCGATTACCTATCGGACCTTAGACCGGGCTAGCTGGGGGCTCTGAGCCCCACCGCGGGTAGTTCGCAGGAAGGCCAAGGTGATCCAAAATCCGACCTACTACCGTGTCGGCTAGCTCCTCTAAGGTACGGGGGCGCTGGTAGAAGGCGGGCATGGCGGGTAGGATGATCGCCCCCAGTTGGCTCACTTTTAGAAGTATGCGCAAATGGCCGCTATGCAGAGGCGTCTCGCGCGGCACAAGGATGAGCTGGCGCCGCTCTTTTAGCATGACATCGGCCGCACGCGTAATTAGATCATCCGAGACACCTGCCGCTATCCGTCCCGCTGTGCCCATAGAACATGGCACAATTACCATGGCCTCATAGCGCGCCGAGCCTGAAGCAAAGGGCGCAAAGTAATCCTTAGGCGCATAAATGGGAAAGTCCTGCGGTAGAGGCAAATCCGTCTCCCACTTCCACACGGTTTGGGCATTTTCGGAGAAGACTACGCCTACTTCCATAGGTATTTGGCTGCGTAGCCGGCGCAAGTGCTCCAGCAGGCGAGCGGCATACAGGCTTCCGCTTGCCCCAGTGATGGCCACGACGATTTTCTTCATAGGGATAGGCAAAACCCTACCTCCCACGCGGGGGTCCGAGGAAAATAGCGATCCCCCACTGGCTCAGTGGGAAAGAGCGGCAGAAGGTAGTAGTAGGCGGTGATGCCGAACCAGCGCCGGCCTGCACTGGCATAAACTCCAGCCTGCCATGGGGTAAAGAGGGTAAGGCCCTCCCAGCGGTTTTTCTCAGTGATTCCATTGCGCTCAGCTACGTATTTCAGGCTGCTGCCGATAACGCGCTGCAGCCAGCCGCCTACTTCTATCCAGAAGCGAGGAAGAAGATCGGTTGGGACTTTGCGGCGCCAGTGAATGCCAGCCTGCAGGGAGACGGCGCCCATGCGGTAGCGCAGCCACCGGTAGCCCTCGGGCATAAGGTCGGCATAGGGTACCCGGCTAGCCGAGGTAGCGCGAAAAACCTGTCGGCTCCACGTAAAGCCGGGCTGTACCGTAAAGTGCCAGCCCCGCCATAACCGCCAATGCCACCGCAGGCCTAGCCGGAAATGCCCCGAAAGTATTGCCGAAATCGGATGCGTATCGCTCACCACCGTGATGATAGGAAAGGTTCGGTTGAAAACAATGTCAAAAGAGAAGTCCTTCTCAAAAAGGCGGCGAAGGGAGTCGCTCTCTCCTATTTGACCATAGGCCAGTCCAACCCAAAGTAGAGAAAGGCGAAAGGGTGTTAGGGCCTTCATCCCTGCGAAAGTATCGGCAAACAGCGTTAGCTTCCTCTCCGCTAATACCTCCCGTTAATGTGGTGCGCTGGCTCAGCTTTTTGCTGAGAGCTCTGACCGAAAATCCGTTCTATCTGAGCCTGGCGGTAGCTAAAGATTTCTTCTAGGCGCGGGCGTATGAGAATAGGATGGAAAAGACGGCCTACAAAGCCGCCGGGTAGCTTGTAATGCACTAGGTCGCGCATTTCTACCCCTTCGTCCTTCGGATGAAACTCATGGCGATGGTGCCAAAACACATAGGGCCCGAAGCGCTGCTCATCTACGAAAAAGTAGGGTGGAGGGCCCTGCTGCGGGCCATACAAGTGGGTAATTTCGGTAACCCAGCGCAGCGGAATCCCAAATAAAGGTCGCACCCGATACTCAATAATTAGGCCAGCCTGCATCACCGGCGGCACTTCCGAAAGTATATCAAACCCCATGTAGGGTGGAGTAATGAGCTTGAGGTTCTCTGGCCGAGAGAAAAATGTCCATACTACCTCCATGGAAGCGGGAATGTACTGGAGGCGCTCTAGGCGATACAGCATACCCCAAAGAACAAAATGGCTGATGAAGGGGGTATATAAGGGCTTACCCTAATTTTGGGGGGGATGGAGCAGGCGGAGCTGGAGCGGCTGGCGGCTCAGGTGCGACGCGACGTAATCCGAATGGTCTATCAGGCCCAATCCGGCCATCCCGGGGGGGCTTTAGGGGCTACAGACCTTCTCGTAGCGCTTTACTTCGCCCATATGCGGCATGTGCCTCAGCCCTTCTCCGAAACGGGGGTAGGGGAAGATGTATTTATTCTTTCTAACGGCCATATTTGTGCGGCCTGGTATGCGGTGCTGGCGCGCAGCGGCTATTTTCCGCTGTCCGAGCTGGCTACCTTTAGGCGCATTGATAGCCGATTGCAGGGGCATCCCGCCACGAAGGAAAAGCTGCCGGGGGTGCGGGTCGCCACAGGCTCGCTGGGTCAGGGCCTCTCCGTAGGAATTGGTATAGCGCTGGGCAAGCGTCTTTTAGGGGATCCCCACCGGGTCTATGTGATGTTAGGGGATGGCGAGCTTAATGAGGGCCAAATCTGGGAAGCGGCGCTCTTTGCCGCCCACCATAAGGTAGATAACCTTATCGCTATTGTGGATCGCAACTACAAGCAGATAGATGGGGATACACGGGCGGTGATGAATACGGACCCCCTGGAAGCAAAATGGGCGGCTTTTGGATGGGCCGTTCTAAGCCTTCGGGAAGCCCATAACCTGCCGGCTATCCTCAAAGCTTTAGAGGAAGCCGTAGCGCAAAGCGGCCAAGGCAGGCCCGTAGTGCTTATCGCTTACACGACAATGGGCAAGGGGGTGGATTTTATGGAGAATGACTACCGGTGGCACGGTAAGCCGCCGAATGCCCAGGAGTACGCCCGCGCCTTGGCCCAGCTACCTGAAGTATTGGGAGACTTCTGATAGAGCATGCGCCCACGGTATGTAGATACAGGCGCGCGCGATACGCGCTCGGGCTTCGGCGCAGGACTGGTGGAAGCCGCCCAGAAAGATGGACGGATTGTAGCCTTAGCGGCCGACCTCATGAGCTCCGTAAAAATGGATGAGTTTGCCCGCCTTTTTCCCGAGCGCTTTTTCCAGGCGGGGGTGGCCGAGGCTAATATGATAGGCGTAGCCGCTGGCCTTGCCACGGTAGGGTGGATTCCCTTTGTAGGTACGTTTGCGAATTTCGCTGCGGGGCGCGCCTATGACCAGCTGCGCCAAAGTGTATGCTACTCAGGCAAAAATGTCAAAATCGCTGCCTCTCATGCTGGCCTTACGCTGGGGGAAGATGGCGCGACGCACCAGATGTTAGAGGATATTGGGCTTATGCGCGGACTGCCGGGTATGACGGTGATTTGCCCTTGCGACTACAATCAAACGCGTTTAGCTACGCTAGCGGCGGCGCAGTGGGAAGGGCCTGTATACCTGCGCTTTGGCCGGCCCCCTGTGCCCAACTTCACGCCCCCAGAAGACCCTACCTTTGAGATAGGCAAGGCCCAAGTGCTGCTTACGGGTCGGGATGCGGTTATATTTGCTACGGGCCACATGGTGTGGCAGGCCCTTCAAGCCGCCTATGCTCTAGAGGAGGAAGGCTTAGAGGTAGCCGTTATCAACCTTCATACGCTCAAGCCCGTGGATACGGAAACCGTCGTAGAGTGGCTTTCTCGAACGCCTGTGGCTATCACCGCCGAGGAGCACCAAGTACATAATGGCCTTGGCGATATTATCAGCGGTATTGCGTGTAGGTACTGCCCGCGCTGGGTGTATCGGGTAGCCGTGCAGGATACCTTTGGGGAAAGCGGGAAGCCCAGCGAGCTCCTGGCAAAGTACGGCCTTACAGCGGCCCATATTGCCCAAGCCGTACGTCAAGCCCTTGCCCGAGTGGGATGATCTTTATTGGTGTAGGGAGCAATTTAGGCGATCGGTGGTGGGCGCTTTCGCAGGCCTGGCAGCTTCTACAAGCGCAGGGGGTTTGCGTTCGTTGTAGCTCGCCGGTATATGAGACGGTGCCATGGGGCGAGCCTAATCAGCCTTTTTACCTAAATGCCGTGTGGGAGGTGGAGACAAGGCATGGGCCTGAGGCTCTGTTGGGCATTTTGAAGGCCGTGGAGCGAGCCCTGGGCCGCTCAGACACCCATGGCCGCCGGTGGGGGCCGCGCATTATTGATTTAGACCTGCTGGCCTATGGCGCAGAGGTGCGCTGCACGGAAGCGCTCATCCTCCCTCATCCTTGGATCCCGTATCGGCCTTTTGTGCTGGGGCCATGGAAGGATATTGCGCCGATGTTTTACCTTGGTACATGGCGGGCTACGGTAGGCGAATTATGGCGTTATTTAGCTTCCTCGTCGTGGGGCTTTCGTGCCGATCCTCCCAGAGCCCTTTCCCTTCCGCCGATAGCCTGCGTACCGATACCGTCCGCCCCGCCGACCTTCTTACCGCCAGCTTGAAAGCTTTCCAAGGCGGCGATACCTTAGAAGCCTTTCGCTTTATCCAAGAGGCTATTCGGCGAGACTCCCTTCAGGCTTTTGCCTATGAGGTCTTAGGTTTTTACTACTATACGCAGGGTCGGGATGCGGAGGCCTTAGCGGCCTATCAGCAGGCCTTAGAGCGTGGGGGCAGCTCACCCCAGCTACACTATCGCATCGGGGCCGCCCTCCTTATGCAAAAGCGGTGGGCGGAAGCCTATCGCCACCTTCTGCGAGCTGATACGAGTCAGGCAGACACCTGGATCGCCCTCGGTCTATGGGCTAAAGCGCAAAATAACCTCGCCCAAGCGGCCGCCTTCTGGAAAAAAGCCCTAGCCCTTGACTCGGCCCACCCAAAGGCCCGCACTTTCCTTTACGACCTCTATCTAAATGACCTCCACCAACCCGATACGGCTAAAAAGTACTACCTAGACCCCTACTGGCGCATAGAGCGGTTTGACCCCCTCCTAAACTTTCAGTTAGGCAACTATCACCTCAAGAAGCTGGAAGGCCTACCTAAGGGCTCACCGGTCTGGCGTAAGCACGCTATGGAAGCCATTAATGCCTACTCGCAGGCTATTTTGGCCTATCCCAGTCATGCTCAAGCCTACTATAACCGAGGGTATGTGTATTTCTTAGGCGATAAATACGACCGAGCCTTAGAGGATTTTGTGCGGGCTGCGGAGCTCAATCCTAATGATGCGCGCGCCTGGTTTATGCAGGGAAGCCTGTATGAGCTGCACGCCGAATGGGAAAAGGCCCGAAAAGCCTACGCCCAAGCCCTCACCCTGAAACCCGACTGGGTAGAAGCCCAAACTGCCTTGAAAGAAGTAGAAAAAAAGCTCTCCCCCTAACTTACTTCAACCATGACCGAGCAGCTTAGGCACCTTGTGGGGGTTCGGGACTTAGAGGCTGAAACCATCCACCACCTATACGCCTTGGCTGACCACTTCTATGAGGTACTCCAGAGGCCTACGCGTAAGGAGGCAGCCTTAGTAGGGCGCACGGTAGGCCTCCTCTTTTTTGAGAGTTCTTCCCGCACGCGGATTTCGTTTGAATTAGCGGCTAAGCGCCTCGGTGCGGATGTAGTAAGCTTTTCGGCCGCCGGCTCTAGTCTGGAAAAGGGCGAGTCCCTCTTGGATACGGCTAAAAACCTCTTAGCCATGGGCCTGGATGCCTGTGTAGTACGCCATAGCGTTGTAGGTACGGCGCACTTTCTGGCTCAGCATCTGCCTATACCTGTCATCAACGCTGGCGATGGAACGCATGAGCATCCCACTCAGGCCTTGCTGGATACCTACACGCTACGACGGCATTTTGGTGGGCTAGCGGGTCTTACTTTGACGATAGTGGGGGATATTCTGCACAGTCGTGTAGCCCTCTCCCATCTCCTCCTAGCACCGAAGGTGGGCCTGCGTATTCGTTTATGTGCGCCGCCCTCCCTTATTCCGCCGCTGTGGTATGGCTTAGGGTATCCAATTTACCATCGTTTAGAGCCTGCGCTCAAAGGGGCGGAGGCTGTCCTCGTGCTGCGCATGCAGCGGGAACGGATGAAAGTAGCCCCAATCGCCTCCTGGCAGGAGTACAGCCGGTTCTATCAGGTTCGTCCCGAACACCTCCAGCCGGGTCAGGTGCTACTTCATCCTGGCCCTATTAACTGGGGGGTAGAGCTTCATCCAGCGGTTCAGGACTTTACCGGCGTGCGAATCCTCTCTCAAGTAACGCACGGGGTAGCTATACGGATGGCTGTTCTCTATGCTCTCCTGGGCGGGTAAGGGGCCGCTCCTCCTCTGCCTCAGCGGGCCTACGGGGGCCGGTAAAACGGCCCTAGCTCTAGAACTGTATAAGCGGTACGGTTGGCCCATTATCAGTGCGGACTCCCGCCAGGTCTATCGGTATCTGGACATCGGTACTAACAAGCTGCCTCAGGTGGTTTTAGCTGAGGTGCCCCATGGTATAATAGATGTGTGCTATCCGTCCGAGTTATTTAGTGCAGGGCGGTTTGTGGCGGAGGCTCAGCGTTACCTTCAGCTGTGGGCGGGGCTGCCTGTGGTGCAGGTAGTAGGTGGCACGGGGTTTTACATACAGGCGCTTGTGTATGGCCTGGCGGCTATTCCACCCGTACCTTCGGAGGTTCGGCAGGCGGTGAATCGCTGGTATGCGGCTGAGGGCCTGGCGGCGCTTGTAGCCTGGCTGAAGGTGGAGGACCCGCTTACAGCAGCGCGCATAGACCTGCGCAATCCGCGGCGCGTCCTGCGCGCTATAGAGGTATATAAGGCCACTGGCCGGCCATGGGCTAGCTACTGGGAAGGTGCCTCCCAGCGGCGTCTTCAGGCGGTGGTAATTGCCCTTTCGCGCGACTCCGCTTCGCTGCGTCAGGCGATTAGGCAGCGTACGCGCGGGCAGGTGGCAGCGGGTTGGCTGGAAGAGACGGAATTCGTCCTGAGCCGAGGCTATCCCCCCAGCGCGCCCGGACTGCAAACCTTAGGCTACAAAGAATGTTTAGCTTGCCTGGAAGGAAGGCTACCTAGGGCCGAGCTGACTGAACGGATTGCAGCGGCGAATTGGGCCTATGCGCGCCGCCAGCTTACTTGGTGGCGCGGCCACCCGCCGGATTTTTGGGTAACAGCCGATACGCTACCCGGTCAGCTGGTCCAAATAGAAGCCTGCCTAAGGCCTTACCTTGGGTAATCTCAAAGAAGTTTGTACCTTTGCAGCCCGCTTTATGCCTACGATACAGCAGCTCATACGGCTAGGCCGCAAGCCGAAAGTGCGCAAGAGTAAGTCGCCGGCGCTAAAGGCCTGTCCCCAGCGCCGAGGCACTTGTACTAAGGTCTATACTACTACCCCTAAGAAGCCGAATTCCGCCCTCCGTAAAGTGGCTAAGGTTCGCCTTACCAGCGGCTATGAGGTAATAGCCTATATCCCGGGTGAGGGGCATAATCTGCAGGAGCACTCGGTGGTTCTGGTGCGGGGCGGGCGGGTAAAGGACCTTCCGGGCGTACGCTACCACATTGTGCGCGGCGCTCTGGAATGCGCAGGGGTAGAAAAGCGGCGTCAAGGGCGCTCGCTCTATGGGGCTAAACGGCCAAAGAAAGGCGCCGCAGCGCCTGCCGCCAAAACCCCCGCTAAGGGTACTCCCCAAAAAGGCGGTAAAAAATGAGAAGGGTCCGTTCGGAGCCGCGCGTCGTCCTGCCTGACCCTAAGTACAAAAGCGAGCTGGTGGCGCGCTTCGTCAATAAGATCATGCGCGAGGGCAAAAAGACAAAGGCGTATGCTATCTTTTATCGGTGTCTGGACATTATCGCTCAGAAAAGCGGCCAGAATCCCCTAGAGATCTTTCAAGCTGCTGTCAATAATGCGATGCCCCATTTGGAGGTGCGGCCGCGGCGTGTGGGCGGCGCTACCCTCCAAATCCCCATAGAACCCCGGCCCGAGCGGAAGCTCTCCCTAGCTATGCGCTGGATTATAGAGGCCGCCCGTAAGCGCTCGGAGCGCAACATGGCTGACCGCCTCGCCAACGAGCTCATCGCTGCGGCAAAAAATGAAGGCGCTGCCATAAAAAGGCGCGACGAAATGCACAAGATGGCCGAAGCAAACAAGGCCTTTGCCCACTTGAGATTCTGAAACTCTTCTATACCCTATGCCCATAGATCCGACAGTTCCCCTCAGTCGCTGCCGTAATATCGGGATAGCGGCGCACATTGATGCGGGGAAGACGACTACGACGGAGCGTATCCTTTTCTACACGGGACTTACGCACAAACTGGGCGAAGTGCACGAAGGTACCGCCGTGATGGATTATCTACCGCAGGAGCGCGAGCGCGGCATTACGATTACCGCCGCCGCCACGACTACCTACTGGCACTGGCTGGGCGAAAAGTACCGCATCAACATCATAGACACGCCAGGTCATGTGGATTTTACAGTGGAGGTGGAGCGCTCCATGCGGGTATTGGATGGAGCTATTACGGTGTTTTGCGGCGTAGCTGGCGTACAGCCCCAATCCGAGACCGTATGGCGTCAGGCCAACCGCTATAAAGTGCCCCGGCTGTGCTTCGTCAATAAGATGGATCGGGCCGGCGCTAACTTCTTTGGGGTAGTGGAGCAGATTCGCGAGCGGCTGGGGGCCAAAGCCGTGCCTATTCAGGTGCCTATCGGCGCCGAAGACCAATTTCGCGGCGTAGTTGACCTCGTAACCCTTGAGGCACGGATTTGGAATGAGGCGGATTATGGGATGACCTATGAGGTGATTCCGATTCCAGCTGAGCTGCAGGGCGAGGTGGAGAAATGGCGTGCGTTCCTTTTGGAATCGGTAGCTGAATACGACGATGTCCTGCTGGAGAAGTACCTCAGTGATCCCGCCTCTATTACACCTGAGGATATTCGGCGCGCTATTCGGCGGGGTACTATCCAGATGGAGCTTTTCCCTGTGCTGGCCGGCTCAGCCTTCAAGAATAAAGGGGTGCAAGCCCTACTAGATGCCGTATGCGCCTATCTCCCGGCACCTACAGAGATAGATGCCGCTTCGGGCATAAATCCTAAAACCGACCAGGTAGAGACGCGTCCGGCCGACCCCAATGCGCCCTTCGCCGCTTTAGCCTTCAAAATCGTAACGGACCCCTTCGTGGGCAAGCTAACTTTCATTCGCGTCTATTCTGGTACTTTGCGTGCGGGCTCCTATGTGCTCAATACGCGTACAGGCCAAAAGGAGCGCATTAGCCGTTTAGTGCAAATGCATGCAAACAAGCAAAACCTCATAGAGGAGGTTTCTGCAGGGGACATTGCTGCCGTAGTGGGCGTACGCGAGGTGCGTACGGGCGATACGCTCTGCGATGAGGCTCACCCCATCGCGCTGGAAGCTATGACTTTCCCCGAGCCGGTCATCCAAAAAGCCATAGAACCCAAGACCCAAGCCGACTCCGACAAACTTTCCTTAGCGCTCTCTAAGCTGTCAGAAGAAGACCCCACCTTCCGCTTCTGGGTGGATGAGGAATCCCTCCAGACGATTGTCGCCGGGATGGGCGAGCTGCACTTGGAAATCATCGTAGACCGTTTGCGGCGGGAGTTCAAGGTAGAAGTCAATGAGGGCGAGCCGCAAGTGGCCTATCGCGAAACGATTACAACGAATGTGGTGCATCGTGAGCTCTTCAAAAAGCAAACCGGCGGACGAGGTAAATACGCCGACGTGGTGATTGAATTCTCCCCTCTGGAAAAAGGCCACTTTGAATTTATCAATGAAATCAAAGGTGGGGTAATCCCGAAGGAATTCATTCCGGCCGTGGAGAAAGGTATCCGGCAGGCTATGAATGACGGCATTATTGCGGGTTATCCGGCGACGGGCATCCGTGCGCGGCTCTTTGATGGGGGCTTTCATGAAGTGGACTCGGATAGCCTTTCCTTTGAGATTGCGGCCCGCTATGCTTTCCGCGAGGGCTGCCGAAAGGCCAACCCTATTATTCTGGAGCCTATCATGAAGGTAGAAGTAGAGACGCCAGAAGATTACATGGGCGGAATTGTAGGCGATCTCAATCGGCGGCGCGGCCAGATAACGGGCATGACGGCACGCGGCGGCCTCCAAGTCGTGACGGCGCTGGTGCCCCTCAAGGAGCTTTTTGGCTATGTCACGCAGCTTCGTACGCTCTCCTCAGGACGCGCCTACGCCGTGATGGAATTCTCCCATTACCAGCCCGTGCCTCCGCACATCCAAGAACAAATCGTTGCGCAGGCTAAAGGCGTACGCGAAAAAGAATCCGTGTAGATACTATGATGGTCCAGCGTATCCGAATAAAGCTCAAGTCCTACGATCACACGCTGATAGACCGCTCGGCGGAGAGGATTGTAAAGGCGGTCAAGGCAGTAGGTGCCGTGGTAAAAGGGCCTATCCCCTTGCCTACAGAGAAAATGCTTGTTACGGTCAATCGCTCCCCCCACGTCAATAAAGAGTCACGCGAGCAGTTTCAAATCAAGTACCACAGGCGCCTTATAGACATCTACAATAACCTTCGGGAGGTGGTAGATGAGATCGCTAAACTAGACCTCCCTGAAGGCGTGGAAGTAGAAATCAAAGGCTCGTAATTATGCTTGGCCTTTTGGGACGCAAGATAGGAATGACTACCTTTTTTATGCCGGAGGGAGATATAGGATGTACGGTGATTCAGGCTGGCCCCTGTCCTATTGTGAATTTGCGCACTAAGGAGAAGGATGGCTATACGGCCTTGCAACTGGGTTTTGAACGCGTAAAGCCTACGCGTCTCAATGAGCCCCTCTTAGGCTACTATAAGGCGCAGGGGGTGGAGCCTATGCGCCTCCTGCGCGAATTTCGCGTGCCCTCCGTAGAGGGCTATCAGGTAGGGCAGGTGTTAGATGTGACGCTCTTTTCGGAGGGCGATATAGTGTCGGTCACGGGTTGGACCAAAGGGCGCGGGTTTGCCGGCGTAGTAAAGCGTCATGGTTTTCGCGGCGTAGGGGGACGCACCCATGGGCAGCACAACCGCGAGCGTCACCCCGGCTCTATGGGCTCTAACACCTTCCCAGGCCGTGTGTGGAAAGGCAAACGGCTTGCTGGCCGCTATGGTAATGAGCGCGTTACGATAGAAAACCTTAGGGTGCTCAAGATTATTCCAGAGAAAAATATCCTTGTGGTCTCGGGTTCGGTGCCGGGGCCGCGTGGTGGGCTTCTTATTATTCAGAAGTAGCTATGGAGCTTCAGGTATATTCGGCAGAGGGCGTGCCTACGGGGCTAACTCTGCCTGTGCCGAAGTGGCTCTTAGAGTTTGAGCCTCACAGGCATCTTATTTATCTGGATGTCAAGCGGATTTTAGCGGCGGCGCGCCAGGGCACGCATAAAACTAAAACGCGCGGCGAAGTCAAAGGCAGCAAACGCAAGCTCTATCGGCAGAAGGGTACGGGTCGGGCCCGCATGGGCTCTATTCGTAATCCGATTCGGCGGGGCGGCGGTACCGTGCATGGCCCCGTACCGCGCACCTACTACCTCCATCTCAATGAAAAAGAAAAGCGTCTGGCTCGGCTGAGCGCTTTTGTGCTGCACCTTCGGGCCAATAGCCTCTGGGTGGTAGAGCGGCTTCGGTATGAGCGCCCAAAAACCAAACTTTTCGCCAACCTCCTGCGACAGCTGGGCTGGGAGGGCACACCGCTACAGGTCTATACTGATGGCTATAACCCTATGGCCTACCTCTCAGGCCGTAATATTCCTAATGTGGCTATCGCGCCGGCCTCTCAGTGGAATACCTACGCTATGGCCCGGGCTCGCCACCTTCTGTGGGAAAAAAGCGCCTTGGAAAGCCTTTTCCAAACCCTACAACCATGAGGCAAATTCTTATCAAGCCCCTTTTTACGGAGAAGGCCGTGGGCCTTTCCAAGCGAAAGACCGCCCAGGGGTCCTACACCTACGTCTTCAAAGTTCATAGAGACGCCACTAAGCCCGAGATAGCCGCTGAAGTGGAGCGCCTGTACGGCGTGCCGGTTGCTGAAGTGCGTACGGCTATCATCCCAGCCCATATCCGCCCCCGCTATACGCGAAAAGGCATTCAGGAAAGCCGAATCCCCTCTTACAAGAAGGCCTACGTGAAGCTCAAGCCAGGCCACACCATTAACCTCTACGAGAACCTCTAAGCCTATGGGAATTCGCAAATACAAGCCTACCTCTCCGGGGCGCCGTTGGATGTCGGTTTCCGATTTCTCTGAAATCACGCGCAGTGAGCCCGAGAAAAGCCTTCTGCGTCCCTATAAGAAGAGTGGCGGCCGAAATAATCAGGGCCGCCGCAGTGCGCGCTATATCGGTGGTGGGCATAAGCGGCGCTACCGCATTATAGATTTTCGGCGGGACAAGCATGGCATTCCCGCTAAAGTAGCCAGCATAGAATACGACCCTAATCGCACGGCGCGCATTGCCCTGCTGCATTATGTAGATGGGGAGAAGCGCTACATTTTAGCGCCGGCTGACCTTAAGGTGGGCGATGTGGTAATGAGCGGCCCCGAAGCCGAACCCAAAGTAGGCAATGCCTTGCCCCTGCGTAATATTCCCCTGGGTACGTTTGTACATAACATAGAGCTTCAGCCAGGCCATGGCGGGAAGCTCGTGCGGGCAGCCGGCACAGCCGCTCAGCTCATGGGTAAGGAAGAAAAATACGCCGTACTCAAAATGCCCTCGGGCGAAATTCGGCGCATTCCGATAGATTGCTATGCTACGGTAGGCGTGCTAAGTAATGCCGATCATATTAATATCTCTATCGGTAAAGCAGGGCGTAGCCGCTGGCTTGGTCGCCGGCCCCGCACGCGCGGCGTAGCCATGAATCCGATAGACCACCCGATGGGCGGTGGCGAAGGGCGGCACTCCGGCGGCCATCCACGCTCCCGTAAAGGGCTCTACGCTAAAGGTAAAAAGACCCGCAACCCTAAAAAGCCTTCCCAAAAGCTGATTATCAGTAGACGCAAATCAGGCAAAACTAAATAGCTATGGCGCGATCCCTCAAAAAAGGTCCTTACGTCCATCCTAAGCTCCTCAAGAAAATCCAACAGCTCAATGCCACACGCACGAAAAAAGTTATCAAGACGTGGGCGCGAGCCTCTATGATTACGCCAGACTTTGTGGGGCATACGATTGCCGTGCATAACGGTAAGCAGTTTATCCCCGTCTATATAACGGAAAACATGGTAGGCCATCGGCTTGGTGAGTTTGCGCCCACGCGCACCTTTCGCGGCCATCCGGGACAGAAGACCGATAAAAAGAAATAATTCTATGGCGCTTACGCGTAAGGAGAAGCTGGCCCAAGGGTTACCTAAGCCTTATCAGGGTAATCGCAAACGGCTCCGCGCCCAGCGGCTTAAGGAGGAGCGGAAGAAGCTCTACTATGCGATTTATCGGGGTTGTCCCTATCCAGCGCGGAAGGTTCGGCTTGTAGCGGACCTTATTCGTGGCCAGTCGGTAGAGAAAGCTCTGGCTTACCTTAAGCTTTCGCGCCGATGGGCCGCTAAAGCGGTGCTCAAGGCGCTACGCTGCGCTATCAACGACTGGGAGCAAAAAACTGGTGGCGCCGGCGACCTAGAGTCCTTGAAAGTTGTGCGCATAGAGGTAGATGGTGGGCCTTTCCTCAAGCGCTACCAACCTGCGCCGCAGGGCCGCGCCCACCCCATCCGCAAACGAACCTCTCATATCCGTATATACCTCGGCTAACTATGGGACAGAAAACGCATCCTATCGGCTTTCGGCTCGGCATTACTAAGGGCTGGTTCTCCAACTGGTATGCCGGCCGGCGCATGACACCCTTCATCATACTGGATGAGCTTTTTCGCCAGTATTTGGAAAAAAACTACCCCAAGGCCAAAATTTCCCGCGTACATATTCACCGAACGGTTACGCGCGATGTAATCCAAACGCGAGTGGTGATCTATGCGGCTCGGCCGCGTGAGCTTATAGGGGGTAAAGAGGCCCTCACTATCCGCCGTATTGAGAACGATCTCAACCGCATTGTGCGCCGCTTCAACAAGGACTACCGGCAGGTACTCATAGGCAAGCAGATAGAGCAAGGGCGCTTAGTGGAGATTCGGCCCGTGGATAGTATGGGGACGCCTTTGCTGCCACCTGTTCATACCTCGGTCTCAGGCGGTGAGCTCCGAGTCATGCAGCACAAGCTTGCCGTGGAGGTGATGGAGGTGCTTCAACCTGAGCTGGATGCGGTAATTGTAGCCAAGACGATTGCGGAGCAATTAGAGGCGCGCTTGTCCCATCGGCGGGTTATGAAAGCAGCGGTAGCCCAGGCCATGCGCGCAGGGGCCGAGGGAATAAAGATTCGCTGCACGGGCCGACTGGGCGGCGCCGAAATGTCCCGCTCCGAAGAATACCGCGAAGGCCATATCGCTCTGCAGACCTTGCGCTCGGATATTGATTACGCTACGGCTACAGCGCATACGATTTATGGGGCTATCGGCGTCAAGGTATGGATCCTCAAAGGTACCCTCTACGGCAAGGTGGACCTTTTCCCTCATACCAAGGAACCGGGGCGGATGGTAGCCGAAGGCCGAAGAGGCGAACGCACCAAACCCAAAAAGAAAAAATAGCCTATGCTCCAGCCCAGGCGTACGAAATACCGCAAAGAGCAGAAAGGGAAGCTCCTACACGAAGGTACGGTACGCGGCCTGGCTTCCCGAGGTAATCAGGTGGCCTTTGGCTCATTTGGGCTCAAGGCGCTGGAAGGCGGACTTCTTACGTCCCGTCAGATAGAAGCCGCACGCGTAGCCCTTACGCGCTACCTCAAGCGGGAAGGTAAGATTTGGATTCGCATCTTTCCCCATAAGCCCATCACCCGAAAGCCTTTGGAAGTGCGGATGGGAAAGGGCAAAGGCAATGTGGAATTCTATGCGGCGGTGGTCAAAGCAGGCACCGTACTATTTGAATGCGAAGGCGTAAGCGAAGCAGCGGCGCGCGAGGCTATGCGCCTGGCCGCGCATAAGCTGCCTATCCGGGTTCGTTTTGTTCGTCGGGTGGATTATGAAGGCTGAAGAGCTGCGAGCCTATTCGCTTCATGAGCTCCATCAGCTCCTGCATCAGAAGCGAAAGGAGCTGTATGAGCTGCGCTACAAGAATGCCCAAAGCCCTCTGCCCAATGCAGGATCCCAAATTCCTGCGCTACGGCGAGACATTGCACGCATTCTCACGGTCATAAATGAAAAGCGTCATGAACGAAACCGCGCCGGCTAATAAGCCACCGCAAAGAGGACGCCGCAAAGAGTTTGTGGGCGTCGTTGTAAGCAACCGCATGCAGAAGACTATCATTGTGCGGGTAGAACGCACTGAGCCACATCCTTTGTACAAGAAGCCCGTGCGAAGATTTCGTAAATTTGCCGCCCATGACGAGCGTCAGGAGGCTCAGGTCGGGGATCTGGTTCGGATTATGGAGACCCGCCCGCTCAGCCGCACTAAGCGCTGGCGTCTGGTGGAGATTGTCCAAAAAGCCAAGTAGCCTATGATTCAGCAGGAGTCACGCTTAGCCGTTGCGGATAATACGGGGGCGCGGGAGCTTCTCTGCATTCGGGTGCTGGGCGGTAGCAAGCGCCGCTACGGCGGCTTAGGGGACGTGATTGTGGCCTCGGTAAAAGACGCTATTCCAAATGGGTTAGTGAAAAAAGGCGATGTGGTCAAGGCCGTAATCGTGCGTACGCGCCGGGCTTACCGCCGGCCTAATGGCACCTACATTCGCTTTGAGGACAACGCGGCGGTAATTATCAATAACGAAGGGGAGCCGCGCGGCTCACGCATCTTCGGTCCAGTGGCCCGTGAGCTGCGGGATAAAGGCTTTATGAAAATCGTCTCCTTAGCGCCAGAGGTGCTATGAGTCGTACGCGTTTTGCACCAAAGCTTCATATCCGACGGGGTGATTTAGTAAAGGTGCTTTCGGGTAAGGACCGAGGTAAGACCGGGCGCGTGATACGCGTCTTCCCTAAAAAAGGCTTAGCTATTGTGGAGGGGGTGGCCATAGTCAAGAAGCGCGTACGCAAAAGCCAGCGGTATCCCCAAGGCGGGGTAGTAGAAGTAGAGAGACCCATCCCTGTGTGTAAGCTTCAGGTGATTGATCCCAGTACGGGTAAGCCCACGCGCGTAGGCCGCCGTTTAGAGGGCGGGCGATGGGTGCGCTACGCCAAAAAATCCGGTAAAACGCTATGACCTACGTTCCTAATCTTTACCGCCTCTACCGAACGCAGGTCATTCCCCAGCTCAAAGAGAGGCTGGGCTATAAGAATGTCATGCAGGTGCCGCGGCTGGAAAAGATCGTGGTCTCGCGTGGGGTAGGAGCGGCGGTTTCGGATAAAAAGCTGCTGGAGCAGGCCGTGGAAGAGCTGGCCCTAATTACAGGCCAGCGGCCTGTTGTAACCCTCTCCCGCAAAGATGTGGCGGGCTTCAAGCTGCGCAAGCGCATGCCTATTGGTGTCAAAGTAACCCTGCGCGGCGCACGGATGTACGAGTTTTTAGAGCGGCTCATCCACGTAGCCCTGCCGCGTACGCGCGACTTTCGGGGCCTTTCGCCCACGGGCTTTGACGGACGCGGTAACTATACCCTCGGGGTGCGCGAGCAGCTTATCTTCCCTGAGATAGACATAGATAAGGTCTATAAGATTGCGGGTATGGATATCACCTTTGTAACTACGGCACGCACGGACCGGGAAGCCTTAGAGCTACTCAAGGCGCTGGGCATGCCTTTTCGGGACGAACCTATAACTAAGAAGCAAAAGGTATAGGGTATGGCTACGGATGCGGTAATTGCGCGCGAGCGTAAGCGGTGGAAGCTTTACGAGCGCTATGCACAGAAGCGCCTTCGCCTCAAAAAGGAAGGGCGCTGGGATGAACTCGCCCTCCTGCCGCGCAATTCTTCGCCCGTGCGTCTGCGCTTCCGCTGCCAGCTTACGGGCCGACCACGCGGAAATTACCGGCACTTCGGCCTCTGTCGCATCAAGCTGCGAGAGCTTGCCTTAGAAGGCAAAATACCCGGCATCACTAAAGCCAGTTGGTAGCTATGGATACGATTGGAGATTTTCTTACCCACCTGCGCAATGCCTACAAGGCGCATAGGCCAGTTGTAGAGGTAACCTCCTCTTCCATGCGGGAGGCGATAGCTCGCATCCTCAAAGATCAAGGGTATATTGAGGATTACCAGGTCGTAGAGGAGAAAGGCAAGCGTTTTCTGCGAGTGCTCTTGCGTTATGGGGCGCGGCAGCAGCCAGCCTTGCGTGAGGTGCGCCGAATTAGTAAGCCCGGGCGTCGCCTCTATACCTCGGCGGCTAAGATTCCCGAGGTGGCCAACGGCCTGGGTATTGCTATCCTTTCTACGCCCCGCGGCGTAATGACCGATAAGGAGGCCCGCCGCCTCGGTGTGGGGGGAGAAATCATCTGCTTTGTGCACTAACTATGTCGCGCATAGGAAATAGGCCTGTAACTCTGCCTAAACAGGTAAAATGGAGTTGGGAGCCGCCTCTCCTCAAGCTCCAAGGACCTAAAGGAAGCTACACCCTTGAATTGGCTGAAGGCTTTACGATTCAGACAGAAGATGGGCAATTGCGGGTGGTGCGGCCCTCAGATGAGAAACAGCATAAGGCGCTTCATGGCACCTACCGCGCCCTTTTGCAAAATGCCGTCACTGGCGTAAGTCAGGGCTTCCAAAAAACGCTGGAAATCGTCGGCATAGGCTACAAGGCGGAGCTCAAGGCTCCCGATGTGCTGGTTTTTACCCTGGGCTATTCGCATGATATTGCGTTTGTGCTGCCCCCGAATATCAAGGCCCAAGTAGTGGCGGAGCGGGGGCAAAATCTGCGGATCGTCTTAGAGAGCGTGGATAAGCAGCTGGTGGGGCAGGTAGCAGCGATGCTGCGTAGCCTCCGCCCGCCTGATCCTTATAAAGGCAAGGGCATTCGCTATGCCGATGAAGTCCTGCGTCTGCGCGCAGGCAAGGTCAAAGGCAAAGGCAAAAAGTAAAACCCCATGGAGCTCAAGGAAAAACGCTATCGTAGGCTGCGCATAAAGCGCCGGGTGCGGAAAAAAGTCTTTGGTACGCCGGAGCGGCCCCGCCTTTCGGTTTTTCGGAGCAACCGCTATATCTATGCGCAAGTGATTGACGATACGAAGGGGATTACGCTGGTTTCAGCCTCTTCGCGCGAGCCTGAAGTGGCCCAGGAAGGGGGGCGGCCTATAGAGCGCAGCCGACGCGTAGGACTGCTTATAGCCCAGCGGGCCAAGGCGAAAGGAATAGAACGGATAGTATTTGACCGCAATGGCTATCGCTACCATGGAAACGTACGGGCGCTAGCGGAGGGCGCCCGTGAAGGCGGCTTAGAATTTTAGGCTATGGCTAAGCGCGTAGTAGTTCGGGAGGCCGGAAGTGCCTTAGAAGATCGGCTAGTTTGGCTCAATCGTACGGCCAAAGTAGTAAAAGGCGGGCGCCGATTTGGCTTTGCGGCACTAGTAGTAGTAGGCGATCGCAAAGGCGTAGTAGGCTTTGGTCTGGGCAAAGCGGCGGAAGCCAATGTGGCGATTGACAAAGGCATAGAAGCCGCTAAGAAAAACCTCTATCGCATTCCGCTGCGGCGCACTACCATTCCGCATGCCATTTCGGTGAAGTACGAGGCTACGCGCCTTATCCTGCGGCCGGCCGCTCCTGGTACTGGCCTTATTGCGGGTGGGGCCGTGCGCGCCGTCCTAGAAGTCTTAGGTGTCCAAGATGTACTGGCCAAGGTAATCGGCTCTTCCAACCCCCATAACGTAGTTCGCGCTACTATGAAAGCCCTTCTCCAATTAGAAGATGCGGCCAGTGTCGCCGAACGGCGTGGAATTTCCCTGCAAAAGGTTTTCCGTGGCACCTATGAAGGCACCCATACGAGTTCGGATAACCCAAGTGCGCAGTAGTATAGACTGCCCACGGCGTCAGAAGGCTACACTGCAGGCTTTAGGCCTGCGCCGGCGCATGCAGACGGTAGAGAAGCCGGTTTCCCCAGCCCTGCTGGGCATGCTTCGGCAGGTAAGTCATTTGGTTAAGATTGAGGTAGTCTCATGAGCCATATTCTGCATAATCTCGCTCCGGCACCGGGTTCTACTCGGCCGCGCAAGCGCATAGGACGGGGCGAAGGGAGCGGCCACGGCGGTACAGCGGGCCGCGGTCATAAAGGCGATAAATCCCGCTCAGGTTATCGCTATAAGCGCGGATTTGAGGGCGGGCAAATGCCCCTCCAGCGCCGCATACCTAAATTTGGCTTCCGCTCGCCTTTTCGTGTAGAGTACTTTCCCCTCAACTTAGCCCGTATCTCTCAGCTTATAGAAAAGCATCCTGAGCTTTCTGAACTAACGCCTGCCTGGCTTTATGAGAAGGGGTATGTAGCTAAAGGTAAGCCTATCAAGGTCTTGGCTACTGGTCAGCTGACCCGCCCGCTGACTATCCACGCCCATCGTTTCAGCGAAGCTGCCCGAGCCGCCATAGAAAAGGCTGGCGGAAAAGCCGTATCTTTAAGTACATGAAAGGGTTGATCCAAACCCTAAGAAACATTTTCGGCGTTCCAGAGCTGCGTGAGCGCATACTTTATACGCTTTTCTTACTGGCTATCTATAGGGCCATCTCTTTCATCATTCTACCAGGCATAGACTCGCAGGTTCTTTCAGAAGAATTTGCCCGTACGCAGGGGATGGGCATCCTAGGCATGCTAAATGCTTTTGTGGGCGGGGCTTTTTCCCGCGGCTCTATTCTGGCCTTGGGGATTATGCCCTATATCTCGGCCTCCATTATTATCCAGCTTTTGGCTACGGCTGTACCTTCCCTTCAGAAGCTCCAGCGGGAGGGGGAGAGCGGTATGCGCCGCCTCAATCAATACACTAAGTTCCTTACCGTAGCCGTAGTCCTTGTGCAAGGTACGGGCTATTTGGTCAATCTCCGCACCCAATACGCCAGCGCGATTACCATGTCGCCCGTAGCCTTTACCATTACCTCTCTGCTTTGCATGCTGGCTGGCACGATGTTCCTTGTATGGATGGCGGATAAGATTACGGACAAAGGGCTGGGGAATGGCAGCTCGCTGATTATTGCAATTGGGATTGTGGCGGAATTGCCGCCGGCCCTTCTCAACGAGGCTACCTCTAACCCGCCCATGATTTTCTACCTAGAGGTCCTAGCCTTGATGGTAGTGATTATGGGGGTGGTACTCCTTCAGCAGGCGGTGCGACGTATACCTGTGCATTATCCGCGTCAGATGGCTGGCGGACGCTATCCGACCGCTCTGGGCACAGTAGCCTCCACTAGTCATATTCCCCTCAAGCTCACGGCTGCTGGCGTCATGCCTATCATATTTGCTCAATCCCTTATGTTTCTTCCCGCTACAATTGCCCAATACTTTCCTGAAAGTGATTTCTGGCTTTCTACAGGTAGCTGGTTTTCGGACTATACGAGCGTTGCGTATAATGTGCTCTTTGTGATACTCATTGTGCTTTTTACCTATTTTTATACGGCTATCGCTATCAATCCGCGCGAAATAGCCGAGCAGCTGAAGCGCGCCGGTGGGTATATCCCCGGTATCAAGCCAGGTAAGCCTACGGCGGACTACATTGATATGGTGCTGACGCGGATTACGCTGCCGGGGGCACTGGCCTTAGCCGTAGTGGCGATTTTGCCCGCATTTGTTCGCCTGGCGGGCGTATCTAATCAGTTCGCGCAATTTTTTGGGGGAACTACCATTCTTATTATGATAGGGGTTGTTCTGGATACCCTTCAGCAGATAGAAAGCTTTTTACTTATGCGTCATTATGAGGGGCTGATTCGGACGGGGCGGATTCGTGGGCGTACTATGGCTATGCCAGCCCCATGAAATACGAGGGGTGGGCTATCCATACCGAGCAGGAAATTCGGGTTATTGCGGAGGCCGCGGGTATTCTCAGTCGGCTATTTGGCCATCTTGTCCCATTTTTGCGGCCGGGCATAAGCACGGCTGAATTGGATCAAATAGCCGAAGAGTTTATTCGGCGGGAAGGCGCAGAGCCAGCCTTCAAGGACTACCAGCCGCCTTTTGAGGATCGGAAGTATCCCTACACGCTGTGCGTTTCTATAGATTCGGAGGTAGTGCATGGCTTACCTTCCCCGCAGCGGATTCTGCAGGCTGGTCAGATTGTGTCGGTGGATTGTGGGGTGCGCTTAGCGGGGCTTCATGCGGATATGGCCTACACTTTTGCAATTGGGGCGGTGCCGCCGTCCGTGCAGCGCCTTCTTTGGGTTACGGAACAGGCCTTGCTGCGAGGGATAGCGCAGGCTAGAGCCGGGGCGGCCCTAGGGGATATTGGACATGCCATTCATAGTTTTGTCAAAAATTATACCTTTGCGGTCGCCGATAATCTAACGGGTCACGGCGTAGGACGAGCTATGCATATGCCGCCAGATGTACCGAATACGGGCCAGCGAGGCAAAGGGCCGCGCTTACCCGAGGGATTGGTGATTGCCATAGAGCCCATGGTGCACATGGGCAAGCGCGCTACGTGTAAAGGCATAGATGGGTGGGTAGTCTGCACGCGTGATGGTTCTTTAGCCGCGCATTATGAACATACTGTCGTAGTGAGCCGAAATGCCCCACGCGTCCTGACTTCCTTTGAACCTATCCATAAAGCACTCGCCCATGTCTAAAGAGGATTTTATTCGGCTGGACGGCACTATAGAAGAATCGCTTCCAAATGCTATGTTTCGCGTGCGTTTGGAAAATGGTCATTTGATTCTGGCGCATATATCGGGTAAAATGCGAAAGAACTTTATTCGCATCTTTCCAGGGGACAAGGTTACCGTGGAAATATCACCGTATGACCTTAGCAAAGGGCGAATCATTTATCGCTATAAATAGATAGAGCTATGAAGGTCAAGGCATCTGTTCGTCGGCGTAGTAGCGACTGTATCGTGGTGCGGCGCAAAGGCCGGATTTACATTATCAATAAGAAGAACCCCAAACTCAAGCAAAGGCAAGGCTAAATGGCTCGGGTAGCTGGGGTAGATTTGCCGCGTAATAAGCCTGGTTTTATTGCGCTGCGTTACATCTATGGTATAGGCCGCACTACGGCCCGTGAAGTGCTGGCCCAAGCTGGGGTAGACCCGCATAAGCGGGTACAGGACTGGACGGAAGAAGAAGTGGCGCGCGTGCGCGGGGTAATTGAGCGCGGCTATGTCGTAGAAGGACAGCTGCGCGCCGAGGTGCAGATGAATATACGGCGCCTAATAGAGATTGGGTGCTATCGTGGTCTGCGCCACAAATTAGGCCTGCCCGTGCATGGTCAGCGCACGCGTACGAATGCCCGCACGCGTAAGGGCAAGCGCAAAACCGTGGCTGGAAAGAAGAAAGCTCCTAAGAAATAATATGTCTGCACCAGATAAGAAAGGTCGTGCCCGAAAAAAGATAAAAGCTGGTCCTGAGGGGCGCGTTTATATTCAAGCCACCTTCAATAATATCATTATTACTTTCACCGACTCTGCGGGGAATACTATAACTTGGAGTTCAGCGGGTCGGGCTGGCTTTAGAGGTTCTAAAAAGAATACGCCGTATGCTGGACAGGTGGCGGCGCAAGCTGCCGCCGCTGCCGCTTATGAGGCTGGCTTACGCGTCGTGGATGCCTATCTGAAAGGCACTGGCTCCGGACGCGAAGCGGCTCTGCTGGCGATTGAAGCGGCGGGCATTCAGGTGCGCAGCATTCGGGATATTACGCCTATCCCGCATAACGGCTGCCGGCCCCCAAAACCACGACGCGTATAGGCTATGGCACGCTATACTGGTCCACGTTTGCGTATAGCTCGCCGCTTCGGTGAGCCAATCTTCGGCCCTTCTCGTACTCTTAGTCGTAAGAATTATCCGCCCGGTATTCATGGTCGCTTTAAGCGCAGCGGTAAAACGAGCGAGTATGGACGCCAGCTTATGGAAAAGCAGAAGGCCAAGGCCATCTATGGTGTATTGGAAAGGCAATTTCGCCGCTTCTTTGAGAAAGCGGGCCGCATGAAAGGCAATACGGGCGAAAACCTACTCCAGCTTTTAGAGCGTCGCTTGGATAATGTAGTGTATAGGCTTGGATTTGCGCGCACGCGCCGTGCCGCCCGCCAGCTGGTATCCCATGGCCATATTCAAGTAAATGGTAAAAAAGTAAATATCCCCTCTTATCTCGTCTCACCGGGTGATGTGATAGCGCTCTCGCCCAAAGCACGCACCAATCCTGCCCTCCAAAAAGCCTTTGAAACCCAAGGCCGTTCCAAGTACGCTTGGCTAGAAGTGCGCAAAGGAGAATATGCTGGCACCTTTCTCTACATCCCCAGTAGAGCGGAGATACCTGAAAACATTCAAGAGCGTCTTATTGTAGAATTATATTCCAAGTAGGGTATGGCTATTCTGCTTTCGGATCCATTAGTCCTTCCAGAAATCCTTGAAGTTATAGAGGAGAGCCGCTATTTGGGCAAGTATGCTCTGCGGCCGTTGGAGCCAGGTTATGGGACTACGATAGGCAACGCTTTGCGGCGCGTCCTTCTCTCCTCCATAGAAGGGTATGCCATCGTGGGGCTCAAAATTCCAGGTGTGCTTCATGAGTTTAGCGTGGTGGAGGGGGTTATAGAAGATGTAACGGATATTGTACTCAATCTTAAGCAGGTAGCCCTAAGGCCCAAACACGAAGGCGCCCCGCCGCGCATTTTTGTGGAGATTCGTCACAAAGAGGTCTTTACGGCGGGTGAGCTGGCGCAATTCTCCCCTTATGAAATAGCTAATCCAGACCTTGTGCTTATGAATCTGGATCCCTCCGCAGTGGTTCAGATGGAGCTGCGTATAGGGAAGGGACGCGGCTATCGGCTGGCCGAGGAAAATAAAGCTCTCCTCAAGGACAGTATAGAACCCCATGAAATTATCTTAGATACGAGCTTCTCCCCCGTTATTCGGGTAGTGCCGCGCGTGGAAAATATCCTATACAAGGGGCGCGCGGATTATGAGCAGCTGGTCTTAGAAATAGAAACGAAAGGCACGGTCTCCCCGCGCGAAGCTCTCCAGAGCGCTATACAGATTTTAGTAGACCATTTTAGGACTTTGGCTGAGGCGGTAGCGCCACGGGCCTCGGGCAGTAGCCCGGTCAGCGTTGCTCCGCCTAGTCCTAAACCAGGGGCAGAGATGCCTAAGGAAGCTCTCCTGCGTTTGTTGCAAACACCTATTGTAGAACTCAATCTGCCTATCACCGCTGGGGTGCTCAAGTCGCTCCATAATGGGCGCGTCTATCGGCTAGCTGAACTAGTAGAACTTACTCCAGCCGATTTAGAAAAGTTTCGGGGGATTGGTACCCACACGATTCAGCAGTTAGAAGAGGCGCTAAAGCGTATGGGGCTGGGCCTGGGAATGGACCTCAGCGCTTACAAACCTTTTCTGACTACTTCCACCTGAATATAAAATGACCTGCTATGCGTCATGGTGATACGATAAATAACCTTGGGCGAAAAGCCGCACACCGTAAGGCGCTTCTGCGAAATCTGGCGTTATCTCTAATACAACATAAGCGTATCATTACCACCTTAGCTAAGGCTAAAGCTTTGCGTCGCTTTATAGAGCCTCTCCTTACGCGGGCTAAACGAGACACCCTTCATAATCGGCGCATGCTTTTTGGCTACCTTCAAAATAAGGAGGCTATCAAGGAGCTATTCAGTACTATAGCTCCGGCGATTGCCGAGCGGCCTGGCGGCTACACCCGTGTGCTGAAGCTTGGCCCGCGGCATGGCGATGGGGCTGAGATGGCGCTTATTGAGCTGGTAGATTTCAATCCGCACCTAGCTGGCGAGTCCCTTTCGCGCACGAAAGGGCGTCGCCGTAAAAAATAACGCCCCCTTAGCTCAGCGGTAGAGCAACTGATTTGTAATCAGTAGGTCGGCGGTTCGAATCCGTCAGGGGGCTCACATAGGGTAAAGAGAAGGTAAAGATTATGTATACCCTCTTTGCTTGTCCAAGACCTTTTACTGATCCTGAGGTGGAGCATGTCCAACGAATTGCGCTAGAGAGTTGGCTTTCGCTCACGCCGCGTCCTCAGATCATTCTAGTGACTGATCATCCCACTACAGAGAATGTTGCGAAGGAGTATGGGGTAGAGTCCACACCCTGTTTAGCTTTTTCGCCGCGTGGCGTGCCTTTGCTTAGCTCTATATTTGAGCAGGCCTATCGATTGGCGAAGTATGACCTGCTTGTCTATGTGAATGCCGACATAATTGTGTCAAATAGGGTTCATAGCGTTGTGGAAATAGTTTCAAAAAGGTGGAAAAAGTATCTTATCGTTTCCTCACCTTACTTGATAGACCACAAGAGACTCTCTCCAGGTAGGGATTTTGAACAGGCCATAAAAAATGCGATATTAGGCAGACATTATCACTGTAATATTGACATCTTCATATTCCAAAGGTCTTTATTTCAGAGAGTTCCTCCTTTTGCTGTGGGTAAACATTTTTGGGATAGCTGGCTTGTATCGTATAGTATGCTACGAGGCATTCCAGTTATAGATGCTACTGACTACCTACCAATCTTTCATCCTAATGAAGAACCATACCATCTCCGTCTCTCTAAGATCTATCAGACAAATTCAGTGATTGAGGCTTATGAGGCTGATGTTCGGGAAAATCGTCGCCTAGCAGGTCAGTGGATAGAAGGTTCGCGGTATAGTCTCCCCTACTATATTGATGAACATGGAAATCTACGCAGTCGTCTGCGAGGTGGGCTCTGGCCGCTTCAGGTTAAGTACTGGCTTAAGTATATCCTGCACACTTATGTAGCAAAGGGTGAAGGCCCCCTTCGGGAGAAGCTCAACCCTTTCCGTCGGAAAAAAAGGTCATAGTTTTTTTGCTTATAGTGCAATAGAAAAACTGATTTTCTTCCCGACAAGGTGTAGCATAATCAGTACTACGAAGCCCATAGCAGGAATGTATGTTATGAGATACCTCTGCTGAATTATACCAGAGAGAATATGAAATATCGGCACTATGGTAGCTATAAGGTAGAGAGCTAAATTCAAGATGACATTTTTCCTACGATAGCAGCTCATACCCAAGAAAATGAGCCCTAGCCCTGCAAAAGTTATGAACATGACTCCTATAAGATTATAGATGAAGTAGCCTGATAAAATCGGATCCCAATTTAGAGGATTGAAAGATCTCGTCCTATCTATATGTTCTGCAAATAAGGTATAGATGAGCCTGTTAATAATTCTTACATGTAGAGGAACATAAATGGATCGAGCTATCTTTTGGCTCAGTCTCTCAATTGAGTCTATTTTTGAACATACTTTATCCCGATTGGTAGGAGTTAGTCTATAGCCCTCATCCCACAGCTCGGCTGCGGTAGCAGCTGTTAGTCTTAGAAGAGAGGCAATCGCATGCTTATCTTGGGCGCTAAGAGGGTAGGACAAGAAGAGCTTGAAGAAATCGGCCGAGTCTATGGCTCTTCCGTAACAAAGCGCAGTATATGCGGCGGTATAGTGCGGGAGCCCTATGGCATAGCTAACTGAAATAGTCGGGAAATCAGCAATCAGATCACTGCTACCTGCTGGGTCACAAGTAGTTGTCCCATTTCCCATTGCAGGTCTGAAATCCCGATAAAGTATGTAGTTTCTGACTATCCATGCAATCTCTGCCACGGTAGGTAGAGCTCCGAACTGGATAGTAGCATATAGAAACGAAGAGAAGTTAACAGATCGGCTTGCTATTATCATAAGGGCTGGAAGCCCAATCAAAATAGAAGCAGGTCGACTAAAGAAGAGAAAGGTAAATAATACCCCTGCCCAGCCATATCTACCCATTAGGAGAAGAATAATAAGTATTGCTGTACCTGCAGCTGTAGGATTATCTGTAAGAAGCATAGGCCAGTAGTAGGTAATAGAACTAAACAGCCATATCCCAGCTGTAAGGTAGAAGAGTAGGAAGGAATGGGATAGCCTATAAATGTATATAGCGGATGCTAATATGGCGCAGGAAGTTAGGGTAAAGTTAAAGCCTATAAGCAATAATCTTGCAGCGTGAGGCTCGCCGGTAAGCAGGTAGCCCACGAGATAAACAGCTCCATAGCCTGGCATTCTAGCATCCGGCCAGTATCTACCCTGCTTGACTAAGTATTCAATTGGTAGAAGATAGCCTTCCCAATCTGGCATGTGCCACGGTAGAGGACCAAATTGGCGCGACTTCCTTAATTATGTAATGTAGGAAAATACCCCAAAGACACATAAAATAATCACACTATGAAGAATTAGCGAGCGGTGGGTATGCATTCCTTCCCGCAAAAGCAAACGCAAAGACTGCAATACTCCTCTCTTCATAGGACTCTCCCAAATTTAGCTCAAAGGAGGAAAAACCCCCTCACTTGCGGGTAGGATGGGGGATAACCGACTGAGTTTCAGCTTGAAAGAGCTGGCTCAGAGATCCTTTCTTCCTATTTGAGCAAGGCTACTAGTAAACCCCTGAAAGGGTCACTAAACATGAGGGTTCTTAGGCTTTACTACAATGTGTCACTTTTAGCTTCCAGACAATAGGCTGCTGAATGCTTTAGCTTAATAGAGTTATATCGCTTTGGTTCGGTAAATTCAAAAAGCCAAAGTCTGTATTCATCTGAGCTTTTCTCAAAAAGTACGACTTCTACCTTTTTCTTTGTATGCTTGGTCCATTGCCGAAAGGGATAATAAAGCTGGCGAATAATGATGTTAGATAAGGCTCGATTTTTAGCCTCTACAAGTATGACTCTATCCCTACCCTCATACCCAGCATCTACTTCGGTTTGAACACTTCTGACATGAATAGGTTCTTTGTATGCACCAAAATAGAACTCGAATTCTGGTATATATTTCCTGCCACGAATTGCCAAAAATAATGTGGAATCCTTTAAAAAGCCTCTCAAGATGCTTATCGCATAGGCATAATCTAAATGCTGCATTTCTGAATTTCCTATGCGAGATGTCTCTAATTCAAAGTCCAACTTACTCCGATATCTCTGGGGAGGTGGAGAGGGGGGAATATCCACATATCCCTCTCCCTTGAGAATAGCATATTCCCCGTTTCTTATGGGCAAGATAAAGAGATTATTGCCTCGAAAAACTTTGGGTCGTTCTTCGCGTGTATCCTGCTTACACAAAATGCGAATCTCGCGTTGGCTTGTTTCAGAAAATCGCCGGGTAGCCTTTTTTATCTCAGCGGCAGTAATGAAGAAGGGCTGGGCGTCAAAGTCATGCTCGCCTATCCTGTAGTAGTTGAATATCCTTTCCCAAAGCGCGTCTATAAGCCTCATAAAAGAGGAGTCTGCATCAGAACTTCCTCAAGCCTCTTGCGGGCAATCTTTAGGTACTTCACCTCCTTCTCTATTCCGATAAAGTATCGCTCTCCAATAAGAGCTGCAGCTACTGCTGTTGTGCCAGCCCCCATAAAGGGATCTAGGATAATATCCCCCTCTTTGGTGGAGGCTAGTAAAATACGCTTTAAAAGAGCCACCGGCTTTTGAGCTGGATGCTTGCCGTACTTTTTCTCTGCGGGCAGAGGGGTAGGAATGCTCCATACGGAACGCATTTGCCTACCTTCGATCTTGAATGTATCTTCAGGGAAAGAGAGCTTTTTCATAAGTTGATAAGCAAAGTAATGTTTAGCACCCTTACTCTTCTTAGCCCACAGGAGGGTCTCGTGAGCATGGGCAAAAGTAGTGCAGCTAAGGTTGGGAGCCGCGTTCAGCTTATACCAACATATGTCATTCAGCAAATGGAAACCCTGTTCCTGTAAAATAAAACCACGCTGATAGATATTGTGGAGGGTACCGCTAATCCAAATAGTGCCATTCTGCTTGAGTATTCTCCTTGCGTGGGTTATCCATGTTCGGTGAAAATTTACATCTTCCATGAAGCCACGGCTGCGATCCCACTCCCCTTTATTCACACTTACTCGCTTGCCTGCATGGCAGGTAGTACCATCATTTGAAAGGAAATAGGGAGGATCGGCAAAATTACATCTACTGAACCTTCAGGCAGTTGAGGAAGAAGTGCAAGGGCATCCCCACGGAGGAACACAAAGCAGTCTCGGCTTAGGTGCAAAGCCGATGGATCTATGCCTACTAATAGCGCGTTGAGGGAGGACTGCATTGCGCAGACCAAGTTAAGAGTTTGAACCACTCGGAGTTTTCACTTTTGCTTCATCTCATCCTAATTATGCTTGTTCAGAAGCGCCTGAGAAAACAAGTCATAACTGGCTGGGTCTCGGTGTAATCCGCAAGCTAAGCTTTATAAAGCAGCTTAGACAGGTAGAATTTGAGTTTGGATAAGGTATGGACTAAGAAAAGCAGAGAGCTAGTGAGTAGCAGTGGAACGACGGATTCCCAGTACCTATATCCGCCTATCCCCACGAGAGCGTATCCAAATGTTACCCCTAGGGCACTGAGAGAAAGTAGCTTATACTCTTTTATGGAGAATAGGGCAAAATAGCTCCAAG
Organism: Bacteroidia bacterium; assembly: GCA_039630245.1. Classification (GTDB taxonomy): domain Bacteria; phylum Bacteroidota; class Bacteroidia; order SpSt-205; family SpSt-205; genus SpSt-205. The sequence goes on from JBCNVK010000009.1 coordinate 88,893, forward strand.
TAACCCAAAGAAATAAAGCGAGCTGAGAAAGATGAATTGCTTTTTACTCGTATTACACCAGTATCCGTTGGAGGGTAATGGAAGTAGGGACTTGTAGAACTCCCCTATTCTAAGAACTACTAGCCACCAGCCGTAATGCTTCCACAGGTGATGCCTAAGGGTATCAATCCTACTTGCCATCTCTAATTTCTCTTCGCAGCTGGAGGGAGGTGAAGAAAAGAGTAAATGTTTCATCTCAGCCTCGCTTTTGTTTATAGGGTACAGGATCCACTTGGGTATAGCCAAACACTCATTATTTTGCTGAAACGCTAGCAAGCCGGTTTCGGACTGGAAGTAGATTCGGGATTTTATCAGATCATCTGAAAAGATTACGAACGAGTGAGTAGTACCTGAGCCATGGGCAGGTCGTAGCTCGCCGTACCAAATCCAGTTCCTAAGAGTCCATGGAGCCACAGTGAATAGCAGAGACATACCATACAGGGCAGCTTGCCTGAAACGCACTTCAACGCTGAAAGTTCTCGGTATAAGAAGAAGGTAGCCTGCATGAATGGGAAGTAGAATAAAATAAACCGGTTTCATCATGCCAGCTGTGGTAATGCATAACCCCGCTAAAAAGTGGCGTTCACTTTGAAGGGCAAGAGTACCCAATCCGACAAGAGTAGCCGTCAGCGACTCAGTTAGTAAGATGCGTGTGTAGTAGAAGGTGAGGGGTAGGATCGCTAAAAAAGCAACTAGTATTATCCTGCCTATTATACCTAAGCGCTCTCCCGGGTAGGTCATCAAAGAAGCATACAGAATAGCCAACAAGCCTACCCCCCATGCAGGCGCATAAGGTAGTAGCGTCATCAAAGAAGCATACAGAATAGCCAACCCTAAAACCTGCAGAACATAAATTCCGAAGGGGGCCATGTGGGGGCTGAGTAAATAAAGAAAGAAATAGGGAGCACCATAAACCGGTGTACGGCAGTCTTCCCAGTAAACCCCATGGTTCAGCCAGTTGATCCATGGATAGATATAACTTGAGGAATCAGATTCGTCGCATACTAGGCAGAATGACTTATTTGCTATTGTTACCGTGCCGCGGAGCCTCGGATCTACACAGGGCTGACTGGAATACTTCGCAAGTGTGTGAAGGCTGTTGGCAAGGAGAATAACTAAGATCCAGGCTAATACCCATCTAAGCCATTCGTCCCGTCTCTCCTTGGGTAGAAGAGAAATTATAGCTTTCATCTTACGCAAGGTATAGATCTTAGGTTTAGATTTTGGGAATGGCTTCCTCTGAGGTTAGGAGAGTCTAAAAACAGCCTTTAGGAAGCGCAATTACCTGACAAGCCGCCTGCTCCTTGGTGATTTCGTAGTTATCTGAAATGAGCCGTTTTCTAGCTGAACTTACTGAACTTAGCTTGCTAGTTAGCGCAGGTAGCACTAAGGGCATAGAGCAAATCTACTAAAAACCCCGATCTCGCAAGGAAGAAAATTCTCACTCAAAGCGCTAGCCTTGCCTCAAGTACTATTCGCTTATTGGCTAGCTTTACATACTGCTCATCAATCTCATATCCCACAAAGTATCGCCTCGCCCTGAGACTGGCTATCGCCGTCTGCCCACTGCCCATGAAGGGGTCTAAGACAATTTCGCCAGCGAAGGTATAGAGCTGAATGAGCCGGTAGGGAAGCTCTTCAGGAAAGGGCGCCGGATGGCCTATTTGCTTGGCTGAAGCGGGGCGCATATACCATACGCTGCGCGTATAGGTAATAAACTCCTCCTCTGTCATCGTATCTTGCTTACCCTGTGTTTTCACGCGGTTGTAGGCGCCCTTAGAGAATATTAGGATGTACTCATGCTCATCGCGGATGACGGGATTTTGGGCGGATTTCCAGGAGCCCCAGGCGGTAGAAGGGGCGCCGCCCCCCTCTTTTACCCAAATAATCTCCCCCCGCATCAGAAAGCCTATCTCCAGCATATCCTGAATGATAAAGGCATGCAAGGGGATATACGGCTTGCGACCGAGGTTGGCTACATTGATGCAAGCGCGTCCGCCTGGCACCAGCACCCGATACACCTCCTGCCACACCCGCTTGAGAAAGCGGCGGTATTCCTCAAAGGTCAGATCGGCGTCATAAGTCTTGCCCACATTATAGGGCGGCGAAGTAACCATGAGATGAATGCTGCCCGTAGGCAGCTCGCTCATGTCTTCAGCAGACTTGCAAAAGATTTGATTGCGGAGCGAAAGGGGCAGTTCGTTTTCTTCAGGGGCGTAGGGCTGGGGCGGAAAAGCCGCTTGGTAGCTCTGAATAAGCTGCCGAGCATAAAACGCGCTCGAGTCGTGAGAGACACGGGCAGAAGTGCCAAAGGAGGAGGTAGAAGAGCTTTTACGCCTGTCTTTTTCTTGCATCCTCTATAAAAGCTTTTATCTGCTGTAGCACCTCAGGATTCGCTATCCCTTTCCTTCCGTTAGGCAGTTTTGTGGAGAATATTACAAAAGCTTTTCCACTTTCTTTCCTCTCAAACTTTCTGAAACTCTTTTTCATCCACTCGTGCCACTTGTGCGAATCTAGAAATTGCTGGTAAGTGATGGGCTTGATCTGAATTCCTATGAGCTTATCTCCGATTTCGGCATAGAAGTCTATATTATAAGCTCTGTCCCACCTATCCGGGGCAGGCTTGAGCTCGAGTCCAAGTTCTTTTGATACTTGCTTATAGATAGTCTCACGCTCAGTGATATACCCTTCAAATGTTCTTCTTATAACCACATCTTTGACATAGTCAATGCAATCCTTTTCGGTTATAGATTCTACTTCAGCGTGGATATTTTCGGAGATCTTGAGATAAAGTTCTCGTCCTACATTTTCTAAATGCTCTTTCATTGTGCTACCTTTCATCCCGCCTTCAGGCCTAACATTCTTATAGTAGTAATTCTTCCATTGCCTTAGCGACTTTGGGGAGCATTGCCTTATTGCTTCCGAAAGTTTTCCCACATACTTAGGTCGGTTGAACTGCCATCTGTTGAACGCGGCATTTAGTATCCACTCCTTACTCATACTACTTATCAATATTCCTAATTTGAGCTCTAATGAATTTCTCTTTATACTTGTGTGGCTCATCGTCGGCTACCGCCAGCCCCATTTCTATCATCTTCCGATTGACGAAGAGCCTATTTTTCAGATACACATAGGCGCCCTCCTCCGTCTCCATGCGTAGCAATATACGCTTCTTTCGTACATATTTCTCTAGGTAAGCGATGGCCTCCGCCTGCTTCTGGGGAGGAATCTTTATCCCTATTAGGTAGAAGCGCTGGCCTTGGGCGGTGGTAAGCCATACGCGCCCTTCCCCTACTTCGGCTTGGACGATACGATAGGTAGGTTCTTCGGTGAAGGTCTTTCGGGGCGGCTGTACCTCCTGCAGGAAGGGGCGGTAATCCGCTGGCGGCGCGACAGGTGGGATAACCTGCGCCCGCCGCCGAATCTCTAAACTGCCCCATAACTCTCCGCCTACCTTCTCCCGAATAAGCGGCAGAAAGCCCTCTTGGATTTCATAACCTATGGCATCTCGTCCAAGCTGTAGGGCAGCCGCTAGGGTGGTTCCACTACCAGCAAAAGGGTCTAGTACCGTCTCTCCAACAAAAGAAAACATACGAATGAGGCGCCAAGGTAGCTCTAGGGGAAACATGGCCTCATGTTGCGCTTGCCGCTCCCCAGCAAATTGCCAGTGTCCTGTAAAGTAGGCTTTCCATTCCTCCCGACTGAGCCTAGAGGCCTCTCGGTTGGCCATAGGAAGGGGCTCAGCCTTACCCGGCTTGCGAAAAAGCAAAATGTACTCGTAATCCAGTTCCACGATTCCATTCGGCGGATAGGGGAAAGAGCCCATAATTACGGCGCCTCCGCTGGGACGCAGCGTAGTCTTCTTTTGCCAGATAATGCTGCCGAGGTATTCAAATCCTATCCTTTCACACTGGGCGATTATTTCGGCATGCAGGGGAAGCACTCGGTACCGGCCATATACGACGCTGCGGGTAAATTGGTCTCCGATATTGATACAGAGCCGGCGCCCTGGCGCTAAGACTCGCCAGCATTCCTGCCATACCCGAGCGAGATCATGAAGGTATTCATGGAGCGACTGCCCATGGCCTATTTGCCCCCTAATGCCGTAGTCCTTGATATGCCAGTAGGGCGGAGAAGTAATTACCACGGCTATAGAGCCTTCCGCTAGCTCAGGCATCGCTCGGCTGTCGGCCAGATACAGAATGGCTTTACTGGGCATAATTATCGCAAATATCCACTCCGCCTCTCTATTCTGTTTGCTTGAGGCTCTACCAATAGTTGTGTGGAGCCTTGGAAGAAAGAGATAACCTGCTAAATATCCTTTCACTTCTCCCCCTACATTGAGGTAAGAGGGGGAGGGAAAGCTATCCGTATTTCACACTTCCTGCGAGAATAGATTCCGGTGCCGTTGGGTTTTAGGTCTATACCCTATCCACAAGATCTTCGCCCCCGCCTCAGCAAATCTTTTCTCCATCACTTCCAGCGCAGGCAGGTGATTATCCACTAAGATGAAGCGTCGGCCTAGCTGTAGGGCAGCCATGCCCGTCGTACCACTGCCGGCAAAGAAGTCCAGCACGATGCCTCCCTTAGGCGAGGAGGCTTGAATAATGCGGCGCAGAATACCCAAGGGTTTCTGGGTAGGGTATCCCGTTTTCTCCCGACTGTTTGTACCTACGATAGTATGCCACCAGACATCCGTAGGAACCTTACCTCGCTGGGCTTTCTCGGGAGTTACAAGCCCCGGCGCCATGTAGGGAATTCGTTCAATCTCGTCCCAATTGAAGATATGTTTCCCTCGCTCTTTGGCATAGAAGAAGATGGTATCGTGCTTAGCGGGCCAGCGATTGCGAGCGCGTCCGCCATAGTCATAGGCCCAGACGATTTCATTGAGAAAGTTTTCGCGCCCAAAGATGGGGTCTAAAAGAAACACTTTACAATAATGTGCCTCTCGGTAGTCTATGTGAAAGTAGAACGAGCCAGAGGGCTTAAGCACCCGCCGTGCTTCTTCCAAACGCGGGCGAAGGAAGTCCAGGTAATTCTTAAAAGCGTCAGGGTAGCTTAGTTCGGCTTCCTGTATGGTTCGGTACCGCTTACCGGCAAAGCCGATTCGGTCGCCTGCTTCGGCGTCGGCTACGGTTCGCAGGGAGAGGCGCGTTTGGGCCTTGCCAGTATTGAAGGGCGGGTCTATGTAGATGAGGTCTATGCTGGAGTCCGGAAGACGGCGCAAAAAAGACAGGTTATCTGAAAGGGCTATGCAGCCGTCGTATGAGGCAGGTAGGATATCCAAAGGCTTAAGCGATGATGAAATAGGCTTTTGCGCCTCTGCCACAGCCTAAAGATAGAAAAGAGGCGCTATTTACTCCAGCATAGAGCTAATTTAGGCGGTAGCGTAGGGTGAGGTAGCCCCTATAAGCCCAGCGCTCCCAGTAGGGAGTAGCATCGCGCCCAGCAACGAAACGGTCCTGATTGCCTACGCGCTGCGTGCGGCGGTAGGGCATATTTATAAAATCAGCTATAGCCAGACGCACCTCCCACCGCTTCCCTAACCGATAGGTCACTTGAGCCTCACCCAGCAGACGGCTTTCCTCTACAATGTGAGGAAAAACATACGGATCAAAGCCTAAAGCCTAGATTTGGCTATGCGTATAGTTGCCAAATAGGGCTACCTCCCACTGAGGGCGCTGATAGATAACCCCGAGATTCCCGACGATAGGGGCATGCCCCTGAAGGCGGCCATCCATCCGACCTAACTTCCGCCAGAAGTTCTGCTCTACGGCACTTTCGCTTAGGGTTAGGGTGAGGTAGCTCCAGAGGCGATTCTTTTCGGACTCCCACCATACGCGGCGAAGCTCTATTTCTAAGCCCCATATTTCACCCCAGCGGCGCTGGCGGTTGGAGTATGTAACGACGGCCAAGTAGCTGGCAGGCACGAGGTAAATTTCAGGTAGGTCCCGGAGATACTTGTAAAAGATACCAAAGGCTAAAATATTATCTTTGTCTCTGAGCCATTCGTAGCGTATCTCTGCGTTGTAGCTTCGGCCAGTTGATATATTTGTATCGCCCTGCCAGTAGTAAGCTGTGAAGAATCTAAAATAGGGCAAAGGTACTTGAGAAGGTAGAGGTGGGCGAATGAGGGTCACATTAGCCCCACTGCGCAGAACATGCCTTTCGGAAAACTGATATTTGAGGAGTAGAGCGGGTAGAGCGTGCTGGTCTTGGAAGGTCTTGAGGGGTACCTCGGTTTCGGTGGCTATGGGCGTATGCCATAGGCGGCGCTGCCAAAACTCATAGCGCAGGCCCAAGAGAACTTCCCAGCGGCGGCCCAATCCACTGCGCAGCCAAGTGTAACCCGCCGCAGTAGTAGTTTGGCCACGGTGGCGGTGAAAGTCTCCCGTGCGCTCTATAAGGTACCAGCCACCTGGCCGAATATGCTCAGGCGCGTAGACGGTAGAAATGAAATCTAGAGCATATACTTGTGGGTCTAACACATTTGGGGCGCCGCCGGCGGTATCGGGCATAAAGCCCAGCTGGCGTGCGCGGAGGGTCTGCCCTTCTGCGGAGTACCAGCCGCCTACTCGCCACTGGAGCCAGCCTTGAGGCAGCCTCCACTGCTTTTCTACCCATGGGTGCGTATAGAGCTGCCTACTCCAGGCCCGAGAGGTCCATACCTGGGCATAGATCTCATAATCTCCCCAAAGCTCCTGCTCATAAGTAAAGGTAGAGCCGCCTGGATACTGGATATAGTTCATAGCCCCGGTCTGAGGTATATCCTGAGCTTGGCTGAGAAGGCCCAGCTGCAAAGCCACACGCCAGCTGTCCGAAAACCAGAAATGCCACGTAGGCCTTAAGGTTACCAAAAACTGGCGCTGTAAAAGAAAAGTAGGATAGTAGATACGCCTTGGCTCTAAGCTGATATTCGGATTGACATAGCTAGTTCTCTCTAAGGTAAAGTGCTGGGAAGTCGTGGTAAAGCCCATACCCTCTAGAGAAAGTCTATGAGAATGGCTAAAGTGGTAGCTAAAATGCCAAGAAGTACCTACTCCTCGGATGTTTGAATAGAGTGGTGTGAGTTCTCC